>NZ_BSTL01000015.1 GCF_030269485.1 Actinoplanes sp. NBRC 103695 | reverse complement strand
GCAACCCGGCCGACCCTATGCTCGGCCGACCCCACGCTCGGCGGAAGCGCCGGCAGCAAGCGCACGCACCGGGAAGACCCGGCAATGCGCGCTCTCACCAGACTTCCAACGCGAAGAGTTCTAGTGGTGCCAGGGGAGTTGGACCGGCTGCGGTGGGATGTGGCCGGACAGGAGGTCGGTCAGCAGCGGCGGGAGGCCGAACGGGTAGACCGTCTCGGTTGTGGAGCGCAGGTCGGGGAGGGTCCACCAGCGGTGGCCGGTGTGGAAGCCGCGCTCCAGGTCCTCCATGCGGCTGGTGTCGATCTCGTGGTGGTCGACGCGGTGGAAGAAGAAGTCGTCGCGGAAGGTGCCCTTGGCGAAGCTCAGGTCGGCGTACCCGGTGGTGAACGCGACTGGGCCGCCCAGCTCGCGCCGGTCCACGGTCAGGCCGACCTCCTCGGCCAGCTCGCGCGCGGCCGCCGAGGACAGACGCTCCCAGCGCCGCAGGCCGCCGCCCGGTGTCAGCCAGACGTCGCCGTGTCCGAACCGGTTGCCCAGCAGCAGCAACCGGTCCTGCCCGTCGACCAGCAGCACACGAGCGGACCGGCGGGCATACACCAGACCGAGCCTAGCTGTTGACGTACGGCTCGAGGGCTTTGGTGAGGGCGGCGCGGATGTGGGACGCGGGGCGGGCGCCGACGATCGTGGTGGTGGGGCGGCCGCCCTGGAAGAGGAGGACGGTGGGCAGCGACATCACGCGGTAGTCGCGGGTCGTCGACGGGTTCTGATCGGAATTGATCTTCGTGAAGGTGATCCGGCCCTCGAAGGACGGCGCCAAGGTGGACAGGGTCCGGGACATCGCGGGGCAGTGCGGGCACCAGTCGGCCCAGAAATCGACCAGGACCGGCGTGGTGCTGAGCAGGACCTCGTCGGTGAAGGTGGCGTCGGTGATTACTTTCAGCAGGTCATCTGGCATCGGATGGTGCGCTCCTCGATCGCTTCGGCCAGCTGCTCGTGCAGCCGGTCGCGGACGGACTGGAGCTGATCGAGGGCCCCGTCGACCTCTGTGAGCTTGCGTCGCAGCACCGCGACCGCGTCGGGGCAGACGTGCCCGGCCTCGTTGCCGGCGCGCAGGCAGGCCACGAAGGGACGGATGTCGTCCAGGGCGAAGCCCGACCCGAGCAGGGTGCGGATCTCGCGAACCACCCGCAGCTCGGCGTCGTCGTAGCAGCGGTAGCC
This sequence comes from Actinoplanes sp. NBRC 103695, assembly GCF_030269485.1. Lineage (GTDB taxonomy): Bacteria > Actinomycetota > Actinomycetes > Mycobacteriales > Micromonosporaceae > Actinoplanes. The sequence goes on along the minus strand of NZ_BSTL01000015.1, from coordinate 293,525 downwards.
GCGCGCGTCCCGGGAAGCCCGCAGCAGACCGTGCTGCTCGTAGTAGCGCAGCGTCCGCGTGCTCGTCCCGGCGCGGGTGGCCAGCTCACCGATCAGCATGCGCCGAACGGTATGCCCTGACACCGGCGTCAGGGCAAGGGCGACGTCAGGCTGTGCTGCTGATCATGAGGGCCGAGCGCAGGCCGGTGATGTCGAGGACGCGCATCAGGAAGTCGCCGACGTTGGCCAGCGACAGCACGGAGCGTGCATGCTGCGCCTTGCGGCTGAGCACCACGAGGGTGCCGAGGCCCTGGCTGTCGCAGAAGGTGACGCCGGCCATGTCAAGCACCATCCGGGCCGGTGGATCGGCCAGCTCCTCATTGACCAAGGCGCTCAAATTGGCCACCGTGAGCACGTCGATCTCCCCGGCGAGGATGAACGTCACCTCGTCGGGGGCACGGTTAACCGTGATGGACAGCTCCGGTCGCTCCACAGGTTTCACCCTATCGCGGGCGGCGGCTTCCTTCCTGTTGAGAGCCGCTCGGCAGGTTGGCTCGGGGTCACCGAAGGTGACATGAACAACCCTCTTGCCACTTCTGCCGGACCCCGCTGCCAGAATGGATGACGCTGTGACCACCTCATACCGCGCCGAGTCGTTCCCCTACCCGGAGGACGCACCGGCTTCCCAGGCCCTGTTCGACCGCGCCCGCGCCATCGTGCCGGGCGGGGTCAATTCACCCGTGCGTGCGTTCCGGGCGGTCGGCGGCACGCCCCGATTCATGGCCGAGGGCGCCGGCGCGTGGCTGACCGACGCCGATGGCCGGCGCTACGTCGACCTGGTCTGCTCGTGGGGACCGCTGATCCACGGCCACGCACATCCCGAGGTGGTCGCGGCGGTCCAGGCCGCTGCCGCCAAGGGCACCAGCTTCGGTACGCCGACAGCGGGCGAGGTCGAGCTGGCGGCGGAGATCGTCGCCCGCACGCCGATCGACGAGGTGCGCCTGGTCAACTCGGGCACCGAGGCCACGATGACGGCCATCCGGCTGGCGCGGGGCTTCACCGGGCGCTCGAAGGTCGTGAAGTTCGCCGGTTGCTACCACGGCCACGTGGACGCGCTCCTGGTCGCGGCCGGGTCCGGCGTCGCCACCCTGGGCCTGCCCGATTCGCCCGGAGTGACCGGTGCGTCGGCGAGCGACACCATCGTCCTGCCCTACAACGACGTCGCCGCGCTGGAAAAAACCTTCCAGGCACAGGGCGGCGAGATCGCCGCGGTGATCACCGAGGCGGCCGCCGGCAACATGGGCGTGGTCGCCCCGCGCGACGGTTTCAACCAGCGGCTCGCCGAGATTGCTCACGCGCACGGCGCCCTGCTGATCATCGACGAGGTGATGACCGGCTTCCGCGTCTCCCGGGCCGGCTGGGAGGGCCTCGATCCGGCCGGCGCCGACCTGTACACGTACGGGAAGGTGATGGGCGGCGGCCTGCCCGCGGCGGCGTTCGGCGGCCGGTCCGAGATCATGTCCCGGCTGGCTCCGGAGGGCCCGGTCTACCAGGCCGGCACGCTCTCCGGTAACCCGCTGGCGTGCGCCGCCGGCCTGGCCTCGCTGCGGCTCGCCGACGACGCCGTCTACCAGCGCCTGGACGAGCTGTCGGAGACGGTCGGCGCGATGGCGTCCGATGCGCTCACCACCGCGGGCGTGCCGCACCGGCTGTCGTACGCGGGAAACATGTTCTCGGTCTTCTTCACCGATGCCGACGTGCGCGATTACGAGTCGGCGAAAGCGCAGGACGCGGGGGCGTTCAAGGCGTTCTTCCACGCGATGTTGTCGCGTGGCGTCTACCTGCCGCCGAGCGCGTTCGAGTCGTGGTTCGTGTCGGTGGCGCTGGACGAGCCCGCGCTGGAGACGATCGCCGAGGCTCTGCCGCATGCCGCCCGGGCCGCGGCGGCCGCCATGGGGGAGAGCCGATGAGCGAGAGCACCACCGTCGTCCATGTGCTGCGCCACGGTGAGGTGTACAACCCCACCAAGGTTCTGTACGGGCGGCTGCCCGGCTTCCACCTCTCGGAGCTCGGCGTGCAGATGGCCAAGGCGGCCGCCGACGTGCTCAAGGACCGGGACGTGACGCATCTGGTGGCGAGTCCGCTGGAGCGCGCGCAGGAGACCGCGGAGCCGTTCGCCGCTCAGTACAAGCTGGACATCACGACCGATGTGCGGCTGATCGAGAGCGCCAACTACTTCGAGGGCAAGGGTGTGGGGCCGGGCGACGGCTCGTTCCGCGATCCGCGCAACTGGTGGGTGCTGCGCGACCCGATCACCCCGTCCTGGGGCGAGGCGTACCTGGCGATCGCCCAGCGGATGTTCGAGGCGGTGCAGGCGGCGCGGCTGGCGGCCGAGGGGCATGAGGCGGTCGTGGTCTCGCATCAGCTGCCGATCTGGACGCTGCGACGCTACGTGGAACGCAAGCGCCTGTGGCACGACCCGCGTCGCCGCCAGTGCGGCCTGGCCAGCCTGACCTCGTTCCGGTTCGAGGGCGCCCGGGTCGTCGGCATCGATTACTCCGAGCCTGCCGCGCATCTGGTCGCGATGTCCCCGGGCGCCCGGACGGCCAAAGGCGCATGACCGCCTGCACCGAGCGGCAGCGACCCGCCGCCTGCGAACGGCCTCGCAGGCGAGGGCCAGAAGGGCATGCGAAAGGCAAGCTCAGTTTGACCATGCGCCGGCTCGTCGCGCTGTTCGCCACCACTGCTCTGGCAGGGGGCGCGCTGGCGGGGTGCGGCAGCGACAGCTGGGAGGCGGACTGCGTCACCACCAAGGGCGTGATCGAGTGCGCCCCGGACAAGCGTCCGCAGGTCAGTGACGTGACGGGCGAGCTGCTGGACGGCGGCACCTACGACGTGGCGGCCGACCGCGGCAAGGTCGTGGTGGTCAACTTCTGGGGTTCGTGGTGCAACCCCTGCCGGGCCGAGGCGGACGACCTGGAGAACGCGTTCCAGGCGACCAAGGCCAAGGGCGTCACGTTCATCGGGGTCAACTCGCGCGACGACCGGGACGCGGCCAAGGAGTTCGAGCGCGGCCGGGTCACCTATCCGAGCGTCTTCGACCCGGACGGCAAGGTCGCGCTGAAGTTCGACGTCAACCAGGTGAGCACCCCGCAGACGCTGATCCTGGACCGGCAGGGCCGGATAGCCGTGGCGCTGCGCCGGGCCACCGTGCTGTCCGAGCTTCAGCCGCTGGTCGAGCGGGTCGCCGCCGAGAGGACGCCCTGATGGGTGAGACCTTCGCCGGCATCGCCGACAGCGGCCCGCTGCTGCTGGCGATCGCCGTGGCCGCGATCGCCGGGCTGGTCTCCTTCCTGTCGCCGTGCGTCCTGCCGCTGATGCCGGGTTATCTGTCCTATGTGACCGGTCTGGCCGGTTCCGACCTGGAGGAGACCAAAGACCGCGAGTCGGCGCAGGGTGAGGGGTCGGTCGCGGTTGCCACCCCGGTGCGTACGAGGGGAAGGGTGCTGGCCGGGACCAGCCTCTTCGTCCTCGGCTTCTCCGTGGTCTTCGCCCTGCTCGCCACCCTGGCCGCGAACATCGGCACCGCGCTGCAGCACAAGCGCGAGCTCGAGGTCGTCCTCGGCGTGCTGATCATCGTGCTCGGGCTGGCGTTCCTCGGGGTGATCCCGGGCATGCAGCGCGAGTTCCGGATCCACAAGCTGCCCAACGCGGGCCTGGCCGGCGCCCCGATCTTCGGCGCCATCTTCGGCCTCTCCTGGATGCCCTGCACCGGACCGACCCTGGGCGCGGTGATGGGCCTGGCCACCACGACCGGGCAGACCGACCGGGCCCTGGTGCTCGCGCTGGCCTACAGCCTCGGGCTGGGCGTGCCGTTCGTGCTGTTCGGGCTCTTCTTCCGCAAGCTCATCGGGGTCTTCCGGGCGGTGCGCCGGAACAGCCGCTGGGTCACCCGGATCGGCGGCGGCCTGCTCATCCTGGTCGGGCTGGCGCTGGTCACCGGCGGCTGGAACGGCTTCCTGATCTGGTTGCTCACCACCTTCAACTTCGACGCCGGAACGCTGCTGTGACCGTCGTGCAGGAACGGACCGCCGCCGCCGCACCGCCACCCCGGCGGCCGGCCAACCCGGTGTGGGCGTTCCTGCGCAACTCCTGGCGCCAGCTGACCAGCATGCGGACCGCGCTGGTGCTGCTGTTCCTGCTCGCGATCGCGGCGATCCCGGGCTCGGTCCTGCCGCAGCGCTCGGTGAACGCCGAACGGGTCGCCGGCTACTTCGCCGCGCACCCCGACCTCGCGCCCACGCTGGACAGGCTGGGCATGTTCGACGTGTACGCGTCGGTCTGGTTCGCCGCCGTCTACCTGCTGCTGTTCACCTCGCTGGTCGGATGCGTGGCGCCGCGGCTGGTCGAACACGTGCGCGCGCTGCGCTCCGTACCCCCGGACGCTCCGAAGCGCTTGGACCGCCTGCCGCAGCACGCGGCAGCGACGGAAACCACCGGGGAGCCCGCGGCCGTCGCGGCGAGCGTCGCCGCGACCCTGCGCAAGCGGCGCTGGCGTGCCCGGGTGCGCCAGGACGACAACGGCGGGTGGACGGTCGGCGCGGAGAAGGGCTACCTCAAGGAGACCGGCAACCTGCTGTTCCACTGCGCGCTGCTGGCCGTGCTGGTCGGCGTGGGCTTCGGCGCGTGGTACGGCTGGCACGGCAACCGCATCCTGGTGAAAGGCGCCGACCGCGGTTTCTGCAACGCGGTGACGCAGTACGACGACTCGTCGCTGGGCGCGCGCGTCGGGCCGGGCGACCTGCCGCCATTCTGTCTGGAGCTGACCGATTTCCGGGCGACGTTCCAGGAGACCGGGCAGCCGAAGTCGTTCCGCGCCCAGGTGCTGGTCGACGAGGACGGCAAGGAGAGCAGCCGGACCTTCTGGGTCAACAACCCGCTGCGGCTCTCCAGCGCCGCGGTCAGCCTGATCGGCCACGGGTACGCGCCGATGCTGCGCTACACCGACCGGTTCGGCAAGCAGCAGACCAAGGCGGTGCCGTTCCTGCCCGACAAGGCCGGCATGCTGACCAGCGAGGGCGCCGTGATGTTCCCGGACGTCAACATCGACCCGAAGACGAACAAGCGGGGCGAGGACCTGCAGGTCGGCTTCGAGGGCATCTACCTGCCGACCGCGTCCACGGACGGCCGGCCCGCGTCGGTGTTCCCGGCCGAACGCAACCCGGTGCTGTTCCTGACCGCGTACCGGGGGAATCTCGGGGTGGACGCGGGCATCCCCGGCTCGGTCTACTCGCTGAATCGCGGCCAGATCGCCAGCGGCAAGCTCAAGCAGGTCAGCGGCACCGACAGCGGCCGGCCGCACGAGCTGAGGCCGGGCCAGGCGTGGACCCTGGACGACGGGACCAAGCTGGAGTTCCTCGGCACGCAGCCGTTCGTCACGCTGGCCGTGCGGCACGACCCGACCCAGTCCCTGGTGCTCGTCGGCGCGGTGCTCGGGCTGCTGGGGCTGATGGCGTCGCTGTTCGGCCGCCGCCGGCGGATCTTCTTCCGCCTCTCGCCCGCCAAGGCTGATGGCGTTTCGCCCGCCGAGGCTGATGGCATGTCGCCCGCGGAGGCTGACGGCATCTCGCCCGCTGAGGCTGACGGCGTTTCGCCCCTCGCGGGAGACGGCGCCCGGGGCGGGCGTACCGTGATGGAGGCCGGTGGCCTGCCGCGCACCGACTATCCGGGCTTCGACGAAGAGTTCCGTGATGTGGTGGCCGCGGCCAGGGGTGACGAGGGGACCGCGTGATGGCGGAGTTGTCCAACCAGTTGATGGCGATCACCGTGCTGGCCTACCTGGCCGCGATGGTGTGCTACGCCGCCGAGTACGCGTTCGGCAACCGCAGCCACATCGGCCGGGCGGCGACGCGCGAGCTGGTGGGCGCCGGCGGACCGCCGACGATCGAGCCGGTCGTTGTCGAGGCTCCCCGGCATCGCGGCGACCTGGTCGGCAAGATCGGCGTCGGCCTCAACGTGCTGGCGCTCCTGCTTCACCTGGGCACCCTGGTCACGCGCTCGGTCGCGGCCGACCGGATGCCCTGGGGCAACATGTACGAGTTCACCCTGTCGGTGTCGTTCGTCGGCTCCGCGGTGTGGCTCGGCGTGCTCAGCCGCAAACCCGCCATCCGGCACCTCGGCCTGTTCGTGGCGCTCAGCATGGTCGTGCTGCTCGGGGCGAACGGGCTGATCGCGTACACCCCGGTCGGCCCGCTGGTCCCTGCGCTGAACTCGTACTGGTACGTCATCCACGTCTCGACGATCATCCTGGCCTCGGGCATTCTGCTCTTCGGCGCGGTCCCGGCCACCCTCTTCCTGATCAAGGCCGGGTACGACCAGGGCAAGACCCGCTTCCCGTACCCGCTGGGCAAGCACGTGCCGGCCGCCGAGACGCTGGAGCGGCTGACGTTCCGGCTGCACGCGTTCGCGTTCCCGCTGTTCACGTTCGGCGCCCTGATCGCCGGTCCGCTGTGGGCCGAGGCGTCCTGGGGCCGTTACTGGGGCTGGGATCCGAAGGAGGTCTGGGCGTTCATCTCCTGGATCGTCTACGCCGGGTACCTGCATGCCCGCGCCACCCCGAGCGTCAAGCGCACGACGGCCACGTGGATCGCGCTGATCGGCTTCGCCACGATGCTGATGAACCTGTTCGGCGTGAACCTGTTCTTCGAGGGCCTGCACTCGTACGCCAACGCTGGCTGACCTCGTTTGCACGACTCTTGCAAGGATTTGCATGACGCGTAGCGTGTAGCTGGTGACGAGCAGGCTCGCGGCGGTGGCCGCGTACGCGGGGGTGTCGGAGGCGACCGTCAGCCGGGTGCTGCACGACAAGCCGGGCGTCGCGCAGGCCACCCGTGACACCGTGCTGACCGCGCTGGACGTCTTCGGGTTCCCACGGCCGCGGCCGGTGCGCGGCGAGCGGGCCCGGCTGGTCGGCCTGGTCCTGCCCGACCTGTCCAACCCGGTCTTCCCGGCGTTCGCCGACGTGATCGCGGTGTCGCTGGTCCAGCGTGGCCTGATCCCGGTGCTGTGCACCCGCACCTCCGACGGGGTGTCCGAGGCGCACTACGTGCAGATGCTGCTGCGCAGCCAGGTCGGCGGCATCGTCTTCGTGGGCGGCAGCTTCGCCGACGCCGGCCCGGAGCAGGTCCGGCAGCTCACCGAGCGCAAGCTGCCGATGGTGCTGATCAACGCCGCCGACGAGAACCTGGGCGTGCCTCAGGTCAGCATCGACGACGCGGCGGCGGTGCGGGACGCGGTGCGGCACCTGACCGGTCTGGGTCACGAGCGGATCGGTCTGATCCTGGGCCCGTGGGGGCATCAGCCGTCGATGCGCAAGCTGACCGGCTTCCAGGGCGGCGACGCCGAACTCGTCGAGCACACCGTCTTCAGCGTCGAGGGCGGCCGGGCGGCGGCGGGCCGGCTGCTGGACCGCGAGGTCACCGGCATCGTCTGTGCCAGCGACGCGCTCGCGCTGGGTGCGGTGCGCGCGGTCCGGCGCAAGGGACTCCGGGTGCCCGCGGATGTCTCGGTGATCGGGTTCGACGACTCGGCGTTCATGGGTGTGACCGATCCGCCGCTGACCACGATGCGTCAGCCGGTCCGTGAGATGGCCGCGGCGGCAGTGTCCTCGCTGCTCGCCCAGTTGGACGGACGGCTGCTGGTCACGGATGAGATCACGTTCGACGCGGAGCTCGTCGTACGCGGAAGTTGCAGTCCTGTGCAAATCAAATGACAGTGATGCACCGAAAAATTGCATAAAACTATGGACTTCGTCACATCGACGGTCTTAACATCGGCCTGCGCAGCGCTTCCACCGAACGCTCCGATGGAGGGACTCCCCTCATGCGACGACGCTTGTTCCTCAGCGCGACCGCCACCCTGCTCGTGGCCGGCGCGTGTTCCGAACCAGACGAAGGGCAGGCCGGCAACGGCCCGGTGACGATCGTGGTCAACGGCCTGCCGCCGGACACCGACCCGGTCAACCGGGCGAACTTCCAGAAGGACGTCCAGGCGTTCCAGGCGAAGTTCCCGCACATCACCGTCGACGCCCGCGAGGGCATGATGGACCCGCAGACGTTCTCCGCGAAACTGGCCGGCGGCCAGCTCGAGGACGTCTTCTACGTCTACTTCACCGACCCGCAGGCGCTGATCCGCAAGCGGCAGGTCGCCGACATCAGCAAGTACCTCGGCGACGTCCCGGCGGTGACGGACATCCGTCCCGAGCTGATGCGGATCTTCTCCGACGAGACCGGCAAGGTCTACGGCCTGCCGTCGCAGAACTACACGATGGGCCTGGTCTACAACCGCGAGCTGTTCAAGCGGGCCGGCCTCGATCCGGTCAACCCGCCCCGGACCTGGGCCGAGGTCCGCGCGGCGGCCACCAGGCTGACCGCCCTGGGCGGCGGCGTGGCCGGCTACGGCGACTACAGCAAGTCCAACACCGGCGGCTGGCACTTCACCGCGGAGGCATACTCGCTCGGCGGTGACGTGGCCGTGCGGGAAGGCGAGACCTGGAAGGCCGCCTTCAACAGCCCCGTGGGCCGCCAGGTGCTCCAGCAGCTCAAGGACCTGCGCTGGACCGACAGGTCGATGGGCGAGCGGCAGCTCCTGGAGTACTCCGACCTGCTGCGCCTGATGGGTGGCGGCAAACTCGGGATGTACCTGGGCACCGGAAGCGACATCGTGAACATCGTCAACCAGTTCAAGGGCACATTCGCCACGTACGGGCTGGGCCCGATGCCCGACGGCCGGGCGACCCTGGGCGGCGGCGACGGCTACCTGTTCAAGGCGGGGCTCAGCCCCGCGAAGATCAAGGCCGGGCTCGCCTGGCTCAACTTCAAGAACCTCGACCCGGCGCGGATCACCGAGACCACGCAGCGCGCCAAGACGAACAAGGAGCCGGTCGGCCTCCCGCAGCCCAACCTCTGGGTGGCCGGGTCCGAGCCGGACAAGCAGCTGGCCGCCGCCCGGCAGCAGTTCGGGAACGTGCCGGCCGAGAACTTCGCGCCGTTCGCGGCCGCGGTCGAGCAGATCCCGCTCAAGCTGGAGCCGCCGCTGGCCCAGCAGCTCTACGCGGTCCTCGACGTGCCGATGCAGAAGGTGCTGACCGACCGGAACGCCGACGTCGACCGGCTGCTGGCCGATGCCGAGAAGCAGGTCAACGAGATCCTGGGAGCGGCGGGATGAACGCCTTGCTGTCGGCGACCCTGACCGCCGCGATGTCCGTCGCGCCGCTTCCTCTGGGTAAGCAGAGCTACGCAGCGCCGCTTCCTATGAGTAAGCAGAGCTACGCAGCGCCGCTTCCTCTGGGTAAGCAGAGCTATCAAGCCGAGTCTGCCCAGCTCAGCGGCGGTGCGCGGGTCGAGAGCGAACACCCGGGCTACACGGGTGCGGGCTACGTCGGAGGCTTCGTCGACGGCAACCGGGGCAATGCGGCCGCCACCTTCACGGTCACCTCCGCGGTGGCCGGATCAGGCAGTGCCGAATTGCGGTATGCGAACGGCACCGGCTCGCCACGGACGGCCTCGTTGATCGTCAACGGCGCCACGCAGCAGATCAGCCTGCCTGCGCTGGCCAACTGGGATACCTGGAGCACGATCAGCGCCGGCCTGAGCCTGAACGCGGGCTCGAACACGGTCGCCGTGAAGTACGGCAGCTCCGACAACGGAAACTTCAACCTGGACGACATCGCGGTCACCACGCCCGATCAGCCCGCGCCCAGCGGCGGCCTGGAGCTGGAGGACGGCTTCGTGGCCGGGGCGACCGTCGCCACGGATGTGGCCGGGTACACCGGTTCCGGGTTCGTCACCGGGCTCGGGGCGGGCGCGCGTGTCCTCCGTACCGTCGGAAAAGAGACGGCCGGGACGGCCGCGACCACCCTGCGCTATCGCAACACCTCGGGCTCGGCCCGCACGCTGTCGGTCTACGCCAACGGCCTCAAGCAGGGGCAGCTCAGCCTGCCCACCGGCTCCGGCTGGCAGACGGCCGTGCGCGACCTGCCGCTGCGCGCCGGGGTGAACCTCGTCGGCTACCAGGTCGACAGCGGCGACTCCGGCGGCGTGCAACTGGACAACATCGCGGTCGCCGGGAGCGGCCCGCTGGCGACGCGCGGGGCGACCGTGCCCTGGACGACGTACGAGGCGGAAGCCGGGCGCACCAACGGATCCGTGCTCGCGGCCGGCCGGGTCTACACCACCGAGCAGGCCGAGGCGTCCGGGCGGCGGGCCGTCAAGCTCACCGGCGCCGGGCAGTACGTCGAGGTCACGCTCACCAAGCCGGCCGACGCGATCACCGTGCGGGCGGGCATCCCGGACGACAGCACCGGGCCGCTGGCCGTCTACGCGGGCGGCGCCAAGGTGGCCGACCTGGCGCTGACCTCGCGCTGGAGCTGGATGTACGGGCCGTACCCGTTCGACGGGGCGCCCGGCGGTGAGCGGCCACACCGGTACTTCGACGACGTCCGCACGCTGCTGCCGCGGACCTACCCGGCCGGGACCGTGCTGCGGCTGGTCAAGGAGACGACCGCGACGGCGTACGTGACGGTGGACCTGGTCGACGCCGAGGTGGCCGAGGCGCCGCAGTCCGCGCCGGCCGGATACGTCGACGTCACGTCGTACGGCGCGGTGCCCGGCGACAGCGGCGACGACGCGGCCGCCTTCCGGTCCGCGGCCGGCGCGGCGCGGTCGAGCGCGGCGAGGGGCCTGTGGATCCCGGCCGGCCGGTTCGTGATCGGCTCGCTCGTCACCGTGGCCGGCATCGACGTCCGCGGCGCCGGGATCTGGCACACCGTCCTGCTCGGACAGAACCGCCGCGGCGGCATCTACGTCACCGGCGGCAACACCCAGCTCGGCGACTTCACCTTCGACGGGGACGTGACCACCCGCGACCCGGACTGCTGCGCCAACTCGGACGCGGCGATCGAGGGCGATTTCGGCACCGGCTCGCTGATCCGCAACGTGGCCACCAATCACGCCAAGGTCGGCCTGTGGGTGAAGGGCGCGTCCGGGTTGCACGCGGTCGGCCTGCGGATCCGCAACACCATGGCGGACGGGGCCAACATCAACGGCAACACCTCCAACGTACGCGTCGAGCAGAGCACCACCCGCAACACCGGCGACGACGGCCTGGCGATGTGGTCCTGGGCGAACGCCGGGACCGTGCGCGACTCGGTGTTCGCCTTCAACACGCTGACCCTGCCGCTGCTGGCGAACGGCGCCGCGATCTACGGCGGCACCTCGAACCGCATCGAGGACAACCTGATCACCAACATCGTGTTCCAGGGCTCCGGCAGCACGGTGTCCACCTGGCATGACGCCATCCCGTTCGCCGGGATCACGGTCGTGCAACGGAACACGCTCACCCGCGCCGGCTCGTACAGCCTGGACTGGGGCAGCGCGATCGGGGCGGTCTGGCTCTACGCGCCGGGCAACGCGATCAACGCGCCGGTGGTTCTGCGTGACCTCGAGGTGGTGGACAGCTCGTACCAGGGGCTGCTGCTCAGCTGGCAGGTGCCGATCAACGGCCTCACCGTCGAGCGGGTCGCGTTCCGCGGCGCCGGGACGATCGGCATGGAGTTCAACGCGCCCGGCAACGGCACGTTCAGCTACGTGACCGTCAGCGGCACCGGCGGCCCGGCGCTGGCCGACAACAGCGGGTTCCAGATCACCCGCGGTCCCGGCAACAGCGGGTGGTGACTCGTGTCTGAGTGGTGGCGAACGGCGGCGATCTACCAGGTCTACCCGCGGTCGTACGCGGACGGGAACGGTGACGGGATCGGTGACCTGGCCGGTGTGCGGCAGCGGCTGGGCCACATCCGGGACCTGGGCGTGGACGCCATCTGGTTCAGCCCGTGGTATCCGTCGCCGATGGCCGACTTCGGCTACGACGTGGCCGACCACCGCGGCATCGACCCGCTGTTCGGCACCCTCGCCGAGGCCGTCCGGCTGATCGAGGAGGCGCACGACCTCGGGCTGCGCGTCATCATCGACGTCATCCCGAACCACTGCTCCGACCAGCATCCGTGGTTCGTGCGGGGCATCCGGGACCGCTTCTGGTTCCGTCCCGGGCGGGCGCCGGGCCTCCCGCCGAACGACTGGCAGTCGGTCTTCGGCGGGCCGGCCTGGACCCAGGTCGAGGACGGCGAGTGGTACCTGCACCTTTTCGCTCGCGAGCAGCCGGACCTCAACTGGACGCATCCGGCGGTGCGCGCCGACTTCGAGGACATCCTGCGATTTTGGTTCGACCGCGGCGTCGACGGCGTACGGATCGACTCGGCCACCATGTGCGTGAAGGATCCGGCGCTCGTCGACGCCGCGCCGGACCGCGACGAGGTGCATGACATCTACCGCGCGTGGCGGCGGGTCGCGGACTCCTACGACCCGCCGCGCGTGCTGATCGGCGAGGTGTGGCTGCCCGACCCCGCGCGGTTCGCGGCCTACCTGCGCCCGGACGAGATGCACACCGCGTTCAACTTCGACTTCCTCGGCTGCCCGTGGGACGCGAAGGCGCTGCGCCGCTGCATCGACGACACGCTCGCGGCGCACGAGGTGGTCGGCGCGCCCAGCACGTGGGTGCTGTCCAATCACGATGTCACGCGGCATGTCACGCGGTTCGGGCGGGCGGACACGGCCTTCGACTTCGCGTCACGCGGCGCCCGCCACGGCATGCCGGTCGATCTGGCGCTGGGGACGCGGCGGGCGCGGGCGGCGATCCTGCTTACCGCGGCGCTGCCCGGGTCGGTCTACGTCTATCAGGGCGAGGAGCTCGGGCTGCCGGAGGTGGAGGACCTTCCTTCTTCCGTACGCCAGGATCCGATGCACACGCGGTCGGCGGGAGCGGATCCCGGGCGGGACGGCTGCCGCGTACCCCTGCCGTGGTCTTCCGATCTTGAACCGTCCTGGCTGCCGCAACCGTCATCGTGGGCCGCGCTGTCCGTGGCCGCGCAGGAGGCCGACCCGGCGTCGATGCTCTCCCTCTACCGGTCGGCCCTGCGGCTGCGGCGCTGCCTGGACGGGCCGATGACCTGGCTCGACCTTGGTGACGAGGTGCTGGCTTTCCGCCGTGGAACGGTCGTGTGCATGATCAACATCTCGCCACGGGATGTCCCGTTGCCGTCGTCGACCCCGCTGCTGACATCCGAGCCGATCGGGGCCTTCCTGCCACCGGACACCGGAGTCTGGCTCCTAGACTCGGGCGCATGAGCAGCAGCCGCCGCCTCGCCGACATCGCCCAGCACGTGGGTGTCTCGCAGGCGACGGTGTCCCGGGTGCTCAACGACAAGCCCGGCATCTCGCAGGCCACCCGGGACGCCGTGCTGACCGCGCTGGACGTCCTCGGCTACGAGCGCCCCAACAAGTTGCGCGGCGAGCGGACCCGCCTCGTCGGATTGGTGCTGCCGGAGATGACCAACCCGGTGTTCCCCGCGCTGGCCGAGGCGATGGCCGGTGCGCTCGCCAAGCGCGCCTTCAGCGTGGTGCTGTGCACCCGCACGGTGGACGGCGTGCCCGAGGCCGACTACGTCCGGATGCTGCTTGACCAGCAGGTCTCCGGGGTGATCTTCGCGGGCGGCCACTACCAGGAGATGGAGGCCGACCACGGGCACTACGCGGCGCTGCGCGAGCGGGCGCTGCCCACGGTGCTGATCAACGCGGCGGTGGACGGGCTCGGCTTCCCGCAGGTGTGCACCGACGACGGGCACGGCGTGGAGATGGCGTACCAGCATCTCGCCGCGCTCGGCCATCAGCGGATCGGGCTGCTGCTCGGGCCCGCCGACCACGTGCCGTCGGCCCGGAAACTGGCCGCCTACCTGGCCTTCGACGGCGCCGCCCTGGTCGGCCGGGCGCCCTTCGCGGTGGCCGAGGCCCAGGTCGCCGCCGGCCACCTGATCGGACAGGGCGCGACCGCGCTGATCTGCGCCAGCGACGTGACCGCGATCGGCGCCATCCGCGCGGCCCACCGGATGGGCCTGTCCGTGCCCCGCGACATCTCGATCGTCGGGTACGACGACTCGCCCATGATGGCCTTCACCGACCCGCCGCTCACCACCGTCCGGCAGCCGGTCGACGCCATGGGCCACGCCGCCGTCTCCCTGCTCCTGCAGCAGATCGACGGTCGTGCCGCGCCCGCCGAGGAGCTTTTCTTCGAGCCGGAGCTGGTGGTCCGCTACTCGGCCGCGCCGTTCAGCAGGCCCAGCCCCGGGCAGTCGCCCGCCGTCCAGGTGTCGTAACGGTTCTGCCAGTTCAGGCAGAACCCGCCGGCACGCTGCGTGGCCCCGTCCCCGGTCAGGGTGTTCACGTCCCCCCGCCAGTACTGCGGGTCACCGCCACCGACCGGCCGCAGCCGCACGTTGTCCACGGTCACCGCGGGCACGTCGATCCGGCTGGCCCGCCGCGGGTCCACATACACCTCGACGTACTGCTCGACGTAGGCGCTCTCGCCCACCGGCAGCCGCTGCGCGGTGAGCAGGTTCCACCGGTTGTCCCACCACAGCCATGCCTGCCAGACGCCCTGCCCGTCGGTGTGCAGGTCGATCCAGGTCCGGTCGCCGGGCTTCAGCGCGTACTGGTCGTAGAAGGCCCAGCTCCGCGTGTTGGTGTTGTAGGTGTAGACGTGCTGCCGTCCCGCACCCGCCCACCCGGTCTCCGCCCAGCCGGCCTCCAGCCAGGTGATCTTCCCGGCGCCCATGTCCCGCTTGACCATGAACCGCCCCGCGACGAAGTCGTAGGTGCCCGGCCGGATCCCCCCGTCGACCACCGAGATCCGCCCCGACACCCCACCCCACTCACCGGCGGTGCCCGCTCCCATGTGGTGGTAGCCCCCGCCGGTCGCCTGGGCCCGCAGCCGGTGCACCCGCACACCCGACTCGAGAGCCCGCCCGACCGCGCGGCAGGCGCCGGGGCTGTGCCTTCCCGCGGGTTTGGTCGGCGCCTTGGTGGACGCCTTGCCTTTTCCGCAGACAGGAAGTTCCCGAGCTTGAGCGGGCGCGGCCACGGCAAGCGCGGCGAGCAGCCCCGCCAGGCCCAGAACCCGTCCCACGGTGCGCACCTTCACGCACGCTCAACGCCCCACGGTGATCAGCGGTGACGGTCGGCACCCTTGGCTCCGGCGCGGGCCGGGCGGTGCAAGACTTGGGGCATGGCCGCCCGTGGGTTTCCCTATTCTGACCTGCAGTCTTTTGTCTCTGCGCTGGAAGCGGCCGGTGAGCTGCGGCGGATCACCGTGCCGGTGGACCCGACGCTGGAGATCTCCGAGGTGGTGACCCGGACCGTGCGTGCCGGCGGGCCCGCTCTTCTCTTCGAGCGGCCGACCCGGGGTGAGATGCCGATCGTGGTGAACCTTTTCGGGACCGAGAAGCGGATGGCCATGGCCCTCGGCGTCGACTCGCTCGACGAGGTGGGGGACCGGATCGGGGCGATGATCAAGCCGGAGCTGCCGGTCGGGTTCGCGGGGATGCGCGAGGGGCTCGGCAAGGTCATGCAGCTGACCTCGCTGCCGCCGAAGAAGGTGAAGTCGGCGCCCTGCCAGGAGGTCGTGCTCAAGGGTGATGACGTTGACCTGGACAAGTTGCCGGGGTTGCAGGTGTGGCCGGGCGACGGCGGTGTCTTCCACAATTTCGGGCTGACGCACACCAAGCACCCGGAGACCGGCAAGCGGAACCTCGGGCTCTACCGCCTCCAGCAGCACTCCAAGAACACGCTGGGCATGCACTGGCAGATCCACAAGGATTCGACCGCGCACCACGCCGTCGCGGAACGACGGGGTGAGCGGCTGCCCGTCGCCATCGCGATCGGGTGTGACCCGGTGGTCAGCTATGCCGCGTCGGCGCCGCTGCCGGGGGACATCGACGAGTACCTGTTCGCGGGCTTCCTGCGCGGTGAGCGGGTCGAGATGGTCGACTGCGTGAGCGTTCCGCTGCAGGTGCCGGCTCAGGCTCAGGTCGTGCTGGAGGGATATCTGGAGCCGGGGGAGCGGCAGGACGAGGGGCCGTTCGGGGACCACACCGGCTTCTACACGCCGGTCGAGCCGTTCCCGGTGCTGCACGTCGAGACGATGACGATGCGGAAGAAGCCGATCTACCACTCGATCGTCACCTCCAAGCCGCCGCAGGAGGATCACGGGCTGGGCAAGGCCACCGAGCGGATCTTCCTGCCGCTGCTCAAGATGCTGATCCCGGACATCGTCGACTACGACATGCCGGCGGCGGGCGTCTTCCACAACTGTGTGATCGTCTCCATCCGGAAGCGCTACCCCAAGCACGCCCAGAAGATCATGAACGCCGTCTGGGGCGCGCACCTGATGTCGCTGTCCAAGCTGATCGTGGTGGTGGACGAGGACTGCGACGTGCACGACTACCGGGAGGTGGCGTTCCGGGCGTTCGGGAACGTCGACTACGACCGGGACCTGCTCGTCACCCAGGGGCCGGTCGATCACCTGGATCACGCCTCCTACCAGCAGTTCTGGGGCGGCAAGGCGGGTCTCGACGCGACCCGTAAGCTCCCGGCCGAGGGCTACACGCGTGGCTGGCCGGAGGAGATGACCATGTCGTCCGAGGTGGTCAGCCTGGTCGACAAGCGCTGGAAGGAGTACGGCATATGACCGACGTGGCCGAGCAACCGGGCAGGGTCGTCTCGTTCCTGCGCCTGGTCAAGGTCGAGCACTCGATCTTCGCGCTGCCGTTCGCCTACCTGGCCGCCCTGACCGCGATGTGGCCCACCATCAACTGGTTCGACCTTCTGTGGGTCACCGTCGCGATGATCTCCGGGCGCACCTTCGCGATGGCGGCCAACCGGATCCTCGACCGGCGGATCGACGCGCTCAATCCGCGTACGCAGAATCGGGAGCTCGTCACCGGCGCCGTGAGCGTGCGGACGGCCTGGACCGGCGCGCTGGTCTCCCTGGTTTTCCTGTTCCTGGCGGCCGGCCTGCTGAACTGGCTCTGCCTGGTCCTCGCGCCGCTGGCGGTGGCCCCGCTGGTGATCTACCCGTACGCGAAGCGGTTCACGAACTTCCCGCACTACGTGCTCGCGCTGGCCCAGGCTGTCGCGCCGGTGGGGGCCTGGATCGCGATCACGGGTACGTTCGCCGGCTCCGGCCCGGCCTGGGTGCTCGGTGTCGCGGTGGGGCTGTGGATCGGCGGGTTCGACATCATCTACGCCTGCCAGGACGTGGAGATCGACCGGCAGATCGGCGTGCATTCGACGCCGGCCCGGTTCGGGGTCCGCACCGCCCTGCACATCTCGACCGTCACGCATGTGGTGACCTTCGCGCTCTTCGTCTGGTTCGGCGCCTTGGTCGGACTCAGCTGGCTGTGGTGGGCCGGTTTGGCGCTCACCGCCGCCGCGTTCGTCTACCAGCACGTGGTCGTCACGCCTCGTGATCTGAGCAAAGTGAACAGAGCGTTCTTTACAGCGAACGGGTTCGTCGGGATCGCACTGTTCGTGTTCGCCCTGCTGGACCTGGTGCTGCTGTGACGGAACGGGCGCCCTGGATCGTCGGGGTGTCGGGGGCGTCCGGCACGCCGTACGCGAAAGCGGTCCTGCTCGGGCTTCTGAACGCCGGACACCCGGTCGACCTGGTGATCTCCAAGGCGGCCCGGCTGACGCTGCTGGACGAGACCGGCGCGACCGTGCGGGACGCCCACTGGAAGGACGACGTGGCGACCTGGCTGGGCGAGAACAGCGGCGATCTCACCTACTGGCCGGCCGGCGACCTGGCCGCCGGCCCGAGCAGTGGTTCCTACCCGGCGCGCGGCATGGTGGTCGTCCCGGCGAGCACCGCGGCCTGTGCGGGCATCGCCATCGGCCTGTCCAAGGACCTGCTCCAGAGGGCCGCCGAGGTGAACCTCAAGGAGCACCGGCGCACGGTCGTGGTGCCGCGCGAGACGCCGGTCACCCGGTCCCATCTGGAACATCTCCTCGCGCTGCATGATGCAGGCGCGATCGTGCTACCGGCCAGCCCCGGCTTCTACGGCGCTGGTGCGGCGGCGACGGCTCAACAGCTGGTCGATTTCGTGGCGGGCAAAGTGCTCGACGCGCTGGGCGTCACGCACACCCTTTTCGCCCGTTGGACGGGTGAGCTGAATGCTCAGCGCAGCCCGTTGGGTGGCCCGTAACTCGAGCCCGGGTTTGACGGACCGGTGTTGCGCGGCCGGTTGGCAGCGTCGTCCTCCCGCATCTCGTCGATCACGCCGTCGCCCTCGAGCAGCGCGCGGACCTCGGACTCGCGGAAGCGGCGATGCCCGCCGGGCGTGCGGATGCTGCCGATGCGGCCGGCAGCGGCCCATCGGGTCACTGTTTTCGGGTCGACGCGGAACAGCGCGGCCACCTCGCCCGGCGTCAGCAGACGATCTCCCGTGTCCACAGCCTCCTCCTCGCGTCGGTCTGTTGGAGCGGCCGTGGTCACGGTGAGTGTTCGGCAAGCTCGATCGGGACGTAAAGCCATTAGAGCATCGCCCTAACAGCAAGGTCGTGAAATGCGGAAAAAGAGCCGATTGCGACAGTGATCATTATCCTGGCACCCTAACCCTGCTACGCGGCGTGAGGCTGCCCCTCCGCAAGTTAAGGGCACGCACGCGCAGTTTAGGGTCTGAAACCATGGACGACATCGACCGCCGGCTCATCGACCTGCTGCGCGAGAACGCCCGGTCGTCGTACGCCGAGCTGGCCCGCAAAGTCGGGCTGTCCGCGCCGGCCGTGCACGAGCGGGTCGGCAAGCTGGAGGCGGCCGGCACCATCCGCGGCTACCGCGCCGAGGTGGACCACGAACAGATCGGTCTGGGCGTCACCGCGCTCATCGGCATCATCGAGGACTCCGGCGCCGACACCGACGACGTGCTGGCCGCGGTGCGGGGCATGCCCGAGGTCGAGTCCTGCTACTTCATGGCGGGCGTGGAGTCCTACCAGCTGACCGTCCGGGTCGGCACGATCGCCGAGCTCGAACTGCTCATCGTGCGGCTCAACCGCACGCCCGGGGTGGCCTCCACACAGACCGCGATCGCGCTCAGCACGAAGTGGGAGAACCGGCCGCAACCAGGCCTAGGATGAGGAATGGATCAACTCGACCGCTGTGACGACGCCGCGCGGGCCTGGGCCCGGAACGCCATCGCCCTGGTCGAGGCGGACGCCAACCGCTCCGCCGACACCCACCTTCTACCGTTCCCGCTGCCCGTCGGGTGGGGCGTCGACCTCTACCTCAAAGACGAGTCCTCACACCCCACCGGCTCGCTCAAGCACCGTCTGGCGAGATCCCTCTTCCTGTACGCGTTGTGCAACGGCTGGATCGGCCCGGACACCACGGTGGTGGAAGCCTCCAGCGGCTCGACCGCGGTCAGCGAGGCGTACTTCGCCCGGATGCTGGGGCTGCCCTTCATCGCGGTGATGCCGGCCTCCACCCAGCCGGAGAAGATCGCGTTGATCGAGTTCCAGGGCGGCACGTGCCACCTGGTCGACGACCCGACCAGGGCGTCGGCCACCGCCGCCGACCTCGCCGCCGAGCTGGGCGGCCACTTCATGGACCAGTTCACCCACGCCGAGCGGGCCACCGACTGGCGGGGCAACAACAACATCGCCGAGTCGATCTACGCCCAGCTGTCCCTGGAACGGCATCCGGTGCCGGCCTGGATCGTGGTCGGCGCGGGCACCGGCGGGACCAGCGCGACGATCGGCCGCTACGCGCGCTATCGCCGCTTCCCGACGAAGCTGTGCGTGGTGGATCCGGAGGGTTCGGCGTTCTGGCCGGCGTACGTCAGCGGCGATTTTGATCATTGCTCCGGCCGCGGCTCGCGCATCGAGGGGATCGGCCGGCCCCGCGTCGAGCCGTCCTTCCAGCCGGCCGTCGTCGACCGGATGGTGCAGGTGCCCGACGCGGCGTCGCTGGCCGCGATGCGAGCCGGATCGGAGATCCTGGGGCGGCGCATCGGCGGCTCGACCGGCACCAACCTGTGGGGCGCGTTCGGCCTGATCGCGTCGATGCGGGCGACCGGCCGCCAGGGCTCGGTGGTCACCCTGATCTGCGACGGCGGCGAACGGTACGCGGACACCTACTACTCCGACGCCTGGGTCGCCGGCCAGGGCCTCGACCTGGCACCCCACCGCCAGGTCATCGACCGTTTCCTGGCCGAGGGCACCTGGACGGCCGAAATCTGACCGGGGGAAGGGCATCGCGCCCGGGCCGAACCTGTTTAGATTCACCAGGTGGAAGAAGCTTCACCTTCGCTGTCGCCTCGCTCGTCCCGCCGGACCGCGGTTCTCGCCGGTGGCGTGCTGGCACTGGCGGTGGCCGTCTCGACCGGCATCGTCGCCTTCGGGCCGTTGCGCTCCGAGCCGTCCACCGGCCCGGTCCCCGCGGTCAAGGCCGCCGAGGCCGAGGTGAAGAAGCCCGCCACGCCCTTCGAGCAGGCCGAGTCCGCCCTCGCGCAGCAGGCGGCAGCGCTGCTGAAGGGCGATGAGAAGGGCTGGCTGGCCGCCGTCGACCCGGGCAACACCAAGCTGGTCGCGCGCTACCGCACGATGTTCCGCTCGCTGCGCGGCCTGGGCGTCAGCCACTTCGAGTACCACACCTACCAGCGCCCGGGCGGCCGGGGCGGCGCCGTGGCGATGGGCGCGTCCGCCGCGTTCTGCCTGAGCATGCCGGCCTGTCCCGAGTACGACTCCGACCCCGACAGCGGCCCGCCGCGCATCGAGCAGGCCCTGACGCTCCGGCCGGTCCGCGGCACCTACGTGATCTCCGCGCTGGGCGCCGCCGAGAAACCGAACTACCTGCAGCCGATGCCGTGGGAGGGCGGGGACCTGATCTTCGCCAACGGCCGCCGGGTGACCGTGGTCGCGACCCGTAAGCAGGCCAAGAACCTGCAGCGGGTGCTCGCCGTCGCCGAGAAGGCAGCCACCGTCAACGACCGGTACGCCGCCTATATCGACAACCCGCAGCAGCGCTACCGCGTGTACCTCGCCGACGACAAGTCCTGGAAATCCTGGTACGGCGGCATCGACGACAAGTGGACGGTGGCGTACGCCGTCCCGCTCAACACCGCCGGCACCGACGTGGTCCTGCGGATGAGCGAGCTGGACGACGACAAGCGACTGCTGACCACCACCGTCCAGCACGAGCTGGGCCACGTGGTGACCGTCGGAGGGGTGTCCACCCGCGACTTCGGCGAGGACCAGTGGCTCAGCGAGGGCATCGCGGAGTACATCGGCTGGGCGCCCAAACACGCCAAGGACAGCTGGCGGCGCCAAGGTGTGCGCAACGCGTTCCGCAAGGCCAAGACGCCGAAGACGATCGCGGCGAAAGCCCTCGGCGACAACGCCAGCGACAAGGCCGGCGACGCGTTCTACGGGCTCGCCCACTTCGCCGTCGACTGCATGGCCCAGCAGTACGGCGAACGCAAGCTCTTCGAGTTCGTCCGGCTGACGCTGCGCAAGGACTACAACTACGACACGGCGTCCCGCGACGCGTACGGCAAGCCCTTCGCCGCCGTCGACAAAGGCTGCCTGACCTGGATCAGGAAGACCGCGTGACCCATCGCGCGAGGGTCGGATAGTCGGTGATGAAGCCCTCGTCGTCGACGATCAGGTCGGCGCTGAACGTGTCCGACGCGAACCGGATCACCCCGTCGCCCTGCGGCGTGTAGATCTGGTCCGCCTGCACGACCTCGAGGCTCGGCAGGAGCACCCACGCCACGCTGATCCGATGCGCGACCCCGGGCGCCGCCCGCAGCAGCCCCAGCCGGCGGATCGGCAGCGTGTTCGTCAGCGGCGACCCGGTCAGGTCCACGTCGAAGGCGCCGTAGAGCAGGTCGGGATCCTCGGTGCCGGGCAGACCGGCGCTCGCATGCCCGGCCGCGGTCAGGACCGCGTCCAGGTTTCCCTGTTCGCCGGTGGTCACTCGCCAGCGGCCCGCCGCCAGTTCCATGCGGAGCGTACGGACCCAGCCCGCGCCCTCGGCCGACACATCCAAACCAGCCGTCGCCCAGCCCGGGTCGGTCCGCAACTCGTACCGGGCCGTGTACGGGATCGGGTCCACGGCCTGCTGGGTTCCCCGGGCGTACAGACCGTTCCGGGCGTCGAGCAGCACGTGCTCGGTGCCGGGCACATCCCGGCGCTCCCAGAACCGTGCGTCAGGCAGTGTCGGCATGGTCACTGACGCTAACGGGTTGCGGCCGGGCCCGCACCGGGCCCGGCCGCAATCCATCAATGTTTAGTAGTTACTGCTCCGCGCCGGACGCGGGCTGCTGAAGCGGCGGTCGCCGTTCCCGCCCTCGCGCCGGTCGTTGCGCCGGAAGCCGCCGTTGCGGGCCGTCCGGTCGCCGAAGGTGCGCTCACCGGTGCGCTCGCCGCCACCGGAACCCGCAGCGCCACCGCCGCTGGTGCCACCGGTGCTCGCGCCCCGGCTGTAGGAACGGTCGCCGCCCCGGTCGCCGCCGCGGTAGCCGCCACGCTGCGGCCGGTCGCCGAAGCGCTTCGGCCGCTCCATGCGCTCGCGCCGAGCCTCCGGCTCCTCCACCACAGGCACGCCGCTCGGCTGCCGGGCGCCGGTGATCTCGGCCAGCTTCTCGTCGCCCACCCGCACGCGCACCTCGTCCGGTGCCACGCCCGCCTTGCTCATCATCGCCTGCGTGCTGCGACGCTGCTTGGGCAGCACCAGGGTGACCACGGCGCCGGACTCGCCGGCCCGGGCGGTGCGACCCGCGCGGTGCAGGTAGTCCTTCGGGTCCTTCGGCGGGTCCACGTGCACGACAAGCGAGATGCCGTCGACGTGGATGCCGCGGGCGGCCACGTCGGTGGCGACCAGCACGTTGGTGCGGCCTTCCTTGAACTCGGCCAGCGTCCGCGTACGCACCCGCTGCGTCTTGCCGCCGTGCAGCGCACCCGCGCGCACACCGACCGCCGCGAGCTGCTCAGACAGACGATCAACACCCATCTGCGTACGGGCGAAGACGATCGTCTTGCCCGCCCGGTTCGCGATCGACGCGACGATCGGGAACTTGTCGTGCGGCGGGATCAGTAGCAGGTGGTGATCCATCGTGGACACGCTGGCCTCGGACGGATCGGTCGAGTGCGTCACCGGGTCGGTCATGAACCGCTGCACCAGCGTGTCGACGTCGCCGTCCAGCGTGGCCGAGAAGAGCAGCCGCTGCGTGTTCGCCGGCGTCTTGGCCAGCAGATCGGTGACCTCGGGCAGGAAGCCCATGTCGGCCATCTGGTCGGCCTCGTCCAGCACCGACACCTCGATGTGGTCGAGCTTGCAGGCGCCCCGCTCGATCAGGTCGGCGAGCCGGCCCGGAGTGGCGACCATCACCTCGACGCCGCGGCGCAGGGCGTCCATCTGACGGTCGTAGGGAACCCCGCCGACCGCGGTCTTCAGGAAGACACCGACCGAACGGCCCAGCGGCATCAGCGCGTCGGCCACCTGCATGGCCAGCTCACGGGTCGGCACCAGGATCAGCGCCTTGGGGTGGTGCGGCACCGCGCGGTTGCCCTTGGCGACCCGGGCCAGCACCGGAAGGCCGAAGGCCAGCGTCTTGCCGGAGCCGGTCTGGCCGCGGCCGAGCACGTCACGGCCGGCGAGAGCGTCCGGAATGGTCGCGGTCTGAATCTCGAACGGCGTGGTGATGCCCTCGCGGGTCAGCACACGGACCAGCTCGGGCGGAAGGCCGAACTGCTCGAAGCCGGCCACGACCTTTTCCTCCGCCGCGACGGTGGTGCTGGTCTCATCGGTGGTGCTGGTGTCATCGGTGATGACGATGTCGCTGGTGGTGCTGGTGTTCTCGGGCTTGGCGTCCGTGTCCACCACGGGGGCTTCGAAGACGGACGGGAACGTGCTGGGATCAGCGAAAGTGGTCAAGAGAACCTCTCTACGGGGGCGCATACCTCGCGAATGGCCCGCCGCAGATCGCCCCTCCGGGAGGGGAATCGACCGACCGCTGTCATGCCTGCAAGAACGCCCATGGCGTGCACCGGGGGGCACGCCGCGTCAAATTACTGCCATCAGTGTACGGTGCAACGTTTCCGCTGCTGAAATAGTCCACACCGGTAGTGGGCAGACTCACCTTCGGCGCAACCGCGCCAGCTTAGGGCGTCGTGTGGTGCAGCGGCAAATTCACTCCCCGCCGAACACCCCGTTCATCATGTCGCTGAACGCGTCGCCGACGGTGAAGAGGAACAGCAGGCTGACACCCACGATCACCAGCAGGACGACGAGCATCGCGACGCCGACCTTCATGTTGCTGCGCCGGTTGGTGTCCACGCCACGGTCCCAGCCCTGCGCGAGGATGTGCCCCGTCAGCGAACCGGAGTTCTCCACGGCGTTCATGTTGACCGGCATGGTCATGTCGGCCGGCGAGTCGTTGCCGTAGACGGTGCCGTCCATCCGCTGTCCGGGCACACCCGAACCTGGCCCGTGAAAGGGGCTGGACACCTGGGCGGGCACTCCGCCGAACGGACGGCCGGAAGCATCCGACGCGCCGACCCCGGAGGAGGGCCCGTTCCACGACGGCGTCTGGCTGGGCGGCGGCGACACGTTCCAGGGCGGCGTCGCGTTCGGGAACCCGGTCCCCGCCCGGAACGGCATGGTCTCGTCCGCGGCGGGCGAGCTGGTGCCCGTCCCCGCCCGGAACGGCATCGTGGCGTCGGCGTTGGACTGCGGAGTCCCGGACCCCGCCCGGAACGGCATCGTGGCGTCGGCGTTCGACTGGGGAGTCCCGGTCCCGGCCCGGAACGGCATGGTCTCGTCCGCCGGGGGCGGGGTGGTGCCCGTGCCCGCGCGGAACGGCATGGTCGCGTCCGCCGGGGGCGGGGTGGTGCCCGCGCGGAACGGCGTGGTCGCGTCCGCGGGCGGCGGCTGCGCACTCCAGCTCGACGGCGGGGTGCTCGGCGTCGCGTTCCAGCTGGGCGGGCTGCTGGCCTCGGGGGCGCCACTCGACGGAGGCGCCCAGCTCGCCGGCGCGCCACTGGCCGGCCGGTTGTTCGACGGCGGGCCGCTCGCCGGGGGGCCGCTCGAGGGCTGGTCCCAGCTCGCCGGGGCGCCTTTCGACGCCTGGCTGGTCGCGGGCGGCTTCTCCCAGCCGGCGGGCGCGCGGCGGGCGGGTGGGCTGCTGAATGGTGGGCTGCTGGCGGGCTCGTCCCAGCTGGCGGGTGCGCCGCTGGAGGGCGGGCTGCTCGCGGGCAGTCCGCTGGACGGCTTGTCCCTGCTCGCGGGCGCTCCGCTGGACGGCTTGTCCCAGCTGGCGGGCGCTCCGCTGGACGGCTTGTCCCAGCTCGCGGGCGCTCCGCTCGACGGTGGTGCCCACTGGGCGGACGGGCTGCCCGGCGGCATGGAATAGGCGGGCAGCGGGCCGCCTGCTCCCGAGCTGGAGATGGTCGGCGGCTGGAAGATCGGCTGCGGAGGCCCAGGCACCGGCGACGGTCCTGGTCCGGGCGGCACCGGGCTGGGTCCGGGACCGGGCGGCACCGGCGACGGCCCGGGACCGGGCGGCACCGGCGACGGCCCGGGACCGGGCGGCACCGGCGACGGCCCAGGACTAGGCGGCGTCGGGGACGGCCCAGGGCCGGGCGGCACGGGCGACGGACCCGGCTGCGGCGTCGGGTAGGGCCCCGGCAACGGACTCGGCATCGGGCTGGGCGCCGGCGACACCGGCTGCGGCGGGTCGAAGGGCTTGAACGGCTCGCTCGGCCGGCTCGGCTCACCGGGCCGCGGCGCCGGAGCAGGCCGGGCCGGGTCGGGCTGTCCAGGCTCCGGCCTGCCGGGCTCCGGCCTGCCGGGCTCCGGCCTGCCGGGCTCCGGCCTGCCGGGCTCCGGCCTGCCGGGCTCCGGCCTGCCGGGCTCCGGCCTGCCGGGCTCCGGCCTGCCGGGCTCCGGCCTGCCGGGCCGGGGCTCTGCCGGGTCGGGCCGCTCCGGCTTGCCGGGCTGGGGCTTGCTGGGGTCGGGCTTGCCGGGGTCGGCCGGTTCGGGCTGGTCCGGCTCCGGCGTGGCCGGGTCCTCGGAGCGACCGCCGTAGACCTTCGAACTGCCCGACGACCTGGTCCCGGAGCCCGGGTCGGCGCTCATCGAGCCCGGCACCGAAGCACGGGCCGCACCGGCGCCCGGCATGGCCGAGATCGGCCGGCTGCTGCCGCCGGAGTCAGGAGACCCGACCGATGCACGCCCTGAGCTTCCGCTCGATGACGAGGCGGCGGGCGGCGCGGACGACGGGCGGTCGGCGCCTGCGGACGGCACCGAGACCGGGCGGGACGAGAAGGAACCCGGGGTCGAACCGGACGCCGCGGGTTTGTCGGAAGGCGTACCGGGCTTCGGCGCGTCGGACTGGCTCCAGAGGGCGCCCGGCCCGGGCGGGGGCGGCAACTCGAACCCGTTGTCCCCGTCATCGGCCGATGTCCGCCCAGCTCTCGGCGCCTTGCCGTGGCTGTCCGCCGGCGCCTGCTGCTCGTCCATGGGTCCTCCCGACCGCCGCGTGCCGACACCGGTGGGAGCGTCGGGCGCTGTTCATAACCGTGCCACATCGCGAGGTGTACCCGCACCCGGCGTCGGTCAAGCTAGCAATGCGTGTCAAACGTCCGGGTAAGTCCCGGTCTGACGGAATTAGCGAAACAATCGGAGCGCCCCGGACGGATCCGAGGCGCTCCGGGAACGACCATCCTCAGTTGCTCGAGGCCTCCGCGCTGGCGGTCTCCTCGGGCTTCGTCGACTTGGTCTCGCTCGGCTCGGTGGCCGGTGGCGTGGTCTCGTCCTCGTCCTCCGGCTCTTCGGTCGCCGGCGGGTTCGTGGTGGGGTCCTGCGTCGGCTCCTTGGTGGGTTCCTCGCTGGGTTCCTCCGAAGGCTCCTCGCTCGGCTCCTCCGACGGCTCCTCCGACGGCTCCTCGGAAGGCTCCTCGCTCGGTTCCTCGGACGGGCCACCACCTGGGTTGGTGGTGCCGCCGCCCGGGTTGGTAGTGCCACCACCTGGGTTGGTCGTGCCGCCGCCCGGGTTGGAGCCGCCGTTCGTCGGCGGTTTCGTCGGGTCGGTGCCGTCGTCGTTGCCGGGCTTGGGCAGGTTGTTGAGGTCAGGGCCCTTTGTCGGGTGGTCCAGCGAGCCGTAGATGCGGGTGGCGCCGAACAAGCGGCTCCAGCGCACCGGCGTGAGCCGCACGTCGAGCCCGGTGCGGGGCGCCTCCACCATCATGCCGTCGCCCGCGTACATCGCGACGTGGTGGATGCCCGTCCAGCTGTTGCTCGAGCTGAAGAAGAGCAGGTCGCCGGGGAGCAGCGAGTAACGGTCGACCACCCGGTCGCGCAGCTGCCAGTACTGGTCGCGGGACACCCGCTGGAGCTTGAACTCGCCGGCCGCCTTGCTGCGGTAGGCGTAATGCATGAGGCCCGAGCAGTCGAACTCGTCCGGGCCCTCCTCCGACCACACGTACGGGTCGCCGATCTGCTTGAGCGCGATGGTCAGCGCCGCGATGGCCCGCGGGTCGGCGCCCCGGCCCTGCGATGTGCCGTCCGTGTAGTTCGCGCCGAGCCGCTGGTCCGCGGCGTTGAGCGCGGCCTCGGCGGCGGACAGCTCGTCGCGGTGGTCGCGGCGCCACTTGTCCAACGCCGCCGTCTTGGTCGCGATCGTCGTGTTGAGCTTGTTCCACTGCTGGGAGAGGTCGGTGTAGGTGGCCGACGCCGTGGTCTGCTGCGCCCAGGCGACGGTCTGCGCGTCCTGGACGAGGGCGAGCTGGCGGTCGGCCGCCTCCTCGGAGGCGCTGTCGCCGCGCTGCAGGCGGGCGAGCGCGTCCAGGTCGGCGAGGCCGGAGCCGATCGTGCCGGGTGGCAGGGCGGCCTGGTCGCGCATCGACGAGGCGGCCGCGGACACGGCGTCCTGCTGGGCGGTGACAAGCGCCGCCTCCGCCTCGGACAGCTTGGTGGCCGCGGTGTCCGCCTGCTGCTTCGCGAGGTCGCGCTCCTCGCCCAGCTTGATCAGCTGGTCACCGAGCGCGTTGATCTCGTTCTGCTTTTTCTCCTGTTCCCGCAGGATCGGGCTGAGCGGGATGCCGGTGTAGCTGACCGGGGTGGTCGTGGTCGGCGTGCCGGCGGCTTTCTGCCCCGGCATGAGCAGCGTGCCGATGGGGGTGGGACGGGAGCCCGCGTCCGGGATGGCTGGTGCCACCGGGGGCGGCGGGACGTTCGGTGCGGCCGAGGCCGGGAGCGGATGGAAGAGGGCGGCGATCGCGGCAGCCGCGGCAGCGGAGAACGCCAACGGTCGCCACCATGGGCGCGCACGTCGAAGTCTTACTGCCCCTCGCTGTGTTGCCATCAGCTCCCCGTCCGCGGCCGGCTATTCCCCATATAGGTCATACCCCACCAGGTATACGCCTGTCGATCGATCGAAGATGAAAGGAACCTGAGAATCCTCGATCCGACGGGGTGACCTACGCCGCGTCCATCATCCGCCACGGGGTTCTGCCGGAGTAGGGACGTACGCTCGCACGAAGGGGCAGAGAGGGAGGTACCAATGGACGCCGGTCTGAAGCGTGAGCTGGAGGCCAAGGTCTACTCGGGGGAACGCCTGAGCAGGGCCGACGGTGAGGCACTGTACGCCTCGGACGACCTCGCGTGGCTCGGTCGCCTCGCGCATCACAAGCGCACCGACATGAACGGTGACCGCGTGATGTTCAACGTCAACCGGCACCTCAACCTCACCAACGTCTGCTCGGCGAGCTGTGCGTACTGCTCCTTCCAGCGCAAGCCGGGGGAGAAGGCGGCCTACACGATGCGCATCGACGAGGCCGTCCGTAAGGCCAAGGAGATGGAGGACGAGCAGCTCACCGAGCTGCACATCGTCAACGGCCTGCACCCGACGCTGCCCTGGCGCTATTACCCCAAAGTACTGCGCGAGCTGAAGGCAGCGCTGCCCAACGTCAAGCTCAAGTGCTTCACGGCGACCGAGGTGCAGTGGTTCGAGAAGATCAGCGGGCTGCCCGCCGACGCGATCCTCGACGAGCTGATGGACGCCGGTCTGGAGTCGCTGACCGGCGGCGGCGCGGAGATCTTCGACTGGGAGGTCCGCCAGCACATCGTCGACCACAACTGCCACTGGGAGGACTGGTCGCGCATCCACCGGCTGGCGCACAGCAAGGGGATGAAAACGCCGGCGACCATGCTCTACGGCCACATCGAGGAGCACCGGCACCGGGTCGACCACGTCATGCGCCTGCGGGAGCTACAGGACGAGACCGGTGGTTTCGTGGTCTTCATCCCGCTTCGGTACCAGCACGACTTCGTGGACGCGCAGGACGGCATCGTCCGTAACCGGATCCAGGCGCAGACCACGATGGCGGCGCCGGCCGAGTCGCTGAAGACGTTCGCGGTGTCCCGGCTGATGTTCGACAACGTGCCGCACGTCAAGTGCTTCTGGGTCATGCACGGTCTGTCGGTGGCCCAGTTGTCGCTGAACTTCGGCGTCGACGACCTGGACGGCTCGGTGGTGGAGTACAAGATCACCCACGACGCCGACTCGTACGGCACGCCGAACACCATGCACCGCGAGGACCTGCTCGACCTGATCGGCGACGCGGGCTTCCAGCCGGTCGAGCGCAACACCAGGTACGAGGTGGTCCGGGAGTACCCGAAGCCGCAGTCGCTGGCCGAGAGGCGCAGCGAGCCGCAGAAGATCTGGGCGTAACGGCCGAGTACCCTTTCCTGGTCATGACCGATGCCACGAAGAGCGAGCGGCGATCCCGTCGCGACGCCGACGGACGCCTGGCCTCCTTTCCCGACCTGATCGGGACAGCGCTGGCCGGGCTGCTGGCCGGCTTCGTCGTGCTGGTCGTGATCGAGGGACTGTTGTCGCTGGTGCGGCTCTCCGACTTCGGCGGCGCGAGCGGCTGGATCGCGCTGGTCCTGCCGGTGTGGCTGTTCTCCGAGGAGTTCCGCGCGGTCGGCTGGGGCGGCGCCCGGATCGTGGTGGGTCTGCTCGGCATCGGCTTCGGCATCGCGGCCGGGATGACTCTGGCCGGTCTGGCCGCGGGCCCGTTCCCGGCGCTGGTCAGCGGCGCGATCGGCGCGTTCGCCCTGACTGTCGTCTACAGCGCCGTCTGGTTCTACGGCCTGCGGTGGCTGAGCCACCGGGCCGGTTGAGGGAGATTGCTGTGAGTCCCGCTCTCAAGTACACGTTCGGCCGGTTCGGGTTGTTCTTCGTGTTCCTCGTGCTGCTCATCCCGGTACCGCTGAACATCCTGGTCAAGGCCATGATCGCGCTGGTGCTGTCGGCGATCGCGTCGTACTTCCTGCTGGCGAAGTGGCGCGACCAGATGGCCGAGCGCCTCAGCGAGGTGGCCGACAAGCGCAAGGCCGAGAAGGACCGCCTGCGGGCCGCGCTGGCCGGTGACGAGGCCGCGGCCGCGGAGGGCGACCGCGCGGCCGAGCCGGCCAAGAACGCCGAGCCGGCCAAGAACGACCACGCCGAGCTGGAGAAATAGCAGGCATCCCGCCGGGATAGGGGCGAACCGGCATGCCCCGATATATTGCCAATCATCTATCTCTGGTGATGGGGTGACGGAAACCCCATCCTCCGGAGGTCGTTCATGAGACGACGTGTCACCGCGGCGGCGGTCGCCGCCCTGACCGGGATCGCCCTGCTCGCGGCCGGACCGGCCGAGGCCGGGCCCGGTCCCGACGAGTCCACCCAGTACGAAGTGTTCGACGTCCGCACCGCCGCCGCGCGCAGCCAGATCGCCCGCACCGGCGCCGCGATCGACGGCGTGCAGCACGCGGTGGTCGAGATCACCGCCACCGCCGCCGAGGTCAAGGCGCTGCGGTCCCAGGGCTTCAAGGTCGAGAAGCTGCCCGCGCAGCCGCTGGAAAAAGCCTCCACCATGGACTTTCCGCCCCGGGACGCGGCCTACCACAACTACGCGGAGCTGACCGCCGAGGTGAATCGGGTGGTCGCGGCGTACCCGGCGATCGCGAGCAAGCGGGTGCTCGGCACGTCGTACGAGGGCCGGCAGATCGTCGCGGTGAAGATCTCCGACAACGTCGGCACGGACGAGAACGAGCCCGAGGTCCTGTACGACGCCAACCACCACGCTCGCGAGCACCTGACCGTGGAGATGGCCCTCTACCTGCTCAACCAGTTCACCAGCTCGTACGCATCGGACAGCCGGGTCAAGGCGGTCGTGGACAGCCGGGAGCTGTGGATCATCCCGAGCGTCAACCCGGACGGCTCCGAGTACGACGTGGCGACCGGCGATTACCGCTCGTGGCGGAAGAACCGCCAGCCGAACAGCGGCTCCAGCAACGTCGGCACCGACCTGAACCGGAACTACGGCTACAGGTGGGGCTGCTGCGGCGGCTCCTCCGGCAGCGCGGGCTCCGAGACCTACCGGGGCACGCAGGCGTTCTCGGCGCCGGAGACCCGCGTGGTCCGCGACTTCGTGAACAGCCGCGTGGTGGGCGGGGTTCAGCAGATCAAGGCGGCGATGGACTTCCACACGTACTCGGAGCTGGTGTTGTGGCCGTTCGGGTACACGAACGCGAGCACCGGCGAGGGCATGAACGCGGACCAGAACAGCACGTTCTCGACGCTGGGCCGGCAGATGGCCGCGACGAACCGGTACACGCCCGAGCAGTCCAGCGCCCTCTACATCACCGACGGTGACCTGCTGGACTGGCTGTGGGGCTCGCACCGGATCTTCGCGTACACCTTCGAGATGTACCCGACGTCCTCGTCGGGCGGCGGCTTCTACCCGCCGGCCAGCGTGATCACGAGGGAGACCAGCCGGAACCGGACGGCGGCGCTGCTGCTGGCGGAGGTGGCGGACTGTCCGTACAAGGTGATCGGGAAGCAGTCCACGTACTGCTGAGCGCGCTTGCCAGAACGAAACTACCTGTCGTAGCTTTGCGGCTATGACAGGTAGTTTCAGTGCCTAGGGCCGGGCTGACACCGGCCGCGGTCGTCGACGTGGCGCTCGCCCTGATCGACGAGAAAGGCCTGGACGCGCTCAGCCTCGCCGCCGTCGCGGACCGGGCCGGTGTCGCCTCACCGTCGCTGTACAAGCACGTCGGCAGCCTCGCCGTCCTGCGCGAGCTGATGGCCGAGCGGATCACCCGGCAGATGACCTCGGTCTTCGCGGCCGAGGTGATGGGCCGCAGCGGCGACGAGGCGGTCATCGCGCTGATGCGGACCTGGCGGGCGTTCGTGCTGAAGCACCCGGCCCGCTACCACCTGGTTCCGCTCGACCCCCTGCGGCAAGGGGCCACGCTGGCCCGGGCCGGGGCGGAGTTCATGGAGGTGTTCGTCGCGGTGATGCGCGGGTACGGGCTGGACGACGAGGCCACCACCCACGCGATCCGCCGGGTCCGTGCCGCCGTCCACGGCTTCGCCACCCTCGAGGCGGGCGGCGGCTTCGGCATGGACGTCGACGTCGAGCAGTCGTACGACCAGCTCATCGACATGTGTGTAAGCAGCCTGAGATAGGTTCCTCGACAGGAGGAACCTGTGCAACTACGACGTTTGTTCACCGCGGCGCTGGCCTCGGCCGCCCTGCTGCTGGGTGGCTGTGCCGGAGGCGACGAGGCGGCCACCGACTCGCCCTCGCCGAGCGCCGGCTCGGCGTACCCGGTCACGGTCGGGAAATTGACCTTGCCCCAACGGCCCGAGCGGATCGTCTCGCTCTCGCCGACGGCGACCGAAATGCTCTTCGCGATCGGCGCGGGACCGCAGGTCACCGCCGTCGACGAGGCGTCCAGCTTCCCGGCCGACGCGCCCCGGACCGACCTGTCCGGCTTCAAGCCCAACGCCGAGGCCATCGCCGCGAAGAACCCCGACCTGGTCGTCCTCTCCGACGACCTCAACAAGATCGTCGACCAGCTCGGCGCGCTCAAGATCCCGGTCTTCCACACGCCGTCGGCCACCGACCTCGACCAGGCGTACGCCGAGATCGAGCAGCTCGGACAACTCACCGGGCACACCGGCGAGGCGACCGCGCTGACCGGCCGGATGCGCACCGACATCGACACCATCGCCGCATCGGTGCCGAAGCGGACGAAACCGGTCACCTACTACTACGAGCTGGACCCGACCCTCTACACGGTCACCTCGAGGACCTTCGTCGGATCGGTGCTCGCGAGGCTCGGGCTGCAGAACGTCGCCGACTCCGCAGACCCCGACGGCAGCAAGGGCGGCTACCCGCAGCTCTCCCAGGAAGCCCTGGTCAAGGCCAGTCCCGAGCTGATCCTGCTGGCCGACACCAAGTGCTGCAAGCAGTCGGCCGCCACCATCAAGGCACGCACCGGCTGGTCGTCGATCACCGCGGTCAAGACCGGGCAGGTCGTCGCGCTCGACGACGACATCGCCTCCCGGTGGGGCCCGCGAGTGGTCGACCTGATGCGGTCGGTCGCGGACGCGCTGGCGTGACCCCCGCCCCTCGGCCGGCCGGGCTGCGGCTCGGCTGGCTGATCGGCGGCCTGGTCGCGGTGGCGGTCGCGCTGGTCGCGGGGGTGGCGTTCGGGCCGGTCACGTTGCCGCCGGGCAGCGTCGCGGCCGAGCTTCTCAACCTCATTCCCGGCGTACGCCTGGACAGCGGCCTCAGCGACCGGGAGATCGCGATCATCACCGAGCTGCGCCTCCCGCGCGTGGTCCTCGGCCTGCTGGTCGGCGCGATGCTGGCCATGGCGGGCGCCGCCTACCAGGGCGTGTTCCGTAACCCGCTGGCCGACCCGCACCTGCTCGGCGTCGCGGCCGGCGCCGGCCTAGGCGTCACCGCGGTCATCGCCTCCCGGACCACCGACGGCGGTGACGCCACCGCCGACCTGCCCATCGGAGTGCCACCCGCGGCGTTCCTCGGCGCCCTCATCGCGGTGGCGCTCACCTGGACGCTGGGCGCGGCCGGCGGCCGGGAACGCACTCCCGCGACGCTGATCCTGGCCGGGGTGGCGGTGTCCGCCTTCCTGGCGGCGGCACAGACCTATCTGATGCAGCAGCACGTGGAAACGCTGCGGCAGGTCTACAGCTGGCTGCTCGGCCGGCTGGCCACCGCCGGCTGGCACGACGTGCTGCTCATCCTCCCGTACGCGGTGATCACGGGTTTGATCGTGCTCTCCCGGCGACGCGAACTGGACGTGCTGACGGTCGGCGACGAGGAGGCCGCGTCGCTCGGCCTGCACCCGCAGCGCAGCCGGTATCTGCTGCTCGTGGCGGCCTCACTGGGCACGGCGGCGGCGGTGTCGGTGTCCGGGTTGATCGGGTTCGTGGGCATCATCGTGCCGCACACGCTGCGGCTGCTGTCCGGGGCCAGCTACCGCTCGTTGCTGCCGCTGTCGATTCTGTTCGGGGCGGCGTTTCTGGCGCTGACCGATGTGGTGGCCCGCACGGTGGCGGGTGAGGCGGAGGTGCCGATCGGGGTGGTGACGGCGTTTTTCGGGGCGCCGTTCTTCATTCTGGTGCTGCGGGCGAGCCGCACGGTGGCGCCGTGACGGCCGATGTGGACAGCCGCGCGAAGTTGTCGTACCCGGGGCCTACGTTCAGCCCACCCAGTTCAGGGGTGGGGGAGGCGGCGGACGCGCGGACAAAACGGAAATTCCCGAAATCTGCTTCTCGGGAACGCGACGGTGCCGGCGTGATCGGGGTGCGCGGCGCGCGCTGGACGCGCGGCGCGAGAGAGGCGTGCGGCGGCCCGAGCGGGATGCGCGGCGGGAGCGGAGTGCGCGGCGTGAATGAGGTAGCGGCGTGATCGGGGTGCGCGGCGTGAATGAGGTAGCGGCGTGATCGGGGTGCGCGGCGTGAGTGTGCGGCTAGGCGGCGCCCTGGTCGTCGACGGCGTCGATCTGGTTGTGGACGAGGGCGAGTGGGTCACGGTCATCGGGCCGAACGGCGCCGGCAAGTCGACCCTGCTGCGGGCCATCGGCGGGCTGGTCGCGTACACCGGCGAAATTGATCTTGGTGGTCGGCCGGTCGGGACGTTGAGCAGGCGGGAGCGGGCGCGGACCGTGGCGACCGTCGCGCAGACGCCGGTGGTGCCGCCGGGGATGCGGGTGATCGACTACGTGTTGCTGGGGCGGACGCCCTACATCGCGCCGCTGGGCAGGGAGTCGGCGTCCGATCTGGCCGCGGTGGACGAGGTGCTGGCGGCGCTGGACCTGGTGACCTTCGCGGACCGGCGGCTGGAGACGTTGTCCGGCGGCGAGCGGCAGCGGGCCTTCCTGGCGCGGGCGCTGGCCCAGGGCGCCCGGATTCTGCTGCTCGACGAGCCGACCGCGGCGCTCGACATCGGCCACCAGCAGGAGGTCCTCGACCTGGTGGACCGGCTGCGCGGCGAGCGTTCTCTGACCGTCTTGTCCACGATGCACGATCTGTCGATCGCGGGAGAGTACGCCGACCGCATGCTGATGCTGGCGAGGGGGCGGGTGGTCGTCGCGGGGACACCACGCGAGGTGCTGACCGAGGCTGTGCTGTCCGAGCACTACCGCGCCCGGGTGCGGGTCCTGGAGGGCGAGCACGGCCCGATCGTGCTGCCCGTGCGTAAAAAGGTCTAGCGCGTGCCCTCGAGGATCGAGAACGTGCCGCCCTGCGGGTCCTCGATCACGGCGTAGCGGCCCATCGAGAAGTTCGTCGGCGGCCGCACGAGGTGCCCGCCCAGGTCCCGCGCCAGCCCGGCGGTCTCGTCGCAGTGCCGGACCGCGAAGTACAGCATCCAGTGGGCGGCCAGGTCGTCCGGCCAGCCGTCGCCGACCATGGGCTGCATGCCACCGATCATCCGGCCGTCCAGCTCCCAGGTCAGGTAGGGCATACCGGCCACCTGGCTGTCGTGCGCCACCCAGCCGAAGACCTGCCGGTAGAACGCGACCGACCGCTCGACGTCACGCGTGGTCAGCTCGCTCCAGGTCAGCGACCCGGGCACGTCGACCACCTCGGCGCCGGCCATCGTCCCGGCCTGCCAGACGGAGAACGGCGCGCCGGCCGGATCGAGGCAGGCCGCCATCCGGCCCTGGACGCCGACGTCGAAAGGGGGCACGAGCACCTTGCCGCCCGCGTCCTCGACCAGGATGGCCGTTTCGTCCACATCGTCGGTGGAGATGTAGGTGCTCCACGCCGTCGGCTGGCCCTCGCCGAAGAGCGGCCCGGCCCCGGCCGCCGGCCGCCCGTCCAGGTTGAAGATCGTGTAGCCGCCGTAGTCGTCGCCCGAGACGTGGGCCGTCCAGCCGAAGAGCTCGGTGTAGAAGCGAGTCGCGTCCTCGACGTCCGACGTACCGAGGTCTACCCATAGTGGCTGGCCAGAGGTCGGTGCGGTCATGCCCGGATGGTCGCACCGACCCTCCTTTCGACGGGCTTAAGTGTCGAATTTCTAGCTGAACCGCCGACCCTCGTCGCGGCGATAGGCCCATGCGGCCAGCCCAGCGAAGACGACCGTCCAGGCGACCAGCGCGACGGTCGCGGACAGGTCGAACGGGAAGTCGCCGACCGCTGCCCACATCAGCCGGGCCGCGCCGCCGGTCGGCAGGTACGGCGCGATGTCCTCGACGAAGCCGGGCGCGCCGCCGGGTGCGGTCATCAGTCCGCCGCCGAACGCCAGCGGGAAGAACAGCAGCTGCGCGGTCACGATCGCCGCCTTGGCCGGGAGCGAGTAGCCGATCGCCAGCCCGAGCAGCGTGAACGGGAGCGCCGACAACGCCAGGGCACCGAGCGCGGCCAGCGCCCCGCCCCAGGTGATCGTGGCGGCGGTGAACAGCCAGGCGATCAGCACGACCGGGATCAGCGAGATCGCCATCAGGGCCAGCCCGGCCAGGATGCGGCCGAGGAAGCGCGGCCCGGGACCGGCCGGGAGCGTCCGGGTGAACGGATCCCACGGCTGGGCGCGGTCCTCGGCGATGCCGGCCCCGTACTGGAAGAGGTTGGTCGTCATCACCGCGAACGTGACCATCGAGGCGGTGGCGAAGGTGGAGTAGACCGGATCGCCGCCGACGAACGGCACCACGAAGAACAGCATCGACGCGGCCGGGAAGAACGCGCTGCCGATCAGGGCCATCGGGATGCGCACGGTCTCGAGCAGCTGAAACTTGGCGTGGGTGAGGGCCAGAGCGGTCATCTCGTGCTCCCGGTCAGCGTCAGGAAGGCCTCTTCGAGAGAGGTGGGTCGGACTTCGAGGTCGGCGAACGGCACGTCCTTCGCCACCAGGTCGCGGACCAGGCGGTCCGCGTCGGGCGTCATCAGATGCGTACGCCTGCCGTCCAGCTCGCGGCCGACGACACCGGGCAGCTCGGGTACGGCCCCGGCGGTCGTGACGCTGACCCGGCGGATGGCGACCAGGCCGCGTACCGCGTCGACGGTGTCGTCGGCGAGCACCCGGCCTCCCCCGATCACCACGACCCGCTGGGCAAGCGCCTCGACCTCCTCCAGGTAGTGGCTGGTCAGGACGACCGTGCCGCCGTCGGCGTGGAACTCGCGCACCGCCTCCCACAGCGACCGCCGCGCCTCGACGTCGAGCCCGGTGGTCGGCTCGTCGAGGAACACGATCCGCGGTCGGCCGACGAACGCCAGGGCCACCGCCAGCCGCCGTTTCTGCCCGCCGGACAACCCTCCGGTCTGCCTCCGCACCAGATCGGTCAGGTCGAACCGGGCGAGGACCTCGTCGCGGCTCAGGGGGTCGGGAAAGTGCGCACGGGTGTAGTCGACGACCTCGCCGACGCGCAGGGACGACGGCAGCCCGGTCTCCTGCGGCGTCACCCCGAGCGTGGCGCGTGCGGCGGCGTGGCGCGGGTCGCGACCACACAGCTCGACGGTGCCTGAGCTGGGGCGGCGCAGGCCGGTGAAGAGGTTGACCAGGGTGCTCTTGCCGGCGCCGTTGGGTCCGAGCAGGCCGACCAGCTGGCCGGCCGGGACGTCGAGGGA
This sequence comes from Actinoplanes sp. NBRC 103695, assembly GCF_030269485.1. Taxonomy (GTDB): domain Bacteria; phylum Actinomycetota; class Actinomycetes; order Mycobacteriales; family Micromonosporaceae; genus Actinoplanes. Next base: position 255,670 of record NZ_BSTL01000015.1, on the reverse strand, counting down.
CAGGTTGTCGAGGGCGAGCACGTCACCGTATCTGCGGCTGACGTTGATCGCGCGGGCGAGCATCATGGCTCCTCCGAGGGGTTGAGCAGAGATCTCAGCGCCGCGGTGTAGTCCTCGAACGCCAGCCGGCCGCGGCGGGTCAGCTGGACGAGGGTGGCCGGCGTACGGCCCTGATGGGTCTTGGTGACCTCGACGTAGCCGGCGTCCTCGAGCTTGCGGAGGTGCACGGAGAGGTTCCCGGCGGTCATCTTCAAGATCTCCTGGAGCCGGGGGAACGCGATCCGGTCGCCCTCGCGCAGCATCGACAGCGACGACACCACCCGCAGCCGCGCCTGGGCGTGGATCACGGGGTCGAGCTCGGGCAACTCGGTCTGGCTCACCGCGGCGACCTCGCCTTGGCGTAGGCGCCCGCGGCCAGCATGCCGCCGCCACCGAGGACGGCCAGCAGCAGCGAGTGCCAGCCCGGCCCGGCGAAGACGCCGGCCACGTTGATCGCGCTGATGAAGACGCCCAGGATGAAGATGGACTTGTCGTTGTAGATGGCGCCACCGGCCATGTGCAGCGCGCCGGTCAGAGCCACCATCGCCCCGGCCCAGAGCAGGTTGATCTCGCTGTCGGGCACGAACTGGCTGACCCGGCCGAGCACCGTGGACAGCCCGAAGAAGGCGACCGACCAGGTGATGCCGTAGAAGGCGCCCTGTCGGCTGGACGGGCCGGAGATCCACCGCCCGCTGCGGGCGCCGGCCACCCCGGTGAACGCGCCGGCCGCGATCATCGTCGCCGCCAGCACCAGCAGCGGCACCCAGTCGGGCATGTCGACGAAGACCCGCCCGCCGGGCCCGAACCGCAGGAACAGCAGCGAGAAGCTGATCAGCCAGGCGAAACCCCACGGCCACAGGAAGATGCGCGGGTCGGGGGTCAGCTTGCGCTCGGCCTCGGCGCGCTCGCGCTCGATGAGGCGTAGGGACTCGGCCGGGTCCATCGGCAGGTCGTCGTCGTGCTCTGTCGTCATGCAAAGAACTTTATCACGCAAAGTCAAAGAACTTTGTGCCACAAAGTTGAGACGCTCGACGCTGCCGCCCGGGGTGCCCTACGAGCGGCAGCAGTACCACGCGTTGATGGCCGAGAACGGCACCCTGCCGCCGGACTCCACAGTGGCCGAAGAGATCCGGGCCCGGCTGCTCTAGAGGGGCGGCGGGAGCGGCCGGCCGTGCACCACCGAGAGGCGGGACACCGCCCGGGTCAGGCAGACGTAGAGGCGGTGCAGGCCACGCGGTTCCGCGGCGACGATGTCGGCGGGCTCGATCACGATGACATGGTCGTACTCGAGGCCCTTGACGACCGTGGCCGGCACGACCGTGACGCGCGCCTCGGTCTCGACATCCTCCGGGGTCGCGCTCTCGATGCCCGCCGCCGTCAGGTGTTTGCGCAGGCGGTCGGTGGTGTCGTCGGCCGCGATCACCGCGATCGACCCCTCGTGCTCCAGCGCGCCGGTCACCTCGACCAGCATGGCCGCGTCGACGTCGTCGGCCGGCACGATCGAGAGGTCGCCGTCGCGGCGCAGCGACTCGGCGAGCGGGACGTCCACGCCCAGCGCGGGCAGCAGCCGGTTCGCCAATTCAATGATCATTTCGGGTACGCGGAACCCGACGGTCAGCGGGACCACCGCGGCGTCCGGCTTGCCGAGGTGACCGAGCGTGACCCGCCAGTCGGCGGCGGCCCACGGCGCCGTGCCCTGCGCCAGGTCGCCGAGCAGCGTGATCGAGCCGTGCTCGCTGCGCCGCGCGATGGCCCGGGCCTGCATCGGCGACAGGTCCTGCGCCTCGTCGACGACCACGTGCCCGAAGCTGCTCTCTCGTTCCAGCAGCCCGGCGGCCTCGTCCAGCAGCACCAGGTCGGCGGTGCTGAACCGGGCGGCCTTCACCGACCGTGGCGGCTTGGCCCAGCGGATCGCCTCCCGTTCCTCCTCGGTCAGGATGCCGTCGGCGGCGGCCGGGTCGGTCAGCACACCCACGACCAGCTCGGCGGGGGTGATCGCCGGCCATGCGGCGTCGAGGAACGAGCGCACCGGCTCGACCCGGGCCATCTTGCGCATCCAGCCCTCGCCCGGCGAGTTCCCGGTCCGGTATTCCGACTGGCGTTGGAGCAGCCCGACCACGCGGGCCAGGACCCGGTCGCGCCCGACCGCGTACGGCAGTCCCTCCCGCCGGGCCTCGTCGACGATCCGCCGCAGCGGCTCCGCGTCGATCCGCCATCGGTACGACCCGTCGGACACCATGATCGGCTCGGTCGGCTTGGCCAGCCGTCCCCACAGCGCCTTGGCGAGCACCTCGGCCATCCGCGGATCGTGCTTGACCAGCGCCGCTGCCGGGGTGTCGACGGCACGGACCGGCGCCCGGGCGATCAGCTCGTCGACGGTCGCCTGCTGCACCTCGATCTCGCCGAGCGCCGGGAGGACCGCCGAGATGTACGACAGGAACGCCGTGTTCGGGCCGACGATGAGCACCCCGGACCGGCGCAGCCGCTCGCGGTGCAGGTAGAGCAGGTACGCCGCCCGGTGCAGCCCGACCGCCGTCTTTCCGGTGCCGGGCGCGCCCTGTACGCAGATTGAGTGCTCGAGGTCGGCCCGGACCAGTTCGTCCTGTTCCGGCTGGATGGTGGCGACGATGTCGCGCATCGGCCCGACGCGCGGCCGTTCGATCTCGGCGGTCAGGATGCGGCTCTTGGTGCCGAGCTCCTCGCCGCGGTCCAGGTGCTCGTCCTCGAAGCTGGTCAGTTCGCCGCGGACGAAGCCGAACCGGCGGCGGACGGCCACACCCTGCGGGTCGCGCACGCTGGCCCGGTAGAACGAGCGGGAGATCGGCGCCCGCCAGTCCAGGACCATGGGCTCGCCGGCGTCGTCGGTGACGTGCCGCCGGCCGACGTGGTAGCGGGCGTCGTCGATGTTCAGGCGCCCGAAGAAGAGCGGGGTGTCGGGGTGGTCGGCGAGTTCGATGACGCGGCGGGAGAGGGTCCGGCCGAGGGCTTCGGCGCCGTACGCGTCCCCGGCCACGTCGCTGCCGGTGGAGAAGAGGGCCTCGGCTCGGCCGCGCATGCGGCGCAGCGCCGCCCGGGACTCGGACAGATGGGTTCGTTCGGCGTCGAGTTCGCTGTCGAGGTCAGGTGCGGGCACGCTGATCTTCCCTATCGCTCACATGCTGCTGCGCTCCGCGTGTCCGGGGGCGGATGGCCGCCAGAACCCGGCGCGGGGACGTCCGTCTCGGTGCTTCCACCTCGGCCGTCGAGCGGCCAGTCACTTTACGCTTCGACGTGGGATACGCCACCGAATTACTTGCTGGTGAAACCCGCGGGATACGTTCGACGACATGAATGATCGCGTCCAGCGCCCCCGGGTCGGGCACATCCAGTTCCTGAACTGCCTGCCGATCTACTGGGGTCTGATGCGCTCGGGCGCGCTGCTGGACGTCGACCTGCGCAAGGACACCCCGGACCGGCTGAACGCCGCGCTGGTCGCCGGTGATCTGGACATCGGCCCGATCTCCCTGGTCGAGTACCTGCGCCACCACGAGGACCTGCTGCTCCTGCCGAACCTCGCGGTGGGCAGCGACGGGCCGGTGCTCTCGGTCAACCTGGTCACCACCCGGCCGCTCGCCGAGCTGGACGGCCGCCCGGTGGCGCTGGGCTCGACCTCGCGGACGGGCGTGCTGCTGGCGCAGATGCTGCTGGCCGAGCGGTACCACGCGACCCCGGAGTACTTCCGCTGCCCGCCCGACCTGACGCAGATGCTGATGGAGGCGGACGCCGGTGTGCTGATCGGCGACCCGGCGCTGCGGGCCATGTACGAGGCGCCGGACGGCCTGCGGGTGGTCGACCTGGCCGAGGAGTGGCGGGACTGGACCGGGCTGCCGATGGTGTTCGCGGTCTGGGCGGTGCGCAAGGACTTCGCCGCGGCGCATCCGGGTGTGGTGAAGGAGGTGCACGAGGCGTTCCTGCGCTCCCGTGACCTGTGCCTGGACGAGCTGGACACGGTGGCCGAGGCGGCCGCCCGGTGGGAGCCGTTCGACGCCCCGACGCTGGCCAACTACTTCCGCGTGCTGGACTTCTCGCTGGGTGAGCGCCAGGTGGCGGGCCTGCGGGAGTTCGCCCGCCGGGCGGCAGCCAAGGGTGAGGCGCCTGAGCTGCCGCCGGACGGACCTGTCTTCGCAGAGCTCTAAAGGATCTCGTCGAGCGCCGCGACCTGGTCGGTGGTGAGTTCCCAGCTGCCCGCGGCCACGTTCTGGCGTACCTGATCGGGGGTTGTCGCCCCGGCGATCACGCTGGTCACGGCCGGGCGCGAGGCCAGACCGGCGATGGCGACATCGAGCAGGGTCTTGTCGAAGGAAGCCCCGAACGCGGTCAGCGCCTCGATGGTGTCCCAGTCGGCGCCGTCGATCCACCGCTGGTAGCGGTCCTGGGCGAGCCGGGTGCCCTCGGCAGGTTTCTCGCCGCGCCGGTACTTGCCGCTGAGCAGGCCGCTGTTGAGCGGGAAGAACGGCAGCAGCCCCAGGCCGTACTGCTCGCAGGCGGGCACGACCTCGGTCTCGACGTCCCGTTCGAGCAGGCTGTACTGGTTCTGCGCGCTGATGAACGGGGTGTGCCCGGCGGCCCGCGCGGTCCAGTCGGCGTCCGCGATCTGCCAGCCGGCGAAGTTGGAGTTGCCCAGGTAGCGCACCTTGCCGCTGCGGACCAGGTCGTCCAGCGCGGCCAGGGTCTCGTCGATCGGGGTGCCCGGGTCCGGCTCGTGCATCTGGTAGAGGTCCAGGTAGTCGGTTTCCAGCCGGCGCAGGGACGACTCGACGGCTCGGATGATGTACGACCGCGAGCCGCGTACGCCCCGATCGTTGCCGTTGAGCCCTTCCATGTTCATGCCGAACTTGGTGGCCAGCACGACCTCGTCCCGTCGCCCCTTGAGCGCGGCGCCGAGGAACTCCTCGGAGGCGCCGTGCGGGGTGCCGTAGATGTCGGCCGTGTCGAACAGGGTGATCCCGGCGTCGATGGCGGCGTCCACGACCGTGCGGGTCTGGTCGGCGTCCAGCTTGCGGCCGAAGTTGTTGCAGCCCAGTCCGACCACGGAAACCAGCAGGCCGGAGGCGCCGAGGCGGCGGTAACTCATCTCGCTCATGCCCTGAACCCTATGTCGCGTCATACATCGGCCATCTTCTATTGACATTGTTTACAGTTAGATTCAGTCTGTGAGAGCGCTCTCCCGTCCCCCTGGAGGCTCTCTTGAAACTCAGGAACCTGCTTCTGTCCCTATCCCTCGTCATCCCCACCATCGCCGTCGCCACGCCCGCCCAGGCGATCGGCCCGGCCATCCTCCCCGTCACGGTCACCAACAACACCGGCCGCGGCGAAGCCGTATACCTGTACACGATCGGCGTCCAGCTCTCCAGCGGCCGGCTCGGCTACGTCAACCAGGGCGGCACGTTCACCGCCTGGTCCGGCGGCCAGAATCCGCCCTCGCCCGCACCCGACGTCGCCATCGGCGGCCCCGGCAACGGCGGCACCAGCACGATCAACTTCCCGCGCGGGTTCTCCGGCCGGGTCTACTTCTCCCTCGGCGAGAAGCTCAAGTTCTTCCTCACCCCGGACGGGCTCGTCCAGCCCGCGCCATGGGCCGGCGGCGACACCAACCGCAACATCCTGTTCGACTGGTCCGAGTTCACCTACAACGACGCCGGGCTGTGGCTGAACAGCTCGCAGGTCGACATGTTCGCGATCCCGCACGCGGTCACCGTGACCGGGGCGAACGGCGCCACCAAGCGCACCGGCGACGTGGTCAGCAACGGCCGCAACGCGATCATCGACGGCATCCGGGCGCAGTCCGGCTGGGCGAACACCGCGATGACCCGCTCGGACGGCACCGTGCTGCGGGTGCTCGCACCGGGCAAGGCGGCCGAGGCGGGGCTGCTGGCCGCCAACTACTACGACTCGTACATCGCCTCGGCGTGGAACGCATACACCGGCAAGGTTCTGACCGTCGTGCCGTTCGGGGACCAGCCCAACCTCAAGTACTTCGGGCGTACGTCGGGCAACGTCATGAACTTCACGAACAGCGCGGGCCAGCAGGTGGCGTCGTTCAACCGCCCATCCTCGGGCAGCGTGTGGGGCTGTGCCGGTGACCTGCCGGCGCCCAACGACCAGGTGGTCGGGCCGATCTCACGAACCCTCTGCGCCGCCCTCAACCGCGGCACCCTGGGCACTCTGGACACTCAGCCGACCACGAACGCGGGCGACTTCTACCGCAACAACCCGGCCAACCAGTACGCCCGGGTGATCCACGCCAACATGGTCGACGGCAAGGCCTACGCGTTCCCGTTCGACGACGTCGGCGCGTTCGAGTCGCTGGTCCACGACGGCGACCCGCGCTCGGCCGGCCTGATCCTCAGCCCGTTCGGCGCCGGTGGCTCCACCCCGCCGCCCGCCGAGGTGCCGGTGATCAGCACCTGGAACAACCTCTGCGTCGACGTGCCGGGCGGCAACTTCGTCGACCGGGCGCTGCTGCAGACGTACACCTGCAACAACTCAGCCGCCCAGAAGTGGACGTTCGAGGGTGGCGCGCTCAAGACCCAGGGCGGCAAGTGCATGGACGTCGCGGACGGCGCCACCGGCAACGGCGCGGCGATCCAGATCTACACCTGCAACGGCTCCGGGGCGCAGCAGTTCACCCTCTCCGGCTCGGGTGACCTGGTCAATCCGCAGTCCAACCGATGTATCGACATCAAGGACTGGGTGAACGGAAACGGCGCGCGCCTGCAGCTGTGGGACTGCGCCGGATCCGCCAACCAGAAGTGGCGCAAGGGGTAAGCGCCTGAACCAGGGCGCGCGCTTCCGGTAGTGGGAGCGCGCGCCCTTCGGCGTACAGGCTGTCGAAGCGCTGTCCGAGCGCCTTCCCGATCCGCGAAGAGACGCGGCGGAAGTCGTCGCCCGACGCGTCACCCGCCGCGCCGAGCAGCCGAGCACCGACATCGGCGTCGCCCACCGCGGCGACCTGATCGCCCCGATGGTCACCGAGTTCCTGGACCAGCGGTCCTAGTTCAGATCCTTGGCGCGCCAGATGCACACCTGGTCGTCGACGCACGCGGCGATCGCGATCTGGCCGTCGAGCTCGGTCACCGCGAGCCGGGACACCTCGCCGGTGTAGAACTCCCACAGGTGCGGCGGCCCCACGGTGCCGCCGGTGGCCGGATCCCACGCCATCACCTTGTGGTCGCCGGCCGAGAACGCCAGCGAGCGACCGGACCGGGTGGTCAGCAGCGCCACCGCCCGGTTCCAGCCGTAGCCGGGCTGGGCGAACGTGGCCAGCAGGTCACCGGTCGCCAGATCGCGGACGTCCAGGTCGGCTCGTTCCTCGGGCCGGCACCACCCGTCCGGCTCGTTCTTCGCGGCGTCGATGCCGTGCACCGCGACCGGCCGGCCGCCCAGCACCCCGAACGCGCCGACGTCGCCCTCGTCCGGCATCAGGATCGGCTTGCGCAGCTCGACGCCACCCGCGACATCCCACAGGGTTCCGACCGCCAGGTCGTCCCAGTGCTTCTCGTCCGGCCGCAACCCGCCGATCACGAGCGCCACCAGCCGGCCGTCCACCTCGGACAGGGCGATACTCGTCGCTTCACGCCGCACGCCGACCTCGGCGTGGAGCTCCGCGGTCACCACGTCCCACACGCGGAGCCGTGCGTCCGCACCGGCCGCGGCCACGAACCACCGGTCTCCCAGCCGGGCGGCGGCCAGCGGCCCGGCATCGCGCAGCGGCGGCCCGACCCGTTCTCCGGTGGCCGGATCCCAGCGTTCAACGCCGCCGTTCTCACCGGCGCTGACCAGGATGTCGTCGCCCGGCCCGGCGAACACGACCGCCCGGACAGGTTCGCGGTGCGCCTCGATCACCCGCACGAAATCCGTCGTGCCGGCGTCCCAGATCCGGATCGTTCCGTCGTCACCACCCGAGGCGAAGACCGGCCGGCCGCCGCTCGTCCCCGCGGCCACCGCCCGCACATCGCCGGTGTGGCCGTGCTCCGCCTGCGCGGCGTTCCAGGGATGTTCGTCCACAGGCCTGTCCATCCCGTGGAGGCTAGTGAGATCGAACAACAAATCCGACAGGACGCTGTCGCGCCTGGTCGCCGAGGCGGCGATCCTCCCCAGCGAGTCCCGCATCGATCATTTCGTGGGATTCGGACGTTTATCCGGAACTGCCGAGTCGAGCTGCGCGGGATCCCCGTCGCCACGGCCCAGGTTGATCAATGCAAAACCGGTGCGAAGTTTGTCGCGGAAGGTCGGGTCAGCGGTGAGGAGCACATAGAGCACTGCCCAGCCGATCGTGAGCAGGCGTGCCCAGTTGAGAATCGTCTCGTTGAAGCGCAGCCACGGCTGCGCCGTCAGGGTCACGGCCAGGGGCAGACCTGCGAAGAAGAGTGTGCGTGCGGAGTCGAAGGCGATCTGCCGCCGCGGCCGACGCCGTGTTCGAGGCTCCGGCGACTCGACTGTTCGGAGACGACCGAGCGACCCGGTGGCCAAGGCCACGATGTCCTTGCGAAGCACGATCTCGATTCGCTGCCACGATCCTGGCGGCGCCGTCACCAACAGATATTTGAGCTCGCGGATCGCCGCCGCCGCTCCACGCCCACGTCGTCGCAGCAACTCGGAGCTCGCCGAGTCGGCGGCGAATACTCCCGGCAGGTCGGCTTCGAGCCTGATGGCGACCTGTTCGATGGTGCGCAGCCGATGACGTCGCCACCCGAGGTCGTTTCGCAGAGCCGGCCGCCGAAGTTCGGAGAGCACCTCGAGGAGAGCTACGAGAGCGAAGCCACGCGGATCGGCCCCGCCGAGCCTGCGCAGCGCGAACACCTTCGCGATCCGTCCGCCGGCGGCGGCGAACAGGCGGCACGCGGCTGCGACCGCGGTGCCCACCATGGTCGCGCCGATCAGGAACGCCCACCGTTCGTCGGCTCGGGACAGAAGGTAACCGGCCACGCCGATCACGACGATCGCCGGAATGACGCGCGTCACCAGCCGGTCGCCGGGCTCAGCCCTGGTGACGGAGTCGGCCCGTCTGAGCAGCGCGAGGATGACCGCGGCGCACAGGACGCCGGTCATCACCGACCACAGCGGAGCCGAATCGCCGGCCAGGGCGATGGTGATTCCGCCGGCAACCGAAGCGGAGAAGCCCGCCGTGAGCCGAGCCACCACGTTGAATCGCTGCCACTTCAGTCGCTCCCTGGCCTCACGAAAGGTGAAGTGGTCGGAGATGAACCGAAGATTGACAGCCTTGGACGGCCCGGTCACCGACCCGAGCACCCGGGCCAACCCCGCGGCTCGGGTCCTCCAAAGCTCCAGGGTGGTTTCGTCCGAGCGGCGCATCCGGTCGCGCAGCCTCCGGAGCGGGCCGCCTGTGCGCCACCACAGCCGCCGCCGCAGGGCCCGTGCCGATTCGCCGAGACCTTCGGTCGGGCCGAACGCGTCGAAGGACAACGTGGCGAACGCAAGGTCCGAGAGCAGCTCAGCTCGGATCGCACGGGCCTCCGGAACCTGACCGAACTGCTCAATGTACCGATCGCTCACGTCAAGGGCTTCGACGTAGCGATCGAGGTACTTGAGGAACGTGACCTCGGCGTCGAGGAGCGACGCCTTACCCGGCTCGATCGCACGTGCCTCGCGGATGCGCTGGAGAGCCAGTTCTTCCTGATCGTCGAAGTACAGGGCCCAGGCCAGCTGATCGAGAAGCGGCACCGTCGGCCGACCAGAGTCGTAGATCGCTCCGAGTCTCGCGGCCGCGTCGGAATGGTTTTCACCGGCTGCTCGATCGATAGCTTCTCTCACCTTTGCGGCCACGGCGAACTTCGCTGCCAGCACGTCAGGCCGTTCCACTTCGATCGCCGCGCCGGCGGGGCCCAGCCTCGTCGAGAGATTCTGTTGATCCCGTCGTCTCCCGCGAGCGCGTACGAACCAGAGTGGGCCCCCTGTCAGCCACCAGCGTCTCCGGGACTGCGAACGTTCGCGGCTGGTTGTCCGACGAGCCTCAACGGCAAGGAAGGGGAGACCGGCAGTGCGGAGGACCCGTTCTCTGACCAGTCGATATCCGTCGTTCCCGCCCTCTTGCACCAAGGTCCAGGCGTCGCGTAGCCGGTCGAGATCAAGGTAAAGCTCTGCCTGCCGAAGCTTGAGGTAGCCGAACCGAGGATCGAGCCGGGCGGTGAGACGGAGGGCGAGACCGGGGTCGTCCAGCCGGCCCGCCAGTTCGACGGCCGCCCAGATGAGCCGTGGTGAGGCGTCGGCTGCGGACAACGGCTCGATCAGCAGCCGAGCGGCGGCCGGCACGTCACCGTCGGCGGCCAGCCGGTCCACCCTCCGGAGAAGCCTCCACGCCGCACGATCGCGGTCGGATCCGTCCACTATCTCCTTCAACAGTGGCTGCACATCGATATCGGCGTCCAGCTCGACCGACCGATCCGCGCTCATCCGTTTCTCGAGCCTCGCCGTCTCGCGCCGGCGAATTCGGCTGCGGATCGGCCTCAACGGCCCACCGGTGATCCACCAGAGGCGCAGCCGCTCGGTCCGTCTCTCGCCGGCGACGGAAATTCCGTGACGGTGCGCGTCCTGGGCGAGCGCCGGGTAACCGAGATCGCGATAGAGGTCGAACAACTCCGTATTGGCAGCCTCCGATGACGCGGGAAGCAGCGCTTGAATCCGGGCGACAGCGACCAGATCGTCGCCCCGGTTCTGTAGCACCGTTCTCAGGGTTTGGAGAGTGAGCCAATCCGGTGCCAGCCTGACGGCGAATTCGAGAAGAAGCACGGACCTGGCGTCGTGCCCCAGCCTGTTCTGCTCCTCAGCCAGTGCGCGTATCAGATCCGCATCGAGCGGATCCTGAAGCGGTGATTCGGTGCCGAGCATCGCATCGGCCAGCAACCAGGAGATCTCGGCTGGATCGTCCAGTTCGGATGCCCTGCGCAGAAGGCCGTCACGGTCCATGCGACCCAGCATGTCGCCCGCGGCCCCACAGCGTTATCGGGGATCCGACCAGACCTGAGATCGGGCCGCGGTTCGCAGAACGACGCCTTGCGTCATCCGGACTCGTCGGTGCCCAGGTCGCGGTAGGCGGGTCGCAGCAGGTCGACCAGCGGGATGTGCCGGACCTTGATCTTGGGCGCGTCCAGGGCTCGCAACAGCAGCTCCGGCGGCGCGGTCACCCGGGCCGGCCGCTCGCGCAGCCGGCTCAGCGAGATCCCGGGGGAGTAGTAGTCAGCCAGCCGGTCGGCCAGGGTCGTCTCGTCGACGGCCAGCGGATCGATCACCTCGGCCGGCTCGGGGGTGGCGCGCAGTGCGTCCAGCAACTCGTCGCGGCTGCGCCCACGCCAGGCCAGCACCAGGAACGGGTCGTCGTCGAAGGCCTCGGCCAGCACGTAGAGCACCGCCGAGGTGTGCTTGCAGGGCACACTCCAGTCGGGGCAGCTGCACGTCATGTCCACATGGGACGGGAAGAGCGGCAGGCCTGCGCCGTCGAAGATCTCCATGATCTCGTGCGGCATGTTCCCGGCCAGCAGGGCGGCCCGATAGAGCGCCTGGTCGGCGAGCGCCGCCGTCAAGGCGGTCCACTGTGTCTCGTCGAAGGCGTCGATCGCCAGCGCGACCTCGTACGGATCGGTCCTCGAGCCCTGCACCCGGCCGGACACCCGGCCGGGTGTGAGGGTGAAGTCGATGACCTGGCCCTTGCGGGCGTAAGCCCGGCCGCGCGCCAGGCGGCCGGGCGGGCAGATCCGCTCGAGGATGTCCACGAAGCGCCGCGACCACCACTGCGAGCCGATGTCGCCGCGCTGGGCGCGCACCGCGATGCCGCCGTCGACCTTGATCGGCTGCCCGCCGGAGAAGAATCGCCCGTCGGGGTCGACCGGCATGTCAGCTCACCGCCACCGGGTCGAGCGCGAACAGCTCGCGCAACTGGTCGGTGTTCAGGTCGCCGACCCAGTCCTCGCCGGTGCCGACCACGGACGCGGCGAGTGCCTTCTTCCGCTCGATCATCGCGTCGATCTTCTCCTCCAGCGTGCCGGTGCAGATGAACTTGCGGACCTGCACGTTGCGCCGCTGGCCGATGCGGAACGCCCGGTCGGTGGCCTGATTTTCGACGGCCGGGTTCCACCAGCGGTCGTAGTGGATCACGTGGTTGGCGGCGGTCAGGTTGAGGCCGGTGCCGGCCGCCTTGAGCGACAGCAGGAACAGCATCGGCTCGTCGTCGGTCTGGAAGCGCTCGACCAGGGCGTCCCGCCGGGCCTTGGTCAGGCCGCCGTGCAGCCAGAGCACCGGCCGGTCGAGGTGCGCGGCCAGGTAGGGCTGGAGCATCGAGCCGAACTCGGAGTACTGAGTGAAGATCAGCGCCTTGTCGCCGTCGGAGATGATCTCCTCGGTCAGCTCCTCCAGGCGGGCCAGCTTGCCGGACCGCCCGGGCAGCCGGGAACCGTCCTTGAGAAGGTGCGCCGGGTGGTTGCAGACCTGCTTGAGCTTGGTCATCGCGGCGATCACGTTGCCCCGGCGCTGGATGCCCTCGGAGCCCTCGATGACGGCCATCATGTCCTCGACCACGGCCTGGTAGAGCGTCGCCTGCTCGGCGGTGAGCGTGCACCAGGTCTTCATCTCGTCCTTCTCCGGCAGGTCCGAGATGATCGACTTGTCGGTCTTGAGCCGGCGCAGCACGAACGGACCGGTGGCCCGCTTGAGCGCGGCGGTGGCGTCGGCGTCCTGCCGGATCTCGATCGGTTCCTGGAAGCGGCGGCGGAACCGCTTGGCCGGCCCGAGCAGGCCCGGGTTGCAGAACTCCATGATCGACCACAGCTCGGCCAGGTGGTTCTCCACCGGCGTGCCGGTCAGGGCCAGACGGGTACGCGCCGGGATCGCGCGCACCGCCTGCGCCTGCCGGGTGCCCGCGTTCTTGATCGCCTGAGCCTCGTCGCAGGCCACCCGCCCCCAGGCGATGTCCCGCAGCGCCCCCAGGTCACGCAGCGCCGTGCCGTAGGTGGTCAGCACCAGATCAGCCCCGGCCACCGCGGCCAGGAACTCGTCGTCCCGTTTCCGGGTGCCGCCGTGATGCACGTAGACGCGAAGGCTCGGCGCGAACCGCTCAGTCTCTTTCTGCCAGTTGCTGACCAGCGACATCGGACAGATCATCAGCGTCGGCAGCACGGCACCCTGCTTGGCGCCCGCTCGCTCGGCGCCCGCCCGCTCGGCCAGCAGCAGCGACAGCGTCTGCGCGGTCTTGCCCAGGCCCATGTCGTCCGCCAGGATCCCGCCCAGCCCCAGCCGGGACAGGAAGTGCAACCAGGACAAACCCCTTTCCTGGTACGGCCGGAGCGCGCCCTGGAACGTCGTGGGGGTGGCCACCGGCTCCAGCCGCTCGGCCGCCCCGCCGAGCAGGTCGCCGAGCATCCCGTCGGCGTCGACCTCGAGCAGGGGCAGGTCCTCGTCGCCGCCGTCCACCACGGTCTGCAGCACCTCGGCGGCGGTGAGCTCACCCTCCCGCCGGCGGTCCACCGCCCGCAGCGCCGCCTTGAGCTGCCGGTCGTCGAGCTCCACCCACTGACCACGGATGCGAACCAGGGGCACCTTGAGCCGGGCCAGCTCGGCCAGTTCCTCCGCGCTGACCGTGCCGTCGCCGATCACCAGGTCGATCCGGAACCCGACCAGCTGGTCCAGCCCGAAGCCCGACTCGGCGGCGGCGCGGGACGACTCCTTCTTCGTACGCGTGCGGGTGGTCAGCTTGAGCCCCACGGCCTTGCGCCCGGCCCACTTGGGCAGCTGCACCCCGAAGCCGGCCGCCTGCAGCAACGGCGCGGCCTGCCGGAGGAACTCGTGCGCCTCGCCGGTGTCCAGCGTCATCGCGGCCGGATGCGAGGCACGCAGGGCGACGTGCAGCAGCGGGAACAGTCGCACCGCGCGGCCCAGCCCGGCCAGCAGCGTCTCGTCGGGCCGCACCGGCAGGCCCGGCATCCGGTCGCCCTCCCAGAGCCGCGCGGCCGGGAGGTAGAGGCTCGGGTCATCCGCCGACTGCAGCGCGAACTCCAGGCCCCAGTCGTCCTCGCCGGGCGGCGGCTCGCTGAGCCGGAAGCTCACCCGGATCGGCCCGTTCGCCTCGTGGGCGGCGGTCAGCCAGGCATCGAGCACCCGGCGAAGCTCGGCGACCTCGCCCGCCGGGGCGCCGGGCAGCGTCGGGTCCTCGTCGGTCAGCGCGAGCACCCAGCGGTCGGGCAGCGGCGCCTTGGGCCCCGGCCGGTGACCGAGCAGCAGGCGCTCGGGCAGCAGGGACCGGGCCGCCGCGTCGACCAGGGCGGCCAGCGCGTCGCGCAGAGTCGCCCCCTCGCCCGCCTCGTGTGCGGCGCGGCAGACCGGCGGCATCGCGGCGGCGAAGTCACGATAGGTGGCGGCGTCGGCCCCGGTCAGCACCGGCCGCCAGCGCGCGGCCTGCTCACCCGCCTCGGCGACCAGCTGCGGGAGCATCCGCCCGCGGCGGGCCATGTCGCAGGCGTGCCCGGCGAGCATGCACAGGTAGCGCAGGGAGGCCGCCGAGCTCCACGGGCCACTCGGGTCGGGCGAGGCCAGCGCGCCGAGGGCGGGCAGCGCGGCCTCGCCGGGCAGCAGCAGCGCCGGCGTCTCCCACTCGGTGAGGCGCAGGCCACGGCCGGGCGTCTCGCTGCCGGACTCCGGCGAGGGCAGCGGGCCCTTGGCCGTGCCCGGCAGCCGCAGGGTGAGCGTGCCCTCGACCGACTTGGCGAGCTCGTCGCCCAGGTCGTCGAGCGCCGCCAGAAGGGTGCCGGCGGACACCGCGAAGGGGTGCGCCCGCCTTTTCCCGCGCGACGTCGCGGTCAGCGGCAACTCCGGGTCCTCGGCCCAGAGCGCGAGCTGCCCGGGAGCCCCTGAACCGGGGAGCCAGACACCGTGAACGACAAGCACGGAACGACCCTAGCCAAGGGGACCGACAAAACCGGTCGCCGGTGACACGCGCCGCTGACGACGTCCCGAATCTGCACGTACGCTTGCCGGGTGACTGCCACGACCGAGATCGACAGCATCCTGCAGCGCGCCGCCGACGGCGGCCGGATCAGCGCCGAGGAGGCGCTGCTTCTCTACACGGATGCGCCGTTCCACGCCCTCGGCGAGGCGGCCGACGCGGTCCGGCGGCGTCGATACCCCGACGGCATCGTCACCTACCTGATCGACCGCAACATCAACTACACGAACGTGTGCGTCACCGCCTGCAAGTTCTGCGCCTTCTACCGGGCGCCGAAACACTCCGAGGGCTGGTCGCACCCCATGGAGGAGATCCTGCACCGCTGCGGCGAGGCGCTCGACCTCGGCGCCACCCAGGTGATGCTCCAGGGCGGTCACCACCCCGAGTTCGGCGTGGAGTACTACGAGGAGCTCTTCTCCTCGGTCAAGAAGGCCTATCCCCAGCTCGTGATCCACTCCATCGGCCCCAGCGAGATCCTGCACATGGCCAAGGTGAGCGACGTCTCGATCGAGGAGGCGGTGGTCCGGATCAAGGCCGCCGGCCTCGACTCGATCGCCGGCGCGGGCGCCGAGATGCTGCCGGACCGGCCGCGCAAGGCCATCGCGCCGCTCAAGGAGAGCGGGGCCCGCTGGCTCGAGGTGATGGCGGTCGCCCACCGCAACGGCCTGAGCTCCACGGCCACCATGATGATGGGTACGGGCGAGACGAACGCCGAGCGCATCGAGCACATCCGGATGATCCGCGACGTCCAGGACCTGGCCGTGGCCAACGGCTACGTCGACTCCCCGGTCGAGCGGGCCGGCGGCCCCGGCGGCTTCCGGGCGTTCATCCCGTGGACCTACCAGGCGGAGAACAACCATCTCAAGGGCCGCACCCAGGCCACGACCCTGGAATACCTGCGCTTCGTCGCGGTGTCCCGGCTCTTCTTCGACAACGTGGCCCACCTGCAGGCGTCCTGGCTGACCACCGGCAAGGACGTCGGCCAGCTGTCGCTGCACCTGGGCGTCGACGACCTGGGCTCGATCATGCTGGAGGAGAACGTGATCTCCTCCGCCGGCGCCCGGCACCGCTCCAACCTGCACGAGCTGATCTGGATGATCCGCACGGCCGGCCGCATCCCCGCCCAGCGCGACACCCTCTACCAGCACCTGGCCGTGCACCACACCGAGGCCGACGACCCCACCGACGAGCGCGTCGTCTCGCACTTCTCGTCGATTGCCATGCCGGGCGGCGGCGCCGGCCGCACCCAGCTCCCGCTGGTCGACGCCTCCTGACGGGCAAGTACGGACGGTACGCGACCGTCGCGGCGTAGGTAATCGACGTACTGCTCTGCCGGCCGGCGTCGGGGTGGCCTTCGTCGTCGGGGTGGCGTTGCTCCTGGGTCGCAGGCGTCGTGAGGGGGTCGAGTAGGCCGTACAGCCGTCCTGCTCAACCGTTCAGGCAGGTGCGGTTCCCCGGGTCGGTGAGGGGCTGGTTGCTCCTTCGTAACGAGCGTCGTGTCTTGCTGTACCGGGCGCGTTTGCGCTGGATATCGTGCCTCCAGTAACACAGCGCAACACACTGACGCCGCTAGTTGCCATCAACGAGCGCGGCGCTTACGGACCCGACCGATGGCGGTCGTATATATAACGCAACACAGTGGCGGGCGGGATGGGCGACCATCCCGCCCGCTTCCATATCTGCGGCCGCGGGAGGCGACCCGGTGCGGCCTGGCAGAGTGGAAGCGTGACGCGCGCAGATCTGGACAAGGAGCCGCACGAGGTCGCCGAGATGTTCGACGGCGTGGCCCGGCGGTACGACCTGACCAACACGGTCCTGTCGTTCGGCCGGGACCGTGGCTGGCGGCGGGCCACCCGGGCGGCACTGGCGCTGCGGCCGGGGGAACGGGTGCTGGATGTGGGTGCGGGCACCGGCATCTCCACCGAGGAGCTGACCCGCTCGGGGGCGTACGCGGTGGGCGCCGATCTCTCCACCGGCATGCTGGCGGCGGGCCGGCACGCCGGGCGCACTGTCCCGCTGGTCGCCGGCGATGCGCTGCGGCTGCCTTTCCCGGACGGCGCCTTCGACGCGGTGACCATCTCCTTCGCGCTGCGCAACGTGGTGGACACCGGCGCGGCGTTGCGTGAGCTCGGCCGAGTCACGCGCAAGGGCGGCCGCCTGGTGGTGTGCGAGTTCAGCCATCCGGTCAACCGGGCTTTCAACGCCGTCTACCTCAACTATCTGATGCGGTCGCTGCCGTCGGTGGCGCGGGCGGTGAGCAGCAATCCGGACGCGTACGTCTATCTGGCCGAA
Source organism: Actinoplanes sp. NBRC 103695 (assembly GCF_030269485.1). Lineage (GTDB taxonomy): Bacteria > Actinomycetota > Actinomycetes > Mycobacteriales > Micromonosporaceae > Actinoplanes. Next base: position 238,350 of record NZ_BSTL01000015.1, on the reverse strand, counting down.
TCGATCCGCGCCTGGCCGGACCAGAACGGTCTGGCCGAACGCATCGTGCGGGCCGGCCCGTGGGCGCGCGTCGGCTGGCGGAATCTGACCGGCGGCGTCGTCACCCTGCACCGCGCGACCAAGGAATAAGCAGGGTGAAAACCTCTTAAAACATCCAAAACTCTTAAAACCGTGCTTAGCGTACGAAGGTATGCGCACACTCGGGGATCTCGAGGACACCGACATCGATCTCGCCATCGATGATCAGGAGGAGGGTGAGCGGCGCGCGTTGGAGTTGGCCAGCCGCATCCGGCTGGTGGCCGCGGAGGATCCGGGGCTGGCCCAGGATCTGGTGGATCAGCTGATCATCGCGCTCGACCGGGCGATGGGCGGTACGTTTCGGAAACACCTGGACGGAGCCGCCCGACTGGTCGCAGACCGGGCACTCGACAGAGGTTCGGCCGCGTGACTCGGGGTTAGGTTCCCCTAACCCCGAAGCGCCTCGATGGCCGTCCTAGACTCCGGGTGGGCTGGCTTGTGAACTGTTTCACGAGCCCGCGCGAAACGGAGGTGAGGCCGTGCACGAGCAGCTGACAGCGATCGTCGACGAGGCCGATGTGATCATCGTCGGCGCGGGGCCGGGCGGTTCCGCGGCGGCTTATCACATGGCCCGGCACGGCCTACGTGTCCTTCTTCTGGAGAAGACCGAGTTCCCGCGTGAGAAGGTCTGCGGCGACGGTCTGACCCCGCGCGCGACCCGGCAGCTGATCCGGATGGGCGTCGACACCTCCGAAAAGGCCGGTTGGCTGCAGAACAGGGGCCTCCGCGTGATCGGCGGCGGCGTCCGGCTCGAGCTGGACTGGCCCGAGCTCGCCAGCTTCCCCAGCTACGGCCTCGTGCGCACCCGTCTGGACTTCGACGACATGCTGGCCAAGCGCGCGGTCGAGGCCGGCGCCGTCCTGCACACCCGGGTCACCGTGACCGGGCCGGTCCTGGACGACGACGGTCACGCCATCGGCGTCCTCGCCAAGCGCGGCGCGGAAAAGGAGCCCGTTCAGTTTCGCGCGCCGTTGATCGTCGCGGCGGACGGTGTGTCCGGCAAGCTGCCCCTCGCGATGGGCCTGGCCAAGCGGGACGACCGGCCGATCGGCGTGGCGGTGCGGCGGTACTACCACTCGCCGGTCCGGGCCGACGACGACTACCTCGAGTCCTGGCTGGAGCTGCGCAGCGCACAGGACCGCGACCGGCTGCTGCCCGGGTACGGCTGGATCTTCGGCCTCGGCGACGGCCGGGTGAACGTCGGGCTGGGCATCCTCAACTCGTCCAGCGCGTTCGGCCGGACCAACTACCGGGCGATGCTGACCGACTGGCTGGCCACCACGCCGCCGGACTGGGGCATGACCGACGAGTCGAACGCGGGCGGTCAGATCCTGGGCGCGGCGCTGCCGATGGGCTTCAACCGGGTTCCGCACTACACCCGCGGCATGATGCTGGTCGGCGACTCCGGCGGCATGGTCAACCCGATGAACGGCGAGGGCATCGCGTACGCGATGGAGTCCGGCGAACTGGCCGCGGAGGTGGCGGTGCAGGCGCTGGCCCGGCCGGCCGGACCGGACCGTGAGCGCGCGCTGCGGGCGTACCCGGCGGAGTTGAAGATCCGATTCGGCGGGTACTACCGCCTGGGTGGCGTCTTCGTGAAGATGATCGGCAATCCGCAGATCATGCGGGTGGCGACGAAGCACGGGATGCCGCATCCGACACTCATGCGATTCGTTCTGAAACTGCTGGCGAACTTGACGGATCCGCGCGGTGGCGACGCGATGGACCGCGTCATCAACGGCCTGACCAAGGTGGCCCCAGCCGTATGAAATGGCAGGCCACCCCGGTAACCCCCGGCGATTCTCGGATCAATACTGTGAGCTGGACGACACCCGAGCAGGAGAGAGCATGACGATCAATCCGTACGTCCCGATCGTCGGGCTGCTGATTCTCGGCGCGCTGTTCGCGTTGTTCTCCGTGTCGATCGCGCCGATCGTCGGACCGAAGCGCTACAACCGCGCCAAGCTGGAAGCGTACGAGTGCGGCATCGAGCCCGCGCCGCAGCCGATCGGCGGCGGCCGCTTCCCGGTCAAGTTCTATCTGACCGCGATGCTCTTCATCATCTTCGACATCGAGACCATCTTCCTGTACCCGTGGGCCGTCTCCTTCGAGTCGCTCGGCCTGTTCGGGTTCGTCGAGATGGTCCTGTTCATCATCACCGTCTTCATCGCCTACACGTACGTGTGGCGGCGTGGCGGCCTGAACTGGGACTGATCACTCATGGGAATCGAAGAGAAGCTGCCGAGCGGCATCCTGCTCACCTCGGTCGAGAAGCTCTCGAACTGGGCCCGGAAGTCGTCGTTCTGGGGCGCCACGTTCGGTCTGGCCTGCTGCGCCATCGAGATGATGGCGGCCGGCGGCCCGCACTACGACCTCGGTCGCTGGGGCATGGAGGTGTTCCGCGCCTCGCCTCGCCAGGCCGACCTGATGATCGTGGCCGGCCGGGTCAGCCAGAAGATGGCGCCCGTGGTCCGGCAGATCTACGACCAGATGCCCGAGCCGCGCTCGGTCATCTCGATGGGCGTCTGCGCCTCGTCCGGCGGCATGTTCAACAACTACGCGATCGTGCAGGGCGTCGACCACATCGTGCCGGTGGACATCTACCTGCCGGGCTGCCCGCCGCGGCCGGAGATGCTGATCGACGCGATCCTGAAGATGCGCGAGAAGGTCATGGCCCAGCCGCTCGGCCCGAACGGCCGCAAGATGCTGGCGGCTCGCGTCGCGGAGGGCAAGGTGCCGGTCGTCGCGCCGGGCGCGATGCCCTCGTCGTACCGGGCCGACAAGGTTCGTCGTGCGGAGTGGACGCAGGCGGTCAAGGAAGGCCGCGAGGAGCAGCTTCGCATCGAGAACTGGATGAAGCTGCAGCCGCATCTGCGGGAGGACGGCAAGTGAGCATCGAACCCACGGGCGCCGAGCTGGGCGCGCCGTCACAGACCCCGGCCAGCCCGCAGAAGGGCATGTTCGGCATCACCGGCAGCGGTGACGTCTCCGGCTTCGGCGGCCTGGTCCGCAAGCGGCCCGAGGTGGCCGGCACCGCCAAGCCGTACGGCGGCTACTTCGACGAGGTCACCGACGCGCTGGAGGAGGCCTACCCGGGCTTCGCCGACGCGATCGAGAAGGTCGTCGTCGATCGGGGCGAGCTGACCCTGCACATCGCGCCGGAGAAGATCGCCGAGGTCGCGCAGATCATGCGGGACGACGAGTCGCTCCGCTTCGAGCTGTGCTCCTCGGTGTCCGGCGTGGACTACCTCAACACCGACGCGCGGCGGCTGCACGTCGTGTACCACCTGACCTCGATGACCTACCGCCGGCGCGTACGCCTCGAAGCGGCCATCCCGGCCGGCGGCAGCCTGCCGAGCGTGACCAGCGTCTACCCGACCGCCGACTGGCAGGAGCGGGAGACGTACGACATGTTCGGCGTCGTCTTCACCGGTCACCCCAACCTCACCCGGATCCTGATGCCGGACGACTGGGACGGCCACCCGCAGCGTAAGGACTACCCGCTCGGCGGGGTGCCCGTGGAGTACAAGGGCGCCGAGATCCCGCCGCCCGACCAGCGGAGGGTTTACCAGTGACTTCCTCTCAATATGCGGCCGAGCGCGAAACGACCGAGGGCCGTGTCTTCACGGTCACCGGCGGCGACTGGGACAGCATCACCGGCGCCATCGACCCCCTGAGCAACGAGAAGATCGTCGTCAACATGGGTCCTCAGCACCCGTCGACGCACGGCGTGCTCCGGCTGGTGCTGGAGCTCGAGGGCGAGACGGTGACCGAGGCTCGGCCGGTCATCGGTTACCTGCACACCGGCATCGAGAAGAACCTCGAGTACCGCAACTGGACTCAGGGCACCACGTTCGTCACCCGCGCCGACTACCTGGCGCCGTTGTTCAACGAGGCCGCCTACTGCTTCGCGGTGGAGAAGCTGCTCGGCATCACCGACGACATCACCGAGCGGGCGAACACGATCCGGCTGCTCTTCATGGAGCTCAACCGGATCTCGTCGCACCTGGTCTGGATCGCCACCACCGGCATGGAGCTGGGCGCGATCTCGATGATGCTGTACGGCTTCCGCGAGCGTGAGTACATCCTGGACATCTTCGAGGAGACGACCGGGCTGCGGATGAACCACGCGTACTTCCGCCCGGGCGGCGTCGCGCAGGACGTCCCGGACTCGGCGGTCCGCAAGATCCGGGACTTCCTGAAGTACATGCCGAAGAAGCTCAAGGAGTACGAGAGCCTGCTCTCCGGTCAGATCATCTGGCAGGAGCGCACGCAGGGCGTCGGCGTGCTCGACGTGACCGGCTGCCTGTCGATGGGCGTGACCGGGCCGGTGCTGCGCGCCGCCGGGCTGCCCTGGGACATGCGCAAGACGATGCCGTACTCCGGGTACGAGGACTACGAGTTCGACGTGCCGACGGCGCAGACCTCCGACGTGTGGGGCCGCTACCTGGTCCGGATGGCCGAGATCCGCGAGTCGCTGAAGCTCGTCGAGCAGGCGCTGGACAAGCTCAAGCCAGGCCCGATCATGATCGCCGACAAGAAGATCGCCTGGCCGGCCCAGCTGGCCGTGGGCGTGGACGGCATGGGCAACTCGCTCGAGCACGTCGCCAAGATCATGGGTCAGTCGATGGAGTCGCTGATCCACCACTTCAAGCTGGTCACCGAGGGCTTCCGAGTTCCGGCCGGGCAGGTGTACGTGTCCATCGAGCACCCTCGCGGCGAGCTCGGCGTGCACGCGGTCTCGGACGGTGGCACACATCCGTACCGGGTGCACATGCGTGATCCCAGCTTCGTCAACCTGCAGGCCCTCCCCGCGATGGCCGAGGGTGCTCTGCTCGCCGACGTGATCGCCGGCGGCGCCTCGTTGGACCCCGTGATGGGTGGGTGTGACCGATAGATGTCCGATGCTGAGCAGCAGGGGCGGCTCCGCCGCACTGCAATGAAGACCGTCGACGAGGTGGAGTTCTCCCCGGCCGCGACGCCGCTCGCCGAGAAGCTCCTGGAACCCGCGCTCGAGATCATCGCCCGCTACCCGGCGGGCCGCAGCCGGTCGGCGCTGCTTCCGCTGCTGCACCTGGTGCAGACGGTGGAGGGGCACGTCAGCCCAGCCGGCGTCGCGTTCTGCGCCGAGATCCTGGGCATCAACAAGGCCCAGGTCGGCGCGGTCGCCACCTTCTACACGATGTACAAACGCCGGCCGACCGGTGAGTACCTGGTCAGCGTCTGCACCAACACGCTGTGCAACGTGCTCGGCGGCCAGCAGGTCTACGACGAGCTGTCCGAGCACCTGGGCGTCGGGCACGACGAGACCACGGCCGACGGCCGCATCACGCTGGAGCACGCGGAGTGCCTGGCCGCGTGCGACTACGCGCCGGTGGTCACGGTCAACTACGACTTCGCGATCGACGAGGCCACCCCGCAGAGCACGATCGCGATGGTCGAGCAGCTCCGCGAGGGCGGCGACCTGCCGACGCCGAGCCGGGGCGCCCGGATCTGCTCGCTGCGGGACATGCAGACCCAGCTGGCCGGCTTCGCCGACGAGCGGGACGGCGCGATCGCCGACGGGCTGGCCGGCGCGCCGACCCTGCGCGGCGTGACCCTGGCCCAGCAGCACGGGATCGCGGTGGCCGACTTCAACCTGGACACCCCGATCACGACGACGAAGGATCGGCGCGACGAGTCGGCCAAGGCGGTCAAGGACTCGGATCCGGCCGTCTCGCCGTTGGTCGGACGGCTGCCCGCCTCCGCGACCAAACCCGCTGCCAAGCCGGCCGAGGGCAAGGTCACCCGGGTCGCCAAGAAGGCGGCGACCAAGGTGAAGGCGGCCGCCGAGGCGGTCACCCACCGGCACGCCGGCGAGGACCTTCCCGGTGGCGACGTCAAGAACCCCGAGACCCGTACGGCCGAGAAGCGCAACCCCACCATGGGCGAGCCCGACCGGACCGGCGGCGCGACGGCGACCGAGCCGGTGCCCAGCAACCCCGCTGAGGCGTCCGGCGTCGCGCAGAACACCGCGGCGGGCGACGGCAAACCGGCGGGCGACGACGCCCGCCCGGCTGCCGCCTCCGGTGCCGCGGCCTCCGATGTCGAGGAGAAGAAGTGACGCAGCCACGGCGTGAGGTGCTCGAGAAGCTGACTCCGGTGCTGACCAAGCGCTGGCTGTCGCCGGACGCCTGGAAGATCGACGTCTACCAGCGACTGGACGGCTACGCGGCGCTGAAGAAGGCGCTGGACGTGCACCCGGACGACCTGATCCAGCTGATCAAGGACTCCGGCCTGCGCGGACGCGGCGGCGCCGGCTTCCCGACCGGTCTCAAGTGGGGCTTCATCCCGCAGGGCGACGGCAAGCCGCACTACCTGGTGATCAACGCCGACGAGGGCGAGCCGGGGACCTGCAAGGACCTGCCGCTGATGACGTACGACCCGCACTCGCTCATCGAGGGCGCGATCATCGCCTCGTACGCGATCCGGGCCAGCCGGGCATACATCTACATCCGTGGCGAGGCGGTGCACGCCGCACGCCGGCTGCGCAACGCGGTCAAGGAGGCGTACGCGAAGGGCTTCCTCGGCGAGAACATCCAGGGCTCCGGGTTCGACCTGGACCTGGTGGTGCACAGCGGGGCCGGCGCGTACATCTGCGGCGAGGAGACGGCGCTGCTCGACTCGCTCGAGGGCTTCCGCGGCCAGCCGCGCCTGCGCCCGCCGTTCCCCGCGGTGGCCGGCCTCTACGCCAGCCCGACCGTGGTGAACAACGTCGGCACCATCGCCAGCGTGCCGTACATCGTGCTGGGCGGCGCCGACTGGTGGAAGAGCATGGGCACGGAGAAGTCGTCCGGCCCGATGATCTATTCGCTGTCCGGCCGGATCGCCAACCCGGGCCAGTACGAGTGTGGCCTGGGCATCACGTTGCGCGAGCTGATCGAGCTGGCCGGCGGCATGAAGCCCGGCCACAACCTGAAGTTCTGGACGCCGGGCGGGTCCTCCACGCCGCTGCTCACCGCCGAGCACATCGACACCGCGATGGACTTCGAGGGCGTCTCGGCGGCCGGGTCGATCCTCGGCACCACGGCCATGCAGATCTTCTCCGACCAGGACTGCCCGGTGTACGCGACCTGGCGCTGGCTGGAGTTCTACCACCACGAGTCCTGCGGCAAGTGCACCCCGTGCCGCGAGGGCAACTACTGGATGGTCCGCACGTACCGGCGGATCCTCTCCGGCCACGGCACCTACGCCGACCTGGACACGTTGCAGGACACCGCGGACAACATCTTCGGCCGGTCGTTCTGCGGCCTGGGCGACGGCGCGGCGACCCCGGTGGTGTCCACGCTCAAGTTCTTCCGCCAGGACTACCTGGACTACATCGAGGGCCGGACCGCTCCGCGGCTGTCCGAGAAGGCCCTGGTAGGAGCGCACTGATGACCGACGTGGCTAAGAAGGCCGACACTGTCACGCTGACCATCGACGGCGTACAGGTCGAGGCGGAGAAGGGCGAGCTGGTCATCCGCGTCGCCGAGCGGATGGGCACCGCGATCCCGCGGTTCTGCGACCACCCGCTGCTGGCCCCGGCCGGCGCCTGCCGCCAGTGTCTGGTCGAGGTGGAAGGCCAGCGCAAGCCGGTCGCCTCCTGCACTCAGACGGTGGCCGAGGGCATGGTCGTCAAGACCCAGCTCACGTCGGAGGTCGCCGACAAGGCGCAGCACGGCGTGATGGAGCTGCTCCTGGCCAACCACCCGCTGGACTGCCCGACCTGCGACAAGGGCGGCGAGTGCCCGCTGCAGAACCAGGCGATGTCCAACGGCCGCACCGAGTCTCGCTTCCACGAGCACAAGCGCGAGTACGAGAAGCCGATCCACATCTCCAGCCAGGTGCTGCTGGACCGTGAGCGGTGCATCCTCTGCCAGCGCTGCACCCGGTTCTCCGAGGAGATCGCCGGCGACAAGTTCATCGACCTGATGGACCGCTCGTCCGGCGAGCAGATCAACGTGTACCGGGACGACTTCTTCGGCGGCGACCTCACCGGTGACGGGCAGGTCGGCGACGGCGAGGGCGACGTCGCCTTCAACTCGTACTTCTCCGGCAACACGATCCAGATCTGCCCGGTCGGCGCGCTGACCGGCGAGCAGTACCGGTTCCGCGCCCGGCCGTTCGACCTGGTCTCCTCGCCGAGCGTCTGCGAGCACTGCTCCGGCGGCTGCGCGAGCCGGGTCGACCACCGCCGCGGCAAGGTGCTACGCCGGATGGCCGGGGACGACCCGGAGGTCAACGAGGAGTGGAACTGCGACAAGGGACGCTGGGCGTTCCGGTACGCGACCGCGACCGACCGGATCATGGAGCCGCTGATCCGGGACAAGGCCACCGGCCAGTACCGCACGGCTTCCTGGAGTGAGGCGCTGCTCGCCGCGGCCGAGGGCCTGACGGCGGCGAAGGGCGCGGGCGTCGGCGTGCTGACCGGCGGCCGGCTCACGGTCGAGGACTCGTACGCGTACGCCAAGTTCGCCCGGGTCGCGCTCGGCACCAACGACATCGACTTCCGGTCCCGCCCGGTCAGCGCCGAGGAGGCCGACTTCCTGGCGTCCTCGGTGGCCGGGCTGACCGACGTGACCTTCACCGACGTGGAGCACGCTCCCTCGGCGGTCATCGTCGGCCTGGACCCCGAGGAGGAGTCGGCGATCCTCTTCCTGCGCCTGCGCAAGGGTGCGATGAAGCGGAAGCTCAAGGTCACGGCCGTGGCGCCGTTCCTGACCCGCGGCCTGGAGAAGGTCAGCGCCGCGCTGGTCACGGCGGTTCCCGGCGACGAGGCCCGGCTGCTGAACACCGACGCGACGGTCGCCGCGGCGCTTGCCGCGCCGGGCTCGATCCTGATCGTCGGCGAGCGCCTCGGCGCCGTCCCCGGTGGTCTCTCGGCCGCTGCCGCGCTGGCCGCGCGGACCGGCGCCCGTCTGGTCTGGGTGCCCCGGCGGGCCGGTGACCGCGGTGCGGTCGACGCCGGCTGCCTGCCCAACCTGCTGCCCGGCGGCCGCCCGGTCGCCGACCCGGCCGCGCGCGCCGAGCTCTCCGCCGCCTGGGACCTGGCGAGTGGCCTGCTGCCGACCTCGGCCGGCCGGGACACCGACGGGATCCTCCGCGCGGCGAAGGACGGACAGCTCGGCGGCCTGCTGGTCGCCGGTGTGGACCCGGCCGACCTGGCCGACCCGCGCCTGGCCGAGGAGGCGCTCGACGCGGTGCCCTTCCTGGTCAGCCTGGAGCTGCGGCAGAGCGCGGTCACCCGGCGCGCTGACGTGGTGCTGCCGATCGCACCGGCCGCGGAGAAGTCCGGCACGTTCCTCAACTGGGAGGGCCGCCTGCGGTCCTTCGAGACGGTGCTGCCGACCACGGCGATGACCGACGGCCGGGTACTGGAGGCCGTTGCCGCGCTGATGGACGTCACGCTGAACACCGGCGACGTGATGGCGATCCGCCGCGAGCTGGGCGCGATGCCGGCCAGCCGCGCGGATCGTCCCGCGGTGCCCACGGTCGCCGCGGCGGCCGTTCCGGCGCTGGGCGCGTCCGAGGCGATCCTGGCCACCTGGAACCAGAACCTCGACCTCGGTTCGCTGCAGGACGGCGACGAGGCGCTGGCCGGTACGGCCCGCCCGCCGGTGGCCCGCATCGGCAAGGACCTGGCCGACACGCTGGGCGTCGTGGACGGTGACCTGATCTCGGTCAGCACCGATCGCGGCACCGTCTCGCTGCCGGCCGCGATCACCGACCTGCCCCCGCAGGTGGTGTGGCTTCCCACCAACTCGCCAGGCTCGACGGTCCGCCGCAGCCTGGGGGTCAACTCGGGAGCGGTGGTCCGGCTGTCGGCCGGCGTGCCGGGCCCGATCCTCGCTGAGGGGGCTCTCGCCTGATGGGCAACGGACTCACGGTTCTCGCGCAGGACCCCACGCTGCAGACGTTCGAACAGGACGTCTGGTGGATCGTCCTGATCAAGCTGCTCGGCGTCTTCGTCATCCTGCTCCTCCTGACGCTCTTCACGATCAACTACGAGCGCAAGGTCGTGGCCCGGATGGCGGTCCGCCCGGGCCCCAACCAGGTGGGCCCGAAGGGCTGGCTGCAGAGCCTCACGGACGGCGTGAAGTTGCCGTTCAAGGAAGAGATCATCCCGAAGACCGCGGACAAGGTGGTCTACTTCATCGCGCCGGTCATCTCCGCGACCGTGGCCTTCACGGCGTTCGCGGTGATCCCGTTCGGACCGGTCGTCTCGATGTTCGGCCACAAGACGGCGCTGCAGCTCACCGACGTTCCGGTGTCCGTGCTGGTGCTGCTGGCCTGCTCGTCGATGGCGGTCTACGGCGTGGTGCTGGCCGGCTGGGCGTCCGGGTCGACCTACCCGCTGCTCGGCGGTCTGCGGTCAAGTGCGCAGATGATCTCGTACGAGGTCGCCATGGGCTTGTCGATCGTCGCGGTGTTCATGACCGCGGGGACGATGAGCACCTCGCAGATCGTCAAGGCGCAGGCCGGCAGCGGTTCGGTGGACATCTTCGGCTGGCACCCGACGGCGCCGAGCTGGTACGCGGTCCTGCTGCTGCCGAGCTTCATCATCTACTGCATCGCCGCCGTCGGTGAGACCAACCGGGCGCCGTTCGACCTCCCCGAGGCCGAGTCGGAGCTGGTCGGCGGTTTCCACACCGAGTATTCGTCGTTCAAGTTCGCGCTGTTCTTCCTCGCCGAGTACATCAACATGATCACCGTCTCGGCCTTCGCCACCACGCTCTTCCTGGGCGGCTGGCGGGCGCCGTGGCCGATCAGCTCGATCAACGACGGCATGTTCAACCAGGGCTGGTGGCCGCTGCTGTGGTGGCTGGGCAAGGTCCTGCTGCTGCTGTTCGGCTTCATCTGGCTGCGGGCCACGCTGCCCCGGATGCGCTACGACCAGTTCATGCGCTTCGGCTGGAAGGTCCTCATCCCGGTCAACCTGGTCTGGATCCTGTTCCTGGCCGGCGTCAAGGTCGCCAACAACGAGCTCTCGACCGGCACCAAGTGGCTGGTCATCGGCGGCGTGGTGATCGCGGTGCTGCTGATCGCGATGTTCTGGCCGTCGGCGAAGAAGGTCAGACAGCTCTCCATCGAGGAGCGGCTGGCGGCCCGCCCGCCGGGCAGTTTCCCCGTCCCACCCATGGACCTGCAGGTGCCGCCGAGCCCACGGGCACGGCGCGCCGTCGCCGAGCGCGCGTCCGCCACGGTCGGCGATTCCTCGCCAGAGAAGGAGGTGTGACGTGGGCACGTTCACCGGTTCGTTCAAGGGCTTCGGGGTGACCTTCGCGCACATGTTCCGCAAGGTCATCACGACCGACTACCCGTTCTCCCCGCCGACGCCCGCGCCGCGCTACCACGGCCGGCACATCCTCAACCGGCACCCGGACGGCCTGGAGAAGTGCATCGGCTGCGAGCTGTGCGCCTGGGCCTGCCCGGCGGACGCGATCTACGTCGAGGGCGCCGACAACACCGACGAGATGCGCTTCTCGCCGGGTGAGCGGTACGCCGGCATCTACCAGATCAACTACGCCCGGTGCATCTTCTGCGGCCTGTGCATCGAGGCCTGCCCGACCCGTTCGCTGACCATGAGCAACGAATACGAGCTGGCCCGGGACAGCCGGCAGGACCTGATCTTCACCAAGAAGGAACTGCTGGCCCCGCTGCTGCCCGGCATGGAGCAGCCGCCGCACCCGATGCGCCTCGGCGACACCGACAAGGACTACTACCTCGGTGCGCTGACGAACCCGGGCACCTCGGCCGGCGCCGAGCGCGCGCCGTGGTCGACCAACGACGCCGACGATGCGACGGGTGAAGCGGCCAAGGAGGGCGCCCGATGAGCCCGGACGTCATCCTCGCCGCCGCCGCCGACCACGTCTCGACCGGTGAGGCCTGGGGTTTCTGGATCCTCGGCACGCTCGCCGTGATCGGCGGGCTCGGCATGGTGATCGCCCGCAACGCGGTGCACTCCGCGCTCTGGCTGGTCGTCACGATGCTCTGCCTGGGCTTCATCTACGTGATGAACTCGGCGCCGTTCCTCGGCGCGGTGCAGATCATCGTCTACACCGGCGCGATCATGATGCTGTTCCTGTTCGTGCTGATGCTGGTCGGGCGGGACGCGTCCGACTCGCTGATCGAGACCCTGCGCGGCCAGCGGATCGCCGCGATCGTGCTGGGCGTCGGCTTCGCCGCCCTGATCGGGACCGGCCTGGCCCGGGCGCTGGCCGACACCCCGTCGGCCGGCCTGACCGCGGCCAACGCCAACGGCAACGTGCAGGGCCTGGCCTCGCTGCTGTTCACCCGGTACGTGTTCGCGTTCGAGGTCACCTCGGCGCTGCTGATCACCGCAGCGGTCGGCGCGATGGTGATGGCCCACGTCGAGCGCGCCAAGGCGGACATCGCCGACCAGGTCACCCGGATGACCGCCCGGTTCCGGCCGGGCAGCTACCCGGGCGCCAAGCCGGGTCCGGGTGTCTACGCGAACACCATGTCGGTCGCCGTGCCGGCCCGCCTGCCGGACGGCAACGGGTCCGAGCGCAGCATCTCGCCGATCCTGCCCGTGCGTGAGCTCACGCCGCGCGAGGCCGAGCCGAAGAGGACCGAGAAGTGACTCCCGACTACTACCTGGTGCTCGCGGCAATCCTGTTCACCATCGGCGCCACCGGCGTGCTGATCCGCCGCAACGCGATCGTGCTGTTCATGTGCATCGAGCTGATGCTCAATGCGGCGAACCTCGCGCTGGTCACGTTCAGCCGTATCAACGGCAGCCTGGACGGCCAGATCATCTCGTTCTTCGTGATGGTGGTCGCGGCGGCCGAGGTCGTGGTGGGCCTCGCGATCATCATGTCGATCTTCCGGACGCGTCGTTCCGCGAGCGTCGACGACGCGAACCTGCTGAAGTACTAAAGGGGCCTTGGAGTGGAAGCGACAGTGGAGTATGCCCCGGCCTCGGGGACGCTGAGCAGTATCTGGCTGTTGGTGGCGATTCCGCTGGCCAGCGCGGCGGTCCTGCTGCTGCTCGGCAAGCGGGCCGACAAGTGGGGCCACTGGCTCGGCGTGCTGGCCGTCGCCGCCACGTTCGTGCTCGGCCTGGTCAATTTCTTCGCCCTGCGCGGGCTGGAGGACGGCGCCCGGTCGGCGGAGCAGAGCCTGTTCGACTTCATCGCGGTGGGCGGCCTGCACGTCGACTTCGGGTTGCTCTTCGACCCGCTGTCCGGCGTCTTCGTCCTGCTGATCACGGGTGTCGGTTCGCTGATCCACCTGTACGCGGTGGGCTACATGGAGCACGACGAGGGCCGGCGGAAGTTCTTCGGATACTTCAACCTGTTCGTCGCCGCCATGCTGCTGCTGGTGCTCGGCAACAACTACGTGATGCTGTACTTCGGCTGGGAGGGCGTCGGTCTTGCGTCGTACCTGCTGATCTCGTTCTGGACCTACCGGCCGTCGGCGGCGACCGCGGGCAAGAAGGCGTTCCTGATGAACCGGGTCGGCGACGCCGGCCTGGCCATCGGCATCTTCCTGATGTTCGCGCAGCTGGGCAGCACCAACTACGACGACGTGTTCAACGGCGTCGGCTCGCTGGCCTCCGGCACCGTGCTGATCATGGGAATCCTGCTGCTGCTCGGCGCGGCCGGTAAGTCCGGTCAGTTCCCGCTGCACGCCTGGCTCCCGGACGCGATGGAGGGCCCGACCCCGGTCTCGGCCCTGATCCACGCCGCGACGATGGTCACCGCGGGCGTCTACCTGATCGCCCGGTCCAACCCGATCTTCACGGCCAACCACACCCTGCAGACGATCGTGGTCAGCGTCGGTGCGCTGACCCTGCTGATGGGCTGCATCATCGGCGCGGCCAAGGACGACATCAAGCGCGTGCTGGCCTGGTCGACGGTCTCCCAGATCGGCTACATGTTCCTGGGCGTCGGGCTGGGCGGCGGCGCGTACGCGCTGGCGATCATCCACCTGCTCGCGCACGGCTTCTTCAAGGCCAACATGTTCCTCGGCGCCGGTTCGGTCATGCACGGCATGCACGACCAGGTGGACATCCGCCGGTTCGGTGGCCTGCGCAAGTACATGAAGATCACGTGGATCACGTTCGGCTTCGGCTGGCTGGCGATCATCGGCATCCCGCCGCTGTCCGGCTTCTTCTCCAAGGAGCCGATCATCGCCGCGGCGTTCGAGCGTGAGGGCTGGACCGCCTGGCTGTACGGCATGGCCGCGCTGCTCGGCGCCGGGCTGACCGCCTTCTACATGACCCGCCTGTTCGTGCTGACCTTCCACGGCCCGAAGCGGTGGACGGAGGACATCCACGAGCCGCACGAGTCGCCGGCCATCATGTGGATCCCGCTGGTGCTGCTGGCCGTCGGCTCCGCTGCCGCAGGCGGTCTCATGTCCACCAGCGTGCCGCAATGGCTGGAACCGGTGCTCGGCGCCGAGCAGGCCGAACCGCACGCGGTCCTGAGCCACACCTGGATCACCATCCTGTCGATCGCGCTCACCGTCATCGGCGCGGGCCTCGCGATCATGCTGTTCCGCCGCGGCACGGCCACCGAGCCGCAGCGGGCAGGCGTGGTCGTCACCGCCGCGCGCAAAAACCTGTACACCGACGCGATCAACGTGGCGGTGTTCGAGAAGCCCGGCCTCTACCTGACCCGCGCACTGGTCTACCTGGACAACCGGGGCATCGACGGCGTGGTCAACGGGATCGCGGCCGGGGTCGGCGGCAGTTCCGGCCGGCTGCGCAGGCTGCAGACCGGGTTCGTGCGCTCGTACGCCCTCTCGATGCTCACCGGCGCGGTCCTGGTCGTCGGTGCCTTCCTCGCCGTTCAGTTGGGATGGCTGGCGTGAAAAACTTCCCGTTCCTGTCGATCCTCACGCTGCTCCCGCTCGTCGGGGCCGCGGTGGTCGCCTTCATCCCGAAGACCAAGGCGCAGCTCGCCAAGACCGTGGCCCTGGTCTGGTCGCTGGTCGTGCTGGTGTTCAGCATCCTGATGTGGATCGCCTTCGAGGTCGGCGGCACCCGGTTCCAGTTCCGCGAGTCGTACCCGTGGATCCCGAACTGGGGCGTGCGCTTCACGTTCGAGGTGGACGGCATCGCGCTGGTCCTGCTGATGCTGATCGCGGTGCTCGTACCCCTGGTCATCCTCGCGTCGTGGAACGACGCCGAACAGACCAAGCGGAGCGTGCCCACCTACTTCGCCCTGCTCCTCGCCCTCGAATGCACGATGATCGGCGTCTTCGCGGCCTCCGACATCTTCCTGTTCTACGTGTTCTTCGAGGTCATGCTGGTGCCGATGTACTTCATCATCGGCAGCTACGGCGGCCAGCGCCGGCAGTACGCGGCGGTGAAGTTCTTCCTCTACTCGCTGGTCGGCGGTCTCTTCATGCTGGCCGCGGTGATCGGCGTCTGGGTGGTCGCCGGCGAGAACTCCTTCGACTGGCAGACCCTGGTCAACGCGGACATCGGCACCGAGGCGGGCCGCTGGCTGTTCCTCGGCTTCTTCATCGCGTTCGCCATCAAGGCCCCGTTCTTCCCGTTCCACACCTGGCTGCCGGACGCCGGTGGCGCCGCACCGGCCGGCGCCGCGGCGCTGCTGGTCGGCGTGCTGGACAAGGTCGGCACCTTCGGCATCCTGCGCTACTGCCTGCCGATGTTCCCGGAGGCGTCGCGCTGGTTCGCGCCGGTCGCGATCGCCCTCGCGGTGATCGGCATCCTCTACGCGGCGCTGCTCGCGGTCGGCCAGAACGACCTGAAGCGGCTGGTGTCGTACACGTCGATCGCCCACTTCGGGTTCATCGGCATCGGCATCTTCGCCTTCACCACACAGGGCGGCACCGGCTCGGTGCTGTACATGGTCAACCACGGTCTCGCCACCGGCCTGCTCTTCCTGGTCGTCGGCATGTTCGTGGCCCGGCGCGGCTCGGCCCTGGTGAGCGACTTCGGCGGCGCGGGCAAGCTGGTCCCGGTGCTGGCCGGGGTGTTCTTCTTCGCCGGTCTGGCGTCGCTGGCCCTGCCCGGCACGGCGCCGTTCGTCAGTGAGTTCCTGGTCCTGATCGGCACGTTCACCGTGCACCCGGCGTGGGCAGTGGTCGCCACCGCGGGCATCATCCTGGCCGCCGCGTACGTGCTGTGGATGGTCCAGCGCACCACCCAGGGCACGCTGAACCCGGCGCTCGCCGAGGTGCCGGCCATGCGGCAGGACATCACGCTGCGCGAGAAGGTGGTCGTCGCGCCGCTGATCGCGCTGCTGATCATCTTCGGCTTCTACCCGAAGCCGGTCACCGACGTGATCAACCCGGCGGTCGAGGCCACCATGAACGACGTCGGCACGCAAGATCCGGGCCCGACGGCGGTCGCAAACGGAAGGACGGCTCCGTAGCCATGGGAGACCTGAAACTACCCGCGATCGACTACGGCGCGCTGTCGCCGATGTTGATCCTCTTCGGGGCCGCCTGCCTCGGGGTCCTCCTCGAGGCGCTCGCTCCCAAACGGCTCCGTCATCCGATCCAGCTCACCCTGGCGCTGGCCGCCATCGTCGCCGCCTTCGTCGCCGTGATCGTCTCCCGCAACGAGCGGACCGTCACCATCGGCGGCGCCGTCGCGGTGGACGGCCCCACACTCTTCCTGTCGGGCGCGATCCTGCTGCTCGGCCTGGTGGCGATGCTCCTGATCGGCGAGCGGTCGATCGAGCACGGCGGCGCGTTCGTCTCCCAGGCGGCGATCACCGTCGGCTCGCAGAAGGACCTCAAGCAGGCCGGCAGCGAGCCCGGCGCCACCGAGGTCTACCCGCTGACCATGTTCGCGCTGGGCGGCATGCTGCTGTTCGTCGCCGCGAACGACCTGCTGACCATGTTCGTCGCGCTCGAGGTCTTCTCGCTGCCGCTGTACCTGCTGTGCGCGCTGGCCCGCCGTCGTCGCCTGCTCAGCCAGGAGGCAGCGCTCAAGTACTTCCTGCTCGGCTCGTACGCGTCCGCGTTCTTCCTGTTCGGCGTGGCCCTGATCTACGGCTTCGCCGGCGGCGTGCAGTTCAGCCAGATCCACGACGCCGTCGCCACCCCCGAGCGCAGCCAGGTGCTGCTCTACGGCGGCCTCGCGCTGGTCGCCATCGGCCTGCTCTTCAAGGGCGCGCTGGCGCCGTTCCACGTCTGGACGCCGGACGTCTACCAGGGCGCGCCGACTCCCGTCACCGCCCTGATGGCGGCCTGCACCAAGGTGGCCGCCTTCGGGGCCCTGCTGCGCATCCTCTACGTGGCCTTCGACGGTGTCCGCTGGGACTTCCAGCCCGTCCTCGGCGCCATCGCGGTGCTCACCATGCTGGTCGGCGCGGTGCTGGCGGTTACACAGACCGACATGAAGCGGCTCCTGGCGTACTCGTCGATCGCCAACGCCGGTTACCTCCTGGTCGGCGCGCTCGCCCTGAACAAGAGCGGCCTGTCCAGCACCATGTTCTACCTGGTCGCCTACGGCTTCTCGGTGCTCGCCGCATTCGGCATCCTGACGCTGGTCCGAGACGCCGACGGCGAGGCCACCCACCTGTCCCGCTGGGCCGGCCTCGGCCGGAAGAGCCCCGTATTCGCGGGCATCTTCACGTTCATCCTGCTGGCCTTCGCCGGCATCCCGCTGACCAGCGGCTTCACCAGCAAGTTCGCGGTCTTCGGCGCCGCCGTCGAGGGTGGACAGACCTGGCTGGTCATCTTCGGCGTGATCTCCAGCATGCTGCTGGCGTTCCCGTACCTGCGGGTCGTCGTCATGATGTGGCTGAGCGAGCCCGGCGAGTCGACCCCGACGGTCTCCCTGCCCGGAGCGATGACATCGGCGGCCCTGGCCATCGGCGTCCTGGCGACGCTGGCCCTGGGCGTCGCGCCGGCCGCGCTGATCGACCTCACCAACGATGCGGCCCAGTTCGTCAGATAGCTCCGTTCACGCATCACTGAGAAACCCCGGCCAGCGTTTGGCCGGGGTTTCTGCTTTGTCCCCGGCCCTCTTGGGATTCCCGTCTTTCAGATCAAGGCCACTGGGATTCCCGTCTTCAGATCAAGGCCACCCTTGGATCAAGATCGATTTACCCGCGTCCGTCGTTGGTCCGAGACGTATGCTCCCGCGGGCACCGGGCGTGGGCATCCATTCGCCTGGCGGCTCATGCCCGGATGCCCACACCCTGCCGGGTGCGTGATCCAAGCTCACCTGCCGGGCCCTGGCAGCGTCGCCCTCCGAGCGGGGCGGTCCGCGTCTCTTGCCGACGTTTCTTGTAGGTGGCGTTGCTGCCGGCGTCTCCGCTGGGTGTGGGGTCGGGCCGGGTCTGCCAGGCGCCCGGGTGCCCGCTCACCGTCGCTGCCGCCGCTCGCGGTGGTAGCCGCTCACGGTGGTGGTAGCCGCTCACGGTGGTGGTAGCCGCTCACGGTGGTGGTAGCCGCTCACGGTGGTGGTAGCCGCTCACGGTGGTGGTAGCCGCTCACGGCGGTGGTAGCCGGGCACGGCGGTGACGGCGGTGGTGGCCGGGTACGGCGGTGGTAGCCGGGTACGGCGGTGGTAGCTGAAGGCGGCATCTGCGGCGTTGACGGCCAGCCGGCCTTACGCCCCGCCCACGCCGGGCAGCCGGTGGTAGGACCGGGCGCTATCCACTGAGCTTCCCCCGCTCTGAGCTACCACCCGCGCGGACCGTGGTGGCCTAGAGCGCTATTTCGACCCCGATGCCGCTCTGTCCCACCACTGCGTGCCTGGTCCTACCACCCGCGCCCGGTCCTACCACCGACCGCGCCCGGCCACGGCCGCGAGCGGCGGCAGCGACGGTGAGCGGGCACCCCGGGGCCTGGCAAGCCCCAGAGAGACTCCGCGCCGACCGCGAGCGGCGGCAGCGACGGTGAGCGGGCACCCCGGGGCCTGGCAAGCCCCAGAGAGACTCCGCGCCGGCCGCGAGCGGCGGCAGCGACGGTGAGCGGGCACCCCGGGGCCTGGCAAGCCCCAGAGAGACTCCGCGCCGGCCGCGAGCGGCGGCAGCGACGGTGAGCGGGCACCCCGGGGCCTGGCAGCCCCAGAGAAACCCCACGCCGCTGGCAGCGCCATTGAGCGGGCACCCGGGCGCCTGGCACACCCCGCACGGACCCGCCAAGCGACGGCGGCGGCGGCAGCGACCGTGACTGGGCACCCGAGCCGCATGGCAACCCGGCCTGACCACATACCCAGCGGATACCCCCGGCAGCAACGCAAGACCTTCACCCCGCAAGTGTCTAGGTGACTAGGGCGCTCAGCGTCGAGATTGTGCGTCCCGGCCAGGTGGGGACGCCGTCGCGATGTTCGGTTGTTCGGATGGCGGTCATTCCGGCCGCGGCGGCGCCGGTCAGTTCGTCGTCGGCACCGTCCCCGACGAAGATGCAGGCCTCGGGTGGGATGCCCAGCCGGCTCGCGGCCAGGCGGTAGATCGCGGGATCCGGCTTCGCCAGGCCGACCGTGCAGGAGAACACCGCGGCGTCGAAGCGGTCGGCCAAGGGCGTGTGTGGCCAGGCTTCGGCCGTTTCGGCGGTGGCGTTGCTGACCAGGGCCAGGCGGGATCCGTTGGCGCGCAACTTGTCCAGGGTGTCGAGAGTGGACTTCGGGACTGCGGCCAGCAGGCGGCGGGCCAGTGCTCGGCGCAGCTCGGCCGCCTGTGTCACCTGCGCCGGGTTGGGGGCGCCGCCGATGCGGGCGGTGAGGATCGTGATGGTCTCCTCGACGGTCCAGCGGACCAGACGGTCGGGCCAGCTGGCGTGGTAGGCCGCTACGAGAGCCGATGGTGACACGTCGAGAACCGTTGCCATGTCGGCCACGACGCGGTCGCGTTCGTCGTCGGCGCCGTCCAGCAGGGTGTGGAAGAGGTCGAGAATCAGGTCCACTGTGGTGTCAGCGGAGCCCGGCGCGGGTCAGGATGTCGATGACCACGGTGGCCTTGGCGGCTACGTAGCCGGCCATGTGCATCGGGTGGTCGGCCGCCGCCTGCTGTTTGGCCGCCGTGTAACGGTCGCGGTCGGCGGGGTTGGCGCGCAGGTGGTCTCGGAAGATCAGGTGGCGGAGGTGCTCGTCGCAGTCGGGGCCGAAGACGTGCAGGTTGACGTCGTGGTCGGCGGTCCAGAGGCAGCGGTGCTCGCACCAGTGGGGCTCTCTGGTCCGCAGGGTGTAGCCGGCGTGGGACAGGGCCGGCACGTAGGCGCCCTCGTCGGCGGGGTCGGCGACGATCAGGTCTATGTCGAGGCGGTCCTTGGCGGGGAGGCCGGGGACGGCGGTGGAGCCCACGTGGTCGAGGAGCAGGACCTGGTCGCCCAGGGCTGATCGGATGCGTTTCTCCTCGTGCGCGAAGCGGATCGGCCACTCGGGGTCGTAGGGGCTGATCGTGATCGGCTTGCTGACCTCGGAGGGGCGGTCGCCTACGGCGCGGCTTGCCATCTGCTCGGGCGTCAGAGGCGGGACCGGCGGTGGCAGCGGGGGCAGGCGCATGACGCGACGCTAGCGGGGGCGCGCCACGAGAAGGCACCGCAGCGAAGGCGCCGCAGCGAAGGCGCGGTAGGTGGCAGGAGAGGTCAAGAGGCGCGCCGCGGCCAGGCGAGGCGCCGGGAGAAGCGCGCGGGGAGACGTGGAGGAGGAGCGCTCGGGGCGAGCGGCGCGGGGGACACGCGGCGAGGGGGTAGGGCGAGCCGCGAGGCTGGGAGCCTGGCCGGCGGGGAGGTCTGGCCGGACCGGTCGGGACAACCCGGCGGCGGGTGCGGAGAGTGAGTACCGACCGGCCCGTCTGAGCGTACGAGCAGCAGCTGTGCGCGTACTCCGGAAATGATCTTGATAACCCTGGCACGGGAACTGTCGTAGGCGTATGGCATCGTGAAAGTGTGATGAGCACCGGTGACAGCGCGCTCGCGGCGCTCGGCCTCGAGATCGACCCTGAGGTCGACGAGTCCGTGTCGGCGACGCTGGCGGCTGTGGAGGAGGCGCTGCGCAGCAACGTTGCCAGCTCCGACCCGCTGGTGGCCGAGGCGGCGCGGCACCTGATGGATGCGGGGGGCAAGCGGTTCCGGCCCCTGATCCTGGCGCTGGGTGCGCAGTTCGGTGACCCGGCGCGGCCCGAGATCATCTCCGCCTCCCTGGTGGTGGAGCTCACACATCTGGCGACGCTCTACCACGACGACGTCATGGACGAGGCGGACGTGCGGCGCGGGGCGGCCAGTGCGAATGCGCGCTGGGGCAACTCGATGGCGATCCTGGTCGGTGACTACCTGTTCGCCCGGGCCGCCGACATCGCCGCGTCGCTCGGCACCGAGGCGGTTCGGCTGCAGGCGCGCACCTTCTCCCGGCTGGTCCACGGGCAGATCGCGGAGACGGCGGGGCCGCGGGGCAGCGACCCGATCGAGCACTACCTCGGCGTGATCACGGAGAAGACGGCGTCGCTGATCGCCACGTCGGCGCGGTTCGGCGGGCTGTTCTCGGGTGCGGCGCCGGAGCATGTCGACGCCCTCGCGAAGTACGGCGAGACGATCGGCATCGCCTTCCAGCTCTCCGACGACCTGCTCGACATCGCGTCCGAGTCGGTGCAGTCGGGCAAGACGCCGGGCACCGATCTGCGCGAGGGTGTTCCTACGCTGCCGGTGCTCTATGCGCTGGCCGGCGACGACACCGACGCGTCCGCGGTGCGGCTGCGGGAGATTCTGGCGATCGGGCCGGTGACCGACGACGCGTTGCACGCCGAGGCGCTCGGCCTGCTCCGCGAGTCGGCGGCGATGAAACGGGCGCGGGAGACGGTCCGGTCCTACGCTGAGACGGCCCGGGCCCAGCTGACGCCGCTGCCGGACGGCTCGCCCAAGATCGCGATGCAGGCTCTCTGCGATTTCATCGCCGACCGCACCAGCTAGAGCCGACCGCACCAGCTAGATCTGTTTCGCGCCGTGCCGGGCGAGCATCCGGCTGCCGACCAGCATCAGGCCCGAGGCGCACAGCATCAGGACGGCCGCCACCGTCCACATTGCCGGGTAACCCGACACGGAGGCGATCGAGCCGAGGCCGAGCGGGCCCAGGCAGCCCCCGGCGTACACCCCGGTCTGCGTGATCGAGGTGGCAGCGGCCGGCGCCTGCGAGTGGAGCCGGACCACCGCGAAGTTCATCAGCCCGGGCCAGCTCCAGCCCAGCCCGAATCCCATCACCACGCCGATCACCAGCGGCACCGTTCCGGAAACGGCGAGCAGCCCGAGGCCGATCGCGCCGGTGGCCAGCAATCCGGCGATCACCCCGACCTGGCGCGTGGGGAAGCGGTCGGCCTGCCAGCCGCCGGTGATCCGGGAGGCCGCGCAGACGGCGCCGCCGAGGGTGAGCGCCAGGCCGGCCAGGCCGGGGGCGATGCCGCGCTCCACGGCCGAGTCCACGAGGAAGGTCCCCAGCGCGTTGGCCGCGGCCGCCGCGAGCGTTGCCGCCACGCCGATCACGACCAGCGCCGAGGTGGCGCGGTCGCCGGCCTCGGCGCGCGACTTGCGCTGGGGTCCGTTTGATCGGGGTACGAGCGTGAGCGCCCCGGCGGCCAGAACGGCGGCGAGCACGAACGCCCAGCGCCAGCCCACCGTCAGCGCGACGGCGGGCACGGCCGCCCCGGCCAGCAGCGTGGAAACCGGGATGGCCGCCTGCTTCACCCCGAACGACAGGCCCTGCCGGCGCGGCGGCACATGCTCGGCCAGGCTGCTGTTGCTGGCCAGCTGACCCATGGCGTTGGCGGCGGCGCCGAGTGCCAGGATCGCGATCAGGCTCCACAGGTTTCGTGCACCGAGAGCGACGGCGATCAGGGCCGCACATGCCAGCCCGATGGCGAACCGCGACACGTTCGTGGAACCGAACTTCTCCGCGAGCCACCCGGCCGGTACCGAGGCGAGCGCGCTGGCGCCGAAGTAGGCGGACACCGCCAAGCCGAGGCCGGCGGGGGAGAAGCCGAGGTCGTCGCCGATCTGCACGGCCAGGCCGCCGACCAGGAAAACCGGGATGGAGACGGCGATCGTGGTGGTCAACGCACCCGTCGCGGCGCGCACTGGCCTGCGGGTGACCGGGGAGGTGATCGGTTGTGCCATCGGTCGCAGACTAAGCCTGCGTCATGCATCCAGGCACGCTCAGTGGGAAGGACCACACGGCTCGTGCAAATCGACCACGATCCACACGCTTTTGGCATTCCGTCGGGGGAAGATTATTCATATGGTGTAAGTCCCCGGCGTCGGAGGTGACCGTGCGCGACCCTCTGGCGGAGCCGTCAGACCTCATCCGGAGCGTGTCACGCGCCCTGCGCGTGCTCGAGTCGGTGGGTCGGGCTCCGCGCGGACTCACCGTGAAACAGATCGCCCGGCGGTGTGAACTCACCGTCGCGACGACCTATCACCTTGTTCGGACCCTGGCCTACGAGGGCTACGTGATCCGTCGCGAGGACGGCACCTACATCGTGGGGCTGGAGATCGCCGACCGCTACCGCGAGTTGGTGTCCGCGTTCCGTGGACCGCCGGCCGTGGGCGAGGCGCTGCGCCGGGCCGCGGTCGACTCCGGGTACAGCCACTATCTGGGCCGGTTCGTCGGCGGCCGGATAGCGGTGACCGCGGCGGCCGACGGCGCGCGGTCGCCGTTCATGGACGACCTGTCGCCCGGCTTCGACGAGGGTGGCCACGCGACCGCGCTGGGCAAGGCGCTGCTGGCCACGCTGACCGCCGACCAGCGGGCGCGGTACCTGCGCGACTACGGCATGCGACCGTTCACCCCGGCGACGCTCACCACAGCCGAGGCGCTCGAGGCCGACCTGGCGGCGGGCGAGCGACGCGGCATGCAACTCGAGATGGGCCAGTTCCGGCAGGGCGTGGCCTGTGCCGCCGTGACCGTGATCGCCGACCGGGACATGGAACGCCGACTGGTGCTGGCGTGCTCGCTGCCCGCGGCGGAGATGCTGACCTCGGCCCGGGTGGTTCGGGCGAAGCTGACGGCGGCCGCGCGCAACGTCGCCGAGGCGCTGTCGTCGGGTGGCGACGCCGCGACCGCCTGAGTTTGAACCGCTCCCTCGCTCCACACGTAAGAACGGGTGGAACGCGAGGGAGGGCTGGTTCTTGAACGATCAGGATGCCGAACTGCTTCGCGCTCTGCAGGACGAACACGGGGATGCTCTGTACGCCCACGCCGTCCGGCTGGCCGGAGGAGACCGGCAGCAGGCGGAGGATCTGGTGCAGGAAACTCTGCTCCGGGCGTGGCGGTATCCCGAGGCGCTGGACCCGGAACGTGGTGCGGTGCGGTCATGGCTGTTCACCACCGCGCGAAACCTGGCCATCGACGCCTGGCGACGCCGGTCGGTGCGGGTGGGCGAGGTGATGACCGACGTGCTGCCGGAACCACCGCCGGACACGGACGAGGCCGATCGAGCAGTTGAGGCGTGGACCGTGGCAGAAGCATTGGCGAGGCTGTCCCAGCAGCACCGCGACGTACTGATCGAGTGTTTCTACAGGGGACACTCGGTGGCCGAGGCGGCCGCACGACTGGGTGTGCCACCGGGAACGGTCAAATCACGCACGCACTACGCGCTGCGGTCACTGAGGATGGCGTTGAACGAGATGGGGGTGACGGGATGAGGTGCGACCACGAGCACGATGACGGCGCGTACGTCCTCGGTGCCCTGTCGCCGGCCGAACGTGCCGCTTACGAGCGGCACCTGGCGACCTGTTCGTTCTGCCGGGAGGCGGTCGCGGACATCGCGGTGCTGCCCGGCCTGCTCGGCAGGTTGGATCCGGAGGACTTCGCCAAGCTCCTCGATCCGTCCCTGACGATGCCGGCCCCGCCCCCGCCCAGCCGGTCCACGCACCTGGTGTCCGCCGCGCAGCGGACCAGGCGCAAGGAGCGCAAGAAGGGCCGCGTACGTGTGCTGAGCACCGCCCTGGCGGCAGCCGTGCTCGCCCTGATCGTCGGCGTCGGCGCGATGTTCCTGATGAGTGGCACCACCACCCCGACCCCGCCGGGGCAGACCGTGGCGATGCACGCGATGAGCCAGGTCGCCGACGGCATCGCGCTGACCGCGGATGTCGGCGTGACCGACGCCCCCGGCGGCTCGAAGATCGACCTGAAGTGTGTCTACAACAAGAACTCGCCCGACCTGAAGCCGTACACGGTGAAGCTGGTGGCGCACGGCGCCGACGACGAGGAGGACCAGCTGGGGTCCTGGACGGCGTCGCCGGGCAAGGAGTTCACGATGAGCGGCAACACGTTCATCGGGGACGGGAGCCTGTCCCGCCTCGAGCTGGTACGCGGTGACGGCAAGGTGCTGCTCGCCTACGACGTCCCCTGACGAGGCCTTTCCGGCTCCGGGCCTTCAGGCCTTGTCAGCGTGGCGGTAGGGCGACGGCCGGTTCGACGGTGGCGGCCGTCGGGTCGGCCGTCGCCCTCT
Organism: Actinoplanes sp. NBRC 103695; assembly: GCF_030269485.1. Lineage (GTDB taxonomy): Bacteria > Actinomycetota > Actinomycetes > Mycobacteriales > Micromonosporaceae > Actinoplanes. The sequence goes on along the minus strand of NZ_BSTL01000015.1, from coordinate 212,857 downwards.
TGGCGCGCCGCTCCTTGGCCGACCGCCGGGCGCCGCGGAGCCCGTCCACGGTGAAGACCATCAGCGCCGTCCAGACCAGCGCGAACCCGGCGAGGCGGGCAGCCGGCATCGGCTCGTGGTAGATCAGCACACCGACGGCGAGCTGGATGATCGGCGCCACGTATTGAAGGATGCCGAGCCCGACGAGCGGCACCCGGTTGGCCGCGCCCGCGAACAGCATCAGCGGGATCACGGTGGCAACCCCGGAGAGCACGATGAGTACGGTGTGCAGCGCCGAAACGTGCCCCACGGTGCCGTCGGCGGTCAGATTGAGCCAGGCCAGGTAACCCAGCGCGGGGACGGCGAGCACGGCCGACTCGACGAACATGCCCTCGGCCGGCGGCAGACCCAGACGCTTCTTGATCAGGCTGTACGAGCCGAAACTGGCCGCGAGCATCAGCGCGATGTACGGCAGGTGCCCGTAGTCGATGGTCAGCACCGCCACGGCGACCGCACCGATCCCGACGGCCACCCACTGCCAGACGCGCAGCCGCTCCCGCATGACCGTGACACCGAGCAGGACCACCACCAGCGGCGTGATGAAGTAGCCCAGGGCCGTCTCCACCACCCGCGACGAGTTGACCCCGACGATGTAGGTGCCCCAGTTGACGCCGATCAGCACCCCCGCCGCCACCACGCCGAGCAGCCGGCGCCGGTCCCGGGCCAGCTGCCGCAGGAAGCGCCAGTTGCGCATCACGGCGAGCACGAGCGCCACGAACACGACCGACCAGACCACCCGATGCGCCAGAATCTCGAACGGCGACGACGGCTGGAGCAGCTTGAAGTAGATCGGAAAGAAGCCCCAGAGAACGTAGGCGCCCAGCCCGTACAGGTATCCCCGCCGCTCCTCGCTCATACCCCCACGGTAAGGGCCGTGCCGCCTATTGCTCCTTGCATATGTCTCAGCTCACTGAGCTGAATGGCCTCGCTTCGCTCGGCTGAGCTGAATGGCCTCGCTTCGCTCGGCGGGGCATTTCGCCCCGAGGAGCTGATGAGCTGGGCACCGAAAAGAACTACGGCTGCGCCTTGTCCTTTTCGGCACCCAGCTCATCAGCGGGCGAAATGCGGGTGGGCGCGGTTAACCCGGAGGTCAGCGGTTAACCCGGAGGTCAGCGGTTAACTCTGAGGTCAGTCGTTGCTGTCGCGGCCGTCGGGGACCAAGGCGTTGAGGAGCCAGCTGACTACGCCGACCAGGAGGGCGCCTAGGACGGCCGAAGGCCAGAAGTCGTCGACGTGGAAGGGCAGGTCGAACTGGCCGGCGATCCAGCTGGTCAGCAGGAACAGCAGGCCGTTGACGACGATCGCGATGAGGCCCAGCGTGAGGACGTAGAAGCCGCAGCCGATCGACTTGATGATCGGCCGGAGGATGCCGTTGACCAGCCCGAAGATCACGGCCACCGCGAGTAGCGTCCCGACCTTGCCGGGCAGGGAGTCGGTGGTCAGCGCGATGCCGTCGATCAGAATGGTCGCGATCCAGAGCGACACCGCCGTGATCACGAGCCGGATGAGGATGCCCATGGCTCCGGATGGTGCCACGATCACGCCAGCGGTCCAGCCGACACCCCGTGATCTCGCGGGTGTCTATGGGTCGCCGGCGGGTCAGCCGCGGCCGGGTGGGCCGATCAGCTGGGCCTCGATCGGGGTCTGCGCCAGCATGGCCCAGCGGACCGCGCGGCGGTTGATGAGGCCGACCATGTCGGGGCGGATGCGGGTCAGCCACTGGGCGGTCTCGCCCAGGCCGATCGCGGTGCCCACCAGGTTGGCCTCGTCGGGGCGCAACGGCTGGACGATCAGCAGGTCGGCCCGCGACGCCACGTCGACGTCCGCGGGGCTGAAGTCGTCGCGCACCACCAGCGTCGCCTGCCACCCGGAGCCGGGGCGCGGGTCGGCGCCCACCGGGCCGACGTCGACGACGACGAGCAGCGGGTGCAGGGACGAACCGGGCGGGATCTCCACCGCACGCCCGGGCGGCACCACGGCGATCGCCTCGCCGGGGACGGCCGCGCCTCGCACGAACGGCTCCCACGCCTGCGGCCGTGCCGTCTGGACGACCACGCGGGCGCCCAGCGCCATGGCCCGCAGCGCGACCAGCTGCGCGCAGCGGACGCCGCCGACCAGCAGCGCCCTGGTCTGCTCGGGCCGGAACATCCGGGCGACCACCGGCTCGCCGCCACGGTTGCGGCCGACCATCAGACCGGCCGCGGCGACGCTGAGGTCGAGGCCGTCCATCACGGTCGGCGGCAGCGCACCGTCGGCGGGGCGGCCGGGCACCTCGACCAGCGGACCCCCACCCAGCGGCAGCGTGGCCGCGAAGCCCTCCAGGTGCTCGCCGTCCAGCCGGCGCACGGAACCTCGTTCCGCGGCGACCAGCTTGCGCAACGCCTGCGCGGCGATGCCGAGGGTGGGCTGGTCGGGGGCGGCCAGCCGGATGGTCAGGTCGACGGTGACCGACGGCGCGCCACTCTCGTTCCGCGGACCCGCGGTCAGTGCGACCGTGGTGGCCGCGGCGGGCAGCGACAGCATCCGGCCGATCATCCGCTGCCCGGTCTCGGTGGTCAGGTCGGGCCAGCGCCGGAGCCGGTACGTCGCCTGGGCCAGCCCGCCGATCCGCAGGCCGGGCCACGTCTCCTGGGCCGGGCCGATGGCGTCGTCGTGGGCCAGTTCGCCGATCACCCGGAGCGCGGCCGCCTCACCCAGCGGCCGGGCCGGCACGTCGCCCAGCCGGCGCGGGATCTTGCGGACCAGCCCGGAGAGCGAGCGCCGCAGGTCCTCCTCCGACCAGCCCTCGGCGTGCAGGACGCGGACGGCGATCAGTGCGCGGGCGTGACCGAGCAGACGGCCCTCGGTGAGCTGACGGTACGAGTTGCCCGGAGTGCCGTTGCCGGCCCGCACCGACGGGGCGGGCACGCCCGTGAAGAGCATCTGCACGCGGCACGGCGGGTGCTCGGCGCTGGCGGCGGGCAGCAGCGACGCCGGGGTGGGCAGCCGGAAGATGTCCTCGGCGAGCAGGCCGGCCGGGTCGCCGAGCTCGAGGATCGCGGTGATCCCGCGGCCGTCGAGGATCACCGCGGCGATGTCGCCGGCCAGCTCGGTCGGCTCGATCCGCGCGCCGGGCACCGCGAACTGCAGGACCGCGGTCGGCGAGCTGTCCAGGGCGACGGTGTGCGGCCGCCCGGAGTAGCGCAGGCCGATGCCGATCCACTCGAACGCCCACCGGCCCCGCAGCCGCAGCCAGGTGACGGCCAGCAGGACGACCGCGAGCATCACGGCGCCGGCCAGCGGGATCGGGCCCAGGACGGCGCCGACGATCAGCAGCACGAGGGCGATCTGGGTGCCGACCAGCTGGCCGGTGCGCATGCCGAGGATGCGGCCGCGCCGCTGCGGGCGTACACGTGGATGGTTTTGTGCCGGAATGCCCGCGCTGAAACCGGGATAGTCGCGGCCGCCGGTCAATTCCGCTGTCACCCGCGCGCCGCCTTTCGAGATCGACATATCTGCCGTCGTGTTTTCCTCGCGCCACATCGTATGGCGCGGACCAGTCTCGCAGGGGGCGGGTTCGCGGCCCGAGTTATCCACAGGGCGACGGTTGTCCACAGTTTGAGTAACCGGGGTTTCGTCATTGCCCGGCCGGGGCTACCGTCGGGCTTCGGAAAGCATCGATGAGCAGCTCAGGCGTGCCCCCCACGGCTCGACCAGAGGGGTTAACCTGGGAATTGCGCATCGATGTGCCTGGTTCGGTTGCGGTCCAGCTTGGACGCGCCGGCCGGGCCGTCAGATGACCGAGACGAGAAAGCGGGGTGACGTCCGGGGTGGCCCAGACGGAAGCACAGTCACAGATGATGGCGGATACCGCCAACAAATTCGACAGCACCAACCAGTCGATCCAGTCCATGTTGAACACTCTGATGGGCCAGCTGATCGACCTGCAGTCCGGCTGGAAGGGCATCGCCGCGGGCAAGTTCCAGGAGGTTCGCCAGCAGTACGACGTCGACCTCAAGACGCTCAGCAAGGCGCTCACCGAGACCGCGACGGCCATGCGTGAGTCGGGCACGAACTACGACACCACCGACGCCGACGCGGCGGCAACGGTTACCAAGACCGGCAACAGCGGCTACACGCTGCCGCTCTGAGACGAGGAGATCTGATGAACGACGGAGTGCTTCTCGTCAACTGGGCGAAGCTGGACACCGCGAGCCAGCAAATCCAGTCCGCGGTCAACAAGCTGGACAACGACCTTGCCGAGCTCGACAGCCTGGGCAAGAAGCTGAACGGCACCTGGAGCGGTCAGGCGCAGGCCGCCTACGACCAGCGCCAGATCACCTGGACGAACTCGGCGAACGACCTCAAGCAGATCCTGCAGTCGATCAAGAACGCGGTCGACCAGGCCTCTGTCAACTACAAGGACACGGAGACGCGGGCGACCAACCGCTTCTCGTGATCGACCGGCGGCCGGGGCACATCCGACGAGGGTGGTCCCGGCCGCGGTCTGTCCATTGCCTGAAACCCTCGGTGCGGCTACCTTAAGTGACAGTTTTGGGTCGTAGAGTGACTAGAGCGGGCATTGTGGCGTCGGTATACACCCGACTTGGTTGTCTGCCCGCTGCCGCCCATTGTGATCGTCGCCTGACCTTGTAGGTTGTACGCGTTGAGATGGTCTCGTTCGCGCGCGTTGGGAGAGTGAACGTGTCCGAGTGGGAGCCGGCGACGGACGCCGAGCGTTCGATGCGTGACGCCTTGCGCACAGACGACCAGGAGTCCTACTTCCGCATCCTCGCCGGTGTCGACCTGCTCCTGCCCGTCTCCGCGGACGCTCTGGCAGGTCTTGCGCCGCTCGGCTGGGGCACGTGGAGCACCGGCGGGCGTACGCATGTGCTCGCGTTCACCTCGCCGTCGGCCTTGCAGGCCTGTCTGGCCGACTACACCGGCTCCGCGAGGCGGGTGGCGTACGCCGAGCTCGCCGAGACGTGGCCCAACCTCGAGTGGTGGCTGGCCGTCAACCCGGGGTTGCCGATCGAGGGTTACCTTCCCGCCTGGTTCGTGGCGCAGCTGTCGCGCGGCGACGTGCGCCTGCCCAAGCGCGGGCCGGGACGTGAGACGCAGGACCTGGCCGGTGCCACGATCGGTGGCAGGGGCGGTTCCGGTCAGCAGGGCGGGCCGATGGCGCCGACCGGTGGGCCGTCCGGCGCGGGTGCGATGGCCGGTGCGCCCAGTGGTGGCCTGCCCGGCGGTGGCCTGCCCGGCGGTGGCCTGCCCGGCGGTGGCCTGCCGGGCGGTGGTCTGCCCGGTGCGGCCGACGCCGGGTTCCGGCCTGGCAGCGGTGCGTTCCCGCCCGGAGCCGAGCAGAAGCCGTCCTTCCCGTCCGGGCCGCAGCAGCCGTCCTTCCCGCCGGCGGCGGAACACAGATCAGCCTTCCCGGCCGCATCGGACCAGAAGCGGACGCCGGGCGCGGCGGCCGCCTTCGGGAACCGGCTGCCGAGCACGGCCGGTGGCGGCGTGGCGCCTTCAGCCGGGACCCCCGCCGGCCTGAGCAGCGGCGTCTCCGGCACGCGCATGGGTGGTGCGCCCGGCAGCCCGGTGGCGCCCGTGTCCTCGGCTCCCGCCAGCGCGGCTCCTGCCTCACCCTCGGCACGCACCGCTCCGGCTCCGGCGAGCGCGCCCCCGAGTGCCGCTCCGGCCCCGGCGAGCGCACCCCCCAGCACCGCGTCGGCCCCGATGAGCGCCGCTCCCAGCTCCGCGCCGCCGAGCGCGGGCCGCCCGACCTTCAGCTCGCCGACCTTCAGCTCGCCGAGCGCGACACCGAGTGCGACGCCGAGTGCGACGCCGAGCGCGACACCGAGCGCGGCGCCGACTTCGTCTCCGGCGAGTGCGGGGCCCGCGTCGAAGCCCGGCGAACGGGGCGCCGCCGGTCAGCCCGGACAGATCGGTCCGGGCGGTCTTCCGATCCGGACACCGGGCGGGGTTCTGCCCAGCGGCCTGCCGTCCCGAGTGCCGCAGTCGAGCACGATGCCGACCGGTACGGCCGGGAGCGGATTCGAGCCCGGCGGCTACGGCCGGGGTTCGGCGCCCGGCGCGGCGGGCGGACCGGCGGATTCCGGTCCTGCGGTTCCGGCCGCCTACAGCGCGCCCGGTGTGCCGCCGAACTCGGCTCCGGGTGCTCCCTCGACACCGCTGAGCAGCGGACCGGCCACCAACCGCAGCCCGATGGGCGCCGATCCGGCAGGCGGCGGGCTGCCCACCCGTAGCCCGATGGGTTCCAACCCGCCCGGCGGCGCGCTGCCCACCCGCGGCGCGGCTGGTGGTGCCCTTCCCACGCGCGATGCGCCCACGAGCGCGCGCAACGCGCCCACGAGCGGCGGCCCGGTCAGCGCCGCGCCGTCCAGTGCGATCCCGGCCAGCGGTCCGCCCGCTCGAGAGGGTGGCGCCCTGCCGCCTCTGCAGGATCTGCGCGCCCCGCTGCCCACCCGGACGCCGATGGCGCAGACTCCGCCCGTACCCGAGCACATCGGCGCCGCACCGTCCACGTCGGACGTTCCCGAGGGCCTGCCGCGCCGGCAGCCCGGTGAGACCCCGCCGAGCATGGCGGCCGCCGCGCAGGCCTTGAGCGGCACCCGCACGCCGCCGCCCGCCGAGACCGCCCGTCCGAGCTTCGCACCGCCGGTCGTGCCCGGCACCCCGGGCGCCGACGCCGGCCATCCGGCCCGTGCCCCGTTCGCCGCGCAGCCCGCCCAGTTCGCCGCGCAGTCCGCCCAGCCCGCCCAGTTCGCCACGCAACCCGCGGCACCTCGTTCCGAGGCTCCGACGGCGACGCCTCGCTCCGAGGCGCCGGCCGCGATGTCCCGCCCCGAGGTCCCGGCCGCGGCGGCGCGTCCCGAGGTTCCGCCGGTCGGCGGCGCGCCCGCGCGGCCGATCGACTTCACCCCGGCGAACACCGTCGAGCGTGACCTGTACGCGGCGGCCGAAGGTGGCAGCACCGACTCGTTCCTGTCGACGCTGCTGCTGGCCACCGTGCTGGTGCCGGTGGCCGACAACTCGCGGCCGGGCAGCACGCCGGGCGAGCCGGGCTTCGTCTTCCGCACCGAGGAGATGGACGGCGGCCCCTACCTGGTCGTGTTCACCAGCCGGGACCGGCTGTCCGAGCACCACGATCAGCCGGTGCGGACGGCCCCGGCCAAGTTCCTCGATCTGATCCGCAACTGGCCCGACCCGAGCTGGTCGTTCGCGGTCAACCCGGAGTCGCCGGTCGGCGCGAAATACCCCGGACCGCAGGTCATCGCGCTGGCCAGCTGGGCGGCCGAGGCCGGCCTGGGCGCCGAGCCGGAGGAACGGGCGGAGAAGCCCGCGCCGGTGCCGCAGCGGGCCAGCGACGCCGCTCAGCACGCCACCGTCATGCAGAAGGCGGTGCCCGCCGGTCAGGTCGACTTCTACCTGGAGCGCGGGTACGACCGGGTCGCCGGTTTCGTGCACCGGGCCAACGAGGTCGAGCACCTGCGGACGCCGGGCGAGCTGTACGCCGCGCTGGGACTGATCAACGAGAGCTCGTCGTTCTCGCCGGACGCCCAGGAGGCGCACGTGCTGCGCTGGCCCGCGTACCGGCCGAGCCTGTACCGGATCCCCTACGGCGGCCAGAGCGAGCAGGCGCTGCGGGCGATGGACGGCTGGGTGATCGAGCGGCCACCCTTCCGGGGCAACGGTTTCGCCCCGGGCGAGGGCCGCGACGTGATCGCGGAGTTCAAGGTGGACAGTGTCCGGCTGCCGCACGGCGCGCAGCTGTGGCGGATCGATGCGGACGGCACCGAGAAGATGGTCGCGATCTTCGACGCCGACGCACCGCAGTGGCGCAAGGTCGGTGATCGGTGATGCGTGACGGCTACGTGGTCAACTGGCAGGGGCGGGAGTACGAGGCCGCCCCGGACGGCGACGACGTGCGGATCTACGCGCCGGAGCCGGGCGACGGCTTCGAGGAGGTGCGGCCGGGGCGTTTCGTCCGCGCGCTGCAGCCGCACGAGTTCGAGGAACTGATCTACGTGCGCACCACCTGCACGTGGCGCGGCCAGCCGTTCATCGTGCTCGCCGAGTCGGAGCAGTGGCTGCGGGTGGAGTACACCGGTGGCCGTGCCCCGATCGCCCGGCAGCTGGGCCTGGAGGAGTTCGACTACGGCGTCTACCAGGGGTGGGCGCCGCAGCACGAGGTCACCGACCTTTACGAGCACCGGGTCTGAGCGCTCAGGCGCCGGCCTTCATCCAGCGCAGAATCTCGCCCGTGACCAGCGACGCGGCCTCCCGGTGGAGGAAATGCCCGGCGCCCTGGATCAGCCGCCACTCGTACGGCGCGACCACGTAACGCCCCGAGCCCTGTGCCGTGCGCGGCAGCACCGCGGTGTCCAGCGACCCGTGCAGGTGCAGCGTGGGCGTGGTCAGGGGTTTCTGCATCGCCTTGACGAACCGGTAGCCCTGTAGCCGCAACGTCGACCGGAACACCCAGCGGTACGCCTCGAGCGCGCAGAACGCCGCCTGCGGGATCTGCATGGCCATCCGGCACTTGGCGACGTAGTCGGCGTACTCGGGGGTGGACGTCCACGCCGGGCCGCCCCACCTCGTCATCAGCTCACCGACCTCGGCGGCGTCGTCCTTGGTGAGCACGTGCTCGTAGCGCGGCACCTGGAACTTGAGGATCGGCGCGGTGGCGGCGAACTGGCCGCGTGGGTCGACGAAGAGCGCGGCGCGCAGCCGCAGCGGGTGGGCCGCGCCGAGCACGACCATCCGGCTGACCATCGTGGGGTGGAAGGCGGCGGCCGCCCAGCCGATCATGCCGCCCGCACCCGCCCCGACGATCATCGCCGAACGCTCGCCCAGCGCCCGGATCAGGCCGGTGACGTCCGCGGCCATCGTGTATCCGTCGTACCCCCTGGGGGGTTTGTCGCTCGCGCCGTAACCGCGCAGGTCGATCGCGACGGCCCGGAAGCCCGCGCCGGCCACCTCGGTCATGATGTCGTGCCAGGCCCACCAGAACTCCGGGAAGCCGTGCAGGAAGAGCACGAGCGGGCCGGTGCCGGCCTCGACCACGTGGAACCGGCTGCCGTTGGCACCGACGAACCGGTGGGTCCAGGGGCCCTCGATCAGCACGGACGAGTCGTCGACCTGCGATCCCATGGGGAGAAGGCTACGCGCCCGGGTGCCTGAGCGTCCGGGCGCGTAGCGGAGAGATGTCAGCTGACGCGGATCTTGACCGACGTTCCGGTCTGCTCCACGACGCGGATCTTGACGCCGGTCGCGGGCAGCTTCACCCCGGCGTACGGGATGGCCGGGTCGAAGTAGGAACGCGTGTCGTCGAACAGCGGCACACCGGCCTTGCCCCGGATCAGCGAGGCTTTGCCGTTGACGTGCAGCGTCATCGAGTCGGCCTTGGTGAGCCCGAACGGCGCGTCGTACAGCATGACGCGGGAGCGCCACGGGAGGCCGTCGATGTTGTAGATCGCCTGCGGGTGCGAGTCGATGATCAGGTTGCGGCCCTCGCCCGGGTGCACGTTGACCTGGTTGTCCCGCCAGAACGAGTTGGCGTACGAGATCAGCAGGCCCTGCTGGTAGGCGAAGTGCTCGGTGAACAGCGGCCGGTCCGCGGCCCAGCCGAAGTTGTACGGACCGGTTTTCAGGTACTTGTCGTACGACGTGTAGGTGCGGTTGCCCGCGATGTAGAAGTTGTCGTACGCCTTGGTGACCGACGAGCCGATCGTGGAGAAGCCGGTGGCCGCCCAGGTCGCCGTGCCCTCGGCGCCGTCGGTGGACTGCACCGTGCCGTTCACCTTGATGGTCAGGTCGTCACCGAAGAAGCCGCCGGGGTTGCCGCCCTGATCGGAGGAGTAGCGCAGCCGCAACTGGACCCGCTGACCGGCGTACGCGGTCAGTGGCACCGAGATGTCCGCCCAGGCGGCCTGCGTGCCGGTCAGCACCGGCTTGCCCGCGGTGGTCCGGGGGAACGGCTGCCCGTTGACCGTGCCGTCGAGAGCCGTCCAGGTCCGGTTGTCGGTGGACGCCTCGGCGTACAGGAAGTCGCAGCACCTCTCGATCGCGAAGCGACCCTTGAGGTCGAAGGACGCGCTGGTGGCGCCGGTCAGATCGACCGACTTGCTGAGCGTGGTGTTCAGGTTGTCGTCGTTGCCGGAGAACCACTGCCTGGCGCCCGCGAACGGTGCGCCCACCTGGGTGGTCTTCTGGATGTCCGGCAGCACGACGACCGCCGCCTGGGCCTGATCGGTGTTGTACTCCTGTGGGCCGAGGGTCAGCGTCTTCTTCTGACCGGCCACCACGAGCTCGTAGTCCAGCCAGCCGAGCTGCAGCTTGTTCCAGGCGCCGAGGTCGCCGGGCCGGGTGCCGAGCGCCTCGCCGGTGTCGCTGAGACGGCTCTGGGCCATCAGCGTCCAGAACTCGCTGTTGTTGTTCAGGCCGCCGGAGGTGTCGTAGTCGTCGGGCAGGCCGAGGTCGTGGCCGTACTCGTGGGCGAAGACGCTCAGGCCGCCGTTCTCCGGCTGGACGGTGTAGTCGCCGATCCAGAAGCCGGTGTCGCCGACCTGGGTGCCGCCGTACGGGTTGCCGGCCGGGCCGACGCTGCCGCGGTCGTTCTGGAACGCGAACCAGCGGTGCGACCAGATGGCGTCCTCGCCCTGCTGGCGATCGCCGTCGGCCTGGTCGCCGCCGGCGTGCACGATCTGGAAGTGGTCGAGGTAGCCGTCCGGCTCGTTGAAGTTCCCGTCGTGGTCGTAGTCGTACCGGTCCCACTGGTCGTACGAGGCGAGGTCGGTCTTGATCTGGGCGTCGGTGCGCCCGGCCGCCCGCTGGTCGGCGATCCACTGGTTGGCGGCGTCCTTGACCAGCTGCCACATGAACTCGTCGGTGCACAGGCCGTTGATGTCGCAGTCGCGGCCGTAGCGGGCCTCGTTGTAGCGCACCTTGACCCAGTCGCTGACCTCGCCGTCGACGCTGTAGCGCCCGGAGGACTGCGCCTCGTAGTAGGTCTTCAGCGACTCGACGTTCGCCCCGGTGCCGAAGTACATCTGCTGGAAGTGGTCGCGGTTGTAGTCGGCCTGCCAGACGGTCCGGTTGTCGACCGCGCGGTTGGGCGCCGGGATCGCGTTGTGCAGCGGCCCGTCGAAGGTGGCCGGGCCGATCGTCGCCGGATCGCTGTCCACATCGGGGAAGTCCGGATGCCGTTCGTTGCCGAACTCGGCGAGGATCACGAAGATCTTGTCGGTCTTCTCCCGCGCGAGCTCGACATACTCGCCGTCGGCGAGTTTCGCGACCCTGCTGGCGCCGCGCTTCTCCGCCTTTATCTTCCCCTTGAGGATGCCGTTGACGGCGTCTTGCCGCGACTCGCGGCGCTTCTCCTCGGCAGGGTTCGGTAACTCGTCACTCCCGGTCCGCTTGCCGGCTGCGGCCGGCGTCTCGGGCGGTGCCGCCAGGGCCACCGACGGCAGGGATACGCCGACGCTGGTGACCATCGCGGCGCCAAGCAGTCCAGCGACCACTCTGCGCACTTGAAACCTCCGTTGACTGGGATCCCCGATCGGGGATCCCAGTCAACGTATGCGCATGCATCGATAAGGAGAAGAGGGTCAGTCCTCCGACTTGCGATCTTTCATCCCGGACGAGATGAGGTCCATCACGGCGGAGTCCTGCAGGGTGGTCACGTCACCCAGCGAGCGGCGCTCGGCCACGTCCTTGAGCAGGCGCCGCATGATCTTCCCGGACCGGGTCTTCGGCAGTTCCGGCACCAGCATGATCTGCCGGGGCTTGGCGATCGGCCCGAGCTTCTTCGCCACGTGGTTGCGCAGCTCCTTGATCAGCTCCTCGCCGGCGTCACCCTCGGTGTCCACGTTGCCGCGCGGGATGGTGAACGCCACGATCGCCTGACCGGTCGTCGGGTCGGTCGCGCCGACCACCGCCGCCTCGGCCACCGACGGGTGCGACACCAGCGCCGACTCCACCTCGGTGGTGGAGATGTTGTGCCCGGAGATCAGCATGACGTCGTCGACCCGGCCGAGCAGCCAGAGGTCGCCGTCGTCGTCCTTCTTGGCGCCGTCACCAGCGAAGTAGATCCACTTGTCGCCGCTGCCGCTGCCGCTGCCGCTGCCGCTGCCGGCTCCGAAGCGCGACCAATAGGTGTCGATGAACCGTTTCTCGTCGCCCCAGATGCCGCGCAGCATCGACGGCCACGGCTCGGTAAGCACCAGGAAGCCGCCGCCGCCGTTGGGCACCGGCTCGGCCGTGTCGTCGACCACGTCGGCGGCGATGCCGGGCAGCGCCTTCATCGCCGAGCCGGGCTTGGCCGCGGTGACGCCGGGCAGCGGCGAGATCATGATCGCGCCGGTCTCGGTCTGCCACCAGGTGTCCACGATCGGGCTCTTCTCCCGGCCGACGTTCTCCCGGTACCACATCCAGGCCTCGGGGTTGATCGGCTCGCCCACGCTGCCCAGCACCCGCAGCGAGGACAGGTCGTACTTCGCCGGGATGTCGTCGCCCCACTTCATCATGGTGCGGATCAGCGTCGGCGCGGTGTACATGATGGACACCTTGTACTTGTCGACGATGTCCCAGAAGCGGCCCTTGTGCGGGGTGTCCGGCGTGCCCTCGTACATCACCTGGGTGGCGCCGTTGGAGAGCGGGCCGTAGACGATGTAGGAGTGCCCAGTGACCCAGCCGATGTCGGCGGTGCACCAGTAGACGTCGGTCTCCGGCTTGAGGTCGAAGACGGCGTGATGCGTGTACGACGCCTGGGTCAGGTAGCCGCCGGTGGTGTGCAGGATGCCCTTCGGCTTCCCGGTCGTACCCGAGGTGTAGAGAATGAAGAGGGGGTGCTCACTGTCGAACGGCTGGGCCTCGTGCTCCGGGCTGGCCTGCTCGACGGTCTCGTGCCACCACAGGTCCTTCTCGCCCCAGGTCACGTCCTCGCCGGTGCGCCGGACGACCAGCACGTGCTCGATGCTCGGGCACTGCGCCACGGCCTCGTCCACGGTGGGCTTGAGCGCCGACGGCTTGCCGCGCCGGTACCCGCCGTCCGCGGTGATCACCAGCTTGGCGTCGGCGTCCTGGATGCGGGTGGACAGCGCGTCCACCGAGAAGCCGCCGAAGACGACACTGTGCGTGGCGCCGACCCGGGCGCAGGCCAGCATCGCGACCGCGGCCTCCGGGATCATCGGCAGGTAGATCGCCACCCGGTCGCCCGCGCCGACACCCAGCTCGGTCAGCGTGTTCGCCGCCTGGCTGACGCTTTTCAGCAGGCCGGCGTACGTGATGGTGCGGGTGTCGCCCTCCGGCTCGCCCTCCCAGTGGATCGCGACCTTGTCGCCGTTGCCGGCCTCGACGTGCCGGTCGACGCAGTTGTAGGCGATGTTCAGCTCGCCGCCGAGGAACCACTTCGCGAACGGCGGGTTGGACCAGTCGACCGCCTGGTCCCACTCCTTGGCCCAGGTGAGCCGGCGGGCCTGTTCCTCCCAGAAGCCGATGCGATCCGCGGCGGCCCGGTCGTACGCGTCGGCTTTGACGTTGGCGTCCGCGGCCAGCGCCTCCGGCGGCGGGAACTGCCGCGTCTCCGAGTACAGGTTCTCCAGGCTCTTGCTCATGAGTGCGGCTCCTATGCCGTGACCGGGGCTTTCTGACGACATTAGTTGCGCCGGGCGGGCCCGGCGAGGGTTGCGGCGGGTAGCGCGCTCTGCGGTCGGCAATGCGCGCCGGTTGACGTCCCGCTGCGTGTTACTGCTCGGATCTTGCCGTAAACGAGCCCATCGGCGCATCCTCCGGGGCCCGTTACCGTAGTGCGGTGCCTACCGATCCGCTAGCGCCCCTGCTCGATCTCGCCGATGTCGCATCCGCCTTCTCCGCCGCTCAGGCCAAGGTCGACGACGCCATGCGGCATCGTGCGCTGCGCCGGCACGGCGGTCGGGTCGCGGCCGAGATCAGCTTGCGCTCGGCGGTGGCCTCGGCAGGTCTCGAGGGTCACGCGTACGACCTGGAGGACGTACGCGCCGGAACGGTGACCGACCCGATCGTCCAAGGCGCACTGCGCATCTTCTCCGCCGACCTCGCCGACCTCTGGCTCCAGGCGCCGCGGCAGGCGCTGGCCCGGCTGCACGTGCTCGCCGCCCGCGGGGTCGTGCCCGAGGTGGAACTCGGCCGTCCGTCGAGCGCCGCGGACCGCATCGACGCGCTGTCGGGACTGGTCGTCGGCAACTCCGCGTGGACCACGCCGCCGATGCTGCTGGCCGCCGTGGTGCACGCCGAGCTGCTCACGCTGCGCCCGTTCGCCGGCCCGGCCGGGGTGGTGGCCCGGGCCGCGGCGCGTCTCACCCTGATCGGGCGCAGTTTCGACCCCCGCGGTCTGGTCGCGGCCGACGTCGGTCACCGTCTTCGTGAGCCCGAGTACGTGGGAGCGTCCGGCGCCTACGCCACAGGGACGCCGGACGGGCTCCGTTCCTGGCTGAGGCACTACGCGGCAGCCGTGGAAGCAGGCGCCGACGAATTGATCACGGTTGGTGATGGGGTGCTCGCGGCGGCCTAACAGCCTAGAGTCACCTCACCCGGATGGTGGCGATGTGCGTCGATTTCGGGGCCGTCGCGCGTGTCGTTGGCATACTTGCGCCCGTGAACCTCGCCGAGTCCGACGCCTGGGTCCGTCCGTACACGCCCGGCACCGGCCGCTGGATCGTCATCGGCTGGGAGGCGATCGCGCTCGGGCTGCTGGGCTGGACCAGCACCGACGCATTCGACCTGAACTGGCACGGCATCCGGGTGATGGCGTCGATCCTGGCCGTGGCGTGGGTGCTCGGCTCCTGGCGGATCCTGCAGATGGGCGCCTACGTCAGCTCGCGTGGCCTGTTGATCCGCGGGCTGCTGCGGTCACGCACGCTGACCTGGCGGGAGATCGCCCACGTGAAGCTGCACAAGGCGACGCACCGGCTCGGCCCGTGGGAGATCGAGAGCGGCATGACCGTGCTGATCGAACGGCCCGACGGCACCACGGTCAACACCGAGCTCTGGGCGCAGGGTGTCGACTTCCACTCCCGGCCGAAGCTCTTCCGCGCCGTCTATCACGAACTGCGCAATCGGCACCTGGCCGCGGTCAACGCCTGACGCTTGGCTGGTCCACACCCGACCGGTCGTGGCTGGGCCCGGCCGTTTCTGCTCCCAGCCGTTTCTGTCCCCGGGCGTTTTCGTCCCTGGAGGTTTCTGTCCCTGGACGTTTCTGTTCCTGGGCGCTTCTGTCCCTGGACGTGAAGAACGGCGCCTCGAAAGGCGCCGTCCTTTCGCGCGTCCGGACCGGGATATCAAGCGTGCACCTGGGTCGTTGTCGACAGTCCTGAGGCCGCCCGAGCCTCGCGACTCGTGGTGGCCGAGGTCCCGCCGCAACGTGCCTGCCGTGGCTGATCGCGCGTGGGTTCCCGGCGGCCGTGCACGGGATCCGATCTCTCATCTCCCGCTCGTTCTTTCTACGCCCGACCGCCCTTGATCGCCATGGGTTCAGCCACCAAAGTTGGACTTTCCGCAATCAGTCAGACACTTTCGTCATCTTCATTTGTCGCTCGCGGCCCCGCCGCCACCCCCGCCCCGGAACTGGGAGGGCGCCAACGTAGCGCCGACGACCGACAGTTTTCGACGTTATCCACAGGCGCGTGGCGATCCCTCGGAAGGTGGCGGCGCGGGCCTTGCTTTGCTCGGGCGGCGGCACACGCCGCGCGGTGGCGGTGCGTCATGAGATGGCGGCGCGGGCCTTGCGTTTCTTCAGGCGGCGGCGCGGGCCTTGCGTTTTCCTCGGACGGCGGCGGCGCCCGCCTTGCGGTTCCTCAGACGGCGGCGGCGCGGGCCCTGCGGTGGCGCCCGTAGATGGCCAGACCGATCGCCACGCCGACCCCGACACCCAGGGCGGCGGCCGCGACCGGGACGGCGGGCCGCTCCCGGAGCCGGCGCCCCAGCGGGATCGGGTGACGGAACTCCAGGACCGGCCACGAATGCTCGACGGCGACGCGGCGCAGGGTGCGGCTCGGGTTCACCGCGCTGGGGTGGCCGACCACCTCGAGCAGCGGAAGGTCACTGCTCGAATCCGAGTAGGCGTAACACTCCGCCAGGTCGTAGCCGCGGTTCTCGGCCATCTCGCGTACGCCGTCAGCCTTGTGCTCTCCGGCCGCGTAGAACTCGATCTCGCCGCTGTAACGGCCGTCGACGACCCCCATGCGGGTGGCGATGATGTCCGTGATGCCCAGCAACGCGCCGATCGGGCGGACCATCTCCTCGCCCGAGGCGGAGACCAGGACCACGTCGCGGCCGGCCGCCTGGTGCTCGCCGATGAGTGTGGCGGCTTCGGCGTAGACGTACGGATTGATGAGCTCTTCGAGGGTCTCGGCGACGATCTGGCGCACCTGCTCGACGCGCCAGCCCTTGCACAGCGCGGCGAGGTAGTCGCGGGTGCGGGCCATCGTCTGATCATCGGTGCCGCCCAGCCGGAACATCAGCTGCGCGTAGGCGCTTTTCACGACGTCCTGACGGCTGATCAGGCCATCACGATAGAAAGGCCGTCCGAAGGCCAGTGCACTGGACTTGGCGATGACGGTCTTGTCGAGGTCGAAAAACGCGGCGCTGCGCCCCACGGGCCGAAAGTGTAACGGCTCGCCGCACCCGGCTGCAGACCCGCCGTGCCCGCCATCACGCCAGGTGACGGAAAGAAAACGGCCAGAACGGGGGAGTTGATTACGCGGGGTACTCGACGGTCGGCTTGGACTGAGGCAGACTTGTGTTGCGACAGAGATTCATGTTGCATTCCCACCCTGGGCTCTCGGTGGTTGCGCCCCCCGCGATCACCGGGTTGATTCGGCTCGACCCCCCCGGAGCCGAATCCAGGGACGGCCCCCGTCTCCCCCGACGGGGGTCGTCTTCTCTCTCAGGCCCCGGCTGCCTCGGAGTCCCGGAACTGTTCCGACCCGAACTGGCCGATGCTCGCATCGTCGATCTCGGTCAGGCCGAAGAGTTCGTTCAGCCCGGTCACCGACAGGACGCGGCGGAAGTTCCGGGTCGGATTGACCACGACGAAGCGGCACTCCCGCTCGGCGGCGGCGTGGTAGCCCTCGATCAACGCGCCCAGCCCGGTCGAGTCCACGAACGACGCGTCCTTCAGGTCGACGTAGACCACGGGCGGCTCGAACTCGGCGACGGCGTCGCGGATCCCCTCCGCCACCTCGGGAGCGTTGGAGAAGTCGACCTCGCCCGACACCGCCACGATCGCCGCGCCGTCCTCGGCGGCGGCGGTCAGGATCGAAGTCTCCATGCGCACTCCATCGCGTTCGTGTCGCATCAACATACCCAAGACCGGCCGACTCCACTCGCCCGGTTTTGGTCAGTCCCGGTAGCACGTCAGCCCCACCCGAACGGGTTATCCACAGGTAACGGGGTTGTCCACAGGAAGGCGATCGTCCGCCGCCGGGACGGTCGCGAACGAGCCACGGTGTGAGCCCACCGCTCACCTGGAGGCCCGATGCCCCTGTCGCCCGGACCGCGTCTGCCGCTCGTGGTCACCGCCGACTCCGACCTGCTCGACGACCTTCTGCGTCTCGCCGCCGCCGGTGGCACCGAGGTCGACGTCGCGCACGACCCGGCCGCCGCCCGCCCGAGATATGCCGGAGCGCCGCTCGTCGTGATCGGCTTCGACCAGGTCGAGGCGTGTCTGCGCGCCCGCCTGCCACGCCGCGAGCGAGTGATCATCGTCGGACACCGGGGCATGCCCGACGAGACCTGGGAGAGTGCCCAGCTGCTCGGCGCCGAGCACGTAGCGGCGCTGCCCACCGCCGAGCCCTGGGTGGTCGACCGCTTCGCCGACCGGCCCGCCGTGCGTACGTCCGCACGCGTGCTCGCCGTGATCGGCGGCCGGGGTGGCGCGGGCGCCAGCATCCTCGCCGCCGGGCTGGCCGTCACCGCCGTGCAGGGCGGGATGCGCACCCTGCTGGTCGACGCCGATCCGCTGGGCGGCGGCCTCGACCTGGTGCTCGGCTGGGAGGGGGTCGGCGGCCTGCGCTGGCCCGCCCTGGCCGGCGCCGACGGCCGGGTCGACCCGCCCGCCCTGATGCAGGCGCTGCCCAGCCGCGGTGACCTGGTGCTGCTGTCGTTCACACGGAACGACGACCTGCTGCCGGTGCCCGGGGAGGCGATGGCCGCCACGCTGGACGCGGCCCGCCGCGGACGCGACCTGGTCGTCATCGACCTGCCCCGGCGGCTCGACGACGCCGCCACGCTGGCGTTGCAGGCCGCCGACCGGACCCTGCTCGTGGTGCCCGCCGAGTTGCGCGCCACCGCGGCGGCCGCCCGGATCGCGGCGATGGTCGGCCACCACTGCGACGACCGGGCGGTGGTGGTGCGCGGCCCGGCGCCGGGGCGGCTGAAGGCGAAGGACGTCGCCCAGGCCCTCGCGCTGCCACTGGCGGGTGCGCTGCGGGCGGAACCAGGCATATGCGAGGCCCTGGAACGCGGCGAGGCGCCGGCCGTCACCGGCAAAGGTCCCCTGGCCGAGCTGTGCCGCGACCTGCTCGGCGCGGCGGCGTGAGCGGCGACCTGCCTGCCGGCATGGCCGAGCGGGTGCGGCGGCAGTTCGCGGTCGAGGGCACGGATGCGACGCCCGCGGCGGTGGTCACGGCGGTCCGGTCCGAGCCCGCGCACGCGGTGCTGGGCGACACGACGGTGCTGCGGCTGGCCGGCCGCGTGCACGACGAGCTGGTCGGCGCCGGGCCGCTGGCCCCGCTGCTCGACGATCCCCAGGTCACCGATGTGCTGGTCAACGGCACCGAGGTGTGGGTCGATCGAGGCGCCGGTCTGGTGCGGGCCGAGGCGCGGGTCGGCGAGACCGATGAGGTACGCCGGTTGGCACAGCGCCTGGCTGCCGCGTGTGGCCGGCGGCTCGACGACGGCCAGCCGTTCGCCGACGCCCGGCTGCCCGACGGCACCCGCCTGCACGCTGTGCTGCCGCCGATCGCAACCTCCGGGCCGTACCTGTCGTTGCGAACCTTCCGCCAGCGCCCGTTCACCCTGGATGACCTGGTGGCCGACGGCACCGTGGGGACCGGGCCGGCCGAGGTGCTGGCCGCGATCGTGGCGGCCCGCCTGGCGTACCTGGTCACCGGCGGCACCGGCAGCGGCAAGACCACCCTGCTCGGGACGCTGCTCGGCCTGGTTCCGCCCACCGAACGGATCGTGCTGGTGGAGGACGCGGCCGAGCTCCGGCCCACCCACCCGCACGTGGTGGCGCTGCAGGCCCGGACGGCGAATGTGGAGGGTGCGGGGGTGGTCGGGCTCACCGATCTGGTACGCCAGGCGCTCCGGATGCGTCCCGACCGGCTGGTCATCGGCGAATGCCGCGGCGCGGAGATCGCTGACCTGCTCGGGGCGCTGAACACCGGCCACGAGGGCGGCGCCGGAACCCTGCACGCCAACGCGCCGGCCGACGTGCCGGCGCGGCTGGAGGCGCTGGGGTTGCTCGGCGGGCTGCCACGGGCGGCGCTGCACGCCCAGGTGCTGGCGGCGTTGCAGGTGATCCTGCAGGTCAAACGCACTGCGGCGGGCCGCTTCCTGGAGTCGATCAGCATCCTGCTCCCGCAAGGACACGAACGCCTGGCCACCGTGGTCACGGCCTGGCACCGCACCGGCGGCCAGGGTCCTGCGGCCGAGGCGCTGGCTCAGCTGCTCGCCTCCCGGGGCGTCCCGGTCCCGCCCCTCCTCGCACCGGTCCCGCCCCTCCACGCACCGGTCCCGCACCCGCCCGCCCCGCCCGCGATGCCTCCGCCCTTGCCCGTGCCCGGTGCGGCGGCGACCAAGGCTCGTCCGTGGGCCGATCTCCTGGAGCCGGACGAGTCCGGCGGCGCAGTCCGGCAACGTGCGCCCTTCGAGCGACGACAGGTGGCACCCGGCGTCGGTCGCCTCGCTACCGACTGGGCCGATCGGCCGGCGCCGGTGGTCAAGGCGGCGCCGGTGGTCAAGGCGGCGCGGGCGGATGGGCCGGCGTCGACGGACCGGCCGGTGGCGGCGCCTGCACCGGCGGATACGCCGGCCCGCCGCGTTCGGCCCGGGCTCGAAGTGCTGGCGGGTGTGCGGCGATGAGTGACGACTTTCGCGAGCTGGCGCTGCTGCTGATCCTGGTCGCGCTGGTCGTCGTGCCGGCCGCCGGCCTTCGGATCAGGCGGCTGCGGGCGCCGCTGCGGCGGTTGCGGTCGGCGGGCGGCGGAACGCGTCGCACGGTCGACCTCGGTGCGGTGCGCTCGTATGTCGCGCGGGTCGCGGCATCCGACCCGCGCCGCGTGATCGCCTTGGGCGCGGTCGGGGCGGCCGGCGCCGGGCTGCTCACCGGAGGTCCGGTGGCCGCGATCGTCGGGGCGGTCTACGCCCTGCTGCTGGTCCGGACGTTGCTGCGGGCGACGGCTCGGCGGGCCGCATCGGCGGCGCGTTCGTCCAGCCTGGACGAACTGTGCTCGCTGGCCGGTGGCCTGCGCGCCGGGCTGCCACCGGCGGCCTGCCGTGCGGCGGGAAAGCTGGCCGATCGGCGTCTCGCGGAGCTGACGGCCGCGGTCTGGCGCCTGGCCGAGCGGACCGGCGCCCCGGCCGCCGACCTGGTCGAACGCATCGAGGACGACGCTCGGGCCGCCGATCGCGCCACCGCGTCGGCCCGGGCTCAGGCGGCGGGCGCGCAGATGACGGCGCTGCTGCTGGCGGCGTTGCCGCCGGCCGGGATCGGGCTGGGCTACAGCATCGGCGCCGACCCGGTTCAGGTTCTCTTCGGTACGAGGCTCGGCGCGGCGTGCGCTCTCAGCGCCGTGACGCTGCAGGCCGCCGGGCTGCTGTGGTGCGACCGGATGAACGCCGGGGTCACCCGATGACCGCCGACCGCGAGGTGTGCGGGGCCGACCGCTTCATGCGCAGCAGCGGGCCTTCCGCCGTCCCCCTCAGGGCCTGCTGCGCAGCAGCGATCTTGCACGCCGCGGAGGGTGAGGAGTCCAGCGCGCCGTTTGTCTGCGCCGAGGCCGACCGGCTGACCACCCGGACCGAACCGAAGGCCGCACCCATCTCCGCCGGCGACCGCGCATGACCGTGTCGGCGTCCGCGGGGCGGCCACGCGTGACCGCGCCGGCTCGGCTGCATCTGCTGATGGCGGCCGGTGTCGCGGCAGGCGTGGTCGTCCTGGCCGGGACGTGGTGGGCGGTGCCGCCGGCGATCGGGGCCGGTGTCGGGGCGTGGCGGTTCCTCCGCACCCGGGAGCCGGGTCACGTGCGCGAGGCGCGACTCCGGGCCGCTGCCGACCTGCCGCTCTGCGCCGACCTGCTGGCCGCGGCGCTGCGGGCCGGGACGCCGGTCGACCGGGCGGTGTTCGCGGTGGCCGACGCGCTCGGCGGTCCGCTGGGGGAGCGGCTCGAACGGACCGCCCGCTCCCTGCGGCTGGGGGCCGGACCGGATGAGGCGTGGGCGCACCTGTCCGATGTGAGAGGTGCGGATCGCCTGGTGACGGCGGCGATCCGGTCCAGTTCCAGCGGCGGCGCGCTGGCCGGGGCGCTCACCAGGCTCACCGACGACCTGCGGGCCGATCGGGGAGTCGCCGCCGAAGCCGCGGCGCAACGGGCCGGGGTGCTGATCGTGCTGCCGCTCGGGCTGTGCTTCCTGCCCGCCTTCGTACTCGCCGGCCTCGTGCCGGTGCTGGTCGCCCTCATCGGCGACATGTTGTGAACCAACCACCCCACAGTAAGGAGAACCACGTGCACAGACTCAAGGCCCGCGTCGTGCGGCTGACCAGAGAGGCGGCAGAGGCGGGAATGAACACCGCCGAGTACGCCATGGGGACGATCGCCGCGGTGGCGTTCGCCGGGCTGCTCCTCAAGGTCCTGTCGAGCGCCAAGACTCAGGCGGCGCTGGCCGGCATCGTCGAGAAGGCACTGAGTTGAGCCGGCGCCGGTGGCCCGGTGGCGACCGTGGGTCGTTCACCGCGGAGTTCGCCGCCGGGCTGCCGGCGCTCCTCCTGCTGCTGTACGCGGGCCTGACCATCGTGGACGCCGTCGCCACCAAGATCGAGTGTGTGGACGCCGCCCGGGAAGGCGCCCTGGCGGCCGCGCGCGGCGAGCCGGCCGCCCCGGCGATCGAACGCATCGCGCCGGAAGCTACCCACGACGTGGCCCCGGGTACCGACCTCGTCACGGTGACCGTGGTGTCCCGGCTGCGCCCGATCGGCGACCTGACCCTGCCGATCACCGTCACGGCCGAGGCGACCGCCGCCCGCGAACCCGCCGCCACGGACCCGATCCCATGACGCCCGCTTCCCCTACAGCCTGCGCTGACCGCTCGAGCCGCTCGAACCGGGCCGACCGCTCGGACGGCGCCGGCTGCTGGGACGGCGCCGGCTGCTGGGACGGCGCCGGCTGCTGGGACGGCGCCGGCTGCTGGGACGGCGCCGGCTGCTGGGACGATGCCGGCCGCGCCGGCCGCTCGGACCGTGGGGCGGCCTCGGTCCTGGTGCTGGCCATCGGGCTCGTCCTGGTCGCGGCCGGGCTCGTCGGCGCCCTGGCGGCGAACGCCCGCGTCGCCCGGCACCAGGCGCGGACGGCGGCCGACTTCGGCGCGCTCGCCGGTGCGCTCCGGGTGGCCGAAGGGCCGAAGTCCGCCTGCGCGGCGGCCGGCCGCCTGGTCGAGGCCAACGGCGGCGCGCTGGCGTCGTGCGAGATCGAAGGGTTGGAGATCGTCGTCCACGTGACCGTGACGACGGGCCGCCTCCCGAGGCCGGCTCGCGCCGCGGCCCGAGCCGGCCCGCTCTCGGCCCCGGCCGGATAGAACCGAACGCAACCGCCGCGACGAGACAGGACTTAGGCGGGGAGGTGGGCCAGGACGGAACCGAGGACGGACACGGCGCCGGGCTTGTCCAGGGGGCTGTTGCCGTTTCCGCACTTGGGGGACTGGATGCAGGAGGGGCAGCCGGCCTCGCAGGCGCACGACCGGATGGCGTCGCGGGTGGCGGTCAGCCAGGCCGCGGCGGTGCCGTAGGCGCGTTCGGCGAACCCGGCGCCGCCCGCGTGTCCGTCGTAGACGAAGACGGTGGGCGCCTCGGTGTCGGGGTGGTTCGCCGTGGAGAGGCCGCCGATGTCCCAGCGGTCGCAGGTGGCGATCAGCGGGAGGAGGCCGATGGCCGCGTGTTCGGCGGCGTGCAGGGCGCCGGGGATGTCCGCGGGGGCCACGCCGGCGCGGGACAGTTCGCGGGGCGAGATGGTGAACCAGACGGCCACCGTGCGGAACTCGCGCGCCGGCAGGTCCAGGGGTGTGGTGTCGATGATCTCGCCGGTGCTGATGCGGCGGCGCTGGTAGGACACCACCTGGTTGGTGACGTCCACCTCGCCGAGGAAGAGGCCGATCGGGCCGGCGTCCACGTACGAGCGGACGGCCACCACCGAGACGTCGGTGATGTCGCGCGGGTGGGTGGACCAGTCCGGGTCGGCGGCGTGCACCAGGGCCACGGCGTCGTCCAGGTCCAGGTCGTCGACCACGTACGTCTGGCCCTGGTGCAGGTGGACGGCGCCCACGTGGAGCATCGCGTGGGCGGACGCCGGATCGACCGTGCCCAGCAGCTTGCCGGTGGCCGACTCGACGACCGAGATCGGAGCGCCGCCGGTGCCGCGCAGGTCCACGTCGGGGGTGCCGCGCCGGGTCCAGTAGTAGCCGGTCGGCCGCTTCCGCAGGGCACCGGAGGCGGCCAGCGCCTCGGCCGCGGCGGGCGCGGCGGGACCGAACATCTCCAGGTCCTCGGCGGTCAGCGCGGCTTCGGCGGCGGCGCAGCAGAGTTGCGGACCCAGGATGTACGGGTTGGACGGGTCCAGGACGGTGGCCTCGACCGGCTTGCCGAACAACGCCGCGGGGTGATGCACCACGTACATGTCGAGCGGGTCGTCGCGGGCGATCAGCACCACCAGCGCGTCGCCTCCCGCGCGGCCGGCGCGGCCCGCCTGCTGCCACATCGACGCGCGCGTGCCGGGGTAGCCGCACATCAGCACCGCGTCCAGGCCGACCAGGTCGACGCCGAGTTCCAACGCGTTCGTCGAGGCCAGGCCGAGCAGGTCGCCGGCGAGCAGCGCCTGCTCGATCGCCCGGCGGTCCTCGCGCAGGTAGCCGCCGCGGTACGCCGCCACCCGTTTGCCCAAGCCGGGCACGGCGGCGTTGAGGCGGGCGCGGCTCCACGTCGCGATCAGCTCGGCGCCCTTGCGCGACCGGACGAAGGCGAGTGTCCGCGTCCCGTCGGCGATGGTGTCGGCGAGCAGGTCGGCCGTCTCGGCAAGAGCCGACCGCCGCACCAGAAGTTGATCATCAAGGGATGAAGAACTGTGGGACGAGGAGACGAGCGGCGGCTCCCACAGGGCGAAGGTGACGGCCCCTCGTGGCGAGGCGTCCGACGTGACCGCGTTGACCTTGAGTCCGGTCAGCCGGGACGCCGCGTCGGCAGGGTCGCCCGAGGTAGCCGACGCCAGCACGAAGGTCGGCGAGCCTCCGTAGCGTGCGGCCGCCCGCCGCAGCCGCCGCAGGACATGCGCCACGTGCGAGCCGAACACCCCGCGATAGGCGTGACATTCGTCGACCACCACGTACGCGAGCCTGCGCAGGAAGGCGGCCCAGTGGGCGTGCCCGGGCAGGACGGCGTGGTGCAGCATGTCGGGGTTGGTGAGCACGAAGCGGCTGTGCTGCCGGATCCACTCCCGCTCGGCACGCGGTGTGTCCCCGTCGTAACTCTCCGGGCGTACCCCCGAAAGACCGAGACCGGCGACGGCGCGTAACTGATCGGCCGCGAGCGCCTTGGTCGGGGAGAGGTAGAGCGCCGTCGCCCGCTCGTCGGACAGCAGGCGGGACAGCGCCGGCAACTGGTAGCCGAGGGACTTGCCCGACCCGGTCCCGGTGGCGAGGACCACATGCAGACCGTCGTGGGCCATCGTGGCGGCCACCGCCTGATGTTCCCACGGCTGCAAGATCCCATTCTCGGCGTACGCCGTGCGCACGTCCTCGTGGACCCACCCGGGCCAGGCAACCGTGCGACCGGAACGGGCCGGGATCCGCTCCACGTGCGTCACGGCCGGCCGGCTGAGAAGAGGGTGGGTGACCGGCACGACAGCACTCTCGCATCGGTATGCGACGAACCCCAAACGGGTACCACGACGGGTGCCACGCGTCTAGGGCTTCCCCTCGGTGGTTAGATTCGCTGGGGAGATCGGCCGAGGAGGAACGATGGAGTTGTCGCTGGCGGCCCGCACCGTCGCCGGACACACGGTCCTGGAGGTCGGTGGCGAGGTCGACGTCTACACCGCCCCACGACTGCGGGAACGCCTGGTCGAGTTGGTCGACGGGGGCGCGCGCAAGGTCGTGGTGGATCTGGGCCGGGTCGACTTCCTCGACTCCACCGGCCTGGGTGTGCTGGTCGGCGCCCTGAAACGACTCAGGGCCGCGGACGGCACGTTCGGCCTGGTCTGCTCGAAGGAGCCACTGCTCAAGATCTTCCGGATCACCGCTCTGGATCAGGTTTTCCCCATCTATGCGTCGATCGAGGCCGCGACCTCGACCGGCGGTGACGGCGCCGGTCCGACCGAGTGATGGCGACGGTCCGGTTGTCCTTCTCGCCCGCGCCCGTGCATGTCCGCACGGCGCGCCTGGTCGGCGTGGCCGTGGCCCGGCGGGCGGGGGTCGCCGAGGAGCTCCTGGACGAGGTGCGGCTCGCGATCGGTGAGGCCTGCACCCGCGCGGTGGCGCTGCACCGGCAGCACGGCCTGACCGATCTGGTCACGGTCGAGATGTCGGACGCCGACTCGTACGCGGTCCGGGTGATCGACCACGCGCCCATCGACGCCAGCATCGGCCTGGCGAAACTCCTCCCGGACGAGCTGGCCGACGAGTCGTTGCCCGACGAGGCGCTCACCACCGGTGTCGGATTCGCCCTGCTCGCCGGTTTCGTCGATGACCTCCAGGTGCGTCCCGTCGACGACGGCACGGGCACCGAGGTCCGGATGGCGTGGCCGGTCAATCGGCGTTGATCGTTCGTAAACCTCGAACGGCGGGCTAGCACAGCGGTAAACATCACCCCGACACGGCCCGAACCAGGTGTGACCACAAACACGACGGACCTATACAGTACGCGGGTTATCAGCTACTGCTCCTGGTCCCGCAGCCGCGGGACCTAGTCGTCGTCACTCCCGCGATGAGCGGGGAGGCACCCGGCGGTCACGTCCGCCGCCGGGGGGTTGTCGGTTACAGGAGGACATTGGATGTCCGGCAAAGTGGAATATCTCGCCGCGGAGGGCGGCGAGGTGTCCCTGAGTAGTTCGAACGTCAGTTTCATCATCGTCGCGATCGTCTTCGCGCTGGTGGCGCTCGCCTTCGCGGGTTACTTCGTCAAGAAGGTGCTCGCCGCGGGGCGTGGCACCGAGAACATGCAGGAGATCGCGGGAGCGGTGCAGGAGGGCGCGAGTGCCTTTCTCTCCCGCCAGTTCAAGACCTTGGCGATCTTCGTCGTCATCGCCGTGATCCTGCTGTTCCTGCTGCCGGTGCACGCCACCGACAACGAGACCTGGGTCAAGATCGGCCGCTCGCTGTTCTTCGTGGTCGGTGCGGTGTTCAGCTCGCTGATCGGCGGCTGGGGCATGGCCCTGGCGACCCGCGCGAACCTGCGAGTGGCCGCGGCGGCCGGTGAGTCCGGCGGACGTGAGAAGGCCATGACCATCGCCTTCAAGACCGGTGGTGTGGTCGGCTTCCTCACCGTCGGCCTGGGTCTGTTCGGTGGCGCCCTGGTCGTGCTCATCTTCCGCGGCGACGCTCCCACCGTGCTCGAGGGCTTCGGCTTCGGCGCCGCCCTGCTGGCCATGTTCATGCGGGTCGGCGGCGGCATCTTCACGAAGGCCGCGGACGTCGGCGCCGACCTGGTCGGCAAGGTGGAGCAGGGCATCCCCGAGGACGACCCGCGTAACGCCGCCACCATCGCGGACAACGTGGGCGACAACGTCGGTGACTGTGCCGGCATGGCGGCCGACCTCTTCGAGTCGTACGCGGTGACCTTGGTCGCGGCCCTGATCCTGGGCCAGGTGGCGTTCGGGCAGGACGGCCTGATCTTCCCGCTGATCGTCTCGACGGTCGGCGTGGTCATCGCGATCGTGGGTGTGTTCATCACCCGGCTGCGCGCGTCCGACAAGAGCGGCCTGACCGCGATCAACCGGGCGTTCTACATCTCCGCGGTGCTGTCCGCGGTGATCGTGGCCATCGTCAGCTTCATCTACCTGCCGGACTCGTTCGCTGGCTTCGGCACCGACGCCGCCATCGACCCGGATGTGGTCGCGAGCGGCGCCAACCCGCGCTTCGTCGCCATCGGCGCGGTCGTGATCGGCATCGTGCTGGCCGCCGCCATCCAGGCACTGACCGGGTACTTCACCGAGACCCAGCGGCGTCCCGTGCAGGACATCGGCAAGTCGTCGCAGACCGGCGCCGCCACCGTGGTGCTGGCCGGCATCAGCGTCGGCCTGGAGTCGGCGGTCTACTCGGCGCTGCTGATCGGCGCCGGCGTGTACGGCGCGTTCCTGCTCGGCGGCACGTCGCTGACCCTGTCGCTGTTCGCGGTGGCGCTGGCCGGCACCGGCCTGCTGACCACGGTCGGCGTCATCGTCGCGATGGACACCTTCGGCCCGATCTCGGACAACGCGCAGGGCATCGCCGAGATGTCCGGTGACGTCAGCGAGAGCGGCGCGCAGATCCTCACCGAGCTGGATGCCGTGGGTAACACCACCAAGGCGATCACCAAGGGCATCGCGATCGCCACCGCCGTGCTGGCGGCGACCGCGCTGTTCGGCTCGTACGTGAACACCCTGCGTACGTCGCTCGCCGAAGCCGGCATCACCGCTCAGCAGATCGGCACCGAGGTGCTCAACCTGCTGAACATCGCCAACCCGCGCAACCTGGTCGGTCTGCTGATCGGCTCGGCCGTGGTGTTCCTCTTCTCCGGCCTGGCCATCAACGCCGTGTCCCGTTCGGCGGGCGCGGTCGTGATGGAGGTTCGCCGCCAGTTCCGCGAGTTCCCCGGCATCATGGACCGCACCCAGCGGCCCGAGTACGGACGCGTGGTCGACATCTGCACCCGGGACGCTCAGCGCGAGCTGATCACGCCGGGTCTGCTGGCGATCATGGCGCCGATCGCGGTGGGCTTCGGCCTGGGCGCCGGCGCTCTGGCGGCCTACCTGGCCGGTGCGATCGGCACCGGCACGCTGATGGCGGTGTTCCTGGCCAACTCCGGTGGCGCCTGGGACAACGCGAAGAAGCTGGTCGAGGACGGCAACTACGGCGGTAAGGGCTCCGAGGCGCACGAGGCCACGATCATCGGTGACACCGTCGGTGACCCGTTCAAGGACACCGCCGGTCCGGCGATCAACCCGCTGCTCAAGGTGATGAACCTGGTCTCGCTGCTGATCGCCCCGGCGGTCGTGGCGTGGAGCATCGGCACCGATCAGAACGACGCGCTGCGGATCACGATCGCCGTCGTGGCCGCGCTGGTGATCGTCGCTGCAGTGATCAACAGCAAGCGTAAGCCGATCTCGATGGGTGAGGAC
Source organism: Actinoplanes sp. NBRC 103695 (assembly GCF_030269485.1). GTDB lineage: Bacteria > Actinomycetota > Actinomycetes > Mycobacteriales > Micromonosporaceae > Actinoplanes. The sequence goes on along the minus strand of NZ_BSTL01000015.1, from coordinate 184,202 downwards.
GCTCCGGCCGCTCCGGCGTCGGAGAAGGTCAACGTCTGACGCCAGGTCCACGGATCCGGCACGAAGATGATCAAGAAAGGGCACCCGGCGCTCAGCCGGGTGCCCTTTCCGCATGTCGATGACGATGAAAAGGTGTCGGAGCCAACACGTACCCTTTTCGCCATGCGCCCGGCCCGATCGTTGCTGATCGTCATCTCCCTTCTCGTCGGTGTGTCGATGGCCGCCTGCTCGCAAACCACCGGTCCGCGCAACTGGGCGGCGGCGGTGTGCAACGCGCTCGCGCCCTGGCGGGCCGAGATCGGCACGCTGACCGACCGCACCCAGGAGCAGATGACCGCCGAGACCACGCCCGCCCAGGCGAAAGAGAACCTGGTCCGGCTCTTCAGCGGCGCCGAGACGGCCAGCGAGCGCGCCCGGGCGGGGGTGGAGCGGGCCGGCGTCCCCGACGTCGACCAGGGCGAGCAGGTGGCGGACAGCTTCATGGCGTCGCTGAGCGGTATGCGGGACGCCTACGCCCGCGCCCGCGGCGGCATCGAGAAGCTCGACACGAGACCGCAGAAGACTTTCTACGAGCAGGTCACCGGCGTGGTGCAAAAACTCAACCAGGAGTACGAGCAGAGTGAGCTCGACACCGGCAAGCTGAGCTCCGTGGAATTGAAGCAGGCGTTCGACGAAGCGCCGGAGTGCCGCTGACCATGGCCGAGACGGGCTGGCCGCTGATACCGCGCGAGCTGCTGCCCGCGCCGGTTCCGGTTGCCTCCCGCACCCGCCGCCCCCTGTCCCACGCCACGCCCGGCGGCCGCCAGCTGCCGATCTTCGGGGCGGAGACCACCGACTCGTCCCCGCTGGACCTGGCCGGGCTCCTGGTCGGGCCCGGCCGGCTGGACAAGATGGGCGGCACCGCCCGGGTGTCGATCGGCGTGCACGACGCCTGGCGGGTGCACGTGCTGGCGGCTGAGCTGCTCACCCGCGGCCTGGTGGTGCATTGGCGGCCGTTCGACGAGCCCGAGACCGAGGTACGCGAGCTCCAGGTGACCGCGACACCGGAGGAACCCGACCTGGAGGCGACGGAGGGTGAGGACGACCCGCCCGAGATGATCGCTGAGAGTGCTGAGGCGGCCACAGATGCTTCGGCGGTGGAGGACGAGGACGACGGCCCTCGGTTCGAGGTACGGACGGCGTACTCGAGCAGGTTGGACGCCCTGGCCCGCGGCTGGCCGGCGGCCGCCGACGGCCTCTTCCTCAGCGGGCCGCGGCTGCGGCTCTGGGTGGCCGCGGCGGGCACGGCCGGTCCGGGTGGTTTCACGCTCGATCTCAACGACGAGGTCGAGCCGGAGATGATCGTCGCCGCGCTGCGCCGGGCCGGGCTCGACGGCAGTTTGTCGGATCGTGGACGCCACTACCGGATCACCCGCCGGCGACCCCTTCTCAGGCTGGCTGAGCTGGTCGGCGAGCGGCCGGCGTCGGCTCCGGCGGAGGTGTGGCCGGGCGGCGCTGGTGCATGATCTTCCTGGATTGTGTGCGACACACCTCTACATTCCCGGTGTACGGTGTCGCCGTTGGACGCGTGCGGTGGCCGTGCCGTTACCATCCGATGCCCGGTGCCCCGGGGAATGCGGGGCGATCCGGCGCGTTAGTTTGAAACGCAGGCAAGCAAGAGTGTGGGAGTGCCGTGCCGAGTGACGCCAGGACGACCCGTCTGGTGATCGTCGAGTCTCCGTCGAAGGCCAAGACGATCGCCGGTTATCTGGGGCCCGACTATTTTGTCGAGGCCTCCTTCGGTCATGTCCGCGATCTGCCCCGTAATGCCGCCGACGTGCCCGCCAAGTACAAGGGCGAGTCGTGGGCCCGGCTGGGCGTCGACGTCGACAACGGCTTCCAGGCGCTCTACGTCGTCTCCACGGACCGTAAGCAGCAGATCGCCAAGCTGATCAAGCTGTCGAAAGAGGTCGACGAGATCCTGCTCGCCACCGATGAGGACCGCGAGGGCGAGGCCATCGCGTGGCACCTGGTCGAGACGATCAAGCCCAAGGTCCCGGTCAAGCGGATGGTCTTCCACGAGATCACCAAGCCGGCCATCCAGGCCGCGGTGGCCAACCCCCGCGAGATCGACCGCGACCTGGTCGACGCGCAGGAGGCCCGCCGGATCCTCGACCGTCTTTACGGGTACGAGGTCAGCCCGGTGCTGTGGAAGAAGGTGATGCCCCGCCTGTCCGCCGGGCGCGTCCAGTCCGTGGCCACCCGCATCGTCGTCGAGCGTGAGCGTCAGCGCATGGCGTTCCGGTCCGCGGAGTACTGGGACATCAACGCGCTGCTCGCGGTGCAGAACGCGCCGAAGGACGGCCCCCGCACGTTCAACGCGACGCTGATCGCCCTGGACGGCGACCGCATCGCCACCGGCAAGGACTTCGAGCCCACCACCGGCCAGGTCCGGCCCGGCGCCGGCGTGGTGCATCTGGATGGTGACGGCGCCCGCGGGCTGGCCGCCCGTCTCGAGGACCGCGACTTCAAGGTCACCCGGGTCGAGGAGAAGCCGTACCGGCGCCGGCCCTATGCGCCGTTCATCACCTCCACGCTGCAGCAGGAGGCGGCCCGCAAGCTGCGCTTCTCGGCCTCGCAGACGATGCGTACGGCCCAGCGGCTGTACGAGAACGGCTACATCACCTACATGCGTACGGACTCGGTGAACCTCTCCGAGACCGCCCTCTCCGCGGCCCGGCGGCAGATCGCCGAGCTGTACGGCCAGGGCAGCGTCCCGCCGCAGCCCCGCCGCTACACCGGCAAGGTGAAGAACGCGCAGGAGGCGCACGAGGCGATCCGCCCGGCCGGCGACAACTTCCGCACCCCGGGCGAGGTGGCCAAGGAGCTGTCCACCGACGAGTTCAAGCTCTACGAGCTGATCTGGCGGCGCACGATCGCGTCGCAGATGACCGACGCGGTCGGCAACTCGATCTCGGTGCGCATCCGGGCCATCTCCACGGCGGGGGAGGAGGTCGACTTCTCCGCGACCGGTAAGACGATCACCGACCCCGGCTTCCTGCGGGCGTATGTCGAGTCGTCGGACGACGAGAACGCCGAGGCGGAGGACGCCGAGCGCCGGCTGCCCACGCTGACCAAGGACCAGCCGCTCACCGCCGACGAGCTGAACGCGATCGGCCACCACACCTCGCCGCCCTCCCGCTACACCGAGGCCTCGCTGGTCAAGGCGCTGGAGGAGCTGGGCATCGGCCGCCCGTCGACGTACGAGTCGATCATGCGGACCATCCAGGACCGCGGTTATGTGATCAAGCGCGGTCAGGCGCTGATCCCGGAGTTCCTGGCGTTCGCGGTGATCGGCCTGCTCGAGCGGCACTACCCGCGGCTGGTGGACTACAACTTCACCGCGGCGATGGAGACCCAGCTCGACGACATCGCCGGTGGCGACCACGCGGCGCTGGACTTCCTCACCTCCTTCTACTTCGGCAGCGACCTGGGTAGCGACGACTCGATCGCCAAGGCCGGCGGGCTGAAGAAGATGGTGACCGAGAACCTGAGCGACATCGACGCGCGGTCGATCAACTCGATCCCGCTCTTCGTCGACGAGAAGGACCGCCAGGTGGTGGTCCGGGTCGGCCGGTTCGGTCCCTATCTGCAGCGGCACGAGCCGGGCGAGGAGGAGGAGTCGGCGGAGAACCGCGCGTCGATCCCCGACGGCATCGCCCCCGACGAGCTCACCCCGGAGAAGGTCGACGAGCTGTACCTGGGCGACGGCGGCGAGCGCAGCCTGGGCGACGACCCGGCGACCGGCGACCCGGTGCAGCTCAAGTCCGGCCGGTTCGGGCCGTACGTGCAGAGCGGTGAGCGGCGGTCGTCGCTGTTCAAGACGCAGACGCCGGACGAGCTCACCCTGGAGCAGGCGCTCAAGCTGCTCCTGCTGCCCCGCACGGTCGGCAAGGACCCGGAGGGCAAGGAGATCATCGCGGCGAACGGCCGGTACGGGCCGTACGTGAAGCGCGACAACGACTTCCGGTCGCTGGACAGCGAGGACAAGCTGTTCACCGTCACGCTGGACGAGGCGCTGGCCCTGCTGGCGGCGCCGAAGACCCGGGGACGCAAGGCGGCCGCGCCGCCGCTGCGGGAGATGGGCAACGACCCGGTCTCCGAGAAGCCGATGGTGATCAAGGAAGGCCGGTTCGGGCCGTACGTGACGGACGGCGAGTACAACGCGTCGCTGCGCCGCGGTCAGACCCCGGAGGAACTGACCGTCGAGCAGGCGTCCGAGATGCTCGCCGAGAAGCGGGCGAAGGGCCCGGCGCCGCGCAAGAAGGCGGCCGCCAAGAAGGCCGCGGACCCGGCGAAGAAGGCCGCCGCGAAGAAGGCGACGCCGGCGAAGAAGGCCACCCCCGCCAAGAAGGCGGCGGCGGCCAAGAAGGCGCCCGCCAAGAAGGCCGCCCCGAAGAAGGCGACCAGCTCTTAAGGCCCTCGCTTTACGGGCCCAGCACCCGGTCCAGGTATTCGTTCGCGAACACCCGGGCCGGGTCGAAGCTCTCCCGGGCGGCGAGGAAGTCGTCGAACCTCGGGTACGCCGTCCGCAGCGACTCCGCGTTCCGGTAGTGCTGCTTGCCCCAGTGCGGGCGCCCGCCGAGCGACTCGCACACCGCCTCGAAGGCCCGGAAGTACGGCTCGTACGGGCTGCCGGCGAACTGCTGCACGGCGATGTACGCGGATTCGCGCCCGTACCCGTGCGACAGCCAGATGTCGTCCGGCCCGGTGAACCTCACCTCGACCGGGAACTGCACCCGGAACGGCAGGCCGTCGATGATCTTCGGTAGCGCGGCCAGCGCCTCGGGCGTGGCGGCGCGCGGCACCTCGTACTCCATCTCGTTGAACCGGACCCGGCGGGGAGTGCAGAAGACCTTGTCCGACCGGGCGGTGTAGGTGCGGGCCGTCAGGGCCCGCACCGCGAGCGCATTGGTCGGGGGGACCGCCGCCGGGAGGCGCGCGCCCAACCGGCAGACGGCCTGGAACACCGAGTTGGACAGGAATTCGTCGTCCAGCCAGCCGCGGAACCGGGACAGGGGCTGGTCGCTGACCGGCACCACGCTGTTGCGCTTGAGCTGCGTCCCCTGCGTGTGCGGGTACCAGAAGAACTCGACGTGGTCCTCGGCGGCGAGCCAGTCGTCCAGCCCCGCGAGGGTGTCGGCCAGCGGCATCGGACGTTCGTCGGCCCGCAGCAGGAACGCGTCCACGCAGCGCAGCGTGACATCGACCAGGATGCCGAGTGCACCGATGCCGACCTGCACGGCCGGAAACGCATCGTCCGATTTGTCGAGATGACGGATGTCCCCCGATCCGGTGACAATCGTCACCGCCTCGACACAGGACGCGATCGTCGAATGCCCCATCCCGGTGCCGTGGGTGCCGGTCGAGATCGCCCCGGCGACGGTCTGCGCGTCGATGTCCCCCAGGGTGGGCACCGCCAGGCCGATGGTCGCCAGATAGGCGTTCAGGACGGACAGCACCATACCGGCCTGGACGGTCACCAGATGCCCGTCCACGGACACCGGTGACGCCAGGCGCGGCAGTTGAACCCGCAGGTCATCGGCCACCGCGATGGAATTGAACGAGTGGCTGCTGCCGACCGCCTTGACCCGCCGCCCGCCGGCCGCGGCCTCCTTGACGAGCGCGGCGACCTCCTCGACACTCCCGGGCGTACGCACCTCGCGGGCCACCGCCCGCTGGTTGCCGGCCCAGTTCCGCCACCGGGTGGAGCGTGCAGGGGCGCTGATGTCACTAGTCGTCACGGCTTTGTCCCTCCACCGAGCGGACAGTCGCACAAATCCGGTGATGCCGTGTCGCCTCGGCGTCCCGTCGATGCTGCTCGCTCGTTGATCCGAGTAACGTTCCGATTATCACTGCTGAGAGGGAGTGGCGACGCGTGTCGACACCAACCGTCACCACCGGGCCGCTGCGGCGGGTCCCGGTGCAGGGCAGAAGCGTTGCCCGGGTCCAGCGCATGTTGGACGCCTGCGCCGAGCTCGTCGATGAGGTCGGCTATGAAGGCCTGACCACGACGCTGCTCGCCGAGCGCGCCGAGGTCGCCATCGGGTCCGTGTACCAGTTCTTCCCGGACAAGCGGGCCATCGTCCAGGCACTCGCCATGCGCAACATGGACGCCTACCTGCAGGCGCTCTCGTCCCGCTTCGCCAACGAGACGTTCGCGCACTGGTGGGACGGGGTGGACGCGGCCATCGACTCGTTCATCACCATGCACCGCACCGTCCCCGGCTTCCGCACGCTGCACTTCGGCGACGTCGTCGACCTGCACCTGCTGGACGCGGAACGGGACAACAACGCGGTCATCGCCGAGCGCCTCGCCGAGCTGCTGGCCGAGCAGTTCCAGATCGTCGACCGCGGCCGGCTGAAATTCGCGCTGCAGATCGCCGTCGAGGCCGCGGACGCGCTGATCAAGATGGCGTTCCGTCGCGAGCTCACCGGCGACGAGGCGGTCATCGGCGAGGCCAAGGCGCTGATCAGGGAGTACCTGCACCGCCACGTCTCCGCATGATGTCCTACCCGAGGAACGCATAGCCCTCGCCCCGGTACGTCGGGGTGGGCGCGGCCGTCTCCCCGTCGATCAGCTGCACCTCGTTGACGTGCTCGCACAGCTCGCCGGCCTTGGCGTGCCGGAACCACACGCGGTCGCCCAGCCGCAGACCGGACGCCGCCGCCCCGAGCAGCGGAGTCTGCACCTCGCCGGCCCACTCGTCGCCCCGGAGCTTGAGACCCTCCGGGAGGTACGGCGTGGGCTGGCGGGACGGCTCCGGCGGGCCGGACGCGATCCAGCCGCCGCCCAGCACGGTCGCTATGCGCGGGGCCGGGCGGCGGACCACGGACAGTGCGAAGAGGGCGGCGGGCGTCGGCTGCCAGTTCGTGTACTGGTCGAACAGCGTCGGCCCGAACAGGCCGGACCCGGCGGCGACCTCGGTCACCGACGGGTCGGCGGTGGTCTCGGCCACGCTGCCGGTGCCGCCGCCGTTGACGAACTCCAGGTCGGCGTGTTCGCGGACGGCGGCGACCGCGGCCTGCCGGCGTTTGAGCAGCTCGGGCAGGGCGATGCGCTGCATCAGCCGGATGGCGCCGCCGCGGGCCGCCCGGCCGGTGGGCGCGTCGCCGAGCCCGGCGATATGCGCCTCGTAGGACATCATCCCGACCAGGCGGAAGCCGGGGCGGGACGTGATGCGCCGGGCCAGCGCGGACGCCTGACCGGCCGAGTGCACGGGCGAACGGCGTACCCCGACATGAAGTTGACCTGCCGGACGCCAGGACGCGTCCAGCTCCATGCACACGCGCACCTCGGCACGCCGGCTGGAGGGCGCGACCTGGTCGACCAGGTCGAGATGCGCCGGGTGGTCGACCATCAGGGTGATGGCGGCCGCGAGCTGGTCGTCCTTACCCAGCTCGGCGAGGGCCGAGCGATCAACCGTCGGGTACGCCACCAGCACGTCATCGCTGACGCCCTCCCGGACCAGCCAGATCGCCTCGGGCAGCGTGTACGCCATCACGCCTCGCCAGCCAGGCTTGGCCAGCACCCGGTCCAGCAGCGTCCGGACGCGGACCGACTTGCTGGCCACCCGGATCGGTTTCCCGCCGGCCCGGGCGGTGAGCGCGGCCGCGTTGGCGTCGAAGGCGGCCAGGTCGACCACCGCGACCGGGGTCTCCAGGTGCGCGGTGGCACGATCCAGGCGTTCGCGCAGCCTGTGGCGTGGGTCGGTCACTGGGGGAACATAACGCCTTCGCGAGCAATGCGAAACAGGTTCATCTATGCGCCACCCGATAGTGCGTGCTGAGTTCTTTGAACCAGGCCGGATACAGTGCTCTGCGGCAATGACCATCGGGAGGTAACGACCATCGACACCGACTCGCGCGAAGACGCCGCGGCCCCGGTCGACCTCTCCGGGGTGGCCGCTCTGCGCTCGGTGTTGCGCATCCGACCGTTCCGCCGGCTCTGGCTGGTGCTCAGCGTCGCCTCGTTCGGCGACTGGCTCGGCCTCCTGGCCACCGCGCTCTTCGCATCACAGCAGGTCACCGGCAGCGTCGCCCAGGGTGGCGCGTTCAGTGGCACGATCGCCATCCGGCTCGTGCCCGCGCTGATCCTCGGCCCGATCGCCGGCGTGATGGCGGACCGGTTCGACCGCCGCTACACGATGGTCATCTGCGACATCATCCGCTTCTTCGTGTACGGGTCGATCCCGGCGGTCGCCCTGATCAGCGACAACGGCGGGCTGATCGTGACCTGGGCGGTGGCCGCCACCTTCATCGGCGAGACCGTCACCCTGATGTGGATCCCCGCCAAGGAAGCGGCGGTGCCCAACCTGATCCCGCGCAGCCGGCTCGAGGTGTCGAACCAGCTGACCTTGATCACCACGTACGGCATCACCCCGATCTTCGCGGCCCTGAGCCTCGCCGCACTGGACCGCCTCGTCCGCGGCCCCTTCCCGAACATGCCCGACTGGGCCGAGCCGTCCCAGCTGGGCCTGTGGGTCAACGCCGGATCCCGGCTGGCCACCGCGCTGGTCGTGTACTTCGGCATCAAGGAGATCAGCCACGGCCTGCGGGAACGCAAGCAGAAGGCGGCCGAGCAGAGCATGCTCCGGCAGTTCCTGGACGGCTGGAAGTACATCGGCACCACCCCGCTGGTCCGCGGCCTGGTCCTGGGCATCTTCGGCGCCTTCGCCGGCGCCGGCATCGTGATCGGCACCGCGCGCTTCTTCACCGCCTCGCTCGGCGCCGGCGACGCGGCGTTCTCGCTGCTGTTCGCCACCCTGTTCATCGGCCTGGCGATCGGCATCGGGCTGGGCCCGATGGTGGTCAAGGAACTGTCCCGGCGGCGCTGGTTCGGCCTGAGCATCGTGCTGGCCAGCGGCGCCGTGATGTTCCTGGCGATCGCGATCCACCTGTCCATGGCGCTGGTCGGCGCGATCTTCGTCGGCGCCGGTGCGGGCATGGCGTTCCTGTCCGGGCTCACCCTGCTCGGCGGCCAGGTCGGCGACGACGTGCGCGGCCGGGTCGTCGCGGTGGTCCAGATCGGCACCCGGATGGTGCTGCTGCTGGCCATCGCGCTGTCCGGCGTGCTGGTCGGCCTCGGCGGCTCCCGGATCATCGACGTCGGCCCGGTCGACATCTCCATCTCCGCGACCCGGATCCTGCTCCTGGTCGCGGGCATCTTCGGCGTGTGGTCCGGGATCAGCGCGTTCCGGCAGATGGACGACAAGAAGGGCGTACCCGTCCTCGCCGATCTCTGGGGGTCGATCCGCGGGCGCCCGCTGTCGGCGGCCGAGGAGTTCACCCGGCAGGGCGTCTTCGTGGTCTTCGAGGGCGGCGAGGGCGCCGGCAAGTCCACCCAGGTCACCCGCCTCGCCTCGGTCCTGCACGCGGACGGCCGCGACGTCGTGGTCACCCGGGAGCCCGGTGCGACCGACGTCGGCTCCCGCATCCGCAACCTGCTGCTGGACAAGGGCGACGCACCCGCACCGCGCGCCGAGGCGCTGCTCTACGCGGCCGACCGGGCCCATCACGTCGCCACCGTCGTCCGCCCGGCCCTGGCGCGGGGCGCGGTGGTCATCAGCGACCGGTACGTGGACTCGTCGCTCGCCTACCAGGGCGCCGGTCGCACCTTGCCGGTGCAGGAGATCTCCTGGCTGTCGTCCTGGGCGACCGGCGGGCTCAAGCCCGACCTGGTGGTCCTGCTCGACGTGGACCCGCACGTCGGACTGGCCCGGGTGGACTCCCGCGGGCAGGGCGCCGACCGGCTGGAGAGCGAGTCACGAGCCTTCCACGACCGCGTCCGGTACGCGTTCCTCGACCTGGCCGCGGCCGACCCCAAGCGCTACCTGGTCCTGGACGCCTCCTCCTCGCAGGACGAGATCGCCGCCGCGGTCACCGCGCGGCTGACGACGATCCTCAGCTCCGAGGAACCGTCCCCGGCCGACACCGAGTCCTCTCCCCCCGACCTCTCCCCGTCGCCCGACCTAGCCCCGTCGCCTGACGTCACGCCTTCGCCTGACGTCACTCATTCGTCCGGCCTAGCCCCCCAGTCGCCCGGCCTCGCCCCCTCGGACGGCGTGCGTCACGTCGAGACGCCCACGGAGGTCATGGAGGATCTGGCCGAGCCGCCGGCGACGAGCAACAATGGCCGCCGTGACTGACGTGTTCGCCGACCTCGTCGGCCAGGACGAGGCGGTCGAGGTGCTGCGCCGCGCCGCCGAGTCGGCCGCCCGGATCGTCGCGGGTGAGACCACCGGCACCGGCGCGATGACACACGCCTGGATCTTCACCGGCCCGCCCGGCTCCGGCCGCTCGGTCGCGGCCCGCGCCCTCGCCGCGGCCCTGCAGTGCGAGCGCGACGGGACAGGTTGCGGCGAGTGCCACGGCTGCCACACGGCCCTGGGGCGTACGCACGCCGACGTTCGTTTCGTCGTACCCGAGGGCCTGTCCATCGGTGTCGGCGAAATGCGCGCGCTGGTCCTGCGGGCGAGCAGCGCCCCGTCGAACGGCCGCTGGCAGGCCGTCATCGTGGAGGACGCCGACCGGCTCACCGAGCAGGCCGGCAACGCGCTGCTCAAGGCCATCGAGGAGCCGCCACCGCGTACGGTGTTCCTGCTCTGCACGCCGTCCACCCACCCCGACGACATCTCGGTCACGATCCGCTCCCGCTGCCGGGTGATCCCGCTGCGCCAGCCTCCCGCGGCCGCCGTCGCCGAGGTGCTGACCAGGCGAGACGGCATCGCGCCGGACGTCGCCTCCTGGGCCGCGGCCGCCGCACAGGGCCACGTCGGCCGGGCGAAGCGCCTGGCCGGGGACGCCGACGCCCGCAAACGCCGGGAGGCGGTGCTGTCCGTGCCGCGCCGGCTGACCGGCATCGGCGCCTGCTTCGACGCGGCGTCGTCGCTGATCGAGGCGGCCGAGGCGGAGGCGGCGGCGTCGGTCGCCGGGACGGACACCACCGAACGCGCCGCGCTCGAGCAGGCTCTGGGCGCCGGAGGCACCGGCCGGGGCGCCGCCGGAGCGATGCGGGGCGCTGCCGGCCAGATCAAGGAACTGGAGAAGCGCCAGCGTTCCCGGGCGACCCGTTCCCAGCGCGACGCCCTCGACCGGGCACTGGTGGACCTGGCCGGCTTCTACCGCGACGTGCTGATCACCAACCTCAAGGCGCCGATCCAGGTCGTGCACACGGACGCCGCGGAGCAGTCGGCGGCCGCCGCCGAGAAGTGGACTCCCGAGAGCACGCTGCGCCGGCTGGAGGCCGTGCTGGCCTGCCGGGAGGCCATCGACCTCAACGTGAAGCCGAAGATCGCCGTCGAGGCCATGATGGTCCACCTGTGGCGCGGCTGACCGCTGGGTTTATGACCAGTTGACCTCGGCCAGGGGCTCGGTGGCGGTCATGAGGTCGGAAGCCGCGTCGTAGGCGGCCGCCACCGTTTCCAGGACGGTGGCCGCGATCTGGGCGGCCGCCTCGGCCTCGCCGCTCGACGCGAGGTCCATCCTGCCGCGGCGGGTCTCGGCGTCGAGGGTCAGCGCCTCGGCCGAGGTGAGCACCCCGGCGAGCGTCACCGCGAGCTCGGACCGTGCCCGTGACATCCAGGCGGCCAGCCCCTCGGCCAGCGCCGCGGTCGCGTCCAGACGTTCGCCCAGACTGTCATCGGTGCCCGTGAGATGGCCGGCCGTCCGCCGGCGAGCGGCGTCGTAGGCCTCCGCCGCCTCGCCCGACCAGACCCCCGGCGGCGGCAACGACTCGGCGATCCCGGCGTAGTCCCGCGCGCCCAGCCGCAACTCCGGCCCGGCCTCGGACAGGTCAGCCGGCCGAAGAGCCGCCACCGCCCGCGCCGCGTCCCACGGCAGCAGCCGCACCCGCCGCAACGACGGCCACACGCCATGGTCGGGAGGCGCCCCGGCCGCGGACAGCACCTCGCCGGCCCGCTTGAGCAACGGCGCCGCCGTTTCCAGCACGGCGTCCAGGCGATCGCTCACGAGGAGGCTCGCTCGATGCCACGGGCGGAGGACTCGTCCGCGTCGGTGTAGTCGCGTCGCGTCCGGCGTACCGAATCAGCCAGATCTGTCAGACGAGCGGCGGTGTCGGCGGCCTCCCGGGCGCGCGCGGCCAGCACCGCCGACCAGTGCGCGTGCAGGACGCGGCCGACCCGCCCCGGCGCCCCGCCGCCATCCGCGCCGAACGCGGCCGCGGAAACCTCCAGCAAGGGGAGAGCCCGGTCCATCGTGGACAAGGTCGACGCGGCCGCACCGAGGCGGGTGGCGATGTCGTCCGAGTTCACGGTTCCCCCAGGGAACGGAACGCCCCGAAGACCTCGTCGTGCAGCTTCTCCCGCGCCCAGCGGGCCGCCTCGGCCGCGTTGGTCACCACCGCCTGCACCTCCCTAGCCAGGTCTGCGGCGTGGCGATGCTGCAGACTGCCCCGAATCCGCACGTCGGTGATCTCGCCCGCCGCCGTCACCAGGATCTCCACCGAATCGTCCGGACTGTGCACCGAGACGACGTGCGCGGCGACGGCTTTCTCGTACTCCGCGCGTAGTGAGTCGATGCGGCGGTATCGCTCGATGGCCTCGTCGATCCACGCCTCGTCGATCTCGCGGGGCATGCACACTCCTCACCGGGCGTACCGCCGTGCTTGCGTTCCGGAACGGTACCGAACTCCGCCGCGCCGCGCGAGATCCCCTGTGGACAACCCCCTCCCGGGATCTTGGGCACGAAAAAGTGGCGGCGGTGCCGCATACGGATACCGGTTTCCGTATGCGGCACCGCCGCCTCCTGCACCCCCCGCAGGTCTTCATCCACTCAACGCGCCGGCAGCGGCTTTGTCGCTGGGCGCGGGGCGGATTGGGCCGGACGGGCGACCGAGGACGGCACCATCGGGCAACCACGCTGACCCCAGGCCGATCGGGCTCACCCCACCCGGCCGATTCCATCGACGCCCGTGACGGTGTCTCTGAAAAATCTTCGGCTTCGAGCTGATCTAACCGGATGAATGCCGGTCTAGCCAGCCTCAGACTGAAGGAAGCCCAGTATCTGAGACCAGCTCGCGTCAGGCCTCGAAGCGGCGCCGACGACGACCGAGCAGGAACGCGACCGTTCCGGAGGCCAGCAGCGTCCCGCCGATGACCGCCATCACGCCGATGCCCGGCCCGGTGACCGGCAGGCCGCCGCCACTACCGGCCGTCGCGCTCTCGAGATCACCGCCGCTGCCGCCCGGCTCCGGCGCGACCGCGGCCGACTCGAGCGCGCCGATCGCCATGTCGAGCGACAGGTCGGCGCTGTGCCCGTACCCGTCATCGGTCCTGCCGCCCTGCACGATGCCGACAGTGATCGCGGACGCCTTGGCCGCGATGGCGCGACCCTGAGTGGCCTGGCGCGGCTTGCCGAGGCTGATCTTCACGCTGGTGCCGGGGCGCGCGGCCGGCGCCGACTCGGTGGCCCCGCCCGGCACCTGCGGCAGGCCCGGGATCGTCGGCAGGGGAAGATCGCCGAGCGTACGGACGGCCAGGTCCGGCATCCGCGCCGACTCGGTCCGCCGCTCGCTGAACGTCATCTCCATGCTGTCACCGGCCGCATCCAGCGTCGTCGTCCTGATGCCCTCGCCGGACACCACGATCGCCGCCGGCTGGTATCGGACCGCACCACCGTCCGCAGTGGACATGGTCGTCCGCAGCATCGGCGTCCGCAGGACCTTGATCTGCACCGCCCCGTCGAGCAGCTCGAACGACCCCGCGGTCAGGCTCGCGGTCGACACCGTTCGAGCACCCCCGGCGGTCCGCTCCAGCGCCGTCGTGCTCACGCTTTGCGTCTTCTCGGGTACGGACACCAGCGCCGTGTCACCGTTGCCACTGACCTGAGCGGCACCGAGCGTGGCCGCCGCCCGGGTGATGTCGCCGACCGTGCGCCCGCACGCCATTCCGTCCCGCCACGACGCGTCGGCGGTCAGCGAGCCGTCGTCCATCAGAATCGGCCCGGCCTCGGCGGCGGGCGTCGTCTGCTGACGGGCCTTCTTGTTCGGCGGCGCCTGCTGAACAAGCGGCAAACTGACCCGCGACCGGTCAGAGCTGTTGATCATCCGAACCATCGCGGCGGCGTTCGGCGCGGCCACCCCGATCATCGCCGACTTCGCCTCACCGACGTGCAGCCCGCGGACGGTGATTTCCCGAGGCTCGCGAGCATCGGGATCCGGCCCTGTGGACGGCTGCCGAAAACTGTCGTACCCCCGGCCTACATTCGACCCACCCAGTTCAGGGGTGGGGGAGGTGGCGGTCGCCGCACCCTTTTTCAAGATCAACTTCTCGGCGTTGAGCGCGGCGAAATCGGCCCTGCCGCCGCCCTGTCCGCCCGCGCCGCCGCCCTGTCCGCCCGCGCCGCCGCCCTGTCCGCCCGCGCCGTCGGTCCGGCCGCCCGCCCCGTCGGTCTGGCCGCTCGTGGTGCGGCTTTCGTTGCCAGCCCCGCCGCTTTGCCCGCCGTTGCCGCCTGGGTTGCCGGCATTCCAGCGGGGGCTGCCGGTCCCGCCGCCTTGGCTGCCGGTCCCGCCGCCTTGGCCACCCGTGCCGCCGCCTTGGCCGCCGGTCCCGCCGCCTTGGCCGCCCTGGCCGCTGGTTCCGCCGCGTTGCCCGCCGGTCCCGCCGCCCTGGCCGGCCGTGCCGCCGCCCTGACCGCCATCCCCGATCCCAGTCGCACCGCCGACCTTGCCGAGCAGCGAACCGTCCGCCGGCTTGCTGCTGCGATCCGTCGGCTGCGCACCCTTCGGGGTGCCGCGCTGATCGTCGCGGTTCTGCCTCGCGTCACCGCTCTGCCCGGAGCCGACGGCTCCTGGCTTGGCGGGCTTCGACGACCTGCCTGGCGGCTGGGAGCCGGCGTCACCACCACGCGGCTGAGTGCCGTTGCCAGCGCGCGGCCGGGCGCCGTTGCCACTGCTGGCGTCGCCGCCACCGCGTGTCGGACCCCCGTGCGTCGAATCCCCGTGCGTCGAATCCCCGTGCGGCGGAGCGCCTTGCGGCGGACCCCCGTGCGGCGGAGCACCTTGCGTCGGGGCCTCCAGCGGCGGAGCGTCGGGCGGCTGGGCGTCGTCACCACTGCCCGGCGGGGCGTCCCTGTCGCGGCCGCTGCCGGGCTCGCGCTGCGGGCGTACCGAAAGCTTGTCGATCTTGAGGAGCTCGGCGCCGGACTGGGCCGCGTAGCGTTCCCATCGCGGGCAGCTGTCGGGCGCCGCGAAAGCGGGGGCCGGCACGGCGATCACCCCGGCGACCCCGAGTGCGGCGACACTGGCGGCGAACGGCCTGGCGGGCGTCATGACGAGTCCTCCCCGAAGATCGGCCGCAGCGAGCGGCATCTACGGGACTTCCCAACGACGGTCGATCACCCCGGTTGCGTCGGATCAATGCCACAACCCCGGCGGGTAGCCCAAACATGGACATTTCGCCCGCATGGAGATCACGACGTAGAGTCTGTCCATGGGCATGCTGTGCGCCGTCAGTTTCAACCGGTACGGCCGCCTCTACTACCTTGATCCGGGCGAGTTCTCGCCGCAGGTCGGCGACCGCGTGCTCGTGCCGACGGACGACGGCCCCGAGGTGGCGGAGTGTGTGTGGGCCGCTCAGTGGGTCAGTGAGGAAACCGACGGCTTCCCCAAGGTGGCCGGGCTCGCCGACGACCGTGATCTGCGCCGCGACGAGACGCTGCGTAAGCGCAAGGCCGAGGCCAAGGTCGCCGCGAAAAAGCTGATCAAGGCGCACGAGCTGCCGATGAAAGTGGTCGCCGTCGATCACGTGCTGGAGCAGAACGGCAACGGCGGCGCCCGGACGACCATCTACTTCACGGCGCCGCACCGGGTCGACTTCCGGTCCCTGGTGCGCGACCTCGGTGCCACCCTGCGCTGCCGGGTCGAGCTGCGGCAGCTGTCGGCGCGGGACTCGGCGCGGGTCCAGGGCGGCATCGGCTCCTGCGGCCGTGACCTGTGCTGCGCGACGTTCCTGACCGACTTCGAGCCGGTCACCATCCGCATGGCCAAGGACCAGGACCTGCCACTCAACCCGCTACGCATCTCCGGCGCCTGCGGCCGCCTGATGTGCTGCCTCAAATACGAACATCCGCTGTACCAGAAGTTCCAGACGTCGGCGCCGGCCGTGGGCAGCCGGGTCACCACGCCCGAGGGCGACGGCCGGGTGGTGGGGCACAGCGTCCCGAAGGACGCGGTGACCGTGCGCCTGGACTCCGACGGCTCCCGGTGCTCCTGCTCGGTGGCTTCGGTGTGCGGTCCGAGGCAGGCGTACGAAGGACGAGAGCCCGCGGATGCCGGCGGCCCTGCCTCGGCCTGACTGCCGGCATCACGGCCGCACAGCATGGCTCAGTGGCGGGTCGCCTGTGGTCCGGCGACGCGGATCGGTTCCTCGATGAGGCGTACGGTCAACGGCTCGTCCGGGCGCACCCAGGAGGAGTCGGGTGGGCCGTCCGGGTCGGCGGACCATTTGCGGCAGATCTTGTCGATGCCGAGGGCGTAGATGGTGAGCGTGCCGTCGCGTTGGATGTGCATGCGCAGGAAGCTTTTCGCGTCCTCGATGCCCTGCCCGGCGTACAACTCATTGACGTTGACCTTGAACCTGCTCGCCACGAGCAGGTAGAGCGCGCAGAGCTGGGTCGACACGAAGCCGACCACGGGTAGGTAGACCGCGATGGCGACCGCCAGCGGGCCGGGCCACGTCCAGTCGCGGAACGGCAGCTGCTGCCAGATCCAGGTGCCGCCGGCGGCGAGCGCGATCTGCAGTCCACCGTGGATGATGCCGAGGATCCAATGTGCCGCGTGGTTGGGCACGTTGGCCTTGGGTGGCTGGGCGAAGGCGACCGTCCCGGCCAGGATCAGCACACACATCAGTACGAGCGGGATGCTGAACAGCCGCCGGATCGGGCCGCCGTCGGTGCTCGCGGCGCCGGACATGGCCAGCATCGTCAGCGTCTGCAGGATGCCGAGCATGGTCGCGAAGCCGGGATTGCGCACGGCGATCCGGCGGAACACCCCCCAGCCCATCCGGCGGGATGTCTCGAACGACGGGAATGCCGAGGTAAGCGAGTACGTCCGGCTGCGGCTCGCGCTGCGGGTCAGGGTGTCCGGCGGCGGCACGGTCAGCTCGTCGGGCAGGGTGTGCGTGCCGAGCAGGTACGCGCCACCGCCGCCACACGTGATCAGCTCGCGGTCCTCGCCGGTGAAGCGGGCGTAGTGGTGCAGGTCGCCGGAGACGAGCAGCCGGACGTGGGCGCCGGTCGGCCCGAGGATCGTCCGGATGAAGTAGTCGACCGCGTCGTACGCCTCGGGTTTGGTCGCCGCCTTGACCCACGTCGGCGACGGCGTCATCAGGATCACCCGGTCGTCCGGCCCGATCTCGGCCGCCGCTTTCTCGAAGTAGAGCAGCTGCGGATCGTCGATGTACGCCCCGAACTGCTCGTCGATGGCGAACAGCCACCAGTTCGACGGCAGCTTCACCGCGAAGTACGACCGCCGCTGCGCCGTCCGCCACCCGCCGATGTGGCCGTCCTTACGCCGCGCGAAGAGCCGGATGAACGCGGTCAGCCCGTCGTACCAGTCGTGGTTGCCCGGCAGCGCGAACAGCGTGGGCTGCCCACCGGCCGGCGCCTCGGGCAGAGCCGCGCGGTAGGGCCCCTTCATCCTGTCCTCGTAGCCGTCGCCGCTGGCCAGCGGATAGACCTGGTCGCCGCCCATGAACAGGATGTCCCCGCGGGGCAGCACCTGACCGCCGACCTCGAGCCGCGGCTGGGCCAGCAGGTAGGCGACCGAGTACGTCGCCGGGAACCCGTCGCCCAGGTCGGCCACGTAGTCCAGCCAGACCTCGCCGTCCGTGCCGGGCTGCTCGAACACGTCGCCGGCCAACGCGTTCTGCAACTCGCGCTTGTCCAGGTAGGCGCCGAAGAGGACCGCCAGCAGCGTCCGTACACCGGTGCTGAGCAGCAGCAGCGGTGCGAGCCAGCCGACCGGGCGCTGCGGCGTGAAGCCGAGTTCCTGCGGGTCGAGGCTGCGCGGCCGCCGGCGGGTCGAGGGCTCGGCCTCGGCGGGCAGTGGACGGGACGGCGGCGGCCCGGACTCCGGGGTGGGGTGATCGTTCATCACCGATGGACTGTAGACCCGACGTACGACATGGCCGGTAACCCGCTCCGAACGGGCCGTGGACATGCCGTACACTGGCGTACCGTTGCCGCCTTAGCTCAGTCGGCTAGAGCGACGCACTCGTAATGCGTAGGTCGACGGTTCGATTCCGTCAGGCGGCTCGGAGCGATGCCCTGACCAGCGGAGACGCAGGTCAGGGCATCATTGCTTCCGGCGACTACGCGCCGCCGGCCGAGCCCGCGCGACTCTGCCCACGCCACGGTCTGAGTCGCGTTTCTTACCGGCACCCCGTGTACCGAGGCTCGCTCGACGACCTGGACAGCCTGCGCCGCGGCGTGGACGGTGCCGACGGCGTGCTGCACATGGGCTACGGCGGCGACTTCGATGAGGTCCTATGGCCGTGCCTTGCCGCGCTTACGTTGCCCCTGCGGGGAGTGGTAGCACTGCCGAGGGTGCTGGTGGGGTAGTCATCCGCGCGACGTTCCCCGTCTTGATCCTGCGGGCGTATGGTGCGGCCGTGGCACTGCCGGAGAACACCCTGGGCGCCTTTTTGCGCTCGCGCCGCGAGCGTCTCGATCCCTTCGACGTCGGCTTGCCGGCGCGCGCCCGCCGCCGTACGCCCGGGCTGCGCCGCGAGGAGGTCGCCAGCCGCGCGAAGCTGAGCGTCGAGTGGTACACCCGCCTGGAGCAGGGCCGTGGTGGGACGCCGTCGGTGCAGGTGCTCGACAGCGTGGCTGACGCGCTGCTGCTGGGCCGGGCCGAGCGCGAGCATCTGTTCCTGCTCGCCCATGGGCATCGGCCGGAGGCAGCGTGCTTGGACACGGACCGGATCGACCCGCGGTTCTGGCGCGCGCTGGACGGTTTCGCGCACGGACCGGCGTACATCAAGACCGCGGCCTGGGACGTGGTCGCCTGGAACCGGGCCGCGCGGCTGATCCTGTCGGACTACGAAGCCATGGCGCCTGAGGACCGCAACATTCTCAAAATCCTTTTCCTGGACCCGGTTACGCGCGGGCGGCTCCCGGAATGGGAGCGGGAAGCCGGGCAGGCTGTGTCGACCTTCCGGCACGAGCTGACCCGCTGGGGCGCCACCGAACGTGCGGAGCAGATCATCGAGGAAGTCCGGGCCCGCAGCGCCGATTTCGTCCGCATGTGGGAAGCCCATGACGTGGGCATGCTCGGCGAAGGCGTCAAGCGCCTGGCGCATCCGATCGCCGGCGACCTCGCCATCTGGTATTCGTCGTACGCCATCGACGACGAGCCGGGGCTGGGCATGGTGCTCTACACCCCCGACACCGACGACGACGCGCGCCGCATGCGGCAGTTGCTCGAGGGCTGAGAGGGGTACTGGCCATACCTGCATAAACGCTGCATGGATACCTTTCCGGGCCTGGGCAACCATCGGTGGCGTGAGCCTCACCTGGAAAGGAATCTAAAGTGAGCACCGCACCGACCACTGACGTCGACCGGCAGATCCGGCAACGCATGCAGGACTGGAAGGACGCCTTCGAGGCGAAGGACGTCGACGCCATGATGTCCTTCTATGCCGAGGGCGACGCCTTCAGCGCCTTCGACCTCATGCCGCCCATCGAGTTCCGCGGCGGCACTGTCTGGCGCGACAACTGGGTCGATTTCTTCACCGCCTTCGCCGGTCCGCTGCGCCTGGAGTTCGCCGGTCTTGAAGTACACAGCAGCGACCAGCTTGCCGTCGCCCGGCTATTTGTGCGCCTGGACGGGACCATGAATGGCCAGGACACCGACATGTGGGTCCGTACGACGAACTGCTTCCGCCTCATCGATGGTCAGTGGCTGATGGTCCACGACCACGTGTCGATGCCCGTGGACTTCGCCACCGGCCGCACGCTCATGGACCTGACCCCCGAGAAGCCGAACGGATGAGCATATCGATGAACAAGACGACCGATGCCGCGCTCGACCAGCTTGCGCACGGCTTCACCAGTCCGCCACGCTCACCGATCCTGCACACCCCGGCCGAGGAAGGCCTCGCTTACGAGGACGTCACCTTTCCCTCAGCCGACGGGGTGCCGCTGGAAGGCTGGTTCATCCCCGCCGACTCCGACCGGTTGATCATCGCCAACCATCCGATGGGCTTCAACCGTGCCGGACTGCCCACCCACCTGCAGCCCTGGGCATCGATCTGGGGACCCAGCGGCAACACGATGGAGGTCAACTTCGTCCCGGACTACCGCATCCTGCACGAGGCCGGCTACAACGTGCTGGCCTACGACCTGCGCAACATGGGACTCAGCGGGGCCGCGAACGGGGGCGTGGTCACCAGCGGCCGGTATGAGGGACGCGACGTTCTCGGCTCCCTGCGCTATGTCGCACAGCGGCGCGACACAGCGACCATGCGGGTGAGCCTGTTCAGCCGCTGCCTCGGCGCGAACTCCACGTTCGCGGCGATGCGCCAGGATCCGGCAGCGTTCGACGGCGTCCACTCGCTGGTGGCGTGCCAGCCCGTCTCCGATCGCGTGATCATGGCCCGGATGCTGGACCTGCTCGGCGTCGGCGCTCACCATCTCGACGAGTTGGACCGGCGCGTCAAGATCGGCACCTCCTTCGGCTTCGGCGAACGTCCGGACGCTTCTTGGGCGCGCCACGTGCGCATCCCGACCGACCTGTACGGCGTCCACTACGACACCCTGACCGTGCCCGCGGACCTCGAGGAGATGCACGACGTCATGGATGTCAAGGACAAACACCTGGCCTGGGTACGCGACTCGACCGCTCGCTGGGACGGCTACCTGGAGTTCCAGCGGCGCCCCGAGCCGATGCTGGACTGGTGGCATCGCCACGTCGGCTGACTTGGGCCTCGTTTCGTTTCCGCAGCTCATCGCTCGATCATTGATCAGTGGAAGACCTTGCTAGTGCGCCATCTGCCACGTGGCATGTTGAACGGTGGCGATCAGCGACCCGGCGTGCTCTACTGACATCAGGCACAACGGGCGGAATATCGAGGGGAAGAACCAGACGGCACCCGGCGGCAACCGGGTGCCGTTCTTGCCTCCGCGCCATTCCGCCCGCCGGACAAGCGAGGTGGGAATTCTCTCCGTCGCCCTCATGCGACCTTTCCTTGCCTCGTCCAGGAGCGAAAGGGGCAGGCAATGCGCACCTATTACCGTGGACCCGACGCCTTCGTGACAGCCGAGCGATTCGTGTGGCTGATGGACACCCCCAGGATCGTTCCGGTACGCGAGCTGCGCGCGATCCAGCGGATCGAGCACGCCGCACGCACCCGGTCGACGGACGCGCTCATGATCATGGCGGGTGGCCTGGCCACGTTCGCCGCGGCCGGCTGGATGACCGTCGGGGCGGTGGCCGGGGCAACCCTCGCGATCCTCGCCGTGACGGCAATGGTCGTAGCCGTCTGCAGTCGACAGTCCTCCGGCGCCCGGTCGTACCGGATCGTGGCGACCGTCCGAGGCGCTCGCACCACCATCTTCGAGAGCCGTGATCTGCGAGTGTTCAACCAGGTCACCCGCGCTTTGAAGCGCAGCCTCGAGAACGACCTCCGTAACCATGCCGACTATGGACTCGCTGTCGCTTCATGATCACTGTCAGCCCCTGTCGTGTGACTCGTCTCGTTTTGGTGAACCCTCTGAGCCTCCGCTTCGTTTGGTTGTAAAGTGACGCGCGACCTCGCTGCCTGCCAACAGGCAAGCAGCGAGGTAGCTGTTTGGAACATCTCTTCAACGACGAAGACGTGGAGTCATGACTGAGGCTGCTTCACCGAACGTGTCGCCGACCGTCGCGCGTAGACGCGTGCGGCTGGCGCTGCGTGAGGCGCGGGAGGCCGCAGACATGACCCAGCTCGAGGTCGCCGATGAGATGGAATGGTCACTCAGCAAAGTCATTCGCATCGAGAATGGCGATGTAAGCATTTCACCGAATGACCTTCGGCCGCTGCTGAGTTTCTTGAAAATCAAAGATCGGGCACAGATCAGCGCCCTGATCGGCGATGCGAAGACAGCCCGTATGCGGCAACACGTCGCGTGGTGGCAGGATCCTGCTTTCCGCGACCTCAGTCAGCCACTGCGGCAATACATCGAGTACGAGTCGGTGGCGGAAGCGATTTATTCGTACAACATCCGCTATTTCCACGGCGCCGTGCAGTTGCCGGGCTATGCGAGAGCGCTTACCGGCCCTTTCGCAGAGGAAGAGCAACCGCTATCGCGTGATGTCGTGGAGGCTCTGATCGAGGCGCGCCGTCTGCGTCGCGAGGCGCTGCTGAGCCGACTCGGGTCGATGGAGTACTACACCGTTGTCGACGAGGCCGTGCTGATGCGGTCTACCGGCGGTCCGGCGGTGTTCGCCGAGCAGCTTCGTGAAATGCGCCGCTTGGCGGTCGAGGGCCTGATCCACATGAGGATCCTGCCCTTCTCGCTGGAGATCCCCATCGCCAACAACGCCACCTTCGATCTGGTGTCGCTGGGCAGAGATGGTCCCGGTGACGAGGTCATGTATCTGGAGAACGGTCTTACGGACGAGCTTATCGAGGAAAAGAAGGTCACCTCGAGGCATCTCCAGCGCTTCAAGCAGCTGTACAACGTCTCGCTGGATGAGTCGGAAACGATCTCGTTCGTGGAGAGCCGGATCGCTGTTCTGGAAAACATGATCAACGCCGGGTGACAGCGCGTAATCTCCCCCATACCAGGCACTAGTCAGTGCCCTCCTTGAACCGGAGACCACAGAGTGAACGTTATCGAGCCGAATTGGCTGAAGAGCTCCAGCTGCAGCGGGGGCACCTGCGTGGAGGTCGCCAAGGTCGCGGACGAGTACCTCGTTCGCGATTCGAAGAACCCGGAGATTGCGCCGCTTCACTTCACGGCTGACGAGTGGACCGCCTTCGTGCAGGGCGTCAACGCCGGCGAGTTCCGCTTCTAAGTCTTGCGTCAAACGGGCGTCCGGCCGTAAGTCGTCGGCTGCGACCGATGGATCGGACGCCCGCACAAAGCACATAGCGGCTCTTTGTGACGAAACATGGCAGGACCGCCCATTCATTCATGTTCACATCGAGTTGATCCTCCTGGTGTCGCTTACCGTGGAACGCGGAGTCACGGAGGAGGCACGATGATCAAGTCGGATGAACAGCTGACCTGGCGCCGAAGTGGCCGGTGCAGTGGCGGAAGCTGCGTCGAGGTCGCCAAGGATGACGATCGCATTCTGGTACGCAACTCCACGGATCCCGGGCTCGTGGTGACGTTCACCCACGACGAGTGGATCGCCTTCCTCGATGGTGCGGAAGAGTTCCGCTGATCTGGCCGCCGCCCCTGGCGTGCCGATTTTGGCCGGTCAGCGCGCCCGTGGCGGCATACTTGCTCTGATGAGAGACGGCGAGCCCAAGCCGGAGGAGTACTCCCGGGTCACCAACCCGGGACGTTTCGCCGTGCTGCGCGACGCGGCGGAACACCTGCTCGACGAGCTGACCGAGCACTACACGGTCGAACGCCGGGAGGCGAAGGAACCGCTCGGCGAGGAGCTCTACCGTACGGTCCGTCTGGTTCCTCGGATGCCCGCCGCAGCGCCGCTGGCGGTCGCCTTCACCGAGTTCCCGAGCGTGGTGCTGAAGCTCGGTCGGTGGTACGAGGAGAGCCTGCCGAACTGCGGTTGCGACGCGTGCGACGAGCAGCCCGACCTGCTCGCCGAACAGTTGCGCTCCCAGGCGTCCGCGCTGGTCGAGGGCGGTCTGTGGGAGCGGGTGCGGCGCGGTGTCGGCGGTTCCTGGTCCGAGGTGTGCCTGATCGGTCGCGACCTCAACGTGCGCCGGGAGACCCTGCTGGACTCCGCCGAGGCCCGCTCGGCCCGTCGTGAGGGCTTCGCCGCGGCCGTGCAGTGGGCGCCCTGGCCTCGGCGTTCTGCCGTCGCCTGAAAACTGTCGGACCCGGGTGCTAAACCAAACCCCATGGATTGGGTACGCGCCACAGCAGTCGAGCAGCTCGGTTTCTACTGGGATTCCACGCTCTGGCCACGGTTAGCCGGTCTGACCGATGAGGAGTACTACTGGGAGCCGGTGCCCGGCTGCTGGTCGGTGCGTCCCGACGCCGTCGGCAACCTGGTTTCCGACGGCGCGCCGCCGGGCGAGGTGCCCGACCCGCCACCGGTTACCACGCTGGCCTGGCGCATCAACCACATCGCGGCGGGCTGCTTCCACACCCGGGCGAGCACCTTCTTCGGCGACGGCAGCGTGCCCGCCGACGCCGACATGTTCGACCCCCGGCACCTGCCCGCTTCGCTGCCCGGCACGGCCGACGAGGCGCTCGACTTCCTGCGGCGGTCCTACGAGTGGTGGCGCGACGGGCTGCTGTCGATGGACGCGGCGGCCTTCGAGGCGCCGTTGGGGCCGCGGGGCTCGTTCTTCGCCGACCAGAACATGGCCCAGCTGGCCCTGCACCTCAACCGCGAGACCTTCCACCACGGCGGCGAGATAGGCCTGCTCCGAGACCTCTACCGAGCAGGCCTGGGCCAAAGGCGGGAGTGAGCCCGCGGCTTGGAGGAAGGGCGAGCGCGTGGCACAGCGGGGACGGCGGTGGGACGGAGGTGTGGGTGCGAGGAGGGCGGTGCGGTGCTGCGGCGTGAGGGATGGCGGGGCGCCGTGCGGGTTCGGCGGCGGCCGGGCCGGCGTGGTGGTCAGGTGCGCGCCCGGGCCGGGGTGGTGGTCAGGTGCGCCCCGGGCCGGGGTGGGGGTCAGCCGGGATGGTCAGGCGGGGTGGTGGTCAGGCGGGGGGTCAGCCGGGGTGGTGGTCAGGCGGGGGGTCAGCCGGGGTGGGGCTGTTCGCCGCCGAGGAGGTTGATCGCTACGCGGAGGGGGGCGCGGCGGAGGATGCCGGCCATGGTGAGATCGCCCTGGCAGAAGCCCTCGAAGGCGCGCCAGCCCAGCGGGGTGGCCATCGCGGCGTGGATCAGGTGGCGGTGGCGGGAGAAGACCGTGAGCAGGCGGCGGCCGGCGGTGATCTCGGGGGCCAGATGCTTGCGGATCAGGGCGGGATAGCCGTCCAGGGCGCCGGCGCCCTGCTGGGCCGCGCGGGCGGCCACCTCGCCGGCCCATGCGCCCGAACGGAGGGCGAAGCTGATGCCCTCGCGGGTCCACGGCTCCAGCAGGCCCGCCGCGTCGCCGGCGACCAGCACCCGGCCGCGGGCCAGCGGCGCGTCGTCGGCGCGGCAGCGGGTCAGGTGGCCGGAGTCTCGGACCACCTCGCGGCCGTGCAGGCCCAGACCGGCCAGGAACTTGGTCAGGTAGTCCTTGGTCTCGGCCCCCTTGCCCTTGGCCATGATCACGCCGACGGTGAGCTCGTCGTCCTTGGGGAAGACCCAGCCGTACGAGCCGGGCTCGGCGCCCCAGTCCAGCTGGACACGGCCGCGCCAGGCAGCCCGGTCCTCAGGGGTCGCCGCGAGCTCCACCTCGAGGCCGAGGTCCTGCTGGTCGAAGGTGACGCCGACATAGCGCGAGGTGATCCCGGCGGAACCGTCGGCGCCGATGACCACGCGTGCGGTCAGGGCCGATCCGTCGGCCAGGGTCACGGTCGCCGACTCGGTGTCCTGGTCGATCGCGCGTACCTGAGCGTTTTGAAGCACCTCGGCGCCGGATGCCGCCGCGGCCTTGAGCCAGGCGTGGTCGAAGTCGTCGCGCCGGACCATCGTCAGCAGCGGCTTGCCGGTCGACTGCCGGGTGAAGGCCCGGTTGCCGTCGTCGGTGAAGGTGATCGCGCTGATCGAATCGCGGGCGGGGACCTGGATGCGTGGCGCGGCAAGACCGAGTGACGTGCCGATCAGGCCGCCGCCACAGGTCTTGTACCGCGGGTGCTCGGCGCGGTCGATGACGATGGTCCGGGCGCCGGCTGCCGCGGCGGCGCGCGCCGCCGACAGCCCGGCCGGGCCGGCCCCGACGACGGCCACGTCGAAGGTCGTCTCAGCCATCACACGGCGAGTCTAGGACCCGCCGCGCCGGGGCCGGGAGCCCGGCCCCGGAGAGCGGATCATGCGTGGGCCGGCTGGCTGATCTGGTCCAGCATCGCCTCGCAGAAGGCGGGTAGATCGTCCGGTTTGCGGCTCGTCACCAGTGCCTCGTCAACGTGGACCTGTTCGTCCACCCAGGTGGCGCCGGCGTTGGCCAGGTCGGTGCGCAGGCTCGGCCAGCTGGTCAGCGTCCGGCCGTCCACGACACCGGCCTCGACCAGCGTCCACGGGCCGTGGCAGATCGCCGCCACCGGCTTGCCGGACACCACGAATTCACGGACGAACCGGACCGCGTCCGGGTCGGCTCGCAGGAAGTCCGGATTCGCCACGCCGCCGGGAAGCACGAGCGCGTCGTACTCATCGGGGCTGACGTTTTTGACCTGCTTGTCGACCTGGTAGGTGCCGGCCTTGTCCATGTGGTTGACGGCCTGGATCTCGCCGGACTTGATCGACAGGAGTTCCGCCGTGCCGCCCGCGGATTCGACCGCCTTCCGCGGCTCGGTGTACTCGACTTCCTCGACGCCGTCGGTGGCCAGGAATGCCACGCGCTTGCCCTGGATCGACGCGGTCATCACGGTTCTCCTCTCCTCCGGTGCGCACTGCCGGTGGGCGGTGCGTCTCTACTTCCGTGCCCGGAGGAAGAGGGTGCAAACCAGCCTCAATGGAGTCAGCGGCGAGCCTGGGCCAGGGCGGGGGCCTGGCGGCGGTTGGCGAGCTCGCCGGCGAACCAGGCGGCGTAGAACGAGACGCCGAGCGAAATGATCTCCACGGCCAGGATGCCCCAACCGGCGACGCGCTCGGGGGACTGCATGCGCATCATCAGGACCACCGCGAACAGGACGAGGACACCCATGCTCATCAGGTTGCGCAGGACACCGACGCGCTTCGCCCTGCCGTTGCGGACGAAGAGCAGGTCGACGGCGGCGGCGAGGACGACCAGGATGCCGCCGACCAGGCCGGCCACGATGTTCCAGTACGCGAGCTGGCCGATGATGTCGGGGGCGCCGAGCCGGTTGGCCAGGTCGAAGAGGACGGCCATGGTGAACAGCCCGAGCGGGAACATCAGCAGCGCCGGGTGGACTGCCTGGCCCGCTATCCGAAGTCGACTTTCCATGGGCGATCAGCCTCCCCAGCTGTGTCCCGATCCAAGGTCGTCAGTGGCCGTACCCGGGCTGTTCTCCGATGAAACGCGAGGTCATGTGTCGTACGCCCTGATTCTCCCCCCAAGCGGTGTTGATCCCCGCAGAATTCACCCGATCAGCGTTTGAGCAGCTCACAACCGGTCCGATGGCACATTGCCTACATGCAATCTGCAATGTGGCAACTTGATGTGTAGCGGACAGCCGGGTAGCCGTGCTGTACTACAGGCAGACAAAAGGCGGGACTCGAAGGGATCGACAGCAAAGGCACCCGGCGGCAACCGGGTGCCTTTGTCGCCTCTGAGCTCGTCGGCAGTCGCAACGAGCGAGGCGGGGAATTCTCTCTGCGCCAATGGTGGCTCGCTGTTCCCCCTCTCGCAAGGAGTCCGGGGAAGGAGTTCGCCATGCGCACCTACTACCGTGGGCCTGACGCCGTGGTGACCAGCGAACTCTTCGTCTGGCGTACCACGCCGGCGAAGATCTTCGTGATCCGCGAGCTGCGGAAGGTCGGCATCACCTGCACCGCCATCGACCGTAGCCGCCCGCCCACAGTGCAGGCCGCCGCCGGTTCGGTGGCCCTGGCCGTGGCCGTCTGGCCCGTCGTGGAGACCCCCGCGCTCGTCGCGCTGGGCCTCCTGGCCATCACGGTTCCGGGAATCGTTGTCGCCGCGTACCGGCGGACCCGCCCGCGCCTGTGGGAGCTGCACGCGTCCTACCGGGGTGGCGGGGTCATCCTCTTCGCCGACACGAACGCCCGGGTGTTCAACCAGATCGCCCGCGCGCTCCGCAGAGCGATCGAGGAGTCGCGTCCACACGCGACATGGTCCATCTGATCCATCCGGGGTGCCCGGTGCGGCTCGCCGGGCACCCCCTCTGACAAGGTGGCTGATTTATCCGCGTTTGGGGAGGTAGCGATGACCACGACGATCTGGACGGTCCTGATCTCGGCCACCAGCCTGCTCGTGGTCGGCACCGGCACCCTGTTCACGATCCGCTGGCAGCGGCGCAACGCCACGGTGGCGCGTCTCGGCTACGCCTTCGAGCGCCCGCGGGTGGTCGGCATCGAGGCCGACCGCGACACCGGCGACGACGAGGCGTACGAGACGGAGATCGTGCTCCGCAACCTGTCGCCGTTCGCCATCGCCCGGGAGAAGTTCTCCGGCCGCCCGATCGAGGTGCGGCTCAACGCCCGCGTGCTCCAGGTGCTGCACGTGCGGTCGTGGCCGGCGGAGCAGGTCCGGCCGCGGATGCCCGTCGCCGGCGGCAAACGGGTGCTGATCGAGCCGTTCCCGTTCGGTGTGGACCGCGAGGTGCGGGTCCGCGTGCGCACGGCCGAGGCGCCGCACGACATGGGGGTCCAGGCCGACGCCCCGGAGGTGGATCTCCGGAAGATCCGCTGGCGCTCGCGGTGACGCTGTCGCAATTGCGCCATCGTCGCGCCGCCACCTCCCCCACCCCGTCACTGGGTGGGCGTCACGGTAGCGGGTGGGAGTGGCGGTTTTGGGCGTTGTCCACAGGGCGGGGCGGTGTCAGTTCTTGCGGGTGGGGTCCAAGGGGCGGATCACGTTGGTGATCATGAGGGCTATGGCCAGGAGGGCGGCCACCGCTATCAGGCCCTTCTGGACGGTGATGTGGTCGCCCAGGAAGCCGATCAGCGGGGGGCCGCCCAAGAAGGCGCAATAGCCCACGGAGGCGACCACGCTCACCCGGGACGCGGCTCGGGACGGGTCGTCGGCGGCGGCGCTCATGCCCACCGGGAAGCCCAAGGAAGTGCCCAGGCCCCAGAGGCAGGCGCCGGCGAAGGCCACGGGAAGGGACGCGCCGAAGACGAAGAGGCACAGGCCTGCCAGGGCGATCAGGGCCAGGACTCGGAGCACGCGGACGCGGCCGTAGCGGTCCAGCAAGCCGGGGCCGAACCAGCGGCCGGTGGTCATCGCGGCCAGGAAGATGGCGTACGTCAGGGTGCCGCTGGTCGCGGGGGCGCCGTAGTCGTCGATGACGGCCACCGCGATCCAGTCGACGCCGGTGCCCTCGGCGAAGGCGAAGGCCAGCACGAACAGGCCGACCAGCAGGGTGCGGGGCTCGGTCCAGGTGGAGAGGGCGGACGGCTGGGGGACGGCGTCGGACGTCGTCGCCACGGGGTCGGCATCGGTGTCGGGGATGAACCAGCGGATGGACGCGATGACGGCGGCCGCGATGGCCAGGCCGAAGAAGATCAGGTGCACGGTCACCGAGATGTGCAGGGCAAGCGTCGCCGTGCCGGTCAGGGCGCCGGCGACCATGCCGACGCTGAAGCCCGCGTGGAAGCGGGACATGATCGATTTGCCTAGTTTGCGTTCGACCACCGCGCCCTGGACGTTCATCGCCACGTCCCAGGCGCCCTGGGCGAAGCCGAAGCCGAACAGGGAGATCGCCACGGGCACCACGCCCAGCTGGTAGCCGAACGCGATGCCGGTCATCGAGACGCCGAGGAGGCCGGCCATCGCGGTGATCGTGGCCCGCGAGCCGAGGCGCGTGACGATGATGCCGGCCAGTGGCAGCGCCACGATGGATCCGGCCGCGATGGCCAGGAGCAGCAGGCCGAGCCGGCTGGGTGTCAGCTCGAGGCCGTCGCGGATCTGCGGGATCCGGGTGGCCCAGCTGGACATCGCCCAGCCGGAGCCCATGAACGCCACGTAGACGGCACGCTTGGCCGCCGTCAACCTGGTGTCGTTGTGGACCGTGTCAGCCACGCCTCGTCCTCCGCCTTCTTCCGCGCGATGCCGTCCTTGCCGTCGTACCGGACGAACCTGGGCAGGAGGGCGGCCAGGACGGCCGTACCCGCGATGCACAGCACACCACCCACCCAGATGGAGCCGGTCACGCCCAGCCCGGTCCGGGCCATCGCCCCGGATCGGACCTGACCGAGCAGCGGGCCGGTGGTGTACGACAGCATCTCGATGCCGGCCAGGCGTCCGCGCAGGTGGTCCGGGATGGTCTGGCTCCAGATGATCGCGCGGAAGATGCCCGAGATCATGTCGGAGGCGCCGGCGAAGGCCAGGCAGAACAGCGTGAGCCAGAGCCAGTCGGAGAGGCCGGCGCCGACGATGCCGAGGCCCCAGCAGGCGGCGGCGATGACCACCATCAGGCCGTGCCGGTGCACGCGTCCGGACCAGCGGGACGTGAGCGTGGCCAGCATCGAGCCGGCGGCCGGGGCGGCGTACAGCAGACCGAGGACTTTGGGGCCGCCGAGCTGAGCGGCCAGGAACGGGTAGAGGGCCTGCGGCATGCCGAAGAACATCGCGTTGACGTCGATCAGGTACGTGCCCAGCAGCTCCTGGCGGCTGCGGGCGTAGCGCAGGCCGGTGAGCACCGACCGCAGCGACGGACGGTCCGCGTCGCCGGGCGGCGGGACCGCGCGGACCAGCGAGATGCAGATCAGCGACACCACGAAGGTGACCAGGTCGAAGGCGTACACCCAGGCCAGGTCGATCGTGGCGATGAGCACGCCGGCCAGCGCGGGGCCGGCCAGCTGGGCGACGTTGTACTGCAGCGACTGGAGCGACATGGTGGCCGGGATCTGCTCCGGCTCGACCAGCCGGGGGATCATCGCGTCCAGCGACGGCCGAGCCAGCCCGCCGAACGTCGCGGCGAGCCCGGCCACCACGTACAGCAGCCAGAGGTGTGGCTCGTCGGAGAGTGCGTTGACCAGCAGCACCGCGCACAGACCGGCCTGGGCGAACTCGGCCAGCCGGACGAGCACCTTGCGGTCCACGAAGTCGGCCAGCGCCCCGCCGACGAAGCTCATGACGATCAGCGGGACCAGCTCGCACACGCCGAGCAGGCCGACCATGAGGGGGTCGTCGGTGATCGCCGCGACCTGGAACGGGATGGTCACGTACGTGATGAAGGAGCCGAATCCGGACACCGCGCCGGCGGTGAACATCAGCCGGAAGTCGCGCGACGTGCGCAGTGGCGACAGGTCCATCCCGAGCATGGGTTACTTGAGCACCAGGTGCCCGGTCGCCTCGAAGGTGGCCAGGTCGGCCAGCGTCTCCTCGATGATGAACGACCGCTCGCCGGGCAGCGCGTCCAGCGGGAAGAAGCCGGCGTCGATCGTCTCGTCGGTCTGCTTGACCAGCTCGCCCTCCCAGGTGTGAATCCGGAAGGCCATCAGGATCTGCTGGTACGCGTGCCCGTAGTCGTTGGTGAACTGCGCACGCGAGTAGAAGGCGAACGGGGTGAGCGACGTCGCGGTCAGCCCGGTCTCCTCCCAGGTCTCGCGGATCGCGCACTCCTCCATGCTCTCGCCGAGCTCCATCGCGCCGGCCGGGATGGCCCAGCGATGGTTGTCGGAGCGCTGGATCAGCAACAGACGGTTCTGGTCGTCGATGATGACGCCGCGGGAGGCGACGAACAGCAGCCGCTCCTCGTCGCCGGCGAATCCCCGCTGCCGGCCCAGGTATGACTCAGCCCATGACAATCCCACGCCGCAAGATTAAGCGGACTTCTTGGCGGCGCGCTTGGCCGGAGCGGCCTTCTTGGCCGGGGCCGCCTTCTTCTTGGCCGTGGTCGCCTTCTTCGCGGCGGGGGCAGCGGGTTCGCCGCGTGCCGCCTTGGCCCGCTCGACACTCGCCTTCAGCGCCGCCATCAGGTCGACCGCCGCGGCCGGCTCCTCCTCCGCCTCCTCCGGCGCGACCACCTCGCGGCCCTCGACCTTGGCGTCGATGACCTCCTGCAGCGCGGTCCGGTAGTTGTCGGTGAACTCCTCCGGCTTGAAGCTGCCGGCCATCGAGTCGATCAGCGAGCTCGCCATGGCCAGCTCGGCCGGCCGGGTCTCGATGTCCTCGTCCAGGAAGCCGAAGTCGACACCGCGGACCTCGTCGGGCCAGAGCATCGTGTTGAGCACCAGCACGTCGTCGCGGACGCGCAGGGTCGCCAGCTGTTCCCGCTGGCGGATCGCGATTTTCACGATGGCCACCCGGTCGGCGTCCTGCAGGGCGTCGCGGAGCAGCACGTACGGCTTGGCCGCCTGGCCCTCCGGCTCGAGGTAGTAGGCCTTGGCGAACATGATCGGGTCGATCTCGTCGGCGGGGACGAACTGCAGCACGTCGATCGCCCGGGACGTGGTCAGCGGCAGTTCGGCGAAGTCGTCGTCGGTCAGGATGACCATCTCGCCGCCGCCGATGTCGTACCCCTTGGCGATGTCGTCGTAGGTCACCTCCTCGCCGTCCACCGAGCAGGTGCGCTTGTATTTGATCCGGCCGCCGTCGGTGCGGTGCACCTGATGGAACCGGATGTCTTTCTCCTCGGTCGCGGAGTAGAGCTTCACGGCGATCGACACCAGGCCGAACGAGACCGCGCCTTTCCAGATCGCTCGCATGTACGCCACCTAACCTGTTTGCGCTGCTCGGATCAAGGATGGCAGCCCGCGGAAGCTGACGTAAGTGCTTATGGTGATCAGGTGCCGGCACCGCTGTCCCCGATGCTCGCGACCGCGGGCCCGCTGCCGCGTGGGCCCGGCTGGAGCTACGAATTCAAGTGGGACGGCGTCCGGGTGATCGCGGCCTGTGGGCAGGAGCCGCCGCGGTTGTATGCGCGGTCGGGGACCACGGTCACCATCGCATATCCGGAAATAGCGGCTTTACGTCTGCCGCCAGACACGCTGCTGGACGGCGAGATGGTGGTGATGGACGCGCGTGGCGTCCCATCGTTCACCGCGCTGGCCGAGCGGATGCACGTCCGGGATCCGCACAAGGCGGCCTCGCTGGCGGTGACGCTGCCGGTCACGTACATGATCTTCGACCTGCTCCGGCTGAATGGCGAAGATCTCAAGAAGCAGCCGTACGCGGTCCGCCGCGAACGGCTCGAGGGTCTGGACCTGGCCGCCCGGAACTGGATGGTCCCGCCGGTCTTCACCGACGGGGAGGCGACCACGGCGACGGCCCGCGAGTACCGGCTGGAGGGTGTGGTCGCCAAGCGGGTGGAGACGCCGTACACGCCGGGGCTGCGGTCGCCGGACTGGGTCAAGGTGAAGTTCGAGCAGACCGGCGACTACGTGATCGGCGGCTGGCGTCCCGGCGCGCGGCGGCTGGGCGGGCTGCTGGTCGGCTCGCCGGGGCCGGACGGGCGGCTGCGCTACCGGGGCCGGGTCGGCGGCGGGATCAGCGGCGCGTCGGAGAGGGAACTGCTCGAAGTGCTCGGGCCGATCGCCGCCGAGAAGTCGCCGTTCCCGCCGGGGGCGGTGCCCCGGGAGGATGCGCGCGGCGCTCACTGGGTACGTCCCGATCTGGTGGTGGAGGTGCGCTACGGCAACCGCACGCCGGACGGCCGGCTTCGGTTCCCGCGTTTCCTGAGGTTGCGCCCGGACAAGGGTCCGGCCGACTGCGTGGAGGAGGACGACGATGGCTCCTGATCGGGTGCCGGTCGCGGTGACCATCGAGGGGCGCGACCTCGAACTGTCCAACCTGGACAAGGTGATGTACCCGGCCGCCGGGTTCACCAAGGGTGAGGTCATCGACTACTACACGCGCCTGGCCCCGATCCTGCTGCCGCACCTGCGAGGTCGGGCGTTGACCCGGATCCGCTTCCCCAACGGCGTCGACGGCATGCACTTCTTCGAGAAGAACAAGCCCGGGGGTACGCCGGACTGGGTGCACACCGAGCGTCTGCCGGTGCCGGGGTCGACCAAGGCACGGGAGACCATCGACTTCGTGGTGGTGGACGACCTGCCGACCCTGGTCTGGGTGGCGAACCTGGCGTCGCTGGAACTGCACACGCCGCAGTGGCGCGTGGGCGCGTACCCGGATCTGATGGTCGTCGATCTTGATCCTGGGTCGCCGGCCGGGTTGCAGGAGTGCTGCGGGGTGGCGGTGCTGATGCGCGACCGGCTGGAGGCGGACGGCGTGGCCGCGTACCCGAAGACCTCGGGCAAGAAGGGCATGCAGCTGTGCTGCCCGATCTCCGGCGAGCAGGACTCCGAGGAGGTCTCCGGCTACGCCAAGAAGGTGGCCGAGGAACTTGCCGCGATGGTGCCGAAGTCGATCACGGCGAAGATGGCGAAGAACCTGCGGCCGGGCAAGATCTTCATCGACTGGAGCCAGAACGCCGCCGCCAAGACCACGGTCGCGCCCTACTCGCTGCGGGCGCAGCCGGCGCCGACCGCCTCGACGCCGCTGACCTGGGAAGAGGTCGAGGCGATGGGTACCGGCGACGCGGAGGCGCGGCAGTTCGAGGCGCACGAGGTGCTGGGCCGCGTCGAAGAACTCGGCGACCTGCTCACGCCTCTCCTGGAGCCGGGGCCGAGGCTTCCCTAGGCCTACCTTGCGCCGCAAGGTACCGTGTTGCCCATGACAGATGTCGCCCAGCTCACCAGCAGCCTTCGCCGCGGGACGTTGGAGTTCTGCGTGCTGGCCATGGTCGAGCGGGAGGACATCTACGGCACCGAGATCGTCCGCCGGCTCGGTGAGGAGCGCAGTCTCGCCACCACCGAGGGCACCATCTACCCGCTGCTGTCCCGTCTGCGCCGCGTCGGATGGCTGGACAGCAAATGGAGCGAGTCGCCGACCGGGCCGCCCCGGCGCTACTACTCGCTCACCGACGGCGGCCGCGCGGCACTGAGTAATTTCCGTACCGAATGGACGTCGTTCCGGCAGACCGTCGATCGACTCGTAGGGACCGGTGGAGCATGAGTATCAACAAGGTTGATGTGGCAGGGGAGTACCTGCGTGAGGTCGAGCTCCGGCTGAGCGGGCTGCCCGTGTTGCAGCGCCACGAGCTGCTGGCCGACCTCTCCGCGCACATCGAAACCGCGCGTGAGCAGGGCGCCTACTCCGACGGGGAGATGGTCGAGGTGCTGCAGCGGCTGGGCAGCCCCGAGGCCATCGCGGCCGCCGCCTACGAGGAGGCGGGACCGCGTCTGGTCATGGCGCCGCCAGAGCCGCCGCCCATCCGGGCCCCCGCCCCGGCGCCCCGGAACAACAACATCTGGGCCTGGGTGATCGCCGCCGCCGTCGGGTTCTTCGTGCTCTTCCTGATCGGCGTCGCCAGCCTCATGTTCTTCTCCCAGGTCGCCGAGGCGCCGGTGCCGGCCGTGCAGCAGATCGACCGGCCGCCCGTTCAGGAACCGGCTCCGGATCAGCCGGTTCCGGCCCGGCCCGACGGAGAGTAGGGGTCAGTCGATCTGCGGCAGCGGCGGGCCGAGCACGTCGTCGGCGTCCACGATGGTGTACGCGTACCCCTGCTCGGCCAGGAACCGCTGGCGGTGCGCGGCGTACTCGGTGTCGATGGTGTCCCGGGACACCACGGTGTAGAAGTGCGCCTGCCGCCCGTCCGCCTTCGGCCGCAGCACCCGGCCGAGCCGCTGCGCCTCCTCCTGGCGTGACCCGAACGTCCCGGACACCTGGATCGCGACCGCCGCCTCCGGCAGGTCGATGGAGAAGTTGCCGACCTTCGACAGCACCAGCGTGCGCAACTCGCCGGCACGGAACGCGTCGAACAGCCGCTCCCGCTCCTTGTTCGTGGTCGAGCCCTGGATGATCGGGGCGTCGAGGTACTCGCCGAGCTCGTGCAACTGGTCGAGGAACCCACCGATGACCAGCACCTGCTCGTTCGGGTGCCGGTTGACCAGCGCGCGGATCACGGGCAGCTTGGTGCGGGCGGTCGCGGCCACCCGGTAGCGCTCCTCGGCGTCCGTCACCGCGTACGCCATC
Organism: Actinoplanes sp. NBRC 103695; assembly: GCF_030269485.1. Lineage (GTDB taxonomy): Bacteria > Actinomycetota > Actinomycetes > Mycobacteriales > Micromonosporaceae > Actinoplanes. The sequence continues at coordinate 148,248 of NZ_BSTL01000015.1, read as the reverse complement.
CGCTCCGCCTCGGTCAGGGTGACCCGCACCTCGGTGCACGCGGCGGGGGCGATCCAGCCCTGCGCCTCGATGTCCTTCCACGGGGCGTCGTAGCGCTTCGGGCCGATCAGCGAGAACACGTCGCCCTCCCGGCCGTCCTCGCGGACCAGCGTGGCGGTCAGCCCGAGCCGGCGGCGGGCCTGCAGGTCGGCGGTGAACCGGAAGATCGGCGCGGGCAGCAGGTGCACCTCGTCGTAGATGACCAGGCCCCAGTCGCGGGCGCCGAACAGGTCCAGGTGGGTGAACGCGCCGTTACGCCGCGAGGTGAGCACCTGGTACGTCGCGATGGTGACCGGGCGGATCTCCTTGCGCTCGCCGCTGTACTCCCCGATCTCGTCCTCGGTCAGCGACGTGCGGGCGACCAGCTCGCGTTTCCACTGCCGGCCGGCCACCGTGTTGGTCACCAGGATCAGCGTGGTCGCCTTGGCGGTCGCCATCGCCGCCGCGCCGACCAGCGTCTTGCCGGCGCCACAGGGCAGCACCACCACGCCCGAGCCGCCCGCCCAGAAACCATCGACCGCTTCCTGCTGGTACGACCGCAGCGTCCAACCGTTTTCAGCGAGCGCGATCTCATGCGCCTCGCCGTCCACGTACCCGGCCAGATCCTCGGCCGGCCAGCCCAGCTTGAGCAATGCCTGCTTGAGGCGGCCCCGCTCGGAGGCGTGCACCGCGATCGTCTCGTCGTCCAGTCGAGCGCCCAGCATGCCGGCCAGCTTCTTGGATTTCGCCACCTCGATCAGCACGAACTTGTCGAGGCCGCGCAGCACCAGGCCGTGGCCCGGGTCGTTGACCAGCTGCAACCGGCCGTACCTGTCCATGGTGTCGGCCACGTCGACCAGCAGCGCGTGCGGCACCGGGTAGCGCGAGAACTTGATCAAGGAGTCCACGACGCCCTCGGCGTCATGGCCGGCGGCGCGCGCGTTCCACAGGCCGAGCGGGGTCAGGCGGTACGTGTGCACATGCTCCGGGCTGCGCTCCAACTCGGCGAACGGCGCGATCGCCATCCGGCAGGCCTGCGCGTCCGGGTGATCCACCTCGAGGAGCAAGGTCTTGTCGGATTGAACGATCAGTGGTCCGCCGCTCACGGGTAGCCCTTCTCGCGGACGTAAAAGACCCTCTAGTCTACTGCTCCTCCGGGACCGCGGCGGTGATGCGATGCAGCGCGAACGTGTGCAACGTCTCCGTCCGGTCGTCCTCGGCGCGCAGATAGCCGGCGCTCAGCGACACCGGCCGGACCAGCCGGGACAACGTCGCACCGTGCGAATCCACGTAACCCACCCACACCCGCGCCTTCTCCCGCACCGCCTGTTGCAGCACCGCCATCGCCTGCCCGTGCGCCTGCACCGAGGTCAGACCGGGCACGCCCTGACCGTTCGCCGCCCGCACGCTCACCGGCGCACGGCGGGCCGCCCGGGTCGCGATGTCGCCCTTGCGGATCTGCTCGACCACGCCGGCCAGGCGCGGCCCGGCCAGGTGCGGCGGCCCGGCCTGGTCGGGCAGCCGGACCGAGACGGGGGTACGCGTCGGAGCACGGCGCACCTTCGGCCTGCTGAGCACCGTCGCCCCGCCCGCGTCCTCGGCGACCGGCGCGTAACCGGCCTCCCGCAGCGCGCCCAGCAGACGGCTCACCTGATGCGGGCTGACCAGCACGGTCGGCGCCAACCGGCGCAGCGCCAGCGAGCTCAGCCGCTTGTCCGCCAGCGCCTCGGCCACCAGCGCCTCGTCGTCGCTGCGCAGGTAGCCACCCGCCGAGCCGGTCCGCAGGCCGCCGTGCTTGCGGGCGGCGTCGTCGATCAGGTAGGTCAGCGCCTGCGGCACCGGCGTCCGCGACCACCGCCGGAACAGCGCGTGCAGATCGGTGGCGCTGTAGCCGACATCCAGCGCCCGGCGCACGCTCGACGGCGTGACCCGGCGCATCGCCGCCGACTCCTTGTCGGTCACCACCTCCAGCTCGCCGGCCAGCTCCGGTTCCGGCGGGCCCGGCACCACGACCGACAGGTCCGCCTGCACCAGCACGTGGTCGACCGGGGCGGGCAACAGACCGTCCAGTGCGCGGACCGCGTCGGTGACCTGCTCGGCGCCCAGCGGGTCGGCGTCCTCCGGGTTGAGGAGCAGGCGGGCGTACGAGGTCAGCGCGTCCCGCCCGGTCACACCCAGCTGGGCGGCGCCGTCCAAGGCGTCCCGGTGTACCGCCTCGCGACCCCGGGCCCGGCGTGGCGCCTGCCAGAACAGCAGCCCCAGCACGTCATCGATCCGTGGCGCGGTACCGGCGGGCAACGCCGCCACGGCCATCAACGCCTCCCGCCGCGCCTGCGGTCCCGCCGGGCGCTCCGCCTCGGGCGACAGCGCGGTGATCGGGCGGTCCCGCTCGTCGCGCCGCCCGACCAGGCTCGGCTGCCGGGTCATGATCAGCCAGGCGCGGGCCAGGGCGGTCCAGCGCTGGGCGATGCCCTGGGCCTTCCACAGGTCGTACGCGCCGGTCGGCAGGAACACCTCGTCGCCGGTGGAGACCGTGGACCGGCTGATGCCGGTGCGGTCCGCCTCGCCGAGCAGCCCGGTCGCGTGCGCCACCTCCAGCATCAGGGCGGCGACCGGCTCGTCCATGTTCGTCTCCCGGGCCAGCCGCTTCAGGTCACGGACGCCCAGCCCGCCCGCCTTCAGCACCGGCGCCGGCTCGACGGCCAGCGCCTCCAGCAGGCTCTCCGTCGTGCGTACTGCCTCCAGGGCCTGGCCCGCACCCGCCGCGTCCACCGCCTTCACGTCCCGCACCGGGGTCTCCGGCGCCGGCGGATGAGGGCGCAGCAGGCCCAGCGGCCCGGTCTCCCGGCGCAGCAACATACCGACCTCGCGCGGCAGCTCCACCAGTTCGCCGTCCGGCCGCGGCGAGCGACCCACCTCGGACACCTGCACCAGCACGTGATGGTCGATCAGCCAGCGCACCGGCTCGGACACCGCGCCGTCGCTCGAGGCACGGCCCAGCGCGCCGATCGGCGGACCCGCCGCCAGCCTGTCCAGCACCGCGCGCGCGGCCGGAGTGGCCTCCATCACGGTCCGGCGCAGCTTCGCCCGGTCAGAGCACAACGCGGCCGCCGCCGGGTCCAGGAAATCGGCCGGGCGGCCCAGCCCCGCCGGGTATGGCGACGTCACCTCGTCGACCGCGCCGACGACCTGCAACGCCTCCTCCGGGCCATGCAGCAGGAACCGGGCGCGCAACCGCCCCACCGCCACCCGCACGTCGTCCGGTGGTGCCGACGACGCCAGCTCCAGGATCGCCTCCACCGAGGTCAGAGCCGTCTCGGGAGAACGGCTCAACCGGGCGGCGTCCAGGATCGCCAGGGTGAACTCGTCCAGCGAGTCCAGGCATCGGGCCACGGAGCCGCGGGACTGTGCCCGCACGGCGAGCGCGGACACGTCGGAGGGCACCGGCACGACGAGATCGGGGCGCAGCTGAATCAGCGCGCCCAGGGCCTCATCGGGCAGGGACCGGAGTTGATCGGCGAATGTCGTGGCCATCCCTTCCCAAGTTACCGACCATGGGACGATGGTGGCGGGTCCGGGGCGTGGCCGGGTTCGATATCGACTCCTGAGGGGGCAATAGCGTGGAAGCGCATCCGCAAGAGCCGGGCACCGAGGTGCGGGCGGGCGAGGCCAGCCGGGCCCGCTCTCCGAAGGACGGGCACCTCCCCGTCGCCGAGCTCACCTCCGACCGGGCCGCGGCGCCCTCACCGTTCGGCGACGACCAGACCTTCCCGTTGCCGGTCGAGGCTCTCAACTACAGCCAGACCATCCCATGACGGTCCCGGCGGTGCGGTCCGGCGCCGCTCGACGCGTCCAGCCGTGACCGCAGCGGTCGGGTTCGACCTGGACATGACCCTGATCGACTCCCGGCCCGGCATCGCGGCGGCGTACCGGGCGCTGAGCGAGCGGACCGGCGTCCACGTCGACGCCGACCTCGCGGTCACCCGGCTCGGGCCGCCGCTGCGTACCGAACTGCGCGAGTGGTTCCCGCCCGAGCAGGTGGAGGAGGCGGTCACCACCTACCGGGCGCTCTACCCGGCGTACGCCATCGAACCGACCGTGCCCACCCCCGGAGCCGTCGCCGCCCTCACCGCCGTGCGCGACCTCGGCCTGCGCGTGGTCGTCGTCACCTCCAAGCTGGGCCGGCTCGCCCGGCTGCACCTCGACCACCTCGGCCTGCCCTACGACGAGCTGGCCGGCGACCTCTTCGCCGAGGGCAAGGCCGCGGCGCTCACCGAACACCGCGTCCGGTGGTATGTCGGTGACCACACGGGTGACATGGTGGCCGCCCGCACAGCGGACATTCCAGGCATCGGCGTCGCCACCGGACCGTGCTCCGCCGCTGATCTCCGCGCCGCCGGGGCCTCCCACGTGCTGCCCGACCTCACCGCGCTGCCCACCCTCCTCCGCGAGATAACGGTTGGGAGTCGGCCCGACACGTTGGATAGCCTGGGTACGTAAATCCCACGGCGATGTGAGTTGAGGTCAGCGGTGCCCACGGGTCGAGTGAAGTGGTACGACGCGGCGAAGGGATTCGGCTTCGTCACCAGCGATGAGGGCGGCGACGTGTTCCTGCCCAAGGGTGCGCTGCCGGCCGGGGTGGCCGAGCTACGGACCGGGCAGCGGGTCGAGTTCGGCGTGGTGGACAGCCGCAAGGGAGCGCAAGCCCTCGGACTCACGGTGCTGGACGCGCCGCCGTCCGTCGCGGAGCTCCGACGCCGGCCCGCCGACGAACTGCACGGCATGGTCGAGGACATGATCAAGATCCTCGAGGCGAAGGTGCAGCCCGACCTGCGACGCGGGCGGTACCCGGACAAGCGGTCGACGCAGAAGATCGCTCAGCTCGTGCACGCCGTCGCCAAGGAGCTCGAGGGCTAGAGCGTCAGTCCCTTGACCGCAGGTGTGATCCCCGCCGCCGCCGCACGTCCCAGCAGGGCGTCGGCGGCGGCGAAACCGTCATCGCCCAGGTCCAGGGTGAACTCGTTGACGTACAGGTCGATGTGCTGCTTGACGACCTCGGGCTCCATCTCCTGCGCGTTCGCCACGACGAACTCCTCGCTCGCCGACGGATCGGCCCACGCCATGCTCACCGAGCGGCGGATCCACTCGGTCGCCTGGGCGGGGTCGACCGAGCCACGCTTGGCCAGGATGGCGCCGAGCGGGATCGGCAGGCCGGTGTCCTGCTCCCACCACTCGCCGAGATCCTGGATCGCGGTCAGGTTGTAGCGGGGGTACGTGAACCTCGCCTCGTGGATCACCAAGCCCGCGTCATAGGTGCCGTCGGCCACGCCGGGCATGATTTCGTGGAACGGGACGATCTCGATGTTGGCCGGTGGGTTTCCCGCCGACCAGAGGCGGAACAGCAGGTAAGCCGTGGTCCGGTCGCCGGGCACCGCCACCGTGGCGCCGGCCAGATCGGTTCTGCCGTTCGTCAGGACCAGCGGGCCGCAGCCCCTGCCCAGGGCGCCGCCGCAGGGGAGCAGCTGGTAGTCGTCGAGCAGCCACGGCAGGGCGGCATAGCTGACCTTGACCAGGTCGAACTCGCCCTTCTCGGCCGCGGTGTTCGTGACGTCGACATCCGCGAAGGTCAGGTCGATCTCGGGGGCGCCTTTGACCTTGCCGTGCACCAAGGCGTGGAAGACGAAGGTGTCGTTCGGGCAAGGGGAGACCGCTAGCGAGAGTGCCACTCCGCTGACGGTAGTCCTGTCTTCCAGTGCCTCGGGCAGTCTGTCTGCAACGCCACACTCCTGGTTGGTGGGTGGGCGCGGTGGGGGATTTGGGGCGGGTGCCGGCCCACTGAAACCGTCAGGCTTGATATTTCAGTGGGCCGGCACCCGCCCCCAAATCCCCGTTGTGGTCCTACCAGGGGAGGGCGGCTGCGGCTTTGGACAACGCCGCGAACGCCTCCCTCAGGCGCCAGGACTCCCGGTCTCTGGGGCCTATCAAGTTGGAGATTGCCCTCAGCTCGGCGAATGGGACGCCTGCCGTGTTGGCCGCTGTTGCTACGCCGTGGCCCTCCATCGCCTCGGCCACGGCGTCGGGATGTGTGGTGGCCAGGCGGGCTGCTGTCTCGGCTGTGCCGGTGACTGTTGCCAAGGTCAGGATGTCGCCGGATTTTGCTGCGGGCAAGGCCGTCTGCAAGGTCTCGAGCAGGGCTGGGTCGGCATGGAGGGTGGTGGTGCCGAAGCCCAGGGTGTCTATCGGCAGGAAACCGGTGGGGGACTCGGCGCCCAGGTCGGCCGCGATGCTGCGGGTGGCCAGGACTATGTCTGCTATGTCGGCTCTGCCCTTGAAAGCGCCGGCTATGCCTGCGGAGATCACCGCCTCGTATTTGCCTGTTGCCAGGAGGCGGGCTGTGCCCGCGGCCGCGGCTGCTGGGCCGGCGCCTACCGCTGCGACGGTGAATGTTCTGGGGGCGGCTTGGCGTAGGGCTTCGGCTTCGGGCTCTACGGCCGTGATTATCAGCAGGGTCATTGGGGGTCGTTGCCGTTGGTGGTGGGCTGGTCGGCTGATGTGGGGCGGTAGATGTGGAAGCCGGGTGGGGCCATCGCCGGGTCCGGCTTGTGCTCCGGCGGTGGTGGGACGGGGGTGGACTCTGCGGCGGATTCGGGCTGGGGGTTGGTGTGGGGCTTGGGCTTGCGGTGCCACAGGCGGCGCTTCTTGGCGGGCTCGTCCACCAAAGTCGGGTTGAGCTCGGTTTCGGGCTCTGCGGCTGGATGGCGGACGGTGGTCTGGTCGATGCCGGGGCGGCGCGGCGGCGGGGCGGGTGCGCTGGGCTGGCGGGGAGCCACGGTGGGAGCGGTCGGCCATGGGTCTGTGGGAGCACGGTCCGATGGTGTGGGGCTGGGGGCTGTGGCTGGTTGGGCTGTGGCCGGTTGGGGTGCGAGGGGCTCGGGGGTCGCGTCGGGGCGGCCGTGGAGGCGTTCGGTGCGTAGGCGGGTTGCCACGTAGGCGGCTCGGACCGCCGCTGCTGTCGCGATCGCCGCTGCCAGGGCCACGCCCAGGCGGCCGGACAGCGGGATGATGCCGATGGCGCCGCCCAGGACCCAGGCGATCATCAGGACTGTCTCGGAGTGGCCGAAGGCGCTGGCTCGGAGGCGTTCGGGGACTCGCTCCTGGATGCTGGCGTCGATGGCCAGCTTGGAGATGCCGCTGAAGATGGCCGCGATCAAGGCCAGCAGGGCGACCATCGCCAGGTTGTAGAAGATCAGCGCCAGGATGGCCACGCCGGCGGTGATAGTCAGACCGGCCGACTGCAGGGCCGCGGGGCGGCGGATCTGCAGTCGGGTGCCGATCGCTGTGGAGAGGAACGTGCCCACCACCAGGGCGCCGCCGACCAAGGCCACGGCCGTGGGGGAGCCCAGGTCGCGGCCGAAGACCGTGGTGTCCAGCTGGCCGGCCTTGATCGCGAAGGCGAAGTAGAGCAGCAGGAAGCCGTAGAGCAGGCGCAGGCAGGCGCTGCCGATCAAGGCGTTGATCACCAGGGCGCCGGAGAGCGGGCGGTCGTTGCCGCGGCGCAGGCGCAGGAGCGTCCGCAACGGGCGGGGCATCTCCTCCGGCGGGTCGGAGTCGGCCTTGGCCGGCAAGCGCAGGGCGATCACCATACCGACGACGAAGATGACGCTCGCCACCCGCAGCGACCACTGCGGGCCGAACCAGAACGCGGCCAGGCCGATCGGTGCCACGACGGCGCCGGCGAACGTACCGTAGACACTCGCTCTGGCCCCGACCTGCGACAAGCCGACACCCGCGGGCAGCAGGCGGGGGACGGCAGCGGATCGCGCGACGCCGTAGGCGCGAGACAGCGCCAGCACGCCGAAGGCGGCCGGGTACAGGCCGAAGCCGAGCAGGTTGTCGGAGATCACGTACGCCAGGAAGGCCCGGCCGAGCATGGTCGTGGCCAAGGCATAGCGGCGGCCGTGCCGGAAATGGTCGAGCAACGGGCCCACCACCGGCGCCAGCAACGTGAACGGCACCATCGTGATGACCAGGTAGAGCGCGACCTTGCTGCGGGCCTCGCCCAGCGGCACGTCGAAGAAGATGGTGCCGGCCAGACCGATCGCGATCAGCGTGTCGCCGGCGACGGACAGCGCGTGCAGGTCGAAGAGGCGGACCATGCCGGCCTCGTTGTTGGCGCCGCGGGCCCGGGCATCACCCACCCGGCGGGTCGCCCACGCGCCGCCCCGCACCGACCCGCGCAGCAACATGCGGACGGCGCGGACCGCGGTCCCGGCGGTGCGCCCGAGGGTGGGAAGCAACGGCATGACAACCATCCTGACTTATCGAAGCGACGGCGTCCCGCCCCGCGCGCGAGAATCGGGGGAGTCGGTGCGCCTTGGCAGTCCCGGTAGGGGACAATGGGCTCGTGACCACCAGGACCGCCGTACGTGCCGCGAAGCTCGACCAGGTCTGCGCCGACGCCGTCGGTGTGGCCCGTGGAGCGATCACCGAGGTGGATGCCGACGACATCGGCGACCACCTGGACGTGATCGCCGAGGGCGACCGGGTGGTGACCCACCTTTTCGAGAGCCACCTGGCCGGCTACCGCGGCTGGCGGTGGGCGGTGACCGTCACGCGGGTGCCGCGCAGCCGGCACGTGACCGTGTGCGAGACCGTTCTGCTGCCCGGCCCGGACGCTCTGCTCGCGCCCGGCTGGCTGCCCTGGAACGAGCGGCTCCGCGCCGGCGACCTCGGCGTCGGCGACCTGATGCCGACCGCGCCCGACGACGAGAGGCTCGCCCAGGGGTACGTGCTGAGCGACGACCCGGCCGTCGAGGAGGTCTCCTGGGAGCTGGGCCTCGGCCGGTCCCGGGTGATGTCCCAGGAAGGGCGGATGGAAACCGCCCAGCGCTGGTACGAGGGCGAGTCGGGCCCCGAGGCGGCGATCTCCACCGCGGCGCCGCGCAACGCCCGCTGCGGCACCTGCGGGTTCTACATGCCGCTGGCCGGCTCGATGCGCGGGATGTTCGGGGTGTGCGGCAACCTGTTCGCGCCGGACGACGCGCGAGCGGTCAGCGCCGACCACGGCTGCGGCGCGCACTCCGAGACGATGCTGGGCAACGCCGAGGTGCCGGTCGAGGAGCTTCCCACGATCTACGACGACTCCGAGGTGGAGGCGGTCGCGGTCAGCCGCCCGCACGGGTCGGTCGAGTCGGGCGAGCCCTCCGAGGAGTACGGCCACTCCTGATCGGTCCAGGCCGGGTCGTTCAGGAATGAACCTCGAACCGCGGGTGTGACAGTGCGCGGCGGCGGCGCCGGTTGGCGTCGTGCCGCATCATCGTGAGCAGGCCGGGGATGCCCCAGAGCAGGCCGGCCAGACAGGTCCACAGCCAGTAGTCGGGCGCGCCGGCCAGCCACACCACGGGCAGGGCGATCGCGAACAGGGCCATGCCGCCCAGCGCGAACGGCACCATCGGCGGGTCCAGGGGCTCGGGACGGGGCTTGGTCACGGCGACCAGCGTACGCGGTGGCCGGTTCGTAACATCGGTGATCTTCCACCGTCACAGACGTTCTGAAACGATGCGCGCATGGCCACCACCTCGACCGACGCGGACGCCGCTGCGTCGCGTACGCCGAAGAACGGTTTTGATCGGTTTTTCGAGATCACCGCACGCGGCTCCACGGTGGGCCGGGAGGTGCGCGGCGGGCTGGCGACGTTCTTCACGATGGCCTACATCGTCGTGCTGAACCCGCTCATCCTGGGCGGTGGCGTGGACGCGGACGGCAAGTCGCTGCCGATCGGCGCGCTGGCCGCCGCGACCGCGCTGGTGGCCGGCGTGGTGACCATCCTGATGGGCGTGGTGGGCCGGTTCCCGCTGGCGCTGGCCGCCGGGCTGGGTGTGAACGCGCTGGTGGCGTTCGAGATCGCGCCGGAGATGACCTGGGCCGACGCGATGGGCCTGGTCGTCATCGAGGGTGTGCTGATCGCGATCCTGGTGCTCACCGGGCTGCGGACGCTGGTGTTCAAAGCGGTGCCGACCCAGCTGAAGACCGCGATCGGGGTGGGCATCGGCCTGTTCCTGATGATCATCGGCCTGGTCGACGCCGGGTTCGTCCGGCGCATCCCGGACGCCGCGAACACCACGGTGCCGGTGGAGCTGGGCCTCGGCGGGAAGCTGACCACCTGGCCGCTGTTCGTCTTCGTGATCGGCCTGCTGCTCACCGTCGTGCTGTTCGTCCGGAAGGTGCGGGGCGCGATCCTGATCGGCATCCTCGGCACCACCGTGCTGGCCGTCATCGTCGAGGCGATCGCGCAGGCTGGTCCGTCCTTCGTGGACGGCAAGCCGAACCCGGGCGGCTGGTCGCTGAACGTACCGGCGCTGCCCGACAAGGTCGTCGACCTGCCGGACCTGTCGCTGCTCGGCAACTTCAACGTGTTCGACTCGTGGAGCCGGGCCGGCGTCCTCGTCGTGATCATGTTCATCTTCACGCTGCTGATCACCGACTTCTTCGACACCATGGGCACGATGGTCGCGGTCGGCCAGGAGGGTGGCCTGCTGGACGCGGAGGGGATGCCGCCGCGTACCCGGGAGATCCTGCTCGTCGACTCGGTGGCCGCGGCCGCCGGTGGCGCGGCGAGCGTGTCCAGCAACACCTCGTACATCGAGAGCGCGTCCGGCGTCGCCGAGGGTGCCCGCACCGGCGTCGCGAGCCTGGTCACCGGCGGTCTGTTCCTGCTCGCGATGTTCTTCGCGCCGCTGGTCCAGGTGGTGCCGTTCGAGGCGGCGTCGACCGCGCTCGTGCTGGTCGGGTTCCTGATGATGACCGCGGTGCGGCAGATCGACTGGACCGACTACGAGATCGCGATCCCGGCGTTCCTGGCCATCACGCTGATGCCGTTCACCTACTCGATCTCCAACGGCATCGGTGCGGGGATCATCTCGTACGTGGTGATCAAGCTGGCCGTGGGCAAGGCGCGGGAGGTGTATCCGCTGCTCTACGGCGTGGCCGCTATCTTCGTCCTGTACTTCCTCCGCGGTCCCCTCGAAAGCCTCGTGCTTTAGATCACCGCGTTATCTGATGTCGTTAGCCAAGCTCATTAGCTAGGCTAAAGAACGTGATGGAGCGGTCGGTGACCACGGAGCGCGCTACAGCCGATGACCTGGCTGCGACTTTGCGTGATGCGATCACCCGGCTCAACCGACGGGTCCGCCAGGCCCGCCCGGTCGGCGACCTCACGTTCAGTCAGCTCTCCGCCCTGACCAGCCTCCAGCTGGCCGGCGCGCTGACACCGCGTGAGCTGGCCGACGTCGAGCGGGTCCAGCCGCCCACGATGACCAAGATCGTGGGCAAGCTGGAGGAGCTGGGCCTGGTGGTGCGGACACCCCACCCCACCGACGGACGCCAGGTGATCCTGGCGCCCACCGAGCAGGGGCGGACGGTCTACGCGCAGTTCGAGCGAGCACGCAACGAGTGGCTGGCCCGGCACCTGGCCGACCTCAGCCCCTCCGACCGCGACACCCTCGCCCGAGCCGCCGAGATCATGCAACAGGTGGCCAAGGCCTGATCGAGGGGTAGTCCTCCGGTCGTTCCGTCACATCGCGATGACGCGTACGACCGTTGAGGAGGCGCACACGAAGTGCGGGCAGTACTGAGCACGACATTCCGGTCCCTGCAGATCCGTAACTACCGGCTCTTCGCCACCGGGCAGCTGGTGAAGCTGCTCGGCACCTGGATGATGTTCACCGCCCAGGACTGGCTCGTGCTCGACCTGTCCGGCAACTCACCAGGGGCACTGGGCATGGTCACCGCCCTGCAGTTCACCCCGGTGCTGCTGCTCACCCTCTACAGCGGCAAGCTCGCCGACCGGTACGACAAACGCAAGATGCTCGTGATCGCCAACGCGGTCTTCGCGGTCACCGCGATCGTGTTCGCCATCCTGGTCGCCTCCGGCGTGGTGGTGCTCTGGCACGTCTTCCTCTTCGCCGCGCTGCTCGGCATCGCCAGCGCCGTCGAGACCCCGGTCCGGCAGGCGTTCGTCTCCGAACTGGTCGAGCACCGGCTGCTGCCGAACGCCCTCGCGCTGTCCGCGGCGACGTTCAACACCGCCCGGATCGCCGGACCTGCCCTCGCCGGCGTCGCTCTGGCGATCTTCGGCACCGGGCCGGTCTTCGTGATCGCCACGCTGCTCTGCATCGCCCCCACGTTCAGCTACACCGCGATGCGCATCTCCGAGCTGTTCTCCGCGGACCGACCGGCCAAGAACGCGGACACCAGCATCAAGGACGGCCTGCGGTACGTGCGGAAGCGCCAGGACCTGGTGCTCCCCATCGTCCTGATGTCCGTCATCGGCATGATCGGCTTTAACTTCCCGGTCACCCTGGCCGCCCTCGCGAAGATCGACTTCCACGCCGGCCCGTCCACGTTCGGGCTGCTCACCACCGCGCTGGCGGTCGGTTCGCTGTGCGGTGCGCTGGCCGGCAGCGGGCGTCGCGCCCGGCCCGGGCCGTACCTCGTGGTCTGGGCGGCGATCGGCTTCGGGCTCTTCGAGATCGCGGTCGGCTTCGCGCCCAGCTTCGTCGTGGCGATGATCCTGCTCGTGCCGACCGGGTTCTGCTCGATCTACCTGGCGCAGGCCGCCAACCACCGGGTGCAGATGGGCGTCGACTCGGCGTACCGCGGGCGCGTCATGTCGCTCTACGTGCTGGTCTTCCTCGGCACCACGCCGATCGGGGCGACGCTCGCCGGCTGGTGGGGCGAGCACTTCGGGGTGCCGTCCAGCATCTGGGTGGCCGGAGCGATCTGCGCGGTCGCCGGGGTGGGTGCGCTGATCTGGCAGCTCCGCTCCAGCGGGGATCGGCTCCGGCTCCGGGTCCGGCCGCATCCGTCGCTGTCCCTCGTGCCGGTACCCACCGCGGCGGGCGTGGTGCTCGAGCCCGAGCCGGTCCGCTCGGCCGCGTGATCTTGGTCTTTGAGGTCACGGGTCTGCGGCCGGGAAATGCCCTGGTCATCGGTTGTTTGGCAGGGGTTCATCGTCCTTTATGGTGGTTCGCAGGGTGAGACGGTGTTTGGGATGGCATGACGGCTCGGCCGAACAGGCGAGGCTTTCGCGGGCCGGCGGCGCATAACGTCTCGGGATGATGACTCCGCACACGGTGGTGCTCATAGCGGCGCTTGTCGCGTTGCTTGGTCTTCCGTGTGCTCTGGTCAAGGCCGCAAGATCCGGCTCGCGAGGTTCCTCGCACGGCGGGGACACCGCTACTTCTTCCTCGGGTTCTTCTTCTCGCCGCACCGGCTCGTCTTTTCACGGTGCTGACTCGGCGGCTGTCCAGGAAGAGTGGGCGCGGCACGCCCGGCGGGACCGGCCCTGGCTGTATCGGCTGGAGAAGCACCTCGCCGACCGGCCCCTCTCCCTCGACATGGGATGCCGATGCGACCGGACGGCGCCGGTGTGGGGGCTGCCCACGTTCGACCAGACGCTTGCCGAGCTGCGGCGCCTCGACCGGCAGCGGCTTGGCGGAATCACCCGGGAGTCCGAGGAGTGGACCAGGTCGGTGATCGGGTCCTACGACCGGTGGCTGCAGGTCGCCTGCACCTACCTGTCGGTCTCGCAGCACCTGGCCTGCCTCACCGACACCATGGACCGTGAGATCGAGCGCCTCCGGGTGGAGGCCGAGCTCATCGCCGCCGGCCTCCCGCCGATCCGCGGCACCTAGGACGTGTTTCAAACCCGACCTAGGCCACTCGGGCGGCCGGGCTGATCGTGGGCACGCGGGCCACCAGGTCGAAGGCGTGGGCCACCGGGACGTCCAGGTAGCCGTCCATCACACGCAGGCGCTGCGGGCCGAAGCCCGCCGCCCGGCGTAACGGACGCAGGTCGGTGATCTGCAGGCCGTCGCGGCGGGCGCGGAGATAAGCCTCCACGCTGCCCTCGACCGGAGCCGGGAGGTCCACGCCGACCAGCTCCACTCCGCCGGGGGTGTCCGGCGCGGCTCGGCGGCTGGGAGTGCGGCCGCCGTCGCAGGTCAGCGCGACCGCCACGTAGTCGTCGCCCAAGGCGTCGGCCAGGTGGACGCCGGCCACCGGCAGCTCGTACTGGTCCAGGCGCATCGGCACCCGCTGCAGATGGGTGTTCGCCGCCAGCAGGGCCATCCGGCCGCCCTGGCGCTCCAGCAGGCGCAGAGCGGTGCCGGCCATGGCGGCGTCGCGGACGTTCACCACCGTGGGGAAGCCCCCGTCGGCGGCCTCGGTCTGGGTGCGCAGCATCTGGTCCAGCTGGGCGGCCAGCCGCAGCTCGTGCCGGGTGGTCTCGTACCGGTCGGCACCGGTGCGGCGGACGTACAGCGGGCGCATCGCGTCGAAGCGGGCGCCCAGCGAGGCCAGGACCAAGGTCAGCCGGTCGCGGTCGGCGGAGTCCATCTCCCGGTACGCGGCGAAGGCTGGCATCGTGTGCCGTGCCGCGAACCGCTCGGCCAGCCGGCGCGCCTGACCGACCAGCGCGCTCCCGTCGGGGTCGACGTCGGCCAGGTAGCCGTCCAGGCTGTCCAGCGGCGGCAGCAGCGAGGCCAGGTCGGCGGGCAGGTCGAGTCCCGCGTACGTGACACCGCCCCCGGCCGCGTTGACCCCGCGCATCCAGGTCAGGAAGTCCTGCATCTCGGGGTACTCGCCGAAGCGGTAGGTCATGCCCTCGGCGGCGATCTCGGCCACCGGCGCCTCCCCGCCGTGCACCCAGCGGTTGATCAGCAGGCCCTCGCTGAACCCGGACTCGACCGTGACCAGCGTGAAGCCCATCTCCTCGACCAGGATCCGGGTCATCTGGTGGCGCAGAACGGTGTACTCCCGCACATAGTGCGCGGACTCGCCGATGCCCACCACACGGGCCGCGCCGACCAGCTCACGAAAGGAGTCGAGCGGATCCAATGCAGCTCCTCGTCCTCGGTGGACTGCGGGGAAGATTACCCGGTTAGGGTCGGGTCCGTGCGACTGTTCGCGGCCCTGTACCCACCCGAGGACGTCTGCGACGAGTTGCGGCGACGGCTGCGCGACGTGACGACGAGGCTGACTCCGGTGGAACGCTGGCACATCACGATGGCGTTTCTCGGCGAGATCCCGGACGAGGACCTGCCGTCGGTGGAGCGGGCGGTGACTCGGGCGGCCGGTGGCGGGCCGATCCGGCTACGGCTCGCCGGGAGCGGATCCTTCGGGCGGGCGGTGACCTGGGTCGGCGTGGAAGGTGACCTGGGCGCGCTGTACGGCGCCCTGCGGCGGGCTCTGGATCTGCCGGACGACCGGCCCTTCACTCCGCACCTGACGGTGTCCTACCACGGCAGCCCGCAGCTGCGGGCGGCGCTCAGGGAGTATGCCGGGTCGTCGTGGGAGGCGGCCGAGATCGTTCTGGTGCGCAGCGCCGACGGGTACGAGAAGTTGCGCACCTGGCAACTGGCCTAGGACGACTCGCGTGCGGCCGGCCCGCCGCCGAAGAGCACGTCGTCCCAGCTCGGGAGGCGCTTGCGCGGTTTCTGCTCGCCGGACTCCTCGGAGCCGGTGCCCTGCTGCTGCCCGCCCTGGCCCACCGTGCGGCGCGGGCGCAACACCGCCAGGGACGGCACGGCCGGCACCTCCTTGGGCAGGTCGGAGTCCTCGTCGAAGGCGGAACCGGCACCGCCGCCGAGCAGCGCCGCGGCACCGCCCGCGACCGGGCGGCGCGGGCTGTCGGCGGGCGCCGGGTCGTGGCCGCGGCCGGTGGTCGGGTTGAGCGGCCGGTCCAGTGAAGCCAGCAGCGCGTCGCGGCCGGCGCGGATCGGGTCGCGCGACTGGCGGGACGTGTCCGAAGAAGCCGCCGGCAGGCCGTGGCCGCCACGGGCCGAGTCCAGCGAGCGGGTCGGGCCGGGCAGCCCGTGACCGCGGTCGGCGGCGCGGTCGGGCGCCGGCTCCTGACCGAGGATCTGGGTCGGCCGCTCGGCGCAGAGGTATTGCGCCATGTCGTCGTGCGGGGACACCACCTGGCGTGCCTTGTCCAGGTCCCAGATGGCCTGGGCGGTGGCCTTGCCGGACGGCCAGGTGGCGACGATGCGCCAGGTGCCGTCCTCACGCCGGTAGGCGTCCCAGGAGATCTTCTCGGTATCGATGCCGTGCTGAGCCAGCCGACTGTCCACCACCTCGGCCAGCGGGGCGCCGGTGTCGGACGTCTTCAGACGCGTGCGCCGGGCGTGCTGGGCGAGCATGGCCCGCTCCTGGAGCACCGGCCCCGCGTAGCGCAGCACCCGGTCGACCGGGACGCCCGCGATGCGGGCCACGTCCTCGGCGGACTCGCCGGAACGAATCCGTGACTGGATGTCGCGCGGGGACAGCACCGCCATCGAGACCTCGGCCGTGTGGACGGCGACTGCCGTGCCGGCCGGAGCGGGGCCACCCTCGGTGTGCAGGGCGCCGTTGATGCGGTCGTCGAGCGGCAGGGCGAGGAGCCGGCCGACCTCGTCGGCGAGCACCAGGGCCTGGCCGTCCTCGGAAAGGGCGACGAAGCGTACCGGCCGCATGCGTTGCCTCCTGCCCGTCGCTAGCTGGCCTGTGCTCCCGAGACTCAGTCACCCGGGCGCGTTTCGGAACACGCTACGCGCCCCGGTCACCCGATGGTGGTAAGCCACGCCGGGCGAGTCATTGACCAGCAGAGATGATCTTCGTGGTATCAGAGTTTTCCAACAACGTAGTCGATCGATCGGGTGAGCGCTTCGACGTCGGCCGGGTCGACCGTCGGGTACAGGGCGACCCGGAGCTGGTTACGGCCGAGCTTGCGGTACGGCTCGGTGTCCACGATGCCGTTGGCCCGCAGCACCTTGGCGATCGCCGCGGCGTCCACGCTCTCGGCGAAGTCGATGGTGGCGACGACGTTGGACCGGATCGCCGGGTCGGTGACGAACGGCGTGGCGAACGACGAGGCGTCCGCCCAGCCGTAGATCGCCGCCGCGCTCTCCGCGCTGCGCTTGGTCGACCAGGCCAGACCGCCCTGCTCGTTCATCCAGTCGGTCTGCTCGGCGGCCAGGAAGATCGTGGCCAGCGCGGGCGTGTTGTACGTCTGCTCCAGCCGGCTCTGCTCGATGGCCGTGACCAGGTCGAGGAACTGCGGGATGTACCGCCCGCTCGCCTTGATCGTGGCTGCCCGTTCCAGGGCGGCCGGCGACATCAGGGCGATCCACAGCCCGCCGTCCGAGCCGAACGCCTTCTGCGGCGCGAAGTAGTACACATCGGTCTGCGTGAGGTCGACGTCGAGCCCGGCGGCGCCGGAGGTGGCGTCCACGAGCAGCAGCGCGCCCGGGTCGGCGCCGTCCACCCGCCGCACCGGCACGGCGACGCCGGTCGAGGTCTCGTTGTGCACGGTCGCGTAGGTGTCCACACCCGGCTCGGCGGTCAGGAACGCGGCCTGCCCGCCGGGCGCCTGCCGGACCGACGGCGCGGCCAGGAACGGCGCGTCCGCCACCGCCTTGCGGAACTTGCCGCCGAACTCACCGAACTCGGCCAGCTGGGCCCGGTCGCGGATCAGCCCGAAGGCCGCCGTCTCCCAGAACGCGCTGGTCCCGCCGTTGGAGATGATCACCTCGTAGCCCTCGGGGAGGCCGAAGAACGTGGCGATCGAGCGACGCAGCCGGGCCACCTGGTCCTTGACCGTGCGCTGCCGGTGGGACGTGCCCAGATAGGTGCGCGAGACCGCGGCGAGCGCCTCGACCCCCTCGGGGCGGACCTTGCTCGGCCCGGAGCCGAACCGTCCGTCGACAGGCTTGAGGTCGTCGGGAATGCGGATCGCGTCAGTCACCTATGCATTATGCGGGACTCGATCCCACCCCTCCACGTCCTGCGGCTTGCGGGTGGCCGGTCCCACGTAGAGGGCGGACGGCCGGACGATGCGACCCAGCTTTTTCTGCTCCAGGATGTGCGCGCTCCACCCGGCCACCCGGGCGCAGGTGAACATCGAGGTGAACATGTGCGCGGGAACCTCGGCGAAGTCGAGCACCACGGCCGACCAGAACTCCACGTTGGTGGCCAGCACCCGGTCGGGCTTGCGGGCCTTGAGCTCGGCCAGCGCCGCCCGCTCCAGCGCCTCGGCCACCTCGAAGCGGGGCGCGCCCAGCTCCTGGGCCGTCCGGCGGAGCACGCGGGCGCGCGGGTCCTCGGCCCGGTAGACCCGGTGGCCGAAGCCCATCAGCCGCTCGCCGCGGTCCAGCACGCCCTTGATGTAGCCCTCGGCGTCGCCGCTGCGCTCCACCGCCTCGATCATGTGCAGCACCCGGGAGGGCGCGCCGCCGTGCAACGGGCCGGAGAGCGCGCCGATGCCGGACGAGATGCAGGCGGCCACGTCGGCGCCGGTCGAGGCGACCACGCGGGAGGTGAACGTGGACGCGTTCATGCCGTGCTCGGCGGCCGAGATGAAGTAGGCGTCCACCGCCTTGACGTGCCGCGGGTCGGGCTCGCCGCGCCAGCGCTTCATGAACCGCTCGACGACGGTCTGCGCCTTGTCGATGTCCTTCTGCGGGACGGCCGGAAGGCCTAAACCGCGAGCCGCCTGAGCGACGAACGACAATGCGGTCACCGACACCCGGGCCAGGTCGGACCGGGCCTGCTCGTCGGAGATGTCGAGCAGCTGGTCGAGCCCCCAGTACGGCGCCAGCATGGCCACCGCGGACTGCACGTCGACCCGGATGTCGCCGGAGTGCACCGGCACCGGGAACGGCTCGGCCGGCGGCAGGCCCGGACCGAAGCGGCCGTCCACCAGCAACGCCCAGACGTTGCCGAACGACACCTGGCCGATCAGGTCCTCGATGTCCACGCCGCGGTAGCGCAGCGCGCCCCCGGCCCGGTCCGGTTCCGCGATCTCGGTCTCGAAGGCCACCACGCCCTCGAGGCCGGGCTTGAAGTCGGACACGTCGCCTCCCGGACTGGTTACTCACTGACCCGTAAGTGATTCATCTTGCCCGCTGGGTAACCGCGAGGCGACCCGGCGCGATGTGCTCTCCGCGACATCCATCCTGACGGACCTGACGGATCACGGGTGGCGACTTAGGTTCATAAGTGAATTATCGAGAGGGGCGAGGGCGTGAGCGCGGAACCGGCCGGGATGCGACGGGACTACACCGAGCACAGTGCGCTGCTGGAGGGGGACCTCGCCGCCGATTGGCCGGCGCAGTTCGCGGCCTGGTTCGCCGACGCCAAGGCGTGGGGGCTGCCGGAGCCGAACGCGATGATCGTCGCCACCGCTGACGCCCGGGCGCGGCCGAGTGCCCGGACGGTCCTGCTCAAGGGGTACGACGAGCGCGGTTTCGTGTTCTACACCAACTACGAGTCCCGCAAGGGCACCGAGGCGCTCACCAACCCGTACGCCAGCCTGGTCTTTCCCTGGTTTCCCATGCAGCGGCAGGTGCTGATCGCCGGGGCGGTCGAGCGGGTGAGCCGGGCCGAGACCGAGGAGTACTTCGGCTCCCGCCCGCGCGGCTCGCAGCTCGGCGCCTGGGCCAGCCCACAGTCCCGCGTGCTCTCCTCGAGAGAGGCGGTCGATGACGGGTACGAGGCCGCGGCAGACCGCTTCGCCGACGGCCCGGTGCCCGCCCCGCCGCACTGGGGTGGCCTGCGCGTGCTGCCCGGCACCGTGGAGTTCTGGCAGGGCCGCACGAGCCGCCTGCACGACCGGCTGCGCTACCGCCGGGACGGGGGCGTTTGGGTCGTGGAACGGCTGGCGCCGTGACGCAGGAACCCGTCGAGGCCACCGAACGGGCGACGCGCAGCTGGGTGATCGACACCCGGCCGCTGCGTGTCGTGGCGTACCGCCGGATGTGGATCGGCAACGGCGCGAGCTTCTTCGGATTCCAGTTCACCTCGGTCGCCGTGCCGGTGGAGATGTACGACATCACGAAGTCGTCGGCCTGGGTCGGCCTGCTCGGCGTCGCCGGTCTGGTGCCGCTGCTGATCTTCGGGCTGTGGGGCGGCGCGGCGGCCGACGTGGTGGACCGCCGCAAGCTGCTGCTCGCCGCCTCGGCGCTGACCTGGCTGTCCACGCTCGGCTTCCTGGCGCAGGCGGTGCTGCGGGTGCACAGCCCGGTCGTGCTGCTGGTGCTGATGGCGGTGCAGTCGGCCGGGTTCGCGGTCAGCTCACCGGCCCGGCAGGCGATCATCCCGCGGATCGTGCCGCTTGGGCTGGTGCCCGCCGCCAACACGCTCGGCTACACGACGACGACCGCGGGTGGGGTGCTCGGGCCGCTGGCGGCGGGGCTGATCTTCGGTGCCTACTCGGCCGACAGCGGTGTGGTCCTGGCGTACGCGGTGGACGCCTTGCTCTTCACGGTCACCTTCTGGGCCACCTGGCGGCTGCCGCCGATCCCGCCGGTCGAGCACGTCGAGGGGGAGGAGAAGCCGACCGCCGGGCTGCGCGGCATCGCCACCGGGCTGCGCTTCCTGGCCACCCAGCCGGTGCTGCTGCTCTCCTTCGCGGTGGACATCGTCGCGATGGTGCTGGCCATGCCCCGGGCGTTGTTCCCGGAGATCGCCGAGGACCGGTTCGGCGGCGGTTCGGCGGTCGGCTGGCTGTTCGCCGCGATCGCCCTCGGCTCGGTGGTCGGCGGGCTGACCTCGGGCTGGATCAGCAAGGTCCGGCGGCAGGGCATGGCGCTGGTGATCGCCGTGGTCGGCTGGGGCGTTGCGGTCGGGTTCGCCGGGTTCGCCCGGCACCTCTGGCTGATGGTGCTGCTGCTCGCGGTGGGCGGCGCGGCCGACCTGGTCAGCGCGGTCTACCGGCAGTCGATCCTGCAGACCTTCGCGCCCGATCGGCTGCGCGGCCGGCTGCAGGGCGTCTTCACGGTCGTGGTGGCCGGCGGTCCACGGCTGGGCGACCTGCGGTCCGGCGCGACGGCGGAACTGACCGGTCCGACCGCGGCCTGGGCCGGAGGTGGTTTCGCGGCCGCCGGCGTGGCGATCGCGCTGGCTCTGGCCTTCCCCGCCTTGCTGCGCTACCGGCCTCCTGCCGACGAGAAGCCCACCCGCTGAGCTAACCGGCTCCGCTTCGCTCCGCGGCAATCACCTTTTGAGCCGGTGTGTCCGGGTGGCGGCCGCATCGACCGCAAACCCCGCGGTCGCCACGTCCGCCGCCCGGACACACCGGCGGTGATTGCTAGTGTCCAACGCATGACTAGTGTCGTACGCGCGAAATCCGGCACCCAGTGGACCATCGAGGCGGACGGGCATCAGGCCGTGTTCGCCGAGGTCGGTGGCGTGCTGCGGACGTATCGCGCCGGTGACCGCGAGGTGGTCGACGGCTTCGGCCCGGACGAGATCTCGCCGGCCTCGGCCGGGCAGATCCTGGCGCCGTGGCCGAACCGGATCCGGGACGGCCATTACTCCTTTCAGGGGACCAGTCACCAGCTCGCGATCACCGAGCCGCCGCGCAACGTGGCGATCCACGGCCTCACCAACTGGTCGCGCTGGCACGTCGCCGAGCAGTCCGCCGACGCGGTCATCCTGGAGTTCGACCTCCCGCCGCAGATCGGGTACCCGTGGTCGCTGACGCTGCGCACCCGGTGGAGCGTGAGCGCCGACGGCCTCCGCTGCGAGCAGCACGTCGAGAACACCGGCGACGGGGACGCGCCGTGGGGATACTCCGTTCACCCGTACCTGCAGCTGGCCGGCGTCGCGGTGGACGACATCCTGCTGCACGTTCCGGGACACACCCGAGTGCTGGCGGACCAGCGGCTGCTGCCGATCGGCGCGGTCAAGGTGACCGGCAGCGAGTACGACTTCACCGAGCCGCGCCCGGTCGGCGACCTGATTCTGGACACCACGTTCGGTGATATCGATCACGCCCCGGACGGCGGCTCGGCGGTGACCATCGCGGCGCCGGACGGTTCGTCCTCGATCGAGGTCTGGGCCGACGAGAACTTCAAGTGGTGGCAGGTGTTCTCCGGGGACACCCTGACCGACGAGCGGCACCGCCGGTCGCTGGCGATCGAGCCGATGACCTGCCCGCCGGACGCGTTCCGCTCGGGCCGCGACCTGATCGTTCTGGCGCCGGGACAGACCTGGTCCGCGACCTGGGGCATCCGGCCTCGTGGAGTTTGACGAGGTCGTCCGCCGGCGGCGGATGGTGCGGACGTACGACCCGGACCGCCCGATCCCGGCCGAGGTCCGTGACAAGCTGCTGGCCCACGCATTGCGGGCGCCGTCGGCCGGTTTCTCCCAGGGCTGGGGCTTCCTGGTCCTGGAGGAGCAGGCCGACCGGGACCTCTACTGGTCGGTGACCCGCTGGGACGAGGACCTGCCGGACGACTGGCTGACGCGGATGAGCAAGGCGCCGCTGATCATCGTGCCGATGTCCAACAAGTCGGTCTATCTCCAGCGATACGCCCAGCCGGACAAGGGCTGGACCGACCAGGACGAAGCACACTGGCCGGTGCCGTACTGGGACATCGACACCGGGTTCGCCGCGCTGCTGATCCACCTGACCGCGGTGGACCAGGGACTGGGCTCCTGCTTCATCGGACTGCCGGCCGGATCGCACCCGGCTTTCCGGGAGGCGTTCGGTGTTCCGGAAGAATTCACCCCGATCGGGGCGCTCACTGTCGGCTACCGTGCACCGGACAAGAGGTCACCGTCACTGCGTCGGGGTCACCGCCCGGTCGACGAAGTGGTGCATCATGGCCGGTGGACTGGGTAAGGCCGGAAAGGCAGGGTCGGAGGGGAGCGTGTCGTGATCTTCAAAGGCGTACGGGACGGAGCGCCGTACCCCGACCACCAGACGACGCTGAAGGACTGGGCGGACATCCCACCCCGTCCCATCCGGCTGGCCGATCTGATCACGACGAAACGCGAGCTCGCGCTGGACAAGTTGCTGGCCGAGGACTCGACGTTCTACGGCGACCTGTTCCCGCACGTCGTCGAGTTCAAGGGCTCGCTGTACCTGGAGGACGGCCTGCACCGAGCGCTGCGGGCGGCGCTCCAGCAGCGCAACCAGATCCACGCCCGAGTCCTGGTGCTGCAGTGACCGCGCCGCTCGACCTGCTCGATCTGGACACCCTGCTCACCGACGAGGAACGCGACGTCCGCGACCTGGCCCGCCGGGTCGCCGACGACCGGGTCCGCCCGCAGATCGCCGACTGGTACGAGCGCGGCACCGTCCCGGTCCGCGACCTGGCGGCCGAGTTCGGCAAGCTGGGCCTGCTCGGCATGCACCTGGAGGGTTACGGCTGCGCCGGCGCGTCGGCCGTGCAGTACGGCCTGGCCTGCATGGAGCTCGAGGCGGCCGACTCCGGCGTGCGTTCGCTGGTCAGCGTGCAGGGCTCGCTGGCGATGTACGCGATCTGGAAGTACGGCTCCGAGGAGCAGAAGCAGCAGTGGCTGCCCGGCATGGCCGCGGGCGAGCTGATCGGCTGCTTCGGGCTGACCGAGCCCGACCACGGCTCCGACCCGGCGAACATGTCCACCCGGGCCCGCCGCGACGGCGACGACTGGGTGCTGACCGGCGGCAAGATGTGGATCACCAACGCGCCGGTCGCCGACGTGGCGGTGATCTGGGCGCGCGCCGAGGAGGGCGTGTACGGCTTCGCGGTCCCGACCGGCACACCGGGCTTCGCCGCCCGGGAGATCAAGCACAAGATGTCGCTGCGGGCGTCCAGCACCGGCGAGATCACCCTCGACGAGGTACGCCTGCCCGAGTCGGCCCGGCTGCCCGAGGCGCGCGGCCTGAAGGCGCCGCTGTCCTGCCTGACCGAGGCCCGATTCGGCATCATCTGGGGCGCTCTGGGCGCCGCTCGTGACTGTCTGCACACCGCCTTGGAGTACTCGACGACCCGCGAGCAGTTCGGCCGGCCGATTGGCGGCTTCCAGCTGACCCAGGCCAAGCTCGCCGACATGACCGTCGAGCTGCAGAAAGGCTTCCTGCTGGCACTGCACCTGGGCCGCCGGCGGGACGAGGCCGGCAGCCTGCGCCCCGAGCAGGTGAGCGTGGGCAAGCTCAACAACGTGCGCGAGGCCATCACGATCGCGCGGCAGTGCCGGACCATCCTGGGCGGCAACGGGATCTCCGGCGAGTACCCGGTGATGCGGCACGCCAACAACCTGGAAAGCGTCCTCACGTACGAGGGAACTTCGGAGATCCATCAGCTGGTGATCGGCCAGGCATTGACGGGTCTCAACGCCTTCGCGGGCTAAAAGTCCTCGCCGGCCTTACCGTGAACGTATGGCTGAGGAACCGACCACGGAAATTCCACCGGTCGAAGAGGGCGAGAAGAGGCGCGGCGGTCTGCGCGTGCTCGTCTTCATGGGCGTGGTGTTCGCCGTACTGGTCGGGCTGTGCTTCGGCATGCGCGCCCTGAATGTGCTGCCGAGCTTCGACAACCCGTTCGACGACCAGGAGACCGACCGCAGCCAGCCGGTGCTGCTCCAGTCGATGCGCGACCTGAGCCGGTACGTGGCCGCGGACGGGACCTTCCAGGTCATCGTCGATCTGCAGCAGAACAAGGAGAACATCCCGGATTTCCTGGTCAACCAGCGCACGCTGTTCGTCGGGTCCGGTTCGGTGGAGGCGTACGTCGACTTCGGCACCCTGGCCGAGGGCGCGCTGACCGTGGACGAGGAGAACAAGACCGTCACGATCAAGCTGCCGCCGCCGGAGCTGTCGCAGGCCGCGCTCGACATGGAGCGCAGTTACGTGGTCGCCGAGGAGCGCGGCCTGCTCAACCGGATCGGCGACGCCTTCAAGGCGGACCCGAACAAGCAGCAGCGGGTCTACCAGGAGGCGCAGAAGCGGATCACCGAGGCGGCCCGCGGCAGCGGGCTGGACCAGCGGGCGAGGGACAACACCCAGAAGATGCTGGAGTCGCTCTTCACCCGCCTCGGCTACAAGACGGTCACGGTCTCCTTCGCCAGTCCGTGACGGTCAGTCCTGGGGCAGCAGCGCCCAGAGGATGATGTAGACCAGGACCTGCGGGCCGGGCAGCAGGCAGGACAGCACGAAGATCAGGCGCATGACGCGGCTGGAGATGCCGAAGCGGCGGCCCAGGCCGGAGCACACGCCGGCGATCCAACGGTCGTCACGAGGGCGGGTCAGGCGGCTGCTCACGGTCGCTCACTCCTTAGCATCGGCTGCGGCTCTACTGCCGCTGCCATGTATTCGACGGTACGAACGAATCGCCCGTCGCGCACTGGGTTGTTCCACTGAGTTCGGGCTCAGGGGTTCCCCGATGTGCGGACTTGTTAACCTCGTCTCGTCGTATGCGCCATCCAGGAGGCACCCTTTGACGCTGGCCGTCATCTGCGCCAGCACAGGCGGCACGGTTGATCTCACCGCGGAACTCACCCCGGCGTTGCACGACGCGGGCGCCGGCACGGTCGAGCGGGCCGCGAGCGCCGAGGACCTGCACGAGGTGGCGCGCCGCGCCCATGAGGCCGGCCAACCGCTGCTGATCTGCGCGGACAACCTCGTCGCCCACCCCAGTCTGCTGTGGATGCTGGCCACCGAACCGGCCGGCCGGAGCACCGCCCTGGTGGTCGCCGACCCTGGCGGGGACCTGCACGAGGACCGCGGCCGCGTGCTGCCGGGAGAGAACGAACGTTCTCTCCGCTATGCCGGCGCGATCTGCCTCGCACCCGCCGATCTGCCCACGCTGCTGGACGCCAAGCCCAGCCCCGACCGCGTCCTGCCCGACCTCCTCGACGCCGGCCTGGTGCCGATCGCCACCCCGGTGCGGCTGCTGCACGCCGAGCAGGTGCGCACCCCGGAGGAACTCGCCCGGGCCCGGTCCGCGATCGCCGCGGTGGACGAGGAGGCGGCGCGGCTGCGGCTGGCCGTCAAGGAAAAGGACGACTTCTTCACGACGTACGCGATCAGCACCTGGTCGCCGCTCGTCACCCGGCTTTGTGCCCGCCTCGGCCTCACGCCGAGCGGCGTCACCGCGATCTCGGTGCTGCTCGCCGTGGCCGCCGCGCTCGGCTTCTGGCAGGCCTCCCGGCCCGCCATGATCGCGGCCGCCGTGCTGCTCTACCTGAGCTTCGTACTGGACTGTGTGGACGGTCAGCTGGCTCGGTTCACCAGGCGGTTCGGGGCGTTCGGCGGCTGGCTCGACACGATGGCCGACCGGGCCAAGGAATACGCGGTGTACGCCGGCCTGGCCGCGGGCGCCGAGCGGATCGGACTGCCGTACGCGTGGCCGCTCGCCATCACCGCGATCGTGCTCCAGACCGTCCGGCACATGACCGACGCCTGGTACGGCGCGCTGCACGACGAGGCGGCGGCCCGTCCGGTGGCGGCCGCGCAGTCCGGGGTCGGCGCCCGGCTCAGCGCCGCGTCCAACCGGGTGCAGGCGGACACCGGGTCGGCCGCGTACTGGCTGAAGCGGATCGTGGTCTTCCCGATCGGCGAGCGCTGGGCGTTGATGGCGGTGCTGGCGGCGGTGTTCGACGGCAGGGTCGCGCTGATCGCCGTCGTGGCGTGGGGAGTGCTGGCGTTCGGGTACACCTTCGCGCTGCGATCCCTGCGGTCGCTGTCCATGCGGGTGCCGGTGATGACCACGGTCGACACCATGCGGCACCGCGACGACGGCGTGCTGGTCCGCTCGCTGCTCAGCCGGGCGAACCTGCCGCACCCTCTCGCGTTCGCGCTGGCCGGGGCGGCCACCGCCGTCGCGGTCGTGGTGTTCTTCCTGCTCGGCCTGCGCTGGCCGGGTGCCCTGCTGCTGACCGCGGCGATCGTGCTCGCCGCCGGTCTGCCCGCCCGCGCCCGGCACGGCGGCCCGCTGGACTGGCTGGTCCCGGCCGCCCTGCGCGCCGCCGAGTACCTGCTCGTGGTGGCCGCCGGCCTGCTCGGCGACGTGCCGCCCGCGGTGGTGTTCCTGCTTCTGTTCGGACTGGCTCTGCACCACTACGACCTGGTCGCCCGGATGGAGAAGGGCGCCCCCTCCGGCGGTGGCGATCTTCGTACGCTGCTGGGCTGGGACGGCCGGGTGGTGCTGCTCGCCGCCTGCGCCGCGGCCGGTCTGGCGACCATGAGCATGGCCGTGCTGGCCGGTCTGGTGATCGGCGTTTTCCTGACCGGCGCGATCTCGGACTGGCGTGCGAGCGCGCGTTAACACTTTCGTCTTCTTGCACAACCTCCCGGATCGGTCGCACTGACCTATTCGAAACTTTTGACTTTTTATGCGCTCGGCTTCTATTCCGTCCCTCTTCCAGGCGATCTGCGGCTTGAGAGAGGGGCGACAGGTGCGGCGCGTATCCGTAGTCATCTGATTACTCTGGGCAAATGGAACGTTCGACCGATGGTTATACATCGATGTCGCTGGTCACAGTTGTCTCGATCGCGGACCGTCATGGCCGCAGCTCAGGGACCGCAGGAGGCAGACGGTGTCCACCGTCAGTATCAACGACGTCACCAAAGTCTGGCCGGACGGGACGCAGGCGGTCGACCGGGTCAGCCTCGACGTCAAACATGGCGAATTCATGGTGCTGCTAGGTCCGTCAGGCTGCGGTAAATCAACCATTCTGCGCATGATCGCCGGACTCGAGGACCCCACCTCCGGCGACATCCTGCTCAACGGCGAACCCGTTCTGGACGTCGCGCCGCGAGACCGCAAGATCGCCATGGTGTTTCAGGACTTCGCGCTCTATCCGCACATGAGCGTGAACGACAACATCGGATTCCCGCTCAAGCTCTCCGGCATCCAGCCACCGCAACGCGGCGAACAGGTCGGCAACGTGGCCAGCGCCCTCGGCATCGGCGACGTGCTCGCCCGCAGACCCAGCCAGCTCTCCGGCGGCCAACGGCAACGGGTCGCGATGGGCCGGGCCATCGTCCGCCGGCCCGAGCTCTTCCTGATGGACGAACCCCTGTCCAACCTGGACAGCGGGCTGCGCGCCGAACTACGGGCGGAGATCACCGGCCTGACCCGTGAACTCGGCGTCACCACCATGTACGTCACCCACGACCAGGCCGAGGCGCTGACCATGGCCGACCGGGTCGCCATCATGCGCAAAGGGGTCCTGCAGGACATCGGCACCCCCACCGAGGTGTACGGCCGCCCGGCGACCCTCTACGTCGCGGCGTTCCTCGGCGCGCCCCGGATGAACCTGCTCGAGGCGTCGGTCTACGTCCACCTGGACCGCTACATCGCGCTGAACTTCGGCGAGCAGGCGCTCTACCTGCCCTGGACCGACATCCGGGCCCGGGCGATCGCGCGCTACCACGGCGAGCGGATCGTGGTCGGGATGCGGGCCGAAGCGCTGACGCCGGTCGCCCCCGAAGCTCCCGGAGACGTGCTGCACGGCCGGATCCGCTACCTGGAACACCACGGCCACGAGTCGCTGGCGTTCCTCGACATCGGCGCCACCGCGATCGTCGTCGACGAGATGGGCCAGGCGACACACGAGGACGCGTCCGCCGAGCCCGGCGCACTCCGCCGCATCGGTGGCGCCCTGTCCCGGCTGACCGGCCGAGGCTCGTCGGCGGCCGCGGTCCGCGACCCCGAACAGGCCAGCGTGCTCGGCGACAACGGCCGCCACCACCGCCGCCCGGCCGAACTCGCCGTCCGTCTGGCGCCCTATCCGGCGGTCTCGCCCGGCCACCCGCTGTCGATCTCGGTCCGCATGGACGCCTTGCACTTCTTCGACGACCGGGGCGACCGCATCGACATCGGCTGGCGCTCGTAACCCTCAGACCGCTTCCTTTGCCGCTGCCCGCTCTCCCTCCGCTGTCGCCGTTCGGTGGGGTGCGGGCTTAGGTCGGGTTGCCAGGCGGTCCGGGTGCCTGCTCGCGGTTGCTGTCGCCGTTCGGTGGGGGTGGGGGCTCTGGCCGGGTTGCCAGGCGGTTCGGGTGCCTGCTCGCGGTTGCTGCCGCCGCTCGGCGGGGTGGGGGCTCTGGCCGGGTTGCCATGCGGCCCGGGTGCCTGCTCGCCGTCGCTGCCGCCGCTCGCGGTGGTCGCTGGGCGCGAGGGGTAGGTCCAGGCTCTATCCGGGGCCGATCCACCGCCCCTGGCTACCACTCGCGCGGACGGTGGTAGCTCAGCGCGGCATTTCGGCCGGGATGCCGCTCGGACCTACCGCTGGTGCAGCGATCTACCGCTTGCGCAGCGATCTACCGCTTGCGCTCGGACCTACCCTCTGCGCGCCCAGCGACCAGCGCTAGCGGCGGCAGCGACGGCGAGTGGGCACACGGGCCGCATGGCAACCCGGCCAGACCGCACGCTCAGCGGGAGTGGCCGCAGTAAGAACGCGCATCGGAGTCACCCCGCGGGACAACCCGGCGGTGGGGCAAGGAGGGTGACCGACGACGGCCCGGCGTGTGCGCCACGGTGGGTTTCAGTCGCGCGTAGCCATAAAGGTGTTGGCTTTGAGCGGGACCAGGGCGACGGGCAATGAGCGGGGGCGGGCATCGAGCGGGGGCGGGCATCGAGCGGGGCGGGCATCGAGCAGGGGCGGGCATCGAGCCGGCGCGAGGACGGGCATCGAGCGAGGTTTAGTGAGCCCTGTGCCGCCGCCACCGGGCACAGGGCTCGGCTCACCCCGCCACATGAGCCTTTCCGGACGGTAGCCCCCGCGGGATGGGTCGCGGATGATCGATTGCATGGGTGACAGTGGACTGCAATCGGTCGGGACGGGGATCTGTTTCGGCCAATGGTAGACATTCTGCCGATTGAGTGGATCTGTCATGTGACGGTACGTTTGCGCCCGTGTCAGCCAGGCCGGTCCGGGAACGCATCAGCTGGCTGCTTCGCGTCAATCGGCGGCTCGCTCCGGACCCGCGGCTGCGTGCGGGGAAGGAGTTCGCGGCGGCGTTCCGGGACGGTGCGGAGCGACCTCTCGCGGCCTCGCAGGTCACCAGGTGGGAGGACGGCACCGTGGTGCCGCGCCGGGAGACCATCCGGCGGTACGAGGACCTGCTCGGGCTGGCGCCGCACTCGCTGACCGCTCTCAAGGATGCCGTCGACCGGGCCGGGGGCGCGATCCCGGCCCCGATCGTGACCGAGGCGGTGGCCGACCGGCGGCAGTTCCACGAGCTGCTGGAACGGGCCACCACCGGCGCGCCGATGACCGGGCAGCGCTGGAGTGAGCTGACCGAGCTGGTGCAGGTCACGCCGGGGCTGGTGCTGCACCCGCCGGGTCTCTGGGAACGGCTGTCCCACCGGCTGCTCGGCGAGCTGGTCGTCGCCGAGGACACCGCCTGGCTGCAGCGGCAGGAGGCGATGAGCCGGCTGCTGGAGCATCCGGATGCGGGGGTGCACGCCATCGACGCGTGCATCGGGCTGGCCGTCGACCGCAGCTCGCCGGTCGTGGTGGAGCCGTTGTCGCTGCTCGACGCGACCGCTCACCCGGACGCCAACCGGCACATCTGCCGGACCATCGCGGCCGCCGACGACGGCCGGGCGCTGTACGGCGCGCTGCTGGCCAGCGTCCGTAAGGTCCGGGCGGGGCACTTCACGCCCGACGAGCTGGGCCGGCTGGACGCGTCGATGACGGGACTGCTGGACGACTCGGCGCTGTCCCGGAGCCTGCGGCCGCTGATCGCCGAGGTCGGGCGGTCGCTGACGGGTGCGGCGGAGCCGGCCCGCATCCCAGCCCCGCGGACCCGGCCGGTGGGGCATCGGGCGGCGATCGTGGCGGCCGCCGAGATGATGCCGGGGCAGGGCGCCGACCCGGTGCTGACCTCGCTGGTCGACGACGCGCTGCACAACGGCAACCCGGACGAGCGGATGCACGCGGCGATGTTCATCGCGGCCACGCCGTACGCGCCGGTGGTCGCCCGGGCGCTGCTCGACGACCTGGTGGCTGATTTTCGCCGGCGCAGCGAGACGGGGCTGGCGCCGGCCCTGCGGACGCTGACCGTCCTCGGGGCCACCGGCCATCGGGTGCTGATCGCCCAGATCCTTTCCGGGCAGGGCTTCAGCGAGCATGCCCGGCACGCGGCGGCGTGGGCCACCCCGCATTGTTCCGGCGAGTTCGACGAGGCGACCTGGCGGCGCATCCTGCAGGTGCAGTTCGAGGCGTGGCGGCGTGTCCCGACCGGTCTGGGCGAGGAGATCCTGCACGGGGTCACGTACGGCATGGGCACCGACGGCCACCGTGCGCTGCTGGCCGAGGTCCGGGCCGACGACCGTCTGCCTGCGACGGCCCGATCCACGGCCGCCTGGTTGCTCACCACTCCGGCCGTGATCCGCTCCGGCCACTGAGCCTTCGTTCAGGTCGTCACCGAAGTTCTTGTTACCAACCCTTGACCTTTCGGTCTATGCTCCCTGGCACACGTCGGTGCGGTGGCGTATCGACGATCACGTTGCGACCTGTCGTAAGGGGTGAACCGCGTGGCCAAAGCATCGGGATTGCTGGTGATCGAGCGCATCCTGCGGGATCGGCAAGGCATCTGGCAGCAAGTCGTCGAGGACCGCGATCTCACCAAGCTGACCGGGCAGATGCTGGTCAGTTCGGTGATCGCGCTGGCGGCCTACGGGGCGGTCCTCGGGTCGTTCCACAGTGTGCTGATGGCATTGACGTCGGCGGTGAAGCTGCCACTGCTCTTCCTGGTGACGTTGGCGATCTGTCTGCCCACGCTTTATCTGTTCAATCTGGTCTTCGGTGCGCGGCTCAGCGTCCGGCAGTCGCTGTCGCTGGTCATGGTGGCGATGACGGTCACCGCGATGCTCGCCGTGGCGTTCGCGCCGATCAGCTTGTTCTTCCTGATCACGGCGCCGGACTACGGCTTCTTCAAGCTGCTCAACGTGGCGATTCTGGCGTTGTCCGCGCTGGTCGGGCTGCGTTTCCTGACCGGCGGCATGCGGGTGCTCAACGAGCACGGCCTGCTGCAGCCGGAGAAGAAGGCGGAGGTCGCGCCGGTCAGCCCGGCCGTGCCCGCCCTGGTCACCGCGGGCGCCCCCGCCGCTCAGGAGAACCCGCCGGTACAGGGCCCGCCGGCTCAGGCGCCTGGACCGCAGCCTCGGCCGTTCCCGCCGGGCACGCATCACCCGTACGCCCGGCAGCCGATGGCGCCGAAGCCGGCCGCGCCGCCCAGCATGACCCTGCTCTACGTGTGGATCCTGCTGTTCGGCTTCGTCGGCACCCAACTGGCGTGGACGCTGCGGCCGTTCTTCGGCAGCCCGGACAAGCCGTTCAGTCTCTACCGCGAGATCGACGGCAACTTCTACGCCGAAATTCTCCGGACGATCGCCAACCTCTTCTGAGTCTCGTGTCTGCCGCCGGCGAGCGGACGAGCGTAGGCTGCTCGTCGGTGGACGAGACACAGGGTCGGCGCCGAGGACTGGACGCAGCGCGTCCGGTGGCGCCGCGCGAGCCGCTTCCGTCGGCCACGGCCGCCGGTCCCGACCTGTTCGACCGGGTCTTCGGCAACGGCGACATCACCGTCATCCGGCACGGCGTCCGCGCCCGGCTGGTCGAGGCGGGCTTCGACGGCGACCGGCTCGAGGCGTTCGTGCTGGCGATCAACGAGATCATCACCAACGTGGTGCTGCACGCCGGCGGTCGCGGGCGGGTCGTCGTCTCGGTGTCCGGGCAGTCCGTCTGGTGCACGATCACCGACTCGGGCCCGGGCATCCCGGCGGACCATCAGCGGCCGCCCGAGGTGCCGGACGCGTTCGACGTCGGCGGCCGGGGCATCTGGCTGGCGTACCGGTTGTGCGACGAGGTGACGATGGCGACCGGCCCGATCGGCACGACGATCGGACTGAGGATGGTCCGCGCCGGCGCTCATACCACGTCCGACCTGGTCAAGGGTGTGTCGTCGACCGGTTGAAACCTCCCCGCCGCGCGCCGGAAACCTGGGGTGCCCCGTTGCGCCGTATCCACACGGCATGACGACTACATTGGGGCGCGTGCTCGGTCTTCCTCCTCACGTAACGGCCTGCCTGTTCGACCTCGACGGTGTGCTCACGCAGACCGCCCTCGTCCACAACGCAGCGTGGAAACAGACGTTCGACCAGTTCCTGCGGGAGTGGTCCACGCATCATGGGCAGCCGTTCGTGCCCTTCGACTCCGGCGCCGACTATCACCAGTTCGTCGACGGCCGGCAGCGCGCCGATGGAGTACGCACCTTCCTGGCCTCGCGAGGCATCAACCTGCCCGAGGGCAGCCCGGATGACGGTCCTGACGCGGAGACCGTCAACGGCGTCGGCAACAAGAAGAACATCCTGGTCTTGGAGAAGATCAAGGAGGGCAAGGTGCGGGTCTACCCCGGATCGGTGGACTACCTGCACGCAGCCCAGGAGGCCGGTCTGCGCCGTGCCGTCGTCTCGGCCAGCGCCAACTGCAAGGACGTGCTCGCCGCCGCCGGCATCACGGACCTGCTGGAGGTCCGGGTGGACGGCGTGGTCGCCCGCGAGCACGGTCTGCCCGGCAAGCCCCAGCCGGACACCTTCCTCTACGCCGCCGAGTTGCTCGGCGTGCCGCCGGAGAACTGCGCCGTCTACGAGGACGCGCTGGCCGGTGTCGAGGCCGGGCATGCCGGTGGCTTCGGTATCACCATCGGCGTCGACCGGGTGAACCAGGCTGAGGCCCTCCGGGCGCACGGCGCGGACATCGTCGTTCAGGATCTGTCCGAACTCCTGACGCGGTAGCCCCGTACTTTCGCTCAGACTTTTGTCCTTCCTCAGTTCATCGAGAGGCACCACCGTGATCCGTGAACGGGCGTACCCCGTCGACCCTTGGCACATCCGGGAGACCCGGCTGGACCTGAACCTGCTGGCCCAGTCCGAATCGGTCTTCGCGCTCGCCAACGGGCACATCGGGGTACGCGGCAACTTGGACGAGGGTGAGCCGCACGGCCTGCCCGGCACGTACCTGAACTCGTTCTACGAGCTGCGGCCGCTGCCGTACGCCGAGGCGGGGTACGGCTTCCCCGAGTCCGGCCAGACGATGGTCAACGTGACCAACGCCAAGCTGATGCGGCTGCTGGTCGACGACGAGCCGTTCGATGTCAGGTACGGCGACCTGCGCAGCCACGAGCGCGTCCTGGATCTGCGAGCCGGCACCCTGGAGCGCACCGCCGAGTGGGTGTCGCCCTCCGGCCAGGCGATCCGGATCCGCACCGTCCGTCTGGTGTCCTTCACCCAGCGTGCGGTCGTCGCGATCCTCTACGAGGTGGAGCCGCTCGAGCAGAGCGCCCGGCTGATCCTGCAGTCCGAGCTGGTGGCCAACGAGCAGCTGCCGATGAGCAGCAAGGACCCGCGGGTGGCGGCGGTGCTGGACCACCCGCTGCAGGCCGAGGAGATGCTGGAGCAGAAGACCGGCGGCCTGCTCGTGCACCGCACCAAGGCCAGCGACCTGCGGATGGCCGCGGCGATGGAGCACCTGGTGGAGACGCCGGGCAAGCACGCGATCACCACCGAGGGCCACCCGGACTGGCTGCGTACCACGGTGGCCACCAAGCTCGAGCCGGGGCAGAAACTGCGCGTGGTCAAGCTGGCCGCGTACGGCTGGTCCAGCCACCGCTCGCTGCCCGCCGTCCGGGACCAGGTCGGCGGCGCGCTGGCCAGTGCCCGGCTGGACGGCTGGGAGGGTCTGGTCGAGGCGCAGCAGGAGTACCTGGACGCGTTCTGGGACCACTCCGACGTCCAGGTCGAGGGCGACCCGGAGGTGCAGCAGGCGGTCCGTTTCGGGCTGTTCCACACGCTGCAGGCGGGCGCCCGGGCCGAGCAGCGGCCGATCGGCTCCAAGGGGCTGACCGGGCCGGGGTACGACGGCCACACGTTCTGGGACGCCGAGACGTTCGTGCTTCCGGCGCTGACCTACACCCAGCCGGCCGCGGCCGCCGACGTGTTGCGCTGGCGGCACTCCACCCTGGACCTGGCACGGGAGCGTGCGGCGACGCTGGGCCTGCAGGGTGCGGCGTTCCCGTGGCGGACGATCCGCGGGCAGGAGTGCTCGGCGTACTGGCCGGCCGGCACCGCGGGCTTCCACATCGGCGCGGACATCGCGGACGCGGTGCGGCGGTACGTGCAGGCCACCGGCGACCACGACTTCGAGCGTGAGGTCGGCCTGGAACTGCTGGTGGAGACCGCCCGGCTGTGGCGTTCGCTGGGCCACCACGACCGGCACGGGCGTTTCCACATCGACGGCGTCACCGGGCCGGACGAGTACACGGCCGTGGTGGACGACAACATCTACACCAACCTGATGGCGCAGCAGAACATGTTCGCCGCCGCGGACGCCGCGAAGCGTCACCCGGAGGTGGCCTGCCGGCTGGGCGTGGACGACGAGGAGACGGCGTCCTGGCGGGACGCGGCGGCGTCGGTGCACATCCCGTACGACCGGGAGCTGGGCGTGCACCAGCAGTCGCAGGGCTTCACCCGGCTGCAGGAGTGGGACTTCGAGAACACCGCGCCGGAGGCGTACCCGCTGCTGTTGAACTACCCGTACTTCGACCTGTACCGCAAGCAGGTGGTCAAGCAGGCCGACCTGGTCATGGCCATGTACGTGCGGGGCGACGCGTTCACCCCGGAGGAGAAGGCGCGCAACTTCGCCTACTACGACGCGCGTACCGTCCGGGACTCGTCGCTGTCCGCCTGCATCCAGGCGGTGATGGCGGCCGAGGTGGGCTTCCTCGAGCTGGCCCACGACTACCTGGGCGAGGCCGCCCTGATGGACCTGCACGACCTGCACCAGAACGCGCGGGACGGCGTGCACGTGGCCTCGCTGGCCGGGTCGTGGATCGCGCTGGTGGCCGGTCTGGGCGGCATGCGGGACTTCAACGGTCAGCTGTCGTTCGCGCCGCGGCTGCCCAGCCGGATCACCCGGCTGGAGTTCTCGCTGATGTGGCACGGCCTGCGGCTGCGGGTGAACGTGACCGCGGACGAGGTCACCTATTCACTGCGTAACGGGCAGGGCTCGTCCCGGCTGGCGCTGGTGCACCACGGCAAGGAGCTCGAGGTGACGCAGGGCAAGTCGGTGACCGTGGAGATTCCGCCGGCCATCCCGACCGGCCCGCCGCCGGAGCAGCCGGCCGGTCGCGCACCGGTCCGGCGCGCCACCAACAGCTAGGACTGGCAAAGAAGAACCCCCGCGCTCCTGGAGGAGGCGGGGGTTTCTTCGTTGCCGCTCAGAGCATCGACACGTGTACGTGATCCTCGTGCGTGCTGGGACCGTGGTAGTTGCTCCAGCCGCGCGTCGGGAACCAGATCTGTTTGTTCCAGATCACGTAGAGGATGCCGAGCGCGTCCGCGTTACGGACCAGGAACGCCATCAGGTCGTTTCCGTACTTCTTCGTGTCCGCGTTGTGGTACTTGGCGAAGCCCGATTTCTGCAGGGACCAGTCGCAGGCCCGGCCCTTGGGATGTTCGAACGGCCCGCCGTTGCGGTGACAGCCGACGAAGCGGTTGAACCCGGCCCTCTTGGTCTCCTTGAGCATGTGCAAGGTGCGCGCGGTGATGCAGCCGCTCGTCGTCGGGTCCTTGACGTTGCAGCCCTGGGGCCCGAAGCCGCCGTCACCGTCGCGCGGCGCGGGCGCGGCCTTCTTGGAGGTGGCGTCGACGAATCCGTTGGTGAGATCGCCACCGACCAGGGCCAGCGCCTTGTCGGCCGCCTCCTTCTGCTTCGCCATCAGCAGCATGTTGGCCTTCTGTGTCTTGACCTCCTGGTCAAGGCGGGCCTTGGTGCGCGAGACCTCGTCGATCGCCTCGTTCAGCTCGTGCAGCTTGTTGTCGTTCAGCGAGTTCATCTCCTCGAGCGAGATCGCTCGGTCGAGGAAGCCGCCGGCGCCGGGGCTGTCGAGCAGGAAGCTGGCGGTGGACAGGCCGCCGTTGCGGTACTGCTGGCCGGCGATCTTGCCGACCTGCGGGATCAGCAGGTCGCGCCTGGCCTCCGCGCTGCGGACCTGGACCGCGAGGCCGAGCTGGGTCGTCGTCGACTTCTTCACCGCGGACTTGGCGGCCAGGTAGCGGCGACCGGTGGAGTCGAGCACGTCGCTGAGGAGCGCGTCCTCCTTGCCCTCATCGGGGGCGGCGGTGCCCCCGGTCTTCTTCGTGCTCTTCGTCGAAGAGCCGTCGGGCTCCGCGGCCGCCGGAGAGGCGGGTGCGACGACCGCGAGGGTCGTGGCGACGAGCGGTGCCAGGGCGAGGATCAGCCACCGGCGTGGGCGTGCCGTCATGCATGTTCCTTCCGTGTCTCCACCGACCGAGTTAGCTGACGGGTTCGGGACGGAAGCGATCCCTACCTTGCCCACCGAGATCGGCGGGTGCGGATTCACCCCGTGGAACTTGGTTCCCCGGCTCGCCCCCGCGGGCGATTAGGTGGTGGCCTGCCGGCACGTTGGGGGCGGTGCCACCTGGCAGGACCGGCGGCTAGTTTACCCGACTATTCGCACCACTTCAGCCTTGTGAACCGGTCAAAAGGCGTTACCACGCAACGACTTTAAGTGACGATGGGCCATAAAGTCACATCGATGTGAGCCGTCGCATTCTCACGGTAGTCGAAATAACGGAATGTATATGAATAGTGGCTCTAAGTGCGAGGGTGGCGAATACGAGATTCGTGGGTATCGTTCCTGTCGGTCGCCGTTACCAAACGGTGATCGCTGCTTAATCGCCCGCGGGCGAGCCGGGGAACCAAATCCCAGGTAGTGGGGTGAATCCGCGTCAGCGGTAGGGATCGCTTCCGTCCCGAACCCGTCAGCTAACCCGGTCGGCGGCCGACGGAAGGATGCGCATGAGGCAGAACTCTGTCCGGAGGCGTTGGACCGCCGCACTGGCGGTGCTGATCGCAGCCGGCGGGCTCGGGGCGACCGCACTGGCCGGGCCGGCCAGCGCCGCGCCGGGGGACAACGGCGACGACGGCGAGGGCGGTTCCAAGTCGTTGATCGAGCAGGTCGAGGCGGCTTCGAAGGGCTACGTCGACGCCAAGGAGGCGCTGGACACCTCGAAGCAGCGCCAGGCGAAGCTGAACACGGCGATCAAGCAGCTGGACGCGCAGCTCGGACCGCAGCAGGCCGCGCTGGACGAGATCGCCGCTCAGACCTACCGCACCGGGCGGCTCGGGCCGATGAGTGCCCTGATCAACGCCTCCGAGGGCGAGTCGGGCGGCATGCTCGACCGGGTGCAGACGCTGGAGACCGTGGCGGTCAAGCAGGACGCCGCGCTGAAGGCGCTCAAGGACACCCGTGAGGGTCAGGCCAAGGCCAAGGCCGCGATCGACCTCGAGATCGCGGACCAGTCGAAGCAGCTGACCGTGATGGCCAAGCGCAAGGCGCAGGCCGAGGGCGCCTTGAAGGCGGCCGGCCAGGGTGCCGACGCCGGGTCACCGGGTGGGAGCAGCGGCGGCAAGAAGGCCAGTCCGGCCGGGAACCTCGGCAGCGGCTGCGTCGACGACCCGACCAGTGGCGGCTGCATCAAGCCGCGCCTGCTGCACGCCTACAACGAGGCGCGCAAGGATGGCTTCACCCGGTACACGCACTGCTTCCGCCAGCAGAGCAGTGGTGAGCATGGGAAGGGCCGGGCCTGCGACTTCGCCGCCGACAAGGGCGGATTCGGCGGCGACGCCACAGGCAGCAGCAAGACGTACGGGAACAACCTGGCGAACTACTTCATCGACAACGCGAGCGCGCTGGGTGTGCTCTACGTGATCTGGTTCCGCCGGATCTGGTTGCCCAGCAGCGGGTGGAAGTCGTACTCCGGAGCGGGCGGCGACCCCTCCAGCGACCACACCAACCACGTGCACCTGTCGGTGAAGTAAGGCACTCCAGGGGGTGCGGGGCCTACTTGCGCATGTAGGCCCCGTACTCCTTCAGTACGTCCTCGGTGGGGCCGTCGGCACGGATCAGGCCCGACTCCAGCCAGATGCTGCGCTCGCAGGTCTCCTGGATCGTCGACTCGCTGTGCGAGACCAGGAAGACCGTCCCGGCCTCGGCGCGCAGGTCTCGGATCCGCTGCTCGCTGCGCCGGCGGAATTTCGAGTCACCGGTGGCCAGCGCCTCGTCGATGAGCAGCACGTCGTGCTTCTTCGCCGCCGAGATGGCGAACCGCAGCCGGGCCGACATGCCGGACGAGTACGTCCGCATCGGCAGCGAGCTGAAGTCGCCGCGCTCGTTGATGCCGGAGAACTCGATGATCTCCGGCACCTTGGCCTTCGCCTCGGCGGGCGACATGCCCATGGCCAGGCAGCCGAGCAGGACGTTGCGCTCGCCGGGCAGGTCGTTCATCAGCACCGCGTTGACGCCCAGCAGCGACGGCTGCCCGGAGGCGTAGACGGCGCCGCGGTCGGCCGGCATCAGCCCGGCGACGGCCCGCAGCATCGTGGACTTGCCGGAGCCGTTGCTGCCCACCATGCCGATGGCCTCGCCCTTGTAGGCCACGAAGCTGACACCCTTGATCGCATGCACCTCGCGGACCTGGGCCGGGTTGGTGCGCGTGACCAGGCGCTTGAAGCTGGCGAGCGGGGAGCCGCTGCCCGCGGCCTGGGCGCCGTGCACGCGGTAGATGATGTGCGCGTCGTCGACGATGACGGTGGGAGTCCGCGTGGGATCGATCTCAACCACGGCCGTAGCCCTTCTCTCCGCGCCAGAAGTAGATGAAGCCGACACTGAACATGACCGTGGCCCAGGCGATCGCCTCGATCCACAGCTGGGTCGGCGGGCTGGCGAGCTTGACGTTCTCCATCAGCGAGTGCCGCATCAG
Organism: Actinoplanes sp. NBRC 103695; assembly: GCF_030269485.1. GTDB lineage: Bacteria > Actinomycetota > Actinomycetes > Mycobacteriales > Micromonosporaceae > Actinoplanes. The sequence goes on along the minus strand of NZ_BSTL01000015.1, from coordinate 108,628 downwards.
CTCGATGTAGACGAGCATCGGGTTGGCCTCGACCAGGGCGAGCTTCCAGCCGTGCAGGTGATCGGTGAACCGCTGCACCGGGTAGAGCACGGCCGAGCCGTACATCCACACCCGGATGAAGAACGGGACCAGCTGGCGGATGTCGGTCAGCTTGGACCCGAGCCGCGCGCCGAACAGGGCCAGCCCGCAGTTGAACAGCGACAGGCACAGCAGGATCGGCAGGACGAACAACCACTCGAGCGTGATCGGCTCGCCGGTGGCCAGCACGATGATGATCAGCACGCTCATCGAGGCCACCATGTTGCGCAGCTCGATCGCGACGATCGAGATGGGCAACGCGGCTCTCGGGAAGTGCAGGGCGCGGATCAGCCCCAGGTTGGCGTGCACCGAGTTGATCCCGCCGGACACCACGACCTGGGTGAAGCCGAACAGGAAGACCCCGGTGCAGAGGTACGCGATGAAGTTCGAGACATCGCCGCCCTTGGTGTTGAGCAGCACGCCGAAGATCACGTAGTACACCGCGGCGTTCAGGATCGGCGTCAGGACCTGCCAGATCGTGCCGAGGCGGGTCTGGCCGAACGTCGAGGTGATGCGGGCACCGGAGTAGGCCCTGATGAAATGCCGGTAGGCCCAGATCTCCCGGAGGTAGGCCGGGAGGCTCGGCAGTGCGGCGGCCGAATGCAGGCCATGCCGCGCCGCGAACTCCTTGAGCGAGATGCCGGTGCCGGAATCGGCGACCGCCGTCTGTGGCATGAGGTGGCGCTCCGATCTGGTCGGTCCCGCGGATCGCCGGGACCAGGGGGATTTGCGCGACAACACGATAACCAGTATCCACCGACGAAACGCAAGCGTATCGACGTGAGGGTGACGCTAGCCGACCTAACGGCGGAACGCAACCGTTCCGTCGTAGCGCTATAGTCACCCTGTGGCGACAGTCAAGCGTGCACCGGCCGGGGCCGCCGTCCTGCGTGGCGACATCACGGTGGCGATCCGCAACGCGGTGATGAGCGAACTGGCCGAGGTCGGTTACGGCCGCCTCTCCATCGAAGCGGTGGCGCGCCGAGCCGGCGTCGGCAAGACCGCAATCTACCGCCGATGGAGCAACAAGCTGGAGATGGTCCTCGAGATCGTGTCCGATGTCGCAGGCCGGGCCGTCCCGTTGCCCGACACCGGCAGCTTCGCCGGCGACCTCCAGCTGCTGATGTTCATCGTGACCAAGGCGCTGCAGCACCACATGGCCTCGCAGATCATTCCCGACCTGATGGCCGAGGCGTCCCGCAACCCGCAGATCGCCGCGACCCTGCAGAAAGCGCTGCGGACCCACCAGCAGGCGGTCGGCGACAAGCTGGTCGGCCAGGCCGTGGCCCGCGGTGAGCTGCCCGCCGACGCCGACCCGGAGCTGGCCGTCGACCTCATCCTCGGCCCGCTCTACTGGCGGCTCGCGGTCGCCCGCACCGAGCTCTCCGAGGACTACCTGGAAAAGCTGACCGTGGCCGTGCTGGCCGCGTTGCGGAGCAGCTCCGACGACTGATCCGCCGCCGACCACGTGCAGGCGATGGTGATCGGGATCAGCGGCAGGTCCGGGCCGCCGAGATGCCGAAGCCGACCGTGCCGGCGATCACCAACACGGTCAGCAGGCGGAACATCCGGCCGGGCCACAGATCCACGGGATCCAGATCGGCGGGCCGGAGGGTCATATGCGTAGTCAGTTCGTGACGTTCAGTAGATCTAGGACGCTGTGCTGGCAACTGTGGTTGGTGGCCACCCGCGGACCGGCCCAGTGGCTGCCGTACGCGTCGATGGTGTCTCTGTTGTTGGCGTAGTTGCTGTCCGCCTGCCGGCGCAGGTACGCGTTGTACGCCCCGCTGGTGGCCCCGTTCAGCACGCCCAGCCCCCGGATCGCGGCGCCCTTGAAGGAAGCGCCGTCGCCACTGCACCCGGACTCGTTGGGCTCGGTCAGAATCCCGTTCGGGCTCAGATAGGTGCTGGTGGTCATGGCGTCGCCGATCCGCCGGGCGACGGTCAGCGCGTTCGCGTCCCCGGTCAGCCGGTTGAGCTGGACCAGCGCGTTCATCAGCACGCCCTGGTTGTAGGTCCAGGTCACGTCACCGTTGTTGCGGCAGGTGCTGAGGTTGACGCCGTCGTTCACGAGGTTCTGACCGTTGATCATCCCGGTCGTCTGGAACCAGGTCCAGCCGGCCGTGGCCCGGTTGCGGTAGGTGGTGTCGCCCGAGATCCGCTGGGACAGGCCGGCGTTGAGCTGGATGTAGAGGCTGTTCGAGATCGCGTTCTTGTACGTCCTGGCGGTGCTCCACCAGATCCCGCCACCACAGCGGGTGTCCCAGTACGAGAACATGTGGTCGGCGTCCGCCCGGGCGGTGTTCAGGTAGCGGCTGTCGCCGGTCAGGTCGTACGCGGCCAGCCAGGCCAGACCCCACCAGCCGGTGTCGTCCAGGTACTCGTTGCGGAACTGGCCCTGCCGCGAGTTGATGTTCTTGTCGTAGGCGCTCCCGATCGCGTACCGGTAGCTGTTCATGCCGCTGACCCGGGCGTTCTCGATCAGCGCGCTCATCGCGTTGGCGCCGGTCCACCAGCCGTTGGTGTCGAACAGGCCGGTGCCACGGTCGAAGCGCATCATCAGCGCGGTCGCGGCGGCGGTTCGCCGGTCCCAGGCGTTCCAGGTGCTCCGGGTCCACGGCGTGCAGGCGATCTCGGGGCGATCGCCGGCCTTGCCGCAGGCGCGCAGCGCGCCGACGCCGTTGGTGGCCCAGTCGTCGACGTTGAACTGGGTGGTCCGGACCGAGGTGCCACCCGTGGGGATGCGGGTGGCGCCCAGCCGGCTGTTGTCGCCCCAGCCGCGGCCGCCGTCGAAGGAGCGGTCCAGCCACACCTCGTCGGTGGCCTGGCCGCCCTCGACCGTGCCCCACGCCATGGCGTCGGTGTCGTTGAGGTGCACCCGGAAGGTGCGGCCGTAGAGGGTGGCGCTGACCGTGGGGCGGTCGGCGGGGGCGAGAGCCGCGTCGCGGCCGTCGCAGTAGCGGTTGCAGACCGTTGCGGCCTGCGCGGGGGAGGAGGGGATGAGGGGGACGGAGATGAGGCCCGCCGTGACGGTGACGATCGCCAGACGAGCCAGTCTGCGCTTCGGCATAGTTGTAAATAAACCGTAAAGATCGTCACATATCAATGGCTTTGCAATGCGAAAGCAACCTGCGAACCGCTGGCGGCGATTTGACACGTGCCGAAAGAAGGACCATGCGCATCCGCCGTGGCCCCCGCCTCGACACCACCATCCTCGGCGCCACCTCCCTGCTCGCCATCGCCATGGGCGGCGGCACCGGCGTGCAGGCACTGGCCGTCGCCCCGCCACCCGCCGCGGTCACCGAGTCGATGGAGCCGCCGGCCATGGTGGGTTCCTGGCGCAGCGCGGACGGCACGGTCCGACTCGTTCTCAAACCCGATCTCACGTACGACCTGAGCGTCGCGGGCCGGGACCGGAAGGCGCACGGCTCCTACCTCGTGAACGGCGCCGACCTGCGGCTGCACGACGAAGGCGGGTTGCGGACGCCGGGAAGGGTCAGCGAGGACGGTCTGATCGAGATGGCGGGACACGAGCTCTTCCCGGTATAGACATGATGTGATCGATTGGCTGAGCAGCACCGCCTTCACGGCGTTCGGTGTCGGCACCTCGTGGGCGGAGGTGCTCGGCTTCCTGACCGGTCTGGTCAACGTCGGTCTCCTGGTCGTCCGGCACATCGCCAACTGGCCGGTGGGCATCCTCAACGTCCTGCTGCTGATGCTGGTCTTCTGGTCGGCGGGCCTCTACGCCGACGCCGGCCTGCAGATCGTCTACGTGATCCTGGGCTTCTACGGCTGGTGGGCCTGGCTCTACGGCGGCGAGCGGCACACCGAACTGCGGGTGCGCTCCACCACCCGGCGCGAGTGGCTCTGGCTGGCCGTCGCCGGGCTGCTGCTGACCGGCGGCCTCTACCTGTTCCTGGAACACCTGACCGGCTCGACCGTGCCGCTGGCCGACGCGCTGACCACCGCGCTGTCCCTGCTCGCCACCTACGGCCAGACCCGCAAGCTGGTGGAGAGCTGGTGGCTGTGGATCGCCGCCGACCTGATCTACATCCCGCTGTACGGCTACAAGGACCTGTGGCTGACCGCGATCCTCTACGTCGCCTTCCTGACCCTGTGCGTCTTCGGCCTCCGGTCCTGGCGCGCGGCCCGGAGCCAGGTGTGACCTACGCACGGGGTCTGATCGTCGGCAAGTTCTACCCGCCGCACGCCGGGCACCACGCGCTGATCGCCGCCGCCGCGGCCGCCTGCGACCGGGTGATCGTGGTGGTCGCGCCCTCGTCCGGCGAGTCGATCCCGCTCGAGGCCCGGCTGACCTGGCTGCGCGAGGCCCACCCGCCGCACGTCGAGGTGGTCGGCCGGTACGACGACAACCCGGTGGACTACGACGACCCGGAGGCCTGGGACCGGCATGTGGCCGTGTTCCGCGAGACCGCCGGCGTGGACCGGGTCGACGCGGTGTTCTCCTCCGAGCTCTACGGCGACGAGTTGGCCCGGCGGTTCGGCGCGACGCCGGTGACCGTCGACCTGGACCGGGCCCGGGTGCCGGTCTCCGGCACGGCCGTCCGGAACGACCCCGCAGGACACTGGCGTTTCCTCGGCCCCGGCGTGCGGGCGTGGCTGACCCGCCGGGTGATCGTGGTCGGCGCGGAGTCGACCGGCACCACCACGATCGCCCGGGCTCTGGCCCGGCACTACCGGCTGCGCGGCGGTGTCTGGGCGGACACCCGCTGGGTGCCCGAGTCCGGCCGCGAGCTGACCGAGCGCAAGCTGCGGGCCTTGCGGGCGGAGCGGCCGGACGCGGTGGTGGACGACGTCGAGTGGGATCACGACGACTTCGTGACGGTGGCCGGCGAGCAGAACGCCGCCGAGGACCAGGCCGCCCGGGCCGGGTCGCCGGTGCTGTTCGGCGACACCGACGCGCTGGCCACCACCATCTGGGAGGAGCGCTATCTGGGGCGGGGCTCGGTTGCCGTTCGGGAGCGGATGCGCCGGCCCGACCTCTACCTGCTGACCGACCACGAGGGCGTCCCGTTCGTGCAGGACGGGCTGCGCGACGGCGAGGACATCCGGGCGTGGATGACCGGCCGCTTCCGCGCCGAATTGCGTGCTTCGGGCGTACCCCATCGGGTGTTGACCGGAAATCTCGGTGAGCGACTGCGCGCCGCTGTGAGGGCGACCGACGACCTGCTCGCGCAGGGGTGGACCTTCAAACCGCCGCTAAGCCCGCCGGAGTAGCGGCCGAAGCTGGATGCATGCGGAAGACGGTTCTGGTGGTCATGGCAGTGCTCGCGCCGGTGTTCCTGAGCGGCTGCGCGGCACTCGGCTTCGACATGTCGATGGCGCCGAACCCCGAAGCGAGCAGCTCGGCGGGCGGCCCGGTGAGCGACGCCGGCTGGATCGTCGGCGCGACCGGCAGCCCGACGCCCAGCCCGACGCCCACCAAGGGCAACGGCAAGTACGCGGGCGCCTCGCTGCCACCGGTGAAGTTCCTGCCGACGGACAACGGCTCCTGCCCGAAGTCCTCCACGGTCGAGCCGGTGCTGATCCCGATGACGATCACGCCCGGCAAGGGTTCGCTCTCGGTGTCCTGGCCGCGGCAGTACCGCTCCGACTACCGGATCACCGCCATGCCGCAGCCGCTGGTCCTGGGCAAGCAGGCCGACCCGGTGTGGCAGAACGTCGCGCCCGCGGGCGGGTGCACGGTCACCGCCACGATCACCGGTCTCACCAGGGGCACGCCGTACGTGGTGTGGCTGGACGCCCCGAACACCGGTTACTGGAAGGACGGCACCCGGCACGCGTACGCCGGTGAGTCCGGCGTGGTCTACCCGAACTAAGGTCGTCTGGTGGATCAGCCACACTCTGGACCTCGCCTCGCACGTGGCTGATCCACGAGACACGACCTAAGCCGCGATCGTGTTGCGGCCACTCCACTTCGCCGCGTAGAGGCGGTCGTCGACCGCGCGGAACAGCGCCTCGCCGGTCATGCCGTCGGTCAGCTCGGCCATGCCCACGCTGACCGTGAGGCGCACCCCGGCCAGGATCTCCGCGCGGGCCACCGACTGCCGGATGCGCTCGGCCACGTCCCGGGCATGCGCCGCGTCGCCGCGCAGGAAGAGCACGAACTCGTCGCCCGCGTACCGCACCGCCTCGTCGCCGGCCCGGCAGTGGCTCACCAGCAACGTGGCCACCTCGCGCAACACCCGGTCGCCGGCGCTGTGCGAGTACGCGTCGTTGACCGCCTTGAAGTGGTCCAGGTCGACCAGCAGCAGGGCCAGCGGCCGGCCGAGCTCGCCCGCGTCCACCTGGTTCAGCAGCAGATCGAAGCGCCGCCGGTTGCCCAAGCCGGTGAGCGCGTCGCGGCGGCTCTCCCGTTCCGCGTCCGCGCGGGCCGACTCCACCTCCTCGCGCTGCCGCGCCTGGCGCAGCATGCCCACCCGCTGCAGCCGCAACTGCCACAACTCGCGCACCTGGTTGGCAACCGCGGCGAACAGGTCGCGGCTGGGCTGGCCGCCGTCGATGGCGACCGCGGTCAGGCCCATCTCGTAGCGGATGATCGGCCGCTCGTCCGGCGACGGCGGCGAGACGTCGCAGAGCTGGTGGGCGGCCAGGAACTCGCGGCGCGACTCGGCCAGCCGGCCGGAGGCGCGCAGGCTGATGCCCAGCGCCAGATGCGCCATCCGGGCGAACTCCCAGCTCTCACCCTGACGCAGCGGCAGGATCGCGGACTCGGCCAGTTTCTCCGCCACCGCGGTGTCGCCGAGCTTGGCCAGGGCCAGCGCCTGGACCGCTGTCATGCACGGGTCGCCGGGGTGCTGGTCGAGCCAGCGCCGGGTGATCGTCGCGCTGCGCCGCAGCCGGGTGGCCGCCTCGTCGGTGCGGCCGACGTGATCGAGGCGGATGCCCCAGGTGAGCAGGGTGCGCGAGTAGACCAGGTCGAACGAGGTGGTCCGGGAGTGGGCGGCGTCCTGCGCGGTGAGCCGTTCGTACGCCTCGGCGGCGGTCTCGTACATCTGGGCCACGGCGGCGGTCTGCGCGAAGGAGCACATCGCCGACCGGTGGCGGTCGGAGCGTGGGCACAGGTCGAGCAGCAGGCCGGCCCGGGCCAGGCAGCGCATGCCGTCGACGTACCGGCCCTGCAGCACGCGCAGCTGCGCCAGGTCGCACAGCACCTTGGCCTCGGCCACCTCGTTGCCGCTCTGGCGGTGGGTGGCCAGCAGGCGCTCGCCGACCGCGGTGGCCTCGTCGATCCGGCCCATGTCCAGGTACGCGTACATCTTGCCCTGGCGCAGGAAGCCGATGGTCTTCTCGTCGTGCACCGCGCGCGCGATCGCGAGATAGGCGTCGGCCGCCTCGATCGCCTCCGGCGCCCGCCCGGTCGAGGCGAGTATGTGCACTCGCCGAGCAAGAAGTTGGAGTGGGCCGTAAGCGGTTACCGGCACCGGAAGCCGGTCGCCCGGCTCGATCCACTCCGACATGACCCCAGTATCGGCAGTTTGCTGCTCGTGCCAATAGCCGGGACCGAAACGCCTGACTTTTCCGGTTTGTCGAAAGCAACCGTCGCAGCGGCGAAGTTGATCACGTACCGGGCCGAAGGTGCAGGTGAAGGACCGGGAGGGGCCGGTCGAACCAGAACCAGGACGACTGCAAGAACGCGCCTGGCGGACCGGCCGAGACCTGACGCCCTACGAGACCTGCCGCCCGGCGGGACCGGCGGCAATCACGGCCGCCACCCCGATCCGGGCGCCGCCGGAGTAGCTCTCACGGCATCTGGCGGGTGAGCCCGTCGATCAGCATGTCCAGCCCGAACTCGAATCGTTGCCGGCCGTCGCCGCTGGTCAGCGCCTCCGCATTCGCCCTCAGGTGCGGGTAGTGCGAGGCCGGCAGTGACTCGTAGTAGGTCTGGAGCTGGGCGGTCATCTCGACGAAGTACTCGTGCATCCGCTCCGGTGAGTCGTCGAAGCGGTGCAGGTAGATTGAGTTCTCGTACGCGTCCGCGACGATGTAGAGGAACAGCCGGTCGAGCGCCCACCCGGCCTTCCGTGGATCCATGCCGGCGCCCAGCAGCATGCCGAGCATCGCGTCGGAGACGCGCATCGCGTGCGGCCCGGTGGGGATCTGGGCGAGGGCGGCCCGGGCGACGTCGCCGTGCCGCACCATCGCCTCGTATCCGGAGCGGGCCAGTTCCTTGAGCTGTTCCTGCCAGCGGGCCGGGTCGGGCTCGGGGATCGGGATGTCGCGGCAGATCTCGTCGAACATCAGCTGGTGAAGCTCGTCCTTGTTCGCCACGTGGGCGTAGAGGCTGGACGGGCCGGTGCCGAACTCGGTGGCCAGGCGTCGCATGCTCACCGCCTCGAGGCCCTCGGCGGCGACGATGCGCAGGGCGGCCCGGACGATCTGGTCCTGGGTGAGGGGCACTCGGACGGCACGCGCCTTGGGGGAGGGGCGCCAGGGAGGCAGGGGGATCTCCATCACGAACAATGTACTTGACGCGAACGGTGTTCGACTATAGAACGGTGTTCGGAATCCGCGAACACTGTTCGAAAGGTCGGGGACATGCAAGCCGAAGCGCTTCTCGAGAAGGCACCCACGCCGTACCGATGGCGCTGGGTCGCGCTCTTCGTGATCCTGGCCGTCGAGGTCATGGACCTGCTGGACGCACTGGTCACCTCGATCGCCGGGCCGGTGATCCGGGCCGAGATCGGCGGGTCGTACTCGCTGATCCAGTGGCTCGGCGCCGCGTACACCCTGTCCATGGCGATCGGTCTGCTCACCGGCGGGCGGCTCGGCGACATCTTCGGCCGGCGCCGGATGTTCGTCATCGGCGCGGTCGGCTTCACCGCCGCCTCGATGCTCTGCGCGCTCTCCTGGAGCCCGGGCGTGCTGATCGGCGCCCGCGCCATCCAGGGCCTGTTCGGCGCGCTCATGCTGCCGCAGGGCCTGGGCATGATCCGCCAGATGTTCTCGCCGTCCGAGCAGGCCAAGGCGTTCGGCTCGTTCGGGCCGGTGATGGGCCTGGGCGCGGTGGGCGGGCCGATCCTGGCCGGCTGGCTGGTCGACGCCGACTACTTCGGCGCCGGGTGGCGGATGATCTTCTTCATCAACCTGCCCCTGGGCCTGTTCGCCATCATCGGAGCGTTCAAGTTCCTCCCCGAGTTCAAGTCCGAGCGCTCCCTGCGGCTCGACCTGGCCGGTGTGGTGCTCGCCGGCGTCGGCGGGTTCCTGCTTCTCTACCCGCTGGTGCAGGGCCGTGAGCTGGACTGGCCGGTCTGGGTGTTCGTGATGCTGGCCGCCGGCGTGGTGGTGTTCGGCCTGTTCGGGATCTACGAGAACCGCCGGGACAAGCGCGGCCTCGACCCGCTGGTCACGCCGAGCCTGTTCGGCAAGCGTGCGTTCACCGGTGGCCTGGCCGTCGGCATGGCCTTCTTCGGGGCGCTGATCGGCACCGGCCTGATCTTCACCCTCTACCTGCAGGTCGGGCTCGGGTTCTCGCCGCTGAAGGCCGGTCTGACCACGCTGCCGCAGGCGGTGGGCATGATCGCCGGATTCGTCGCGGCCGGGTCGGGGCTGACCGAGCGGCTGGGCCGCAAGCTGCTGCTGCTCGGCACGATCGTGATGATGGCGGGTACGGCGGGCGTCGCCGTGACCGTGGCACTGACCGGGTCCGACCTCACGCCGTGGCACCTGATTCCGGGCCTGCTGCCGCTCGGCATCGGGATGGGCCTGGCGATGGCACCGTTCTTCAACATCGTGCTGGCCGGCGTCGACGACGAGGAGACCGGGTCGGCCTCCGGCGCGCTCACCTCGGTGCAGCAGCTCGGTGGCGCGTTCGGCATCGCGTTGCTCGGCACGGTCTTCTTCGGCCTGCTGCCGGGGTCGGTCACCTCGCACGTCGACGACTCCGCGGCGAAGCTGACCGCGGTGTTCGCCGAGGCCGGCGTGCCCGCCGGTCAGCAGCCGGCCGTGGCCGCCGCCGTCCGGGCCTGCCTGCACGACCGGGCGGCCGAGGACGACCCGGACGTGCGGCCGGCGTCCTGCGAGTCTCAGGGTCAGGCCGCCCCCGCGGGCCTGGCCGAGTTCTCCCAGGGTGTCGTCACGGACGCCTTCCGCGACTCGACCGTTCTCAGCCTAGGCGTGGCTTTCCTGATGCAGCTGCTGGCGTTCGCCCTGGCGTTCCTGCTGCCGCGGGAGGCCCGTGCCGACGCCGGCCATTGAGAGGACCCGGCCCGAGTCGTCGTCGGACGGCGGCACGGGCCGGTCCACCGTCTTGTGCAGGCGTCGCGATGAGCGTCGCATCAGCCGCCACGCCATCAGCCCGGCGGCGATCACGCCGAGGCCGCAGTGCACGAGCAGGACGCCCATCAGGGTGGGGCCGCCCCAGTCGTGCTGGTAGGTCGAGGGATCGTTGAGGTCGATCACGAACGGCTCAAGGATGGCCCGGCCGACGAAGTAGGCACCGGTGAACCACAGGAGAGCACCGCCGATTCGCTTCATGCGGACAAATCTAGGGCCGCCCGTGCCCAGCGAGGGTGGTGCTAACACCACCAGATCCCCTGAGATCTCCCCTAGATGGTGGGTAGGCCGGCGGCCTTCCACGCGGCGAATCCGCCGGCCAGGTCGGTGGCCCGGTGCAGGCCGAGGTCCTGCAGCGAGGCGGCCGCCAGAGAGCTGGTGTAGCCCTCCTGGCAGGTGATGATCACCTCGAGGTCGTACCGGGTGGCGAAGCCGAGGCGCGCGTCGCTGCGGGGGTCGAGGCGCCACTCCAGGACGTTGCGCTCGATGATCAGCGCTCCGGGGATCTCGCCGTTCGCGGCCCGCTGGGCGGCGGGACGGATGTCGATCAGGACGGCGCCCCGCTCGACCGCGGCGAAGGTCTCCTCGGGCGTGACTCGCCGCAGCCGCCTGCGGGCCGCCGCGAGCAGGTCGTCGATGCCGGTCGAGCCGGGCGGCGGCGGTACGAACGCCGGTGCGGTACGAAGCAGAGCGGTCACCACTGCACCCCGGCCTTCTCGACGGTCTCCACGGTCAGGCCGCCGGCGCCGATCCGGTAGCGCGTCATCGTGGTGAGCGCCGGGCCGTAGGCGTGGATGCTGATCGCGGGCCGGTTCGACCGGTTGACGATGCGGTGGATGTGCTGGGTGCCGAACCGCCGGCCGGCGCCCTCGCTGAGCTCACGGCCGGTGATCCGGGGTGGCCCGCCCGCCGGTTGGGCGACGGTGTCCTCGGTGAGCGTGCCGGAGTGGATGTGGAAGGCCCCCGCCGAGCCGCCGTGGTCGTGCAGGTCGGTGCCCTGCCCGGGCAGCCAGGTCAGCAGCCACACCTCGAAGTCGTCGGCGATGTGCAGGCGGTGGTACCAGCGTTCGGACGGGTTGAACCGCGGCGCGACCGGCCACGCCGACGGGTCGGCGGCGAACTGCCGGGCGATGGAGAGGTGGTCGAGGCGGACGTCGACGGCGGTCACGGAGAGCTCCTCGGTTTGCATATATTGCCTATCAGTTCTATAGGTTTACCGCGATACGGCGATCAAGGCTACGCAGACGCGCGGATGTGTTGCCGGAAATCCGGCTCGACGGGTGGGAAATCTGCGAAGAGAGACGCTGGTCAGCGCGGACAGCGTGCGCTGGCGCAGCGCGCCAGGTCGATCGCCAGGCGGGCGGTGAGGAGGAGGCCCTGCCGAATCATGCGTTCATGGTCGTCGCCGCCAAGAACCTTGGTCAATCCCGGTACCACGATGTGAGAGACGGAGTGAAGCGGGCCACGATCAGGTCGGGAATCGTCCCGTCACCGTCGGCGGCGGTCCAGCGCAACGCGTACGACCGCCCGCCGCCCAGGTCGAGCAGGATCCGGCGTTCCTCCAGCCGCGGCCCGGACGGCGGCTGCCAGCTGTACCGCCAGTCCGCCCCGCCGGCCTTCAGGTCCAGCGCGCGGATCCCGCCGGCGCGGTAGCCGGGCAGCTCCGCGCCGGCCAGCGCGGAACTCTCCGCCTGCCGCCACGTCGTGACCGGATCGGCCGGCGTCGCGCCGGCCCGGCGTACGCGTAACGAGCGCACGCTCCCCGGATCGCGGAAGCAGACCTCCGAGCCGTCGGACGCGACGGTCCAGCCGGGCGGCAGCGCCAGGCCGAAGCCGAGGGGATCCTCGTGCCAGACCCAGCCGGGTGGCGTCTGCCCGCGAGGGGCCGCCGGATCGAGGTAGGAGCCGGCCACGGCCCGGTCGTCGCAGATGTCGGCCGGACTCACCGCGGCCGGCGGCGGCTCGGAGACCACCGCGTCCCGGGCGAGGGCCGTCCCGGCGGTTCCGGCCAGCAGGACCGCGGCCACCGCCACGCTGATCCGGGTGCTGCGGGCCAGTCGCCGCCGCGCCGCCGGGGGCACCGGGAAGACGCCCATCGTGCGCTCGGCGACCCGGTGCAGCAACGGCTCCGCCTCGGCCGCGGTCAGGCGGTCCGCCGGGTCCGCCGCCAGCAGCCTCGCGATGACCGGGGTGAGCGGCCCGGGCCGGGACGGCGCGTCCGGCGGGCCGGTGAGCACGGCGTGCATCGAACCGAGCGCGGTCTCCCGGGCGAACGGCGAGCCGCCCTCCACCGCCGCGTGCAGGGTCACGCCCAGCGACCACAGATCGGTGGCCGGTCCGGGCGTCTCGCCCCGGATCCGTTCGGGGGCGAGGTACTGCGGCGACCCGACCGCCGGGTCCGGTCCGGAACTGTCCACCGTGGCCAGTCCGAAGTCCGTGAGCATCACCCGGCCGTTGTCGGCGAGCAGCACGTTGTGCGGCTTGACGTCGCCGTGCAGGACGCCGGCAGCGTGCGCGGCCCGGAGTGCCCGCAGGACGCCGAGGCCGATCCGCGCCGCCTCACGATGGGTGACCGGCGCGGCCTGGTGGAGGGAGCGGGAGGGCACGTACTCCATGACGATCCAGCAACGGTCCGCTTCCCGGATGACGTCGTAGACGCGGACCACGCCGGGATGGTCGAGACGCGCGGCCGCCCGGGCCTCGCGCATGACGGCGGCCGAGAAGAACCCGATCTCCTTGATCGCGACCGGCCGGTCCAGCAGCTCGTCGGTGGCCAGGAAGACGCGGCCCATCCCGCCCGCGCCGATCAGGTCGCGCAGGCGGTACCGGCCGTTGACGAGGTCGTCCACGCAGGTGCTTCGGAGCCGCGGCGCCAGCGGTTTGCCGACGGTTGTGACGACATATTTGTCGCCGATGATCTGGTCCCTATCGATGTAATGGACATGTCCGGAAAGGATCGCTAATTGCTTATGTGGATAAGCGAGCCTTGTGGAATGTCCGCCCAGATCCGGACTTATCGTGCAAAGAGAGCGCGACCGCGACCTCGTCGGCGGTGAGGGAAAGTACGCGCACGCCAGGCGGTGGATCTCGCGCTGGACCCGAAAGAGTCACTCGACAGTTTGCCTCTTTCTGAACGAGGCTGAAGTCGGCGCTCAGCGACGACGCCGACACGCTCCGTCGACCACAGTGGTCGTGGCATCACCAGATCGGTTCACAGGCTCCACCGTTAAGGCGGAAAAGCAGCTCAGACAGGGCCTGCGCAATTGAGGAAGCTATATGGTGAGCGTCGCCGCTCAAGAGCCGGTGCCGGAGGTCCCTCGCCACCACGCCTCCGATCCCCCGATGAACGAGGACGGACACGTGTCGATTCCCCAGCGCGGTTTATTGGCCGCCGGTTTAGCCGCCGTCGTGGCCGGTTCCGTAGGTGCCTTCTCGATCGTGAGCGCCAGTGCGGACGAGGTCTCCGCCGCGGCCACGCCGGTCGCGCCTCCGGCCGCCGTTGCTGACGACGCGCCCCAACCGCCGGAACTGCTTCCCTGGGGGGAGAAGCCGTCGCCGGTGAAGAAGGGCAAGGCCGGCGTTTCCAGCGCCGCTCTGGCCGCAGTCGGCGCCGACATCGCGCCGGCAAGCACCAGTTCGCCGACCGTCCCGGTCCCCGAGTTCGGCCCGAAGGGCTGGACCAAGGGCAAGCAGTCGCGGCGGACCAGCCGCACCACGGTGGCGCCCAAGCCGCCGACCGTCGGCCTGAAGGCCGAGCCGGTGACCAAGAAAGCCGTGCCCGTCTACTACCACTACGCCTCCGGCTACCAGTACGCCGAGGTCGACGGCACCTCCGCCAACCTGTCGATCAACAAGCCCTATCTGGCGGAAGGCGACTTCCACACCCTGGGTGAGATCGCCGCGCAGTCCGCGGACGGACGTCAGAAGGTCGAGGTGGGCTGGGTCGTCAGCCGGAACATCAACGGCGACCTCGACCCGCACCTGTTCGTCTACCACTGGGTGGACAACGTCGAGTCGTGCTGGAACTCCTGCGGCTGGACGCAGATCAGCAAGGACGTCGTTCCCGGTGGCAGGTTGCCGACCGGCGTCATCAAGAAGTTCGGCATCCAGCAGTTCGACGACGTCTGGTGGATCGCCTACGACTCGGTGTGGATCGGGTACTTCGACAACAAGAACTGGGGCGGCAGGTACACCAAGGCCGGCCTGGTCCAGTGGTTCGGCGAGGTCGCCTCGGCGGAGTGGCAGAAGCCGTGCACCGACATGGGCAACGGCATCGCACCCGAGGACAAGGACAACGGCCCCTCCGCGGCGCGCTTCAACAGCATCTCGCTGATCAACGGCCCGAAACTGGGCTACACCGAGGAGTCGAAGAGCCCGCCGGACCCGGAGGACAAAGAGGCCAAGCCCCAGCCGGCGGTTTACTCGACGGCCTTCGTCACCGAGCGCGGCTTCCGGTTCGGCGGCCCCGGCGCCTGCTGACGCCCTGAACAGCGTTCGTACCGCGACGATGCCCGGTCCCCGGCGAGGGGGGACCGGGCATCTCCTTGTGCGTGTCCCCACCCGCGTCGAACCGTTCCCAGCCTGACGGTGTACAAGAGGGTGGCCGGGCGGAACGGCGAGGAGGGGACCAGGCGGGAGATGAAGAGACGGGTGAGTCCCGACGAGGAGCTGATGACCGCGCTCTACACGGAGCACTACGCGGTGCTTCTCAGTTTCATCTCGCGCTATGTGCGGGACCGGCACAAGGCTGAGGACCTGGTGCAGGAGACCCTGCTGCGCGCCTGGAAACACATCGACCACCTGGACACCGACATGGGGCGGACCAGGTCGTACCTGCTGACCATCGCCCGTAACGTGGTCACCAACGCCTGGCGGGCCGAGCAGCGGCGGCCGCACCTGGTGGCCGACGACGCCGCGGTCAACGCGGTGCCCGCCGCCGACAACGTCGACCAGCTGGTCGAGGGCTGGCTGGTCGCCGAGGCGCTGGAGCGGCTCTCCGAGGAGCATCAGGCCGTGGTCCGGGCGATGTACTACGAGGGGAAGAGCGTGGCGGACGCCGCCCGCAAGCTCGCCGTCCCGGAGGGGACGATCAAGTCCCGGGCCTACTACGCCGTCCGAGCTCTGCGAACCGCTTTCGAGGAGATGGGGGTGCTGCGATGAGCAACAGCGAACACGACGAGCTGCGGCGCCTCCTCGGCGGTTACCTGCTCGGCGGCCTGGACGAGGCGGACACCGACCGGCTGGACGCGCACCTGCGGGACTGCGACGACTGCCGCGGCGAGCTGGACATCCTGGCGCCCGTCCCGGAGCTGCTGCAGCGGCTGCCCGAGACGGTGCGGGCGAACGGCGGGCCGTCCGCGGCCGGGCCGGCGCTGGCCATCGGCACCCGGCCCAGCCCGGAACGCATCGAGGGCCTGCTCCGCAGGATGCGCGCGGAGAAGTCCCGCACCCAGCGCCTCGCCCGGGTCCGCTGGCTGGCCGCCGCGGCCGTGGTGCTGGTCGCGGTGGCGATCGGCTTCGGCGTCATCACGGCCGACCGCGGCCAGCGGCAGCCCCAGGTGCTGCCCAGCCCCGAGCTGGTCACCGCCCGGTTCGAGTCGGCGGCCGGCAGCGGGCTCTCCGGCCAGGCGGTGCTCACCCCGAAGACCTGGGGCGTCTCGGTGTCTCTGGACGTGTCCCGGCTGGAGGGCGACGGCCCGTTCGTCTGCCAGGTGCACAACTACGGTGGGCAGATCGAGCAGGCCGCCGTCTGGGGACCGACCCCCTCCGGCAACGCCAAAGTGATCGGTGCCAGCTCGATCCAGCTGCCCAACGTCAGCTCGGTGGCGATCGCCGACCGTCAAGGACACGTGCTGGGCACCGCTTACCTCAATTGAGCCTTCCTCAATTCAGTACGCGCCTCAGGTCCCAGGCGGCGCCCAGAGCGCGGTAGATGTCGGCGGCCGCCGGGTCGCCGGCCTCCTCCAGCGCCGCACCCAGCTCCGGAATCCGGCCGACCATCCGGTAGTGCTCGGCGGCCTGCCGGGCATGTTCCGGGTTGCCGGTACGCAGGGTGCGGATCCGTGCCGCCGCCGCGAACGCGCGGGCCGGCACGGTCTCGGCCGCCGCCTCGTCCGCGCAGGTCGACGTCGCGATCGCGGCCACCTCGTCGTTGCCCACCGAGCGGGCCAGCCGGACGATGTCCGGCAGCCACTGGTGACGCAGCATGAGCGGGGCGTACGCCGGTTCCCACAGCGGCGCGAGGACGGCCAGCGCATCCTCCGACCGG
Organism: Actinoplanes sp. NBRC 103695; assembly: GCF_030269485.1. Lineage (GTDB taxonomy): Bacteria > Actinomycetota > Actinomycetes > Mycobacteriales > Micromonosporaceae > Actinoplanes. The sequence continues at coordinate 91,986 of NZ_BSTL01000015.1, read as the reverse complement.
CCCTCCTGCACCAGCGTCAGCGACCGGGCCATCAGCAGGAAGTCGCACGCCTCCCGCTCGGCGATGGTGGTCGGCAGCTGCGCCTCGGCCGCGTCCAGATGTGCCTTGGCGGTGGGCAGGTCGCCGCGCCGGCCCGCGATGAGCGCGGCCACGCCGTGCAGCAGCATGGCGACGGCGGGCGGCTCCCGGGTGCCGTGAAACGTTATACCCGGATCCGTGTCGGTGACCTCGCTGATCTCGGTCAGCGCCTCGTCCCAGCGGCCCTGCCAGTAGAACTGCACCGCGGACGCGACCTGGAGGCTGGCCGGCAGGCCGTACCGCCTCGCCACGTCGGCGCCGGAGCGGATCGTCTCGCCCGCCTCGTCCAGGCGGTCCAGGTTCTGCAGCGAGAAGACCCGGTTGTCCATCAGGTCGTAGAGCAGCGCCGCATCCTCGTCGCCGACCGTCTCGATGGCCTGGTCGATGTGGGTCAGGGCGGAGAGGTGGTCGCGGCGGATCGAGTCGATCAGCCAGCGGGTCTGCAGGGCGAAGGCCGCCTCGTACGCCGAGTCGGCCAGCTCGTGCATCTCCACCGCGCGGTGCTCGGCCTTGTCCAGGTCGTCCAGGCTGCCCCGGCTGAACTGCGCTCGCAGGATGCGATGCCGGGTACGCCAGAGTTCCGGCACGTCCGGCTGGTCCAGCGCCTCGTTCAGCAGCATGATCGCGCCGTGCTCGTCACCCCGCCGGTACCGCATGGTGGCCAGCAGCTGACGCATGTCGGCCTGCCCGGCCACGTCGGTGGCCAGACCCAGCGCCTCGCGCGCCTCCGCCTCCGGGAACTCGTCCAGCCGGAACAGCAGCCTGGTGGTCGCCACCAGCAGCGTCGCCCGCTGCTCGCGGGTCGGCACGTCGGTGGCCAGCACCTGGCGCAGCAGGTCGCCGGCCACCCGCGGGGCCCGCTTGATCAGCCGGGTCAGGTTGCCGGTGAGCCAGGCGACCACCCAGGTGTCGACCACCATGGTCTCGGCGGCCAGCTGTTCGGCGATCCGGTGGACCGGGCTCCCGGCCCGGGCCAGCGCCTCGGCGGCGTGCCGGCGCAACGTGGCCCGCAGCGGAACCGGGATCGCGTCGTGCAGCGCCGCCCGCAGGAACGGATGCCGGAAGGTCAGCAGCTGGCCGGACTCGACGATCACGTGCGCCGCGACCGCCTCGTCGAACGTACGGACCAGCAGCACCGGCGAACGGCCGGTCAGGGCGACCACGTCGGACGCGGCGAACTCCATGCCGAGCAGGGCGGCCAGCCGGAGCACCTCCTGGGTGTCCGGGGACAGCGACTCCAGGGTGCGCTGGACGGCCCCGATCACCGAGGTCGGCATCCGTTCGGCGACCGTACCGTCGACCTCGGCGACCCCGTCGACCACCGTGACCGACCGCTGCCGGACCAGGTCGGCGCCCAGCTCACGGGTGTAGAGCGGGTTGCCGCCGGTGCGTGCGGCCAGCGAGCGCAGCCCCTCGCCGGGTGAGCCGCCGACGATCCCGCCGATCAGCGTCTCCACGTCCGGAGCGCTGAGCGGCGCCAGGTCGACGATGTGCGCCTCACGGGTGATCAACGCGCGCCGGAGCTGGCCGAGCCGACCGGTGTCCGGCCGGGCGGCCGCCACCAGCAGCAGCGGCAACCGCCGGACCGCGCCGGCCAGCCGGCCCCAGACCAGCACGCTGGACTCGTCGGCCCAGTGCATGTCGTCCACGATCAGCAGCAGCGGCGCCCGCAGACAGGACTCCCGGATGAAGCCGAGCAGACCCGTGTCACCCTCGCCCTGCAGCCGCTCGGCGGCCGCGGCCAGCCGGATGTCGCTGGATGTGGTCTCCAGGCCGAGTGCCTCCATCAGTACCTGTAACGGGACGCGTTGCCCGAGTTCGTCGGCGATGCCCCAGGCCACCTGGCAGCCGGCCGCGGTGGCCCGGGCGAACGCGGAGGTGAGCAGCTCGGACTTGCCGATCCCCGCCTCGCCCTCGATCCAGACCGCGCCGCCGCGTCCCTCGGCCAGGTCGTCGACCAGGCCGCTGAGCAGGTCCAGCTCGGTGCGGCGGCCGACGAACGGCACCCCGGACCGGGCCCGGTTCACATGCGCCGGGACGATGTGCAGCCGCGGGACGGTCTCCGGCTCGGGCGCCGCGCCCGGTCGCACCCTCGCGACCGGCGGCGGTTCGGCGATCTCGCCTGCCAGCAGGTCCCTCTGCAGCTTGCGCAGGGAGGCGCCGGGCTCGATGCCCAGCTCGTCGACGAGGACCCCGCGCGCGGTCTGGTAGACCTCGAGCGCTTCGGCGGTGCGGCCGGAGGTCGCCAGTGCGCGCATGAGCAGCTCGTAGAGGGCCTCGTGTAGCGGGTGGTCGCGGACCAGGCCTTGGAGCTCGTTCACCACCTCGCTGCCGCGGCCGAGTTCGAGGATGGTCCGGGCGCGCTGCTCGAGCATGCCGAGCCGCATCTCGCCGAGCCGTCGCCGTTCCTGCTCCGCGTACGGTCCGGAAACGCCCGCGTACGGTTCGCCCCGCCACAGGGCGAGGCCGTCGTCCAGCGCGGCGATCGCGCCGATCAGATCCTCGTCACGCAGCCTGCGGTTCGCTTCGCCGCGGCAGTGTGTCAATTTTTCGACATCGACCGACGACGCCGTCAATCGGTAACCGCCGGCAACCGTGGAAAGACGCTCCGCAGCCGTCCCCAATACACGCCGCAACCCGGACACGTAGGTATGCAGGCTGCCTCCCGCGCTGGCCGGTGCGCTGTCCCCCCAGACAGCATCGACCAGCTCGTCGCGGGTCATAGCCCGTCCGACCTGCGAAACCAGTACGGCGAAGACGGCACGCTGGCGAGATGGCCCCAGTGCCACGTCCGCGCCGTCGACAACTGCGCGTAATTGGCCTAACACCTCCGCGTGCAATTCACCGCTCATCCGCCCCCCTCGACGTCTGCGCGCTTGTCCGTTGGCCCCCGCCAACCCAAATAATGCCCTGTTCGCCGTTCCCTCCCGAGACGGCGTCAGCGCCCTTGCATCCGGCGCAGGTCCCACGCGGCGCCGAGAGAACGGTAGATCTCGGCGGCCGCCGGATCGCCGGCCTCCTCCAGCGCCGCGGCCAGCTCGGGGACGCGCCCGACCGATCGGTAGTGCTCGGCCGCCTGGCGAGCGTGCTCCGGGTTGCCGGTACGCAGCGTGCGGATCCGCGCGGCGGCGGTGAAGGCCCGTGCCGGCACGGTCTCGGCCGCCGCCTCGTCCGCGCAGGTGGCAGCGGCCATCACGGCCACGTCCTCGGCCCCGACCGATCGAGCCAGCCGGACGATGTCCGGGAGCCACTGGTGGCGGAGCATCATCGGGGCGTAGGACGACTCCCACAGCGGCTTCAGCACGGCCAGCGCATCCTCCGGCTGGCCGTCCTGCACCAGAGCCAGCGACCGGGCCATCAGCAGGAAATCGCACGCCTCCCGCTCGGAACTGGTCGCCGGCAGCTGCGCGTCGGCGGCGTCCAGATGTGCCTTGGCGGTGGCCCGCTCGCCACGCCGACCGGCGATCAGGGCGGCCACGCCGTGCAGCAGCATGGCGACGGCGGGCGGCTCCCGGGTGCCGTGAAACGTGATGCCGGGATCGGTGTCGGTGACCTCGCCGATCTCGGCCAGTGCCTCGTCCCAGCGGCCCTGCCAGTAGAACTGCACCGCGGACGCGACCTGGAGGCTGGCCGGCAGGCCGTATCGCCTCGCCACGTCGGCGCCGGAGCGGATCGTCTCGCTGGCCTCCTTGAGACGATCCAGGTTCTGCAGCGAGAAGACCCGGTTGTCCGTCAGGTCGTAGAGCAGCGCCGCGTCCTCTTTGCCGACCGTCTCGATGGCCTCGTCGATGTGGGTCAGGGCGGCCAGGTGATCGCGGCGGATCGAGTCCACCAGCCAGCGGGTCTGCAGGGCGAACGCCGCCTCGTACGCGGACTCGGCCGCCTCGTGCGTCTCGATCGCCTGGCGTTCGGCCTTGTCCAGGTCGCCCAGGTCGCCGCGGCTGAACTGGGCGCGCAGCACGCGGTGCCGGGTGCGCCAGATCCCGGGGACGTCGAGCTGCTCGAGCGCCTCGTTGAGCAGGGCGATCGCGCCGTACTTGTCGCCACGCCGATAGCGCATGGCGGCGAGCAGCTGGCGCATCTCGGCCCGGTCGGCGGGATCGGTCGCGAGGCTCAGCGCCTCGCGGCCCTCGGTCTCCGGGAATTCGTCGAGCCGGAAGAGCAGTTTCGTGGCCGGCACGATCAGCGCCTCGCGTTGGTCGCGGGTCGGCACGTCGGTGGCCAGAACCTGACGGAGCAGGTCGGCCACCATGCGCGGGGCCTGCTCGATCAGCAGGGTCAGGTGGTTGAGGAGCCAGCCGACCACCCAGGTGTCGACCACCATCGGCTCGGCGGCGAGCTGCTCGGTGATCCGGTTGATCGGGCTGCCCGCCTGGACGAGTGCCTCGGCCGCGTGCCGGCGAAGCGTGGCCCGCAACGGGACCGGGATCGCGTCGTGCAGGGCCGCCCGCAGGAACGGATGCCGGAAGGTCAGCAGTCGCCCGGACTCGACGATCACGTGCGCCGCGACCGCCTCGTCGAACGTACGGACCAGCAGCACCGGCGAGCGGCCGGTGAGTGCCACCAGGTCGGACGCGGCGAACTCCATGCCGAGCAGGGCGGCCAGCCGGAGCACCTCCTGGGTGTCCGGGGACAGCGACTCCAGGGTGCGGCGGACGGCGCCGATCAGGGAGGCGGGCAGCTGGTCCACCACCGACTCGTCGACCTCGGCGACGCCGTCGATGACCGTGACCGACCGCTGCCGGACCAGGTCGGCGGCCATCTCGCGGGTGTAGAGCGGGTTGCCGCCCGCGCGTGCCGCGAGAGATCGGAGTCCCTCGCCGGGTGAGCCGCCGACGATGCCGCCGATCAGCGTCTCCACATCGGGAGTGCTGAGCGGCGTGAGTGGGAGCACGTGCGCCTCCCGGGTGATCAGTGCTCGGCGGAGCTGGCCGAGCCGCGCGTCGGGCCGGGCGGCCGCCACCAGCAGTAGCGGCAACCGCCGGACCGCGCCGGCCAGCCGGCCCCAGACCAGCAGGCTGGTCTCGTCGGCCCAGTGCATGTCGTCCACGATCAGCAGCAGCGGTCCCCGCAGACAGGCCTCGCGGATGAAGCCGAGCAGACCGGTGTCACCCTCGCCGGCCACGCGCTCGGCGGCCGCGGCCAGCCGGCTGTCGCTGGACGTGCTTTCCAGGCCGAGGGCTTCCATCAGCACCTGGAGCGGGACGCGCTGGCCCAGCTCGTCGGCGGTGCCCCAGGCCACCTGGCAGCCGGCCGCGGTGGTGCGGGCGAACGCGGAGGTGAGCAGTTCGGACTTGCCGATGCCGGCCTCGCCCTCGATCCAGACGGCGCCGCCACGTCCCTCGGCCAGGTCGTCGACGAGGCCGCTGAGCAGGTGCAGCTCGTCGCGGCGTCCGACGAAAGGCGCGCCGGAGCGAGCCCGGCTGACGTGGGCGGGCATGATCTGCAGCCGCGGGGTCGGCTCCGGCTCGGGTGGCGGTGGTGGTGGCGGCTGGGCGCTCTCCCCGGCCAGCAGCTCTCGCTGCAGCTTGCGCAGCGACCCGCCGGGCTCGACGCCGAGCTCGTCGACGAGGACCCCGCGCGCGGTCTGGTAGACCTCGAGCGCTTCGGCGGTGCGGCCGGAGGTCGCCAGTGCGCGCATGAGCAGCTCGTAGAGGGCCTCGTGTAGCGGGTGGTCGCGGACCAGGCCTTGGAGCTCGTTCACCACCTCGCTGCCGCGGCCGAGTTCGAGGATGGTCCGGGCGCGCTGCTCGAGCATGCCGAGCCGCATCTCGCCGAGCCGTCGCCGTTCCTGTTCTACGTAGGGTCCGGTTACCCCTGCGTACGGTTCGCCGTGCCAGAGCGCGATTCCACGCTCGAGCACCGTTACGGCACCGAGACGATCGCCTTGCTGGAGCAGGCGACCGGCGTCACTTCGGCAATGTGTCAATTTTTCGACATCGACTGACGACGCCGTCAATTGATAACCGCCGGCAACCGTGGAAAGACGCTCCGCAGCCGTCCCCAAAACGCGCCTCAACCCGGACACGTAAGTGTGCAGGCTGCCTCCCGCGCTGGCCGGTGCGCTGTCCCCCCAGACAGCATCGACCAGCTCGTCGCGGGTCATAGCCCGTCCCACCTGCGAAACCAGTACGGCGAAGACAGCACGCTGGCGAGATGGCCCGAGCGCCACCTCCACGCCGTTCACAACGGCGCGTAATTGGCCCAACACCTCCGCGTGCAATTCACCGCTCATCCGCCCCCCTCGACGCCCACCCCGTTTCAGCCCCCCGGCCCGGACATTGTCGTCCATCTCTACAAGGACTGTTATCCGGGTCCTACCGTGCGGTTGTTGATCCCGGTGGAGGAAGTGTGAAGAATCCCTGGAGCCCCCCTCCCCAGACTGAGAAGTGTCGATTGGTCGTGAGGAGAGAAACCCCGTGAAGATCGTTTTGCAGGCTCCAGACCCGTTGAGCCGTGCCGGGCTCGCCGGGTTGGTCGAGAAGGACCCCGGCATGGAGATCGTCGAGGACTGGAACGACTCAGACGTCGCCGTGGTGGCCGCCGACCGGCTGCGCCACGACGTGGTGTCCCGCCTGCGCCGCGCCGCCGACGCCACCGGCAAGCCGGTGGTCCTGGTGGTCAGCGAGCTCAACGAGGGTGAGCTGCTGACCGCCGTCGAGTGCCGGGTGGTGGCCGTGCTGCCCCGCCAGGCGCTCACCGAGGAAAGGCTGCGCCATTGCATCCGGACGGCCGTGGCGGGTGGCGGGGTGATCCCGCCCAGCCTGGTCGGCGAGCTGCTCAAGCACGTCGAGCGGCTCCAGCGCGAGGTGCTCGCGCCGAACGGGCTGAACGCCTCCGGGCTCACCGCCCGGGAGATCGACGTGCTGCGGTTGCTCGCGGACGGCAAGGAGACGCCGGAGATCGCGGCGGAACTCTGCTACTCCGAGCGGACCGTGAAGAACGTGCTCTACGGCGTCACCCACCGGCTCAACCTGAAGAGCCGCTCGCACGCCGTGGCCTACGCCATGCGGGCGGGTGTCTTCTAGGACTCAGGTGAAGCGGAACGTCGTCGTGATCGCGTCGAAGAGGTCGTGCATCTCGGCGGCCAGCGGCAGCGCGGGGCTGCCGCCGGTGATCAGGGCGACGCGGGCCTGACCGGCGCCGGGCCAGGGTACGAACGTCTGAAGCAGGGCGGTACGCACCCACCCGGCGCCGTCCGGCAGCGGCACGTCCTCGACGCCCCTGGTCCGGGTGACCGTGCCGATGTGCGGCAGGCCGACCTCCTCGACCACCCGCCAGGGACGGTCAGGTCCCCGCGACGGGATCGGGCGCAGATGCTTGCCGACCTGCGCCACCTCGCCCGGGGCGGCCACCACCGAGACAGTGATCGTGGCGGTGAGCAGCGCGGTGTCGAATCCCTCGGCCAGCACGCCGCAGTAGACGGCGCCGTGCGAGTGCGCGGTGCGCGAGGCGCTGCGCAGAGCGTGAACCAGTGCCGCGCGGTGCGGCTCGAGCTCGGGCACCACGGCCACCCGTTCGCGCACCAGGGCGGCGACCGAGCCGTTGCGGGTCTGCGGATGCAGGTCCACCTCGTACCAGCTGGGCGGCACCGCGAGGGCGAAAGCGGTCGGCGCGGCCGTGGCCGTCATAACGCCTCCCTGGACCGCCGCAGCGCGCGGTCGGCCAGGTCGCCGAGGGTCTGGCAGTTCTCCTGCACCTGGACGCGCCCGTCCGCCCATCCCGACTCGAACTGCCGGATGGCGCCGTCGACGGCCGGATCGCCGATCGTGCCGCTGATCCACTCCGGGGCGGTCCACATCGCTGCCGACACGTCCTGGAGGGCACGGGAGAAGGCCTCGAGCTGACTCACACCAGCACTGTGCCAAAGGCCCGAACGGCGTCCCGCCGGATCGGTGTGAACGGACCTGACATGAGGGCTGTTCGCCCCAAGTCGTTCCCTTGCGCAGTAGGCGTCCTCACCATTTGCAGCGTTGTGTATCACGAGGAGGAGCGCATGTCTCGGCCGCTCGACTGGTGGGTCCTCGACCTGGAGTCGGATCCCGCGCCGGGCTCCTGCGAGGAGGCCGAGGCGCTGGCCGGCCGGTTGACCCGGTTCGCCGACGACGCCGAGCACGCCGGCCTGGCGGTCCGCTCGATGGGCGAGGAGACCGTGCTCTGCTGGACCAGCTTGTCCGCGGACCGGTTCGCCGAGCGCTTCGACGACTTCCCGGCGCAGATCCTGCGGGTGTGCGCCTCGCACCGGATGGCAGCGGAGGCCCTCACCTCGTACGTGCCCAGGCTTCGCGCCGCCCAGGCGGACGCCGACCGGGCGCTGGCCGACGGCAAGGTGGCGCGCAGCCGCCTGGAGGCCGCGGTGGACGCCCCGCTGACGGATGCGCGAGGACGGCCGGCGAGCGCTGAGAGTGCCCTGGACGCCGCGAAGGCACTGGCCGAGCAGGCACGCCGGCTGCGCGAGGACGCGGCCGCCACCTGTGCGAAGGAGATCGGGGAGGCGTCCGCCGCGGGCATTCCGCCCCGGTCGTTCTGGGACAAGCTGGCCGACGGCTTCCAGATGCTGTGGGAGGCGACCAGCGAGTCCGCCAAGTGGGTCACGGTGTCCACCGGCGCGGTCGCGTTGTCGGTGTGCGCGCCGGCGTCCTGGCTGGCACCCGCGGTGGGCGGACCGTTGCTGGGTGGCGCGCTTGCCGACCTCCGGGCCGGTCGGGGCAGCGTCGCCGGGCTGGCGCTCGGGGTGCTCGGGGGGCTGCCCGGGGTGGTCGGGATGACCTCGCTGGCCCGGCTCAAGGAGGCGTGGCAGACCAGGCCCGCGGACTTCGCCGGGGTCAAGGTCGAACGGCCCGGCCCGGCGGCGGTCCTGATCACCAGGAGCCTGAGCACCGCCCGGAGCCTGCCGCCGTACGCCACCTCGAAGTCCGTCGCGCAGTCCCCGCTGCACGGCCGGGTGGACGTCAGCACCGGCCGTGTCCTGATCGTCGAGACCGACCTCGAGGTGCCCGGCGACCTGCCCATCCGGTTGTCCCGGACGCACCGCTCGGGTCTGCGGCCGGGCCGGTTCTTCGGCGACGACTGGGCGTCCACACTGGACCAGCGGGTGCAGGTCGAGGACGACGGGCTGCACCTGGTGCTGGAGGACGGCACGCTGCTCAGCTATCCGGAGCCCGGCGCGTCCGGCGTGGCACACCCGCGGCACGGCACGGATCGCCCGCTGTCGCGTACACAAGAAGGCGGGTTTGTCGTCGAGGACCCGGAGAGCGGTTGCTCGTGGCGGTTCGCCGCGCCGGACGAGGAGGGCGCGGCGCTGCTCATGACGATCACCCGGGGAGCGCACCGGATCGACGTGCTGCGTGACGGGCTGGGCGTGCCGGTCGAGGTGCGCCGCACCTGCGGAACGCGGATCGAGGTGCGGACGACGGCCGGGCGGGTCACCGCGATCGGCGCGACCGGATTCGGCTACGACGACGAGGAACGGCTGGTCAGCGCGGGGGGCACGGCCGTCGTCCACGACCCGGCCGGGCGGGTGGTCCGGCACGGCGACGAGGTCTTCTCCTACGACCGGACGGGCCGCTGTGTCCGGTCCGGTGCGAGCGTTTTCGCGTACGAGATCGGCCGCACCCTGGCGACCGACGGACCCGGCGGCACCACCGCCTACTCGCTGAACGACCACCGCCAGGTGGTCGCGACCGCCGACCCGGTGGGCGTCATCGTGACGACCCAGTGGGACGCCCAACACCGCCCGGTCGTCCGCACCGATGCCCGGGGCGGCCGCACCACCTGGGACTACGGCTTGCCGGCCGGCCCGGTGGCCCGCACCGACGCGATCGGTGCCCGGCGCTTGCACCGCTGGGACGCCGCGAACCGCCCGCTGACCGTCACCAACGAGCTCGGTCAGACCTGGCATTTCGGGTACGACGCGGCCGGCCGTCCCGCGCGTGAGCTCGACTTCGAGGGGCGGGAGCGGGTCTTCGACTGGGACGAGCACGGCCGCCTGACCCGCGACGGCGCGATCGGGTACGCCTACGACGATCGCGGCCGGCTGGCCGAGGAGCGGATCGGCGACCGGGTGACCCAATACTCCTGGACGGACGAGGGCCGCATCGCCGCCGCGGTCACCGAGGGTGGCGTCACGGTCGAGATCTGGCGTGACGCCGCCGGCCGCACGATCGCGGAGGGTGTCGACGGCACGGTCACCACCCGTGGCGCGACATGGGAGTGCGACCACGCCGGGCATCCGGTGATCGCACGGATCGCCGGACACACGCTGACGTTCACCTACGACGCGTCCGGCGCGGAGACCTCCCGCGAGCTGGACGGCACGTTCCGCATGCGCACCGAACGCGACGCCGCCGGCCGCCCACTGGCGCAGGTCTTCGGCGCCGACGGGGAACGGCGGGAGTTCCGCCGCGCGCACGGCGACGTGATCGCGATCGAGGACCGCCGGGAACGCCGGGAGATCGACCGCGACGCGCTGGGCCGGGTGACCGGCTTCGGCGCCGAGCGGTACGCGTACGACCCGATCGGCCTGCTGATCTCCCCGCTCATCGCCGGTGGGCGGCCGATCACCCGCGACTCCGCGGACGGCCGGCGGTGGCTGCACGAGTGGGACGACGCCGACCGGATGACCGCGGTCACCACCCCCGACGGCGTGCGCTGGACCTACCGGTACGACGGTCTGGGACGCCGGGTGGCCAAGGAGTGCGGGCGGGAGCGTTACACCTTCGGCTGGCTCGGCCACCGGCTCGTCGAGCAGCGGCACACCGTCGGCGACGGACCGGTCCGGGTGACCACCTGGGTGCACCACCCGGTCACCGGTCACGTGGTCGCGCAGGTCGACGACGGGCGGTTGTGCGCGGTGGTCACCGACGAGGCCGGGACACCGACCGACCTGGCCGACCCGTCCGGCGAGCGGATCTGGCAGCGGCGGGCCACGCTCTGGGGGCTGGACCCGACGTCGGCTACGCCGCTGCGCTTCCCCGGGCATTACCGGGACGCCGAGACCGGGCTGCATCACCACCGAGGCCGCTACTACGACCCGGTCACCGCCCGGTACCTGACCCCGGACCGCCGTGGTCTGCGCGGCGGCCCGAACCCGTACGCCTACGCCACCGACCCGTTCACGGTGACCGAGCCGCACGTGCGCCTGGATCCGCCGACGATCTTCGCCGCGCAGCAGATCAGGGCCACCCGGGCGGCCCTGTCCCGAGCCTGTGGATAACTCGGCGGAATTGTCGTAGCCCCGCGCTACGTTGACCGCCCACCCACAGGGGCGGGGGAGGCGGGCGGTGCGCGGGTCTCACATCACGCGGGTCTCACATCACGCGGGTCTCACATCACGCGGGAAGCCGGCGGTGCGGCGACGGCGCGGCGACGGCGCGGTCCTACGTCACGCGGCGGAGCTTGGCCAGGTAGGTCTGGGCGACCACCACGACGGCCAGGAACGCGCCGCTGATCACCTGCTGGTAGCTGGACTGCACGTTGCCGACCTGGTTGATCATGTTCTGGATCACGCCGAGGAGCAGCACGCCCGCCACGGTTCCGGCGATCGTTCCGGCGCCGCCGGTGAGCAGCGTTCCGCCGATCACCACGGCGGCGATCGCGTCGAGTTCCATGCCGGTGCCCAGCACGGTCACGCCGGAGCCGAGCTTGGCCGCGTTGATCGCCCCGGCCAGGCCGGCGAGCAGGCCCGACAGGACGTAGACCCAGATTTTGGTACGCCGTACCGCGATGCCCATCAGGCCGGCCGCGTCCTCGCTGCCTCCGATCGCGTACACCGCGTGCCCGAACCGGGTGCGGGCGAGCACCATGATGCCGATCGCGACCAGCACGACGGCCAGCCACACCGGCCAGCCGATGCCGAGGAACGAGCCCGTGCCGAACGACCGGAACGCGTCGCTCTTGACCAGGTAGGTGTTCGAGCCCTCGGTGCTGAGCGCGCGCATCAGACCCCGCGCCCCGAGCAGGGCGGCCAGGGTGACGATGAAGGGCGCCATTCTGGTGTACGCGATGAGCAGCCCGTTCACGATGCCGATGGCCCCGCACACGGCCAGTGGCGCCAGAAAGGCCGCCCCGGCACCCCACTGCGACGCGTACGCCGAGACGACCCCGCCGAGCACGTAGAGCGAGCCCACCGACAGGTCGATCCCGCCCGTGATGATCACGAAGGTCATGCCCAGCGCGATCAGCATCGGCGGCGCCGCGGCCACCAGGATCGTGCCGGCGTTGTCGAAGGTGCGGAAGTTCTCCCACACGATCGACCCGATGATCACCACGACGGCGAGCACCGCCAGGGCGCCCTGTCGTTGCACCCGGCCGACGATCCGGTCGGTGCGTTCCGCCCGGCGCACGTCCGCCGCGACGACCGCGGGAACCTCGGGTTCGGTAGCCAACTGGGTCACCGGCTCTTCCTCTCGCGGGCGACGTAGACGGCGATCAGGATGATCACGGCCTGCACCATCTCGGTGATCGACGGCTGCAGGTTGTGCTTGATCATGGTGGCCACGACCAGCTGCATGAGCAGGGCGCCGGCGACCGTGCCGAGCACCCGGACCTTGCCGCCGGTGAGCGGGGTGCCGCCGACGACGACCGCGGTGATCGCGGAGAGTTCGATCAGCAGGCCGACCGCCGAGGCGTCACTGGACTGGATGCGGGCGACGGCCAGGATGCCCGCGATCGAGGCGAGCACCGAGCAGATCACGTACACGGTGATCAGGACTCTTTTGACCGGGAGGCCGGCGAGCTCGGCCGAGGCGCGGTTGCCGCCGATGGCCAGCAGGCGGCGGCCGAAGACGGTGCGGCGCACCACGAACGCGACGATGAGGACGAGCACCGCGGCGATCCAGACCAACACGGGCAGGCCGAGGAGGTCGCCGGAGCCGAGGTAGAGGAAGTCGTCGTTGCGGATGTCCTTGAGCTGGCCGCCGGAGATGACCAGGGCGAGGCCGCGGCCGCCGACGAACAGCGCCAGGGTCGCCACGATGGGTTGCAGACCGACCCGGGCCACCAGGGTGCCGTTGATCAGGCCGACGGCCAGGCCCGCCACCAGCGAGATCAGGATCGCGCCGGTCAGGCCGTACCCGAGATAGAGCGGGATCAGCGCGGCCGCGAGAGCCATCACCGAGCCGACCGAGAGGTCGATGCCCTCGGTGCCGATCACGAGCGCCATGCCCAGGGCGACGATCACGATCGGAGCGACCTGGATCAGCTGGATGCGCAGGTTGCTCCAGGTCAGGAAGTTCGGCGTGAAGATGATGTTGAAGAGGATCAGCAGCACGATCGCCGCGTAGACGCCGTACTTGGGTAGCCAGGCCTTGACCTGCGCAAGGTCGACTTTTTTGAGAGGAAGAGCCTGGGTGGTCATGCGTTTTCCCCCGCGGCCGCGATGGTGTTCAACAAGTCCTCGGTGGTGACCTGGTCGCCGGTGAGCGTGCCGACGACCACGCCGTCGCGCAGCACCACGACCCGGTCGGCGCCCTCGACAAGTTCCTCGGCGTCGGAGGAGACCAGCACGACGCCCAGGCCCTCGGCGGCGAGCTCGTCGATCAGGCTCTGCACCTCGGCCTTGGCCCCGACGTCGATGCCGCGGGTGGGCTCGTCCAGCAGCAGCACCTTGGGCTGGGTGGCGAGCAGGCGGGCGAGCAGCACCTTCTGCTGGTTGCCGCCGGAGAGGTCGCCGACCCGCTGGTCGGGGCTGGAGGCCTTGATCCGCAACCGTCGCATGTAGATCTCGACGACCTTGTCGATCTTCGATTCGGAGACGATGCCCAGCCGCGAGAGCCGGGGGAGGATGGCGAGGGCGATGTTCTCGCGTACCGAGAGCCCGGCGACGATGCCTTCCGCCTTGCGGTCCTCGGGCTGGATAGCGATGCCCGCCTTGACCGCGCCGACCGTGGTCGGCCGCTTCAGCTCCTTGCCGTCGATGCGGATCTCGCCGCCGTCGAGCGGGTACGCCCCGCCGATCGCCTTGATCGTCTCGCTGCGCCCGGCGCCGAGCAGCCCGCCGAGTCCGACGACCTCGCCGGGGCGCACGTCGAAGCTGATGTCGTGCAGTTTGTGCCGGCTGTTCAGGTTGGTCGCCCGCAGCACGGGAGGGGCCTGCTCCGCGCCGGTGTGCTCGCCGGAGAACGCGGTCGCGCCTTCCCGCCGCACCTCGGACATCTCCCGGCCGAGCATCAGCGACACCAGCTTGATGCGCTCCAGGTCCTTGATCTGGCCGGTGTGCACCACGCGACCGTCGCGCAGGATCGTCACCGCGTCGCAGATCTGGTAGAGCTCGTCGAGCCGGTGACTGACGTACACGATGCCGATGTCCTGGGCGTGCAGGTCGCGGATGACGCCGAACAGCGTCTCCACCTCGCGCGGCTCCAGGGACGAGGTGGGCTCGTCCATGATCACCACGCGGGCGTCGATCATCACCGCCCGGGCCAGCGCGACCATCTGCTGCGCGCCGAGCGCGAGGGTGCCGAGCTGGCGGCGGACATCCGTGGTGACGCCGTAGCGCCGCAGGATGTCCGTCGCCTCGCGATTCATCCGCCCCTCGTCCAGCGTGCCGAATCTGGTGCGCGGCTCGCGTCCGAGGAAGAGGTTGTGCGCCACGCTCATCAGCGGGATGAGGTTGACCTCCTGGTAGATCGTGGAGATCCCGGACTTCTGGGCGTCCATCGGCGTGCCGAAGGAGACCCTCTCGTCCCGGTAGCGCAGTTCACCGTCGTCGGGCTGGTAGACGCCGGTGAGCACCTTGATCAACGTGGACTTACCGGCGCCGTTCTCGCCGACCAGGGCGTGTACGTCGCCCTTGTTCAGCGTGAACGAGACATCGTCCAGTGCGCGTACGCCCGGGAATGTCTTGGTGACGCCGGCAACCTCTAACAGCGGCATGAACGCATTCACTCACTTCTCAACATATTCCGTCAAGGCTCGACATTTTTGTTAGCGCTAACGCCCTCCGATCAACCGAGGCCGGCAGCGTTGTTCCACGTGGCGTCGGCGTTGTAGCTGGAGGGGTTGTCCCAGGCGTTGCCGCCGCCGCTACCGGCGATGTAAACGGCCTCGGCGTAGTGCCGCCAGTGGTAGCCCGGGTAGTTGAACGACTCCAGCGAGACGTTTCCCGCCCCGCCGTTGAGCGGCGGCTGCGCGCAGAACGTGGCGTCCTGCTGGAACACCGCCGTCCCGTCGTTCGACGCCTTCTGCACCCGGTATCCCGCGTGCCGCAGGTACTGGCCACCGAAGTTCGCCGACTCGAACGAATAGCAGCTGCTCTCCGCCAGGCCCGGCTTCACGATGAACGTCGCGTCCAGCCGGTCTGCCGACGAGCTGCTCGCGGTGATCACGTCGGTGCGTGCCAGGTTGTCGCGGTGTCGCAGGTAGCGGGTGTCGAAGCCGGGCGTGGTGACCCGGAACGACCGGCGCTGCCCGACCGGCAGGTCCGCGCCGCTGCGCCACCAGCCGGAGTTGACCGCCCAGGTGGCGTCCTGGTTGTACGAGGCGCCGGAGTCGGTCTCGACCCACACCTCCTCGGCCCGGTGCCGCAGGTAGGAGCCCGCCAGGTTCGCCGACTCCAGCGAGGTGCCGCCGCCGGACAGGCCCGGCCGGGCACAGAACGTGGCGTCGGCGTTGAAGGTGCCGCCGGTGCTCGCCTCGCTGTAGACGCGGTTCGCGCGGTGCCGCAGGTACCGGCCCGCGAAGTTGCGCGACTCGAACGAGTAGCAGGCGCTGTTGGACAGGCCGGGACGCACGAAGAACGTGGCGTCCTTCTTGTCACCCTCGGAGCTGCCCGCGTTGATCACGTCGGTCCGGGCGGCGCCGTCCCGGTGCCGCAGGTAGCGGTCGGTGTAGCCGGTCGTGGTCACCCGCAACGACACCGGCTTGTTCAGCGACAATGTGGTGCCGTTCGCCGCCCCGAGCACCCGCAGATGCGTGTCGCGGACGCGCGCGAAGTCCATCTTGCGGATCTGCCGGTCGTACGTGAAGAAGCCGTTGAGCTCCTCCTCCACGTCGGTCGGCTCGGTGTAGACCGATCCGGACAACCCGTTGCCGTTGATCAGGTCGACCAGGCGCGAGGTGATCTGGATGTAGCGGTTGGTCAGGGCGTTCGAGTCGGGCAGCCACTCGTACGCGAACTTGCCCGAGGTCGGCCATTCGTGGTTGGGGGTACGCAGGCCGAGGCCGCCGTACTCGCCGTTGACCGAGATGCGGGTGGCTGTCGGAGGGCGGGAGATGCCCGGACCGACGTACTGGTGGTCGTCGATCACGTCGCCGTTGCCCGGGTCGGGGTCGGAGTCGCAGCAGTTGGAGCCGGAGTTGTGGTTGACCAGACGGGTCGGATCCCAGCTCTTCACCAGGTCGGCGATCCGGCCGGCGTCGTACTCGCCCCAGCCCTCGTTGAACGGCACCCACTGCACGATCGAGGTGATGCCCTTGTGCTCGTCGATCATCTCGCGCAGCTCGCGCTCGAAGCGGGTCCGTCCCACGGCCGACGGCTCGCGGCCGCTGGCCAGCGCCGGCATGTCCTGCCACACCATCAGGCCGAGCCGGTCCGCGTGGTAGAACCAGCGGTCGTTCTCCACCTTGATGTGCTTGCGGACCATGTTGAAGCCGAGCGCCTTCTGCTGCTCCAGGTCGAACGCGAGCGCCGTGTCGGTCGGCGCGGTGTAGATGCCGTCCGGCCAGTAGCCCTGGTCGAGCGTGCCGAGCTGGAACACGAACTTGCCGTTCAGCGTGGGCCGCAGCGTGCCGCCGAGCATCGCCTTGCCCACCGACCGCATCCCGAAATACCCGCCGACGGCGTCGCCGCCGGCCATGGTCACCCTGAGGTTGTAGAGGAACGGATCGTCGGGGGACCACAACCGGGCGTTGGGTACGGGGATCCGGAAGCTGCTGCCCACCGTGCCGGTCGCCGTGCCGACCACCGTGGTGCCGTTGAGCACCTGGGCGGTCACGCTCGCGCCTGCCTGGGTGCCCTGCACGATCAGGTCCAGCCCGCCGGCGGCGACGTTCGGCGTGGTGTCCAGCCGGGTGACGCGCTGGGCGGTGGTCGGCTCCAGCCAGACCGTCTGCCAGATCCCGGAGGACGGCGTGTACATGATGCCGCCGCGGTTGAGGCGCTGCTTGCCGACCGGGATGTCCTGCGCCTCGACGGGATCCCAGACGCCGACGATGACCTCGTTTGAGCCGGCACGCAGCGCGCCGGTGATGTCGTACGAGAACTTGTCGTAGCCGCCCTCGTGCGTACCCATCAGGGTGCCGTTGATCCAGACCTTGGACTGCCAGTCCACGGCGCCGAAGTTGAGCTGCACGTTGCGTCCCGACCACCCGGCCGGGACGGTGAACGACTTCCGGTAGTACATGAAGTTCTCGTGCCGCATGATCCCCGAGAGAGCGCTTTCAATGGGGTACGGAACAAGCACCTCCTCGGCGAGCGTCTGGCCCACCGGCGGGGTGTTGGTGTTGCCCGCGCCGGCGAACTGCCAGATGCCGTTGAGGCTCTGCCAGTCCGGGCGGGTGAGCTGCGGTCGGGGATATTCCGGCAGGGGGTTCGTCGTGGAGACCTGGCCGGTCCACGGCGTGGTCAGCGGGGGTGTCTTGGGTACGAAGGCCGCGGCGGGCCCGGCGTTGACCACGACGGCGCCGGTGGAGGCGATCAGTGCCGCGGCCAGGCCGGTGAGCCATCGTCGGGAGCGGGGATGTGCAGTCACGTTCCTTCTCCTTCGAGAAAGTGCGCTGTTGGGGGAACTCATCGTGTCCCGCGGACACATCCGCTGGCAATAGACCTATGTCTATGCTTATCGGCCCGCTACCTGGCCTTTGATCACGACAGGCGGCGCCGCCTCCGAAGGGAAGCGGCGCCGCCGGTCAGCGTCGATCAGTAAGCGCTGTTGAGGTCGGCCTTGGCGTTGCTCGCGTCGTACTGACGGTCCTCGATGATGATGTCCTCGGGGATCGGCTCACCGTTGAAGAACTTCGTCGCGGTCTCGAAGGCCAGCGGGCCGAAACGCGGGTTGGACTCGATGACCGCCGAGGCCCAGCCGTCCACGACCGCCTGCACGGCGCCCTTGGTGCCGTCGATCGTCACGATCTTCACGTCGCCGGCCTTCTTGCCGGCGCCGCGCAGCGCGACGATCGCGCCCAGGGCCATCTCGTCGTTCTCCGCGTAGATGCCGTTGATCTTGTCGTTGGACTGCAGCAGCTGCTCGGAGACCTTCTGGCCCTCCTCGCGGGAGAAGTTGCCGGTCTGTTCGAACGTGATCTTGATGTCCGGCGCGACCTTGGCGATCTGGTCCTTGAACCCCTTGGTCCGCAGCGTGGTCACGTTGTTGCCGGGCGCGCCGAGCAGGATCGCTACCTCGCCCTTGTTACCCAGGGCCTTGGCCATCTCGTCGGCCGCGCGCTGACCCTGCTTCTCGAAGTCCGACCCGATGAAGGTCAGATAGTTGGTGCAGGACTTGGCGTTGATCTTGCGGTCGATGGTGATGATCGGGACCTTCTTGGCCGCCGCCTTGGCGAAGACCGAGTCCCAGCCGTCCGAGTTCAGCGGCGCGATGACCAGCAGCTGCACGCCCGAGTCGATCATCTGCTCGACGTCGGCGATCTGCTTGTTGAACTGCGAGTTGGCGTTGGCGGTGGTCAGGTTGGCGGCCGGGATGCCGACCTTGGCCGCCTCGTCCTTGATGGACTTGGTCTCGGCGATGCGGAACGGGTTGGCCTCCTTCTCCGATTGGGAGAAGCCGACCTTCGCCGTCTTCAGGTCCACCTTGGTGCCGCCGAACTGCTCCAGGGTGCAGGTGGCGGAACCGGGCGCGGCCGACTGTGCGACCTGTGCGCCCGCGGACGAACCGGTGGACGGACCACTGCCGGAGTCACTGTCCTCCGACTTGGCACAGGCACTGGTCGCGAGCAAGGCAACGCTGAGAGTAATCACTGCCGGTCGCAGGCGACCGAAATGAGCGCTCATGACATGGGCTCCTTCGAGGGGCGAGTGACATCAGGGGGTAATCACCCGGAAACACATTCACCCACCAACGAACTTTTGTTGTCAAGGTCGCACGTACAAAGGTTTACGGGTCCGTGATGGAGCGCTCTCTCGCAGGTCAGAGGCGGGTTGCGCGGGTCAGGCAAGATCGATGACGATGTGTGCGACCTCCGGGGCGTCTTTTGGGCAGAGGTGCCTGGTCGGCCGGGCACTCAGTCGATCACGGGGTCGCGCCACCGGCCGCACACTGATGGACTAGAGGGCATGTCCGAGGAACAGCCCTTCGCCGGCGACGTCTTCCTCGATCTCGCCGGGGACGGCCGGCTGACGATCGACGCAGACGAGGCCGACCGCCTGGTGGCCGCGCTCGAGCGCACGCTCGCCGCGGTGTGCGAACGGCTGCGCGTGATCCGGCTGTGGCGCGAGCTCGAGACGCCCACCCTGGACGGACTTCCCGGCTCCGCCGCGCAGATCGTCGCCGACGCCGTCTTCCAGGACCAGACCGGCCCCGGGCGGCTCGAGGAAGCGGCCAACGAGCTGCCCAAATACATCTTGGCGCTGCGTCAGGCCCGCCGTCTCTAGAGCCTCTGCATTTCTATGGAGCGGCTCTGGAGAGTTCGTGAAGGGTCAACCTTTTAACTGACCGGCATGGAGAAGATCAGCGTCGCCGTGCAGTCGTCCGACCCGCTCACCCGGGCGGGTCTGCTCACCCACCTCCAGGAGCGCCCCGAGCTCGGCCTGCTCCCGGCCGACCGGTGGACCGAGGCGACTGTCCGTGTTGTCGCGACCGACCGGCTGCGCCCCGAGTCGCTGGCCGCGCTGCGCCGCTCCGCCGCCGAGAGCTCGGCGCCGGTCGTGCTGATCGTCGAGGAGGTCTCCGAGGCCGACCTGCTCACCGCCGTCGAATGCCGGGTCGTCGCCGTGCTGCCTCGGTCCGTGGTGTCCGGCGAGCGCCTGGGCCGCGCCATCCAGGCCGCCGCCACCGGCGGGGGAGTGCTCCCGCCCGCCCTGGTCGGCGAGCTGATCAAGCACGTGGAACGGCTCCAGCACGAGGTGCTCAACCCGGCCGGCACCGGCGCCGGTGGCCTGTCGAACCGCGAGATCGACGTGCTCCGGCTGATGGCGGACGGGCTGGACACCAACGAAATCGCTGGCCGGCTCTGCTACTCCGAACGTACGGTCAAGAACGTCATCTACGGCGTCACGCACCGCCTCAACCTGCGGAACCGCTCGCACGCCGTGGCCTACGCCCTGCGTGCTGGAGTGATCTAGATCCGAGCCCTCGTCGAACCGCCGCACGTCCGCCCCGGCGACCGCGTGGCGGTGGTGTCACCGTCGTTCGCCGCGCCCGGCCCCTTTCCCGAACTGCACGAGCAGGCGATGCGCCGGCTCCGCGACGAGCTGGGCCTGGTCCCGGTCGAGTTCCCCACCACCCGCACGGTCGGCGCCGCGCCGGCGGATCGGGCGGCCGACCTCATGGCGGCCTGGTCCGACCCGAGCATTCGCGCGGTCCTGGCCACCATCGGCGGCGACGACCAGCTCACCGTCCTGCCGCACCTGGACCCGGCGCCGTTCCTGGCCGACCCCAAGCCGTACTTCGGCTATTCGGACAACACCAACCTGCTGAACTGGCTGTGGACGCACGGCCTGACCGGGTTCCACGGCGGCTCCACCCAGATGCATCTCGCCCGAGGCGCCGGACTTCACCCGGTCTCCACGGCGTCGCTGCGCGCCGCCCTCTTCGGCGGAGACCACGAGATCCGGCCGGTGGAGACCTTCAGCGAGGAGGAGATCAGCTGGAGTACGCCCGAAGCCCTCACCTCGTCCCCCGAGCCGGTGCCGTCACCCGGCTGGGAATGGCACCAGCCCGACCGCGTGGTGACCGCGCCCACGTGGGGCGGCAACCTGGAGATCCTGCACTGGAACCTGGCCGCCGGCCGCTGGATCCTGCCGCCCGCCGACTACGCCGGGTGCGTGCTGTTGCTGGAGACGTCCGAGGAGATGCCGCCGGCCGAGGAGGTCTTCCGGATGCTCCGCAACGCCGGCGAACGGGGCCTGCTGGCCCAGTTCCCCGCCGTCGTCGTGGCGGCGGCCAAGGCCACCCACTTCGCCAGTCCACGCCCGCCGGCAGACCGCGCTCAGTACCGGGCCGACCAGCGTGCCGCGGTCCTGAAGGCGCTGGCCGCCTACAACCCGTCCGCGATGGCCGTCTTCGGCGTCGACTTCGGACACACCGACCCGCAGTACATCCTCCCGTACGGCGGCCGCCTGACCGTCGACGGTCCGGCCCGCCGCATCATCGCCCACTACTGAGAGCCGGACCGGCGCGCCGGCGCTGGGTCAGGGGTGGACCGGGAGGTCGGTCAGGCCGCGGAGGAGCAGGCCGGGGCGCCAGATCAGGTCCGTGGGCGGGACGGCCAGGCGGAGCCGGGGGAATCGGCTCAGCAGCTTGTCGAAGGCGATCGTCGCCTCCAGACGGGCCAACGGCGCGCCCAGGCAGTAGTGGATGCCGTGGCCGAAGCCGACGTGCGGGTTGTGCGGGCGGTCGAAGCGCAGCTCGTCGGGGGCCTCGAAGCGTTCAGGGTCGCGGTTCGCGGAGAGCAGGCCGACCAGGACCACGTCGCCCGCGTGGATCTGCTGGCCGCCCAGCTCGAGGTCGTCGGTGGCGACGCGCCCGGTGGACATCTCGACCGGGCTCTCCAGGCGGAGGAACTCCTCGATCGCGCCGGGCAGCAGGGAGCGGTCGGCGTGCAGCCGCTCCCAGCGGGCGCGGTCGCTCAGCAGCAGGTAGGTGCCGTTGCCGATCAGGTTGACGGTGGTCTCGTGGCCGGCGATCAGCAGCAGGAAGACCATCGAGGTCAGCTCGTCCTCGGTGAGCCGGTCCCCGCTGTCGCGCACCGCGATCAGGCCGGAGAGCAGGTCGTCGCCCAGGTGGCCGCGCCGGCGGTCGAGCAGGCCCTTGATGTAGGCGATCAGCGCGCCCATCGAGGACTGCAGCCGTTCGGCGCCGCTGACCTCGGGGCCGGCCACGATGTCGCTGGACCAGGCGCGGAAGGAGTCCCGGTCCTCGACGGGGATGCCGAGCAGCTCGCAGATCACCTGGATGGGCAGCGGGAACGCGAACGCGTCGATCAGGTCGACCCGGTCGTGGGCGCTCATCTCGTCGAGCAGGCCGTCGGTGATCTCCTCGATCCGTGGCCGCAGCGACTCGATGCGCCGGGTGGTGAACGCGGCCGCCACCAGTTTGCGCAGGCGGGTGTGGTCGGGCGGGTCGGTGGCCAGCATGTGCCGGTTGATCGCGTTCTGCACGCCGGAGTACGACTGCGGGCCGCGCGGCGCCTTGGACAACCTCGGGTCGGTCAGCGCCTTGCGCGCGTCCTCGTACCCGGTGACCAGCCACGCGTCGACGCCGCGCGGCAGGCGGACCCGGCGGATCGGGCCCTCGGTGCGCCACTGCGCGTAGGTCGGATGCGGGTCCGCCGCGAACAGCGGGTCGGCGAGGTCCTCCTGCGTCACGGCTTATCCCTCCGTGTCAACGAATGTCTGATTCGACGCTACTCCGAGGGAGCGGCCGGCTCCGGTGTGGAGGCGGCCGACGACGGAGACTGCGGGTTCCGGTGTGGAAGCGGGCCGGCGACGGAGATCGCCGGCCCGCCGCGGCTCAGCCGACAGTGAGGTCGAGCCGTTTGGTGCCGGAGACGGGCACCGGCACCTTCGTGGCGGACTGGAGGTCGGCGGCCCCGTCGTACCAGCCGGCCGCCTTGTTCAGCGGGTCGGCCAGGTACCAGTCGACGGTCACCGGGCGACCGCCGATCACCGTGAACTCGTACGCGCCGCCCGGCCCGGGGAAGTCGGCGACGGCGAGGATGTCGCCACTGGCCGCGTTGCGCGCCGTCAGCCGCCCGCCCGTCCACGCCGGACCGCCCGGCGCCACGGTGACCGTGCCGCTGACCTTGGTGCCGGCCGCCATCGTCATGTCGTAGGTGCTGGTGACCCCGCTGGTCACCGCCACCGTCTCGGCCTGGAAACGGTTGCCGGTGCCACCGGACCACTGCCGGGGCAGGCCCGAGGGCGGGGTGAAGACCGGGGTGAAGAGCAGCGGCCACGCGTACGGTCCGAGCCCGCGCACCGTGTACCGGCCCTGGCTGTCACTGCCGGGCGAGGCGGAGCTGGGGATCCGGTACGCGAGCGGGCTGACGTTGACGCCCGCCACCGGCTGCCCGGCCGGGTCACGCACCACGCCGCTGACTGTGCCCGCCCGGTCCAGCAGCGCCGTACCGGCCTTGATCGTGTGTCCGGCCCTGACCCGGAACCTCGTCGCGGCGCCCTGGTCGCCGGTGCCGCCCCCGGGCGTGTACCACTGCGACCCGGATGAGCCCTCGCCCAGCACGAACAGCTGGTAGACGCCCTCCGGCAGGGCCTCGCTGGTGGTCTTGCCGGACTTGTTGGTCCAGGTGTACGCGAGGGACTCGGTGCCGGCGCCGACCTTGACCGGGAGGAGCGAGATGTCGCGCACCGGTGCGCCGGTGGCCCGGTCGTGGGCCTCCAGGTGGATCCGGCCGCCGAGCGTCAACGGGACGGTGAGCCTCATGTTGCCGCCCGCGGTCACGGTGGCCGGGACGTCCTTCGCGATCAGGTAGTCCTTGTCGCCGCGGGGCGTCAGGGTGACCAGGGTCCGGTCCGGCTCGAGGCCGGCCGCGGTCACCGTCGAGCCGGGGGCGCAGTAGTCACCGAATTTCGCGACCACCGCGACGCAGATGCCGGTGACCGGGGCGCCGGTGGTGGCGTCGACCGCGCTGACGGTGATCGCCCCGCCCTGCTGCCATGCCGTGTCGAGTGTCGACGTGGCGCCGGACGTCGTGGTGACCACCCCGGCGTCCTGGGACAGCCGGCCGGTCGTGTTGGTGAGCGTGATCCGGTAGGTCTCCGGGAAGACGCGGTCCATCCGCCAGACACCGTCCGGGCCGGTCGTCGCGGTGTAGGACAGGGTCACGCCGGCGACGACGACGTCGGCCCGGGCCTTGATGCCGGGCAGCGGCTCCCCGGTCGGCAGCGTCACCCGCCCGGTGAGCGTGCCGCTGACGGGGTGGAGGGTGCCGATCCGCTTGGTCCGGCCGGGCCGCATCTTGATGTGGGTCGCGTTCTCGATCTTGACCGTGCCCGGAGCGAAGAAGTTGGTGCCGTTCCGGAAGTAGCCGAACACGTAGTCGCCGGGCAGCACATTGCGGAAGTACGTCCGGCCGCGGGACGTGCCGCTGGCGGTGGCGACCAGCACGCCGTCGTGCCAGAGGCCGAAGGTCCAGCGGCTGAGCCGGCCCGGGTCACCCACCCGCAGCGAGGCCTGGACCTGGCCGGTCGGCAGCAGCCGATCGTTGACCAGGGTGCGTTTTCCGGCCTTGACCTCGAAGATCTGGGCGTCGGCGCGGTCGATCTCGCGCGGCACCCACTGCCGGCCGGCGGCCTTCACCTGCCAGCGCCCGACCGGCACCGGGAGGGTGTAGCGCCCCTCCGCGTCGGTGTCCGCGGCCAGGAAGTTGTCGCTGCCCACCTCGAAGGCGAAGACCTGGATGCTCCGGGTGGTGCGGTTGATCCGGCCGCCCAGCGAACCGATCGCCCGCATGCTCTCGTCGACCGTCACCGTCTGGTCGCCACCGACGGTGAAGGTGGTCGCCGTGGCCTGGGTGGCGGCGTCGTGGGCCCACTGCGAGAAGGAGCCGGCCCGGAAGACCATCGTGAACGTGCCCGCCGGGACGCCGGGGATCGAGTACCGCCCGTCGGCGTCGGTCGCCGGCGAGTGGAACAGCGCGCCGCCGAACTCCGAGATCACCGAGGCCGAGCCACCCTTGATCGGGGCGCCCGCGGCATCGGTCAGCGTGCCCTGGACGGTGCCGGTCGCGACCTTGCGCTCGTCGACGACCGTCGTCAGGCCGGGCACCACGGTGTAGAGCTGCGCCTCGGCCGGCCGCGGCCTGCCGGGGGCGTACTGGGTCAAGCCGTTGTACCGGAAGGTCAGCCGCACCGGCCCGGCCGGGACGTACTCGAGCAGGTAGCGGCCGCGCGCGTCGGTGGTCGTGCTGGTGGTCCGGTCGTTGTAGTCGGGACTGGTCGACCGGACGGACGCGCCGGCGATCGGCGCGCCCGTCTGATCGGTGAAGGTGCCCGTCACCAGGCCGGTCTGCGGCCGGTCCGGCGGGGTCAGGGAGACGGCGGCGGCCTCGGCGGAGCCGGGTGCGGCCGAGCCGGGTGCGGCCGAGCCGGGCGCCGCCGAAACGGGCGCCGCCGGCGCGATCAGGATGATCGCGCCGGCGGTCAGGGCGGCTAAGGACAGTCGGAGCATGTCGTGACCCCCGTGGCAAAAGTCCAATGAGGACCTGAGCCTAGGCCGACCCGATGGTCAGGTCGAGCCGCTTGGTGCCGGAAGCGGGCACCGGGACCTTCGTCGCCGACGCGAAGTCGGCGGCGCCGTCGTACCAGCCGGTCGACTTGGTCACCGGGTCGGCCAGGTACCACTCGACGACCACCGGGGACCCGCCGATCACGGTGAACGAGTACCGGCCGCCCGGGCCGGGCACCTCACCGACGGCGAGCAGGTCGCCGGTGGCGGCGTTGCGCGCCTTGAGGACCCCGCCGGACGAGGCCGTGCCGCCCGGCGTCACCGTGGCGGTGCCGGTGACCTTGGTGCCGGCCGCCAGCGTCACGTCGTACGTGCTGGTCGCGCCGCTGGTCACGGGCACGGTTTCGGCCTGGTAGCGGTTGCCGGTCGCGCCCGACCACTGCCGCGGCACGTCCCAGTCCGGGGTGAAGAGCAACGGCCACGAGTACGGGCCGAGGCCGTCGACCGTGTAACGCCCCTGGGCGTCGGTGTCGTCCGGCGGGTAGTCCGCGGACCCGGGGATCTCGAACGCCCGGAGTCCGACGTTCACCCCCGCCGCCGGCTGCCCGGCCGGGTCGCGCACGACACCGCTGATCTTGCCCGCCTGGTCCAGCAGCACGGTCCCGGCCTTGGTGGTCTTGCCGGCCTTGACCCGGAACTTGGTGGCCTCGCGCTGGTCACCGGTGCCGCCCTCGGGCGTGAACCACTGCGCGCCGTTCTTGCTGTTCCCGGACTCGGCGAACAGCTGGTAGACGCCGGGCGCCAGCGCCGCGGTGGTGGTCTTGCCCTGGTTGTTGGTGCAGGCTCGAGCCACCTCGTCACCGCCGGTCTCCGGCTCGACCGGGATGATGCACGCGGAGCCGACCGGCGAGCCGGTCGCCCGGTCGACGACCTCCGCGTTGATCCGGCCGCCGAGCGTCAGCGGGACGGTCAGCGTGGCGTGCCCGCCCTCGGGGATGGTCACCGGAACGTCGGGCTTCTCGAGGTAGTCACTGCCGCCCAGCGCCCGCAGGGTGACCAGCGTCGGCCCCGCCTGAAGCCCGGCCACGGCCACCGTGGAGCCCTCGGTGCAGTAGTCGCCGAACTTCGCGATCACCGCCACGCAGAAGCCGGTGACCGGGTCACCCGTGGTGGCATCGACGGCGTTGACGGTGAGGGAGCCGCCCTGCTGCCACGTCGCGTCCAGGGTCGTCGAGCCGCCGGAGGTCACGGTGGCCGACCCGACCTGCTGGGTGAACTCGTCGGACTGGTTGTTGAGCGAGATGTCGTAGGTCGCCGGGAACAGGTTCATGGTCCACTCGCCGTCCGTGCCGGTCTCGGCGGTCCGGGGAAAGGGCTCGCCCTCGACGGCGGCCTGGACCTCGATACCGGGCGCCGGCTCGCCGCTGGGCAGGGTCACCCGCCCGGAGAGGGCACCGTTCTTCGGGTGCGTGATGGTCAGCCGTTTCTCCCGGCCGGCCCGGACCTTGACCGGGGTGGCGTCCTCGATCCGCAGGGTGCCGGGCGCGAAGTAGTTGTCGTAGCTGACCAGGTAGTCGCCGGGCAGCAGGTCGTCGAAGGTGCGGGAGCCGGTGTTGGTGCCGGACAGGGACTCGACCTTCTCGCCGTTGTGCCACAGGCCGAACGACCACTGTGAGACCCCGCCGGAGCTGGTGCGGAGGGACACGCGAAGCGATCCGGTCGGCCGGAGCGACTCGGTCACCTCGGTGGTCTCCCCGGCCGCGACCCGGAAGACCTTGCCGTCGGCCTCGTTGATCTTCGCGGGCAGCCACTGGTGGAAGTCGAGCTGGATGCGCCAGCGTCCCGAGGGGACGTCGAGCGTGAACCGGCCGTCGGCGGTGGTGGTCGTGTGGTGGTAGCCGTCGCCGTCGACCTCGGCGACGGTCACCGAGACCGGCCCGGTGGCGCCGGTGATCTGACCACTGAGCGTGCCGGTCGGCCGCCAGCTCTCGTCGACGGTCAGCGTCTGCCCGCCGCGCACGGTGAAGACCCGGGCCGAGGCCTTGCTGTTCGCGTCGCGGGCCCATTGGTGGCGCTGCCCGGACTGAAACTCCACCTGGACCGGCCCGGACGGCACGCGCGGGATGCTGTAACGGCCGTCGGCGTCGGTCCGCGAGCTTGCCGTGGAGAACAGGTAGTCCACCGGGTCGGCCCGGACGGAGACGTCCGCGGACGGGTTTCCGGCGGCGTCGGTGAGGCGGCCCTCGATCGTCCCGAGCGGCACCTGGCGCTCGTCGACCACCGTGATCAGGCCGGGCACGACGGTGAACACCTGCGCGTCGTCGCGGGAGGGCCGGCCCGGCGCGTACTGCGTCAGGCCGTGATCGGAGAAGGCCATCGTGATGCGGCCGGCCGGGACGTCCTCGAGCAGGTAGCGGCCCTGCGCGTCGGTCGTGCCGTTCTCCGACCAGTGGTTGTAGTCGGGGCTGTCCGAATAGACCGTGGCGCCGGCGATCGGCTCACCCGCCCGGTCGGTGAAGACGCCGCGCACGGTGCCGGTCTGCGGCACGGGCATGATCCAGACGTCGGCCGCCAGGGCCGGTGCGGCCGGGCCGACGACGACCAGCCCGGCGGCGAGCGCGCCGCCGGCCAGGACGGATAAGACTTTTCGGAGCATTCGTAACCCCCGTGAGCGGTCCATTGAGGACCTGACTCTATGCCGACCGGGAGCCGGCGGGGGAGGCCTGTGGATGAACGAAAAACGATTGCGGGCAGTGATCGCTCAGAGGATCGTGGACGGCACGCTACCTGGGAGAATGTCCTTGTCAGTCACCGTTTTCGCGTCCTCGTCGAGCTGGATCGAGTCCGACGCCGTCGGGCAATGTCACCAGGTGGCCGTGCTCGACGGCATGCTGCATGTCGCCGGGATGCCCGACCTGCACCCGGGCAAGGGTGCGCCGATCGGCGCCGCGATGCTCTCCCGCGTGCTCTACCCCTTCCTGGTCGGCTCCGACATCGGCTGCGGCATCGCCGTCTTCCCGGTCCGCCTCAAGCGGGCCGTGCCGGAGAGGCTGGCCGCCCGCTTCCCCGACCTGGATCGGGCCGTCGACCCGGCCGAGGTGGACGAGGAGATTCCGGCCGGACACACCGAGAGCCTGGGCACGGTCGGCCGCGGCAACCACTTCGTCGAGCTGGCCCGGGTCGACGCGGTCCTCGACCACGTCCACGCCGAGCGGGCCGGCCTGACCAAGGGCGACCTGGTGCTGATCGTCCACAGTGGCTCGCGCGGGTTCGGCGAGGGCATCCTGCGGGCGCACACCGCGGAGCACGGCGCCGGCCCGGCCGCGGATCCCGCCGCCTACCTGGCCGCGCACGACGACGCGGTGCGCTGGGGCTCCCTGAACCGCCGGCTGATGGCCGCCCGGGTCGGTGACGCGATCGGCGCCGAGGTCGGCGAGGCGATCGTGGACGAGTGCCACAACCTGGTCGAGGTGCTCGACGACCAGACCTACCTGCACCGTAAGGGCGCCGCCCGGGGCGACGGCCGGGACGTGCTGATCGCCGGCACCCGGGGGACGCACTCCTTCCTGGTCGCGGCGCACGCCGGGGCGGAGGCGAACTGGTCGGTGGCGCACGGCGCGGGCCGCAAGATGTCCCGGGCCGACGCGCTGGCCCGGGGCAAGGCCAAGCACACGGTCGAGGAACTGCGCCGGACCCCGGTCGGCTCGCTGGTGGTGTGCGGCGACCGGCAGCTGCTCTTCGAGGAGGCGCCGACCGCGTACAAGAAGATCGAGCGGGTGATCGACGACCTGGTCGACTTCGGCCTGGCCACGCCGATCGTCAGCACGGTCCCGCTGGTCACCTACAAGACCGCGGACAAAGGTCGCCGGCGATGAGCGTGCACCTGCTGATGTCGGCCGGTCGGGGCCCGCGGGAGTGTGAGTGGGCGCTTGCTCAGCTCGTACCCAGAGTGGAGGCCGACGCCGACGCACACGGCCTGACCACCGCGCGGGTCGAGAACGGGTCGAGATCGGTGATCGTCCGGATCGGCGGAGCCGGCGCGGAGGCGTTCGCGGCGGGCTGGACCGGCACGCTCTGCTGGCACGCGCCGAGCCCCTTCCGCAAGCACGGCCGGAAGAACTGGTACGTCACCGCGCAGCTCTGCGAGGTCGGCGCGCCGGTGACGTCGTTCGCCGAGTCCGATGTGGATGTTGTGGCGGTGCGCACCGGTGGGCCCGGCGGCCAGCACCGCAACAAGGCGAGCACGGCGGTCCGGGCCACCCACCGGCCGACCGGCACCGTGATCGTGGTGGACACCGAGCGGCAGTTCAGCCTCAACCGGGCCCTGGCCATGCGGCAACTGCGCGACCGGCTCGCCCGCGGCGACGAGCGGGTGGCCGCCCTGATGACGACCGAGCGCTGGCGCGTCCACGACTCACTCGTCCGAGGTGACCCGGTCCGCACCGAGCGACCCTAAGATCGCGACCATGGAATTGCGCCGATTGTCCGAGGACGTCGCGATCATCTCCGACCGGTACGCCGAGGTGCACGCGATCGACCGCACCGACGCCTGGTACCTGCTCAAGCTGCAGGAGGAGGTCGGCGAGCTGACCCAGGCGTTCCTGAGGCGCAACGGGCAGGCGCGCACCAAAGGGCTGGACGCCGAGGCGATCGAGGCCGGGTTCCGGGCCGAGCTGGCCGACGTGCTCTGCCAGCTGCTGCTCATGGCCCGGCACCACGGCGTCGACATCGAGGACGAGGTGCGGCGCAAGTGGCTCTACCGGCTGCCCGGGATCACCAGCCCGGACTCGTAGCCGAAGACGACCGCCTGCACCCGGTCGCGCAGGCCGAGCTTCGCCAGGATGCGGCTGACGTGCGTCTTCGTGGTCTGCTCGGCGATGAAGAGCTCGGCGGCGATCTCGGTGTTCGACCGGCCCAGGGCGATCAGCCGGAGCACCTCGCGCTCGCGGTCGGTCAGGCCGTTGAGCTGGGTCGACCCGGTGGTAGCCCGCGGCCGGGCGGCGACGAAGTTCTCGATCAGGCGGCGGGTCACGCTCGGCGAGAGCAGGGCCTCGCCGCCGGCCACCACGCGGACGGCCTGGAGCAGCTCGTCCGGCTCGCTGTCCTTGAGCAGGAAGCCGGACGCACCGACCCGCAACGCCTCGTAGATGTAGTCGTCCAGGTCGAACGTGGTCAGCATCAGCACCCGCGGCAGGTGGCCCTCGACGCGTTCCGGGCCGAGCAGCGCGCTCGTCGCGGCGAGCCCGTCCAGGACCGGCATGCGTACGTCCATCAGCACGACGTCGGGGCGCAGGCCGCGCGTCTTGTCGACGCCGGCCCGCCCGTTCTCCGCCTCGCCGACCACGGTCATGTCGTCCTGCGACTCGAGGATCGCCCGGATGCCGACGCGGATCATCGACTGGTCGTCCACGATCAGGATCCGGATCACGCCTCGCCCCCCACCGGCAGTCTCGCCGCCACTCGGTAACCGCCCTCGGGCAGCGGGCCGGTCTCCAATGATCCACCCAGCATGCGAACCCGCTCCCGCATGCCGTGGATGCCGTGCCCGCCCGGCGAGGGGTCGGCCTTCTTCTCGGTCGCGTCGTTGAGGACCAGGATCGACAGTGCGTCGTCGTCGAAGATCACCGACACGTCGGCCGCCGCGCCGGGCGCATGCCTGATCACGTTGCTCAGCGATTCCTGGACGATCCGGTAGGCGGCAGCGCCCACCGTGTCTGGAATCTCTGGCATATCAGACATCATCAGACCAACGGGTACGCCGGCCTCCCGGGTCGACGCGGCCAGGTCCTCGATCCGGTTCAGGCCGGGCACCGGCGCGAGCGTGGTGTCGCTGCTCTCGTCGCGTAGCACCGACAGCAGCTGGCGCATCTCCCGCATCGCCGACCGCGCCCCGGCGGCGATCTTCGCGAACTCGGCCTTCGACTCCGGGTCGGCGTTCTTCAACCGGTACGACGCCGACGTCGCCTGCATGTGGATCACCGACATGCTGTGCGCGACCACGTCGTGCAGCTCGCGGGCGATCCGGGTGCGTTCCTCGGCCACCGCCCGCTGGCTCTGCTCGACCGCGACGTCCCGGCGTGCCTCGGCCAGCTGCCGGCGGATCCCGGACCAGTGCCTCACCACCATCGCCGCGATCAGGAGCAGCGCCGAGTCGGTGGTGTAGATGATCAGGGTCACGTCGGCGTTCTCCACTCCCGGTCCGCGCGGGTCGAGGATCGCGATCAGGATCAGCAGCAGCGCGCTGGCCCACCACACGATCAGCGCGGCCCGCCAGGTGTGCCGGGCGCCGATCAGGCCGACGAAGATGATCAGCGTGATCATCCCGGGGATGGTCAGCGGCCAGGTGAGCTCCGGGTCGAACGGCATCAGGATCCCGGTGGCGGCCACCCCGGCGAACTGCAGCGCGGTGGCCTCGACCGGCCGGCTCAGGCACAGCGGGATGGCCACGCCCTGCGCGGTGGCCGCCACGAACGTGACGAGCAGCGGCACGTCGTACACCGACGCCTGGATCGGGACCGAGACGACCAGCACCACCACGCCCAGCGATCCGGTGACGAACCACCAGAGCAGGGTGGGCGACGGTCGTCGCATCCGCATGTCAACCACTACCTGACCGTACCTAGGGGTGCGGAGGTCCAACGTCACTCCGCGGTATGGGTGCCGATGTACCGCGGAGTGACGCGACCGGTACGACCTCGTATCCATAGTCACCGCCATGGATGTGGCACAGGTGCTCTGGAACGCGGTGGTCGACCACCCGTACACCCTGCTGGGCCCCCTCGTGCTGGCCGAGGGGCCGGCCGCGACGGTGCTCGCCGGGTCGCTGGTCGGCGCCGGTCTGGCGGCGTTCTGGCCGATCCTGCTGATCGTCGTGGTCGCCGACGTGACCGCGGACAGCGCGCTCTACGTGCTCGGCCGGTTCAGCGACCGGCCGCGGATCGCCCGGCTGCTGCGCCGGCTCGGCCTCACCGAGAAGCGCCGGCTCCGGCTGACCACCGCGGTCGTGGACAACCTGCCCAAGGTCGTCGCCGGCGCCAAGGCGATCGACCTGGCGGCGATACCGGCGTACCTGGCCGCCGGGATCGCCCGGGTGCCGTACCGCAGGTTCGTCGGCTGGGTGAGCCTCGCCAGCGCGATCCGGGCCGGCGTGCTGATCGGCCTCGGCGTGATCTTCGGCCGCCAGGCCGCCGAGCTGCTCAAGTCACCCACCACGGCGATCGCGCTCACGGTCGGGCTGGCCGTCGTCGTGACCTCCATCCATCTGGTCGTCCGGCGCTGGGCCGGACGGCGATTTCGAGTAACACCGGCTCTCTGAGGGGTTTCCGTCATGCGCATTCTCATCGCCGCCGACACGTACGCACCGGACGTCAACGGCGCCTCCTACTTCGCCCAACGCCTCGCCCAGGCGCTCGTCCCGTCCCACGAGGTGCACGTCGTCTGCCCGGCCACCTCGGCGGAGAGCCGCACGGTGTTCAACGACGGCGTCGTCGAGCACCGGGTGCGGTCGCTGCCGGTGATGCGGCGCAAGGGATTCCGGTTCTGCGCGCCGGTCGGGCTGATCGCCGCCGCACGCCGGATCCTGGAGTTCGTCCGGCCCGACGTGGTGCACGTGCAGAGCCACTTCATGCTCAGCCGGGCCGTCATCACGGCGGCCAACCAGCTCGGCATCCCGGTGATCGCCACCAACCACTTCATGCCCGAGAACCTGACGCACTACCTGCCGATCGGCGCCGCGATGCGGGCCAAGGTGCAGAAGTGGGCGTGGGCGGACTGCGCCCGGGTGTTCACCAAGGCCGACGTGGTGACCGCGCCGACGCCGTACGCGGCCGCGCTGGCCGAGAGCAAGGGCGTGCCCGGGCCGGTGCTGCCGATCTCCTGCGGCATGGACCTGTCCCGGTTCCATGCCGGCACCCCGGCGGCCGCGTTCCGGCTCAAGTACCGGGTGCCGCAGCGGCCGACCATCGCGTACGTCGGGCGCCTGGACAAGGAGAAGAACCTGGACGTGCTGGTCCGGGCGCTGCCCGCGGTCCGCCGCCGGGTCGCGGACGCCCAGCTCGTGCTGATCGGCACCGGCGACCAGCAGCACCGTCTCGAGGCGCTGGCGCATCGCCTGGGCGTCGGCGACGCGCTGATCTTCACCGGTTTCGTGGACGACGCCGACCTGGCCGCCGCCTACGCGAGCGCGGACGTCTTCGTCAACGCCGGCACCGCCGAGCTGCAGAGTCTCGTCACGCTCGAGGCGATGGCGTCCGGTCTGCCCGTCCTCGGCGCCGACGCCTCCGCGCTGCCGCACCTCGTGCACCACGGCCACAACGGCTTCCTGTTCCCGCCCGGCGACGCCGACCGGCTCGCCGAGCACCTGGTGACCGTGCTGTCCGACCACCACAAGGCAACAGCGATGGGAGTACGCAGCAGAGCGATCGCCGAGCTCCACGACGTGGCCACCACCGTGAAGGAGTTCGAGCGGCTCTACGCGCTGCGAACCCGCCCGGTGCCCGTGTCGGAGGCAGCATGACCCCGCTGGTAGCCGTCGGGCTGGCCGTGGCGGTGGTGGCCGGGGTGAGCCTGCACCTGGTGGCCGGCATCGACCCGGTGAACCAGATGCTCAGCGACGCGGTCGTGTCGGCGCCCGGGGCGATCCTGCTCGGCACCGCCTGCGCCGGGCTGGTCGCGGTGGCGGCGGCGCTCGCCGTCGCGGCCGCCCGGCACGGTCCCCGGCCGCGGCTCGTGCCGGCGCTGCTCGGCGTGTGGGCGGCGGCGCTGGTGGCGATCGTGGTGTTCCCGACCAACCCGCCCGGGATGCCGCCGACCACGGCCGCCGTGATCCACCGGTACGGGGCGGCGATGCTCGCGGTCGTACCCCCGATCGTGGGTCTGCTCGTGGCACAGACCCGGCGGCTGCGGGTCGCGGCCTGGACCACCGCCGGCGCCGCCGCGCTCTTCGGCCTGCTGCACGGACCGGCGGTGCTGCTCGGCTCGGACGTCGTGCCCTACGCCGGCCTCACCGAACGCATCCTGTTCGCGCTGATCCTGGTGCTGCTCGCGCTGACCGCCCGCGAACTTCGACCGTTGCCGGCCGCCTCCGCTTCGTCTCGCGGCGATCGGCCGGTAACCGTCCTGTCGACGGCCACGACCACGATGGTGCCGAACGCACCCCCGACGATCGCCGAGGTGGCGTGATGGTGGATCTGCTCGCGATGATCGAGCCGTGGATGACGTCGCCGCTGATCTACCCGATCACGGCGGGCATGGCGGCCGGCGACGTGCTCTTCCCGGCCATCCCGGCGGAGGGCGCGGTGATCGCGGCGGGCGTCTTCGCCGCCACCGCCGGCACACCCAACCAGCTGCTGGTGGTCGTCGCGGCCGCGATCGGGGCCATCGTCGGCGACCACCTGTCGTACGCGATCGGCCGCAGTGTCCTCGGACCGCGCCTGATCCGCCGGTCCCGCCGCCTCCGCGCCGCGGTGGCGGCCGTCTCCCGCCAGCTCGACCGGCGCGGTGGCACCATGATCGTGTCGTCGCGGTTCATCCCCGGCGGGCGCACCGCGGTCACCCTGGCCTGCGGCATCGCCGGCTATCCGCTGCGCCGCTTCTCCCGTGCCACCATGCTCGGCGGGTCGCTGTGGGCGATCTACAGCGGCGCGATCGGCTTCCTGGGCGGCGCGGCGTTCGCCCATCAGCCGCTGATCGGCATCCTGGCCGGCATCGGACTGTCCCTGGCCATCACCGCCACGGTCGAAATCGTCCGGCACGTGGCCCGTCGTCACACCCGCCCCGCCGACCTCATTGATCCCAAGCCCTCAGCGGATTTCGACGACGTGCCGAACAGTCCTGCGGTAGGAGCCGGATCCGGGGGGTAGGCACCGTGGCAGTTGTACTGGTCACCGACGACGACGCGGACCACCGCGAGCTGATGTCCCTCTCCCTGCGCCGCATCGGCCACGAGGTGGTCGCGGCCGCCGACACGCGTACGGCCTGCGACCTGCTCGCGGCCGGTGGCATCGACGCGCTGCTGCTGGACGTCCGGATGCCCGGCGAGTCCGGCATCGACCTCTGCGCCCGCCTCCGGTCGGCGCCGGAGACCGCGTCCCTGCCGATCATGTTCGTCACGGCCGACGTCAACGACCACCGCATCCGGGCCGCCGTGGAGGCCGGCGCCGACGACTACCTGACCAAGCCGTTCCACCGCTCCGAGTTGGCCACCCGCCTGGAGAACCTGCTGCTGCGTCGCTCGGGTCGCTCGTCGGCGCCCGCCACGGCGGCGATGCTGGCGGCGCGCCACGCCGTCCACCGGCCCGCGCCGGCAGCCCGTTCCGACCTCCGGATCGCCTGATGGGCAGCCCTCGATAATCTTTGTCGATGGCGTCTTCGCTCGTCGACCTGCCGGACCCTGACCAGGCATCCGACCTCGACGGTTCGGCCGAGCGGTTACGCCTGCTGAAGGCATGGGCGGGCGGTCCGTCGTACGAGATCATCAAGGACCGGGTGAACGCGGCCTGGACCGCGGCCGGGCGACCCGCCGCCGAACTGGCCCGCCGATCCACCGTCGCGGACTGCTTCCGGCTCGGCCGTCGCCGCGTGAACGCCGACCTGATCGTCGAGATCGTCCGGGCGCTGCACCCCGACGACGGGTACGCCGAACGCTGGCGGCAGGCACTGCGCGCGATCGGCGGCGAGCTCGAGGCGGTGTCCCAGGTACGCGTGCAGGACACGCTTCCGCCCCTCTCGCCCCAGGAGACCTTCGTCGGCCGCGTCGCCGAGTTGGACGCTGCCCGCGGCGGCGCCACGATCCGCGGGATGGCCGGCGTGGGCAAGACCCAGCTCGCCATCCAGGTGGCGCAGCTGCTCGAGGGTCACCGCGTGCTCTTCGTCGACCTGCGCGGATTCCATCCCGATCCGGCGCAGCCACCGGCCGACCCCGCCGCGGTCCTGGACGGCTTCCTGCGCCTGCTCGGGGTGCCCGGTCAGGCGGTACCGCACGGCCTCGACGCCCGCGCCGCCCTCTACCAGGAACGCCTGGCCGGGCAGCGGGCCGTGGTCCTGC
The DNA here is from genome assembly GCF_030269485.1 of Actinoplanes sp. NBRC 103695. Taxonomy (GTDB): domain Bacteria; phylum Actinomycetota; class Actinomycetes; order Mycobacteriales; family Micromonosporaceae; genus Actinoplanes. The sequence continues at coordinate 55,566 of NZ_BSTL01000015.1, read as the reverse complement.
TGGACAACGCCGCCGGCGCCGCTCAGGTGCGCCCCCTGCTGCCCGCGGCACCCGGGTGCGTCGCGCTGGTCACCAGCCGGCGCAGCCTCACCGAGCTCCCGTTGCCCGCGCACATCGACCTCGGCGCGCTCACCCCCGACGAGTCGGTGTCCTATCTGGACCGGAAGCTGACCGACGCCGCGTCGGCGGCCCGGATCGCGGCTCGCTGCGGTCACCTGCCGCTGGCCCTGGGCCTGATCGCCGCGCACATCCGGAACACGCCCGGCTGGACCCTCGCCGACCACGCCGACCGGCTCGACGAACGTCACCGGGAGCGCCGGCTCGACTCGGGTGTCGAGCTGGCGTTCGACCTGTCCTACCAACGCCTGCCGGCCACGCAACGCCGGTTGCTGCGACTCGCCGCTCTGCACCCCGGCCACGACATCGACGGTTCCGGCGCGGCGGCGCTCCTCGAGGTTCCCGCGACGGACGCTCACGACCTGCTGGCCACGCTGCGGGACGAGCACCTCCTCGGGGAAGCTGCTCCCGGCCGCTACGTCTTTCACGACCTGGTCCGGGCGTACGCGATCAGCAAGGCTCACGACGAGGACCGGCCCGCCGACCGCCGCGCCGCGCTCACCCGGCTCTTCGACCACTACGTCGCGACCAGCGCCGCGGCCATGGACGCGCTCGTCCCCGCCGAGAAACACCAGCGGCCCCGGGTTCCCTCCGGCCGCACCTTCGACATCACGGAGGCCCAGCACTGGCTGGACACCGAGCTGCCCTCCTTGATGTCGGTGGCCCTGCACGGATCGCCGCAGCACGCCGTGCTGCTGTCCGCCACGCTCTTCCGCCACCTCAACCGCGGGCACCTCACCGAGGCGGTGATCCTGCACGACCGGGCCCAGCAGGCCGCCGCCGAGCTCGGCGACCTGACCGGCAGGGGACACGCCCTGACCGCCCTCGGCGTCTCCCGCATGCTGCAGGGCCGCGCTGACGAGGCCACCGTCCTGTGCAAGCAGGCCTTGGCGCTGTTCCGCGAGTCCGGTGACGCCTCCGGCCAGGGCCGGGTGCTGGTCAATCTGGGTTCGCTCGCCGACTGGGCCGGCGACTACGACCGGGGCGCGGCCTGCTTCGGGGAGGCGCTGGGCATCTACCGGGAACTGGACGACCTCAGCGGGATGGGCCGAGCGCTGAACGCGCTCGGCGACAACCACGGCAGGCAAGGCGACTTCGCCCCGGCCATCGAGTACTACATCGAGGCCCTGTCGGTCTGCCGCCGCAACAACGACCCGATCACTGAGGGCGCGGTGCTGGGCAGCTACGCCCACGTCCAAATCCTGGCCGGTGACTACGAACCGGCGGCTGTGCACTACGCGCAGGCGCTGGAGATCTACCGCCGGACCGGCGACCGGACCAACGAGGCCCGCGCCATGAACGGGCTCGGCCAGCTCGACCTGCGTCTGGAACGGTACGACTCGGCGGCCGCGCACTTCGAGGAGCTGCTGAGCATCGTGGCGGAGATCGGGCTGGGAGTCGGGCGGTTATGGGCGCACAACGGGCTCGGCGAGGTGGCCGAGGCGGCCGGCCGGTTCGACCGGGCGGCCGAGCACTTCGAGACGGCGCACGCGATGGCGGTCGCGGCCGGCGACAGCATCGAGCAGGCGCGGGCGGGCGCCGGGCTGGAGCGTGCCCACTCGGCTCTCGGCTCCAGCTGACCGGCGTCCGGGATCGTCCGGGATTCCACCGCCACCCGTACACCGACGACACAGTGAACCCCGTCAATTTCGACCACGGGGGAAGCAATGTCGAGAAGAAGACACGGGCGTTCGCGTCTGTGGGTGCTGATGGCCGCCTGTTCACTGGCGACAGTCCTGAGTGGAGCCGTTGCTCCGACCGGCGCCTCGGCGAATCCATCGGTGCTCGCGCAAGCGCCTGACACCACGATCGACGAGAAGTACGCGGCTTCCGCCGTTCTGGGCTGGGTGCCCCGCGAAGAGGTCACGCTGGCCGACCGCGACTTCGTCACGGTCCTCTGGGAGAAGGCCTCGGAGAAGCACAACGTCGAGGTGAAGGCCGCCGCGCTGGCCGCCTTCAACGATCCGTCCGACGCCGCGGCCGCCTCGGCCGCGTTCATCCGGACCGGCATCTTCGCCGCGAACGACCGGGACGCGACCCGGAAGGCCCGCAAGGCCGAGCTCGACACGATCCGGATGCGGGCAGGCCAGGAGATCAACTGGGTGCCGGCCAACAACACCGAGCGCACCACCATGCTGGATCAGACGCTCCAGAACTACCTGCTGGCGCTCTGGCGCAAGGCCGCGACCTGGCCGGAGGTCAAGGCTGCGGCCGAGCCGCTGACCGTGGCCGCCGCCACCGACGCCCAGCGCCTCGACTTCCTCCAGAACGGCCTGTTCGAGAAGGCCGAGACCGACCGGCAGAACGAGATCGCCGCAGGCAACGCCGAGGAGGTGGCCGCCAGGGAGGCCGCGGCGCTGCGCTCGGCGAAGGAGAAGGCGATCGCCACCGCGCTCAAGCGGTCGGCCACCGGGTACGAGCTCGACGACCTCGAGCTGCGCGAACTCATCTACCTGCTCGCGTCGGAGAGCACCGGCCGCAAGGTCAAGGCGGAGGCGACCGTCGCCTACGCCAACCCCGACGAGACGGTGTGGCGCGCGTACGTCTTCGCGGGCGTCCACCTCGCCAACAAGGTCGACCTCGACGAGCGTGACCTGGCCGACGCACGGGCCAACGAGGTCAAGGTGCGCGACATCATGTACGCCGCCGAGGCCGACGGATACAAGCCGGTGGTGCAGACGGCGGCCAAGAAGGCGCTCGAGGGCCCGGCCCTGGATCGCAGCCTGTTCCTGCTCAGCGGCCACGAGACCGCGCGCCAGGCCGACTTCGTCCGGCCGTCGGCCAACCGCGTCGTGATGATCCAGGCCAACGGCTACAACGGCTGTCTCGCCGAACCAATCCCGTGGGTCAACGACTACGGGGACGGCGAGGTCAACGCCCGCGTGGAGCCGTGCAACGAGAACAGCGTGGCGCAGCGGTGGACGTTGACCCCGGACGCCAGCACCGGGCGGTACACGCTCGTCGCCGAGGACGAGGGGGTGTGCCTCTTCCCGAAGCCGTCGCAGATCTCGCAGGACGGCGCACCGATCTCCGCCCGCCCGTGCTTTCAGGCGACCGGTGCCGCCATGGTCTGGGAGCTGCTCGACAACGGCCAGGGCCAGGTGGAGATCCGCAACGTCACCAACAACAAGGTGATCACCGCGGTCGCGGGCAGCTCGGCCGGTTCGCTGGCCGTCGTGCAGAACCCCAATGGGCACCTCGCCGCGCAGCAGTGGCGGCTGATCGATGCCACGCACCAGGGTGCGGTCAGCAAGCCGCCGACCGGATCCTTCCGGATCAAGGGCGTGCAGTCCGGTCGCTGCATCGGGTATGGATATGTGCCCGCGCATGGGGATGACATGGAACTGCGTGACTGCGGCAGTGGCACCGAACAGATCTGGGACCTGACGACGCTGTCCGACAACAGGTTCGAGCTGCGTAACCGGGCGGCCCAGTACTGCCTCTACACCAGCATGCGGTGGGTTGGCGTGGCCAACGGGGCGCCCGCCGAGTTCTCCCAGTGCGGCACCCGGCACAGCACCGCCTATTCCGTCATGTTCACCAAGGCCGGCGGGGGATGGATCCGGCATGCCTCCAGTGGCGCGTATCTGACCGCGATGAACGGCGGCACGGCCAACGGCACCATGGTGACCTCGGAGGACTATGTGGCCACCACCGACCAGCAGTGGCTCTTCGAGCCGGTGTCCGAGGGGGCGACCCAGCCGGTTCAGGTCTGGACGACGTCCGGCAGGCCGCTCACCAGCTTCTCCGGTACGCCGGTCGGCTACCAGCCGGACTGCACCCCCACCAACTGGGGGCTGTACTTCTCCGCCTACTCACCGTCTCCCTTCTGGCGGGCCGACGCGGCGAACGCCAAGAGGGGTCTGGTCCGTGCGGATCGAGACCACTCGACCTCCACCACCGATGCGCACTTCCAGTACTGCGTCGTCGGGGCGCCCACGAGCACCAAGATGGAAGTGACGCTGAGAAACACCGCGTTGAACGCGTACGTCCGGGAGGCCACCAATGTCAGCCCCTCCGGCCTGCTGATCGCCGATCAGACGTCGGCGGCGAACGCGCAACGATTGATCCTGCAACAGCGCAAGGCGCAGGTGTCCGGCAGCACCAGGATCCAGGTGCTTCAGTCCCAGGCGACAAGGAAGTACGCGGTGATCGACACGACCGCGACGGGCACGAACGCCAAGGCGGTCCGGTTCATGGCCGACACCCCCACGGGTGCCGCCGAGCTGAGCAGCCAAAACTTCTGACCGCACCGGTGGCGGGCGGCCCGGACAGCGCCGCCCGCCACCGCGCGCCTCGATCACATCTCCTACCCGCGACCCGGCCGCGCCGGGCCGCCATCCTGCGTGCCGTCAGGAGGCACCCCTTGCTGAAGGTCAGACATCGAGGACGGGTGGTCGCAGCACTGCTGGCGTCCGTCCTCACCATCGGAGCAACGCAATTCGCGGCGGTCACGCCGGCGGTGGCCGCGGCCACCCAGGCCGACCGGGAACGGGTTCAGTGGCGAGCCATGTCGGACGGGCGCTGGGAGGTGCGGACGGCGGCGGCCGTGGCCCTGAACAGCACCGAGGACGACGCGATCTCCAGGTTCCTCCAGACCGGACTCGCGGCCGTCATCAACCGGGCCGCGGCCTTCGAACGGGCCAACATCGCCGAGATCAACTACTGGCTGCGGATCTCGCCCGCCGACTCGGCCGTACGCCTCGGCAGTGCCCGCGCCCTGCGGGCGACCCACGACGAGAAGGACGAGTTCGTCCGGACCGGGCTGGCCATCGCGCAGGAACTGGACGCGTCCGGCCAGCACGAGCACGACGAGGAGGTCGCGGAACAGGCACAGGAGGACCGCGACTTCGTGGCCTCGATCGCCGGTACCGACCCGGGACCACAGGTACGGGCGGCGGCGGCCGCGGCGATCGCCGCCGGTGAGGACGCCGACATCGCCGACTTCTTCCGGTACTACTGGGCCGCCGGTGCGCGGCTCGACGACGAGGCGTACCGGCTCGCCATCAGCGACCTGGACCTCAGGGGCACCGCGGCGCTGACGCGGCTGCGGAACGCGGCCCTCGCCGCCGAGGCAGCCGAGGCCGAGGCCAGCGGCGAGGCGGCCGAGAAGCTGCACGCGGAGACCGTCGCCGCCTGGCACGCCGTGTCCGTGGCGGCCACCGGCACCAGTGTGGACTGGGCGGCCGAACGTGACCGGGCCGCCGCACAGGCGGCGAAGTGGGCGTCGGTGGCCGCGTACGCGGAGGGCGCGACCACCGAGCAGGACTGGGCCGGCGTGCTGGACCGCGCCGGGAACAACGCCGCGGCCTGGCAGGACGCGGTCCGCTGGGCCGAGGAACAGGCCGCCATGTGGGCACGTCTGGCCGAGGAGGCGGGCGGCCGATGAAACAGTTGATTCTCCGGTTCTTCCTGACCGCCCTGCTCGGTGTCTCTCTCGCCGGGGCCGTGGTGACCTCGCCGGCTCACGCCGAGCCGAAACCCGCTGCCGCGAGCACCGTTGAGTGGACCGACGACGAGGCCGACTGGTACCGCGACAGCGTCGTCGACATCGCCGCGTACGCGGCCGAGCCCGAGGTCCGGGACGCGGCCACCGCGGCGCTGGCGGCCGGAACCACGCAGGCCGTCGCGGACTTCGTAAACGCCGGCTGGGCGCGCGCCCGGCTCTCGGCGGCACAGCGCAAGACCCGGGAGAAGAACCAGGTCAAGGCGTGGGCCGCCAGCGGCGGGACGAACGTGAAGAGGGCCGCCAACCTGGCCCTGACAGGCGGCGACTACGCGGTCAGCGAGTTCGTGGCCTGGGGCTACGAGATCGCCGACCGGCTCGACCACCCGGTCGAGGACACCACTGCCGAACGCGACCGGATCTACGCCCGCGTCGAGCAGATGATCGCGCTCGGCGGACCGACCGTGGTCGCCGAGGGAAGCCAGGCCCTCGCGTCCGCGGACCCGGCGGTCATCGCCGACTTCTACCGGACCGGGTACGCCACGGCCAACCGGACCGACTGGGACAACCGGGAGCGGATCCGGCAGGCCATCGAACAGCGCAACCAGAACCTGGAGGCGCTCACCGCCAACGCCACCGCCGCGGAGGCCGGCGCCCGGGCACGAGCGGAGATCCTCGCCGCCAACATCACCGCCCTCCGCCATCTCGAGACCGCCCTGCTCGCCATGCGGCAGGCGGCCGCCGCGGCCAACGCCGCGGACCAGGTCTTCGAACAGGACCGCGTGCGCCGGCCCGGGCAGAAGGGCCGGACCGCGCTGCTGGAGACGCACAAGGCCGACGCCGCCACCCAGGCGGCCCGGGCCCAGCAGACGGCGCTGCAGATGAACGCCGTCATCGCCCAGGTGCAGGTGGCCGTCCAGGATCTGAACGACTCGGGTCAGGCCCACGGGCACGACTGGGCGCAGGTCACCATGTCGGTCGCCTTCTCCGCGCAGGCGGCCGCCCACGGCGCGGCGACGGCGAGCGCGGCGGCCACCGCGACGCTCGCCGACAGCCTGGCGCTCGACGCCGACCAGAACGCCACCCTGCACGCCGACAACGCGGCCAGGTGGCTGGCCGAGACCAAGTACCAGGAGAAGGTGGCCGCGGACCGGGCGGTCGTGGCCAAGGCGCAACAGAAGATCGCCGAGGACGCGGCCAAGCGGGCCAAGGACCAGCGAGGTGTCGCTGAGCGGGCCGCCACCTCCGCCAAACAACACGCGGGCACGGCGAAGGCGTTGCGGGCCGACGCCGAACGGGCGTCCGCCAACGCGGTCGCCCAGGCCCAGGTCGCGGGCACGGCCCAGCTGGCGGCCAACGACGCCGTCCAGCGGGAGTCGGCGGCGATCAACAAGGTCAACCGGGCCGGCGAGGAGCTCAAGTCGGCGACCTCCCGCTGCTTCGCGGCCGAGCAGGAGTACAACGCGATCGCCGCGGCCCTGCAGAAGGCCCGGGACGAGGCGACCGAGGCCGGGCAGGACGCCGACGAGGCGACTCGTGACCTGCAGATCCAGGCCAACCGGGCCCGCGATGCGTTTCAGGCCGCACAGGCCTGGGCGAACCGGGCGACGGCTGCCGCCGCGGCGGCCCGCGGCGAGGCCGAGAGGGCCAGTGCCGCCGCCCGGCAGGCGCGGACCGCGGCCAAGGTGGCGCAGCAGAACGCGCTGACCGCCCGGCGGGCGTCCGACCTGGCCGGACAGGCGGCCGTGGACAGCGTGCAGGCGGCGGAGAACGCCCGGGTCGACGCGGAACACACCCAGGCCGAGGCGGAGGCGGCGGTCCGGGAGGCCGGGCAGGCGGTCGTCCAGGCGGACATCGCCGGGAACGCGGCCGGTAGCGCCGCCGCCCTTGCGACGCTGACCGTGGACCGGGCCGGGACCGCGAGCTACATCGCGTCGCGGTTCGCCGCGATCAACGCCGACGCGCGGGACGCGTTGTCGGTCGCCACCGAAGCGATCGTGGTCGCGCAGGAGCAGGCCGCGGCGGCTGCGAGACGGGCCGACGAGGCCGAGGCGGCGGCCGATCACGCCACCGCCCAGGCCGAGGACGCGGTCGGGGACATCAAACCGGCGTACGAGGCGGCGGCCCGGGCGGTCGGCTCGGCGAACGTCGCGATCGGTGCGGCCGGTGCGGCGTACCAGGCGGCGGTCGCGGCCACCAACGACGCGAACGGGGCGACCGCGGCCGCCGGTGTCGCGACCCAGTGGGAGTCGGCGGCGTGGCGGGAGGCCGCGATCGCCGACTACGCGGCGCAGAACGCGAACCTGGCGGCGGCCAGCGCGGGCCGGGCCTCGGCGAGCATCGACAAGGCGTACGCGTGGGCCAAGTCGGCCACCGCCAACATCCACGCCCAGGCCAAGCAGCTCTCCGATGTCCTCAAGGGACTCCAGGACGAGCAGGCGCGGCAGCAGGCGATCGCCCGGGAGCAGCAGGCCTTCGAGGACAAGGTCGAGGACGGCATCCTCTCCTACCTCAAATGCAGCACGTACATGGCGGACGCCTGCCGGCACCTCTGGGAACTGGTGCGACCCAGCCTCCAGACGGCCCTGGACGCGAGCAAGGGCCACATCGCCCTGCTGGCCAGGTGCTACACCGGCAACGACGCCGCCTGCGACGAGGCGCAGCGCAACGGCGACCGGGCGGAGGACTGGTTCGTCCAGGTCGGCGCCGGGCTCCTGGCGGGCGCCAAGGGGTTCATCCAGGGTCTGAAGGCGCTCGCCGACTGCGGCAGCTGGGTCGTGGTCGGCCTTGACGGTGACTACTTCCGGAACAACTGCGGCAAGACCGTCGAGGGGTTCCGGCAGATGCCGGCGATGCTCCGCGACCACCCGCTCGAGCTGATCCACATCACCGAGTGGCAGGAGAACCCGGGCAAAGCGTTCGGGCTGACCCTGTTCGACGTCGCCTCATTCGCCATCCCCGGGGTCGGCGAGATCGGTGGCGCGCTCAACAAGACGCTGGGGGAGATCAGCAACCTGCTGCGCCTGGGGCTCTCCAGGATGTCCGGTGGCCTCGGGCGGATCGAACGGTTCGCCGTCCGCGTCGCCGACGTGCCGGGCGAGCCGGGGAAGATCGCCCAGGTCACCGGCGCCGGGCTGCGCTTGGAGAACGGGGTCGCGAAGTTCGACGACGCGGTCGCCCTGATCGACGGCAAGCTCTACCGGGTCGAGGCCACCACGGCCCGGCTGGACGGGGCGATCGGTGATCTCGAGAAGGCCGTCGTCCACCTCGACGGCGGCGTGGTCACCATCGAGAACGGGATCGTCAAGATCCGGGATCTCGTGCTCAAGGCCGGGCACGACGTCGACTTCCCGGAGACGCCACCGGCTTGCCGGTTCCTCGCGGCGGCGAAGAAGGCGGCGGCGACCAAGGCCGCGGCGGTGCCCTGCAACGGCACGCAGCCCGACGGCAGCTGGCGGTACAAAGAGAACGGCGTCGAGCTCGACCTCAGCCAGGTGGACAACGCGGCGGCGGATGCAGCGATCGAGGCGGCCCGGGTTGCCGAGGCGAGCCTGTCCCCGCGGATGCAGGACCTGATCAGGTCGGTCCCGGGAGCGACCCGGGAAGGCTGGGCGTACCGGCTGAAGACCGCGGACTCGCTGAAGCGGAAACTCGCGTCCAACCAGGACGCGGAGGGGGGACCCCCGGCGGCCGAGCTGCTTGCCGGCATCGGCGACAACATCAGGTACACCGCGCTGTTCGAGGTGGATCGGTACGTCGGCGGCGTCAAGGAGACGGTCAATGCGCTCAAGAGCCAGGGGTACGAGCTGACCTCGGTGAGTAATGGGTGGATTCGCGGGTCGATGGGCTACTACAAGGGCATCAACACGACGTGGCGGGACCCGTCGACCGGTCACCTGTTCGAGGTCCAGTTCCACACCCCGGACAGCTTCTGGGTCAACAAGGCCGAGCACCCGTTCTACGAGATCAGGCGGCTTCCGCCGGCGAAGAACGGTGAACCGGAGGCCTGGGGCCTGACCAAGTCGCAGGCGAAGGAGATCTCGGCCGCGTTGTGGTCGGATGCGAACGTGCCGGTGCCGTTCGAGGCCGGGGAGATCAAGTTCACGATGGGAGGGTGACAAAAATGAGTCACGACTACCGCTACTCGATCGTGGTGCGGCGCAACGATCCGTCCGATCGGGCGGTTGGCGTCCTGCGCGAGTGGGACGCGCCCGACGGCAGCGGGACGTACGGCGAGACCTACACCCGGGGCGGCGAGTGGAAGCACAGCAACATACGCGAGGACATCGAACGGGCGAGCAACATCCGCAACCGGCTCGTGGCCAGCGACGCGGTCACCGTGGGGCAGTTCATCGCCTCGCTGCACCCGTGACCTCTCATTTCGAGGACCAATCATTTCGAGGACCAGCCGCCGTCCGAGGCGATCGTCTGGCCGGTGACCCAGGCGGCCTCGTCGCTGAGCAGCCACGAGGCCAGCCTGGCGGTGTCCTGCGGGGTGCTCCAGCGGCCGCCCGGACTCATGCGCAGGACCGCGGCATGAGTTTCCGGGTCGGCCCAGCCGGTCTCGTTGGGGCCCGGGTTGACGCAGTTCACCGTGATGCCCCGGGGGATCAAATGCACCGAGAGGCTGCGGGTCAGCTCGTGCAGGGCCGCCTTCGACGCGATGTAGGGCAGCTCGGCCGGCTGGGCGCCGTGGTACTGGCCCGAGGTGAACACGAGGATGCGGCCGCCCGGGCGGGTGTCGTCGTGCTGGGCGGCGAACTCCTTCGCCAGCAGCAGGGTGGCCCGGGTGTTGACCGCGTAGGTCAGGTCCAGCTCGGCGGCGGTCAGCGTCTCCAGCGACTGGTTCACGCCGCGGGCATGGTTGGCGACCAGGGCGTCCAGGTGACCGAAGTGGTCCCGCGCCGCCGCGATCAGCGCCGCCGGGGCGTCCGGGTCGGACAGGTCCGCCGAGACGTGCTCGACGTGGCCGCCCGCCGCGCGGAGCTCGTCTCGCAGAGCCTCCGGCGAATCGGCGCCCCAGGTCTGCTCGGCGTCGTAGGGGGACCAGGAGTGCAGCAGCACCGAGGCGCCGTCGGCCACCGCGCGGCGGGCGATGGCGGCCCCGATCGCGATGCGCCGGCTGGCGCCGGTGACAAGAACGGTCCGGCCGGTGATCGAAGGCATCCGCCGATGGTCGCCGACTCGGGCCGTGAGGCGCAGCCCCATTCCCGGCAGCGGTTGTCCACAGCCTGTGGATAACCGCTCCTGTCGGGTTCGGCGGGCGAGGCTTGACCTCGAGTCGCCTTCAGGTGTGAGGGTCGGGCCATGATTTTGGTTACGGGAGCTACCGGGAACGTCGGGCGGCACGTGGCGGTGGGTCTGGCCGAGGCGGGAGCCGCGGTGCGTACGTCGAGCAGGCGGGGTGGGGATGTGCCCGCCGACCTCACGGACCCGGGCAGCCTGGGCCCGGCGCTCGACGGTGTGGACACGGTCTTCCTGGTGTGGCCGGGACCGGCCGTGCCGGGTATCGAGGATGCCGTCGGGGCGATCACGGAACGGGTGCGCAAGGTCGTGTATCTGTCGGCGGCCTCCGCTGAGCACGGGTTCTGGGGGACGGTCGAGAAGGCGGTCGAGCACTCCGGGGTCGACCGGGTCTTCCTGCGGCCGGGCGGGTTCGCCACGAACACGCTGGGCTGGGCGGGGATGGTCCGGGACGAAGGGGTGGTGCGGTGGCCGTACGGGGAGGCGGCCCGGTCGCTGATCCACGAGCGGGACATCGCCGACGTGGCCGTCCGGGCACTGCTCGGCGACGAGCTGGACGGGACGCGGCCGCATCTGACCGGGCCGGCCAACCTCACCCAGGCCGAGCAGGTGCGACTCATCGGGGAGGCGATCGGGCGGGACGTGCGGTGGGTCGAGCTGTCGCCGGAGGAAGCCCGGGAGCAGTTGCTGGCCGAGTGGGGCGACGAGACGTTCGTGGACGCCGCCCTGTCGCACTGGGCATCCCTGGTCGGAATGGGCGAACCGGTCACCGATGACGTAACTCGCATTATCGGACGGCCGGCCCGGCCTTTCCGCGACTGGTGCCGCGACCACGCTGCGGATTTCCTGTAACAAGGACGCATGGATCAAGGTCTCGTCCGATACGGCAGCACGTCCGGCCGATGGGTGTTGCTGGCGACCGTCCTCGGGTCGAGCCTCGCCTTCATCGACGCGACGGTGGTCAACATCGCCCTTCCGGCGATCGGGCGAGACCTGGGTGCGGACGCCGCGGCTCTCCAATGGACGATCAACGGGTACGCCCTCAGTCTGGCGTCCCTCATCCTGCTCGGCGGTTCGCTCGGTGACCGGTACGGGCGCAAGCGCGTGTTCCTCGTCGGTGTCGGCTGGTTCGCCGCCGCCTCGCTGCTGTGCGGCCTGGCGCCCACCGACGAGCTGCTGATCGCCGCGCGGGTGTTGCAGGGCATCGGGGGAGCCCTGCTCACCCCGGGGGCGCTGGCGATCCTGGAGGCGTCCTTCGAGCCGGGTGACCGGTCCCGGGCGATCGGCGCGTGGTCGGGACTCGGCGGCGTCGGCGGGGCACTGGGACCGTTCCTCGGCGGCTGGCTGGTCGAGGTGGCCGACTGGCGGCTGATCTTCCTGATCAACGTACCCATCGCCGCTTTTGTCATGGTTGTCGCGGCCCGCCACGTGCCCGAATCGCGCAACTCGGCGGCCGCCCGCCAACTGGACGTGGCAGGCGTGCTGACCGGGGCGGCCGGGCTGGGCGGCCTGACCTACGGCTTCACGGCGTGGCCGGAGCAGGGCCCGGGCAGCGCGGCGGTGCTCGGGGCGCTGGCGGTCGGCGTGGCCGGGATGGTCGCGTTCGTGCTCGTGGAGAGGCGGTCCGAGCATCCGATGCTGCCGCTGGAGGTGTTCCGCGCGAAGGCGTTCAGCGGCGCCAACCTGGTCACCTTCCTGGTGTACGCGGCGAACGGCGGCGTCTTCTTCCTGGTCGTGCTGAATCTCCAGGTAGTGGCCGGGTTCAGCCCGCTCACCGGCGGGATCGCGCTGCTCCCGGTGACCGTGCTGATGCTCGCCCTCTCGGCCCGGGCGGGCGCGCTCGGGCAGCGGATCGGCCCGCGCATCCCGATGACGGTGGGTCCGCTGATCTGCGCGACGGGCCTGGTGCTGCTGTCGATGGTCGGCGAGGGCGCCTCGTACTGGTGGAATGTCCTGCCCGCGGTGATCGTCTTCGGCCTGGGCCTGTCGCTGCTGGTCGCCCCGCTCACGGCGACCGCCCTGGGAGCCCTGGAGGACCGCTTCGCGGGTATCGCCTCCGGCGTGAACAACGCGGTGGCCCGGGCGGCCGGCTTGCTCTCGGTGGCGGTGCTGCCGCTGGCTGCGGGCCTGGGCGGCGGCAGCCTGACCGAGTCGTCGACGCTGCACCCGGTCTACCGCACATCGATGCTGATCTGCGCGGGTCTGATGGTCGCCGGGGGTGTGCTCGCCTTCCTGCTGATGCCGAGGCGGCTGCCGGCGCACCACCCGACGCGCTCGTTCTGCGACCCGGCGGGTCCACCCACCCACTCCCGTGAGCACGTACGTGCACAACAGAAGTGATGTGCACGTACGTTCACGCCGGGAGGGTCGTCATGCGCATCAACAACGCGGTCGATCTGGGCAAGTACGTGCGCGAGCGGCGTCATGCCGAGGGCATGACCCGGCAGCAACTGGCCGAGCACGCCGGCGTCAGCCGCCGCTGGTTGTCGGGCCTGGAGGCGGGCAAGCCGAGCGCCGAGGTCGGCCTGGTGCTCCGCGTGGTGGCGGCCCTCGGCCTCTTCGCCGACATCCGCCCCGCCCCGAAGCCGGAGATCGACCTGGACGAGTACGTGAAGACCTTCGAAGGCCCACGATGACCATCGACCTGACCGTCCTGCTCGGCGGGCGTCGCCAGCAGCCTGCCGTACGACGACATGTTCCTTCCGCGGCTCCGGCTGGCGATGCGGATCGGCTCGGAGTACCGGGTCGCCGCGATCGCCGGGCGGCACTGGGACGCGTTCGCGGAGCGGAACGGGCTGGACCCGGGCCTCGTCAAGGAACGGATCGACGAGCTGTCGCGGCGGTTGCCGGAGGCGTTCCGCGAGGCGGCGGCCGAACCCGCCGTCGTGGCGCTGCGCTCGGATCTGGCCAGGCGACTGGCGAGTCTCGTCAGGGAGCAGGCTGAACGATGCCGCGCGACGCCGGCCTGAGAAGAGTGCGGGGCGGGCTCAGGTGGGGGTGAGCCGTAGCTCGCTTCGGATTCGAAGCAATAGAATGGCTGGGTGACGGAGCACGCGCCGCTGAGCGCGGAGGAACTGGCGGCGTACTTCGCCCTGCGTGAGGTGGCGAGCCTGCTCGAGCACGGCGTCGAGCAGCAGCTGCGCGACGACGGCGGGCTCACTGGGCCGGCCTTCGGCATCCTGGCCCGGCTCTTCGGCTCGCCGACCGGCCGGCTCCGGATGACCGACCTGGCGGACGGGCTGGTCTACAGCCGCTCGGGCATCACCTACCAGGCCGGGCAACTGGAGAAGAGAGGCCTGATCACGCGTACGCCGGGCGAGGACGACGAACGCAGCATCATCGTCGAGATGACCCCGGCCGGTCGCGAAGTGCTGGACGCGGTGCTGCCCGGACACAACGACGTGGTCCGCGAGCTGCTGCTGGGCTCGTTGAGCAAGCGTGACGTCGCGGCGCTCACCGACATCCTGGGCCGCGTCCGCGATCGGATGCGTGCCGGGCCACCCCGATCCGCCGCCCCCCGGGCGAAGCGGAACTAGTACCGGGTCAGGACGTCGGCACGGGCGCGTTGGCCACCGTCGAGCGGATCAGCTCGGCGATGCCCTCCATCGGGTCGCCGTCGTTGGTGCCCAGGTGGTTCTTGAGGCAGGCGACCGACAGGTTCAGCTCGGGATACATGCCGGCCAGGGTGCCGCCCATGCCGCCCCAGCCGCAGCGCTCGCCGTTCGCCGCCAGCGCGTACCCCAGCGATTTCGGGCTGTCGCCGCCGAACGACCAGTCCGGTCCGTGCGTCGCCACCCCGGTGATCGTCCGCAGCCGGTCCGGCGAGATCAGGCGCACGCCGTCGACCTCGCCCATCAGCGCGGCGTACATCCGGGCGATGCCCTTGGCGCTGACCGTGCCCACCGCCGGGATGTCGGTGTGCAGGATGTCGCGGCGGTTGCCCAGCGCCGCCTCCGGGCGTACCCCAGGAGGGTTGATCTTGTCGAAGTTCGGCAGGTGCTCACTCAGCGTCTCCATCGACTCCGACCAGTTGCGGTCGGTCAGCCGCGCGAGGTTACTGAGCGGCATCTTCTCCGGAACGCCGAAGAACAGCTCGCGGTCGGCGTTCAGCGGCCGGGCGATGTCCTCGGCGAGCACCCAGGAGAGCAGCCGGCCGGTGGCCCGCCGCACCGTCTCGCCGATCAGCCAGCCGTAGGTCCACGCGTGGTTGCCCTGCTGCGTCCCCGGCTCCCAGAGCGGGGCGGACATCGCGATGGTCCGGCACATCCGGTCCCAGTCCAGGAAGTCCTCGGGCGTCGTGTACGACGGCAGCTGCGGCACCCCGGCCGACTGGGTCAGCACATGCCGCAGCGTCGTGCCGCCCTTGCCGTGCCGCGAGTACTCCGGCCACACGTCCGCGATCAGCAGGTCGTAGTCGAGCTTGCCCTGCTCGGCGAGCACGTGGACGGCGGTGCTGGCCATCCCTTTCCCCGTGGAGAAGCTGAAGAACGGGGTGTCGGGCGTGACGCGGTCGCCGGTGGAGGCGTCGGTCAGGCCGGACACCGCGTTCACGATCAGCCGGCCGTCCAGGTAGGCCGCGATCTGCAGGCCCACCTCGCGGCCGGAACCGACCAGGGTGTCGATCGACTTCTGCACCTGCGCCTGCAGGGAGGTCCAGTCTTCCATCCGATTACTCCAGATTCGTCCCCCCTCAGATTACCGCCGGGTTGAGCCGATGGTCGGGTTATCCCTACGCTCGATCCGGATGGCAGCGGGATCGGTCGGGGAGGCTCTGATGCCTAACGTCAGGCATATGAACGCGTCCCGCATCCTTCGTCAGCTCGGCAAGGACACCCAGTACGCCCTTGTCGGTTTCCCTCTCGGCCTCATCGCGGTCGTGCTGAGCATGACCCTGTTCTGGGTCGGCGTCGGCCTGAGCATCATCTGGATCGGCCTGCCCGTGCTGATGGGGACTTTCCTGATGGTCCGCGGCCTGGCGGTGGTCGAGCGGGCCCGGGTCGGCGCGGTGCTCGGCCGCCGGCTGCCACATCCCGCCTACAAGAAGGCCGTCGGCCCGAGCTTCTGGCGCCGCGTCTTCACCCCGCTCGGCGACGGCCAGAACTGGCTCGACCTGCTGCACGCCATGTTCCGCTTCATCCCCGCCACGATCGCCTTCAGTTTCGTGCTGACCTGGTGGATCGGGGCGCTCGGCGGGATCACCTTCCCGCTGTGGGACTGGTCGATCCAGCGCGGGACGGACAACACCGACCTGCCCGAGCTGATCGGCCTCGGCGACGGCAACGCCGTGCGGTACGCGTTCTACGTCGGCGTCGGCCTGTTCTTCACGCTCACCCTGTACCCGGTCGTGCGGGGCATGGCGCTGATGGAGGCCGGCTTCGCCCGGCTGCTGCTCAGCGCGGTCGGTGAGCTGCGGGAACAGGTCGCGCAGGCCGAGCTGGCCCGGGACACCGTGCAGGCGCAGAAGGAAGCCCTGGCCTCCGCCGAGGCGATCGCCCTGCGCCGCCTGGAACGCGACATCCACGACGGCCCGCAGCAGCGGCTGATCCGGCTGGCGATGGACCTGGGCCGGGCCGAGCAGCAGTTCGGCAACGACCCGGACGCGGCCCGCGCCACGGTCACCGAGGCGCTCAGCCAGACCCGGGAGACGCTGGACGAGCTGCGTGCGCTGTCCCGGGGCATCGCACCACCGATCCTGGTCGACCGTGGGCTCGTCGCGGCACTGACCGCGGTGGCCGGGCGGTGCACGGTGCCGGTGGAGCTGATCGCGCCCGGCGTCGAGCGGCTCGACCCGGCGGTGGAGACGGCCGCGTACTTCGTGGTGGCCGAGTCACTGACCAACGTCGCCAAGCACAGCCAGGCCACCGAGGCCAGCGTGAGTGTGCGGCAGTTCGGCGGCCGGGTGCTGGTGGACGTGGTCGACAACGGCGTCGGCGGCGCCGCGGTCGCCAAGGGTCACGGCCTGGCCGGGCTCGAGGAGCGGGTCCACGCGGCCGGCGGCGAGCTGCGGGTGGACAGCGCGGACGGCGAGGGTACGGCGATCCGGGTCGCTCTGCCGGTGTAGACCCTGACAGTATGGCGGCATGCGTGTGGTGATCGCCGACGACGCGGTGCTGCTGCGCGAGGGCCTGGTCCGGCTGGTGGAGGAGAACGGGCACACCGTTCTCGCCGCGGTCGGTGACGGCCCCGCGCTGGTGTCCGCCATCGTCGAGCACAAGCCGGATGTGTCCATCGTGGACGTCCGGATGCCGCCCTCGCACACCGACGAGGGCCTGCGCGCCGCGGTCGAGGCCCGCTTCCTGGTCCCCGGCTCGCCGATCCTGGTGCTGTCGCAGTACGTCGAGGTGTCGTACGCGGACGATCTGCTCGCCGACCGGGCGGGCGCGGTCGGCTACCTGCTGAAGGACCGGGTCTCCGAGATCGCCGAGTTCCTGGACGCGCTGGACCGGGTGGCCGGCGGCGCCACGGTGCTCGACCCCGAGGTGGTGTCCCAGCTGCTGGTCCGCCGGCGCCGCGACGACCCGCTGCGCAACCTGACGCCGCGCGAGCGCGAGGTGCTGTCGCTGATGGCGGAGGGCCGGTCCAACAACGCGATCGCCCGCCGCATGGTGGTCACCGACGGCGCCGTCGAGAAGCACGTCCGCAACATCTTCACCAAACTGGACCTGCACCAGGACGACGAACAGCACCGCCGGGTCCGGGCCGTCCTGGCCTACCTGCAGGGATAGTAGGGCTAGCCCTACCATCGATCGGCCGGTTCACCGGATCGAAGCTGATCTCCGTCGTTCCTAGCGTGAACCCATGGAAATCAAGGGGCTAGCCGCACGCGCGGCCGTGTGGAGCGCGCGCCATCGGGCCGCCGCCATCCTCGGGTGGCTCGCCTTCGTCATCGCGATCACCGTCGTCAGCGGACAGATCGGCACCCTGAAGACCACCGACACGGACCGCGGCCACGGCGACTCCGGCCGCGCCGACCGCATCGTGGCCGAGGCCGGTTTCCCGGTCGACCCGGCCACCGAGATGGTGCTCATCCAGAAGGGCACGCCCGCCGACCGGGCCACGGCCGCGGAGGACGTGGCCCGGTCGCTGACCGGGATCGGCACCCCGGCGCCGCCGATCGTCTCGCCCGACCGGCAGTCCACGCTGGTGACGTTCACCTTGCCGGGCGACGACCCGAAGGCCGCCCTCGCCGCGACGGCCGCCGTGCAGCAACGGCATCCGGACCTCTACATCGCCGAGTCCGGCCCGGCCAGCGCCGACCTGTTGATCAACGAGAAGCTGGTCGACGGACTCACCACGCTGGGCATGCTCAGCATCCCGCTGGCGCTCGGCATCCTGCTGGTCGCGTTCGGTGCGGTGGTGGCGGCGCTGCTGCCGGTGGCGCTGGCGGTGACCGCGATCGTCGCGGCGGCCGGGCTGCTCGCGGTGGCCAGCCGGGCGGTGCCGACCGTGGACGCCACCCTGCACGTGATGCTGCTGCTGGGGCTGGCGGTCGGCGTCGACTACTGCCTCTTCTACATCCGCCGGGAGCGCGACGAACGCCGGGCCGGCGCCGATCCGCACCGCGCGCTGGTGATCGCCGCACAGACCTCCGGCCGCTCGGTGTGGATCTCCGGTCTGACCGTGATCATGGCGATGGCCGGCATGTTCCTCACCCGCGACGCGACGTTCAACAGCTTCGCGACCGGCACCATCCTGGTCGTCGCGACGGCTGTGCTCGGCTCGCTGACCGTCCTGCCCGCGCTGCTGTCGGCGCTCGGTGACCGGGTCGACGCGATCAAGATCCCCGGCCTGTACCGGCACGACTCGAAGGGCCGGGTCTGGAGCGCCGTCGTGCGCGTGGCGCTGGCCCGGCCGCTGATCTCCGCCGCACTCGCCACGGCCGCCCTGGTCGTGATCGCGCTGCCGGTCTTCGACCTGCGCACCAAGGCCGAGGGGATCGAGGACCTGTCGCCAGAACTTCCGGTCGTGGCGGCCGGCGTCGCGGTCCGCGACGCCTTCCCGGCCCGGGTCGCTCCGGCCGAGGTGGTGGTCAAGGACGATTCAGGGGTACGCGGACCCGCCCTCGACGCCGCGGCCACGCAACTGGCTGTCGCGGGCGACATCGAGGTGAACCCGGCCGGGACGGTCGCGATCATCCCGTCCGGCCTTCGCTTGACTGACCTTCGCGACGGCCGGCTCGCCGCTCTCTTCCCCGGCGCGACGGTCCTGGTCACTGGCGAGGCGGCGCAGGACGGCGACTTCAACCACCAGCTCGAGGCGAGCGTCCCGTGGGTCTTCGGCTTCGTGCTCGGCCTGGCGTTCCTGCTGCTGCTCGTGTCGTTCCGCTCGGTGGCGATCGCCGTGACCGGCCTGGTGCTCAACGTGCTGTCCGTCGCGGCCGCGTACGGAATGCTGGTCTTCGTCTTCCAGTACGGCCATTTCGCGGGCCTGCTGGACTTCGCGCCGGCCGGCGGCATCACCAACTGGCTGCCGTTGTTCCTGTTCATCACGCTGTTCGGCCTGTCCATGGACTACCACGTGTTCGTGCTGAGCCGGATCCGCGAGGGCCACGACCGGGGCCTGCCCACCCGGCGCGCGGTCGCCGAGGGCATCACCGGCACCGCCGGGGTGATCACCAGCGCGGCCGCGGTCATGGTGGTCATCTTCGCGCTGTTCGCGACGCTGCCGATCATCTCGATGAAGCAGGTCGGCATCGGCCTGGCGGCGGCCGTGCTGCTGGACGCGACGATCGTCCGGGCGGTCCTGCTGCCCGCGGTGATGGTGCTGCTCGGCCGGGCCAACTGGTGGCTGCCCCGCTGGTTGCGCTGGCTCCCCGAGACCAGCCACGAGGTGGCGCCCGACGAGCCCGCGAAGCCCCCGGAAAAAGCATTGGAACCAGCTTGAAAATCATGTGACGCGCAGGCCGCCACCTCCCCCGCCCCTTGCACTGGGTGGGCCGGACGTTAGGCGGTGGGTGTGACAGTTTTCAGCGGCCGTCCACGGCCTGGGCGAGCAGCAGGCCGAGGCCGGCCGCCGCGAGGCCGGCGAGGACGCTCACGACCACGTTGAGCACGGCGTGGCGGCGGGCGCCCTCACCGGCGAGCGTGACCGTCTCCCAGCCGAACGTCGAATACGTCGTCAGCGCCCCGCAGAACCCGGTCCCGAGCAGCGCCGCCACCCGCGGTCCGACCGGCAGCCCCACCAGGAAGCCGAGCAGCAGCGACCCGGCGACGTTGACGGCGAGCGTCCCCCACGGGAACCTCGACCCGATCCGCGCCTGGATCAGCCGGTCGGTCAGATAGCGCAGCGGCGCCCCGACGGCGGCGCCGAGAGCGACGAGCAAGACCGTCATCGGGTACGCACGACCGCTCCAACCGCTCCGCCCGCCCAGGCCGCTAGCAAGGCGCCGGCCACCGTGGCGCCGCCGTAGGCGAGTGCCACCCACGGCCGGGACTGCAGGGTCTCCACCGCCCAGGCCGAGAAGGTCGTGTAGCCGCCGAGCACCCCGGTCCCGAGGAACGGCCGGACGTACCGCTGCGCCGGCCACCGCCGTGCGATCAGCGCCATCAGCATCCCGAGCAGGAAGCACCCGGTCACGTTGATCACCCACGTGACCCAGGGGAAGTCGCCCGCCTCGTGCGGCCACGCCGTGGAAAGAGCGAAGCGCGCCAGCGCACCGAGGACGCCGCCCGCGGAGACGGCCGCGAGGACCCGGAGATCAAGCTGCACGTGACCACGCTAGCCCCGCCACTTTGCTCTGCTTACCCATAGGAAGCAGAAGCACCGGTCACGCACGGAAAGCAGAAGCACCGGCCGGAAACTATGGGGGCCGGGGCGGACGTGGCGGCGTCCACCCCGGCCTGTCCGGTGTTGGTGTGTGGTCTTTGCCCGGAGGCCGTGGTGGCAAACTCCGGTAGTGGACCACAGTAGATGATGATCTTGCTTGTTGATCATCCAGGATGATGCACGAGAGTGAATCGTTACGCAGCAGCCTGTCTGCGTAGCGGCGCCTTCGCGATGTGTACGTCTCTCACGTTTGATCGAAGAGCAGCGCGTCCATCGCCACCTCGGTCAGCGGCTCCGCGAAGTAGTAGCCCTGGCCCAGCTCGCAGTTGCCGTCGGTCAGCTCGGACAGCTGCCCGGCGTCCTCGATGCCCTCCGCGATCGTGGAGAGCCGCAGCGCCTGGCCGAGCTGGATGATGCCCAGCGTGAGCGCGGCGGCGGCCGGCTCGTCGCCCACGTCGTCGACGAACGACTTGTCGATCTTGATGATGTCGACCGGGAAGCGGCGCAGGTACGCCAGCGACGAGTACCCGGTGCCGAAGTCGTCGATCGCCAGGCGTACGCCCATGGCCTTGACCTCTTCGAGCTGCTTCAGCGTGTTCGGCCGGTGGTCCACCAGCAGGCTCTCGGTGAGCTCGATGACCAGGCAGGCGGCCGGCAGCCCGGTCTCGGCGAGCACCGACGACACCAGCCCGGGAAGCACGTTCTGGTCGAGCTGCACCGCGGAGAGGTTCACGCTGACGGTCAGCGGGACGTCGCGCCGCGCGTTCCAGGCGGCCACCTGCCGGCATGCCTCGCGCAGCACCCATTCGCCGATCGGCACGATCAGGCCGGTCTCCTCGGCCATCGGGATGAAGTCCAGCGGCGGGATGGTCCCGCGATCCGGGTGTTCCCAGCGGATCAGGGCCTCGAGACCGGTGATCTGTTTCGTGCGCAGGTGCACGATCGGCTGGTAGCGCAGCTGGAACTCGTGCCGGACGATGGCCCGGCGCAGGTCAGCCTCCATCTGCAGCGCGGCCTGGAACTCCGCCTGCATGGCCGGCTGGAAGATCTCGTACCGGTCCTTGCCCTGCTTCTTGGCCTGGTACATGGCCAGGTCGGCGCGGACCATCAGCTCCTGCGGTTCGTGCCCGCCGGTATCGCTGAACGCGATGCCGATGCTGCAGCTGACGAACGTCTCCCGGCCGCCCAGCACGAACGGTTCCCGGATCGCCTCGAGGATGCGCCGGGCGACCGGCATCACCTCCTCGAGCGTGCCGACCGTGGGCAGCAGGACGGCGAACTCGTCGCCACCCAGCCGGGCCGCGGTGTCGTCCTTGCGCAGGCAGTGCTCGATCCGCGCGGCAACGCCTTGGAGCAGTTGGTCGCCGGCGGCGTGCCCGAGCGAGTCGTTGACCACCTTGAAGCGGTCCAGGTCGACGAAGAGCGCGGCGACGCCGTGCGGGGCGCCCTCGAAGGCGGTCTCCATCCGGGTCATGAACAGTGCGCGGCTGGCCAGCCCGGTGAGCGAGTCGTGGAATGCCTGGTTCATCGCCTCGAGCGTCCGCGCGTCGGTGATCGCCAGGCTGACGTGCTCGGCGAAGGCCTTGAGGATGTCCTGCGCCGCCTTGTCCCAGGAGTGGCCGGGCCGGCGGGTGCCGACCGACAGGCAGCCGACGACGCGGTTGTTCTCGTGGACCGGCACCGCCATCACGGCGGTCAGTCCGTGCCGCACGATCGACGGGATGGCGATCGGCGAGTTCTCGTAGTTCTCCACGGCGACCAGTTCGTCGCCCATGATCGACAGGCCTGCGGCGCCGGCGTACGGCAGCGGCACGCGTTGCATCTTGGCGATGACGTCGGGCGCCAGACCGTGGCAGGACACCATGCTGCCGACCGTGGGGTCGTCCGGTTCGAGCAGGTTGAGCGTCGCCACCTCGATGCCGATGAGCTCGCCCGCGGCGCGGGTCACGGTGTCCAGGATCTGCTGGAGCGGCGCCCGCCGGGCGATCGCGCGCTGGATCGCGGACAGCTGCTCGAACAGGCGCTCGCGTTCCTGGAGGGCGTCGGACCGGCCGGTCTCGATCACATGGAGCGCGTGCAGGCTGAGTTCCAGCACGCGGGCCATGCCGCGGAGCAGACAGACCTCCTCGGCGCTGAACGGCTCGCCGCGGCGGGCCAGGACCAGCACGCCGGGCGCGAGGCCGTCGATGTCGGCGTGGGTGATCGCGTACGGGCCGCCGGGCAGGCCGAGCTCACCGCGCCGGCCGGCGGCCGCTTCGGTCAGCTCGTACGCGGAGACCTGGTCGGCGCTCACGCCGATGGCCGCCACCACCACGTCGTCGATGACAAGCACCGCGACGTCCGCATCGAGCGCACGTGCGGCGCACTCGACGGCGGCGTGCTGTGCGGCCGGTCCGGGGGGCCGGTCGGCCACGACGGAGAGGAAGTCCGTGAGTTGCTGGGTTGCTAGCGCCACGGTTCTGACGGTCGGCGGATCGCTCCCGGACCTGAGCGTTTCGCCGTTGATCACCCGTGCCCGAACGCACATGCCCGGGCGGGCACTCTCACACGGGCGGGCAGCGAACGGGCACCGTTCTTGCCCAAACAGTCATGACCTTCATCCGGCTTAAGGACGGTCTGATGGTATTTCGCCAGGGCCTAGGTTGGTGGGAAACGGTCAAGGACACAGGTAAGTCGCCTAGGCTGTGATGGGGACCACACGTTTCGCCGGTGTTAAAAAGAAGCACGGCAGGGCGGGAGGTGGGCTGGATGAATGCGGACGAGCGGCAACATCAGATCGTTGCGCTGGCGCGGCGGCAGGGCGAGGTCGACGTCGCCAAGCTGTCCGCCGAGCTGACCGTTTCGGCCGAGACCATCCGCCGGGACCTCCGCCTGCTGGAGAAACACGGACTGCTGCGTCGCACCCACGGCGGCGCCTATCCGGTGGAGACCGCGAAGTTCGAGACCGATCTGGCGATGCGGACCACCCGCGGCGTACCGGAGAAAAGGCGGATCGCCGCCGCGGCCGTGGGGCTGATGGGCGACGCCGAGACCGTTTTCATCGACGAGGGCTTCACCCCGCAGCTGATCGCCGAGGCGCTGCCCACCGACCGGCCGCTCACCGTGGTGACCGCGTCGCTGAACACCGCCGCCTGGCTCGCCACCAACTCGCCGGCCACCGTGCTGCTGCTCGGTGGCCGGGTCCGGGGCCGCACCCTGGCCACGGTCGACCACTGGGCCAGCACCATGCTGGCCGGTTTCGTGCTCGACCTGGCCTTCGTCGGGGCCAACGGCATCTCCCGCGAGGTGGGGCTGACCACGCCCGACCCCGCGGTGGCCGACGTGAAGGCGCAAGCCGTCCGCGCGGCACGCCGGCGCATCTTCGCCGGCATCCACACCAAGTTCGGCGTCCGCACGTTCTGCCGGTTCGCCGAGATCTCCGAATTCGAATCCCTGGTCACGGACACCGGCCTGCCGGCGTCCGAGGCGCAACGCTATTCAAGGCTCGGGCCCCAAGTGCTGCGAGTTTAGAAATCACCATTACGCAATAAAGCGCTTTTCGACGGAGGATCAACCGTGCAAAAAACAGGTAGGAAGCTGTCGATCGCGCTGGCCGGAGCCTCGGCTGTCGCGCTCGTGCTCTCCGGCTGCTCGGGCGCCGGTTCGACCGGTGGGGGTGGCAACGAAGGGGGCGACAACACCATCACCGCGCTGATGGTCGGCAACCCGCAGATGGAGGACATCCAGAAGCTGACCGCCGACAACTTCACCAAGCAGACCGGCATCACCGTGAAGTTCACGATCCTGCCGGAGAACGAACTGCGCGACAAGGTGACCCAGGACGTCGCCAACCAGGGCGGTCAGTACGACGTCGCGACGGTCGGCGCGTACGAGGTGCCGATCTGGTCGAAGAACGGCTGGCTGCACGAGCTGTCCACCCAGGCGGCCGCGGACTCCGGTTACGACCAGGCCGACCTGCTCAAGCCGATGGTGCAGTCGCTCACCGGCGAGGACGGCAAGATGTACGCGGCGCCGTTCTACGGCGAGTCGTCGTTCCTGATGTACAACAAGGAAATGTTCGCGGCGGCCGGCATCACCATGCCGGAGAAGCCGACCTGGGCGCAGGTGGCCGAGTACGCGAAGAAGCTCAACAAG
Organism: Actinoplanes sp. NBRC 103695; assembly: GCF_030269485.1. Taxonomy (GTDB): domain Bacteria; phylum Actinomycetota; class Actinomycetes; order Mycobacteriales; family Micromonosporaceae; genus Actinoplanes. The sequence continues at coordinate 30,860 of NZ_BSTL01000015.1, read as the reverse complement.
AAGGGCGACGTGGCCGGCATCTGCCTGCGCGGCCTGCCCGGCTGGGGTGAGCTGTTCGCGCCGCTGACCACGGTCGTCAACACCTACGGCGGCACCTGGTTCGAGAAGGACTGGACGCCGAAGGTGAACTCGCCGGAGTTCAAGGCGGCGACCGACTTCTACGTGAACCTGGTGAAGAACTACGGCGAGTCCGGCGCCCCGCAGGCCGGCTTCACCGAGTGCCTCAACACGTTCAGCCAGGGCAAGGCGGCCATGTGGTACGACGCCACGTCGGCGGCCGGCACGCTGGAGGACCCGAGCGCGTCGAAGGTGGCGGGCAAGGTCGGTTACGCGTACGCCCCGGTGAACAAGACCGAGTACTCCGGCTGGCTGTGGACCTGGGCGTGGGCCATGCCCAAGACCACCAAGAAGTCCGAGAACGCCTGGAAGTTCATCTCCTGGGCCACCGGCAAGGACTACGAGAAGCTGGTCGGCGAGAAGTTGGGCTGGTCGCGTCTCCCCTCCGGCAAGCGCACCTCGACCTACGCGCTCCCGGAGTACAAGGAGTCGGCCAAGGCGTTCGCGGACATCACCCTGAAGTCCATCGAGAACGCCAACCCGCAGAACCCGGGCGTGCAGCCGCGGCCGGCGCTGGGTGTGCAGTTCGTCGGCATCCCGGAGTTCGCGGACCTCGGCACCAAGGTGTCGCAGGAGGTCAGCGCCTCCATCGCCGGTAGCAAGACGGTCGACCAGGCATTAACTGACGGTCAGAAGCTCGCCGAGGACGTCGCGAGCAAGTACAAGTAGTGCCCGCGGAGGCGCCGCCGCCTTTCCTCTTCTCCGGCGGCGGCGCCTTCGTGCCGACCGGAAGGCAAACCCCCATGACCGACGTCATCACCCGGGCGGAAGACACCAAACCGGCACCCCCGGTCGTACCGCCGAAGGGCGGCGCCAAGGAGCGCTGGTCACGCCGCGCTCCGTTGCTGCCCGCGTTGATCTTCGCGATCATCATCACGCAGGTGCCGTTCCTGTTCACGATCTACTACTCGACGCTGAGCTGGAACGCGCTCCGCCCCGGTGTGAGGGACTTCGTCGGCTTCGACAACTACCTCACCGTCCTGACCGACGACCGGCTGCGCTCGGCCCTGCTCAACACGGTCATCCTGACCGCCGGCGCGGTGATCTTCTCGATGATCCTCGGCCTCGGCCTGGCCATCCTGATGGACCGCAAATTCCTCGGCCGCGGCATCGTGCGCACCATGCTGATCACCCCGTTCCTGATCATGCCGGTCGCCGCCGCCCTGCTCTGGAAACACGGCATCTTCAACCCCGACTACGGCCTGATCAACGGCATCTTCGGCGGCAACACGGCGTGGACCACGTCGTACCCGAAAGCGGCGATCATCACCACCCTGGTGTGGCAGTGGACGCCGTTCATGATGCTGATCCTGCTGGCCGGGCTGCAGTCGCAGAGCAACGAGGTCCTCGAGGCCGCCCGCGTCGACGGGGCCGGGGCGTGGCGGATCTTCACCACGATGACGTTGCCGCACCTGCGGCAGTACCTGGAACTGGGTGCGCTGCTCGGCTCGATCTACCTGGTCAACACGTTCGACGCGATCTTCACGATCACGCAGGGCGGACCGGGCACGGCAACGACGAACCTGCCGTACGAGATCTACCAGACCATCTTCAGCAAGTACGAGTACGGCGAGGCCTCGGCCGCCGGTGTGGTCGTGGTCATCCTGACGATCATCGTGGCCAACTTCGCCCTGCGGGTCATCTCCGGCCTGTTCAAGATGGAGGAGGGTCGATGACCACCATGACCGCGCCCAAGCCCGCGGCACGCCGCCGGCTGGGCAACTCGATCTGGGGCATCGCTGCCTGGATCGCCGGGATCATCTTCGTGTTCCCGGTCATCTGGATGATCCTGACGGCGCTCAAGCAGTCCAAGGACGTCACGACCAACCCGCCGGTCTGGTTCTTCACACCCACCCTGGAGCACTTCTCCACCGTGCTCGGCGGCAACATCACGCCGTACCTGCTGAACTCGCTGATGGCCAGCGTGTTCTCCACTCTGCTGGTGGTCTGCCTGGCCACCCCGGCCGCCTACGCCCTGTCGCTGCGGCCGGTGCGCAAATGGACCGACGCGCTGTTCTTCTTCATCTCCACCAAGATGATGCCCCCGGTCGCCGCCGTCCTGCCGATCTACCTGCTCACCGTCCGGATCGGCATCAAGGACAACATCTGGACCATGGTCATCCTCTACACCTCGATGAACCTGCCCCTGGCCATCTGGATGATGCGATCCTTCCTGCTCGAGGTCCCCAAAGAGGTCCTCGAGGCCGGCGAGGTCGACGGCGCCGGCCTGATCACCTCGATCCGCCGGATCATCCTGCCGATCGTCGCCCCCGGCCTCGCCGCGACAGCGCTGATCTGCTTCATCTTCACCTGGAACGAGTTCTTCCTCGCGGTCAACCTCACCGACACCGTCGCCTCCACGGCGCCGATCTACCTGCTCGGCTTCATCTCCGGCCGCGGCCCGTTCCTCGCCGACCTGTCGGCGGCCGCCACTCTGCTCTCCCTCCCGGTCCTGATCGCCGGATGGGTGGCACAGAACAAGCTGGTCCGTGGCCTGTCGATGGGTGCCGTCAAGTGAGGGCAGCCGTCGTCGTCACGCCCGGCACGATCGAGATCCAGCAGGTGCCCGACCCCGCGCCCGGCCCCACCGACGTGGTGGTCAAGCCGGCCGCGGTCGGGATCTGCGGCACCGATCTGCACATCATGGAGGGCGAGTTCGCGCCCGCCTTCCCGATCGTGCCCGGCCACGAGTTCGCCGGGGAGATCGTCGCGGTCGGGTCCGCGGTCAGCGGGTACGCCGTGGGCGACCAGGTGGCCGTCGACCCGTCGCTCTACTGCGGACACTGCTACTACTGCAAGCGGGCCCGTGGCAACCAGTGCGAGAACTGGAACGCCATCGGGGTGTCGGTGAGCGGCGGGGCGGCCGAGTACGTGGCCGCCCCGATGGCCAACCTGTTCAAACTGCCCGAGCACCTGCGGGCCCGGAACGCGGCGCTCATCGAGCCGCTGTCCTGCGCGGTCCGTGGCTTCGACGTGCTGCCGCGGAACATGGCCGACAACTTCCTCATCTATGGCTCCGGGACGATGGGCCTGATGATGATGGAGCTGGCCAAGCGGGCCGGCGCGGCCACGGTGTCGATGGTCGACCTCAACCCGCAGCGGCTGGAGACGGCCAAGCGGCTCGGCTGTTCGGCGGCCGTGACCAGCGCCGACGAACTCGACGCGCCGCGTGGCTGGGACATCGTGATCGACTGCACCGGGGTCGTCGCCGCGATCAAGGACGGCCTGGGCCGGGTCGGCCGGGGCGGCACGTTCCTGCAGTTCGGGGTGGCCAACACCGACGCCGAGGTGCTGATCGAGCCGTACGAGATCTATCGGCGCGAGATCACCATCACCGGCTCGATGGCGGTGCTGCACAGCTTCGACCGGGCCGGCGAGCTGATGGCCGCCGGGGTGCTCGACCCCGAGGTCTTCATCAGCCACCGCTTCCCGCTCGACGAGTACGCGTCGGCCCTCGACCAGTTCAAGAACGGGGTGGGTCGCAAAATCATGATTGAACCCTGACTCATGCCACTTTGAGTTAGGTATTCATCACTGCGGGTTGTCAACGGGCGGGTGCGTAGGTCGTAATGGATCTATGCCCCCGCCCGCGACGCATCCCCTCGCCGCCGGTCGCCTCGGCGCCACCGCGCTGATCTTCGTCGCCCTCGCCGCGGCGGCGCCACTCTCCGTCATAACGAACACCATCCCCATCGCGTACGCGGGGAATGACGTGCCCTTCGTACCCCTGCTCTTCCCCGCGGTCGCTCTTGTTCTTCTGCTCTTCGGGGTCGGATACGCGGCGATGGTCCGCCGCTCGCCGAACGCCGGCGCCCTCTACTCGTTCATCGCCCGCGGGCTCGGCCGGCCGACCGGCATCGGCGCCGCGTGGCTCGCGCTGTTCTCCTACAACGCCCTGCAGATCGGCCTCTACGGCGCCACCGGCCTGCTCGCCGCCCCGCTGCTGGACGGCTGGTTCGGCGTCAGCGCGCCCTGGTGGGCCGTCGCGGGCGGTTGCTGGCTCGTCGTCACGCTGTGCGGCCTGCTCCGGGTCGAGCTGGCCGGCGCGATCCTCGCCCTGGTGGTGCTGGCCGAGGCCGCGGTGATCGCCGGCTTCGGCGCGGCCAACCTGATCGACCCCGCCGCCGAGGGCGTCACCACGGACACCCTGGTGCCGGCCGGGGTCGTCGACCGCCCGGCCGTGGGGCTCCTGCTGGTGATCGCGGCGTTCGGCTTCGTGGGATTCGAGACCACCGCCGCGTACGCCGAAGAAACCGGCCGTCCCCGCAGATCCGTCGCCCGCGCCACCTACCTGTCGGTGCTCGGTCTCGCGGTGCTGTACGCGTTCTCCGCCTGGACCACCAGCGTCGCGACCGGCCCCGGCGAGATCGCCGCCCGCTCGGTGGACGGCGGCGAACTGCTCTTCGACCTGGTCGGCGACCGACTGGCGCCCTGGGCGGTCACCCTCGGCCGGACCATGCTCCTCACCGGCGTGCTGGCCGCGATGATCTCCCTGCACCACACCGTCGCCCGATACACGTACGCCCTGGCCAGGGAGGGCGTGCTCCCGGCACGCCTGGGCCACACCGGCGCGCGTACGTCCGTACCCATCGCCGCCTCTCTCACCCAGAGCGTCGTCGCCCTGCTCACCCTGACCGGCGCCCTGCTCGCGGGCTGGGAACCCGCCACCGAGCTCTATCCCTGGCTGACCACGGCCGGCGCGCTCGGCGTCCTGCTCCTGCTGCTGGCCACCTCCCTGTCGGCGCTGCTCTTCCTCAACCGCGCGCCCAACGACGAGGGCCCCTGGCGCGCCTTCGTGGCGCCCGCGCTGGCCACCGTCCTGCTGGGAGCCCTGGTCTACCTGGCCGCCACCGACCTGCCGGCCCTTCTGGGCGTCCCGTCCCGCCACTGGCTGGTGCTCGCCGTCCCCCTCGCCTACGCGGCGCTGGTCACCTTCGGACTGCTCTTCGGCGTGATCCTCAAAACCAGGAGCCCCATCACGTACGCGGGGATCGGGCTGGGCGGCACCGCGGTGGTGGTGGCACCGGCCGTGCCGGCCCAGCGCAGCCCGGGCGCCCACCGTCCCGACCGCATCCAGCGCTCGGCTTAGGTCGTGTCTCGTGGATCAGCCAGGGCTGCGGCGTGGCCCAGAGCGCGCCTGACGCCACCCACGACACACCCACATCCAACACCAGGATGAGGGCGCGCCGCAGGCGACGCCAGCCACCCTCTGGACCTCGCCTCGCACTTGGCTGATCCACGAGACACGACCTGGTTGGGCAGAACACCGGGGCCCCCGACTGTCGTACCCGCGGGTTAGGGTCCGGTGCTCGACATGAAGGAGGGTCGATGACTCGCGCCGGTGGTGTGTTCTGCGTCGAGGGACAGTGGGACGACGATCTGACCAGGCAGGGCTCGGTGCTGCCACTGCTGGAGCTCCTGGAACGCCTCGGTCGCATCCGCTTCATCCACCGCGGCACGGCGACCCCGGGGGAACTCCACCACTACCTGGAGACGTGGCTCACCCGGCGGTACGCCACCTTCAAGGTCGGCTTCTTCGCCATGCACGGCAACCCCAGCCAGCTCTGCCTCACCGGCAAACAGACGGTCGAGCTCGACGAGGTGGCCGGCTGGATGTCCGGCAAGTGCGCGGGTAAGAAGCTCTACTTCGGCGCCTGCTCCATCCTCCGCGCCCCCAACGGCGACCTGCAGGAGTTCCTGCACGAAACCGGCGCCACGATGCTGTGCGGCTACACCAAGCAGATCGACTGGATCGAGAGCGCGGCCCTCGAGACCCTGGTTCTCGACACCCTGGTCAACGGCGGCCGGGTGGACAGCCTCGAGCGGTTGATGCGCTCGGCCCGTTGGCAGGCCCTGTCCGAGCACCTCGGCTTCCGCGTGATCTACGCTACTTGACCGTCGTCCACAAGCGCCCTGATGGAGGAGTGACGGGTTCGATGGGGGAGATGACAGAGTCGCAGCGGCGGTGGGAGGCCTGGTCAGACGCCTTCTCGGCCGTCGTCGGCGCGCTGCCGGGCCAGATCGAGGTGCCGTGCCCGGAGGGGGACGGCCGGCCGGTGCGGGTGGCGTTCGTGGTGGATCCGGAAGACCGGGTCGGTGTCGGTTACGCGTGGTGCGACGGCGAGCGGGTCGGGATCTTCTTGACGCGGATGAAGGCCCCGGACGGCGTGCCGACATTGCCGGTCGACGCCTCCGACGAGGAGCTGGCCGCGATGGTGCCGGAGGACATCGACTTCCTGCCGAGGCCGCGGACGGCGGACCACGGACAGGACACGACCTAGCCGAAGAACTCGTGGATCTGGGCCAACGTCAGGTAACCCTGCTGGTGGGCCAGCTCGCGCGGCGCGCTGGGCAAGGACTTGGTGGTGACCTCGACCGCGGGGGAGTCGGCCGGGAGGTCGGGGAGCGGGGGGATCGGGGGGAGGCGGGGCAGGCCGATCGCCTCGCGGATGACCTCGAACATTCCGGTCAGCTCGGCGGCCGCCAGGGCGAGCAGGTCGGTGCGGGTCGGCGGGGTGGCGCTGGTGAAGTTGGCGCGGACGCTGGCGCCGTGGCAGCGGATGTCGGCGCTCGGGCGGAGGTGGTCGAGGTTGTCCTCGGCGACGATGCCCAGCTCACAACTGGTCATGCCGGCGTTGCGCCACCAGGAGCGCCAGGCGGGGTCGGCGTCCAGGATCAGTGCCACGTGCTGCAAGGCTGCCATGTACGCCTTGGGTGCGTGGGCGTCGTCCCGGGTGGTCGTACCCAGCTGGGGATGCAACCACGTATCCATCACCGCATGGTGACAAAAGGGAACGGCACACTGCCGGAGCCGGCCGTGGCGCGTCCGGGTGGATGGTGATCGTCACACGGGCGCGACCAAGATATCTGTATAAGCCAGTGATATAAATCAGGAGTGCAGCCAGTGGCCACGGAGATCAAGCCCGACGACGCGCGGATCATCGCCGGTTTCGAGCGGTTCTACGAGGCGCTGCGGCGGCTGACCCCGCGTTCCGAGCTGAGCCTGACCGCCGCGTCCACGCTGCGACGGCTCGAGCGCTCCGGTCCGCACCGGCTCAGTGAGCTGTACGCGCCGGAGGGCGTCTCCCAACCGGCGATGACCCAGCTGGTCACCCGGCTGGAGCGGGAGGGACTGGCGCGCCGGTCCAGCGACCCGGCCGACGGGCGGGTGGTCATCGTCAGCATCACCGAAGAGGGCCGCGACGCCGTGGCCCGCCGCCGGGACGGTCGTGCCCGGGCCCTCGCCGAGCTCCTGGAGCAACTCCCGGAGGACGAGCACGCAGCGCTGCTGGCCGCCCTTCCCGCTCTGCAGCGACTCGGTGATCTGATCATCGATTAAGAGGAGCCACCCCGTGCTCTCGGTAGACCACCCCCGCTACAAGTGGGTCGCGCTGTCGAACACCACCCTCGGCACCCTGCTCGCCACCATCAACGCGTCCATCGTGCTGATCTCGCTGCCGGCGATCTTCAAGGGCATCCACCTCAACCCGCTGGAGCCGGGGAACGTCAGCTACCTGCTCTGGATGCTGATGGGCTACATGCTGGTCACCGCGGTCCTGGTGGTGACGCTCGGGCGGCTGGGCGACATGTTCGGCCGGGTCAAGATCTACAACGCCGGCTTCGCGGTCTTCACGCTGACCTCGGTCGTGCTGTCGCTGGACCCGTTCAGCGGCAGTCGCGGCGCGCTCTGGCTGATCGGCTGGCGGGTGGTCCAGGCGATCGGCGGCGCGATGCTGATGGCCTGCTCGGCGGCGATCATCACCGACGCGTTCCCGGCGAAGCAGCGCGGCATGGCGCTGGGCGTGAACATCGTGTCCGCGCTGGCCGGCTCGTTCATCGGCCTGGTGGCGGGCGGCGTGCTGGCCGAGTGGGACTGGCGTTCGGTGTTCTGGGTGAACATCCCGCTGGGCATCCTCGGCACCGTCTGGGCGTACCGCTCCCTGCACGACAGTGGCGTCCGCCGCAAGGCGAAGATCGACTGGTGGGGCAATCTGACGTTCGCGGCCGGGCTCACCGCGGTGCTGGCCGCCATCACGTACGGAATTCAGCCGTACGGTGACCACACGATGGGCTGGACCAACCCGTGGGTGGTCGCCGGGCTGGCCGGCGGGGTGCTGGTCCTGATCGCCTTCGGGATGATCGAGCGCCGGGCGGCGGAGCCGATGTTCCCGCTGGTGCTGTTCCGCAACGCCGCCTTCACCAGCGGCAACGCCGCCAGCCTGCTGGCCGCGATCGCGCGCGGCGGCCTCCAGTTCATGCTGATCATCTGGCTGCAGGGAATCTGGCTGCCGCTGCACGGGTACGACTACGAGTCGACCCCGCTCTGGGCCGGCATCTACCTGCTCCCGCTGACCGTCGGCTTCCTGGTCGCCGGGCCGCTCTCCGGGTGGCTCTCCGACCGGTTCGGCTCGCGTCCCTTCGCGGCGGGTGGGCTGCTGGTGATGGGACTGTCGTTCGCCGGGCTGCTGCTGGTGCCGGGCGACTTCGCGTACCCCGTCTTTGCGATCTTGATCTTTGTGAACGGGGTCGGCGGCGGCCTGTTCTCGGCGCCGAACACCTCGCTGGTGATGTCCAGTGTGCCGGCGAACATGCGAGGCGCCGCCTCCGGTATGCGGGCGACCTTCATGAACGCCGGTCAGGTGCTCTCGATCGGCGTGTTCTTCTCGCTGATGGTGGCGGGACTGGCCGACCACCTGCCGGCCACGCTCAGCGCCGGGCTGACCGCCCAGGGCGTGCCGGCCGCGACCGCGAACCAGGTGGCGAGCCTGCCGCCGGTGGGCACGCTGTTCGCCGCGTTCCTCGGCTACAACCCGATCGCCGAGCTGCTCGGGCCGCAGGTGCTGGGCGCGCTGCCGCCGGGCAACGCGGCCGAGCTGACCGGGCTCTCGTTCTTCCCGCGGCTGATCTCCGGCCCGTTCCACGACGGCCTGGTCATCGTCTTCTGGATGGCGATCGGCCTGTCGGTGCTGGGCGCGCTGGCCTCGCTGATCCGCGCCCGGCGCACCCCGGACCGCCGGCGCACCCTGGACCCCACCGACGGCGTGACCAGGGAGGCCGAGCGCGAGGCGGAGGTGGCCGCAGCGCTGCCGCTGACCCCGGCGACCCAGGTGGCCGAGCCGCTGCCCGGCGCCAACTAGGCACTTCGGAGTGAAGGTCTGGTCGGGCCGGCAGCAACGCCACGCACCGGAGACGCCGGTAGCAACGTTTCACCCGACGGGCTGGGCCGCCGGGGTCAGCTGAGCGCGGAGCAGGGTTGCGGCGACCGCGCGCGCGTCGGCCATCGCCTGCGGGCGCCGGTCCATCCGCGCGCCCGCCATTGCGCCGTCGTAGAGCACCATGAGCTGGGCGGTCAGCTGGTCCGGGTGGCGGGCGCCGGCGTCCTTGGCGAGCTCGGTGAACAGCCCCCGGGTCCAGGCCCGGGTGGTGTCGCACACCTCCTGCACGGCGCCGCCGTCCGGAGACTCGGCCGCGGCGTTGTAGAACGCGCAGCCCCGGAACGTCGGCGCGGTGGCGATATCGGCCAGCACGTCGAACACGCCGAGCAGACGTTCCCGTGGATCCTCGTACGCCGCCAGGCTGTGCAGCAGGCGCACCCGGCGCCGCTCGTGCCTGGCCTCCAGGTAGGCCCGGACCAGCGCCTCCTTGCTGCGGAAGGCGCTGTAGAGGGAGGCCTTGGCCACGCCGGCGCGATCGATGACCCGATCGATGCCGACGGTGTGCACGCCCTCGGCATAGAACAGCTCGTCGGCCGCGGCCAGCAGCCGGTCACGAACCGGTGGCTTCTTGATCGTCACAGCGGTCATGTTTTGACGCTAACCGACAGAACTGTCCTCTTAAGTCGCATTTCACCCGTGTCGCCGTTGCGGGGGATCCGTTTCGCGGAGTGAGCGCTCAGATTAGGTGCGAAACCACACGAGAGGTATGGAATGCGAAGGATTCTGGTGGCCGCGACGGCCCTCGGTGTAACCATGGCCGGCGCCACGGTCACCACGAGCGCCTGGGCGGACGAGGGCCGCCCCGCGCCCGGATACGCCCCGTCGATCGCCTGGGGGAAGTGCGCCGACGAGGCGCTGGCGACGCGGAAGGCGGAATGCGGGTTCCTGGCGGTGCCACGGGACCACAGCCGTCCGGACGGGACGAAGATCAAGCTGGCGGTGTCCCGGATCAAGCACACGGCCGCCGGCTACCAGGGCGTCATGCTGGTCAACCCGGGCGGTCCCGGCGGCGCGGGGCTCGCCCTGTCCGCGCTCGGTGAGTTCGTGCCGGACGAGGTCGGCACCTCGTACGACTGGATCGGGTTCGACCCGCGCGGCGTCGGCGCGTCACAGCCCGCGCTGACCTGCAACGCGAAGTACAGCACCGGCATCCGCCCGCCGTACGTACCGAGCACCGCCGCGATCGAGAAGCAGTGGCTGGCCCGCACCGCCGCGTACGCAAAAGCCTGCGACAAGGCCGGCGGTGAACTCCTCGACCACCTGACGACCGAGGACAACGTCCGGGACATCGAGCTGATCCGCCGCGCGCTCCGTGCCGAGCAGATCAACTTCTACGGCTTCTCGTACGGCACCTACCTCGGCCAGGTCTACGCGACGATGCACCCCGAGCGGGTTCGCCGCATGGTCCTCGACGGCAACGTGAACCCCGCCCGCGTCTGGTACGACGCCAACCAGGACCAGAACATCGCCTTCGAGAAGTCGATGAAGGTGTTCTTCGCCTGGGTCGCCAAACACCACGACGTCTACAAGCTGGGCGTGACCGGCCAGGCCGTGGAGAAGCGCTACTACGACACGCTGGCCAGGACCGGCGTCGGACCGGCCGGCCGGACCATCGGCGCGGCCGAGCTGACCGACGTCTTCCTGCAGGCCGGCTACTACGTGTTCGGCTGGGCGACGGTCGCGGAGGCGTTCTCCGCGTACGCGGTCAAGAACGACCCCGCCCCGCTGCGCAAGCTCGTCGAGACGGGCAACCCGCAAACCGCCAACGCCGACAACGGGTACGCGATCTACCTCGCCGTGCAGTGCAGCGACGCCCCGTGGCCGAAGTCATGGTCGACGTGGAAGGCCGACAACTGGAAGACGCACGCCAAGGCGCCGTTCGAGACCTGGGGCAACGCCTGGTTCAACGCGCCCTGCCGGACCTGGGGCGCGAAGTCCGGCAAGCCGGTCAAGGTGTCCGGGGCGAAGGCGCCGCCGGTGCTGCTGATCAGCGAGACGCTGGACGCGGCCACCCCGTTCGCAGGCAGCCTCGAGGTGCGCAAGCGGTTCCCGCGGGCCGCGCTGATCGAAGGCGTCGGCGGCACCACCCACGCCGGCTCGCTGTTCGGCAACAAGTGCGTGGACGGCGCCGTGGCCGCGTACCTCAAGACCGGGGTTGTCCCCAAGCGGGTCAAGGCGAACACCTCGGACCTCAAGTGCAAGCCGATCGAACCGCCGGCGGCGACCGCGGTGGCCGAGAAGCACGCCGCCGAGCCGCTCAGCCGAGCGGACCTCCAGCGCCGGATCGCCGCGCGCTGATCTCCGCCGCCTCCTGACGCAGCTCCGCCGGGATCAGCTCGAGCAGCTGGTCCCGGCGCAGCGGCAGGTCGAGCAGGCTGAGCTTCACCCGGCTGCGGCCGGCATGCGCGCCGGCGTCGAGCCGGACCACCTCGGCGGCGTCCACCCGCAACCGCGCGGTCAGGACGTCGCCGGCACCCAGCTCGCCGGCGGCGGTGCCGTCCACGTCGACCGCGACCGGCGCGCTGTCCGCCGCCACGGTCAGCGACACGTGGTCGCCGGCGCCCAGCACCACCGCCCGGCTGATCCCGGCCATCGGCGCGACCGGCGTGATCACCGTGCAGGCGGCCGAGGGGGACAGCACAGGGCCACCGGCGGCGTAGTTGTAGGCGGTCGAGCCGTTCGGGGTGGACAGCACCACGGCATCGCACCGGTAGTAGCCGTACCGCAGGTCGTTGACGGCCAGGTCGACCGACAGTGCGCCGGTACGCCCGAGCCGGGCCAGCACCACGTCGTTGAAGCCGTACCCGGTGGCCAGCTCCGCGCCGGCCGTCTCCGCGACCAGGCAGCCGTGCTGCTCGACGGTGAAGTCGCCGCGGGCGAGCTGGGCCAGCGCCTCCTCCAGCCCGGACGGCGTCACCTCCACCAGGAACCCCAGGTTGCCGTGGTTGACCCCGAGCACCGGGACCGGCCGGTCGGCGACCAGACGCATCGCGCCGAGCATCGTCCCGTCACCGCCCAGCGCGACCACGCCACGCACCCGCCGCTGGAACTCGTCGTCGGAGACCACGTCCACACCCGGCGGCACCCGGTCGCGGTCCTGCTCGCGCGCGAGCACCTTGGCACCGGCGTGCGCCGCCCACCGCTGGATGGTGGCCACCGACTCACCGACCTGCTTACGCGGGTGCAGCACCAGCCCGACCGTCTCGACTCCGGAGTCCACGTGATCCACGATAGGGGCATGCTGGTCGAGTTGAGCCACGTCATCGAGGCCGGGATGGTCACCTACCCCGGCCTGCCCGGCCCGGAGATCAGCGAGCACCTCACCCGGGAGGCGTCCCGAGGGGCGTACGCGCCGGGCACGGAGTTCACCATCGGCCGGATCCCGATCGTCGAACACCTGACCAACCTGGCCGCCCTCCCGCTCACGGGCGCCCGGTTCACCGCGGCGCCGCCCCGGGTGGCCGGCTTCGGCACCTTCCCGGTGCGGGCCTTCGCCGTAATCGACTCATGAACGCGGGGACCCTGCCGACTGCAGGCGGGTGACCCCCGATCCGAGGTTCGAACACGAGGCCCGGCGCCGCGCGCTGCTCGACCGGCTGATCCAGGACCCCGCGGACGCCGAGGCGCGGCAGCAGCTTGCCAATCTGGTCGTCGAGGCGGGCGGGCCGCCGCCGTACCCCGGAAGTGTGGTGTTTCTGGCCGGTGTCGGCGTCGTCTGCGCGATCATGGCGCTGGTCGCCCTGCTCAGCGACCTGGACGTGACCGCCGCGCTGCTGGCCGTCGCCGGCCTCTACACGGTCGTGATGGTCCGGAGGCGGCTACCCCTGAGGGGATAAATCCCGGGAATCGGCTTATTCGGCGCGGCGGCCTGCCGATGATGGCCTGTGTGAGCCATGACCTTCTGAGTGCAACCGACGGCATGACCGCCACCGAGCTCGGTGTGGCGCGTGCCGCCGCCCTGTTCGAGCGGGTCGATCCGGGCAAGGCCGCGGCGCTGCTGGAGAAGGTGCTGGCCGACGACCCGGGGTCCGCGGCCGGGTGGATCCTGATGGCCCGGATCTGGCTGGTCCTGGACCAGATCGAGGCGGCGCTGGACGCCGGGGCCAAGGCGATCGCGCTGGCGCCGGAGGACCCGCGCCCGCTGGCCACGGTGAGCCGGGCGCTGACCCTGATGGGCCGGCACGAGGAGGCCGTCACGATGGCCTACCGCGCGGTGATCGTGGACCCGAAGAACCCGCTGTGGCACGACCGGGTGGCCTGGGCCCTGCTCGCCGCGGACCGGCAGATCGGGGACGCCGAGCAGGCCGCGCGTACGGCGATCGGGCTGGACCCGAACGAGGCTCACTACTACTTCACCCACGGCGTGGCGCTGGACGCGCTCGGGCACGCCGACCAGGCCCGCCAGGCCCTGATGATCTCGCTGCGGCTGGAGCCGGAGAACACCGTCGCGCGGCATCGGCTGGCCGTGCTCAACGGCGAGACCCAGCGCGCGTCCGAGCCGAAGAAGCGCGGCTGGAAGCTGTTCGGCCGGACGAAGTCGCCGGAGGCCCGGTCCAGCCGCCCGGAGGAGTATCTCCCCTAGGCACATGTACACGGTGTTCGGAGTGGACTGAGACGCGAATCCGTACAACCTGTTGACAGCAGGTGATCTCGTCGGTACAACGAGGATCCCCCTTCCTGGGGGCCTCGCGATGGGATGCTGAGTCGTTGATCTTCAATCCACAATGGCCGATGGCACAGCGATGACTGAACTTCTTCGCGGCCTCGGCGCGAGCCCAGGCGCCGCGACCGGTCCGGCGTACCGGCTGGCCGACCCGCCCCGGCTGCCCGCGCCCCGGCCGGTGACCGACCCGGACGCCGAGGTGGACCGGGCGTTCGCGGCCATCGACGCGGTCCGCCGGGACATCAGCGCCCGGGCCGAGGCCGCCGACGAACCGACCACCACCGAGATCCTCCGGGCGCAGGCCGCGCTGGCCGGCGACCGGACTCTGCGGGACGGCATCGCGATGGCCGTCCGCTCCGGCCACGAGGCCCCGCACGCCGTGGCCACCGTGCTCGCCGAGCACCGGTCCGCCCTGCTCGCCGCGGGCGGCCTGCTCGCCGCCAGGGCGGTCGACCTGGACGACCTGCGCGACCGGGTGGTGGCCGCCTGCCTCGGCCTGCCGATGCCCGCGCTGCCCCGGCCCGGTCACCCGTTCGTGCTGGTCGCGGTCGATCTGGCGCCGGCCGACGCGGCGCTGCTCGACCCGTCCGAGGTGCTCGCCGTGCTCACCTCGGCGGGCAGCTACGTGAGCCACACCGCGATCCTGGCCCGTGCCCGCGGCGTCCCGACCGTGGTGGCCTGTTCCGGCGCCCTGGACATCGCGGACGGCACCGCGGTCAAGGTGGACGGCACCACCGGCCGGGTCACCGTCCGCCCGCGCGAGCCGTACCCCGCGACCGCGGCGTCCCGCTCACCGGAGCTGGCCATGGACGTGCGCGGCGCCACCCGGGACGGCCACCCGGTCGCCCTGCTGGCCAACATCGGCAGCGCCGCCGAGCTGGCCGGCGTGTGTGTCGAGGGCGTCGGCCTGTTCCGCACCGAGCTGCTCTTCCAGCACCACCTCGACCCGCCCGGCGTGGCCGAGCAGGTGGCGGCGTACGCGGCGGTGTTCGGGGCGATGGCCGGCCGTCAGGTGGTGATCCGCACGCTGGACGCCGGGTCGGACAAGCCGCTGCCGTTCCTGCGCGAGGACCAGGAACCCAACCCCGCGCTGGGCATTCGCGGTCTGCGGGTCGCGCGCCGGCGGGAGGACATCCTGCGTACGCAGATCGCGGCGATCGCCGAGGCCGCGCGCTCGTCGACGGCCAAGGTCGCGGTGATGGCGCCGATGGTCACCACGGTCGCCGAGGCCGCCCAGTTCGCCGCGCTCTGCCGCGACGCCGGCCTGCCGACGGTCGGCGTGATGGTCGAGGTCCCCGCGGCCGCGGTCCGGGCCCGCGAGTTCCTGCAGGCCGTCGACTTCCTCAGCGTCGGCACGAACGACCTGAGCCAGTACACGTTCGCCGCCGACCGCCGCAGCGGCGAGCTGGCCGACCTGCTGGACCCGTGGCAGCCGGCGCTGTTGTCGCTGGTCGCCCTGTGCGCTGCGGCCGGCCAGGCGGTGGGCCGCCCGGTCGGCGTCTGCGGCGAGGCGGCCACGGACCCGGACTTCGCGGTGGTCCTGGCCGGGCTCGGCGTCACGAGCCTGTCGATGTCCCCGGCTGCCATCCCGGCGGTCGGCGCCGCGCTCGCGGCTCGCACCTTCGACGAGTGCCGGGCCGCCGCCGCGGGCGCCCTGGCCGGCGCCGACCCGGCGGCGGCCCGAGCCGCCGCCCGCCGCCGCTAAGCCCGGCCGCTCGCCGCCCGCGGTCGTTCCTCTCCGCCGCTTTGCTCTGAGCAGATATACGCATCACCGCGTCGCGACGGGTCTGGTTCGTTGCCGCTCTGAGCACATATATGCATCAGTTGTTGAAGGGCGGCAGCGGGATGCCGGGGATGCCCGGGCCACCTGGTTTGGGGCCACCCGGACCGCCGGGACCGCCCGGGCCGGCCGGGGTGCCGGCGCTCACCTGGATGCTGACGTAGCCGCCCTTGACCGTGCGCCCGCTCGGCTCGGTGCCCGCGGCCTGGCCCTTCGGACAGGCGGACGGGACCTCGGCGCCCTTCGAGGCCTCGAAGCCCGCACCCTCCAGGCGTCGCTTGGCCTCGTCGATGCTCGTGCATTCCACGCCGGGGATGCTGCGCTGCTCGCCGAGTGCGATCTTCGTGCTCTTGGGCCTCTTGAACTGGACCGAGGGTTTGCCCTTCATGAGGTCGCGCAGCGTGTTCTCGACCGCAGGGTTCACCACGTCGTGGTCCATCTTGTACGGATGGTTCTGATAGTCCGGGTTGACCAGATAGCCCGCCACCACCATCGACGTGGTGCCGATGATCAGCGATGCGGTCCGGTCGTTGTCGGTGGTGCCGGTCTTGCCGAAGATCGGGTGCTTGACGACGCCCCGGGCGTCGCGCGCGGTGGCGTGGCCGCCGCACGAGCCGAGCTGGGCGCTGTCACCGATCGGGCAACGGGCCGCGTCGATCGTCGCGCGGGCCACGTCCGGCTCGGTGGCCCGGGTGCACTGCGGGTCGCCGACGTCGATCTTCTTGCCGTCCGGGCCGGTGATCTTCTCCACCGGGGTGGGCGCGCAGTACAGGCCGTCGGCGGCCAGGGTGGCGTACGCGTTCGCCATCTCCAGCGGGGTGGACGCGGAGACGCCGAGGGTGAACGAGCCCCACGTGTGGGCGTCCTTGTCCGCGCGTTCCTTGTCGGCCGGCTCGCGGAACTGCACGCCGAAGCGCTTGGCGACGTCGACCACCTTCTCCGCGCCGACGCGTTCCTGCAGCGGGACGAAGTACGTGTTCACCGAGGCGCCGAAGCCGGTCCACATGTTGAACGGCCCCTTCTCGCTCTTCGACGCGTTGGACGGGCAGTACTGCCCGCCGCACGGCCCGCCGGGGTCGCGGTACAGAGGCGATCGGTACGGGTTGGTGGTGTTGATCGGGTACGCCAGCGGCATCCCGTTCTCCAGCGCCGCGACCATCGTGAACATCTTGAAGACCGAGCCGGCCTGGTAGCCGCGGATGTCCCCGCCGCCGGTGACCAGCGGGTTCGTCGTGTTCGGGTAGGTGCCGAGCAGCCCCTTCTCCGCCTTGCGCGGGTCCGAGGACAGCTTGTTCTCCGGGTGGGCCGGGTCGTCCACCTTGAAGCGACGGTTGGCGACCAGCGCCCGGACCCGGCCGGTCTTCGGCTCGACGGCGGAGAGCAGCAGGGCGTCCTTGCTCTTGACGCCCTCCTTCGCGGTCACGTTCTTCCACGCGGCTGCCTGCGCCTTCGGGTCCAGCGACGTGACGATGCGGTAGCCGCCGCCCTTGAGCAGCCGCTCCCGCTCGAACTCGGTCTTGCCGAACTCGGCCCGGCTCAGCCACCAGCGGTAGAAGAAGTCGCAGAAGAAGCCCCAGTTGTTGATCCGCACCTCGGCGCAGCCGTTGGTGGTGCGCTTGACCGTCTTCTTCAGCGGGGACTTGATCGCGTCGGCGGCCTGCTTGGGGGTGATGTAGCCGAGGTCGCGCATGTTGCCGATGACCCAGTTGCGCCGGTCCAGTGCGCGCGGGAAGCCCTCGGGGGTGGTCGGGTTGAAGCCCGTCGGCGCCTTGACCATGCCGGCCAGCAGCGCGGCCTCGGCGATCGTGAGGTTCTTGGGCGACTTCTGGAAGTAGACCTGGGCGGCCGCGGCGATGCCGTACGAGCCGTTGCCGAAGGGAGCCTGGTTGAGGTAGCCGACCAGGATCTCCTGCTTGGTCATCTCCTTCTCGACCTGCATCGCGTACTTGATCTCGGCGACCTTGCGCTGGTTGCTGTCCTTGGTCGCCTTGACGACCTCCTTCGGCGAATGAGCCGAGTAGGTCATCGTCATGCGCACGTACTGCATGGTCAGCGTGGAGGCGCCCTGCTGGCCGTTGTCGGCGCCGCTGCTGTTGTTGACGAAGGCCCGGGCGATGCCCTTGATGTCCACGCCGCGGTGCTCGTAGAACTTGTGGTCCTCGGCCGAGACGATCGCGTCGAGCATGGTCTTGTTGATGCCCTTGGCCGGGACGTCGCTGCGGAACTCGTCCCAGAAGAGGGCGAGCTCGGTCTTGCCGTCCGCCGCGACCACCCGGGTGGCCTGCGGTGTCGAGGCCCGCTTGAGCTCGGCGGGCAGGGCGGCGAAGGAGTCGCCACCGGCCTTGGCGGCGATACCCGAGAGGGCCATGGCGGGGAAGGCGGCCGCCGCCACGACGACGCCCGACAGCAGCCCACAAATCGTGAGCAGCCCGGCGTTCTTCACTGGTGAACGGTCAGACCGGCGCATCGAGACCTCTAAATCGGACTATTTAATGCGAACTCGCGGAGGGTACCCGCTTCGCGCAAGACAGTGCTTGCCCGTTCACGTTTCGCTAGCGTGGTCATTGGTGCCCGAAACGGTGCACCTCGACGGAAGGACCCGCGATGGCTCGCCCTCGGATCGTCATAGTCGGAGCCGGTTTCGCCGGGTTCACCGCCGCCCGTAAACTCGCCCGGCTCTCCGGCGGCAACGCGGACATCATCGTGATCAATCCCACTGACTACTTCCTCTATCTGCCCCTTCTGCCCGAAGTGTCGGCGGGGATCCTGGAGCCGCGCCGGGTCACCGTGTCGCTGACCGGCGCGCTGCCGGGCGTGCAGGTGATCCTCGGCGAGGTGGAGTCGTTCGACCTCGAGGCGCGGACGGTCGGCTACCGCGACCCGGACGGCGAGAAGGGCAGCGTCGGGTACCACCGCCTGGTGATCGCGGCCGGCAGCGTGAACAAGCTGCTCCCGGTTCCCGGCGTGACCGAGTACGCGCACGGTTACCGCGGCATCCCCGAGGCGCTCTACCTGCGCGACCACATCACCCGGCAGATCGAGATGGCGGGCACCGCGACCGATCCGGACGAGCGCCGGTCGCGCTGCACGTTCGTTGTGGTCGGTGCGGGCTACACCGGCACCGAGGTGGCCGCCCAGGGCGTGCTCTACACCGACGCGCTGACCCGGCACCGGCCCGACCTGCATCCGGAGTGGCTGCTCATCGACACCGCCGACAAGGTGCTGCCGTCGCTGGACAGCCGGCTGGGCGCGGCGTCCGACCGGGTGCTGCGCGAGCGCGGGGTGGAGGTCCGATTGGGTACGAGCGTGAAGGAGGCGACCGCCGACGGTGTGCGTCTCAGCGACGGCGACTACGTGCCCACCCGCTCGCTGATCTGGTGTGTCGGCGTCCGGCCGGACCCGCTGATCCAGAGTCTGGGCCTGGCCACCACGCAGGGCCGGCTGGTGGTCGACGAGTTCCTCAACGTCCCGCAGTACCCGGAGGTGTTCGCGTGCGGTGACGCGGCCGCCGTCCCGGACCTGACCAGGCCGGGGGAGATCACCGGCATGACCGCCCAGCACGCGACGCGTCAGGGCACCACGGTCGCGAAGAACATCGCCGCGTCGTACGGGCGAGGCAAGCCCCGTCCGTACCGTCATCATGATCTTGGTTTTGTGGTGGACCTGGGTGGCCTGGACGCGGCGGCGAACCCGCTCGGCGTGCCGCTGTCGGGTTTCCCGGCCAAGACGGTGACCCGCGGGTACCACCTGATCTCGATGCCGGGGAACCGGGTGCGGGTGGCCGCCGACTGGCTGCTCGACCTGCTGCTGCCGCGGCAGGGTGTGCAGCTCGGCCTGGTGCCGTCGAGTGCCGTCCCGCTGGACAGCGCGTCGCCGGAGACGGAATCGACGGAGACGGAATCGCCGAAGACCGAGTCGCCGAAGACCGAGTCGCCGTAGACGCGCCCGGGGCGCAGGTCAGCTGGGGTGTTTCGGGTACTTCGTCCGGTCGGCGGCCAGGTTCGGCCGAACAGAGGGTCCGGTTGCCAGCATCCCAAAAGGCATCACAAGCGATAATTCGGGCATGAAGCGAAGCGTGTTCGCCGTAGCCCTCGCCGCAGGTCTGTTCACCGGCGCGCTGCCAGCGGCGGCCGCGCCCTCGGCCCAGCCCGCCGTTCCCTCGGCCCAGCCCCGCGTGGTCGCCCGGTACGACTTCGACGGCCATGCCGTCGCCGACGACTCCGGCAACGGGCACACCATGCGGGTGATCTCCCGCCGCGGCGGCCGGCTGGGCGTCGTCGCCCACGGCAACGGCCGTGCCGTCCAGTTCCCGTCGAAGTGCAGCGGCGCCAAGTGCCCGCACGTCGTGCTGCAGACCCCGCACGCCGCCGACCTCAACCCCGGCCGCCGGCCGATCCAGTTCGGCGCCACGGTCCGGCTGACCGCGACCGAGACCTCCAAGGGCCAGAACGTGCTGCAGAAGGGCTACTCGAGGAAGGGCAGCCAGTACAAACTGCAGGTCGACGGCCGAATGGGCCGGCCCAGCTGCGTGCTGGTCGACGTCGCCGCCAGCCGGATCCGGCTGGCGCGGAGCTCGGTGTCGGTGTCCGACGGCCGGTGGCACGCCGTGCAGTGCCGCCGGTCCGGCACCCAGCTCAGCGTGCTGGTCGACGGTCAGGTGCGCGGGCAGGTCACGGTGCCGGAGAAGCTGTCGGTGATCAACCGGTTCCCGCTCAGCATCGGCGGCAAGGGCGCCTACAACGACAACGACCAGTTCCGGGGCGCCGTCGACGACGTCTGGGTGCGGATCGGCTGATCAGCCGGCAGCGCCTCGGAGCCCGGCGTTCATCGCCCGCAGCAGGGTCGCCGACGGGGTGTCGCCGGACAGTTCCCAGGCGAAGGCGCCGCCCAGCGCGTTGCTCCTGGCGTACGCCATCTTGGTCTTGATCGTCTCGGGGGTGTCATAACTCCACCACTGGGCGCCGCAGGTGGCGAAGGAGGTGCCGCCCAGCGTGCCGGTCGGTGGGCAACGCCGGCTGAGCACGCGGTAGTCCTCGAGGCCCTTCTGATAGGTCCCGGGCGCGGGGCCGGTGCCGGTCGCGCCCGGCGTGGGGGAGCGCACGCCCGTCCAGCCACGGCCGTAGAAACCCACGCCGAGCAGGATCTTCTCGGCGGGAACACCCATCTCTCGGAGGGTGCGCACGGTGGTCTCGGCGGTCGCGCCCGGTTGCGGGATTCCGGGGTACGCCGTGAGCGCCGAATGTGCCGCCGTCGGACCGGGGGCCGAGCCGGTGCCGAAGAAGTCGTACGTCATCGCGTTGAGCCAGTCGGCGTGCCGGGCCGCCGCCGCGTAGTCCGCCTTGCGCAGCTTGCCCGCGTCCCCCGGCACCGCCGCGCTGACCAGGCCGAACTTCGGCCGCAGCGCGCCGAGCAGCCGGGCCAGCGCGTCCGGGCCACTGGTGTCGCAGCTCTCGCCGCACGCGTTCGGGTACTCCCAGTCGATGTCTATGCCGTCGAAGACGCCGGCCCAGCGCGGGTCGTTCAGCAGCCGATGGCAGCTCGCCGCGAAGCGCTCCGGGTCGCGGGCCGCCTCGGTGAAGCCCGCCGAGGAGGACCAGCCGCCGAACGACCACAGCACCTTGAGGCCGGGATGCGCGGCCTTCAGCTTCGCGAGCGCGCCGATGTTGCCGGACGGACCGGCCGGGCCGGGCTTGCGGAAATCGGCCCACTCGTCACCCGCCGCGCACTCGCCGCCGGTGACCTTGCCGAACGCGTACACCAGATGGGTGAGCTGGTCGGCGGCCACCTCACCGACCTGGAAGTCGCGGGCGTAGGTGCCCCAGTTCGGGTAATAGCCGACCACGAGCTTCCGGGGCGCCGGCTTCTCCGCGGCCACGCATCCGGCGAGCAGGAGGAGGACGAGTAATGCGGCTGTCCGGCGAAGCACCCGCGGAAAGCTACCGGGGTGTTTGTCCGGCCTTCAACGTGTCCTCGGCAACGTCACCCGTCCGCGTCACGCCGCCTGTGCGATCGTTTGACGCGTGACCGTACGCCCGAACACCTGGCAGGGGGAGCTCAGAGCCCTGTTCGGGCCGCGCCGCATCCTCGCCCGGCTGCGTGCCGTTCTCCGCAGCGCGCTGGTCACGTTCGTGGTGCTCACCCTGACCCTGTGGCTGATGCCCGGCGTGGTCAGCGCCGACGTCCTGGACACGCTCAACCTGGTCGTGCTGGTCGCGGTCGTCGGCGCCGTGCTGCGCCCGCTGCTGCTGGTCGGCGTCACCGTGCTCGGCGGCTGGGGCGCGATGCTCTTCGGCGTCGTCGCCCAGGTCGTGATCATCGTGGTGGCCTTCGAACTCGACCCCGGCAACCACGTCAGCGGCCTGCCCTCGGTGGTCGTGGCGGCGATCCTGGCCGTGATCTTCGCGGCCATCCTGGACTGGATGGCCGACAGCGGCTCCGACGACACCTTCGTCAAGGAGGCGCGGCGGCTGATGCGCGGCGTGCGCCGGCGCCAGGCCGGGGGCCTGTCCGGGCGCCTGCTGACGTTCCGCCGCCCGGTGCCCGGCACCGAGCCCGGCATGCTGGTCATCCAGCTCGACGGGGTGGCCGAGCCGGTGCTGCGCTGGGCGGTCCGGGCCGGCAACCTGCCCACCATCGGCAACTGGCTGCGCTCCGGCAGCCACACCCTGGCCGGCTGGCACACCGGCGTCCCCTCCACCACGCCGGCATCACAGGCCGGCATCCTGCACGGCGCCTCCGCGCAGATCCCGGCCTTCCGGTGGTACGAGAAAGACACCGGCAAGATGATGGTCACCAACCGGCCGCGGGACGCCGCGCAGATCGAGCCGCGGCTCAGCGACGGTCACGGGCTGCTCGCCGGCGGCGGCGTCAGCATCGGCAACGCGTTCAGCGGCGACGCCGACCTGAGCCTGCTGACGATCAGTCACGCCCGGCTGCCCGGCCGGACCGCGCGCGGCTGGGCGGCGTTCATGGCCTCGCCGTACGGCTTCACCCGCGCCATCGTCCTCGGCGTCGGCGAAGTGATCGTCGAGCTGCATCAGGCCCGCCTCCAGCGGCGGCGCAACCTGCTGCCCCGGGTCAGCCGCTCCGGCGTCTTCCTCGCCCTGCGCCCGGCGTCCATGCTGCTCCGCGACGTGAACGTGTCGCTGATCGCCGAGCAGATGGCCCGCGGCGCCCCGGTCGTCTACTGCAACCTGGTCGACTACGACGAGGTGGCGCACCACGCCGGCCCCGCCCGGCCCGAGTCGATGCGCCAGCTGGAAAGCCTGGACCGGATGCTCGGCGTGCTGGAACGGCTCGCGCCCGAGGCGGCCCGGCACTACCACCTCGTCGTGCTCTCCGACCACGGCCACAGCCAGGGCGCCACGTTCCGCCAGCGCTGGGGCGAGACGCTGGACGAGGTGGTCGCACGGCTCTCCGCGCCCGAGGTACCCGTCGTCTCCTCCGGCAACCTGTCCCTGGTCTACCTGCCGGACACCGAGGGCCGGCAGACGCTCGCGCAGATCGACCGGGCGTACCCGGATCTGGTCTCCGGTCTGGCCGCGCACCCCGGCATCGGCCTGGTCGTCGTCGACACCGGCGAGGGCGGCCCGGTCGCGATCGGCACGGCGGGCAGCCACCGGCTCCGCGACGGGCTGGTCAAGGGCGAGGACCCGCTGACCCCGTACGGGCGGCACGCGGCGTCCGACCTGCTGCGCCACCAGGAGGCCGCGCACGTCGGCGACCTGGTGCTGATCAGCGCCGTCGACCCGGTGACGCAGGAGGTGGCGGCGTTCGAGGAACTGGTCGGCTCGCACGGCGGGCTGGGCGGCTGGCAGACCGAGGCGATGCTGGTGCACCCCAGCGACTGGCCGGTGATGAGCGACGAGTTGGACGGGTCCGACGCGGTGCACCGGCAACTGGTCGCGTGGCTGGTCATGCTGGGTCTGCGAACGTCCCCGCCGATGCTGCCGCCGTCCTCGCCGCTTCCGGAACCTGTCGATGTGTCGCGACTCACGGCCAGTCACGATCGTTCTTGATTGGTGCGCTGGTTACCTCTTCTCCTGGTCGTCCTGCTCCTGCCGTCGCCCGCCGCGGCGGCGTCGCGATCCGCTCCCGAGTTCAACGGCAGCGTCTACGCGATCGCCAAGCGCGGGTCGGTGGTCTATGTCGGCGGCACGTTCACCTCGGCCGTGTCCGGCGGGCGGACGTACAAGCGTGAGCGGCTGGCCGCCTTCGACGGGCGTACCGGGGCGCTGCTGAGCTGGGCGCCCAAGGCCGACCGTACGGTCCGGGCCCTCGCCGTGGCCGGCACCTCGGTCTACGCGGGTGGCGACTTCGCGCAGGTCTCCGGCCGTAAACGCGACAACCTGGCCCGCCTGGACGCGTCGACCGGCGCCGTCGGGGCGTTCGCCCACCACGTGTCCGGGGCGCCGTACGCCCTCGCCGCCTCGGGTGGACGCCTCTACGTGGGTGGCAGCTTCACCGCGGTGGACGACCGGCGGCGGGACAACCTGGCGGCGTTCTCGCTGGCCACCGACGCGCTCGACGCGGGGTGGCGGCCGCGTGCCGAGGACGCCGTGCACGCGGTCGCGGCGTACGGGTCGAGGATCTATCTCGGCGGCACCTTCGAGCAGCTGTCCGGCGTGGCCCGGACCGCCCGCATCGGCGCGGTGTCCGCGACCACCGGAGCGGTCGACGCCGGATTCCGGCCCGGGTCGGCGGCGCAGGTCAACGCCCTCGCGGTGAACGCGTCCGGCGTGTACGGCGCGACCGGCGGCCAAGGCGGCCGGGCGCTGGCCTGGACCACGGCCGGGCGGCTGCGCTGGCAGCGGCTCTTCGACGGCGACGCGACGGCGATCGCGTCCGTCGGCGGCGTGACCTACGTGGGCGGGCACTTCGACCGGGCCTGCCTCACCCTGGCCAACGGCGCCCAGGGCACCTGCACCGGCGCGTCGACGCCGCGGGTCAAGCTGGCCGCGGTCTCGGCGACCGGCGCCCTGACGTCATGGGCGCCGAACGCCAACGGGGTGATCGGCGTGCGGGTGCTGGTCCCGGCGCCGTCCGGCCTCTACGCGGGCGGCGACTTCACCACAATGTCCGGCAAGACGCGCCGCCGGTTCGCCTCGCTGGCCTCCTGACGCTCTAACGCCGGTCGCTGCTCTCGCCGTCACCCCAGATGGCGAGCTCGCCCCGGGCCAGGCAGACGATCAGGAAACCCTCCGGACCGGCGACCGCCCAGGACTCGACGTCGTCGTCGGCGCGGACCCGCACCTCCGAGCCGGAGCGGAACGTGATCCGCAGCTCGCCGGTGCCGGTCGTCCGCGCCGCCTGCACGACATCGCCGAGCAGCGTCGCCAGAGCGTCCGTCGGGTTCTCGCCCGGCTCGACGTCGACCCGCCCGCCCGGCCCGTCCAGGCAGGCGACCGTCTCGATCAGCACCTGACGGCCGCCGGAGAAACTCAGGACGACGGCGTGCCCGAGGCGCACGTACTCCAGCCTCTGCCCGACCAGGAGGACGAGCGAACGAGCCTGCCGCGGACGCGGTCCGGCGCCCATCTCGGTGACCATGACTGGCAACATGGCAGGACCGTAGAACGGCCCGTCATAAGAGAGCCTTAAAAGAAACTATTAGTCGAGTCTTCCTCGGGTCAGCCGCTGCGTGACGTCCCAATAACGGGCCGGGAGCAGCCGGACCAGGGCGTCCGCCGCCCGAGCCGGGCGGGTGATCACCAGGCGTGGCCGACGCGACCGCACCGCGCCCACGATCTGCCGGGCCGCCTCCTCCGGCGGCATCTTCAACGCCGTCTCGGTGAAACGCCGGGCCGCGGCCGCCTGCACGCCGTCCGGATCCGGGCCGCTGCGCCGGGCACTCGTCGCGATGTTCGTGCGGATCCCACCCGGATGCACCACCGTCACCCCGGCGCCGCGGGGCTTCAACTCGTGACGCAGCGCCTCGGCGAAGCCGCGCAGACCGAACTTGCTGGCCGCGTACGCCACCTGACCGGGCGGGGCGAGCAGCCCGAACAGGCTCGAGATCGCCACCACGTGACCGCCCGGCCGCCGCAGCAACTGAGGAAGGAACGCCTTGGTCAGCCGGATCGGCGCCCGCAGGTTGATCTCCAGCAGCCAGTCGACGTCGGCCATGCTGTTCTCCTCGAACGTCCCGCTCAACGTCACCCCCGCGTTGTTCACCAGCAGGTCGGCCCCGCCGTGCCGGGAAGCGACCTCCGCCGCGAGACCGAGCCGGTCCCCGCCGTCCGCCAGGTCGATCACATGCTCGTCGGCCGCAACCGCGCCCGCCTCCCGAGCCATCGCCGCCACCCGCCCCAAGCCCACGGCGTCCTTGTCGACCAGCACGAGCCGAGCCTTCCGCGCCGCCACGGCCAGCGTCAGCGCCGCCCCGATGCCACTCGCCGCGCCGGTGATCACGCAGGTCCGCCCGGCAAACGCGAACCGCTCCATCAGCGATCCAGCCCGAGCGCCGGAACAAGCTCCGCCAGCGACGAGATCCGCAGGTCACCGTCGAGCCCCCGCAACGCCGCCGTCCACGCACCGGCAGCCCGCGCCGCGGCCAGTCCCACCTCGGCGTCCTCAACCACCAGACACTTCTCCGGGGGTACGCCCACCAGCGCGGCCGCCCTGACCCAGCCCTCCGGGTCAGGCTTGCCGGCGCGAACATCATCCGTGGTGACCAGCAACGGAGCCGCGATACCCGCGGCGCCGAGGCGAGCCCGGGCAAGCCGCAAATCCGCCGACGTGAAGACCGCCCACGGCATCCCCCGCCGATCCAGAGCCGCGATCAGCTCGAGCGCCCCCGGGGTGGCGACGACATCGGCGACGTCGTCGTACTGCAACGCCATCTGCCGCCCGACCGCCGCCGCGATCCGGTCCTCGCCGGCGCCCGCCAGCAGCTTGCGAACGGTCGGCTCACTGGGACTCCCATGCGCCAGCGCGACGGCCGCGACCCCGTCCACGCCGAACTCCGAACCCCAGCTGTGCCAGGCCCGCTCCACCGCAGCATCCGAATCCACCAGCGTCCCGTCCATGTCGAACAGAACCGCAGCCACATCCAACCCCGCCACCACACCTCCAGAGACCCCCGAGCCGTCCGACGCCCCTCAGTCTGGCCGCCCGCACACCCTTAACCCACGACCATGACGAACGCCACTCCCACGCCCCTGTGGACAGCAACAAAAACGCCGATTTCCCCCGCTACATTGAGACCCGCCCAGCGACGGGGTGGGGGTGGCGGCGGGGGCCGCGCGACCTCGAAATTTGCCATTCGCGCCCGGGCGTCTGGACGGCGCGTTGGGCTCCGACCGTCCGTGCCCGGGCGTCTGGACGGCGCGTTGGGCTCCGACCGTCCGTGCCCGGGCGTCTGGACGGCGCGTTGGGCTCCGACCGTCCGCGCCGCGCCGTCCGGACGGCGCCCTGGGCTACCACCGTCCGCGCCTGGGCGTTCGGACGGCGCGCTGGGCTACCACCGTCCGCGACGGGTGGCAGCCCGGAACGCGCTCCAGACGTCGATGTCCGAGTCAGCCCGTCAGTCGATGTCTGCGTCAGACCGTCAGGAGCGGCGCGCTGCGGCTGAGCGGGTGCGAGTGCCTGCCTTCGCTGCGGTCTTGCGGGCTGCCGTGCGCACCGCGTTGGTGGTGACGGCCGACGGCTGCTCCGGCGCCGGGTCGGTGGTACGGCGTGCGGTGCTCCGGCCGACGGACTTCTGCGGCGTGCCGGCCGCAGCGGTCTTCGCCGCAGGCGCTGTCCGGGGCGTTCCCGCCGCAGAGGCTGCGGGCGTTCCTGCTGCGGCTGCTGCGGGCGTTCCTGCTGCGGCGGCTGCGGACGTTCCTCGCGCAGAGGTGGCTGCGGACGTTCCTCGCGCAGAGGTGGCTGCGGGGGCCACCGGCGATGCGGCGGCGGGCTTCTTCGACGTGGCGGTCGCCGGAGTCTTCGACGCGGCGGTCGCGCGGGTCTGCGCCGGAGCGGTCGCCGACTTCTGCGCGGCGGCTGCGGTGGATGAGCCGGCGGCTTCGGTGGGCGAGTTCGACGGTACGGCGGCCACCGTTGTCGACGGAGTCTGCACGGGCGGTGCGGCGGCCTCGCGGTTGCGCTGCTTCTCGCGGTGGATCAGGTCCGACAGGACTGCCTTGTCGTACCTCGACTCGGCCTTCGACGCCATGGCGGTGGCTCGCTCGGCTCGGGCGGCTGCCTTGGCCCGCTGCTTGGACAGCTGGGTCTTCTCCTTCGCGGAGTTCTTCAGCTGTCGCTTGAGCCTGGTGGTCTCGGCCTCCAGGTTGCGCAGTGTGCGGCGCTGCTGCTGGGTCAGGTCGGCGTTGTTCCGCAGGCGTTGGTCGAGTTCGGCCACGCCGGACTGGGCCTGCTGGGCGGAGTCCTGGGCGGCCGCCGCCTTGGCGCGTCGCTTCTCCAGCGCTGTGGTGGCGGATGCGGTCACAGTCATCACTTCCCTTCGTTCTGGATCCCTACCCCGCTCGTTGCTACCGAATCATCACGCTCGGTGCGGTGTTCAGGCGGGCGGGCCCGAAACGGACGCGGTGGGGCCGGCGACTCGATGGTCCGGATCGGTAGCGTCGGGCGGCGGACCGATGGGCTTGGCGGCGGACGCGGGCCGGTCGGTGCCGGGGGCGGACACGAGCTGGTCCGTGCCGGTGGCGGCCCCCGGAGCGTCCGCACCGGAAGGCGACTCGGAAGGCGACCCAGTGGGCGACTCGGAAGGCGACTCATTGGGCGACTCGGAAGGCGACTCGTCGGGCGGGTCCTCGCGGGTGCGGCGTCGCCGGACGTGGCGGATGTGCAGCAGCACGTAGACGCCGATGGCCAGGATGACCGTGGGAATGGCGAACCACTTGTACCGGTGCGCCGACTCGATGATCTCCACCAGATGCGTGCCCAGGAAGTAGGACACCGTCACCCACCAGCCGACCCACAGGAAGGCGCCGATCGCGTTGTAGAGCAGGAACGTCCGCCACGGCATCGCGGTGATGCCGGCGATCACGCCGTTGAGCTGGCGGAGCCCGTCGATGAAGCGGGCGACCACGACGATGCGGTTGCCGCGGCGGGCGAAGAACTTCTCGGCGCGTTCCAGGCGGGCCGGCGTGATGAACACGTACTTGCCGAAGCGGTGCACCAGGCGGCGGCCGCCCCGTACGCCGATCCAGTAGCCGATGTTGTCGCCGATGACCGCCGCCACGAACGCGATCGCACCGACCGCGAAGACGTTCAGCCGGCCTGCGCCGGCGTAGATCGCGGCGGCCACCATGATCGTCTGGCCGGGGGCGGGCACGCCGAAGCTCTCCACGCCGATCACCGCGCCGACGGCGGCGTAGCTGTACTTGTCGAGGAGGGGAGCGACGCCGGCCAGGAAGCCGGGTAACTCGTCGGAAGGTGGCATCGCTCCACACGGTAGCCGTCAGGGCAACCTTCAAACGTGAGATCGGTGTTGGCACGTCACCCGGACGGCTGGCTCCGGTCAGGGTCAGGGCCCGGGTCAGGCCGATCGGACAAACCGTACAGGTGCGTCAAGAGGGTTGATCTTTGGTCAGATGCAGCAGCCAGTTCTGGTCGCCGGTGTGGATCAGCGCGTACCGCCGTGCGCCGTCCTTGCCGTGCAACGTGAAGACCAGCCGCTTCTCGTTCCGGTCGTCGGGCGACCACCAACCCGTGTCGGCGATGCTCTTGTCCGCGTCGGTGTACGTCGCGTGCTCCAGCGCATGATCGGGCACGGCCACGGCGAGCCGGTTCTTCGCCGGGTCGGTGGGCAGCCCGCGCGGCACCGCCCACGACCGCAGCACGCCGTCCTCCTCGAGCCGCAGGTCGAAGTGCGGCCGCGGCTTGCGATGGTCGTGCAGCACGAACACCGGGCCCTGACTGTCCATGCTCCAGGGATAGCATGGAGAGTGAGCATCGAGGATATCTTCCAGCGTTACCTGCACGCCGGCGCCATCTCCCGTGATCCCGACGCGATCGCCGCCCTTTTCACCGACGACGGCATCTACGAGGCGCCGCTGATCCCGCACCGGCTCGCCGGTCGTGAGGCCATCCGCTCCGGCATCAGCGCCTACCACCGAGGCTCGCCCGACCCGGTCGACTTCGAGAACTCCCGCCTGGTGCTGCACCGCTCGGCCGACCCGGACACGTTCATCGCCGAGATCGACACGGTCCTGGTTCCGCCGAGCGGCCCGCGCACGATGTCCCTGGTCTGGATCTTCCGGGTACGCGACGGGCAGATCGCCCACCTGCGCGACTACTTCGACCCGGCTGTCCTCCGCGCCGAGTAGGCGAAACCAGGCCAGCACGATCAGGGCCGCCGCCTCAATCCCGGCACCGACCGGTGGGGTGGAGGCGTAGCCCAGGCCGGCGGTGACGGCCACGCCGCCGAAGTAGGCGCCGGCCGCGTTGCCCAGGTTGAACGCCGAGACGGCGGCCGAGGAGGCGAGCAGGTTCCGGCCGTCGTCGCCGGCGCTCGGGATCACGTTCGTGGTCAGGCCGGGCACGGTGATGTAGGCGGCCACGCCGAGCAGGAAGAGCGTGGTCGCCGCGGTGATGACGAACTCGGTCATGCCGATCGCGAACGTTCCCAGGGCCAGTGCCGTCAGCGCCAGGACGCGCCGCGATCCGCGATCCGCGATCCCCCATCGATACATGATCGCGAAGAAAGGGCCGGCCCGGGGAGGGGCCGACCCTTGGTGGTGCGGGTGGAACGACTAGATGGTGTCCGTCGCCAGGTGGTTGCGCAGCTTGGTCAGGGCCTTGGTGAGCAGCCGGGAGACGTGCATCTGGGAGATGCCGACCTGGTCGGCGATCTGCGACTGGGTCAGGTTGCCGTAGAAGCGCAGGGTGAGGATCTTCTGCTCGCGCTCGTCGAGGGTGGCCAGCGCGGGGCCGAGGGCGACGCGGGTCTCGGCGAGTTCGAACTCGCTGTCCTCGCCGCCGAGGGTGTCGCCGAGTTCGGTGGTGCCGTCGGCGCTGATCGGGGTGGACAGGCTGGTGGCGTTGTAGGCGCGGGCGCCTTCCAGGCCTTCCAGCACGTCTTCCTCGGTGACGCCGAGGTGTACGGCGATGTCGGCCACTGTCGGGGAGCGGCCGAGGC
>NZ_BSTL01000014.1:174193-303962 GCF_030269485.1 Actinoplanes sp. NBRC 103695 | reverse complement strand
TTCAAACTCGGTTCTACGGCCATCGCAGGTCTCTCCTTCGTGATCTAGACAATCCGAAGGATCTGCGATGGCCGCCTCTCATCACTGCAAAACTGCAGGTCATACACCACTTCGGTGGACGCGACCCGCGCATTGACTCGTGCCGGGCGTGAGCGGCGGCAGCGACGGTGAGCGGGCACCCGAGCGCAAACGCCGATAGCAGCGCCACTCACCAGAAAAAGGCCGGCCGATCACCGCGAACGGTCACTGACGCGCGAACGGTCACTGACGCGCGACGGCCAGGCCGAAGGACGACGGCTTGATGGTCGGGAAGACCTCCTCCAGCGAGCCGAAGCCGCAGCGCTTCTGCAGGATCTCGCCGATCACCGAGCGGTAGTCGGTGGTGGCGGCGAGGTCGCCGTCGGCCAGTGCCGCGGGCGCCAGGGTCGGCCAGTTCGTGTACACCCGGCCACCGCGGACACCGCCGCCGAGCAGCATCATCGCGTTGCCGTGGCCGTGGTCGACGCCCTTCGAGCCGTTCTCGGCCACCCGGCGGCCGAACTCGCTGATCGTCACCAGGGTCACCTTGGCCATGCCGTCCGGCCCGAGGTCACCGGCGAAGGCGGCCAGGGCGAGCGAGGTGTCGTACAGGTTGTCGTACATCCGCTGGCCCTTGACCGCGGTGCCCAGGCCCTGGTGCATGTCCCAGTCGCCGGAGTCGACCGCGGCGGCGGCCAGCCCGACGTTCGACTTGATCAGCCGGGCCAGGTCGCGCAGCGCCTCGCCGAGCGGGGTGGCCGGGTACACCGCGCCGTTGGCCGGCGTGTAGGTGGCCGACCGCGCCGACGTGCTGGCGGTCAGCGCCCGGTCGGCGGCGATCGCCGGGGCGGCCAGCGCGGCGGGCGCGTCGGCGTACATCTTCCGCAGCGCCGCGGCCATCGGGCGTTTGGTGCTCTCCCCGGCCAGCTTGAAGTCGTCGATCGAGGCCATCGACACGTCGGCGGCCGGCCCGCCGAAGATCCGCGACGGCATCGCGTTGCCCATCGCCACGCCGGCCAGCGGGGCGGTCGTCCCGGTCAGCCCGAGCATCCGGTCCAGCCAGCCGGTCCGCAGCGACGTGCCGGCGGCGGCCCGCTCCATCTCCTCCATGGCGGCGAAGTGCGAGCGGGTCGGGTTCGGCTGGCCGACCGCGTGCACCCCGGCGAGCGTGCCCGCCTTCCACATCGGCAGCAGCGGGGCCAGCGCCGGGTGCAGCCCGAACGTGCCGTCGCCGGCGATGACCTGGCTCTTCGGCAGCGCGATGCTGGGCCGCGCCTTGTAGTAGTCGGGGTCGCCGATCGGGGCGAGGGCGGACAGCCCGTCGAACCCGCCGCGCAGCGACAGGATGATCAGCGTGTCACCGGTGTAGCCGGCGTCGGCGTAGGCCAGCCGGGTGGACAAGCCCTCGGCGGCCAGGCCGGCCAGCACCGCGCCGCCGCCCACGGCCAGGGTGCGGCCGAGCAGGCCACGGCGGCTCAAACCGGACAGTTCGTCACAGGAGTCGGCGGGAGCGGTCATCGTGATCACCTCAGCGAGAAGGTCGGCGCGTCGAGGACCAGCGCGATCAGGTACGGCAGGCTGCCCGCGAGCGACTTGTCGGAACTGCTCAAGGAACTGGTCGGCAGCTTGCCCGCGACACTGAGCACGGCGGCGGTGTGGGCGGCCGGGAGGGTGGCGCCGACCAGCCGGCGGGCCAGCGCGTCGACCAGGCCGCCGTATGTGCCGGGCAGGACGGGCACCAGGGACTTGAGGAGGTCTGCCGGGCGGACGAGCTGGGAGGGGTACCAGCCGGTGGCGATGTTCAGGTGGCTGTTGCAGCGCATGAGGAAGGCGGACGGCGAGGCCCAGGCGGCGGCCACGTCGGGGAAGCCGTTCGGCGGCGCCCAGCGCAGCGGCGCGTTGCCCGCGTCCACGAGCATGTTGTAGAGGGCGTCGAGGGACTTCACACCGGTCGCCTCGGGGGTCAGGCCGAGCGTGCGTACGGTCGCGGCCAGGTCCTCGAACGGGGTCCGCACCTTCTGGCCGGCCGATGCGGCGAACTCCGGCGACGTGAACAGCGCGCGCAGCACCGGCACGATCGCGGTCCCGTTGTCCAGGTAGACCTTCGCCAGCTTGGCCACGAGCGTCGCGGGCGCCTCGTCGGCCACGAACCGGACACACAGCCGGGTCATCAGCCGGGTCGCGGTCGCCGGGTGCTTCGCGAGGTGGTCCAGGAACGCCGTCGCGGCGGCCTCGCCGCCCTCGGCGGTGGCGTTGGCGTGCTTGAAGCCGAGCACCTCGACGGCGCCGGTGGCGTGCTTGGCAGCGGTGTAGGTGTACGTGCCGGCGGTGCCGACGGTCATTCCGGTGAGCAGCCGGGCCGCCGCCTTCACCTCGTCCTCGCTGTAGATCAGGCCGACGGTGTGCAGCTCCATCAGCTCGCGGGCGTAGTTCTCGTTCGGGTGCGCCTTGGTGGACGACCGGTTGTCCAGGTAGGTGAGCATGGCCGGGTGCCGGGCCGAGGCCTTGAGCATGTCGGCGAAGGTGCCGAAGGCGTGCTTGCGGATCACCTGGGCGTCGTAGTCGGCGCGGTTGTCCCAGCCGCCGGAGGACGGCGCCGCCACGTGCAGCACGTTGTTGAAGAAGTTGACCGTGCTCTCCAGGAGCTGGCGGTTGCTCCAGATCGCGCGGGCCACGGTGGCCCGCCCGAGCTGCTTGAACGCGTCGTAGGAGTGCACCGGCAGCTTGGCCCGCACGGTCGCGACGTCGGCGCCGGCCAGGGGCAGCCGGGTCAGCAGGTCGTCGCAGACCGCGTCGCTGATCTTGGCGGGGCTCAGCTGCCGGTCCAGCCAGCCGTTCACGCCCAGCTTGGCGGCCTCGGCCAGGGTGGCCGGCGTCGCACCGAAGGTCGCGCGCCGCAGCAGGTGCGCGACGACGCCGTCAGGTGTCTCAGCGTCGGGCAGCAGGTTCGCGGGCCCGGCGGCGAGCGCGGGTTCGGCGAGGGCGAGGCCGCCGGCGGTGGCGGCGGACACTGCGGCGGTGGCGGCGAGAACGGTGCGGCGCGTCGTCATGCGAGGCTGTTCGACCGTACGCCGGGGGAGAATCGCGGATCTTCACACGCGCAACCGAGGCGCAATCCGCGAGCACCGGTTCCCGGTCCGGCCTGCTCGGACGTAGTCTCGTGGTGTGGATCACATGGATACGGTCCTGACCCCGGCGTCCTGGGTCGTCGTGGGGCTGGACAACGGCGGAACCTGCAACAACGCGACCGTGCTCGACGCCACCGGACGGTTCCTCGTGGACCGTCTGGTGGAGAATCCCAGCCTGGTCACCGACGGGCCGGAGTCGGCGGTCGAGCAGCTGGCCGAGGCGCTGGGAAACATCCTGACCCTGACCAGCACGCCGCTGACGCTGGTGCGGGCGGTCGGCCTGGACACCCCCGGCCCGGCGAGCGCGGACGGTGTCATCTCGTCCAAGGGCTCGACCAACTTCAACCAGGTGTCCTGGCACGGCTTCGACATCCGCGGCGCCCTGGAGGCCCGGATCGGCCTGCCGGTGGTCTACAACAACGACGCGAACGCGGCCGCGCTCTACGCCCACCACCGCCACTTCGGCGCCGACGCGTCCCGGACCGGGTCGATCTCGGCGGTGGTCGGCACCGGTCTGGGCGGCGGCGTGGTGGAGA
This sequence comes from Actinoplanes sp. NBRC 103695, assembly GCF_030269485.1. Classification (GTDB taxonomy): domain Bacteria; phylum Actinomycetota; class Actinomycetes; order Mycobacteriales; family Micromonosporaceae; genus Actinoplanes. The sequence continues at coordinate 300,280 of NZ_BSTL01000014.1, read as the reverse complement.
ACGGCCGGGTGATCAGCGGCGCCGCCGGGATGGCCGGCGAGCTCGGCCACGTGCAGATCCCGCTGCACGGTGTGCTCGAGGACGGCCAGCCTGTCCCGGTGTGCAACTGTGGATTCTCCGGCGATGTCGAGAGCATCGCGTCGCTGACCGGAATCAAGAAGAATCTGCTGCCGTACTGGCTGACCCGTTTCCCGGATCACCCGCTGGCCGCCGAGCCAATCGAGAAAGCGGCCAAGCTTCTGCGCGGATACGGTGAGAAAAACGACCCGCTCGCGTTGTCCGTGTTCGGCCAACAGGCCAAAGCGATCGGCAAACTTTTCACGATCGCCGCCAATTTCACTGATCCACATGCCTATTTCCTGGGTGGAGGTGTCGTGGAGGCGACGCCGGCGTTCCGTCAATGGTTCTTGAACACGGTTCGGGAACACACCCAGTTACGCCAGGAGCAGGTTGCCGTGTCCTCGTTCTCGCTGGTACCGGACCTGGACATGGCCGGCGCGCGGGGCGCCGCAGTGGCCGCATTGGACACGGTCAAGTCCGCATAGGACGGTCATACATGTATCAATAGAGCGGGCTAGATATTGATCGCCACCTTCAGTAGCGTTCCGGTTGCCGTCCTCGGCCGGGGGGCCCGGACGCGCTGAAGGGGGAGTTACAGATGCGAAGGAGCATCGCGACCGCCGGAGCAGTCCTGCTCGGGCTTGTCACGCTGACACCGGGCGTGGCATCAGCCGCGCCGGCCAATCCCGCGGGCGGACATGACGCCGCGCTGACCGCCGTCGAGAAGGCTGCCGTCGCCCAGGGCGTTCCGTTCGCGCCCAAGGCGAAGCCGGGAGCGAAGCCGAAGGGCGCCAACCCGTACCTGGCGAACCTGGCCGACCCGTCCAAGGCGGACTACAGCGGCTGGAAGACCTATCTAGCCAAGCAGGCCGCGGCCAAGGCCACGGCGAAACTCAAGACCAAGGCGGGCGAGGCCGCCGCCGCGGCGTCGGTGATCTTCGACGAGGACGAGTTCGACGGCACCCGTGGTGGCAACGACACCCCGGCGTTCGCCCAGCGTCTCCGGGGCTTCGGCACCGGCGAGGGCCAGGCGTCGTCGGCCCGGGTCATCGGCCAGCTCGACCCGGAAGCCGTCACCAGCACGGCGATCCCGGCGAACGCCGAGGACGACGGTGACATCAACCTCGCCAAGGACACCGGCATCGGCGCCACCCGCTCGGGCGTCACCACCACCGGCACCATCGGCGACGGGCCGCACGGCTCGCTCGGCGACGAGACCGGTGACTTCGACTTCTACAAGGTGACCGCCTCCGCGGGCGACGTGATCTCCGCGCAGACCGCCACGCCGACCGGCGCGCTGGACACGCTGCTCTACCTGTACGCCGCCGACGGCACCCTGCTGACGCAGAACGACGACGGCGCGGGCAACTTCGACAGCCTGCTGAAGTACAGCGTCCCGGCCGACGGCACGTTCTTCCTGAGCGTCGCCTCGTACGGCAACCTCCAGGCCGACCCGTTCGACTCGGGCAGCGGCGACGGGGTGACCAGCGAGGGCGCGTACAACCTGAGCGTGACGGCCAGCCAGGACGATGTGGACTTCTTCTCGGTCAACCTGAAGAAGGGCGACGTGCTGGGTCTGTCGGTGACCGGCTCGCCGGCCTACATCACCGTCTACGACACGGCGCCCAAGGAGGTCCACGGGTCCAACCAGGACGCGTCGTTCATCTACCCGCCGAGCTCGCCGCTCCCGGGCGGCGGTAACGCGGTGACCGACTACGTGGCCACCCAGAACGGCTGGCACTTCTTCGGCGTGTCCACCGGCTCCGGCCGGTACGACATCACCGCCGACCTGTTCCGCCCGGTTCTCGAGGGCAACACCCCGCCGGTGCAGCGGCTGTTCCTGGACTTCGACGGCGCGCGGGTGAACACCGCGATCTTCGGTGGCCCCGGCACCGTCAACCTCAGCCCGTTCGCCGCGTTCCTCTCCCGCTGGGGCATCCCGCGGGCCCAGGAGGACGAGCTGATCGACGCGATCACCGCGAGCGTCGAGGAGAACATCCGCCAGGACCTGATCGACTCCGGACTGAACAACCGGTTCCGCCTCCAGGTGACCAACAGCAAGGACAACCCGGACACCTTCGGCAAGCCGAACGTCAGCCGGATCATCATCGGCGGCACCATCGACGAGTCCGGCATCAGCACGATCGGCATCGCGCAGAGCATCGACCCGGGTAACTTCGACACCCAGGAAACCGCGCTCGTGCTGCTCGACGTGCTGAGCGACCCGTCGGGCCCGGCCTCGCTGAACACGTACCTGACCCCGGTCAGCGACCGGATCGCGTTCGTGGCTCAGGGCATCGGCAACGTGACGGCCCACGAGGCCGGTCACTTCTTCGGCAACTTCCACACCGACAACGCCAGCGCCGCCGTGAACCTGCAGGACTCGGGTGGCGCGAACTTCCAGAACCTGTTCGGCGTCGGCCCGGACGGGATCGGCGGCACCGCGGACGACGCCGACGTCGACTTCGGTGAGGACGTGTTCTCGCCCGCCGAGGGCTTCATCGGCACCGAGGACACGCTCGGCCGGGTGGCCTTCGGCATCACCAGCTGATCAACCGGCAACCAGGAAGGGGCGTCCCGGGAGGGGCGCCCCTTTCTCGTTCCGTGACGGCTTATTCCTTGATGGCGGCCTCGACGTCGGGGTACAGGGCCAGATATTCGGTCAGACCGAGCGTGTCGAGCAGCCGGCGGAGGAAACTGGACGGCGCGGCCAGACGGACCCAGCCGTCCCGTTCCAGCGCCCGGCCGTGCGCCGCGACCAGGACGCCGACGCCCATCGAGTCGCAGAAATCGAGGCCGGAGAGGTCGACCACGACGCGCGGCGAGGAGCGTTCGACGAGCCGGGACAGGTTCGCCTTCAGTGCGGGAGCGGTGTCGATGTCGAGGGAGCCGCGGAGGTTCAGGACGGCCGTGTTCGGTGGGTGGTGCGCGACCGAGACCTGCATGGGGGTGTCGCCTTCGTTCGTTCCGGGGAGGGCTGGGAGGGGGCGAGGACTGCTATCCCCACCCTATGCGAGGGGCGGTAGTCAGTCGCCTCCCCGGAACCTGAGTGCTCTCAGACCTCGGTGCGCCACTTCCGGCCGCTGCGGCCGATCAGGCGGTCCGCGTCGGTCGGTCCCCAGGACGCCGCCTCGTACGTCGGGATCGGCGACTGGTCGCCCGCCCAGTTCTCGATGATCGGGTCCACGATCCGCCAGCACTGCTCGACCTCGTCGGTGCGGATGAACAGCGTCGGGTCGCCGAGCAGGGCGTCCAGCAGCAGGCGCTCGTACGCCTCCGGCGACTCCTCCTGGAACGTCTGGTCGTACGAGAACTCCATGCTGGCCGTGCGCACCCGGAAGGAGTGACCGGGCACCTTGGCGCCGAAGCGCAGCGAGATGCCCTCGTTGGGCTGGATCCGCAGGATCAGCGCGTCGGCCTCGAGATCGGTCAGCTGGGTGGTCGGGATCGGCAGGTGCGGCGGACGCTGGAACTGCAGCGCCACCTCGGTCAGCCGGGCCGGGAGCCGCTTGCCGGTGCGGACGTAGAACGGGACGCCGGCCCAGCGCCAGTTGTCCACGTTCAGCCGCATCGCCGCGTACGTCTCGGTCCGCGACAGCGGGTCCACGCCCTGCTCCTCGCGGTACCCGGCCATCAGGTCGTCCCGGGTGCCGCCGCGCGTGTACTGCCCGCGCACGGCGAGGTCGGCGACGTCCCGGTTGGTGGGCAGCCGCACCGCCTGCAGCAGCTTGACCTTCTCGTTGCGCAGGCTCTCGGCCTCGAACGACGCGGGCGGTTCCATCAGTGACAGCGCGAGCACCTGGAGCACGTGGTTCTGCACGATGTCCCGCATCGCGCCGGCGTGCTCGTAGAAGCCGCCGCGGGTGCCGACGCCGAGCGTCTCGGCGACCGTGATCTGCACGTGGTCGACCCACGAGCGGTCCCAGATCGGCTGGAAGATCGAGTTGGCGAAGCGCAGTGCCAGCACGTTCTGGACGGTGTCCTTGCCCAGGTAGTGGTCGATCCGGAAGACCTGGTGCTCGTCGAACGCGGCGTGCACGATGCCGTCCAGCTCGTGCGCGGTCTGCAGGTTCTTCCCGTACGGCTTCTCGATCACCAGCCGGGAGAAGGAGCCCTCGCGGGCGTGGTTGAGCCCGGCGCCGGCCAGTCCGTTGATCACCGGCTGGAAGGCCTCGGCCGGGGTCGACAGGTAGAAGATGCGGTTGCCCGAGGTGCCCCGGGACGCGTCCAGTTCGTCGAGGACCTCGGCGAGCTGCTTGTAGGTCTCGGGGTTGTCGTAGCCACCGGACACGTACCGGATGCCGCCCTGGAGCTGGGGCTTGTCGAGCAGGCTGCGGGTGCCGAGCGCGCTGCCCGCGAACTGGCTGTCCTCCATCGGCGTCCGGGCGACGCCGACCAGGGCGAACTCGGCGGGAAGCCGGTTGTGCCTGGCCAGGCTCTCGACGGCCGGGAGCAGCTTGCGCCGGGTCAGGTCGCCCGACGCCCCGAAGATCACCAGAGTGGCGGGCGGGGCGCTGCGCTCCTGGATGAGCTGAGGGGTGGTCATGATTTTTGATCGTCCTCCGGCCGGAATGAGCGTCTGACTGAACCTTACGCAGCGCCTGGCACGGACGGTTCATACCGGTCCTGGCCATCGCACCGGGTCCAGCGCCACAAAAGTGGCATATTGGGGTAGAACGCCGGGGAACTCAAGGGAGCGTCACGTGAAGTACCGCCTGGTCACCCGCAGCGACTTCGACGGCCTGGTCTGTGCGGTGTTGCTGCGTGTCCTGGACATGATCGACGACATCACCTTCGTGCACCCGAAGGACGTCCAGGACGGCGTGACTGAGATCACCGAACGTGACATTTTGACGAACCTGCCGTACGCGCCGGGCGCTCACTTGGTCTTCGACCACCACCACTCCGAAACCCTGCGTAACGTGGGCGGGCTGCCGAACCACATCATCGATCCGGACGCCCCCTCGGCCGCCCGGGTCATCTACGACCACTTCGGCGGCGCCGAGGCCTTCCCCGAGGTCCCCGACGACCTGATGCTCGCCGTCGACCAGGCCGACTCGGCCGACTACACGCTCGAGGACATCCTGCGCCCCGAGGGCTGGACGCTGATGAACTTCCTGATGGACAGCCGGACCGGGCTGGGCCGCTTCCGGGAGTTCCGGATCTCCAACTACCAGCTGATGATGCTGCTCATCGACGCCTGCCTCCAGATGCAGGACGTGCACGAGATCCTCATGCTGCCGGACGTCGCCGAGCGGGCCGACCTCTACCGCGACTGCTCGGAGATGTTCAAGGAGCAACTGGAGCGGGTCAGCCACGTCGAGGGTGACGTGGTGGTGGTCGACCTGCGCGACGAGGAGACCATCCACGCCGGCAACCGGTTCATGGTGTACGCGATGTTCCCGCAGGCCCGGGTGTCGGTGCACATCATCTGGGGCCGCGCGAAGCTGAACACCGTGTTCGCCTGCGGCAAGTCGATCCTGGACCGCACCTCGCCGGTGGACATCGGCGAGGTGATGCTGCGCTACGGCGGCGGCGGACACCTGGCGGCGGGCACGTGTCAGGTCCCGCACGAGGATTCCGACCGCGTCCAGCGAGAGATCATCGAGGCCCTCAAATCTCCGCGTACGGCCTCCGTCAGCCCCTGAAGCCGGCGGCGCCGGCGCCCTCGCTTGATGCTCGGGCGATTTCGCACCGCCATGGCCGCGGGCCTGCTGGTCGCGGTGCTGACGATCCGGCTGAAGCCCGGACATGCATCGGGGCGGGAGGCCGAACCCTCCCGCCCCGACAGCCGCAGGTCGTGGGTCTTGCCCTGGACCCCACCCGCCCGTCGTGTCCCGCGCCCCACGCGCCTTCCACGACGTTTCCCGCGCCCACCAGCACGGGGAGTCTTGTTATTCCTCAGCCGGCCCGTCCTTGTAGCTCCACGAGGTGACCCTCGGCGCACCTGCGGCGACCGGCTCCTTGTCCTGCTCTTCCTCGGCCTCGACGGCCTCGTCCTCCGGCTTCCGGCGGCCCCTGAGGAGCAGCACCGCCACCGCGGCGAGGGCGATCAGACCGACAACCCATCCGGCGTACGTCCAGAAGCCCGGACCGTCGTCCGCGGCGAGGAGAGCCTCGAACGTGGCGTCGTCCTCGGCCGAGGTGCCGTCGCCCTGCGTCGCGCCGCCCGTGCCGCCGTGGCCCAGGTGCCCGGGGGCCTGGCCGGGCTCCGCCGGGGTCAGCGCCAGGGTGACCGGCGGGACGGCCGGACCGGCCTTGCCGCCGGCGCAGGTCTGTTCCAGCGTGAAGTTCATCGAGCTGACCGTCGGCAGCGGGCCCAGCGCGACGGCGAGGTCGGCCGACCTGCCGGGCGCGAGTTCCTGGCCCTTGACCGCGATCCAGGTGACCGCGGAGGCCGTCTCGGTGACCGGGCTGCCGTTGTGGATGCTGGTCAGCGGGGTGTTCAGCTTCAGTGGCGTGATCAGCGGCGCCCAGCCCTCGTTGGAGAGCGGGAACACCTCGGCGACCGGGTTGTCCTTCGGCATCGTCAGCTTGACCTTGTCCACGGAACACTGGGCGGTGTTGGTGAACAGGAAGTGCACGTTTTGCCCGCTGCCCTGGGGCGCGCTGGCCGGTTCCACCTTGACGTCCGCCATGGCTGGGCCGGCCATGGAGAGGACGCCGGCCACGGTGGTGGCGGTCAGCACACCCGCTCTGCGGGAGATGAGGTTTCGGCTCACGGGTGGTAGTTCGTATCCGGCGCCCGGATGGTTCAAGGGTTCGCGTAAATTTTTGGATCGTCGTCGACAATGGTCGTCATGCGTGACGTGGCAATCGACGGTGACATGATCAGACTCGGACAATTCCTCAAGATCGCCGACCTGGTGGACACCGGTGGCGAGGGAAAGGTTCTGATCACCTCGGGTGACGTGACCGTCAACGGCGAGGTCGACCTGCGCCGCGGCCGTCAGCTGCACCGCGGCGACATCGTCGACGTGATGGGACGCAAGGCCCGCGTCGCCTGAGCCACCACTGCGATTTCGATACTCATTTATGCAAGGCCTCCTCCGAACGGTTGACATCGAATCGATCACAGGCATGTACTGATGACCGCTGTGTTACCGGCATCACAACGGTCGGTGACGATGATGTCCGCCTCGCCGGGGAGGCACCATGTCTCGTGCACATGTCCGGGCCGCTACGGCCGCGATCGCGGCAACCGTCCTCTTCGTCTCGTCCGGATGCGCGGGCTGGGGCGGCACCGAGGGCGGGTCGGGCGGGGCCAACAGCATCGACGTGCTGATGGTCAACAACCCGCAGATGATCGACCTGCAGCGGCTGACCGCCGACCACTTCACTCGCGAGACCGGCATCAACGTGAACTTCACCGTGCTGCCGGAGAACGACGTCCGCGACAAGATCAGCCAGGAGTTCTCCAGCCAGGCCGGCCAGTACGACGTGGCCTCGCTGTCGAACTTCGAGATCCCGATCTACGCCAAATCCCAGTGGATCGCCCCGCTCGACGACTACGTCAAGGCGGACAGCGCCTTCGCCCAGGACGACATCCTGCCGTCGATGACCCAGTCGCTGACCGCCGACGACGGCAAGCTGTACGGCGAGCCGTTCTACGGCGAGTCCTCGTTCCTGATGTACCGCAAGGACGTGCTCGACGCGCAGAGCATCCAGATGCCCGCCGCACCGACCTGGCAGCAGGTCGCCGACATCGCCGCACGGGTGGACGGCAAGCAGCCCGGGATGGCCGGGATCTGCCTGCGCGGCCAGCCCGGCTGGGGCCAGGTGTTCGCACCGCTGACCACGGTCGTCAACACGTTCGGCGGCACCTGGTTCGACAAGGACTGGACGCCCCGGGTCAACGCCCCCGAGTTCAAGGCGGCCACGAACTTCTACGTCAACCTGGTCCGTGAGCACGGCGAGGTCGGCGCGCCGCAGGCCGGCTTCACCGAGTGCCTGAACAACATGGTCCAGGGCAACGCGGCCATGTGGTACGACGCGACCAGCGCCGCGGGCTCCCTCGAGGCGGACGACTCGCCGGTCAAGGGCAAGCTCGGGTACGCGGCGGCGCCGGTCGACCGGACGAAGTCCAGCGGCTGGCTCTACGCCTGGTCATGGAGCATCCAGCAGGCCAGCGAGAAGAAGGACAACGCCTGGAAGTTCATCTCCTGGGCGTCGTCCAAGGAGTACGAGGAACTGGTCGGGCAGCAGGTCGGCTGGTCCAGCGTCCCGGCGGGCAAGCGCGCCTCGACGTACGAGAACCAGGACTACCTCAAGGTCGCGTCGGCCTTCGCCGAGCCCACCAAGAACGCCATCACCAGCGCCGACCCGCGCAACCCGGGCGTGCAGGAGCGGCCGGCGATCGGCATCCAGTTCATCGACATCCCCGAGTTCACCGATCTGGGCACGCAGGTCTCCCAGTACGTCAGCTCGGCCATCGCCGGGCAGATGACCGTCGATGAAGCCCTGGACCGAGGTCAACGCCTGGCCGAGGACGTAGCCGAACGCTACAAGTCACGTCAGGAGGGCTGAGTCATGACCGATCGCACCGAGCGGCAATTGCCGGCGGCGGCCCACCAGGCCGCAGGCGAGGGCCAGGAGGGCATGACGAAGGAAGGCTCTGCCTCATGACAACCGTGGCGGAGAAGACCTCGGCGGGGACGTCGGCGCCGCCCCCGGGCGTGATCCGGAAGACGTCCGCCTGGGCCCGGCGCGCGCCGCTGCTGCCCGCGCTGATCTTCATGATCGTGGTCACCCAGCTGCCGTTCGTGGCCACGCTGGTGATCTCGTTCATGGACTGGAACGCCTACTACCCGGACGAGCGGGGTTTCGCCGGCCTCGACAACTTCATCCGGGTCTTCAGCGACGTCAACATGCGCGACGCGGTCTGGACGACGATCCTGCTCACCGCCGGGGTGGTTCTGATCAGCCTGCTGCTCGGCCTGGGCATCGCGCTGCTGCTGGACCGCAAGTTCCGGGGCCGCGGCGCGGTCCGCACGATGATGATCGCGCCCTTCCTGGTGGTCCCGGTGGCTGCCGCGCTGCTCTGGAAGCACGCTCTCTACAACCCCGAGTACGGGCTGTTCAACGGCGCCCTCACCTGGATCTGGGGCATCTTCGGTGCGGACCCGCCGCAGCCGGACTGGATCAGCAACATGCCGCTCTGGTCGGTGATCTTCGCGCTGGTCTGGCAGTGGACGCCGTTCATGATGCTGATCCTGCTCGCCGGCCTGCAGGGGCGTCCGCTGGACGTGATCGAGGCGGCCCGGATCGACGGCGCGAACGGCTGGCAGATCTTCCGCAGCATGACGCTGCCGCACCTGAGGCAGTACCTGGAGCTCGGGGCGCTGCTCGGCTCGATCTACATCGTGCAGAACTTCGACGCCGTCTTCACCATCACCTCCGGCGGGCTCGGCACCGCGAACCTGCCGTACACGATCTACACGATCTTCTACAACGCGCACGACTACGGACGGGCGTCGGCCGCCGCGGTGATCGTGGTGATCGGCACCATCATCATCGCGACGTTCGCCCTGCGGACGGTCTCGTCGCTCTTCAGGGAGGAAGGCCGATGAGCGGAGCGGTGAGGCTACGACCGGGACCGCGGAGCGGAGGTAGGCAATGAGCGCGATCGCCACGACGGCCCCGGCGGCCGTGGAGAAGAAGAAGTCGCGCGGGGCGGCGTGGCTGAGCCTGCTCGCCTGGGTGATCGGCATCCTGTTCGTGCTGCCCGTCGTGTGGATGGTGCTCACCTCCTTCCACGGCGAGTCGGACGCGGCCCAGAACCCGCCGGCCGTCTTCGCGCCGATCACGCTGGAGGGTTACCGCGAGTTCTTCACCGGCGGCGCCAGCCCGTGGCCGCCGCTGCTCAACTCGCTGACCGCCAGCATCGTGTCCACCGCGCTGGTCCTGCTGCTGTCCATCCCGGCCGCGTACGCGCTCTCCATCAAGCCGGTGAAGAAGTGGACCGACACTCTCTTCTTCTTCCTCTCCACCAAGATGCTGCCCGTGGTGGCCGGCCTGCTCCCGCTCTACCTCTTCGCCCAGAACGCCGGCCTGCTCGACAACATCTGGCTGCTCATCGTCTTCTACACCTCGATGAACCTGCCGATCGCGGTGTGGATGATGCGCTCCTTCCTCTCCGAGGTGCCGGTGGAGATGCTGGAGGCCGCACAGATGGACGGCGCCAACCTGGTCAAGACGATGCGCTCGGTGATCGCCCCGGTGGTCATGCCGGGCATCGCGGCGACCGCGCTCATCTGCTTCATCTTCAGCTGGAACGAGCTGCTCTTCGCCCGGGTGCTCACCGCGACCGTGGCGGAGACCGCGCCGGTCTTCCTGACCAGCTTCGTGACCAGCCAGGGCCTGTTCCTGGCGCAGCTCTGCGCGGCCGCGTTCGTGGTCTCGCTGCCGGTGCTGGTGGCCGGCTTCGCCGCCCAGGACAAACTGGTCCAGGGCCTGTCCCTGGGTTCGGTCAAATAGTTCGGATTTGATCGTCGGACCCCGGAACCCCAGGGGGCCGACGATCGTCGTACGGGTTATGACTGAGCCGTCCTTGTCATCCCCTTCCGGCCCTCGCCTGCGGCGTTCGTTGTTCGGCGGCGGCACCTGCCGCTCGGTGCAGTCGGTGATGACGCTAAGTCGCTTCCCGCTGGTGGCAACCACCGCACTGGCCCTCATCGCCCTGTCCGCCTGCGCCCGCACCGATGCCGGCGGCGGCTCCGGTGACGATGCCGGAGCCGCGCCCTCGTCGAGCGCCCCCGAGACGGCTGCGGGCCTGGTCCTGCGGATGACCCAGGAGGGTGGTTTCGTGCCGGCCGAGCGCATCGTCGGGCGGATCCCGGAGGTCAGTGTGTACTCCGACGGCCGCGTCATCACCGAGGGCCCGGTGCCCGCGATCTATCCCGGCCCCGCCATGCCCAACCTCCAGGTGACCACGATCAGCCCGGACGAGGTCGCCGGGCTGGCCAAGAAGGCGCAGGACGCCGGCGTGCGGACCGGGTCGGACCTCGGTCAGCCGAATGTGGCGGACGCGCCGAACACCCGGATCGACGTGATCGTCGACGGCGCGACCCAGAGCGTGAGCGTGGCGGCGCTGGGCATGGAACAGGCCAACGACCCCCGGCTCACCCCGGCCCAGCGGGAGGCGCGGGCCAAGCTGTCCGCCTTCATCGACAAGGTGCGGGAGTTCGGCGCGAGCGCGCAGAGCAAGCCGTACGCGGCCGAGAAGATCGCCGCTCTCGCCCAGCCGTACGTGAAACAGGACGACGGGCTGCCCGGCGCCTTCGCCCCGGTGGCCTGGACCGGTCCGGCGCTGCCCGGGGAGTTCCTCAACCCGAACGTGAAGATCGGTTGCGTGATCGCCGACGGGCCGGCCGTGCTGGCCGCGACCCAGCAGGCGAAGGCCAACCAGCAGACCCCGTGGACGTCCGGCAAGGAGCAGTTCCGGATCACCTTCCGCCCGCTGCTGCCGGACGAGGCCGGCTGCGCGGACCTGAGGAAGCAGAAGTGACACCGCTCGGCGACCCGTTCGACCCGGACGAGTTCCTGCCCCGCGAGGAGCAGGGACACGAGCCGAACGGCGACGGGCCGGGGCGGGCATCGCCCACCCCGGCCCGAGCGGCCTGCCGTCCGGTCACTGCACGCCGAGCAGGTCCACCACGAAGATGAGCGTCTCGTTGGGCTTGATCACGCCGCCCGCACCCCGGGCGCCGTAGCCGAGGTCCGGGGGCACGATCAGCTTGCGCCGGCCCCCGACGCGCATACCGGCCACTCCCGCGTCCCACCCGGCGATGACCTGGCCGCCGCCCAGCGGGAACTGGAACGGCTCGCCGCGGTTGTACGAGGCGTCGAACTCCTTGCCGGACGAGTGCGCCACACCCACGTAGTGCACGCTCACGTAGTGGCCCGGCTTGGCCTCGTCACCGTCACCGACGGTGATCTCCTCGATCAGTAGCTCGGCCGGCGGCTCGCCGGTGATCGGGCCGACGTCGGGCTTGTCCATGAGTCCTCCTGTGTTTCGGTTACGCCAGCCATGCAATCACAACCGGACGTTTCTCTCGGCATTACCACCCAGGGTGATGAACGACTCGCCGTTCTGATCCGTACCCCACGGGTCAGACCGAGCCGAGGAGTCCCACTCATGTCAGTTCGCCGCCTCGGCGCGGTGGTCGCCGCGACCGCCCTGGTCGCGTTGTCGGCCGCCACGCCCGCCTCCGCCCACGGCGCTCCCACGAAGCCGATCAGCCGTACCGCCGCCTGCGCGGGGGAGGGGACCGAGACCGGTTCCGCCGCCTGCAAGGCCGCCAAGAAGGCCAACGGGCAGCCGTTCGGCAAGTTCGACAACCTGCGCGTGGCCGGGGTGAACGGCCGGGACCGCCAGGTCATCCCGGACGGCGAGCTCTGCAGCGGCGGACTGGACTCCTACCGGGGTCTGGACCTGGCCCGGGACGACTGGCCGGCCACCGAGGCCGAGGCCGGCGACACGCTGAGTGTCCGTTACGCCACGACCATCCCGCACGAGGGCACGTTCAAGATCTATCTGACCAAGCAGGGGTACGACCCGGACGAGCCGTTGCGCTGGGACGACCTGGCGACCAAGGCGATCCTGGTGGACAAGGACCCGCCGCTGACCGGTGGCGCGTACCGGATGACGGCGAAGCTGCCCAAGGACCGCACCGGCCGGCATGTGCTCTATGTCATCTGGCAGAACTCCTCCACCCCGGACACCTATTACTCCTGCTCGGACCTGGATCTGAAGGCGCCGCCGGCCCCGAAGAAGAAGGCTGTGGTCGTACCCAAGGCATCGAAGGTCGTGGCGACGCCCAAGCCGTCGCCGACCGCCTCGGACGAGCCCACCCCAGCTGCGGAAACGTCGACCGCGCCGGTGGTCCTGACGCTCGGGGAGGAGTCGCCGGGCGAGAACGATCGGTTCTATCTGGCGGGTGCGCTGCTGGTGCTGGCCGCGGCGACCGGCGCGTTCGCGATCACGCGCATGCGGCGACGGCCCCGCACTCAGGATCTTCCCAGGGATGACGGAATCCGTTGAACCGTCGCGGTTCCGGCCGCGTACTGATGGGCGTCGACGACATAGCCCCGCCCCTGAAGACGATCGAAAGGCCGAGCATGAGTCGCAGTCATTACCGGAGCCGGAACGGTTCGGGCCTGTCCCGTCGCCGGGTTCTCACCGTCGCCGCCACCGTCGGGGTCGGCGCCTCTGTCGCCGGTGTCGCCGGGCTGAGCCTCGCCGGTGAGCGGGAGGACGCGAAGGACGACGGCCAGGCGCTGGTGATCTCGCTGGTGGACGCCAAGAAGGGCGTGTTCGACGTCTTCACCGGTGGTCAGAAGCTGAAGCTGGAAGACAAGAAGCTGGCCGCCCAGCTTCTCAAGGCCGCCAAGCGCGGCTGACGCGCTTCTCGGTAGGCCCTGCTCTCGTTTCCCCCCGACGACTTTTAAGGACCCCCCTTGTCTTCCCATCGTGAAGCACCGGAGATCAGCAAGGACCCGGTGGCGGACAGCTCCGACCTGTACGCGTTCGTGAGCCCCGACCACCCGGACACCGTGACGCTGATCGCCAACTACGTCCCGCTCCAGCCCCCCGCGAGCGGCCCGAACTTCTTCGAGTTCGGCGACGACGTGCTCTACGAGATCCACGTCGACTCCAACGGCGACGCCCGCCCGGACCTCACGTACCAGTTCCGGTTCCGCACCGAACTGCGCAACGACCGGACGTTCCTCTACAACACCGGGCCGATCGAGTCGCTGGACAGTGAGAACTGGAACCGCCGCCAGTTCTTCTCGGTGACCAAGGTGGACGCGCACGGCAAGCACACCGTGCTGGCCGAGAAGCTGCCCTGCCCGCCGTGCAACGTCGGCCCGCTGTCCATCGCGGACTACGACAAGCTCGCCGAGGACGCCGTGCACAAGCTGAAGACCGGCGAGAAGGTCTTCGCCGGGCAGCGAGCCGACGCGTTCTTCGTCGACCTCGGGTCCATCTTCGACCTGGGTACGCTGCGCCCCTTCCAGAACGCGCACCTGGTCGGCCAGAAGCTGTTCAACTACGCCGGCAAGGCGGTCAACGCCACCGACAAGACGAACGTGCACTCGATCGCCATCCAGGTCCCGCTGCACATGGTGCGCAAGGACGGCAAGAAGAAGGTCCGCGGCCGTGACGCCGGCGCCGTGATCGGCGTGTGGACGTCGGCCAGCCGTCGCCAGGTGCAGGTGCGCAAGGGCAAGGGCGACGACGACGTGTACGTCGGCCCGCAGACCCAGGTGTCCCGGCTGGGCAACCCGCTGTTCAACGAGGTCATCGTGCCGATGGCGCAGAAGGACCTGTGGAACAGCCTGCCGCCCAGCGAGGACAAGCGGTTCGCCGAGTTCGTCGCCACCCCGGAGCTCGGCGCGCTGCTGCCGGTGCTCTACCCGGGTGTCTTCGACAAGCTGGCCGCGCTGAACAAGGCCGGCGATCCGCGTGCCGACCTGCTCGCCATCCTGCTCACCGGCATCCCCGACGGGCTGATCGACGAGTTCCAGAACAACACCGGCGAGACCCAGGCCGACATGCTCCGCCTGAACACGGCCATCCCGCCGTCGAAGGAGGAGAACCCGTTCGGCCTCCTCGGCGCCGACCTGGCCGGTTTCCCGAACGGCCGGCGGATCGCCGACGACGTGGTCTCGATCTCGCTGCGCGCCATCGCCGGTGTGACGGTGCCGCTGGTCAACGCCGACTTCAAGCCGGACGACGCGGCCGCGCTGGTCGAGCAGGGACTGTCGATCAAGAACGTCAGCTCCGACCTGCTGAAGAAGTTCCCGTACCTGCCCACGCCGCTCGACGGGTTCAACAACCCGCCGGCCCCCGACGCCAAGAAGGAGTAGTCGCGTGTCGGTCGGAGCGCATCACCACCACACCCTGGCCCCCAGCGGTCAGGGCACGGTGGTGCTGAACATCGGCGCCGACATCGGCGCCATGGTCATCCACACGCCGGGCAGCCTGCACGGGCACGAGATCGAGGTGAGCCCGGTCGCCGACCCGGGCAGCCGGACGCACGCCGCGGTCCGCGCCCGGTACGTGCGCGGAGGGGTGCTGTGGAGTGTCGTCATCGACGGCCTGGCCGCGGGCCGGTACGCGATCTGGCAGGACCCGGTCACCGTGCTCGCCGAAGTCGATGTGACCGGGGGCGCCGTGACCGAGTATGAATGGCCCGTGCCCGTTGCTGCCTGAGAGTCACGACAGGACTACAGTCGGCGGATGGTGACGAGGGCTTCGAACCCGGACGCGGGAATCCCGGTTCGATCCTCGCTGCGCACCACCGACCTCGACGAGGCCGGGAGGTTCTGCCGGCGCCTGTTCTACGAGAGCGTGCGGGTCCGTCCCCTGGACGACACCCGCACGCTCGACTTCGTCGCCGAGGGACTGGGCCTGGGCGCGGTGACCATCGGCGAGCTCCGCTACGGCGCGGACGTCTTCGTCACCACGTCCGACCTCGAGGACGCCTACCACGTCCTCGCGCCGCTGACCGGCGCGGTCCAGTCCCGGCAGCTCGGACACGTGGTCGCCGCCGACGCGTCCCGCGCCGTGGTCCTCCAGCCGGTCGGCGACGTCGAGCTGCGCATGAGCGCCGACTGCCGGCTGCTCAGCGTCAAGGTCGACCGGGCCGCGCTGGAACGTGAGGTGGACGCCGCCCTGGACCGTCAGGTGTCGTCCCCGATGCCGCTGGCCGCCAGCTTCCCCACCGGCAGCGGGCGCGGGCGCAGCTGGGCCGGCCTGGTCCGCCAGCTGCTGGCCGACATGCGCGGCCACAACCCGCTCGTCAACCGGCCGCAGATCGCCAAGCAGTGGCGTGACCTGCTGATCAGCGGCCTGGCGCTGACGGTCGAGCACCCCTTCTCGCACGAGCCGGCGGCCCGGCGGCCGCGCACGGTGAAACGTGCCCTGGACGCGATGCACGCCCAGCCCGGCCGCTCCTTCACGGCCGGCGAACTGGCGGGGATCGCCGGGGTGGGGGTGCGCGTGCTGCAGGACGCGTTCAAGCAGCACATCGGGATGTCCCCGATGACGTACCTGCGCCGGCTGCGCCTCGACAGGGTCCATCAGGCGCTGACCCACGGCGACCCCTGGCGCACCAGCGTCGGGGATGTGGCGGCCCGGTTCGGGTTCACCCATCTCGGCCGTTTCGCGGGGGACTATCGGCGGCGCTTCGGCGAGACCCCCTCACAGACGCTGCGGGATCGCCGCTAGATCGTGCCTCCTCGCTGTCCTCGCCTTCCTCGCTCTCCTTGCGGGACACGTAACACAGTGGTTACGCTTTCGCGGTGGACGAGGTGGCGGCGGCGATCGCCGATCCGGTGCGGCGGGACATCCTGGTGATGCTGCGCGAGCAGCGGCTGACCGCCGGGGAGATCGCCGACCGGTTCACGATCAGCCGGCCCGCCGTCAGCCGCCACCTGCGGGTGCTCCGGGAGAGCGGCCTGGTCAGCGACGCGCTGGTCGGTCGTCAGCGCTTCTACTCGCTGGAGGCCGCCCGCTTCGCCGGCCTGGTGGCGTGGCTCGGGCAGTTCGCCCGCGCCGACCACTGGGAGCGTCGCCTCGACGCACTCGAGACCGAGGTCTACCGCACGCGCCGCGAGCGCCGCACGACCTCGCCGACCACCGATCAGTCAGTCGTCGATCACCAGGAGAAGACCGCATGACCAACCCACCCAACGGCGGGCTCTTCCCCACCGCAGACGGCCGCGACCTCATCGTCAGCCGCACGTTCCGCGCGCCCATCGAGGACGTGTGGGCCAGCCTGACCGAATCCGACCGCACCGCCCGCTGGTTCGGAGCGTGGGAAGGCGACCCCGCCCCAGGCCGGATGATCAAGCTCCAGATGGCCTACGAGGAACAGGCGCCGTGGTTCGACGTCCGGATCGACGCCTGCGACCCACCGCGCCGCCTGGCCCTGTCGACGACGGGGGAGGGGGACGGCGGCTGGAAACTCGAGCTGCGGCTGTCCAACGCCGGCGGCCGGACCGAGCTCCAGCTGGTGCACCACCTCGACAGCACCGACCAGGTCGGCGAGATGGGCCCCGGCTGGGAGTACTACCTGGACATGCTGGTGGCGTCGCGCGACGACCTGCCCAGCCCCAGCTTCGACGACTACTACCCGGCGATGAAGGCCTACTACGACTCACTGACGGAAGTCGGGCACTGACGCCGGAGCCGTCGACCGGCCGCGCCCTTCTCCCTCGAGGTCGATCTCGGCCAGGTCTGATCCCGGTTAGGCTTCGCGGCGATGAGGAAGCGACGGATCTTACTTATCGCCGCCGCGGTCGTCGTGGTGCTGGCGATCGGGTTGGCGGTGCGCCTGAATCTCCCCGGCGATGCGGCTCCGGGCCCGTGGATGGGCCGGCCGTTCCTGTCCATCGCCCATCAGGGTGGGGAGGATGAGGCGCCGTCCAGCACGATGTACGCGTTCCGGCGCGCGGTCGATGTCGGCGCCGACATGCTCGAGATGGATGTGCATGCGACCGCCGACGACGTGCTGGTGGTCATGCACGACGCGGAGGTCGACCGCACCACCGACGGCACCGGGCCGATCCGGGACAAGACGTTCGCCGAGGTGCAGAGGCTGGACGCGGCGTCGCACTCCGAGCTGCGAGGTGTGCGGACCGGGGATCGGCCGCCGCCGCCGGGATACACGGCCGACGACTTCCGGGTGCCGTCGCTGGAGGAAGTGCTGACCCGGTTCCCGCGGACCCCGTTCACCGTGGAGATCAAGGGCTCGTCGGACGACGACGGCGAGTCGTTCCTGCGGAACGCGCGGCTGCTCGCCGGGCTTCTGCATCGCCTGAACCGCACCCAGGACATCATCGTGGCCTCGTTCGAGGATGAGGCCATCGCCGAGTTCCACAGGCTGGCGCCGGCCGTCGGGGTGGCGCCGGGCTTCGGCGAGGTGCTGCGCTACCTGACCCTGCGCATGCGCCCGATCGAGGGGACGGTCGCGCTGCAGATCCCGGTCGGCTTCCAGGGCGTCAGGATCGCGACGCCGGGCTTCATAGCCAGGGCACACAGCGACGGGTACGCCGTGCACGTCTGGTTCAGCGGCAGCGGATCCGAGGACGAGGCGACCTACAACTCACTGATCGACGCCTGCGCCGACGGCCTGATGTCGTCGAAGCCGACCGTCCTGGAACGCGTCCTCGATCAGCGGCGGGTGGCCCGCCCCGGCACCCCGGGCACCGACCCTTGCCCGGCCGCCTCGGACTGACCGTTCAGCTGACACCCGGCGCTGCCGGCCCCTCATGGACGATCCTGCTCGGCTCGCAAGCGGCGGACTTTCTCTTCCGCGGAGCGGCGGGCGGCACGAAGCTGTCGCTCATATCTGAGGCGTGCGCCGGCTTCGAAGACTGTCGTTCGAATCGAAGTGGTGCTGCCCGCCTCGCACCGGGTGACGGCCGAGTTGACGAGAACGGGCAGCCGCCGGCCGTCAGCGCACATGATGTCGAAGGCGACCTCACGGACAACGCCTTTGGTCCTCAGCTCCATGCAGTAGTGCGTCTCGTGAAAGAACTGACCGGCGCGGCTGAGCAGGTCCCGGAATCGGCGTTTCCCGATCAGTGCGTCACGGGAATGGCCGGTGAGTTCGAGAAAGGTCCGGTTGACGTGTTCGATGGTGCCGTCGGGCAGGGTCGTCAACAGTCCGCACGGAGCGTCTTCGTAGTGATCGTCGGGCAACCGGCCGGGAGAGGCGGCAGAATCCGGCTGAGCCTGGACCGGGGGCTTCTCCTGCCCACCGCGACCGCTGCGAACAAGCGAGTCGTGTATCGCCATCCATTGTTCGACATGGTCCGGAGGTAGCGCGCTCGCAATCAAGAACGTTCGTGTGCTGGCCGCGCTCGGCAGATTGTCGCTCCGACCGGACGTCAGCATGTCGCTGAGCGTTGCCTTGGCCAGCGAAATGCCGCGGCACCCGGCCTCGCGTATGAAGGCTGCCTGAGAACCCGCCTCGGTCCATCGGAAGATCTGTCGCAGTGCCGACCGGAAATCCGCGACCGTGGCAACGCTGCGGCACTCCGGGGCCGGGCCACGAGTGCCGGGGTCCGAGCGCGGTGGTCTTGCCCCCCGATAGCCGATGACGTCGGCGACCTGACACCAGCGGCTCAGCCACCCGGCGATATCGGCTTCGGGCACTCCGCACCCGAGCAGGTAGGCGCAGGTGGCGTGCCACGTGGGGAAGGTCCGCCCACCGTGTGCGGCGGACAGCGTCGGTGGGCTGACATACCTGTCCCGGGCCATGGCCTGGAGGTTGGGGCTGCCCGCACGAACCCAGAGATCACGGAGGGAACGAGCGAAGTCGCTGACCGAAGCGGCGGCCCCGGGACGGACCGGTCTGGTGGCCATCGTCCTCAACCACGCGTGACGCGGCCGACCGCAGCGACGAGTCCTGCCACGCTGCACAGGGCGACCGTCGGGTCGGCGCCCCGGTCGACCAGCATCACCACGGTGATCAGGACGATTGTCAAGGGCAGGGATCGGTCATGGTACGGCGATCTGTGCCCGCAGGTTTCCTCGATCATTGCCACGGCGTCTCCCTTGAGAGCGTCTAGGTTTCGATACGGCTGATCCCCGTGCGACGGCGGAATCGTTCGCCGGTCGTGCGAGTGGAGCCCGTGGCAAGTTAACGAGAACGACGAGTACGTCCGCAACATCCCGGCCTTCAAGGTTGTTACGGGTTGACTGTCGATCATTCGGACGACTTTCGAACGGCGGCCCCGAGTTTCTCAGCGGCGGCCGGAAAGCCCTCGAATGTGCAGGTCGGCGGGATTCTTGTGCCGCCGGACGATCTTTGAACGCCCCACCGTTCACCGAAAGGATCCGGTGCGGTGCGGTGCGGAGCGTCCGGCCTCACCCGTCGGTGGCAGTTCGACTGCTCTCGCACGCCCGCAAACCGCAAACCGTTCGTTCAGCGTATGCGGCAAAGGGCCGTCGAAATCGACGAACAGCAACGAGTGCGCTGTCTCGGAAGTCGACGGCCCGGCACGCCCGGACGGGTTCGAAGGCGGGGCCTCGAACCACGAGGGCAGCGGCTAGAGCTCGACCTGCTGGCCCTTGCCGATGACGACCACGCCGTTGTCGGAGACGGTGTAGAACTTGCGGTCGCGGTCCAGGTCGACGCCGATCTGGGCGCCCTCGGGGACGATCACGTTCTTGTCCAGGATCGCGTTCTTGATGACCGCGCGGCGGCCCACCTGGACGCCCTCCATCAGGACCGAGCCCTCGACGTGCGCCCAGGAGTTGATCCTGACGTTCGGGGAGACGATCGAGCGGTCGACCAGGGAACCGGAGACCACCACGCCGGGGGAGATCATCGATTCGACGGCGCGACCCTGGCGGTCGTCGTACCCGTGAACGAATTTCGCCGGCGGCCACGAGCCGTAGTTGGTGTAGATCGGCCACTCGTGGTTGTAGAGGTTGAAGATCGGGAGGGTGGCGATCAGGTCCATGTGGGCTTCGTAGAACGAGTCCAGCGTCCCCACGTCGCGCCAGTAGCCGCGGTCGCGGTCGGTGCTGCCGGGGATGTCGTTGTCCCGGAAGTCGTAGACGTTCGCCTCGCCCTTCTCCACCAGCATCGGGATGATGTTGCCACCCATGTCGTGCTTGCTGTCGGGGTTCTGCGCGTCCCGCGTGACCGCCTCGCACAACGCCCGCGTGGTGAACACGTAGTTGCCCATCGACGCGAAGATCTCGTCCGGCGCGTCGGGCAGGCCGTCGACCTCGGCCGGCTTCTCCCGGAACGCCTTGATCCGCCGCGGGCTGGCCGGGTCGACGTCGATGACGCCGAACTGGTCGGACATCGATTTCGGCTGCCGGATGCCGGCCACGGTGACCGCCGCGCCGGACTGGATGTGCTGGTCGACCATCTGCTTCGGATCCATCCGATAGATGTGGTCGGCGCCGAAGACGATGACGTAGTCCGGGTTCTCGTCGTTGATCAGGTTGAGGCTCTGGTAGATGGCGTCGGCCGAGCCGGCGAACCAGCGCGGGCCGAGCCGCTGCTGGGCGGGCACGGGCGTGACGTAGTTGCCGAGCAGCGTCGACATCCGCCAGGTCTTGGAAATGTGCCGGTCGAGGGAGTGCGACTTGTACTGGGTCAGCACCACCATCTTGAGGAACCCGCCGTTGGCCAGGTTGGAGAGCACGAAGTCGATCATGCGGTAGATGCCGCCGAACGGGACGCCGGGCTTGGCCCGGTCCGTGGTGAGGGGCATCAGGCGCTTGCCTTCGCCACCTGCCAGAACGATCGCGAGCACCTTGACAGCCATGGTGGGAACGCTACTTTTTGCGCTGCGCGAGCGCCAGCCGAAGCGACTAAGTTGAGGTCGTGACCTCCCAGAATCTGCGAGTGGACCTGATCAGCCGCGAGTACCCGCCGGAGGTCTACGGCGGGGCCGGCGTCCACCTCGAATACCTGGCCCGGGACCTGCGGCCGCTGGCTGACGTGCGCGTGCACTGCTTCGGCGGCAAGCGGGACGAGCCCGGCGTGACCGCGTACCCGGAACCGGCCGAACTGGCCGGCGCCAACGCCGCGCTGCGCACCATGGGCGTCGACCTGGCCATCGCCGCCGGGTGCGAGGGCGCCGACGTCGTGCACAGCCACACCTGGTACGCCAACTTCGCCGGCCACACCGCTAAGCTCCTGCACGGCGTCCCGCACGTGGTCACCACGCACAGCCTCGAGCCGCTGCGCCCGTGGAAGGCGGAACAGCTCGGCGGCGGGTACGCGCTGTCCTCGTTCTGCGAGCGGGTGGCGATCGAGAACGCGGACGCCGTCATCGCGGTCTCGGCCGGCATGAAACGGGACGTCCTCACGGCGTACCCCTCGGTTGACGAATCGAAGATCCGGGTCGTCTACAACGGCATCGACACGGAGCTGTACCGCCCGGACCACGGCACCGACGTGATCGAGCGGCTGGGCATCGACCCGAGCCGGCCCAGCGTGGTGTTCGTCGGCCGGATCACCCGGCAGAAAGGCCTGCCCTACCTGCTGCGCGCCTGCCACGACCTGCCCGCCGAGACGCAGATCGTGCTGCTGGCCGGCGCGCCGGACACACCCGAGATCGCCGCCGAGGTGGAGGGCCTGGCCATCCAGCTGCGCAACGCACGCGACGAGCGGGGCGTGATCTGGGTGCAGGAGATGCTGCCCAAGCACGAGGTCATCCAGGTGCTCACGCACGCGACGGTGTTCGTCTGCCCGTCGATCTACGAGCCGATGGGCATCGTCAACCTGGAGGCGATGGCCTGCGAGACCGCGGTGGTGGCGACCGCGACCGGCGGCATCCCCGAGGTGGTGGCCGACGGCGAGACCGGCGTGCTGGTCCCGATCGATCAGGTCAGCGACGGCACGGGCACGCCGATCGACCCGGACCGTTTCGTGAACGACCTGGCCGCGGCGCTGACGGCGGTCATCGAGGACCCGGCCCGCGCCAAGGAGATGGGCCTGGCCGGGCGGCGGCGCGCGGTGGAGAAGTTCTCCTGGGCGACCATCGCCGAGGACACGATGGCGGTCTACCGCAGTTTGCTCTGACCAATGATGTCGTGCGCGACCGCCCGGCCACTGAGCCAGGCGGTCTGCACGCGCGGCTTGCCGAAGGCGTCGCCGCAGACGTAGAGGTCGCCCTGGCGGTGGAAGAGCTCGTCGCCGCCGGGCAGCGGTTGCGCGAAGGTCCAGCGGTGCACGCGCACGGATTCGGCGGGCGGCAGATCGAGGAGCTTGCGCACGGCCGTCTCCAGCTCACCCGCGGCCGCGAGCGGATCGCCCAGCCGTGGCCGCGCGAAGTCCCCGGTCGAGTGCGCGACCAGCACCGGCGCCCCGTCGCCGCGGCGGTCCCCGTCGTCACAGACGGTGGCCAGCACCGGGTGCTCGTTGACGAACATGCCGTGGAAGTCCGGCCAGACCCGCTCACGGAAGGTGAGCACGGCGGTTAGGACAGGAGACCATTCCTGGAGTACGCCCACAGCGGCGATCCGCTCGGCCTGCGGCGCCGGCATGGCCAGCACCACGGCATCGGCCTCGGGCAGCGCCCGCACCTCGTGCTCCAGGGTGACGTCCAGTTCCCGGGCGAGGTCCTCGGCGAGGCTGCGCAGCCCGCCCGGCGCCGACCAGCGCACCGGCCCGGTCGTGGTTTCCCGTCGGCCGGCCGTGTCGACACTGAACGTCTCGGTCCACGGGTGCGCGAGTCCCGCCACCCGCCAGCTGTCCAGCCGCCCCTGGAAGGAGGGGGCGTCCGCGGTGACGTAGGCGGCGCCGACGTCCGCGTACCGGTCATCGAATCTCTTGCTCGCCAACCTGCCGCCGACGACCCTGCCGCGCTCCACCACCTGGGCCGGAATCCCCGCGTCCACGAGCTCTCTCGCGCAGGCCAGACCCGCTATGCCCGCCCCCACAACGATCACCGTCACGTCCGGGACTCTACGGCCTCTTCGGGGCCGTTCGTCCCGGCAAGGCACACTGGGCCCCATGCGTCTGCGCCGACCGCCATTGAAGATCACCGCGATCGTCGTGGTTGCGGTGATCGCGATGGCCGCGATCGCGGTGGGTCTGATCAGAGCCGCCACGTACGACCCACCCTCGGCTCCGTTCGTCGAACCGGCCGCGGTCGGACCCGCCACCGGCGTCACCGGCCGTTGCGCCGGGGTGCCGGTGCAGGCGACCCGGGAGCTGCGCGGCATGTGGCTCACCACGGTGACGAACATCGACTGGCCCAGCCGGCCCGGCCTGCCCGAGGCGCAGGTGAAGAAGGAGTACCTGGACTGGCTGGCGCTGGCCCAGGCGCAGAACCACAACGCGATCTTCGTGCACGTCCGGCCCAGCGGCGACGCGTTCTGGCAGTCGGCGTACGCGCCCTGGTCCGAGTGGCTGACCGGCAGACGGGACGGCAAGAGCCCCGGCTGGGATCCGATGGCCTTCATGATCGACGAGGCGCACCAACGCAACCTGGAATTCCACGCCTGGTTCAACCCGTACCGCGGAACCCAGCCCGGCCCGAAGGGCCCCGGCGCCGACTTCGCCAAGCTGGCGCCCAACCACCCGCTCATCAAGCACCGCGAGTGGGCGCTCTCCTATCCCAGGGGCGAGCGGGCCCGCCTCTACTTCGACCCGGGGATCCCCGAGGCGCGGCGCTTCGTCGAGGACTCGATGCTGGAGGCGGTCAAGAAGTACGACGTCGACGGCGTCCACTTCGACGACTTCTTCTACCCGTACCCCGAGGCCGGCCAGGACTTCCCCGACAACGCCAGCTTCGCCAAGTACGGTGCCGGCCGCAGCCGGGCGGCCTGGCGGCGCGACAACGTGAACACCCTGGTCCGGGAGATGGACGAGCGGATCAAGCAGCTCAAGCCGTGGGTGAAGTTCGGCATCAGCCCGTTCGGCATCTGGCGCAACGCCCGCACCGACCCGCTGGGCTCCGACTCCAAGGGCCTGGAGAGCAACGACGAGATCTACGCCGACACGCGCACCTGGGTGCTCAAGGGCTGGGTCGACTACATCGTGCCGCAGCTGTACTGGGCGATCGGCTTCGACAAGGCCGCGTACGAGAAGATGCTGCCCTGGTGGTCGAAGCTGGTGAAGGGCACGGACGTGCAGCTCTACATCGGCCAGGGTGACTACCGCGTCGGCGAGAAGGGCCCGTGGAGCGACCCCGCCCAGATCGACCGGCAGCTGGCCCTCAACGACCGGTACGCCGTGCAGGGCAGCGTCCACTTCAGCGCGAAACAGCTCCGGGCGGACCGGCTGGGCTCGGTGTCCCGTTACCGGAAGGCCCACTACGCGACGCCGGCGCTCATCCCGCCGATGCGCCAGTTGCCCACCGACCCGCCGTCCGCGCCTCGGCTGGTGGCCGCCCGCAAGGCGCCGCCGGGTGGCTCGCTGGCCCTGGACTGGCAGCCCGGGGAGAAGAAGCCGGTGTCATGGGCCCTCTACCGTGTGGCCGGCGCCAACGCTCCGCTGGTGGCGACCGGCCGGTCGACGACACCGCCGGTCGCTCCCGGGCCGGGCACGTACTGCTTGAGTGGCTTCGACCGCTCGGGCAACGAGTCCCCGGTCAGCTCACCTCTGACGATCCGCCCTTAGCCCAGCCGATCGCGGGGGCGATGTGGTTGGTGATGGTCTCCAGGATGCGGGCGTTGTAGGCGACGCCGAGCTGGTTCGGGACCGTGAACAGGATGCTGTCGGCGGCCCGGACGGCCTCGTCGGCGGCCAGTTCCTCGGCGATGCGGTCGGGGGCGCCGACGTACGTGCGGCCGAAGCGTGACCGGACCCCCTCGAGCAGGCCGACCTGGTCGTCGTGGGCCTGGGCGCCGAAGTAGACCTCGTCGATCTCCTCGGTGATCGGCAGGACGCTGCGGGAGACCGACACCCGGGGCGTACGCGTGTGCCCGGCCTCCTGCCACGCCTGGCGGTAGAGGGCGATCTGCTCGGCCTGGAGCTGGTCGAAGGGCACCCCGGTGTCCTCGGTCAGCAGCGTGGAGCTCTGCAGGTTCATGCCCTGCGCGGCGGCCCACAAGCCGGTGGCACGGGTGCCCGAACCCCACCAGATGCGGTCGCGCAGACCCGGCGACTGCGGCTGGACGGCCAGGCCGCCGCTGACTCCGGTGCGGGCCGGGTCGGTGCGGGCCACCGCCGTCCCCGAGATCGCCTCCAGGAAGATCTCCGTCTTCGAGCGCGCCAGCTCGGCCGCGGTCGTGCCCTCCGGCGGGACGTAGCCGAACAGCTCGGCGCCGCGCAGCACCGTCTCGGGGGATCCGCGGCTCACCCCGAGCTGCAGACGGCCGCCGCTGATCAGGTCGGCGGCGGCGGCCTCCTCGGCCATGTAGAACGGGTTCTCGTACCGCATGTCGATCACGCCGGTGCCGATCTCGATCCGGCGGGTGCGGGCGCCGATCGCGGACAGCAGCGGAAACGGCGACGCCAGCTGGCGCTCGAAGTGGTGGACCCGCACGAACGCGCCGTCCACGCCGAGCTCGTCGGCCGCCTCGGCCAGCTCGATGGTCTGCAGCAGCGCGTCCGCGGCGCTGCGGGTCTCGGAGCCGGCCGCGTTGCGCCAGTGGCCGAAGGACAGGAAACCGATCTTCTTCACGTTTTCTGGGAACGCCGGCTCAGCCCGCGACCTTCCCGTCCGCCACCTCGAGATGCCGGGTGGTGTGGACCGCCTCGAGCATGCGCCGGTCGTGGGTGACCAGCAGGAGCGTGCCGGTGAACGACGACAGCGCCTGCTCCAGCTGCTCGATCGCGGCCAGGTCGAGGTGGTTCGTGGGTTCGTCGAGGACCAGCAGGTTGACACCGCGGGCCTGCAGCAGCGCCAGGGCGGCGCGGGTGCGTTCGCCGGGGGAGAGGGTGGCGGCCGGACGGCGGACGTGGTCGGCGCGCAGGCTGAACTTGGCGAGCAGCGTCCGGACGTCGGCGTCGTTGAACTCCGGCACCGCCGCGCCGAACGCCCTGGTCAGCGGCTCGTCACCGAGG
Organism: Actinoplanes sp. NBRC 103695; assembly: GCF_030269485.1. Taxonomy (GTDB): domain Bacteria; phylum Actinomycetota; class Actinomycetes; order Mycobacteriales; family Micromonosporaceae; genus Actinoplanes. Next base: position 273,725 of record NZ_BSTL01000014.1, on the reverse strand, counting down.
AACAGGCCGCGCGCCTGATCGACCTCGCCGACCACCACGCCGGGGCCCAGGTGGGACTCGCCCGCGTCCAGGGGCAGGCGGCCGAGCAGGGCGGCCAGCAGGGTGGTCTTGCCGGAGCCGTTCGCGCCGGTGATCGCGACCCGGTCGGCCCAGTCGATCTGCAGCGTCACGGGGCCGAGCGTGAAGTCGCCGCGGCGCACCACCGCGTCGCGCATGCCCGCCACCACCGCGCCGGACCGCGGCGCCGCGGCGATCGTCATCCGCAGCTCCCACTCCTTGCGCGGTTCCTCGACCGTGTCCAGGCGCTCGATCATCTTCTCGGTCTGGCGCGCCTTGGCCGCCTGTTTCTCGCTGGTCTCACCCCGGTGGGCCTTCACGTGCTTGTCCGCGTCGGTGGCCTTGCGCCGCGCGTTGCGGACGCCCTTCTCCATCCAGGCCCGCTGCGTCCGGGCGCGTTCGAGCAGGTCTTCCTTCTTGTCCGAGTACTCCTCGAACTCCTCGCGGGCGTGCCGCCGGGCCCGCTCGCGCTCCTCCAGGTAGGCGCCGTAGCCACCGCCGAACAGCCGCACCTGCTGCTGCGCCAGGTCGAGCTCGAGCACCTCGGTGACCGTCCGGGCCAGGAACTCGCGGTCGTGGCTGACCAGGGCCACCCCGGCGCGCAGGCCGGTGACGAACTCCTCCAGGCGGCGCAGCCCGTCCAGGTCGAGGTCGTTGGTGGGCTCGTCGAGCAGCACCACGTCGTAGCGGCTGAGCAGCAGCGACGCCATGCCGGCCCGGGCCGCCTGACCGCCGGAGAGGGCCGTCATCGGGTGCTCGGTGGGCAGGGCCAGGCCCACCTCGGCCAGGACGGCCCCGGCACGCTCGTCCAGGTCGGCGCCGCCCAGGTCGAGCCAGCGCTCGAGCGCCGCGGCGTACGCGTCGTCCGACCCCGGTCGCCCGGCGGCGAGCGCCTCGGCGGACGCGTCCATCGCCTCCTGAGCGGGCCCCACGCCGGTCCGCCGCTGCAGGAAGTCGCTCAGCGTCTCACCGGCCCGCCGCTCCCGCTCCTGAGGCAGATAGCCGACCGTGGCGGTGGGCGGGCTCACCGTGACCGTGCCGCCGTCGGGCGGGACCAGGCCGGCCAGCGTCCGCAGCAGCGTGGTCTTGCCGGCGCCGTTGACGCCGACCAGGCCGATCACGTCACCGGGGGCGACGACCAGGTCGAGGTCGGCGAAGAGGGTCTTGTCGCCGTGCCCGGCGGCGAGGTTTCGGGCGATCATCGTGGCGCTCATGTCGGTGTCGATGTTAGTGAGCCGCGCGACCGAATTGCCTTGCCCGGGTCCTGAAACACGACCGCAGTACAGGTCGTTGTGCGCACCATCCCGGAGTAGCTTCGGTCGGGTGACAGACGCGCCAACTCCGATCACCCCCGAAACACCTACCGATCTTCCGCGCACCCTGGGCGAGCTGCGGGCCTCCGGCCACGAGTTCCGCACGGTCAAGGAGGAGCTGCGCGACAACCTGCTCCAGCGGCTGCGCTCCGGCGCGAAACGTTTCCCCGGCATCGTCGGCTACGACGACACGGTGCTCCCCGAGGTCGAGCGGGCGCTGCTGGCCGGGCACGACATGGTCCTGCTCGGCGAGCGCGGCCAGGGCAAGACTCGCCTGATCCGGGGCCTGATCGACCTGCTCGACGAGTGGACCCCGGTCATCGAGGGCTCCGAGCTGCGCGAACACCCGTACCTTCCGCTCACCCCCGGCTCCCGGCGGCTGCACGCCGAGATGGGCGACCTGCTGCCGGTGGGCTGGCTGCACCGCTCCGAGCGGTACGGCGAGAAGCTCGCCACCCCCGACACCAGCGTCGGCGACCTGATCGGCGACGTCGACCCGATCAAGGTGGCCGAGGGCCGTGCCCTGGGCGACCCGGAGACCATCCACTTCGGGCTGGTCCCGCGCACCAACCGCGGCATCTTCGCGGTCAACGAGCTGCCCGACCTGGCCGAGCGCATCCAGGTGTCGCTGCTCAACGTGCTGGAGGAGCGCGACATCCAGGTCCGCGGCTACCAGCTGCGGCTGCCGCTCGACCTGCTCCTGGTGGCCAGTGCCAACCCGGAGGACTACACCAACCGCGGCCGCATCATCACGCCGCTCAAGGACCGCTTCGGCGCCGAGATCCGCACCCACTACCCGCTCGAGGTGGAGCTGGAGACGCAGCTGATCCGGCAGGAGGCGGCGCTGGCCGCGTCCGTGCCGGAGCACCTGATCGAGACACTCGCCCGCTACACCCGCGGGGTCCGCGAGTCGCCGGCGGTGGACTCCCGCTCCGGCGTCTCCGCCCGGTTCGCGATCGCCGCGGCCGAGACGGTCGCCGCCAGCGCGCTGCGCCGGGCCGGCCTGCGTAACGAGAGCGAGGCGGTGGCCCGCGTCTGCGACACCGTGTCGGTCACGTCCACGCTGCGCGGCAAGGTCGAGTTCGACAGCGGCGAGGAGGGCCGGGAGACCGAGGTGCTCGCGCACCTGCTCCGGGTGGCCACCGCCGAGACCTTCCGGGCCCGGCTGGCCGGGCTCGACCTCTCCGGCTTCACCGACCTGGTGACCGAGGGCGCGATCATCGAGACCGGCGACCTGGTCTCGGCCGAGGAACTGCTGGCCCAGATCGGCACCGTGCCCGGCCTGGCCAAGGTCCTCGACCGCCTCGGGCTGGGCGACGCGCCCACCCCCGGGCAGGCCGCGTCCGGGGTCGAGTTCGTGCTCGAGGGCCTGCACCTGACCCGGCGGCTGGCGAAGGAGTTCACCGACGACGGCCGCACCCTCTACGGGAGCTAGCTCATGACGGGGAACAGATTCCGGTACGGGGCGTGGCGGGACGGGCCGGACCCCCTCGCCGCGCCGTACGACGTGCGCGGGGCCGTCGACGAGGTGGGCGAGCGGGTGCTGGCCGGCGAGAGCCTCCGCGACGCGCTGCGCGAGCTGTTGCGGCAGGGCCCGCGCGACGGCCGAGGGCTCGACGACCTGTACGCGCGGGCACGGCGGATGCGTCGCGACGCGCTGCGCCGGGGCAACCTGGACGGCGCGGTCACCCGGGCGCAGCAGCTGCTCGACCAGGCGCTCGCGGCCGAGCGGGAGGAACTGGCCCGGCGCGAGGACGACGACAACGCCCGGTTCGCCGAGGCGATGCTGGACAACCTGCCCCGGTCCACGGCGCAGGCGGTGCAGGAACTGTCCGAGTACCAGTGGGCCAGCGACGAGGCCCGGCAGTCGTACCAGCAGATCCTCGACGGGCTCCGGCGCGAGGTCGTCGAGCAGCGGTTCGCCGGGATGAAACAGGCTCTGCAGGGCAACGACCCGGCCGCCGAGGCCCGGATGTCGGCGATGCTCAACGACCTCAACGACCTGCTCGCCCGGCACAGCCGCGGCGAGGACACCGAGGACGCGTTCCAGCAGTTCATGGAGAGACACGGCGACTTCTTCCCGGAGCAGCCGGCGAACATGGACGAGCTGGTCGACTCGCTGGCCCGGCGGGCGGCGGCGGCCGAGCGGCTGATGCGTTCGCTCAGCCCGCAGCAGCGCGAGGAGCTAGCCCAGCTCATGGAGCAGGCGCTCGGCGACGGCCCGCTGCGCGGCCAGCTCGGCGAGCTGACCGACAACCTCCGCGCGCTGCGACCCGGCCTCAACTGGGGGCGCGGCGAGCGGATGCGGGGCGGCGAGGACCTGGGGTACGGCGACGCGACCGCCGCCCTCGGTGAGCTGGCCGACCTGGACGACCTGCTGGAGCAACTGGGCCAGCAGCATCCCGGCGCCACCCTCGACGACATCGACGTGCAGGCGGTGGAGCGGCAGCTCGGCCGGTCCGCCGCGGACGACGTGCGGCGGCTGCGTGAGCTCGAGCGTGAGCTGCGCCGGCAGGGCTGGGTGACCCGGGACGACGAGGGGCTGACGCTCTCGGCCAAGGCGCTGCGCCGGCTGGGCCGGACGGCGCTGGCCAAGGTCTTCTCCGACCTGACCGCCAAGCAGCGCGGCGAGCACGACCTGCGTGACGCCGGGGCGGCGGGCGACCTGACCGGGTCGTCGCGACGGTGGATCTTCGGCGACGAGCAGCCGCTCGACGTGGTGCGCACGATCGGCAACGCGGTGCGCCGGCGATCCTCCCGCGGGGGCACGGCCACGCTGCCGGTGCGGCTGCAGCCCGAGGACTTCGAGGTGGCGGAGACCGAGCGCCGGGCGTCGGCGGTGGTGGCGCTCTGCGTCGACCTGTCGTACTCGATGTTCGCCGACGGCCGCTGGGGCCCGATGAAACAGACGGCGCTGGCGTTGTCGCATCTGGTGGCGACCCAGTTCCCGCAGGACTCGCTGCAGATCATCGGCTTCGGGCGGTACGCGCAGACGCTGTCGCAGGCCGAGCTGGCCGGGATCGAGCCGGACATGGTGCAGGGCACCAACCTGCAGCACGCGCTCAAGCTGGCCAACCGGCACCTGCGGCGGCATCCCGGGTCGGAGCCGGTCGTGCTGGTGGTCACCGACGGCGAGCCGACCGCCCATCTGGACGACGACGGCGAGGCGTACTTCATGTGGCCGACGCTGCCCGAGACGGTGCAGGCCACGGTGCGGGAGGTCGACCAGCTGACCCGGTACGGCGCGACGCTGAACCTGTTCATGCTGGGCGAGGACGAGGGGCTGCGCCGTTTTGTGGACGCGGTCGCCAAGCGCAGCGGCGGGCGGGTGTTCAGCCCGGACGTCGAGGATCTGGGCCGGTACGTGGTGGACGACTATGTGCGGTCCCGCAGAGGGCGGCGATGATCGGTTGCGTAGGCCTGCGATCGTTGGCCCGTCGCGCGGGAGTCGGGGTTCATCGGTGAACTAGCCTCCTAGGAAGGCCATGGCTGAGGCGATTGCCTTCGATGCCGCTGGGGGCGGCGGACGGGCCATGCGCGGCAGGCTGGTTATAGTGGCTCGGCGAGTGACCGGTGCGGACATGATCCGGCCGGACCGGGCGGGGGCTCGGGTCCGGTGATGCCCGGTCCGGAGCGTTGGGGGAGAGGGAGTCGCGATGTCGCAGCAGCCTGCGCGCGCGCCCATCATCGCGTCGCGGCGCATCTGGACGGTTCCGAACGTCATCAGCTTCATCCGGCTGCTCGGCGTGCCGGTCTTCCTCTACCTGCTGCTCGGGCCGCACCACGACGTCGCCGCGGTGATCGTGCTCACGGCGGGCGGCACCACGGACTGGGTGGACGGGTGGGCGGCCCGCCGCCTCAACCAGGTCAGCCGGCTCGGTGAGCTGCTCGACCCGTTCGCCGACCGGCTCTACATCCTGGCCACCCTGATCGGCTTCACGTTGCGTGAGGTCGTGCCGTTGTGGCTGACCGTGGCGCTGCTGCTGCGCGAGGTGGTGCTCGGCGTCGGGCTGCTGGTGCTGCGCCGCTACGGGTACGGGCCGCCGGCCGTCCACTACGTCGGCAAGACCGGCACGTTCGTGCTGCTCGCGGCGTTCCCGATCGTGCTGCTGAGCCAGGCGCTGCCGGACTCCGAGTACTGGCTCGGGCCGACCGGATGGGGGCTCATGTGGTGGGCGCTCGCGCTCTACTGGGCGGCCGCCGTCTTCTACTGGGTCCAGACGATCTCCCTGGTCCGCGCCGAGCGCGCCGGCGGCGGCAGCGACGGTTCCGTGCCGTCCGGCCCGGCTACGCGGTCCGCACCGGCCACGGAGTCCGCCCCGGCCACGGCAGGGCTGCCCGCGGCAGACGCCGCCGGCTCCGCGGCGGCCAACAACGACGGCGCAGGGGCCAGACACGGCGTTGCGGCGGCCGGGAGTGAGGGCGCGGCGGCCGGGATCGATGGCGCTGGGATCGATGGCGCTGGGAGCGGTGGCGCGGCTGGGACCGGCGGCGAGGTTGTCGGGAACGGTGAGGGCGTGCCGGCCGGGGACGGCGACGGCGCGGCCGGGACCAAGGGCGCGCGGCCGGACGGGCCCGCGACGGTTGCCGGATGACGGCCGCCGGGGGCGGGGAACGGCGGACCTTCACGCCGGACTTTCTGACCGAGTTGTTCCGGAATCCACTCGACCCCGGCTATGCGGACGCCGCGGCGCGTAGGGCGAACGGCGAGGTGCCGTCGGAGGGCGCGCGCAAGACCTACCGCGTGATCATGGCGGTCACGCTGGTCGCGCTCGGTGTGCTGCTGGTGATGGCGTACCGGCAGACCGTCGAGGACGAGCCGGCCCGCACGCGAGCCCACGACACCCTGGTCAACCAGGTGCAGGACCGCCGCTCGGACACCGGTGAGCTGCAGGAACGGGCCGACTCGCTGCGTGCCGAGGTGGCCCAGCTGCGGGAGAAGGAGCTCGGCGGCGCGGCGGTCGCGCGGCTGCGTGACCTGGAGGCGGCGACGGGGCTGGCGCCGGTGCGGGGCAGCGGCGCCCGGGTGACGCTCGCCGACGGGCCGACCACGATCAACCCGGTGACCGGCGAGCGCCGGACCGAGGCGCAGGTCAAGGACTCCGACCTGCAGCTGGCGTCGAACGCGCTGTGGGCGGCGGGCGCGGAGGCCATCGCGATCAACGGGGAGCGGCTGACCGCGACGTCCACGATCCGGCAGGCGGGCGAGGCGATCCTGGTCGACTTCCGGCCGGTGACCTCGCCCTACGAGGTGGTCGCGCTCGGCCCGGACGATCTTGCCACCGACTTCCGTCAGGGCTATGCGGGGCGGTTCTTCCAGGAGCTGGTCAACCGGTACGGGATGTCCTTCGACTCGGCCGAGGTCGACGACGTCACGCTGGAGGCGGCCACCGAGCTCAAGCTGCGGGTGGCGAAACCGGCCACCCCGCCGCCCGCGCCCTCCGATCCTTCCTACCTGTCACCCTCCCCGTCGGAAGGCGGCCGATGATCGCCGTACTCGCCCTGATCGCCGGTGTCGTCCTCGGCATCGTGTTCCACCCGACCGTGCCTCCCGGCCTGCAGCCGTACCTGCCGATCGCGGTGGTGGCGGCGCTGGACGCGGTGTTCGGCGGGGTGCGCGCCCAGCTGGACGGGATCTTCGACGACAAGCAGTTCGTCGTGTCCTTCGTCTCGAACGTGCTGGTCGCCGGCCTGATCGTCTATCTCGGCGATCAGCTGGGCGTGGGTGGGCAGCTCTCCACCGGCGTGGTGGTGGTCCTGGGCGTCCGGATCTTCGGCAACGTGGCCGCCATCCGCCGGCACCTCTTCCGGGCCTAGGTGTCATGACCGAGCGCGACGACACCCCCGAAGCCAAGCCCGTGCCGGGTACGCCGGCCGGCGACATGCCGCTGGCCGGCCGGATGCCCGCCCTGCCCGGCGAGCAGCGCGCGTCGATCCGCCCGGATCCGTCCGCGACGCCGGACGGCACCCGGGAGCGGCCGGAAGGCGGCACCGGGGAGCGGCCGGAAGGCGGCACCGGGGAGTCACCTGCCGGGGGCGGAAAAGATGATCTTGCTAACAAGTCGACGGTCTCGCTGAAGCGGTCCGAGATCGTCCCGGACCCTGACCCGGACCTGGATCTGGACCCGGACCTGGAGTCCGACCCGGACAACGAGCCGACCAGGCCACTGCGCCGGCCGATGGTCGACAACGGCGGTCAGACCCAGCGCCTCGTGCCGCCCGCGGCGGCCGAGGACGAGCCGGCCGTCGTCACGCCGCCGGCCGTCGTCACGCCGCCGGCCGGGGACAAGACCGTTGAGCTCGGGGCGGACGCGGCGAAGGAGCGACCCGGCGACAAAGCGGAGGCCGCCCCGGCGACGGCGGGTGCCGAGCCGGTCGCGGACCAGGCCGGGCGGGACGTGGCCCTGTCACCTGAACCGGTGAACACCGTCGAACGCGCCGGCCACGCCGGGAACGGGGACGCTGTGCCCGTACCCGGAGAGGGAAGGACCACCGGGGAGCCGGAGCCGACCGGCAGCGCGGTGGTGACCAGGCTGCGGGGGAAGTTGACCTCGGGGTCGGCGTTGATCGCGGTGCTGCTGGCGCTGTTCGGGTTCACCCTGGTGGTCCAGCTGCGCAGCAACAACACCGATGAGGGGCTGGCGTCCGCGCGGCAGGAGGACCTGGTGCGGATCCTCTCCGACCTGGAGGCGCGGGACACCCGGCTGCAGGCCGAGATCGCCACGCTGGAGAACTCGCAGCGGCAGCTGACCTCGGGTGTGGCGGGGCGGCAGGCGGCGCTGGCCGAGGCGGACAAGCGCGCCGAGGAGCTCGGGCTGCTCGCGGGCACGCTGGCGGGGCGCGGGCCGGGGCTGCGGATCGAGATGGTCGGCGTGAAGGCCTCCGGCGTGCTGAACGCGGTGCAGGAGCTGCGCGGCGCCGGTGGTGAGGTCATGCAGATTCAGGGGAGCGGCGGGCAACCGGTGCGGATCGTGGCGTCCACCTTCTTCGTGGACGCGCAGGAGGGCGGCATCAGCGTCGACGGGGTGCGGGTGGCCGGGCCGTTCGTCCTGTTCGTGATCGGGCCGTCGGCGACGATGGAGACGGCGCTCAACATCCCGGGTGGGGTGGTCGCGTCCGTGGAGGGTGACGGCGGTAGCGTGAACGTCGAACGCCGCGAGGTGGTCGAGGTGACCGCCAAGCACAAGACGACGACCTTGCAGTACGCACGACCGGTCTCCTGACCGGGATCCTTTTCTGGTGTCACTACGGAGGAATGCGTGATTCCTGAGGACCTGCGCTATACGTCCGAGCACGAGTGGGTGGCCTCGGACGGCAGCGGGCCGGTGCGGGTGGGCATCACCCACTTCGCGCAGGACGCGCTGGGCGACATCGTCTATGTGCAGCTGCCCGACGAGGGCACCGAGGTCCAGGCCGGTGATTCGATCGGCGAGATCGAGTCGACCAAGAGCGTGTCCGAGCTCTACGCGCCGCTCGCCGGGACGATCGTGGCCCGCAACGCGACGCTGGCCGACGAGCCGGAGCTGATCAATGCGGAGCCGTACGCGGCGGGCTGGCTGGTGGAGATCGCCCCGGCCGATCCGGCATCGGTGGACGCGTTACTGGACGCGGCCGGATACCGCGCTCTGACCGAGAGCTGAGTCTCCCGCGCGTCCGGTTGTCCGTCGTTGCAGGGCTGACTAGGCTCGCGTGGCACGTGTAGAACTTGTTATCTCTTCGAAACCTATAGTCGTGCGTCCGGCGTCCCGGACAGCGGCAGGGGGAGCCGCGTCCCGGTCACCTCGTGTCGCCGCCGGGCGCGACCCGCGACAGATCCGTGAGGTGGTCCATGACGCGCCCAGACGACGAGTTTCCCCCACTCGACGTCACGTCCACGCTCAACCTCGGTGCGCTCGACGAGGTGCTCGATGGGCCCGAGACCGACGTGGTTCCGAGCCGGATGTCCGGTTCGCTGCCGCCCGGCATGGCCCTGCTGGTCGTGCGCCGGGGGCCGAACGCGGGAGCTCGCTTCCTGCTGGACCACGACGTGACGACCAGCGGACGGCACCCGGACAGTGACATCTTCCTGGACGACGTGACGGTCTCGCGCCGGCACGCCGAGTTCCACCGGGACCAGGGGACCTTCACGGTGCGTGACGTGGGGTCGTTGAACGGGACGTACGTGAACCGGGAACGAGTCGAGGCCGCGACGCTGAGCAACGGCGACGAGGTGCAGATCGGCAAGTTCCGTCTCGTGTTCATCGCCGGGCCCCGGCCGGAGGGCGAGGGCGGCCAGGCGTGAGCTCGGCGGGGGCAGCAGCGCGAGACCCGGGTGCGATGCGCCCGGGCCGGGATGTCGCGCTGATGAGTATCGGTGAGGTGCTCGCTCAGCTCCGCACCGAGTTCCCCGACACGACGATCTCCAAGCTGCGGTTCCTCGAGGCGGAAGGCCTCGTCGACCCGCAGCGCACGCCGTCCGGCTACCGGAAGTACTCGCAGGAGGACGTCAACCGGCTGCGGTTCGTGCTGACCGCGCAGCGGGATCAGTACCTTCCGCTGCGGGTGATCCGTGAGCAGCTGGACAACCAGGAGGAGCTGGAACCTCCGCAGCGGCCCGCTCTGGTCGCGGTCGGGGCTTCCGGTTCGACCCGTGCCTCCGATCCCGCGGATACCCGAGTCCCGCGGGCCGAGTTGATGGAGCGCACCGGGGTGAGCGATGAGACGCTCACCGAGCTGGAGCGTGCCGGGCTGGTGACGGCCCGGCCGCCCGGCTGGTACGACGGCGACCAGGTGGTGATCGTCGAGGCGGTGGCTGGGCTCGCCCGCCACGGGCTGGAACTGCGCCACCTGCGCGCTTTCCGGGCCGGCGCCGATCGTGAGGTGGGTCTCTTCACCCAGCTCCTGGCGCCGCTCGTCCGGCAGCACGACCCCGCCGCCCGGGCCAGGGCCGCGGAGACCGCTCGCGAGTTGCAGGCGCTCTCGCAGCGGCTGCACGCCGCCCTCGTGCGGGCCGGATTGCGGAACGAACTTGGGCGCTGAACCCGGGCGGGCAAGCGGGATGGCACGGACATCGTGCGTGTACCGTGCAGGAGTAGGGCAGCCGTGGAACATGAGCGGCGACGATGACATCGACACACGGAGGCGGCGGTGCGCGAGCTGAGCGTGGTCGGGGTTCGGGTGGAGCTGCCCAGCAACCAGCCGATCGTCCTGCTCAGGGAGGTCGACGGGGATCGGTACCTGCCGATCTGGATCGGCGCGGTGGAGGCGACCGCCATCGCGTACGAGCAGCAGGGCGTGAAACCGGCCCGGCCGTTGACCCATGATCTGTTGCGGGACATCCTCGCGGCCCTTCAGCAGCCGCTCAAGGCGGTGGAGATCACCGAGTTGAAGGACAACGTGTTCTACGCCGACCTGTTGATCGGCGACAGTCTGCGGGTGTCCGCGCGGCCGAGTGACTCGATCGCCCTGGCGTTGCGGGTGGGTGCGCCGATCCGGTGCGCCGACGAGGTGCTGACCGAGGCCGGCATCGTGATCCCGGACGAGCAGGAGGACGAGGTCGAGAAGTTCCGTGAGTTCCTCGACCAGGTGCGCCCGGAGGACTTCGCCGGATAATCCGGTATGTATCAGGGCAAAGGCCCCGGTCGTCCGTACGCGGCGTGTCGCGGTATTACCTCCCTGTTTCCCGCTCGGCTGAGATATAGGCTCAGGTGGTCTCGGTAAGCGGCAGCGGGGAGGTAGTCGCATGAACGATCAGCCTCTTGCGGGCGAAGTCGCATCGGTCGGCGAGGACGGTTCCGTCGGCTATCGAGGGGTGACCGCGTGCCACGCGGTCGGCATCAGCTACCGCCAGCTCGACTACTGGGCGCGGACCACGCTGGTGATCCCGAGCATCCGGGACGCGTCGGGCTCCGGCACGCAGCGCCTCTACTCGTTCCGTGACCTGGTGGTCCTCAAGGTGGTCAAGCGCCTGCTGGACGCCGGTGTCTCGTTGCAGAACATCCGGAAGGCGATCGAGACGCTGCGCTCGCGCGGCGTCGAGGACCTGGCCGGCATCACGCTGATCTCGGACGGGACCACGGTCTACGAGTGCCGCTCGCCGGAGGAGGTCGTCGACCTGCTGCAGGGCGGCCAGGGCGTGTTCGGCATCGCGATCGGCGGCGCCTTCAAGGAGATCCAGGGCTCGCTGACCAACCTGCCCGCCGAGCCGGCGCAGCCTCAGCCGGTGGGCACGGACGCGCCGGCCGAGCCGACCGAGGGCGACGAACTCGCAGCCCGGAGGGCACGCCGCCGGGCGGGTTAGCAAGTAGGGTCGCCGGGTGACGCACATCGCCGACAACCACGATGTCATCCAGGTTCGCGGGGCGCGGGAGAACAACCTGCGCGACGTCTCGCTCGACCTTCCGAAACGCCGCCTGACCGTCTTCACCGGGGTCTCCGGCTCCGGCAAGTCCTCGCTGGTCTTCGGCACGATCGCCGCCGAGTCGCAGCGGATGATCAACGAGACCTATTCGGCGTTCCTGCAGTCGTTCATGGGCAGCCCGAGCCGCCCCGACGTGGACGCGCTGCACAACCTGAGCGCCGCGATCGTCGTCGACCAGGAGCGGATGGGCGCCAACGCCCGCAGCACGCTCGGGACCGCGACGGACGCGTACACCCTGCTCCGCATCCTGTTCAGCCGGATCGGCGTGCCCAGCGCCGGCAGCGCGATGGCCTACTCGTTCAACGCCGAGGGCATGTGCCCGGCGTGCGAGGGCCTCGGCAAGGTGTCCAGCATCGACGTGGACGGCATGGTCGACCGGACCAGGTCGATCAACGAGGGCGCGATCACGGCGCCGAACTTCAGCGTCGACGGCTGGTATGTGAAGGGTTTCGCCGAGTCCGGCTTCTTCGACCCGGACAAGCCGCTGACCGACTTCACCGAGCAGGAGTGGCAGGACTTCCTGCACCGCCCGGCGACCAAGATCAAGGTCAACGGCATCAACACGTCGTACGAGGGCCTGGTCGTCAAGATCCAGCGGATGTACCTGTCCAAGGACCGGGAGGCCGCCCAGCCGCACATCAAGGCGTTCATCGACCGCATCGCGACGTTCGCGCAGTGCGGCGAGTGCAAGGGCAGCCGCCTCCGGCCGGACGTGCTGGAGTCGCGGATCGACGGCCGGAACATCGCCGAGTGCTCCGCGATGCAGGTCAGCGACCTGGCCACGTTCCTCGCCGAGATCCGTGAGCCGTCGGTCGGGCCGGTGCTGACGACGCTGCGGCACACACTGGACTCGCTGGTCGAGATCGGCCTCGGCTATCTGTCGCTGGACCGGGAGTCCGGCACGCTCTCCGGCGGCGAGGCGCAGCGCGTCAAAATGGTCCGGCATCTGGGATCCGCGCTGACCGATGTCACGTACGTCTTCGACGAGCCGACGATCGGCCTGCACCCGCACGACATCCGCCGGATGAACAACCTGCTGCAACGGTTGCGCGACAAGGGGAACACGGTCCTGGTCGTCGAGCACAAGCCGGAGACCATCGCGATCGCCGACCACGTCGTCGACCTCGGCCCGGGCGCGGGTCCGGCCGGGGGACAGATCCAATTCGAGGGTACGGTCGACGAGCTGCGCGCCTCGGACACGCTGACCGGCCGGCACCTCGACCATCGCGTCGCTCTGCGTCCGGCTTTCCGGGAGCCGACCGGGCAGCTCACGATCACCGGCGCGACGTTGCACAACCTCAAGGACGTCTCGGTCGACGTGCCGCTCGGCGTGCTGACCGTCGTCACCGGGGTGGCCGGGTCGGGCAAGAGCTCGCTGATCCACGGCTCACTGGCCAAGCGTGAGGGTGTCGTGGTGGTCGACCAGTCGGCGATCCGCGGGTCGCGGCGGAGCAACCCGGCCACGTACACCGGCCTGCTGGACCCGATCCGGGCCGCCTTCGCCAAGGCCAACGGGGTGAAGCCCGCCCTGTTCAGCGCCAACTCCGAGGGGGCCTGCCCGAACTGCAAGGGCATCGGCCTGGTCTACATGGACCTGGCGATGATGGCCGGTGTCGCGTCGGTGTGCGAGAAGTGCGAGGGCAAGCGGTTCACGCCGCAGGTCCTGGAGTACCGGCTGCGCGGCAGGAACATCTTCGAGGTGCTGAGCATGCCGGTGACCGAGGCGCGCGACTTCTTCACCGAGAAGGCCGCGCGGGCCGTGCTGGACCGGCTGTCCGATGTGGGTCTCGGCTACCTCAGCCTCGGCCAGCCGCTCACCACGCTGTCCGGCGGCGAGCGGCAACGCCTCAAACTCGCCATCCGGATGGCCGAGGCGGCCGCCACCTACATCCTCGACGAGCCGACCACCGGCCTGCACCTGGCCGACGTCGATCAGTTGCTGGCGCTGCTCGACCGGCTGGTCGACGCCGGCAACACGGTGATCGTCATCGAACATCACCAGGCGGTGATGGCGCACGCCGATTGGATCATCGACCTCGGTCCCGGCGCGGGTGCCGACGGCGGCCGGGTGGTCTTCACCGGAACACCGTCGGACCTGGTCAGCGTCTCGGAAACGCTCACTGCCAAGCACCTCCGGGAGTACGTCGGCAAGTGATGTCGCCCGACACGCGGGACGGAATGTGACTGCGGGTATCGACGTGTGCGATCCTTCCCCGGTCTTTTCCCACCCCCTTGGTCGGCCCGGAGGTCCCCGTGTCGTTCGTCTACTCCATCCTTGCGTTTCTGATCGGCCTCCTCGTCGGGTGGCTGGTCTGGGGGAGGCGTGGCGCGAGTGCCTCGGCACCTGTCACGCCAACGCCCGAACCCGCCTCACCCGCGCCCGTTCCTTCGCCCGTGGTGACCGAGCCGGCCACGCCCGCGGCGGACGACGCGGTCTCGCCGGTGGCGGTCGCGGTGACCGAGCCGGTCGTCGAGTCGTCGCCGAAGCCGCACCTCGCCGAGGACCCGGAGCCGGCCTCCGAGCCGCTCGCCGCCGGAGAGCCCGCGCCCGTTGCTGAGCCCGAGCCCGTTGCTGAGCCCGAGCCCGTTGCCGAGCCCGAGCCCGTTGCCGAGCGCGAGCCCGTTGCTGAGCCCGAGCCCGTTGCCGAGCGCGAGCCCGTTGCCGAGCGCGAGCCGGTCGCTGAGCCCGAGCCCGTTGCTGAGCCCATCGCTGAGCCTGAGCCGGTCGCCGAGCCCGTCGCCGCCGAGCCGGTTGTCGCCGAGCCCGAGATCGCCGCGCCGGTGGTCGAGGAGCCGGTTGTCGCGGTGCCCGCCCAGCGGGTCGGCCCGGTCGACGACCTCAAGCGCCTCGAGGGCATCGGCCCCAAGATGGCCGCCGCCCTGAACGCCGCCGGCATCACCACCTACGCCGACCTCGCGGTCGCCGACGACGCCACCCTGCGATCCGCGATGGCCGCCGCCAAGATGCGCCGCCCGTCCACCGCGGGCACCTGGCCGCGGCAGGCGCAGCTGCTCGCCGACGGCGACGTCGACGGCTTCAACGCTCTCGCCCGTACGCTCAAGGGCCGTTCCTGAGGTTGGCGGGATCTTCGAGTTGGATGTCCGAAAATCGCTCGGAGATGGACGGGTCCGGCTCCTAGATTCGACGCATGTCTGATCGACAACGGGCGGCGGCCCTGGCCGCCGCCGCGGTGACCGTCCTCTTCTGGGCCTCCGCGTTCGTCTCCATCCGCAGCGCCGGCAGCGCCTACTCACCGGGCGCGCTGGCGCTGGGCCGGTTGGGCACCGCGGCGTTGCTGCTGAGCGTGTTCGCGCTCGTCAGACGGGTCGGCTGGCCGGCGCGCGGGGCCTGGCCGGGCATCCTCATCTCGGGGCTGCTCTGGTTCGGCGGCTACATGGTGTTCCTGAACTGGGGCGAGCGCCTGGTCGACGCGGGCACCGCCGCGCTGGTGGTCAACCTGGGCCCGATCCTGATCGCGGTGCTCAGCACCCGGCTGCTGCGCGAGGCGACGCCCCGGTCGCTGTGGATCGGCATGGGTGTGTCGTTCGCCGGCACGGTGGTGGTCGGGCTGTCGATGTCCGGCGGCGGGAGTTCCTCGCTGCTCGGGGTGCTGCTGTGCCTGCTGGCGGCGATCACCTACGCGATCGGGGTGGTGGCACAGAAGCCGGCCCTGCGGCACGGCAGCGCCCTGCAGATCACCACCTACTCCACATTGGTCGCCACCGTCGCGTTGCTGCCGTTCGCCGGGCTGCTGATCACCGAGGTGGCCGACGCGCCGGTGTCCGCCACGCTGAACATGCTCTACCTGGGCGTCGGCCCGACCGCGATCGCGTTCACCACCTGGGCGTACGCGCTGGCACGCACCACCGCGGGCAAGCTCGGCGCGACCACGTACGTCGTGCCGGCTCTGGTCGTGTTCATGTCCTGGCTGTTCCTGGACGAGGTGCCGGGCTGGCTCACGCTGGCCGGCGGCGCCCTGTGCCTGGCAGGGGTGGCGGTGTCCCGCCGCCGCGACGCGGCGGCGCCGCCTAGCCCGGGGGCGGCGGCGCCTAGCCCGGGGGCGGCGGCGCCTAGCCCGGGGGCGGCGCCTAGCCCCGACGCGGCGTCAGGACACCGCCCGGAGGAGGCGTCGCCTCGCCCGGACGCGGCGTTGCCTGGTACTCCAACGGCACTTCGTGATCTATCCGGTGGCTAGCCTTCGCCGATGGGTGGGGGTCGGCGGGTTGTGGCTTGCGCTTTGCCGTGTCGGAGGGAGGCTCGGAGGGCCCGGGCGGCGTCGGCGACCGTGCTATTCGTGACCGCCCGCGGCCGGTCCGAGACGGATTGCCGAGATCAGGAAGAACACCCCACCGAGGACCGCGTATCCCGCGAGGTTGGTCAGCGACGCGTCGTCCCGGCCGGCCGAGGCGATGAAGGATGCGCCGGCCAGGACCGAGATGCCGCCGCTGAGGATCATCGGCCACTGCCCGCCGAGCCGGCGGCGTCGCAGGGCAACCACCAGTTGCACCGCCCCGGCCAGCACAGCCCACGCACCCCACACCCGTAACACCGCCGGAATGCCCGACGCTGCCGCGACAGCCAGCCCGACCGCCGCCAGCGCACTCAACACCATGTTCAGCACCAGCTCCCGGGTCCGCGACGACCGGGCGTCCACGACCGCCGCACCCACGTCGAACAGCGGATAGAGCACCAGCAGCACACCTGCGGCAACACTCAGGTCGGAACCGGTCAGGGCCAGCAAGCCGGCCCAGACGACAGCGAAGCCGAAGCGTACGAAATAGAGCCGGCGCAGCGCGGGTGCGGCACCCGACGTCCGGGTTGCTGCGGCGGGGGTCACGGGGTTCCCCGATCGGCCCGCTCGATCAGGCGGGTGACGGCGTCCGGATGGCTGACCATCGCGGCGTGCGAGGAGTTCACCTCAACGATGTGCGCACCGGCCCGTTCGGCCATGAAGCGCTCCAGGTCAGGGGCGAGAGCCCGGTCGCGGGACGACGGACGAAACATGTTTTCCTCCACGGAGAGAACGAGGTCGCGGGAGGAAGTCTGGATCTGCCCGGGCGGGGGCACGTACTTCGAACGAAGTAGTTTCGCCATCCGCGGCGCTCGAGGTGATCCGGTCTACATCATTCGATGTACACGGCCGCCGACCGGATGACCGATGATCAGGTCATGGTCACGGTGCGGAACCATCACGACGGGCTCGCGGCGCCCCTGTGGATCCGCCGCCCCGAGGTGGTGCACCAGGTCGCCTACTCCGCGGCCGGGCTGGTCCTCACCGGTCAGATCGTGGCCGTGATCGTGGGGGGATCGGGGTGGCCGACCGCCCTGTCCGTCCTGCTCGCCGGTGGCGGCATCGCCCTCTCGTGGTGGAGGCCGTGGGCGGGACTGGTCGTGACGAGCGCCGCGTCCTTCGCCGTCACCGCCGTGGGGCAGGACCCGCTGTCGGTGTGGATGATGGCCGTGTTCGTGTTGTTCTCGGTCACCTTCCGGGGCAGACAGCCGGTGGTCGCCACCGTCGTCGTGGCGGTGTTCTTCCTGGGCACGCTCATCACCTTCGGAGGCTTCCGCGGCGGCATGATCGTCGGGGCCGCCGCCCTGTTCTCGGCCATCGCGGGCGGGGCGACCGGGGTCGCCCTGAGCCTGCACCGGGACCACTGGTGGGCCTTGGAGGAACGGGCCGAGAACGCCATCGCCACCCGTGAGATCGAAGCCACCCGGCGGGTGACCGAAGAACGTCTGCGCATCGCGCGGGACCTGCACGACGTCATCGGCCACCAGGTCGCCATGCTGAGCATGCATCTCGGTGCGGCCGAGATCGGGCTGCCCGACGACGCCCCGTCGTCCCGGCGGGCCCTCGTCGCGGCGAGATCCTGCGCCCGTACCGTCGTCCTCGAGTCACAGCGGATCCTCGCGCTGCTGCGGCGCGGAGACGACAGTTCCGACGACGAGGCGCTCCGGCCGGCCCCGGCCCTCAGCGGTCTGCCCGGGCTCATCGCCTCGTTCGAGAGCATCGGTCTCGACGTCCGGCCCTCCATCGACCTGCCCGCCGGTTTCGTGGAGCCCGGCGTCGGGGTGACGGTCTACCGGGTCGTGCAGGAAGCACTGACGAATGCCTACCGGCACGGAGAGGGAACGACAACGGTGGACGTGCGCGAACACGACAGCAGGATCCACGTCACCGTGGAGAACAGCATCGGTGCGGCATCCCGCGGCAGCGGGCTCGGACTCGTCGGGATGCGCGAACGCGTCGAGGCCTCCCACGGCAGGCTGACCATCGGCAGCGACGGCGGGCGGTTCCGGGTCAGCGCGGAGTTCAGCCTGCGCGGAGACGTCGCCTGATGACCCGGATTCTGATCGTCGACGACCAGGACGACATCCGGGCCGGCATCCGGGCGATGCTCCAGCTCGACCCCGGCCTGGTGGTGGTGGCCGATCTCTCCGACGGCCTCCAGGTCCTCCCGTTCCTGCGTGATCATCCCGTCGACCTGGTGCTGATGGACATCCGCATGCCGGGCATCGACGGTGTCGAAGCCACCCGCCGGATCCGCCAGGAACACCCCGCCGAGAAGCTGCGGGTGATCGTGCTGACCACGTTCGACCAGGACGACATCGTCCTCGCCGCCCTGCGTGCGGGCGCCAACGGTTTCCTGAGCAAGATCGTGAGTCCGGCCGAACTCGTCGCCGGAATCACCGAGGTCGTCGGCGGTGGCGGCGCGCTGTCCGCCGCCGCGACAGCCGCCCTCATCGGCCACATGACCGACAGCCCGCCCCCGGCGATCGACAAGGAACTGCTGCGCCGCTTCGACGCCCTGACACCCCGGGAACGGGACGTGATCGTCCTCGTGGCCGGCGGCCTCAGCAATGACGAGATCGCGGCCCAGATGGTCGTGTCACCGTTCACGGTCAAGACGCACGCGGTACGGGCCATGACGAAGGTCGGCGCCCGTGACCGCGCCCAGCTGGTCTCGTTCACCTTCCGCGCCGGGCTTTACCCCTGAGACGATCGGCGAGGTCGTCAAGAAGCGGCGGAGGGATCGCCTCGTCCGAGACGACTCAGCAGCAGCGCCAGCGGTGGCCACGCCTCCCGTCCCCGCCGAGCCACCGCCCATGCCCGCAACAGCACCTCGGGACCGTTGAGCCGCACCAGCCGTACCCCGGCCTGCGGCGGCCGGTCGGCGGGCAGCAGGCCGACGCCCAGCCCGGCGACGATCAGGTCCTGCAGCAGGGCGAGGCTGTCGGCCTGATGCACGAACCGCGGCGTGAATCCGGCCACCGCGCCGATCATCCGCACCACGTCCTGCTCGCTGGGGTTGCGGGAGTTGACGATCCAGTCGCGGCCGGTCAGGTCGGCGCCGTCCGGGGTGTCGGCCGGCACGCCCAGCGACCACGGCACCGTGAACATCGGGTGGGCGACCAGCGAGGCGTCGAAGGTGGCCGGGGCGAGAGTGAAGTCGTACATCAGCGCCAGGTCGATGTCGTCGGCGGCGAGCAGGGCGAACTGTTCCACGGGCTCGTGTTCGAGGACGGAGACCCGTACCCGGGGATGGGTCTGGTGAAGATCGGCGATCAGCGGCAGCAGCGCGCGGCGGATGGCCGTGGCGAAGCCGGAGACCCGGACCGTCCCGGCCGGCTCGGCGCCCGGGTCGAGGTCGAGGCGGGCGGCGTCGACGGCGGCGAGGATGGCGACGCTGTGATCGGCCAGCCGACGGCCCGCCGGGGTGAGCCGGACGTTGCGGCCGACCGGCTCGATGAGCGTCGCGCCGACCTCGCCGGCCAGCGCGGCGATCTGCTGCGACACGGTGGAGGTGGTGATGTCCATCTCGTCGGCGACGGCACGCATCGACCCTCGTCGGGACAGTTCGAGCAGAATCCGCAGGCGGCGCGTGTCCACGCCGTCATTGTTCACGATTGCTGAACGGATTGTCCACGATCTTCACGTGGACGTGAACGATCGGGTTGGGTGAACTGGGTTCATGAAGAACAACGCCCGCAGCGGCACCATGCTGGCACTCGCGTCGATGACGCTGGTGCAGCTCGGCATCGCCGCGTCCGTCGGACTGATCGACCAGATCGGCGCGGAGGGGGCCGCCTGGCTGCGGCTCGCCTGGGCCGGCCTGCTGCTGCCGCTGCTGGTCCGCCCGAGGCTGCGCTCGATCCCGCGGCGGGTGCTGCTCAACGGCGTGGCGCTCGGGGTGGTCACCGCGGGCATCACGATGCTCTTCATGGCCGCCGTGGCCCGGCTGCCGCTGGGTACGGCGAGCGCGCTGGAGTTCCTCGGCCCGCTCGGCGTCGCCGTGGTGCGTGGCTCCGGCCGGGCCCGGCTGTGGGCGCTGCCGGCCGCCGCCGGGGTGCTGATGCTGACCGAGCCGTGGAACGGCGGCGCCGACCCGCTCGGGGTGGCGTTCGCCCTGGCCGCGGCGGTGTGCTGGGCGGCGTACATCGTCCTGACCCAGCGCGTCGGCGACGCGATGCCGGGCTTCACCGGCCTGGCCGTGTCGATGCCGGTCGCCGGCATCGTGGCGACGCTGGTCGCCGGCCCGTCGGTGATCGGCCACATGACGCCGCAGCTCGTGCTCGTCGGTCTGGCCCTGGCGCTGCTGCTGCCGGTGATCCCGTTCAGCCTCGAGCTGCTGGCGCTGCGCCGCCTCACCACGGCCGCGTTCGGCACCTTGATGGCGCTGGAGCCGGCGATCGCGCTGGTCATCGGCCTGGTCGTGCTCGGGCAGAGCCCGTCGGCAGTCGCGGTCGGGGGCATCGCGTTCGTCGTGCTCGCGGGCATCGGCGCCGAGCGCACCGGCAACCGCCACCCCGCCGCACCAGCCGCACCAGCCGGGTCGGCCGCACCAGCCGGGCCGGCCGCACCAGCCGGGCCGGCCGCACCAGCCGGGCCGGCCGCATCGGCCGCGCCCGCCGCATCGGCCGCGCCCGCCGCATCGGCCGCGCCCGCCGCATCGGCCGCGCCAGTCGCGCCCGCCGCGCCAGTCGAGCCCGCCCGGCCCGCTGAGATCGCCGCCGCCGCGACGGATCGTGAACGATCGAGTTTCCTGCCGGGCTGACTCGCGCGGGATGACATCATCCACGACTGTCCGCCAGACTCCCGATGTGCGCATGCTGATTCTCGGCGGTACCAAGTACCTCGGCCGCCACCTGACCGAGCACGCACTGCGAGCCGGCCACGACGTCACCCTGTTCAACCGGGGGCGTACGGGAACGGAGTTGTTTCCCGGTGTTCCCCGCCTGATCGGCGACCGGACAGCGGACGGTGACAAGGCCGGCCTGGCCGCGCTCGGCACCGGTACCTGGGACAGGGTTTTCGACTTCAGCGGCTTCCACCCGCGCCAGGTCGCCGCCACCGCCGGGCTGCTGGCGCCGCGCATCGGGCAGTACGTCTTCATGTCCTCAGTCGCGGTCTACCCCCGTTCGGACCGGGCGGGCCGGTCGGAGGACGCCCCGCTGCTGCCGCCGGCGGCGGACGACGGCGAGTACGGCAACCTGAAGGTCGCCTGCGAGCTCGCGGCCGAGGAGGCACTGCCCGGCCGCGCGACGTCCATCCGCGCGGGGTTGATCAACGGCCCCGGTGACCCGTTCGGCGCCTTCACCAGCTGGGCCCTCGCGATGGCCGGCGCCGGCGTGGTCCCGTGCGCGGCCCGGCCGTCCCAGCCCGTGCAGGTGACCGACGTCCGTGACCTGGCCGCCTTCCTGGTGCGGGCCGGGCCCGGCCCGTTCAACGTGATGCCACCGCCGATGACCTTCGCCGAGATGCTCGAGGCCTGCCGCCGGGCGGGCCGCGGGACGGCGACCGTCCGGTGGACGGAGGACGAGAACGTCGACGACCTCGGCGGGTTCATCGTGCAGCCCCGCGACGGTAGTGACGACGGCGTGTTCCAGCTCTCCGGCGAGCGCGCGCGACAGGCGGGCTACGTGTCCCGGCCGTTCACCGAGACCGCCCGGGACACGATCGAGTGGGCGGTGCGGACGAAGGCGACCTTCACCAACCCGCACTGACGTCAGGCGCCCGCGCTGTCCTGAGGGCGGCGGCCGGCCACGGCCAGCGACATCCCGGTGAGCACCATCCCGGCGAGGCCGGCCCAGAAACCCCAGCCGACGTCGGCGTTCAGCCCTTCGCTGTGGTACGCGACCAGCCGGTCCCGCCGCATCCGGCCCGCCGCGAAATCGGCGGTGGGTTGCGGGGAGATGTCGGTGATCCCCTCGACGATCGTGATGGACCGCGTCGGCGGCGACGGCGGCGGCCTGGTGTCGGCGCGCTGGTCGAGGGCGAGGAAGACGGCCAGCGTGACGCCGGCCAGCGCGGCGATCCACAACACCACCGGCGCCCGGTCCCGGAAGAGGCACCAGAGCAGCCCGAGAACGACCGACACCGCGGTGACGAGCAGGGCCTGGCTCCAGCGCGACGACACGAGCCAGGCGGATGCGGTGTACGTCTCGACGCGTTCGCCGCGGTCGTCGCCCACCTGCACCCGCAGGACCCACCAGGGCAGGAACCCGCTGGCCACCGTGAGCAGACCCAGACCCGCGACCACCGCCTCCCGCCAGGGGATGGGCATACCGGTACGGTAAGCCCGGAATGCCGGTCAGTCCGGCGGTTTCACCCTCCGGAGGGCGATCAGCCCGCCGATGACCGGGATCGCGGCGAGCAGGGTGGTGGCGGCCGAGCGGGTGAGCCGGTATGCGGCGCCGATCACGAGCAGGTAGGCGCAGCCGTGGATCGGGCCGATCAGGGATGCGACCCACGGCACGTGCACGGTCGCCAGGTTGGTCAGCAGCACGGCGAGGCTGAGCAGCTCGGCGAGCGCCGCCGCGCGCAGGATTCTCACGCGCCCGTGGTGGAGCCGGGGCGGACGATCATCAGCACCACGACGGTCGCCCACAGCAGGTTGAAGACGCCGGTGGGCATGCCGAGACCGGCCGTCGTCCCGCCCAGCACGCTCTTCTGGCGGGGGAGGATCACCAGGCCCAGCAGTACGGCCGCGACGAGCGTCAGCGCGATCGAGGTGAGCAGCCACGCGTCGCCGAGCACCCCGAGACTGCTCGCGGTGGCGAGGCCGAAGACGGGCACCGCCACGCCGATCGTCGCGTAGACCACACAGATCCGGTGCAGGAGGCGGAGGGCGGGGGCGTCCCCGCGGCGGGCCACGGCCGGGAACATGCTGGCTGCCACGGTCACCGGTCCGATGGCGATGATCGCGGCCAGCACGTGCAGGGAGAGAAGCACTTTCGTCACGGACCTCGAAGGTAGGCGGCCGCGGGACCGCGCAGAAGTGGCAAGATCGCCATATACCGACGGAATCTCGCCACGCTATTCTCGCCCCGTGTTTCCCGACGTGATTCTTCGGACGCCGCGACTGACGCTCCGGCCCGCCGACGCCGTGCTGTTCGAGCGGGTCGAGCTGCGGATCGCTCCCGGCGACACGGCGTCGCAACGGCTGGCCGCGAAGGCCGGGTTCGTCCGCGAGGGTGTCGCCCGCAATGCCGGATTCATCCACGGTGGACGTGTCGACCTGGTCATCCATTCGCTGGTCCGAGCCGACCTCGACCTCGGAGGCGCGGGTTAAGCTGTCCCCATGACCAGCCCCGTGGTGCATCTGGCGAGGCCGCACCGGCCCGTCGTGGTGGCCGGGAGCCTGCACGAGCTGACCGGTCCCGAGCACGGCCCGGTCGAGTTGCCGCTGCGCCTGTGGTGGGGTCCGCCGCGGCTGTTCGACCTGGACGACGGCGATGAGCTGCTCTGGATGTACGAGAACGTGCTGCGCGAGGCCGTCCGCGTCGAGGAGCTTCGCAGTCATCTGCACGGTCCGACGCTGGCCCGGGTGTGGTCGCGACTGAATCTCCCGCGTGGCGTGCGTGCCGCCTGGGAGGCCCGGCACCGCGCGCTCACCCGGTGACTCGCCCCGAAAGTCAACACTTCTTTTCGGAGGTGGCCCGGATCTCGCTGGGCGTCGCGGAGAAACACGGCTTCGTGCTCGGCGGCGGCGTCGCCTGGCTGGTCAACGGGCTGGTCCGGCGCCCCACCGAGGATGTGGACCTGTTCACCGACGCCGAGGACGGTGTGGCCGCGGCCGCCGACGAGGTGGCGGCGGCCCTGGTGGCGGCGGGGTTCGCGGTGGCCCGCGAGGCGCCCGATGAGATCTTCGACGGGATGGACGAGCACCTGCGCGAGTTTCTGGTCGCGGACGGTGACCGGGCGCTGCGGCTGACCCTGTGCCGGCTGGACCGCCGCAACGCGCCGGTGGTGATGGACATCGGCCCGGTGATGCACCTGGACGACCTGGTGGCGACGAAGGTGGCGGCGCTGGCCGGCCGGCGTGAGGTCCGCGACTACATCGACGTGGCGGCCGCGCTGGAGAGATATCCGCTGGACAGGGTGCTGGCGCTGGCCCGGGTGGCCGATCCGGCCCTGGACGACGAGGACCTCGCCGACGCCGGGCGTTACCTGGACCGGCTGGACGACAGCCGGTTCGCGGTCTACGGACTCGGTCCGGCCGACGTCGCCCGGCTGCGTCACATCCTCCGCGATTGGCCACGCTGAGTAATCAGACCCGTACCTTAGGGCTGCTACCGATTCGCACCACGTCACCGCCCGAGTCGCAACCGGCGCCGCGCAACCTTCTCTCATGCGTACCCGAATCGGCTCTTCCCTGGCAGTCCTTGCCGTCGCGGTGGGTCTCACCGCGGGCGTGGCCGGCCCGATCTACTCCGCCGCGGGCAAGCCGCCCGCGAAATCCCCCTCCGTCGCCGGCCGCATCATGGTCATCGTTCCGCCTCCCGCTCCCGTCAGATAACCGGTCCCCCGCGCCGGCCGGGTACGAGCGCTCGCACCCGGCCGGCGCGGTGTCAATAGACTGGCCACATCATGAATCTGACCGACCGCCTGCCCGGCACCCCCGATCCCGAGACCGTCCTCGACGCCTTCACCGGCTGGGTGACCGAGCAGGGCCTGACGCTCTACTCGCATCAGGAGGAGGCCCTCCTGGAGATCGCCACCGGGTCGAACGTCATCCTGAACACCCCGACCGGCTCCGGTAAGAGCCTGGTGGCCACCGGCGCGCACTTCGCCGCCCTGGCCGACAAGCGCACGACTTTCTACACGGCCCCGATCAAGGCGCTGGTGTCGGAGAAGTTCTTCGCCCTCTGCGCGGTCTTCGGCGCGCACAACGTCGGCATGCTCACCGGCGACGCCAGCGTGAACGCGGACGCGCCGATCATCTGCTGCACCGCCGAGATCCTGGCGAACCTGGCGCTGCGCGAGGGCGCGTCCGCCGACGTCGGGCAGGTGGTGATGGACGAGTTCCACTTCTACGCCGAGCCGGACCGGGGCTGGGCCTGGCAGGTGCCGATCATCGAGCTGCCCCAGGCGCAGTTCCTGCTGATGTCGGCCACCCTCGGCGACACCACCCGCTTCGTCGACGATCTCTCGCGGCGCACCGGCCGGTCGACCTCGGTGGTCGCCACGGCCGAGCGGCCGGTCCCGCTCCTTTTCTCGTACGCCATGACGCCGCTGCACGAGACGATCGAGGAACTCCTGAGCACCCGCCAGGCCCCGGTCTACATCGTGCACTTCACCCAGGCGTCCGCCCTGGAACGCGCGCAGGCCCTGATGAGCATCAACATGTGCACCCGGGCGGAGAAGGACGCGATCGCCGCGGCCATCGGCAGCTTCCGGTTCACCGCGGGCTTCGGGCGCACCCTGTCCCGCCTGGTCCGCCACGGCATCGGCGTGCACCACGCGGGCATGCTGCCCAAGTACCGCCGCCTGGTGGAGACCCTCGCGCAGGCGGGCCTGCTCAAGGTGATCTGCGGGACGGACACCCTCGGCGTCGGCATCAACGTCCCGATCCGCACGGTGCTGTTCACCGGCCTGTCCAAGTACGACGGTGTGAAGACCCGGCTGCTGAAGGCTCGCGAGTTCCACCAGATCGCCGGCCGGGCGGGCCGCGCCGGGTTCGACACGGTCGGCTCGGTCATCGTGCAGGCGCCGGAGCACGTGATCGACAACGAGCGCGCCGTCGCCAAGGCCGGCGACGATCCGAAGAAGCGGCGCAAGGTCGTACGCAAAAAGCCCCCGGAGGGCACCATCGGCTGGGGCCAGCCCACCTTCGACCGGCTGGTCGCCGCCGACCCCGAGCCGCTGACGTCGTCGTTCCAGGTGTCCCACGCGATGCTGCTGAACGTGCTGAGCCGTGGCGGCGACTCGTTCTCGGCCATGCGGCACCTGCTCACCCAGAACCACGAGGAGCCCGCCGCGCAGCGCCGCCACATCCGCCGCGCGGTGGGTATCACGCGTGCCCTGCTCGCCGGCGGCATCATCGAGAAGGCCGAGGGCACCTACCGCATCGTCGACGACCTGCAGATCGACTTCGCGCTCAACCAGGCCCTCTCACCGTTCGCGCTGGCCTGCCTGGAACTGCTCGACCGGGAGTCGCCGGACTATCCACTGGACGTGGTGTCGGTGATCGAGGCGACGCTGGAGGACCCGCGCCAGGTGCTGTCGGCGCAGCGGCAGAAGGCCCGCGGCGAGGCGGTCAACGCGATGAAGGCCGAGGGCATCGAGTACGAGGAGCGGATGACGCTGCTCGAGGACGTCACGCATCCCCGCCCGCTGCTCGAACTGCTCGAGGGGGCGTACGAGACGTACCGGCGCGGCCACCCGTGGGTGGAGGACTACGAGCTCAAGCCCAAGTCGGTGGTCCGTGACATGTACGAGCGCGCGATGACCTTCACCGAGTACGTGTCGTTCTACGGCCTGTCCCGCTCCGAGGGCCTGGTCCTGCGCTACCTGGCGGACGCGTTCCGGGCGCTGCGGCAGACCGTGCCGGAGGAGGCCCGCACCGAGGAGCTGACCGACCTGATCGAGTGGCTGGGCGAGCTGGTCCGCCAGGTCGACTCGAGCCTGCTCGACGAGTGGGAGCGGCTCAAGGACCCGGGCGCGGTCATCGAGGAGGCCCGGCTGGACGACAAGCCGCCCGCGGTCACCCGCAACACCCGGGCGTTCCGCGTGCTGGTGCGCAACGCGATGTTCCGCCGCGTGGAGCTGGCCGCGATGCGCCGCAGCGGCGAGCTCGGCGACCTGGACGCCGAGTCGGGCTGGACCGCCGACCGCTGGGCGGACGCCCTGGCCGACTATTTCGACGAGTACGACCGGATCGGCATCGGCCCCGACGCCCGCGGCCCGGCCCTGCTGCACATCGACGCCGGCCCGCAGGTGTGGCACGTCCGCCAGGTCTTCGACGACCCGGAGGAGGACCACGACTGGGGCATCGAGGCCACCATCGACCTCGAGGAGTCCGACGAGCTGGGCGCCGCGGCCATCACGGTCGTGGCGGTCGGCCCCCTGTCGGAGGCCGAGCGCTGATCGTCGCCCTGGCGGGGCGGGGATAGGCAGGGCGTGCCACCCGCCCGGCCGCGGCGGCAGGGTGGACGCATGACATTGCGAACACACGCGATCGGCGGTCGCGGCCTGGCCGCCTCCGTCGAGGGTCTCGGCACGATGGGCATGACCGCGATGTACGGCACCCCGGACGAGGACGAGGCGGTCCGCACCGTGCACCGGGCTCTCGAGCTGGGCGTCACGATGGTCGACACCGCCGACATGTACGGGCCGTTCAGCGGCGAGGAACTGCTCGGGCGGGCGCTGAAGGGCCGGCGCGACGACGTGATCGTCGCGACGAAGGGTGGCGGCCTCACTCTCGACGAGGCGGGGAAGTTCGTCGGCGGGCCCAACGGCCGCCCGGACTACCTGCGGTGGTGCGTGGAGGGCTCGCTGCGGCGGCTCGGCACGGACCACCTCGACCTGTACTACCTGCACCGCGTCGACCCGGGGGTGCCGGTGGCGGAGACCTTCGGCGCGCTCGCGGAACTGGTGACCGAGGGCAAGCTGCGCTATCTCGGGATCAGCGAGGCGTCCCCGGCGAGCATCCGGGCGGCACACGCGGCCGGGCCGCTGTCGGCGGTGCAGACCGAGTACTCGCTGTTCAGCCGCGCGGTCGAGGTCAACGGCGTTCTGGACACGGTGCGGGAGCTGGGCATCGGTTTCGTGGCGTACGCGCCGCTGGGCCGCGGCTTCCTCACCGGCACCGTACGGTCGGTGCGGGACCTGCCGGCCGACGACTTCCGGCGTTCCTCGCCGCGCTTCGCCGACGCGAACCTGGACCAGAATCTGGCGCTCCTCGACCGGCTCGTCGCGAAGGCGGACGCCCTCGGTGTGGCGGCCGGTCAGCTCGCCCTGGCCTGGGTGCTCGCCCAGGACGGCGTCACCGCCATCCCCGGCACCAAGCGGCGTACCTGGCTGGAGCAGAACGTCGCGGCCGCCGCGATCGAGCTCGACCCGGCGACGGTCGCCGACCTGAGCGCCGCGATCCCGGCCGGGGCGGCGGCCGGCGACCGTTACGCTCCGAACGCGATGGCTGCCATCCAGGAGTGAGCGAATGACCGTGGCCGACGAGCTGGGCGCGTTCCTGCGTGACCGGCGGGAGGCGCTGCGACCGGCCGACGTGGGTCTGACCCCCGGCGGCCGGCGCCGCACGCCTGGCCTGCGCCGGTCGGAGGTGGCCGCGCTCGCCCACGTGTCCGTCGAGTACTACGAGCGGCTGGAGCAGGCGCGCGGCGCGAACCCGTCGGAGAGGACCCTCGCCGCCCTGGCCCGCGCGCTGCGTCTGTCCGTCGACGAACGCGACTACCTCTACCGGCTGGCCGGCCACCCGCCGCCGGGCCGGCTGGCCGGCGGCGCGTACGTCGAACCGGCCATGATGTTCCTGCTCGACGCGCTCACCACGGTGCCGGCGCACGTGATCGACGACCTGGCGACCGTGCTGGCGCAGAACGAGCTGAGCAAGGCGCTGCTCGGGCCCTGGGCGCAGCGCGAGGGCCGGGAGGCCAACGTCGTCTGGCGGTGGTTCACCGATCCGTCGTCGCGGAGCGTCAACGTGCCCGCCGAGCACGAGGCGATCGGTCGCGGCTACGTCGCCGACCTGCGGCGGGCGTACGCCCAGCGCGGCGCCGACCGGGAAGTCGCCACGCTCGTCACCGACCTGCGCGCCGCCAGCGGAGAGTTCACCGATTTCTGGGAGTCCCACCAGGTCGCGGCGCTGACCTCGACCCGCAAGATCCTCGACCACCCGCGGGCCGGCCGCCTCGACGTCCAGTGCGACTACGTGCTGAGCACCGTCACCGGTCAGCGGCTGGTGATCTTCCGCCCGCAGCCCGGTTCGGCCACCGCCGAGGGCTTCGACTTCCTCCGCGTCCTCGGCGGCCAGGAGTTCTGAGCCTCACGCCCACCGCAGCACGTCGTCGCGGTGCAGCCGAGCTTGCCGCTCACGCCAGGAACCCGCGCCGTCAGGGTGCCCGATGTTCACGACCAGCAGCGTCGTGCAGCGCCCGTCCGGGAAGAATTCGCGGTCGAGGCCGTCCCGGTCGAACCCGCTCATCGGCCCGGCGTGCAGCCCGGCGGCCCGGATCGCGAGGATCAGGTAGCCGGCCTGCAGCGCCGCACTGAACCGCCCCAGCTCGAGCCGTTCCGCCTCGTCCGCCTCCAGATATTCCCTGAGCTGCGGCATGTGCGGCACGACGCGATCGGCGTGCCGGTGATAATCACGGTCCAGCGCCAGCACGGCGGTGACCGGCGCGCTCGCCGACTGCGCCCGGTTGCGCTCGGTGAGGTGAGGCAAGAGCCGATCAAACCCTTCCGCGGTACGCACGAAGAGCACCCGAAGTGGCTGAACGTTGAACATCGTCGGCGGCCACTTCGCGAGGTCCCAGATCTCGGTGAGCTGGTCGTCGCCCACCGGCGCCGCCGAGAACCGCTTGACGGTGTGCGCCTCGGTGAACAGCAGCCCGAGCGCCTCCGGATCTGCTCGTCTCACCAGGCGCTCCGTACGCCCGGAACCTGGTCGTCGAGCCAGCCCGTGACCGTCTCGACGTAGGTGGCCGGGTCGTGGCCGTGCATCGAGTGCGGCATCTCCGGGAACGCGCGACAGCTGAACGAGTTGCCGGTCGCCTCGACGAGCCGGCGTACCCGTCGTAGTTGAAGGTCGGTGATCGCACCGAGCAGGTTGCCGGTGTCCTGGTCGACGTGGTGAAAATGGTGCGTGAACAGGACCGGGACCTTGACCTGGCGCAGCATGGTCTCGTGGTCGCAGTTGACCGTGGCCCGCCCGGAGACGAACGCGTCACCCCACTCCGGGTCGTACTCCAGAAGGTCCTGCGGCGGGCCGGCCGGCGGCCCACCGGTGCCGGCCGGCGCCATCCGGCCCAGCGCGGCCAGCATCCAGCCCGGGACCTCACTGCCCATGGCCGCCCGCATGCCGGCGAAGTCGCCGATGCTCCACTGCGGCCCGAGCCATTTGTGCCACAGCCGGAACATCGGCGCGACCCCCTGCCGGATGGACGGCCCGACCGCCGGGTCGGCCTGCGAGGCGAACAGCGGCGCGTCCTCGTAGACCGCGGCCCGGATCTGCCCGGGCGCCGCGAACGCGGACAGCCAGGCCGCGATCACGCCGCCCGACGACAGCCCGCTGACCACGACCGGCCGTCCGACGACCCGGTCGATGAACCGGACCAGGTCGCCGCCGAAGATGTCCAGGCTGTAGCGGCCCGGTGTCCAGGTGGAGCGGCCCTGGCCGCGCAGATCCACCGCGTACACCCGGAATCGGTTTGCCAGCAGGCGCATCGCGGCCTCGTAGCCCCACCAGGACTCGGTCTGCGCCGGGATGAGGAGCATGGCCGGGCTGTCCGGATCACCGGCAACGGCGTAGTTCATCCGGATCTCGCCCAGGTCGGCGGTCTCCTCCGGAAAGCCGTGCGGCACATAGATCTCCGCGTGGTCGGCGGCCTCCAGGTACCTCATCGGACCGGCACCTCGACCAGGTCGGACGTCGCGTTCCAGAGCCGGCGGGCGAGCTGCAGGTCGAGGCCGGCCTTGCCCTGCCGACGCAGCGCCGGGAAGCCTCGGAGGCCGCCCGGACCGTCCGGACCGACATAGGAGTTGCCGGGAACGTCCTGGGTGGCCGCGTAGAGCAGGGACAGCGCCCCGCGCTCCGGGTCGTTGGTGAGGAACGTGAGCCGGTTGATGATGTTCGACCGGGAGTGGGCGGCCAGCGCGGTGCGGGCGATACCCGGGCTGGCGAGCACCGAGCGGACCCGGCTGCCCGCGGCGGTCAGGCGCCGCTGCAACTCGAGGGAGTGAAGGACGACGGCGAGCTTGGACGCCTCGTACGCGCTCATCCCGTTGTACCGGCGGGTCCGCCAGTCGAGGTCGTCGAGGTCGATCCGGCCCTGCCGGTGCAGCTGGCTGGTGACGTGCACGACGCGGTCGGTGATGTGGTCGAGCAGCAGGTTGGTGAGCAGGAACGGACCGGTGTAGTTGGTGGTGGTCTGCAGGTCCAGGCCGTCGGCGGTGCGGGTGGCGGGGATGTCCATCACGCCGGCGTTGTTGATCAGGACGTCGAGGTCGCCGGTCCAGGAGCCGGCGAAGTCGCGCACGGAGGTCAGGTCCGCCACGTCGAGCCGCCGGATCTCGAAGGCGCCGGGCAGGTCCGCGACGGCGCCGCGGGCCTTGCCGGTGTCCCGGACGCCCAGCACGACCCGGGCGCCGGCCCGGGCGAGCTCGCGGGCCGTGATCAGGCCGAGGCCCCGGCCCGCGCCGGTGATGACGACGGTGCGGCCGGTGAGGTCGGGAAGGTTGTGCGCTGTCCATCTGGTCATGGCAACCAGTCCACCGGCCGCGCCCGGACCGGGGAAGGACATGTCCAGCCACTGCATGGCAGGTCGTGGTCGAGCCGCGCCGGATGGCGAACGATAGGACCATGGACCGCTCGTTCGAACGCTCGTCCCTGGGTGCCTTCCTCCGCGCCCGCCGCGCCGCGTTGCAGCCGGATGACGTCGGGCTGCGCCGGGGCGTGCGCCGGCGCGCCCCCGGCCTGCGTCGCGAGGAGGTGGCGGAGCTGTGCACCATGTCGGCCGACTACTTCGCCCGCCTGGAGCGTGGCGACGGCCCGCAGCCGTCCGAGCAGATGGTGGCGGCCATCGCCCGCGGCCTGCGGCTGACACCGGACGAACGCGATCACCTGTTCCTGCTCGCCGGCTACCGCACCGCCCGCCGCGATCTGCGCGCCCGGCACGTGAGTCCCGGGCTGATGCGCGTCATGGACGGACTGGCCGGCACCACGGCGCAGGTGATGGGCCCGCTGGGCGAGACGCTGCTGCAGACGCCGTCGGCGGTGGCCCTGCTCGGCGAGCAGACCGGATACACCGGTAACGCCCGCAGCGCGACGTACCGCTGGTTCACCGATCCGGTCGCCCGCGAGCGGTACCTGGCCGACGACCACGCCACCAACAGCCGGACCAACGTCGCGTTGCTGCGGGCGGCCGTCGCCCGGGACGGGTCCGGCTCGCCCGCGGCGGACCTGGCCGGCCTGCTGCGGAGCACCAGCGAGGAGTTCGCCGCCCTGTGGGACCGCCACGAGGTGGGCCTGCGGTGGAGCGAGGACAAGCGCTTCGTCCACCCGCAGGTCGGCCGGCTCGACGTCTACTGCCAGCTGCTGCTCGAGCCGGACCAGGGCCAGTCGCTGCTCATCTTCACCGCCACCCCGGGCACCGAGAGCCACGAGAAGCTGGCCCTGCTCACGGTGCTGGGCACCGATCAGTTCGCCTGACCGCCGCTCAGGCGTACCCGGACGACCAGGTCGTGCAGCGCGTCCACCGCCGCCGGGCCGGGTTTGTCGGGCAGCCGGGACGCGTCCCGGGCCGCCTCCAGCTCAGCCCGCAGCCGCGGCACGTCGGCCGCCAGCGCCGTGCGCACGTCCGCCGGGAACGGCCCGTGCTCCGCCGCCCGTTTCGCCGCGATCAGCTCCGGCACGTACGCGGGGCCGTTCAGCGAGCGCAGGTCCGCGACCACCTCGCCGGTGTGCATCAGATGGATGCCGGTCAGCAGCACCCGCAGCAGGTAGAGCGCCGGCTTCAGCTCCCCGGTCCGCTCGAACAGCTTCTCCTGCGTGGCCGCGAAGCCCAGGTAGTGGTGTGCGTGATGCCGGGTGGTCAGCCCCGGCGCCAGCTCGACCAGCGCGGCGTGCACCGGCGTCGTCACGACCACCAGCGGGGACAGCAGCTGCTCCAGCACGTACCCGTTGCGGCTGTTCAGCAGGCGGGCGAACTTCAGCAGGTCGTGGCTGACCACGTCGAGTTCCACGCCGTCGCGGACGCCTGCGGACTGCAGCGTCTCGGGCCCGGTGCGCAGGCCGACCACCTCGGCCGCGGGCAGCACGTGCGCGGCCCGCAGGTCGAGGTCCGAGTCGACCGAGGCGAAGCCGTACAGGTGCGCGCCGCTCACGGTCGCGAAGACCAGCGGGTACGGCAGGTCGGCGGCGATCTGGCCGGCCCACTCCGGCACGTCGATGGTCACTGTCCCAGACCCCTTTCGCGTACGCCGCTGAGCACGTGATCGATCGTCTCGCGATCGGGGTGATCGGGCAGCCGAGTTTCTACGGTCCGGCCCTCCCGCGCAGCCGGGGGGTGGCCAGGCGGTCTCTCAGGAACGCGTGCCGGAACTGGTAGATGCCGCCGATCTGGCGGAGCACCGCACGCTGGTTGGCGTCCCGCAGGAAGGCCATGATGCTCCAGGGCAGCTGCTCCCTCATCGCGAAGTGGAGGCGGGCGAGCTGGAACCATCCCCAGGCGCTGCTGATCAGCCCGTAGGCGACTCCGACGATCAGACTCGTGGTCACCGCACCCGGCAGGGTGATCTGCAGAGCGGCGCTGAAGCCCAGGGTCGCCGGGACCGCCGGCTTCCACAGGGGCAGGTGACGCATCGCGAGGAGCGCTATCTGGATCACCGACCAGACGGATCCACCGGTGAGGATGGCCAGCATCGGGCCGGTGGCCAGCGCGCGCACGCAGTCCGACCGGAGCGCGGAGTCGGGGGATCCGGCCGGCGTCAGGCCGGCGTCGCCCTCGTGGAGGTAGGTGGTGAACTCCGCGACGATTCCGACCGGCAGGCCGAGCGAGAAGCCGAACATCAGACAGAACGACGTCAGTTCGCCGAGCGTGTTGGGGAGGTCGTCCGCCGCCCGCCGGTTGATGACCGCGAACGCCGAACCGATCGGCAGCGCGACGACCAGGCCGACCGCGAGGACCCGGCCGATGCGCACCAGGGCGGGCTGCTGACTGCTGCGCAGGATGCGCCCTCGTGTCGAGGCGCTGGGCGGCCGCATGCCGAAGATCGCACCGGCGGCCACGCCGAAGACGATGAACAGCAGGGCCATCGGCAGGCCGGTGACATAGAGGAAGGCACAGGCCACGCCGGACGCGAGGACACGTACGAGACGCTTGCCGAAGGGTGATGTCGCCGGTGCGGCCGACCGGCTCGCCCGCGAGACCAGCGGTGCGCGCAGGGCGATGATGAGAATCACGACGAAGACACCGCCGATGCCCGCGGCCTGGGAGGCGACGGTGGCGGCGAGGCCGGCGAACAGCCCGAAGCCGATCCCGGTCGCTGTCCGGACGCCTTCGGGCACGCCACGGACGAGTTCCCACCACGCGAGGTCGTGAGTGTCCGCGGACCGCATCGACACCGCGATGTTCCGCAGCCATCCCTCGGCGTTCCCGCTCCACCGGGATGGCGCGTGCGGCCCGCTCGGGCCATAGGCATCGGCCAGGAATCTGTCGAGCAGGATGCCGTGGATCGCGACCGCCGGCTGTCCCAGCAGCTCGTCCGGAGAAGCGTCGACCGGACCGGCGCCGCGATATCCGGCGCGTGCCATGGAGACCCACAGAGGCGCGGAAAGCGCGGCCGCCACCTGTCCGCCGTCCTCGTCGTCGCGGGCGAAGACGTCCTTCCAGCGGGCGGCGTCGGCCGGAGCGTCGGCGTACACGAGATAGTCCCGGACCGTCACGGGATCGAGCGGCGACAGCTCGATGACCGCCGCGCACGCCACGACGTGGTCGCGAAGCTCTTCGAGGGTGTCCTGATACTCGACGGTCCGGCTGGTGAGGACCAGCCTCCGTTCCTTCGGGAACATCGTGCAGATCGCGTCCAGCGCCCCGGCCCGCCGCCCCGGCTGCATCTCGTCCAGCCCGTCGAAGATCGGCAGGATCTGGTCCGAGGCGATAGTGCCGTGGAAGCCGTAGACCGTGCGGGCCTGATCGGCGATCCACTGCTGGAGCGTGTGTTCCTCGGGGTTCCAGGTGGACAGCGGGAGGAACAGCGGCACGGCGTGGCCGGACTCGCGGGATCGCAGCAGGCCGAGCGCCAGACGCAGCAGGAGAGCGGTCTTGCCGGCGCCGGGGTCGCCGAGAATCACCACGCGCCCGCACAGTCGCTCATCCGTGGCCAGCCGCCACAGGGCGTCGTCGTTGCCGGTGTCGATGACGCCGTCGAGGTCGAGGGGCGCGTCGACGCCGTCCTTGCGGACGTTGGCCCAGTGGTCGGCCGCCGGCGGCAGGACCGTCGTCCAGGCGCTGGGCAGCGGGTGCTGGCGGCTGGTCAGCGTCCGGTTCGCCGGGGACGGCTCCCAGACCTCCGTGATCGCCCGGGCGAAGGCGTCGAGCTCCTCATCGCTCGCTCTGCCCACGGTGGTCGTGGAGCGCGGGCCACGCCGCGCGGCGACCACGACGGTGGTCACCAGGGCGAGCACGCCGGCGATGGCGCCGACGACGCTGCCCAGCTGGTCCAGGCCGGTCAATCCCTCCGCCCGGGAGAAGTCGATCAACGGCCCCGCGACCAGGAGGACGAGCAGCCCGGACGCGACGATCCACAGCCATCGCCACCGCGGCCTCGGTGCCGTGCGGTTCTTGAACAACATCGACGAGAATCCTGCGGGAGGCGGCAGGGAGCGTCAATCACTCGACGGTGGGGTGGTCAGCCGGGTGCGAGACCCCTTTCACGTACGCCGATGAGCACCCGATCGATCGCTGGACGGTCCGGCTGATCGGGCAGCCGGGTCTCGGCGGCGGCCACCGCCAGGTCGGCGAGAAGTTCCGCCGCCCATGCCTCGAACGGCGACGAGCCGTCCTTGATCGCGAGCAGCCGGTCGCGCAGCGGTGTCACGTCGACCAGGATGTCGCCGGTCCGCAGGACGTGGGCGCCGGCCAGCAGCAGGCGGCACATGTGCATCGCCTGTTTGTGGTTGGTCACGCCGGTGCGGGCCCGGCGGGCCTCCACCCGGGCGAGCTGGTCGCGGGCGTAGTTGCCGTACGTCTCGGCGACCCGGCGGGACAGGAACGCCCGCCGCGCGTCCCGCAGGGCACGGCCGTCCTCGGTGATCGTCTCGATCAGCGGGGACCAGAGCACCTCGAGCACGGTCGGGTTGGCCTGCGCCGCGAGGGTGCAGAACCGTTCGATCTCCCAGGAGAACTCCTCGTCGCGCGGGCCGTCGAGGTGGGTGGGCGGCTTGTCCAGCCGCCAGAACAGCCGGGTGGGCGCGGCGAACACGCCCCGCCGGTCGTGGTCGGAGGCGGGGCCGTCCAGCCCGTACGCCCGGGATCCGACCACGACCGACAGGATCGTGTGCTCCGGAACGAACGAGGTCACAGGTCGAGGACCGTGGCGTCGATCGCGTCCAGTTCCTCCTTGGTCAGATCCGGCGAGGAAAGGGCGGCGACGTTGGTCTCCAACTGCGAGACGCTCGACGCGCCGATGATCAGGCTGGTCATCCGCGGGTCGCGCAGGGCCCAGGCGAGCGCCAGCTGGGCCAGCGACTGGCCGCGCTCCTTGGCGATGTCGTTGAGCGCGTGCAGCCGGCCCATCGTCTTCGCGTCCAGCGCGTCCTCGTTCAGGAAGACGCTGGTGCGTACCCGCGAGTCGTCGGGGATGCCCTGGAAGTAGCGGTCGGTGAGCAGGCCCTGCTGCAGCGGGCTGAACGCGATGCAGCCGGCGCCGGCGCTCTCCAGCGTGTCGAGCAGGTGGTCGCGTTCGATCCAGCGGTTCAGGATCGAGTACGACGGCTGGTGGATCAGCAGCGGCGTGCCCAGCTCGCGGAGGATCTCGGCGGCCCGGGCGGTCTGCTCGGCGGTGTAGTTGCTGACGCCGACGTACAGCGCCTTGCCGGCCCGCACCACCGCGTCGAGCGCGGCCATCGTCTCCTCCAGCGGCGTGTCCGGGTCGGGCCGGTGGTGGTAGAAGACGTCGACGTAGTCCAGGCCCATCCGGCGCAGCGACTGGTCCAGCGACGAGACCAGGTACTTGCGGGAGCCCCACTCGCCGTACGGGCCCTCCCACATGTGGTAGCCGGCCTTGGTGCTGACCACGATCTCGTCCCGGTACGCCCGCAGGTCGGTGGCGAGCAGCCGGCCGAAGTTGCTCTCGGCGCTGCCCGGCGGCGGCCCGTAGTTGTTGGCCAGGTCGAAGTGGGTCACGCCCAGGTCGAACGCGCGGCGCACAATGTCCCGCTGGGTCCCGAGCGGCCGGGTGTCGCCGAAGTTGTGCCAGAGGCCGAGCGAGATCGCGGGCAGCTGAAGGCCGCTGCGCCCGGCCCGGCGGTAGGTCATCGTCTGGTAGCGGTCGTCCGCCGCGGAGTAGGTCACACACCACACTCTAGGAGTGCGATCTTGAGTCCGGGCACTGGTAGTTTGGTCGGCAGCCGCGCGGGAGAGTTCGAGTTTCAGCGGCGCCGAAGGGGCAAATCCTCCCCGGAACCTCTCAGGCAAACGGACCGCGCGGGCAGGCGACTCTGAAGGACCCACGGTGTTGGAGACAACCGGTGGGTGCGACAGAGGGGGAGGGTCTGACTTGACGACCCCCTCCGCTGGAGTGCGCCTGATGACGACCTTTGCTAACCGGCACATCGGCCCCGACGCCGACGAGCAGGGCCAGATGCTCAAGGCGATCGGTTATTCGACGCTGGACGAGCTGATGGACGCCGCGATCCCCGAGGTGATCCGCTGGCACGGCACGCTCGACCTGCCCGCCGCCGCCTCCGAGGAGGAGGCGATCGCCGAGCTGCGCGAGATCGCCGGGCGCAACCAGGTCAGCACGCCGATGATCGGCCTCGGCTACTACGGCACCGTGACACCGGCGGTGATCCGCCGCAACGTGCTGGAGAACCCGTCCTGGTACACCGCGTACACGCCGTACCAGCCGGAGATCAGCCAGGGCCGCCTCGAGGCGCTGCTCAACTTCCAGACCATGGTCACCGACCTGACCGGGCTGACCACGGCCAACGCCTCGATGCTGGACGAGGGCACCGCGGTCGCCGAGGCGATGACCCTGGCCAAGCGAGGATCCAAGAGCAAATCCCAGGTGTACGCGGTGGACGCCGACACGTTCCCACAGACGCTGGCGGTCCTCCGTACGCGAGCGGAGCCTTTGGGTATTGAACTCCGCCTGGTGGATCTGGACGCCGGCGGTGACCTGCCGGACGAGTTCTTCGGGCTGCACCTGCAGTACCCGGGCGCGTCCGGCGCGATCCGCGACCACGCCGCGATCATCGAGCGCGCGCACGCCGCCGGCGCCCTGGTCACGGTCGCCGCCGACCTGCTCGCGCTGACCCTGCTGCGGTCGCCGGGCGAGATCGGCGCGGACATCGCGGCCGGCACCACCCAGCGCTTCGGGGTGCCGCTCGGCTTCGGCGGGCCGCACGCCGGCTATCTCGCGGTCCGGGCCGGGCTGGAGCGGTCGCTGCCCGGCCGGCTGGTCGGCGTGTCCAAGGACGCGGACGGCGCCCAGGCCTACCGGCTCGCCCTGCAGACCCGCGAGCAGCACATCCGCCGGGAGAAGGCGACCAGCAACATCTGCACCGCGCAGGTTCTGCTCGCGGTGATGGCCAGCATGTACGCGGTCTACCACGGCGCCGACGGCCTGCGGGCGATCGCCCGCCGTACCCATCAGAAGGCCCTCGCCCTCGCCGCCGGGCTCGCCGCGGCGGACGTGGCGCTGGTCAGCCCGCGGTTCTTCGACACCGTGACCGTGCGCGTGCCGGGGCGGGCCGGCGAGATCGTGGCCGCGGCCGCCGGGCAGGGCATCGACCTGCGCCTCGTGGACGCCGACACGGTGTCGATCGCCTGCGACGAGACGACCACCGACGTCATCGTCGAAACCGTTCTGGGCGTGTTCGGGGCGAGCGCCGGTGGCTCGTACCCGTCGGGGGTGACCGGCCTGGCCCGGACCAGCGACTTCCTCACCCACCCGGTGTTCTCCACCCACCACTCGGAGACCGGGATGCTGCGCTACCTGCGCCGCCTCTCCGACCGCGACTACGCGCTCGACCGCGGCATGATCCCGCTCGGCTCGTGCACGATGAAGCTCAACGCCACCACCGAGATGGAGCCGGTGAGCTGGCCCGAGTTCGCCAACATCCACCCGTACGCCCCGGCGAGCCGCACCGGCGGCTACGAGGCTCTGGTCGCCCAGCTCGAGGGCTGGCTGGCCGAGGTGACCGGCTACGACGCGGTGTCGGTGCAGCCCAACGCCGGTTCGCAGGGTGAGCTGGCCGGGTTGCTGGCCATCCGCGGCTACCACCGTTCGCGCGGCGACCTCGACCGTGACGTCTGCCTGATCCCGTCCAGCGCGCACGGCACCAACGCCGCCTCCGCGGTGATGGCCGGCATGCGCGTGGTCGTGGTGGCCTGCGACGACAACGGCAACGTGGACATCGCCGACCTGGAAGCCAAGATCGCCAAGCACGCCGACCGGCTCGCCGCGATCATGGTCACCTACCCGTCGACGCACGGTGTGTACGAGACGACGATCGCCGACCTGTGCGGCAAGGTGCACGACGCCGGCGGCCAGGTCTACGTCGACGGGGCCAACCTGAACGCGCTGGTCGGCTTCGCCCGGCCCGGCAAGTTCGGCGCCGACGTGTCGCACCTCAACCTGCACAAGACGTTCTGCATCCCGCACGGCGGCGGCGGTCCCGGCGTCGGCCCGGTCGCGGTGCGCGCCCACCTGGCCGACTTCCTGCCGGGCGACCCGCTCGAACCCGGCGACCACCACGCGGTGTCGGCGGCGGCGCACGGGTCGGCCGGCATCCTGCCGATCTCCTGGGCGTACCTGCGGATGATGGGCCCCGACGGCCTGGCCGCGGCGACGTCGGTCGCGGTGCTCGCCGCCAACTACGTCGCGGCCCGGCTCAAGGACCACTTCCCGGTTCTGTACGCGGGCAACGACGGTCTGGTGGCG
This sequence comes from Actinoplanes sp. NBRC 103695, assembly GCF_030269485.1. Taxonomy (GTDB): domain Bacteria; phylum Actinomycetota; class Actinomycetes; order Mycobacteriales; family Micromonosporaceae; genus Actinoplanes. The sequence goes on along the minus strand of NZ_BSTL01000014.1, from coordinate 233,832 downwards.
CACGAGTGCATCCTCGACCTGCGCCCGATCACCAAGTCCACCGGCGTCTCGGTGGACGACGTGGCCAAGCGGCTCATCGACTACGGCTTCCACGCGCCGACCATGTCGTTCCCGGTGGCCGGCACGCTGATGGTGGAGCCGACCGAGAGCGAGGACCTGGCCGAGCTGGACCGGTTCTGCGACGCGATGATCGCGATCCGCGGCGAGATCGCGCAGGTGGCGGCGGGGGAGTGGCCGGACGGCGACAACCCGCTCGCGAACGCGCCGCACACGGCGTCGTCGGTGTCGGCCGATGAGTGGGAGCACGCGTACCCGCGGTCGGTGGCCGCGTACCCGGCGGGGGTCGACCGGCTGTCGAAGTACTGGGCGCCGGTCCGGCGCATCGACGGCGCGTACGGCGACCGCAATCTGGTCTGCTCGTGTCCGGCGCCGGAAGCCTTCGAGGACTGATCGTCCGGTGGGGCCGCGGCTCAACGATGGGTCGCGGCCCGTTCATCGCTACTATCTGTAGCGGTGGTGTTGCGCTTCTACCTACGCTGCGAGGGCGTGCTTACCTGGTCCGCGGTGCGGCTCGATGACCGTCCCGTCGGGCAGGATCTCACCCGTGTCCTCGAACGTGATGACGCCGTTGCAAAGCAGGCTCCAGCCCTGCTCGCGACAGGTCGCGACGATCCGGGCCGCTTCGCGGTCCATGGCGTCGGCGGTGGGGCAAGGGCTCGTGTGCTGGCACATCAGGGAATCTCCGATAGGGGCTGTGTGATGATTCACAACTGCGGTGACGAACGTTACCTCAATCCGAACGAGTCCGGATGGGGCGGGTGACGGCGTCCCGTTGCCAGAATCCTCGCTTCCGATGGTCCACGGTAGGGGCGCTGTCGACCACTTCCCGACACCTCCTTCACGTCTCATTCCCGCATCACCTGGCTCCTGCCAGGGCGGTAACCGTGTGTCATCGACCTTCCGTTGGTCGCTGGGTGACCCCGGCGACCCCGCAGAGCTTGTCGCCGACTTCCTCAGCACCAACGGACTGCCCGTGCGAAACCTCGGCCGAACGGCCACCCAAGTCCACCCGACCGGCGATGGCACTCTGTGCGGCGCTGCACTGTACGTATCCGCGGCCGCCGGTTCCGTGATGGCCGGCGGGGCCGTCGGATCGCCGACTCCGGCGCCCGTCCTCCCTGACGTGTACGCCGTTGTCCTGCACCATGGTTCATCCCGGCCGCAAGAGGCCACGCACTCCTCGTTCACGCCTGCTTCATTCACGCCCGCGCCCGGCTCTCCCGTTGCGCCGGGTCTGTCGCCCGGGCCGGGCTCTCCTGTCGCGCCGGGTTTCTCGCTCGGGCCCTGGGTCGACTCCTGGACCGTTGACGACCACGCTCGGGCCGTGTCGCTGGCCCGGGAGGCGATCGCGCGGGGCGACATCTACCAGGTCAACGTGGTCGGGCACGCGTCCGCGCCGTACACCGGCGACCCGCTCGACGCGCTGTCCCGGCTGGCCGGGCTGTCCGGCGCCCGCTACGGCGGGGTGCTGGCCGGCGACGGCTGGGCGATCGGCTGCGCGTCACCGGAGACCCTGGTCGAGGTCCGCGACGGCCGGGTGATCACGCGGCCGATCAAGGGCACCCGTCCCGCCACCGCCGAGGGCCGCCACGAGCTGCTCACCTCGCCCAAGGAACGCGCCGAGCACGTGATGATCGTCGACCTGGAACGCAACGACCTCGCCCGGCTGCCCGGCGCCGGCCCGGTGCGGGTCGACAAGCTTTTCGCCGTACGCGAATGGTCCGGTCTCTGGCAGGCCGAGTCGGTCGTCTCCGCGCCCCTCGACGGCGACGTGGACCTGGTGTCCCTGCTGCGGGCGGTGTGCCCCGGCGGTTCGGTGACCGGCGCGCCCAAGCTGGCCGCCCTGGACGAGATCGCCCGCCTCGAGCCGGTCGGTCGTGGCGCCTCGATGGGCGCGCTCGGCTGGATCGGCCCCGACCACCTGGACCTGGGCCTGACCATCCGGACGGCGGCGGCCGACGGCGAGCGGATACACCTGTGGGCCGGCGGCGGCATCACCTGGGACAGCGATCCCGAGGCCGAGGTGGCCGAGGCTGCGGCCAAAGCCGCACCGCTGCGCAGAACCCTGGGTAACGCCCGGATAGGCTTGCGAACATGACTGAGCCGCCTATGTCATGCCCTTCTGGCCCTCGCCTTCGGCGCCGTTGTCCGGTGCCGGTCGCTGCCGCTCGGTGCAGTCGGTCATGACTGAGCCGCTTATGTCATGCCCTTCTGGCCCTCGCCTTCGGCGCCGTTGTCCGGTGCCGGTCGCTGCCGCTCGGTGCAGTCGGTCATGACAGTGAGGCCGATCCGGATCTTCGGCGATCCGGTCCTGCGTACCGAATGCGACCCCGTCAAGGACTTCGACGCCGAGCTGCGCGAGCTGGTCCGCGACCTCGAGGACACCGTCCGCGAGCCCGGCCGGGCCGGTGTCGCCGCCCCGCAGATCGGCGTCAGCCTGCGCGTCTTCTCCTACAACGTCGACGACGTGATCGGCCACCTGGTCAACCCGGTGCTGAGCGACTTCGAGGGCGAGCAGGACGACGAGGAGGGCTGCCTCTCCGTACCCGGCCTGTACTTCCCCACCCACCGCTCGATGCGGGTGACCGCGACCGGCCAGGACCAGCACGGCGAACCGCTCGTCATCCACGGCGAGGGCTTCCTGGCCCGCGCCCTGCAACACGAGACCGACCACCTCAACGGCACCCTCTACCTCGACACCCTCAAGGGCGAGGTCCGCAAGCAGGCCCTGCGCGAGGTCCGCAAGGTCCGGCCCGCCAGGGGCCCGAGCTGACCCGTCGCCCTCCCGGCCGGTCCGACTCCTCGGGCCGGTTCGGCACCTCGGGCCGGTTCGGCACCTCGGGCCGGTTCGGCACCTCGGGCCGCTTCGACTCTTGGCGGGCCCGTGAACGCCACGCCGGTCCGCAGGTCGGCTACCTGGTGGCCGACCTGCTCGACCCGCCGGCCCAGCCGATAGCCGCCCCGCGGCCCGGTAGCCGACCCAGGAACCGACGGGGTAGCCGCCGCCCACTGCGCGCAGGCGGCCGCTGACTGACGGTGGACACCATCGTTCACAGTGGATTCCGGGATCGACTCTCGGAGGTGGCCGGTGGTGGTTCGACAGGCGTCGTACGGCGTCGTGGGTGTGCTCGTACTCGTGCTCGCGGGTTGCGGCAGTGGCCGTGACGAGGCCTCGGAGAAGGCGTGCGGCGACGCCACGGCGGTGCTCGGGAAGTACGACGAGATGAAGGACTCGGTCGTGGAGATCCGCGCGGTGCTGATCCAGTCCATCCAGAAGAAGCTGCGCGAGATCGCGGAACCGGCCACCGGCGAGGTCAAGACGTCCATCGTGGCCGTCGCCGACACCATCGGGCAGTCCGGCATCAGCTCCAGCGACGACTTCATCGCCCTGGGCCCGAAGTTCCTGGAACTCGAGCCGAAGCTCGCCACCGCCCGCAAGAACCTCGCCGACTCCTGCGCGTAGAAACCACCCCGCGCGGCCCGTGAGCAGCTGAGAGCCGGTTACTCCTCGGCGAGGATCTCGAGGACGTCGGGGCCGAACTTCTCCAGCTTGGCCTTGCCGACGCCGCTCACGGTGCCGAGCTGGTCGAGCGACGTCGGCCTGAGGGCCGCGATCGCGCGCAGCGTCGCGTCGTGGAAGATCACGTACGCGGGGAGCTGCTGCTCCTTGGCCACCTTGCCGCGCCAGGCGCGCAGGCGCTCGAAGACCGGCTCGTCCGCGGGGGACATGGGCGTGGCCGGCGCCGCGGACGAGCTGCGCGACGACCGGGGCGCCTTGGCCGGCTTCTCCGGCTCGCGGCGCAGCATCACCTTGCGGTCGCCGCGCAGGACCGAGGTGCTGTCGTCGGTGAGGACCAGGGTGCCGTAGTCGCCCTCGACCGCGACCAGCCCGGCGGCCAGCAGCTGGCGCGCCACGCCCCGCCACTCGGACTCGCGCAGGTCGCTGCCGATGCCGAAGACCTTCAGTTCCTGGTGGCGGTGCTGGAGAACCTTTTCGGTCTCCTTGCCCAGCAGGATGTCGATCGACTGGCCGGCGCCGAATTTCTGGCCCCGCTCGCGCTGCAGCCGCCACACCGTGGAGAGCAGTTTCTGCGCGGCGACCGTGCCGTCCCAGGCCTCCGGCGGGTTGAGGCAGGTGTCGCAGTTGCCGCAGCCGACGTCGGTGAAGTCGTTCTGCCCGAAGTACTGCAACAGCTGGGAGCGGCGGCAGTCGACGGTCTCGCACAGGGCCAGCATCGCGTCGAGGTGGGCGGCAGCGTTGCGCCGGTGGGTGAGGTCGCCGTCGGACGAGTCGATCATCTTGCGCTGCTGCACGACGTCGGCCAGGCCGTACGCCAGCCAGGCGGTCGACGGCAGCCCGTCGCGGCCGGCCCGCCCGGTCTCCTGGTAGTAGCCCTCCACCGACTTGGGCAGGTCGAGGTGGGCCACGAACCGGACGTCGGGTTTGTCGATGCCCATGCCGAACGCGATGGTGGCCACCATGACCAGGCCCTCCTCGCGGAGGAACCGGGACTGGTTGGTCGCGCGGATGACCGGGTCGAGGCCGGCGTGGTAGGGCAGGGCGGGGATGCCCTCGTCGGTGAGGTAGGCCGCCACCTTCTCCACCGAGGCCCGGGACAGGCAGTAGATGATGCCCGAGTCGCCGGCGTGCTCGCTCCGGAGCAGCGAGAGCAGCTGCCGGCGCGGCTCGGCCTTGGGCACGATCCGGTACTGGATGTTGGGCCGGTCGAAGCTGGCCGTGAAGTGCCGGGCCATGGTCAGGTCGAGCCGTTTGGCGATCTCGTCCTTGGTGGCGCTGGTCGCGGTGGCGGTCAGCGCGATGCGCGGCACGTCCGGCCAGCGTTCGTGCAGCATCGACAGGTTGAGGTAGTCGGGGCGGAAGTCGTGGCCCCACTGGGACACGCAGTGCGCCTCGTCGATCGCGAACAGCGCCGGGGTGCCCCGGTCGAGCAGCCGCTGCACCGACTGGGTGCCGAGCCCCTCGGGCGCGACGTAGAGCAGGTCGAGCTCGCCGGAGATGTACTCCTGTTCGACGAGCTGACGGGACGAGTAGTCCTGCGTCGAGTTGAGGAACCCGGCTTTCACCCCGAGCGTGCGCAACGCGTCGACCTGGTCCTGCATGAGCGCGATCAGCGGGGAGATGACCACGCCGGTGCCGGGGCGCACCAGGGCGGGGATCTGGTAGCACAGCGACTTGCCGCCGCCGGTCGGCATCAGCACCAGGGCGTCGCCGCCGCCGGTCACGTGCTCGATGATCTCCTGCTGCTGACCGCGGAAGTCCGGGTAGCCGAAGATCTGGTGCAGCACATCCTTGGGCGAAGTCACCCGGGAATAGTAGTTACCCCGCCGGGGGAGTGCCCGGACCCTGTGGACAACCCGGTCAGGCGAGGCCGTTGATCACGGCCTGCAGACCCGCTTTCAGCGCCGGCTCGGTGCGCAGGTGGCCGGCACTGACGATCAGGAGATCCAGATTCTCGCCGTACGCCCGGGCCAGGTCGTACGCCTCGTACGGCGGCGTGCACATGTCGAAGCGGCCCTGGACCACCCGGCACGGCAGGTGCCGGATCGTCCCGATCGAGTCGATGATGTGGTTCTCCGGGATGAATCCGCCGTTGCCGATGAAGTGCGTCTCGATGATCGCGCAGGCCAGCGTGTTCTCGTCGGTCGCCACGGCGTGGGCCACCGACCGGGCGTCGTAGTCCAGCGAGCACAGTGTCAGCTCCCACGTGATCCAGGCGCGGGCGTACCGCTCCGCCTCGGCCGGATCAGCGGAACGTATCCGTTCGGCGTACCAGAGGGTGATCTCTCTGCCGCTGGACCGCCGATCAGCCGGAACCGGGCCGATGAAGGTCTCCCACTCCTCGGGGAAGTGCGGGCGCGGACCGCCCAGCGCGACCCAGTCCTCGTCCTGGCTGCGCATCAGATAGACGCTCCAGAGCAGCAGCCCGCGCACGCGATCCGGGTGGGCGATCGCGAACAGGAGGCTGAGCGTCGAGCCCCACGAGCCGCCGGCGACGTGCGCGTCGGTCCAGCCTCGGTGCGTCATCAGCGCGTCGATGTCGGCCACGAGTTCGGCCGAGGTGTTGTGGTCGAGGCTGCCGGTCGGCGTGCTGCGGCCGCATCCGCGCTGGTCGTGGAAGAGCACCCGATGCTTCGCCGGGTCGAACAGCGCCTTGTGTGTGTCGTTGAAGCCGGCGCCGGGACCGCCGTGCAGGCAGACCACGGGTACGCCGTCCGGTGCGCCCCACTCCTCCCAGTAGATCGTGTGGCCGTCGCCGACCTCGAGGTGTCCACTGCCGATCAGGAAGTCGGTCATGCTCAGGCGGGTCCGATCGTGACGTCGGGGATGGCGACCAGGGCGAGAACGTGCCGCGCGGGGCTGTCCGGAGCGGCGACGAGAGTCAGCTTGCCACCCTGCCGGCCGTGCCGGTCGGCCACCCGGTGCAGCGCGGCGACCCCGGCGCTGGCCAGGTGGGTGACCGCGGAGAGGTCGACGGTCAGCGGGAGCGTGCCGCCGCGGCTGCGCTGGAGCAGGCTCTGTTCGAGCCGTTCGGCGCTGGTGCTGTCGACCGGGCCCTCGACGTGGACCCCGCCCTCCGTCCCGCCGTCCGTCCCGTCGAGCTCGGTGAGGTGGAACTCGGCCGTCGTCACCACCGGGCGCGCGGACACCGCCTCGGAGAGCAGCCGGGCGGGCCGGGTCAGCGAGTGCCGGATGGTCGCCACCGTGCCCTCCGCGGTCGGCTCGACGCGCATCGTCTCGACCAGCTGCGAGGTCAGGGCCAGCCCGCGGCCCCGCGTGGACTGCCGGGCCGGTTCGCGCCAGCGGCCCTGGTCGGTGATCGTCACCTGCAGGCAGCCCACGGCGCTCAGCTCGGCGCGCAGCCGAACCACCGGCGCCGCCGGCGGTTCGACGCCGTCGAAGGCGTGCTCGATCGCGTTGGTCATCAGCTCGCCCAGCGCGTGCTGGAGCACGAACGTGTCCTGCGCGGTCGCGCCGGCCCTGGCCAGCCAGTCGGCGATCGCCGTGCGGGACGGGCGCAGCGACTCCGGGATGGCGGGCAGCTCCAGCTCGAGCGGGGCGGCCGGGGCCACCCGCTGGGCGGCCAGCACGGTGATGTCGTCGGTGTGCCCGGTCGTCCGGACGAGCAGCTCCACGGTCTGCGAGCAGACCCGCTCGGCCGGGCTCTGGCCGGGGTCGCGCAGGGCCCGCCCGGCGGCGCTGTCGGCGGCGACGCCGGCGAGCTCGGCGGTGCTGGCCGGGATGGTCCGGCCGGGCCGTTCCAGGATGCCGTCGGTGTAGAGGGCCACCAGGTCGCCGAGCTCGAGCGTCTCGGTACGCACCGGGAACAACGCGCCGGTGCCCAGCGGGGTACCGCCGGTGCCGGGCAGGTAGCGGGTGTCGCCGGCATCGGTGACCAGCAGCGGTGGCGGATGTCCGGCCGTGCAGTACGTCAGTGTGCCGTCCGCCGGGTCGAGCAGCGCGACGCACACCGTGGTGGCGTGCGCGGCCGGGATGCGGCGGGCGAACCGGTCGGCGGCGGCCAGCGCGTCGACCAGGTGCGCGCCGGTGTCCAGGCGGTCCCGCAGCACCGCGCGGAGCTGGCCCATCACCCCTGCGGCGGTCACCCCGTGACCGACCACGTCGCCGACCACCAGGGCCACCGAGCCGTCCTGGCGGACCACCGCGTCGAACCAGTCGCCGCCCGCCGCGCTGTCCGTCACCGCCGGGAGGTAGCTGGCCGCGATCTGCGCCCCGGGCAGCACCGGCAGGCCCGGCGGCAGCAGCACCCGCTGCAGGGCGGTCACCACGTCGCGGGTCTGGTCGTAGCGCTCCCGCAGGTCGGCGACCTCCGCCGCGGCGGCCTGACGCTTCCGTACGCTCTCTGTCACGTCGAAGCCGGTGCCGATCGATCCGCGGATCGTCCCGTCCGCGTTGCGCCACGGGACGATGGTGAAGTTGGCCCACATCTCGTGGATCGAGCCGTCCGGCAGGTCCAGGTGGACCCGCCACTCCTGCCCGGTGACCGGCTCGCCGGTCTCGTAGACCTCGTGGTACTTGTCCGGGATCTGCTGCCCGACCAGGTCGCTGAGCACCGCGCGGATCGGCTGCCCGACGACCGCCCGCTCGTCGAGCACCGCGCGTGTGGCGCCGCTGACGGCGACCACGCGCTGCTCCGGCCCTTCACAGACGGCGAGGATGAAGGGCAGCTGCTCGATGGCGTCGGCGAGCAGGCCCTCGTCTCCGGGCTCAGTCACCGCCCCATCCTGCCCCATTGCGGGCGTTCCGGCTCACTCCGCGAGCGGAAGGTCGATCGTATGGGCGGTGTGCGATGCCTTGGTACGCAGATACCGGACATTCGCCGCGGACACATGAACGCCTGTCGGGATCTGCTCCTCGACCTTCACCCCGGCCGCCATCAGCTGCGCGGCCTTGTCGGGGTTGTTGCTGAGCAGCCGGATCCGGTCGGCGCCGAGCGCGGTGAGCATCTGCGCGGCGGCGGTGTAGTCCCGTTCGTCCTCGGCGTGACCCAGGGCCAGGTTGGCCTCGTAGGTGTCCAGGCCGGCGTCCTGCAGCGCGTACGCGTCGAGCTTGGCGTAGAGCCCGATTCCCCGGCCCTCCTGCCGCAGGTACAGCAGGATGCCGCCGGCTTCGGTGATCCGTTCCGCCGCCTCGCGCAGCTGCGGGCCGCAGTCGCACCGCTGGCTGCCGAAGACGTCCCCGGTCAGGCACTCGCTGTGCGGCCGCACCAGCGGCGGACGGCCGCCGACCGATGACCGGGCCACGGCCCGCCGCCAGTCGCCGAGGCCCAGCGCCAGGTGCTCCTTGCCGTCCACCAGGCCGTCGAAGGTGAAGACGCGGGCACTGGTGGTGTACCCGTCGCCGAACCGCAACGGGACGGTCACCTGCGTCCGTACGACCGCCTCGGTTGTCTCGTTCATCGGCCCTCCTCGAACTGAGATGCCCAGCACGGGCACTGATGCCCGAAGATCTTTGTCACCATGCCGTAACAGCACGTGAATGTGCCAGCAATCCAAGTCCCGATTATCTTGGACGCATCGTGATCGGACAGGGTGACGAACGTCGCTCGCTGGAGAGGATTCATCGGTGGGTGAGCGACCGTACGTGCTGCTGAGCTGCGGCATGTCCATCGATGGCTATCTCGACGACGCCGCTGCCGAGCGGCTCATGCTGTCCAATGACGCCGATTTCGACCGGGTCGACGAGGTCCGCGCCGGCTGCGACGCGATTCTGGTCGGCGCCACCACCGTCCGCACCGACAACCCCCGCCTGCTGGTCCGCTCGGCCGAGCGCCGGGCCGGCCGGGCCGCGCGCGGCGAGCACCCCAGCCCGATCAAGGTGACCGTGACGAGCAGCTGCGACCTCGACCCGGCGGCGCGGTTCTTCACCGCGGGCGACGTGGCGAAACTGGTCTACTGCGCCACCGGCACCTGCGAGACGGCGCGCAAACGGCTGGGCGACGCGGCCGAGGTGGTCGACGGCGGCGAACCGGTCGACGTCCGCCGGGTGACCGCCGACCTGCATGCTCGCGGCGTCCGCCGGCTGATGGTCGAGGGCGGCGGCACGATGCACACCCAGTTCCTCACCGCGGGCCTGGCCGACGAGCTTCAACTGGTCATCGCGCCGATCTTCGTGGGCGACTCGCGGGCGCCGCGCTTCGTGCACGACGGCGAGTTCCCGTGGGGCCGTGACCGCCGCGCCGACCTGGCCGAGGTGCGTCAGATCGGCGATGTGGTCCTGCTTCGTTACGCTCTGTCCGAGCGCTACCGGGGCTAGTTCAGGCACCGCTGTGTGCCAGCACGCGCGGGGCGGGGCGCGGGGCCGGGACCGGGACGAAGACCGGCTCCGGGGTGACGATCTCCACCGTGCGGTACTTCGCCAGGAAGCGCCCGGCCAGCACGACCGCGCCGGGCAGCGCCGCGACGAAGGCGAACACGCCGTACACCACCGCGATCGTCAGCCCCTGGGTCGCGCTCATGCCCGCCGCCGCGAACGCCCAGGCCGTCACGCCCTCGCGCGGGCCCCAGCCACCGACGTTCAGCGGCAGGGTCATCGCCAGCAGGGCGAGCAGCATCAGCGGGGCCAGCCGCAGCACCGAGGCGGTCGAGCCGGCGGCCCGCGCGGCCACCACGAAGGTCGCCAGGTGACCGGCCAGCACCACCGTCGACGCCAGCACGACGCCCGGCAGGTTGCGCCGGTTCAGCAGGCCGGTGCGGATCTCGGTCAGCGCGGTGGCCGCGGCCTTCGCGATGCGGGAGGTGCCGGTGCGCAGGCGGCGCGTGCCGAGCACGACGGCCGCGCCGGCCACGAGGACGATCAGGGCGGTCGTCGCGGCTGCGGCTCCGTGCTTCTCCAGCACGGTCAAAACCGGCGACGGTACGGTGAGGAGCACGGTGACCCCCACGGCGAAGAGGACGATCTGTCCCGCCGTCCGCTCCAGCACCACCGCGCGGACGCCGCGCCCGACGTCGCCGGTGTCCTTGCCGTGGCGCACCGCCCGGTCGACATCGCCGAGCACGCCACCGGGCAGCGCCGCGTTGAGGAACAGGGCCTTGTAGTAGTCGGCGATCGCCGACCGCATCGGCAGGCGCATCCCGATGCCGCGGGCCACCAGGCACCAGCGCCAGGCGCTGAACACCGTGGTCGTGACGCCGATCAGGAACGCCACCAGCAGCGTGCCGCCGTCGATGACCCGAAGCCCGTCGAGGAAGGCGCCGGTGCCCAGCTTCCAGATCAGGAGGCCGATGATGCCTGCACCGCCGAGCACGCGTACCCATGCCCAGACCGATCGCGTCACGATTGCTGTCCCCTCGGTAGCCCTACACCCACCAGTACGCCGGGCTGCCGCATTTCGGTTCAAACAAACGTGGCGAGAACATCCGCGTGGCCGACGCTCGCCGCGAAGCCGTCCGCCGCGCGCCGCCGCAGATATTCGTCCAGACGCAGGTCAGGCCGCTGCTCGAGGGCCGCGCCACTCCAGCCGGCGAGCCATTCATCGGCGAGCGGATCGGTGTCGGATGACAGACGCCACACCGCCGGCCGCACGGCGACGGTCGCGCCGACCTTCCCGAAGGCGGCCGCCGCGACGTCCGCGGCATCCGGCCCGAGCAGCCGCCGCCCGTCGCTCTCCCGCCGCTGATGCTCGTTGAACGCGGCGGCGACCTCGTCGTCCAGCGGGTCGGCCGGGTCCAGCGACACCTCACCGGTCACCGACAGGGTGAACAGCGCGGCGGCGCCCGCCTCCGCGCACGCCGCGGCCAGCCCCTCCACCTCCTCGGTGGTGAGCAGGTCGAGCAGCGCGGAGCAGGTGACCAGCGACGTCCCGGCCAGATCGGCGCCGGTCAGCCCGGTCACGTCACCCTGCCGCGTCTCCACGGTCACGCCCGCCGGCAGGTGCGACTCCGCGTGGGCGAGCAGCACCGGATCGCGGTCCATCAGCACCCAGTGCTGCGGTCCCTTCAGCCGCGGCGCCAGCCAGCGCCCCATCGACCCGGTCCCGCACCCCAGATCCCGTACGACCAGCGGCCCGCTCAGCGTCTCCCGCAGCGTCTCGACCAGCGTCCGGTCCCGCGCGGCGGCGTCCGCCGGCTCCCGCAACGTCAGCCAGTCCGGACTGAACTCACCCGTCATCCCCGAAGCACCTCATCCAGTAGCCGTGTCGTCTCATCCCACCCACGCAGCGTCTCCCGCCGCGCCCGCGCCGCGGCTCGCCACCGCTCCCGCAGCCGCGCATCGCCGAGCCACTCCCGGAGCGCGACCGCCAGGGCCTCCGGATCGCCCGGCGGCACCAGTACCCCCGGGACGGTCCCGTCCGGGGCCGCACCCAGCGCCTCCGGCACCCCGTCGACCTGGGTGCCCACCACGGGCAGCCCCCGGGCCAGCGCCTCGGTCACCACCATGCCGTAGGTCTCCGCCCGCGACGGCAGCACCAGCAGATCCGCCGCTCCGTAGGCGGCGTCCAGCTCCGCCCCGCCGAGGGGCCCGGCGAAGACCACCCCCCGCATCGCCGTCGCCGGTGGCGTCCCGGCGCCGACGAAGGTGCAGGTCCAGGGCGGGTCCTCCAGCGCGGACAAGGCGCTGAGCAGGACGTCCTGCCCCTTGCGGTGCGAGATCGCGGCGACGCAGAGGAAGCGCCCGCCGCCCGGGGAGGGCTCGGCCACGGGGGCGAGATCGACGCCCGGCGCGGCGACGGAAACCTTGTCCGCCGGCAGGCCGTGCAACGCGATCACGCGGGCCGCCGCTTGATCGCTGGTGACCACGATGCCGGCCGCCGCGTGCAGGGCGCGCCGCTCCAGCGGAACCAGGTCGGCTGCCTCCGCCGACTCGTCGCCCAGAGGCAGATGGACCAGCATGATCACCCGCAGCCGGCTGGCGGCCCGCTCGATGACCTCCGGGACGCCGCACCCGACCAGTCCGTCGATCACCACCTGGGACATTTCCGGAATGCCGCCCAGTGCGGCGGCGAGCGCGTCGACCGAGCGGGGAGCCGGGCGCGGCCACGACCCCGGGACGGCGATCTCGTGCACGTTCGTGAGCCGGTCGGACACCGCCCGGTCGTAGCGGTTGCCGCCGCTCGGCCGGGCGGGATCGTCGACCCCGCCCGGCATCACGAAGAACCGTCCGCTCATGTCGCTTTGCTCTGAGCACGTATATGCATCACGGCGTCGCCTCGGGTGTGTCTTGGCTGGTCAGAGCACGCGCTCGTAGGAGGCCCAGGCGATGTGCGACTCGTGCAGCGTCACCTGGATGCCGGTGAGGCCGGATGCGCCGGCGCCCAGTTCCCCGGACGCGACCCCGTCGGCCAGCCGGTCCGCGATCACCTTGGCCAGGAACTCGGTCGACGTGTTCACCCCGGCGAAGTCCGGCTCGTCGTCCAGGTTGCGGTAGCTGAGCTGCCCGCAGATCGCGTGCAGCCGCTCGAGCGCCAGCCCGATGTCGACGACGATGTTGTCCGCGTCCAGCTCGGGCCGCCGGAACGTGGCGTCCACCACGAACGTGGCGCCGTGCAGCTTCTGTGCGGGGCCGAACACCTCGCCGGAGAAGCTGTGCGCGATCATGATGTGGTCGCGGACGGTGACGCTGAACAAACTCTCACTCTCCTTCAGTAGTTCACCAGGTGACACGAGGCTTCAGTAGTTCACCAGGTGACACAGCGCGGGCAGGCTGCCGTCGGCCAGCCGCGGCAGCACGTCGGGCAGCTCGGCGAAGTCACAGCTACCCGTGATCAACGCGTCGAACCGTGCGTCCTTCAGCAGATCAAGGGCAAGGGCAAGGCGCTCCGCGTACGTACGGCGCCGCCCGGGCGGGATGCCGCCGACCTGGCTTGACTTCACGGTGAGCCGGCGCGAGTGGAAGAACTCGCCGAGCGGAACCGTCACCGGCCGGTCGCCGTACCAGCTGAGCTCGACCACGGTGGCGTCCGTGGCGAGCAGTTCCAGCGAGCGGGCCAGCCCGGCGGACGTGGCGCTGGCGTGGATCACCACGTCGCAGTCGCCGAGCGCGTCGGCCGGTGACGCGAAGCCGACGCCCAGCGCTGCCGCGAGCGTGGCCCGTGACGGGTCGACGTCCACCAGTTGCACCCGTGCGCCGGGCAGCCCGGCCAGCACCGCGGCCACCGAACAGCCGACCATGCCGCCGCCGACGACCGCGATCCGGTCGCCGATCAGCGGGGCGGCGTCCCATACCGCGTTGACGGCGGTCTCGACCGTCCCGGCCAGCACGGCCCGGGCGGGTGGCACGTCGTCGGGGACCACGGTCACCGCGGAGGCCGGGACCACGTACCGGGTCTGATGGGGGTAAAGGCTGAAGACCGTGCGGCCCTGGAGGCTCGCCGGGCCATGCTCGACCACGCCGACGTTGAGGTAGCCGTACTTGACCGGGGCCGGGAAGTCGCCCTCCTGGTAGGGCGCGCGCATCGCGTCGTGCTGACTCGGCGGAACGCCCCCGCTGAACACCAGCGTCTCGGTGCCGCGGCTCACGCCGGAGTGCAGCGTACGCACCAGAACTTCGTCGTTCGACGGATCCGGCACGGATTGCGTGCGTATCTCGCCCCGGCCTGGGGAAGCCATCCAGAAGGCGCGTGCGCCACCCGACATAGAGGGACTCCTAGACAGGCTGAACCGAACGCGCCTCAGCGAGCGTATTCGGTGTAGACAGCGGCAACCATACGCGGCAACCGATCTTGCCACCCAGGAGGCACGGTGACATCCAGTAACCCGACGGCTACGTCCAGCAGTCGTGGTCCGGCGTTCGGTCTGGTCATCCAGGCGGGTCTGCTGATCACGCTGGGCGCCACCGTGGGCCTCTCCGCAGGCGGCTGGGCGGCCGGAGCAGCGTACGGCATCGTGCTCTGCGCCCTGCTCGCGCTCGGCCTGCGCCGAGCCGGACTCACCAAGCTCGGCCCCGCGAACCTGGTCACCTTCGCCAGGGCGCTGATGGTCGGCGGGGTGACCGCGATGGTCGTCACATCGTTCACCCGGCCGGTCCACATGGTGGCGCTGGTCACCCTGGTCGGCGTGGCGCTCGCGCTGGACGGCGTCGACGGCCAGGTGGCCCGGCGCACAGGCAACAGCACGGCCCTGGGTGCCCGGTTCGACATGGAGATCGACGCGTTCCTGATCCTGGTGCTCAGCGTGTTCGTGGCCGGCACGTTCGGCTGGTGGACGGTGGCGATCGGCGCGTTCCGCTACCTGTTCGTGGCCGCCTCCTGGCTGGCGCCGTGGCTCACCGCCCCGCTGCCGCCGAAGTTCTCCCGCAAGACCGTGGCCGCCACCCAGGGCGTGGTGCTGGTCGTGGCGACCGCACACATCCTCCCCGACGTGATCGCCTTCGCCGGGCTGGCCGTCGCGCTGGTGTCGCTGACCTGGTCGTTCGCCAGGGACATCGCCTGGCTGTGGCGCTCCGAGCAACTCCGCCGTGCCGCGGCCGCCCGCACCGAGCTCCCCATCGTCCCGTCCCGGCGCCGCGTCCTGCGAACCCCCGCCGCCGTCGGCTGACCCCGGCGGTCCCGTCCGACCCGGCCGGGTGATGCGTATATGTGCGCAGAGCAAAGCGGCCGGGCACTGCGAGCCACCCGGCCGAAAGTCGTATTGTCGGCGGCCGACGTCCTGCCCGCGGGCCGATGTGCCCGCGGCGCCCCGGACGACATGCTTCCCCCACTGTCGCCAACCGACCCTGGGGGAACGCATGACCGCCGCACCGCAGGACACGACTGCGCCGCTCGCACACGCGGACGTCATCGTCCTGGACTACCTCGCCGCCCTGTGGGCCGAGAGCGAGGACCTGTCGCCGGAAGTGCGCGACGAGCTGATGACCACGGTCGCCGACTACATCGCGATGCGGCGTACGTCGGTGTCCGACCCGCTCTCCGACCCCGAACAGATCGTCGGGCGCCTCGGGCCGCCGGAAGCCCTGGTCGGCGCCGTCCGGCGCGGGCGGATGCCGGCCCACCTGCGCCTGCCGCTCACCCAGCCGCCGGTCCCGATGCGCCGCCCCGGCCCACCACCCGTCCCCGCCGACCGCGTCCCCGACCGGAACGTCGGCTCCGACGGCGCGGCGATCGCCCTGCTGATGGGCGGAGGCTTCGTGCTCCCGGTGGTGGCCCCGCTCGCCGGCATGCTGATCGCGTCGGTCTCGCAGCGCTGGACACTCGCCCAGAAGCTGGCCTCCTGGACGCTGGTGATGGGCTCGGTGGTGGCCGGTTTCATCCTGTCGGTGATCGTCCTCGCCTCGTCCAACGCGGAGGCGCTGGCGCTGTTCGTGGCCTACTCGACCGTGGTGACCGGCTCGATGATCGCCGGGATCACGCTCATTCCGGGGCTGAACAGGAAGAACGGCTAGACACTTTCGTGGTGGAGGTTTGACCGGCCGTCCTTCCTGGGTGCGTGGCGGTGCTGCCAACAGGTCGTGCCAGGCCGTGAGGGTCAGTAACTCGCGGTTACCGCTGGGTGCGGGGGTAGGGCCGGGTTGCCAAGCGCCGGGGTGCCCGCTCACCGTCGCTGCCGCCGCTCACGGTGGTGGTCGCGGTCCGCGGTGGTGGTCGCGGTCCGCGGTGGTGGTCGCGGTCCGCGGTGGTGGCCGCAGCCCTCGGTGGTGGCCGGGCACGCCAGCGGTAGCTGAAGGCGGCATCTGCGGCGTTGACGGCCGGCCCGGCCCATGCGCGCCGCCCCACCGGGCGGCCGGTGGTAGGACCGGGCGCTATCCACTGAGCTTCCCCGCTCTGAGCTACCACCCGCGCGGACCGTGGTGGCTCAGAGCGGCATCTCGACCCCGATACCGCTCTGTCCCACCACTGCGCGCCTGCCCTGCCACCCGCGCCCGCTCCTACCGCCGACCGCCGCCGACCGCGCCTTACCGCCGACCGCGCCCAGCCGCCGACCGCGCCTTACCGCCGACCGCGCCCAGCCGCCGACCGCGCCCGGCCACGACCGTGAGTGGCGGCAGCAAGGGCGAGCGGGCATCCGGGCGCCGGGCGCACCCAGGCGAAACCCCGCGCGGGCCGTGAGCGGCGGCAGTGAGCGGGCACCCGGACGCCTGACACACCCGCATGGACCCCGCCGCCACGCGATGGTGGCGGCAGCGACTGTGACCGGGCACCCCGACCGCATAGCGACCCGGCCCACACCCAGCGGAAACGCCGACAGCAAGACCAGACCATCACTCCGGAAGGTGTCCGGAGTCGTACCACCGGGACGCGATGCGCGTCCCGCCCTTCGCGCGTCGGAGCGGATACCAGCCGAAGGGCACGGCCCACCTGGGTGGGTGGGTGGGTTGCGCGCATCGACGGACCGCCGCCTCCCCCACCCCGGCACTGGGTGGGACGTCAAGGTAGCTCGGGGCGTGAGGATTTGGCGGCGTTGTCCACAGGGGTGGCCGCGTGTGGATGCGCCGACCGAACTACACAGAACAGAGCGGCACCCGCGATGCGGATGCCGCTCTGTGCGGGGAGACCGTCAGCCGGGGCTGTCGGTGGCCGCGTCGCCTGGGGGAGTGCCGCCCTGGCCCCGGGCCGCCCGGGAGGCCGCGTCGGCCGCCGTGCTGGCCCAGGTGCGGGCCTTGCCGGCCTGGCTGCCCGCCCACTCGCCGAAGTCGGCCGCGCCTCCGCTGACCCGGCGGGCGAGGTGCACGAGCGGGTCGGGGGAGGTGTTGAACGCCTCGCGGTAGTGGGAGGCGGCTGCCTTCACGTCCCCGGTGACGGACGCGTTGCCGTCGCCGTCGCGGCGTTCGTATTCGCCGTTGACGATTCTGGCGTACTCGCCCGTGTCGACCCAGCGCTGCAGTTCGCCTGCCCGGGCCACCGGGACGGGGTGGCTCGAGTACAGGGTCATGCCGATCTTCAGGACGCTGTCGCGCAGGTCGCCGCCGCCGCGGTAGTCGTGGGCCTGCTCGAGGAAGGCGGCGGTGTCGATCTGGGACAGGTCGCCGCCGCCGGCCAGCTTCATCAGGAGGCGGAGGGAGGCGGCGGGGTCCTGGCCGGCGAGCAGGCCGGCGCGGTCGGCGGAGAGTTCGGCCTTGCGCCACCACTCGTACATGGCGGCGATGATGGCCCGCAGCGCGATCGCGCCGATGGGCAGCCAGCTGACGTTGGCCGCCCACTTGGTCAGGATCATCATGATCGTCTTGTAGACGGCGTGGCCGCTGCGGACGTGGCCGATCTCGTGGCCGAGGAGCGCGCGCAGTTCGTCGTCGTCTAGTTTCTCCACGGCGGCGGTGCTGATCACGATGAACGGCTTGTCCATGCCGATCGCCTCGCCGTGGATGATCGGGTTCTGCCCGACGTAGAGCTCGGGCAGTTCGGCCACGTCGAGCGCGGTCGCCGCCTCGGTGAAGACGCGGTACACCCGCGGGTACTGCCGGTGGTCCACGCGCACAGCGCTGGCCAGGTACGACAGCCGGAACGCGCGTTCGTTCCACATGCCGAAGAAGGCCTTCACCACGTCGTCGAAGCCGCGAAGCTCGCGCAGCGCGGTCAGCGCACCGCGGTCGGCCGGGTGTTCCCAGGCGCGCGAGCTGATCCCGGTCAGCGTCACTCGGGCCCGGGCCGGCCGATTGTCATCATCGATGGTCATCTGTTCCCCTCCGGAGCATTCCTTGAGTGTGCCGAGCCTCAAGCAAAAAGCGCCCGGACACATCGGCTCGGAGCCGGACTTTCCGGGGCGGCGCTCTGCAACTTTCGGCGGACCCCGGGAAACAAAACAGAAACCGACCGTTGACATTCGACGCATTCGGCAACCAGGATCTGACTACGGAGTCAGACCGGGAAGTCAGACCAGGAAATCAGGCCGGAGCGAGGAGGCTCGGATGGTCAGGCGCCGCCCCGCGGGAACGGATGTGGCCTCCCGTGCGGGCGTCTCGCAGAAGACGGTGTCCCGGGTCATGAACGGGGAGCCGTACGTCAAGGAAGAGGTCCGTCTCCGGGTCCTGCAGGCCGCACAGGAGCTGGGCTATCGGCGTAACAACGCGGCCCGCACGCTGACCTCCGGCCGGACCCGGCGGATCGGCGTGGTCTCCCTCGGCAGTCCGCTCTACGGTCCCGCGTCCACCCTGATCGAGCTCGAGCGGGGGGCCCGCAGCACCGGCTATTCGCTCAGCGTCGTCACCACCTTCGAGGGTGACCCGTCCGGCGTGGCCGGCGCGGTCGAGTCGCTGCTCGCCGAAGGCGTCGACGGCATCGTCCTGTCCGAGCCGATCGACGAGGGCGAGAACGTCCGGGTGGACGCCGACCTCCCGGTCCTCAGCCTCGGCAACTTCCCCGGCCTGACCGGGCCGGGCGTGGTGATCAGCGGGGCGGACGGCGCGGAGGCCGGCCGGGTCGCCACCCGGCACCTGCTCGACCTCGGTCACGAGACGGTGCATCACGTGGCCGGTCCGCAACGCTGGTGGGCGGCTCGGGACCGGCTCGCGGGCTGGCAGCAGGCTCTCCAGAAGAAGCCACAGGAATGGATCGAGGGCGACTGGTCGCCGGAGTCCGGCTATGCGGCGGGGCTGCGGCTGGCGAAGCGACCCGACGTGACGGCCGTCTTCGTGGCCAACGACGACATGGCGATCGGCCTGCTCGCCGCGATGCGGGAGGCCGGTCGGGAGGTGCCCGGCGACGTCAGTGTCGTGGGGCTCGACGACATACCGACCGCGGCGTACCAGTGGCCGCCCCTCACCACCGTCCGGCAGGACTTCGTCACGATGGTCCGCCACGGCCTCGAGCGCCTGTTACGGCAGATCGAGGCGCCCGGCATCGCCACGCCGGGCCATCCGGAGCCGGTGCACCTGGTCGTGCGCCGCTCCACCGCTCGTCCGCGCTGACAGCGAAGAGGAACCCCCTCCATGAAACGCTTCAAGGCAGCAGCAGTCGTCCTCGTCCTCGCCCTCGCCGCCTGCAGCGGCGGCGGTGACGACGAAACCACCAAGGCGGCTCCGGCCAGCCAGGCCGACATCGACAAGGCCATGCAGACCCCGACCGAGCTCACCTTCTGGACCTGGGTGCCCGACATCCAGAAGGAGGTGGACATGTTCACGGCCAAGTACCCGGCGATCAAGGTGAAGGTGGTCAACGCCGGTCAGGGCGAACCGCAGTACACCAAGCTGCGTACCGCGCTGAAGGCCGGCACCGGCGCGCCGGACGCCGTGCAGATCGAGTTCCAGTACATCCCGACCTTCTCGCTTACCAAGAGCCTGGTGGACCTGCGCCCGTACGGCGCGGAGGCGCAGAAGGACAAGTTCGTCGACTGGACCTGGTCGCAGGTCAGCGGCGCGAACGGGGAGATCTGGGCGTACCCGCAGGACACCGGCCCGATGGGCATGCTGTACCGGCAGGACCTCTTCGACAAGTACGGCATCGAGGTGCCGAAGACCTGGGAGGAGTTCGCCGCCGCCGCGCGCAAGCTGCACACCGCCGACCCGAAGGTCTACCTGACCAACCTGGCGTCCAACCAGAACGGCGCCTACATGGGGATGCTCTGGCAGGCCGGCGCCAAGCCGTTCGCGACCACCGGCCCGGAGTCGGTCACCGTCAACCTCAACGACGAGGTGGCCAAGAAGGTCGGCGACTACTGGGGCGGGCTGATCAAGGAGGGCGTGGTCTCGGCCGACCCCGACTTCACCGACCCGTGGTACCAGGCCCTGAACCGCGGCAAGTACGCCACCTGGCTGACCGCCGCGTGGGGCCCGGTCTTCCTGACCGGCAGCGCGAAGTCGACGTCCGGCAAGTGGCGGGCCGCGCCGCTGCCGCAGTGGACGGCCGGGGAGAACAAGGCCGGCAACTGGGGCGGTTCGACGACCGCGGTGGTGACCGGCACCAAGAACCCGGTCGCGGCGGCCAAGTTCGCCGAGTTCCTGAACACCGACCCGGCGGTGACCAAGCGGTTCGCCACCGAGCAGTTCCTCTTCCCGGCCACCAAGGCGTTGCTCGCCGATCAGTCGTTCACCGGCCTGAAGCCGGAGTTCTACGGCGGCCAGACGGTCAACCAGGTCTTCAGTGACATCAGCGGCACGGTGGACACCCAGTTCCAGTGGCCGCCGTTCCTGGACCAGGCCGTCAACGACTGGGACGAGACGGTGGGCAAGTCGTTCGCCGACAAGTCGGACACCGGCGCTGCTCTCGACCAATGGCAGCAACGGGTCAGCGATTATGCGAAGAACCAGGGTTTCAAGGTCGGCCAGTGAAGAAGGGTTACCTCTTCATCCTGCCTTTCATGATCGTCTTCGTGGCGATGCTGGTGGTCCCGCTGGTCTACGCGGCGTACCTGAGCCTGTTCCGGGAACAGCTCATCGGGGGCACGGTCTTCGCCGGGCTGGACAACTACACCCGGGCGCTCACCGACGATCGGCTGATCGGCGGGGTGCTCCGGGTGGTCCGGTTCTTCCTCCTGCAGGTGCCGATCATGCTGCTGATCTCCCTGGTGGCCGCGCTGGCGATCGACAGTGGACTGCTGCGGTTCGCGAAGGTGTTCCGGCTGGGGATCTTTGTTCCGTACGCGGTGCCGGCGGTGGTCGCCACGCTGATGTGGGGTTACCTGTACGGCCCGGACTTCGGTCCCTTCGCGCAGCTCGCCGGCTCGCTCGGCCTGCCGGCGCCGGGTTTCCTGACCGACGGCGGCATGCTCGGCTCGATGGCCAACATCGTGACCTGGGAGTTCGTCGGATACAACATGATCATCCTGTACGCCGCCCTGCGCGGCGTGCCGGGTGAGCTCTACGAGGCGGCGGCGGTGGACGGGGCCGGCTCGTGGCGGATCGCCTGGAGCATCAAGATCCCGGCGCTCCGCCCGGCCCTGCTGCTGTGCCTGATCTTCTCGGTGATCGGCAGCTTCCAGCTGTTCGCCGAGCCGCAACTGCTCCAGCGGCTGGCCCCGAGCGTGATCGACAGCGCGTACACCCCGAACCTGTACGCGTACACGCTGGCCTTCACCGGCCAGGAGGTGAACTACGCGGCGGCGGTCTCGTTCCTGCTGGGCCTGGTCATCGTCATCGCGTCGTCGCTGGTCCTGCTGGCCACCCGCCGGAGGCCGGCGTGAAGAGACGCAGCAATCTGCTGACCATCGGCATGCTGGCCCTGCTGGTCTACTTCCTGTTGCCGCTGTTCTGGCTCGTGGTCGCCTCGACCAAGTCCACCGGCGACCTGTTCAGCAGCTTCGGCCTGTGGTTCACCGCCGACTTCCACCTGTTCCAGAACATCGGCCAGGTCTTCACGTACGGCGACGGCGTCTACGGCCGGTGGCTGCTGAACACGCTGTTCTACTCGGTGGTCAGCGCCGGTGGCGCGGCGTTCCTGTGCGCGCTCGGCGGCTACGGGTTCGCCAAGTTCCGGTTCCGTGGCAACAGCACGCTGTTCGGTGTCGTGCTGGCCGCGGTGATGGTGCCGACCACCGCGCTGGCCATCCCGACCTACCTGCTGTTCAGCAAGATCGACCTGGTCAACACGCCGTGGGCGATCATCCTGCCGTCGCTGGTCAGCCCGTTCGGGCTCTACCTGATGCGGATCTACGCCCAGGACGCCATCGACGACAGCATGATCGAGGCGGGCCGGATCGACGGCGCGTCCGAGATGGGCATCTTCTTCAAGATCGTGCTGCGCTCGCTGGCGCCCGGCATCGTCACCGTGCTGCTCTTCACGCTGGTGGCGACCTGGAACAACTACTTCCTGCCGCTGATCATGCTGAACGACCCCGAGCTCTACCCGATCACCGTCGGCCTGGCCGCCTGGTCCTCGCAGACGGCGGGCGGCGGCGGCTCCACGGGTGATCTGCTCGCCCTGGTGGTGACCGGCTCGATGCTCTCGATCGTGCCGCTGATCGCCGCGTTCCTGCTGCTCCAACGCTATTGGCAGTCGGGCCTCTCCGCCGGAGGAGTAAAAGGATGATGAGCTTTCCCGATCGGGGCGTACTTTTCGGTGCGGCCTACTACCACGAGTACCAGCCGTACGAGCGGTTGAAGACCGACCTGGACCTGATGGCCGAGGCGAGTTTCACCGTGATCCGGGTGGGCGAGTCGGTGTGGTCGACCTGGGAGCCGGAGAACGGACGGTTCGACCTGGACTGGCTCCGGCCGGTGCTGGACGGCGCCCACGAGCGCGGCATCTCGGTCATCCTGGGCACCCCGACGTACGCGGTCCCGCCCTGGCTGGCCCGGCTCTACCCGGAGATCGCGGGGGAGCGGGCCACCGGGCAGCGCATCCCGTGGGGCGCCCGGCAGGAGGTCGACTTCACCCACCCCGCGTTCCGGTTCCACGCCGAGCGGGTGGTCCGCAAGATCCTCGAGCGGTACGCGAGCCATCCGGCCGTCATCGGATTCCAGGTCGACAACGAGCCGGGCAACGAGCTCCTGCACAACCACGGCGTCTTCCAGCGTTTCGTGGACCGGCTGCGGCACCGCTACGGCGACGTCGAGACCCTGAACCGCGCCTGGGGGCTGGTCTACTGGTCGCACCGGCTCGCCGACTGGGCCGACCTGTGGACCCCGGACGGCAACGCCCAGCCGCAGTACCACCTGGCGTGGCGGCGTTTCCAGGCCGAGCAGACCACCGAGTTCATCGCCTGGCAGGCCGGGATCGTCCGGGAGTACGCGCGCCCGGAGCAGTTCGTCACCACGTGCATCTCGTACGAGCGCCCGGCCGTCGACGACGCCGAGCTCACCCTGGCGCTGGACGTCACCGCGGGCAACCCGTACTACGCCATGCAGGACGGGCTGGCCCATCCCGGCGCCGGCGACCAGCCACAGTTCTGGACCACCACCGGCACCTGGGCGCTCTATCTGAGCGCCGACCGGATGTACTCGTCGAAACAGGCGCCGTACCTGGTCAGCGAGACCAACGCCCAGTCGATCGGCTTCCCCTGGAACAACCGGCCGGCGTACGACGGGCAGTGGCGCCAGGCGGCGTGGGCGCTGATCTCCCGCGGCGCCACGATGATCGAGTACTGGCACTGGCACACCCTGCACTTCGGCGCCGAGACGTACTGGGGTGGCGTGCTGCCGCACTCCGGGCGCCCCGGCCGCACGTACCGGGAGATCGCCCGGCTGGGCGCGGAGCTGGCCGCGGCCGGTGAGCTGGTGGCCGGGCTGACCCCGGACGCCGGCGTGGCGATGCTGTGGTCGGCGGAGAGCAAGTGGCTCATGCAGCGTTTCCCGCCGCTGGCGAAGGGCGAGCGCGACCCGGACGAGCGGGCCTATCACGGGCTGTTCGACCCGTTCTACCGCGGCGCGTTCGACGCCGGTGTGCCGGTGCGGATCCTGCACGCCGGGCACCTGGACGGTCCGGGCGAGGCGGCCCGCCGGTATCCGGTGCTGGTGGCGAGCGGGCTCTACATCGCCGACGACATCACGCTGGCCTGGCTGGTGGCGTACGCGGAAGCGGGCGGGCATCTGATCCTGGGTCCGCGCACCGGCTACGCCGACGAGGAGGCCCGCGCCCGGTCCGAGCCGGCGCCCGCGGTGGTCGGCGGGCCGGCGGGAGTCCGGTACGACGAGTTCAGCAACCTCAGCTCGCCGGTGCCGGTCCGGGCCACCGGCGGCGACCTGGAGCTGCCGCCCGGCGCGACCGCCACCCGCTGGATCGACGGCCTGGAGGCCGGCGGGGCCGACGTGCTCGCCCGCTACGAGCATCCGCACTTCGGGCGCTGGCCGGCGATCACCACCCGGGCGCACGGCCACGGCCGGATCACCACGGTCGGGACCGTGCCCGGCCCCGAGCTGGCCGCCGCGCTGTTCCGCTGGCTGGCGCCGCCCGGCGAGGGGGACTGGCGGGACACGCCGCCGTCCGTGACGGTCACCGGCGCCACCGCCCGGGACGGCCGCCGTGTCCGGTTCGTGCACAACTGGTCGTGGGATCCGGTTCCGTTCCGGCCGCCCGTACCGGTCACCGACGCCCTCACCGGCGAGGACGTGGAGGGTGAGGTGGACCTCGGGCCGTGGGACGTCCGGGTTTTGGTCGTGCGCTGAGTCTCATACCCGCCCGTCACCTGCCGATATGCCGGTAACAGAACCGGTAGAGGGGCGGGCGGGGTGACGCTGGTGACGCGCGCGTGGTCGATGTTGACCACGATGCTGCCTGCCGGCGGCGGCCTGCGTGACGAGGACTGGACGCGCCGGCACCGGCTGCTGACCATCCTGCTCGCGGCCGGCATCCCGCTGCTCACCGTCGTCGGCGCGTTCCGCGACGAGGGCCTCGACGCGGCCTGGTTCATCACGGTCGCCCTGGTCCTGCCCTGCGTGATCGCGGCCACCGCGATGACGTCGAAGCGGCTGCCGTCGATCCTGGTGGCGGTCGGCTTCACCGCGCTGTGCGGCGGCTTCGTGGCGGTCTGCCACGGCCTCACCGAGGCGCACTTCACCTACTTCGTCGTGGTGGCGGCCCTCGCCCTCTACCGTGACTGGGCGCCCTTCCTGGCCTTCCTGATCGGCACCGTGCTGCACCACTCGGTGCTCGGCGCCCTCGCCAGCGACCGCACCTACGACCACCACGAGGCGGCCCAGCACCCGCTGATGTGGGCGCTGCTGCACGGCCTCGCGGTGCTCGGCGCGGCCGCCTTCCAGGTCATCGCCTGGCGGCTCACCGAGACCGAGGAGAAGCGCGCCCAGGAGAACCTGGACGAGAGCCAGGCACAGATGACGCTGGCGTTCGACGAGACGCCGGTGCCGATGGTGATGTGGTCGCCGGACGGCCGGCTGCTGCGCGCCAACGACGCCTACTACGCCTGGATGCGGCTGTCGCGGCCGCTGCCGATGGACTTCCGGCTCGAGGACCTGCCGCTCGTGGCGGAGCCGGGCGAGGAGAACATCTTCGGTGAGATGCTCGCCGAGGGCGACGCGGTCACCGTCACCCGGGCGTACCGCCGCACGGGCGACGGCAGCCGGATCTGGGTGGAGATCCACAGCAACGGTCTGCGGGACAAAGCCGGGCGGCTGCGCCTGATCTTCGTGCACTGCATCGACGTCACCGCCCAGATGGAACACCGCGACGAGCTCCGGCGGCAGCTCCGGGTCGACGACCTGACCGGGTTGCTGTCCCGCAAGGGCTTCGAGGACGACCTGGCCGCGCTGCTGACCGGGCAGCCCGGCCCGGCCGGCGTGATCTACCTGGACGTCGACCGGTTCAAGGCGATCAACGACGGCGCCGGTCACGCGGCCGGCGACGACGTGCTGCGCGCGGTCGCCGACTGGCTCCGCGCGGTCGTGCCCGCCGGGTCGCTGATCGGCCGGTTGGGCGGCGACGAGTTCGTGGTCGGGCTGGGCGGGCCGGTGGAGACCGCGGCGGCCACCGCACGCTCGGTGATCGATTCGTTCGGTACGCCGCTGCCGGTCGCCGGGAACACCAGCCGGATCGCGGTCAGTGTCGGCGTGGCCGTCGCCGACCGGCCGGACCTGGCCGAGCACGCGCTGCTGGCGGCGGACACCGCGATGTACGCGGCCAAGAAGGGCGGCGGCAACCGGCTGGCCGTCTTCAACGACCAGATGCGGGTCGACGTGCAGCAGCGGATCACCGCCGAGGCACAGCTGCGGCGCGCGCTCGAGGGCGACCTCGACGAGACGCTGCCGGTCTGGTTCCAGCCGATCGCGTCGTCGGTCAGCGGGCACATCATCGGCGCCGAGGCGCTGGTCCGCATGCGTGCCGCGGACGGCGGCATCCTCGGGCCGGGGCATTTCATCCCCGCCGCGGAGGAGACCGGGATGGTCGTCCCGCTGGGCGAGCACGTGATGTCCACGGCGCTGCGCTGGCTGATGAGGTGGCGGCTGGAGCTCGGCTACGTGTCGGTCAACGTGAGCCCGCGGCAGCTGTCCGAGCCCGGCTTCGTACCCATGGTCGCCCGGCTGCTCGCCGAGCACGGCCTGGACGACCCGTCCCGCCTGGTTCTGGAGATCACCGAGACCGCGGTGCTGGCCATGTCCGACGACCTCCAGGAGCGGCTGGACGCGGTCAAGGAGCTGGGCGTACGCATCGCGCTCGACGACTTCGGCACCGGCTACAGCTCGCTGACGTGGCTCCAGTCGGTCCCCGCCGACGTGGTGAAGCTGGACCGCTCGTTCGTGTCCGGCCTGGCCGGCGACGTCCGCAAGTCGTCGATCATCGTGGCGGTCCTCGGCCTGGCCACCTCGCTGAACATGAGCGTGGTCGCCGAGGGCGTCGAGGAGCCGGACGACTGGCGTGCGCTGGCGGCGGCCGGCTGCCCGGCGATCCAGGGCTACCTGATCAGCCGCCCGGTGCCGCCCGCCGGCTTCGAGCGCCTGCTCTGGGAGACCCCGCCGGTCGCGCCCGCACCCACGTCGGAGCTACTGCCCCTTTAAGCTCGCCCGATGGCGAACGTCGAGACGGCCGATCAGATCTTCCGGACCCGGATGGTGTCGGCGTCCGCCCTGCTCGAGGGACGTGCCGATCTGTCGCGGTACCCCTTCCGGCTGCTGGCGATCCACTCACCGCGCGGGTCCATCGGCACCGAGCGCATGTCGTTCCTGCTGACCGCCGCCGAG
The DNA here is from genome assembly GCF_030269485.1 of Actinoplanes sp. NBRC 103695. Classification (GTDB taxonomy): domain Bacteria; phylum Actinomycetota; class Actinomycetes; order Mycobacteriales; family Micromonosporaceae; genus Actinoplanes. The sequence continues at coordinate 206,798 of NZ_BSTL01000014.1, read as the reverse complement.
CACCTGATGAGCTTCGGCTGGGATGTCGTGAACATCACCGACACCGGGCAGGGCGGCGCGCCGATCGCGGTCATGCAGCGGCGCCTACCCGAGTGAGGTACGCCGGTCCGTGGCCGCGGCCGTGGTGTGCCGCAGGATCTCGCCGAGGACCTGGGGCCAGACCGCCTGCGGCGGGTACTCGTGGCCCACGCCGTCGAGCCGCACCAGCCGCGCGCCCGGCGGAGGCGGCGCCGCGAACCGGTCCATCGTGCCGTTCAGGACCAGCGTCGGCACGGTCACCGGGCCGTCCTGCGCGGGCGCCTCGGCGAAGACGATCCGGTGGTTGATCTGGCTGGACATCATGTCGACGCTGCGGTCGAACACCCGCTGGGCCAGCCGGCGCAGTCGCGGTTCGTCCGGCTGGAACGGCCCGGCCCGTTCCTGCACCTCGGCGACGAGCCGGTCGACGGCCACCCGCCGGTCGCCCCACTCGGCGTCCGGCCACGCGGCGAAGGCGGCCGGCGCGATCAGGGTCAGCGACCACACGCGGGCCGGGTGGGCGGCGGCGAGAGCCTGGGCGAGGCGGCCACCGAGACCGAACGCGACCAGGTGCGCCCTCGGCATGTCGAGCGAGTCCAGCAGGGCGAGGGCGTCGGCGGCAAGGTCCGACCAGGTGTACGGCGGGGCGCCCGGCGTGAACGACGTCGAGCGGCCGGTGTCGCGGTGGTCGTACCGGACGACCCGGCGTCCCCCGGCAGCGAGCCGGCGGCAGAACTCCTCGTCCCACCAGTCCATCGCCGACGCGGCCCCCGCGATCAGCAGCACGGCCGGCGCGGGGGGTTCGCCGAAGGCCTGCACGCACAGGTCGACGCCGCCCGCCGGCACCATCGTCTCCTCCGCCATGCCGGAAGTCTGACCCAACATCCTGACAGCTTGATGGGAAGATGGGCGCCGTGCGTACGCCTGATTTGTCGCGATACCTGCCTCACCGCGTGGCCGAGGCCGAATTCGAGGGTGAGACCGTCCCCGGCCTCACCGCGGAGTTCTACCGGCGCCCGGAGGGGGAGCGGATCGCCACCGTCGGCCGCTATCTGGTGGGTGGGCGCGAGCTGTTCAGAGCCTGGGGGTACGCGGACGAGGAGCACTGCCGCCACTCCGCGGTGAGCGGGCACCCGCCGGTCGACGGATGCCCGGTGGTCGAGCTCGAACGCGACCCGGGCGGGTCAGTCGTCGGCCTGCGCGTGCGCACGCCGGGTGGGGAATGGGCGGGTACGCGCCACCTTGAGTGACACCGCGGTCAGGGCGAGGGCGAGCCCGAAGAGCGTCAGGTGCACGACCGGGCCGGCGATCGGGACGAAGCCGATGATCGCGACCGGCACCTGGACCACGGCGATCAGGCCGGCCAGCCACCAGCGGCTGGCACCGCCGTTCCACAGCATCGCGGTCCACACCGGAGCGGAGACCACGAGCAGAGTGAGGCCGTCGAGGACGGCGTGCAGGGCCGGGCTGTGCACCGCGTTGTGCGCGAAAGCCTGGGCGGGCGCGGCGAACCAGAGGGCCGCGAGAACGAGAGGGACGACGACAGCGGCACGACGCATGGGATCCTCCGAGCGTTACTGAACCGTTGCACTGTGTATCGACGGTAGGGTCGTTTTGAGGTATCCGTCAATGTTGATCACTTTTGTGATCCTCTCGTCTGGGCAGCACGATCAATGCCACGGCCACCGCGATGATCGCGCCCGCCAGCAGCGTTCGCGGGCCGACCTGCTCGTCCAGCAGCCACCAGCCGAGCAGCACGGCCACGATCGGGTTGACGAAGGCGTAGGTGCCGGTGATCCGGGGCGGGGCGTGCTGCAGCAGCCACTCGTACGCGGTGTAGGCGATCAGGCTGCCGAACACGATCAGGTACGCCACGGCGAGCACGCTCCGCATCGCCTCCGACGAGAGGCCGTCCGCAGCCCCGCCACCGCCCACAACCGGGCTGAAGGCAGAGCTGCCGAACTCGCCGCCGACCCCGCCGAGCACCGCCAGGAACGCGCCGGCACACAGCATCTCCACGGCGCTCGCCAGCAGGGGCTGCTCGGGGCGGGGCGCGTGCCGCCCGTACACGGAACCGAGCCCCCAGCAGAGCGCACCACCCAGCGCGACCGCCGCGGAGAGCGGGTCCGGCGGATCGCCGCCGAACGGGTTGACCAGCACCGCCACGCCCACCACCCCGGCGAGCAGGCCGAGACCGACCGGCAGGCTGATCCGCTCCTTGTCGACCACCCGGCTGCCGATCACGATCCACAGCGGAATCGTCGCCAGCAGCAGCGCCGCCACGCCCGACGACAGCTCCTGCTCGGCCCACGTCGCGCCGCCGGTGCCCGCGGCCGGGAGCAGCAACCCCTGGATCGCGCCGGCCCGCCACTCCCGTGCGGTCGGCCGCTTCCACCGGTGGCCGGTGCGCCGGCGCCGCCACGCGCACCAGGCGTAGAGGATCAGTCCCGCGGTGAGGAAGCGGACCGCGTTCAGGGTGAGCGGCGGCAGATGTCCGACGGCGACCTTCATGGCCAGGTACGTCGAGCCCCAGACCACGTACACGATCAGCAGCGGGCCGAACAGCGGCATGGTCTGCGCTTTCCCGCTTCGGCCGGCAGCGAATCCTAAGACACGGAGAGTGATCTTCGTCCGAGTCCGTTTTGTCTGTTGGTTACTCCGGGTCACGTCGGCTACGGTGGCCGCGTGCGTTTGGCAGAGCTCGCAATGGCGGCGGCGATTACAGTGAGTGTGGCAGGGTTATCTTACGTTGCGTATAACCCCGGTGTGCTGACGGAGCGTGCGTCGACGGTCGCCGACCAGGCCACGTGCCGGGCCGTCGACTCGGCGATCGTGGCCTACACGTCGGTCAACTCGGCGCAGCCACGGGCGATCGCCGACCTTCAGCCGTACGTGAAGGGCGACATCTCGGCCTACTGCATCGTCCGTGGCGCCGCTGCCGGTCCCGGCTGCTCGGACGGCTAGGCACTCGCTTCAGAACACGCACTCGCTTCAGAACACCAGCGTTCCGCCGAGCAGGGCCTGCCAGACGCGGTGGTCGACCACGCCGTCGACGGTGACCGCCGGGTCGTCGGCGTGCAAGGCGTGCTGGAACGAGCGGACCGCGCCGTCGGTGATCGGCCCGAAGACGCCGTCGACGCGCGGCGCGCGAGCCGGGTCGCCGCTCAGGTTGCGGAACTGGAACTCCTCCTGGACCGCCCGCACCGCCTCGCCGCGGTCGCCTCGCCGCCGGGTGGCGATCAGGGCCCGCCAGGTGACCGGGCCGACCATGCCGTCCTCGACCAGATGCCGCTCGTGCTGGACGGCGCGCACCGCGGCGTCCGTACGTGGTCCGAACTCACCGTCCACCAGCACGACCCGCCCCTGCTCGCGCAGCAGGTACTGCAGGGTCGGCACCGGATGTGCCTTGTCGCCACGACGAATCCCCGGCCAGGGCTGAACCATGTCGATCGACTCCTCTCGGCGTCCGCCTGCCCGGCCATCCTGTCGCCCATCCGACATGAATGGGAACTCTCAGTCAGGTGGCCGACACTCTGTGCGTTCAGGCCGTCGGCCGGCACGCGCGCCGGTGGCAGGGCGGGGGAGCGGCTCTACGGCGCGGCGCTGGATCTGGGCATCGCGGCCGCCGCACGGGCGTCGTTGCCCGCCTACCGTGCGCGACGCGGCGAGGCGGGACAAGGGTTCCAGGTCGGGATTCCGGGGGCGATCGACCTGGCGATGTTCACGTTCGGGCCGGCGGGGGTGCCGCGGTACGCGGGGCGGTTCGCCGAGGCGCTGGCCGGTGCCATGCACGAGGTGCACGCCCTGGCCGGGCAGGACGTGGTGTTCCAGGTGGAGATCCCGGCCGAGCTGGTGCTGCTGACCCGGGCGCCACGCCCGGCCCGGAAGGCGCTCGCCGGGGTGCTCGCCCGCCGCGTCGCGGACCTCGTGCTGGGGGCCCCGGCGGGCGCCCGTTTCGGCGTACACCTGTGTCTCGGTGATCTCAACCATCGGGCCCTCGGGCGGATGGGTGATGCCGGACCGTTCGTCCTGCTCGCCAACGCGCTCGCCGAACGCTGGCCGTCGTCCCGGCCGCTGGAGTACGTGCACGCGCCGCTCGCCGCGGCCGTGGACCCGCCGGTGGACGACGCCCGGTTCTACGGCCCGCTGCGTGACCTGCGGCTGGGCGGCGCGCGGCTGGTGGCGGGCTACGCGCACGAGAGACAGGACCTGGCCGTGCAGCGGCGGATCCGCGGATACGTCGAGGACGCCGCCGGCCGCCCGGTGGACGTCTCGACGAGCTGCGGGCTGGGCCGCCGCGACCGGGCCGGTGCGGTCGCGGCGATGGATCGCATCAGGGAGCTGCTCGACGACTGACACGGGCGCGGCCCGCAACGGCCGCGCCCGCCCCGGCGTCCTCTACCGTGCCGCCCGCCAGGTCATGTCGATCTGATGCTCGATGGTGACGTAGCCGGCCCGGGCGAACGCCGCCGCCATCGGCCCGTTGCCCAGGTCCGTCGCCGCCCGGATGTACGGCACGTCCTGTGCCGCGAGCAGGCGCGTGCCCTCGGCGAGCAGGTCGTCGATGTAGCCGTGCCCGCGGTGGGCCGGCACCACCCCGATGTAGGCGATGACCGAGCTGTAGCCGTTGTGCGCGGGGAGCACGAACCCGGCCGGTTCGCCGTCCGGCAGGGTCGCGACCCGCCACCAGTCGCGCGGGCTGTCGTAGCGTTCGAGCTCGTCGTGGTACTGGTCCCGGGCGGCCTGCCCGGGAGGCGTCCGGGTCAGCTCCTCCCGGCTGTGCGCGTCGAGGGTGCCGTCGAGCACGAGAGTCATCAGCCCGATGAGCTCCTCCGGGTCGCGTACCGGCCGGAAGGCGAGCCGGCCGCCCGGTTCGGCGATGGGCGTGCCCGGCCGCCATTCCAGGCGCAGACGTTCGACGAACAGCTTCGCCCCGGCACGTTCGAGGGCGCCCATCCGGTCCTCGACGACCTGCCGGGTGTCCGGGCGGTCGCGCCAGTCCGATGGCAGGAACCGGAGGTATTCCGGCGGCGTCGTCCCGGCCGGGACCACGTCGCGCAAGGCGGCCTCGAGCAACCGGACGGCGTCGTCGGCGTCGGCCTCGCCGGCTAGGTCGAAGACGTCCATCAGGAGCGGATGCCGGTCGCCCGGCCGGGACCACCATCCGGCCCGGGCCACCACGCGCTCACCCCGCAGGGCGAGCCACAGCCACTCCGGGCGGCGGCGACCGGCCGCCAGGTCCCCGGCGATCTGGGCGTTCAGGACGTACGGCAGGTGGTTGAACAGGTACAGCTCGTCAGGCCCGCTGATCGGGCGCAGGGTCAGGTCGTGCAGGTGCGGATTCAAGACTTCTCCATCCGGAGACGCGCCCTGCCCGCTCCGGGATCACCGCGGTCGGCAACCCCGGGAGGACACGAGCGCGATGTGATCGGCGTACATGGCTCAGCCCTCCTTTCCGATAGGTCCGGCCTCGGTTCTATGCGCTGCGGCCCGGCGCCGCAACCTATTTAGGACCCGCAGCGAGGCACCGGGCCGACGAGATGTTGCCGAATCCATGGGCCGCATGGTCCCCAGCGGCGGGGAACTCAGATTCCGGCCGCGGCGGCGTACCGGCCGCGCAGGTCGGCCATCTCCGAGGCGGTCAGGGCCTCCTTGGCCGCCAGCTGGGCGTACTTGTCGGGGAACATCTGCCGGAGCCGGTCGACGAACCTGACATCGGCGGTCGCCTCGACCACCCGGACGCCCGGCGGCTCGGTGGACATGTCCAGGATGACCGGGCCGGCCAGCTTGACCGCCACGTCCCAGGGGACCTTCGGCTCGGCGACCCCGCAGAGGTGGAAGCCGTAGACTGTACGGACGTCGGTGAGCTCGGTGGCCTCGGCCGGCTCGTAGCCGTAGACGCGGACACCGCAGATCACCGCCGCCTTCGCCTGTGCCTCGGTGGCCGCCTGATGCGCGGCGTGATGGTGCTGTCCCGGATCGGACTGTTCGAGAGTCGTCCGCATCCGGGACGTGACCTGGCCCGGTAGATCCGCCGGCTCCGAGCTGACCAGCGCGGCAGCGCCGGCCGACGTCGCCAGCAGGACCACCGCCGCCCACACGAAACGGCTCCGCATGTTCGCGCCTCCCACCTCGTCGCTTCGGTTTCGGCCCAGGACGCCGACCGGCGTCCTGGGCCGCAGTGGTGCCGATCAGGTGAAGTTGACGTCGCTGCACCACATGTAGGCCTGGTCGAGGTGCGAGGCCTGCCAGATGACGAAGACGACGTGATGTCCGGTGTATCCGGAGGTCGTCACGGGGAACGAGATGTTCTGCGCCGGGGCGTACCGGCCGGTCTGCGTGATGAAGTCGAGGTTGCCCCAGCCGAGGCTCTGGGTGGCCGGGTTGAACCCCTGCTTGCTGACGTAGACCTTGAAGTAGTCGGCGCCGTGACTGGCCTGGTCGTACAGCTGGACGGTGAAGTTGCGGGCGAGGTTGCTGGTCCGCCAGGCGCCGGGCTGGTTCAGGCTGTTGTTCCGGGCGAGGCCGTTGCTGCACAGCTGGCCGTCGGGGGTACGGGCCTGGAACTGGCCGCCGAGGCCGTCGCGCAGCGCGCTCATCCAGTTCCACATGGTGTCCGGGTTGGCCTGGAAAGCCTGCCAGCACATCGGGTCCTGCTGCTGCATGGCCGGGTTGGTGTGCTGGTTGCCCCAGGCCTGCCAGCACTGGTAGGCGCGGCTTGCCGGACTGACGACGGTGCCGTGGGCCTGGGCGGCGCCCGCCCCGGGGACGACGGCGGCGATCGTGGCGAGCAGGGCGACGACCAGGAGCCGGACGGATCGATGGTGGCGCACGTTATGTCTCCTTCCGTAGCGATGGGAGCGCTCCCAGGATTACATCAATGTTTCCAGATATCAACCTATGTCGATCTTTGAGCGCAACCGAGCACGCACGTGGAGCGAAGCGACCCTCGGCGTGAGCGACGGTCCGTACCACCCACCCCGCTACGACATCCGGCTCTTGAACGTGATCTTCGAGCGGTCCTTTAACATCGGGCCGTAGTGGACTCGAACACGGAGAGCGGGAGTATGAGCGCGGAGACGTTGGAGTTTCAGGCTGAGGCTCGGCAGTTGCTGCAGTTGATGGTCCATTCGATCTATTCGAACAAGGACATCTTCTTGCGTGAGCTGATCTCGAACTCGTCGGACGCGCTGGACAAGCTGCGGCTGGCGACGTTGCGCGACGGGCTCGAGGCGGACACGTCGGATCTGCACATCCGGATCGTGGTGGACACCGAGGCGCGGACGCTGACCGTGACCGACAACGGGATCGGGATGGCGCGCGACGAGGTCGTGTCGCTGATCGGCACGATCGCCAAGTCCGGCACCGCCGAGATGTTGCGGCAGCTCAAGGAGTCCGGCGACGCCAAGGAGCTGATCGGGCAGTTCGGGGTCGGGTTCTACTCGACGTTCATGGTGGCCGACCGGGTCACGCTGGTCACCCGGAAGGCGGGCACGGACGACGGGACGCGGTGGGAGTCGGGTGGCGAGGGCACGTACACGATCGAGGAGGCCCCGGACGCGCCCGTCGGGACCTCGGTGACCGTGCACCTGCGGCCCGCCGACGAGGAGGACGCGCTCTTCGACTACGCCGACGAGTGGAAGATCAAGGGGATCGTCAAGAAGTTCTCGGACTTCATCGCGTTCCCGATCCGCTTCGGTCTCGAGTCCGATGAGCCCATCAACTCGATGAAGGCGCTCTGGGCGCGGCCCCGGTCGGAGGTGAAGGACGAGGAGTACCACGAGTTCTACCGGCACATCAGCCACGACTGGACCGACCCGCTCGAGATCATCAACATGAAGGCGGAGGGCACCTTCGAGTACGAGGCGCTGCTCTTCATCCCGTCGCGCGCCCCGCACGACCTGTTCCAGCGGGACGGCCGGCGCGGGCTCCAGCTGTACGTGAAGCGCGTCTTCATCATGGACGACAGCCAGGAGCTGATGCCCGACTACCTGCGCTTCGTCAAGGGCGTGGTGGACGCGGCCGACCTGTCGCTGAACATCTCCCGGGAGATCCTCCAGCAGGACCGGCACATCCAGATGATCCGCCGGCGCCTGATCAAGAAGGTGCTGTCCACGATCAAAGACCTGCAGGGCGCACAGCCGGAGAAGTACGCGACGCTGTGGCGCGAGTTCGGCCGGGCGATCAAGGAAGGCCTGCTCGGCGAGCCCGACAACCACAGGTCGATCCTGGACATCGCCTCGTTCGCGTCCACCCGCGGCGCCGACCCCACCACCCTGGCCGACTACGTGTCGCGGATGAAGGAGGGCCAGGAGGAGATCTACTTCCTCACCGGCGACTCCCGCAGCCAGGTGGAGAACTCGCCGCACATGGAGGCGTTCCAGGCGCAGGGCTACGAGGTGCTGCTGCTCACCGACCCGGTCGACGAGATCTGGGTGGAGGCCGTCCCCGAGTACGACGGGAAGAAGTTCCAGTCGATCGCGCGGGGCAACGTGGATCTGCCCTCCTCGTCCGAGGACGCCAAACCCGAGGAGGAGGGCTTCGATCCGCTCCTCGGCTTCCTCAAGGGCGCGCTGGAGGAGCAGGTCAAGGAGGTACGCCTCTCGCACCGCCTGACGACCTCACCGGCCTGCCTGGTCAGCGACGCCGACGACATCACGCCGACGCTGGAGAAGATGTACCGGGCGATGGGCCAGGAGGTGCCGCACGTCAAGCGGATCCTCGAGCTCAACCCGGCGCACCCGCTCGTCGCCGGCCTGCGCGCGGCGCACGAGCAGCGTCCCGAGGACGCCGCGCTGACCGAGACGGCCGAGCTCCTCTACGGGACCGCCCTGCTGGCCGAGGGCGGGGACCTGGACGACCCGGCCCGGTTCGCGAAGCTGCTCGCCGACCGGCTGGCACGAACGGTTTAGCGTCTGTTCGCCGGTGACCGGTCGATCAGGCCGGTCACCACGGCGTTCGCTTCGGTCTCCAGGGCGCTGTAGTTGTTGCGGCGCGCGATCTCCAGCCCCTCGCGGGCGAGTTCGCGCGCCCCCTCCACGTCGCCGTCCACGACGAGCGCCTCGGCCAGTCCGATGCTCGCCTGGGCCTCGAAGTAGCGGAGCTGCATCCTCCTGCTCAGCTCCAGCGCATCCGTGAAACGCGCCCGCGCGTCGGTGATTGCTCGGGATCCCAGCAGCGCCGACCCGAGCGTGGTGAGGATTCCGGCCTCCGAGCGGGGATCGGCGAACTCGCGGGCCAGCCGCAGCGCCTCGTCGGCGTCGGCCACCGCCGCCGACCACTCACCCCGCTGCCCGTGCAGCCGGCTCAGCTCGTCCAGCATCGCCATCTGCCCGGTGGGCGAGCCGGTACGGCGGGCGTGGTCGAGGACGACGTCGAAATGCTCGCGTGCCACGTCGTACTCGCCCAGCTGGCGCAGCACCATGCCCAGGTTCCCGCGATTCGCCATCGCCGACGGGCGGCGGGCGGCACCCTGATTGATGCGCAGAGCGTCGGCGAAGTAGGTCGCCGCGTCGGTCAGCCGGCCCTGCTCGGAGCACAACGTGCCGAGATCGTTGAGGGTGACCGCGCGGATGTGGTCGAACTCCTTGCCGTCGCCGGAGGTCAGCGCGCGCTGATAGAGCTCGAACGCCTCGTCCGTCCGTCCCCGCTGGGCCTGGACGAGGCCGAGGTTGTGCAGGCCGTACGCCGCGCCGACCAGCCAACCGGAGCGTTGCGCCGCGTCCACACCGCGCTGGTAGGCGGCTAGGGCCAGGTCGTGCCGTCCGGCCGACCAGCGTGCCTGCCCGAGGGTCTGGTGCATGGCCGCCTGCGCCCGGTCGTCACCGGCCGCCTCCGCCGCGGCCAGACCGGCGTTGCCGGTGGCCAGCCACGCCACCGTGTCGCGGCGGACGAAGAAGTAGGCGCGGAGCTGGTCGGCCAGCTGCCAGGACCGGGCGCGGTGCGGGCCGTCCGCGGCGGCGGCGACGGCGGCGACCAGGTTGCCGAGCTCGCCGTCGAGCCAGGCCATCGCGGCGTCGGTGTCCTCGAAGCCGGCCGGGTCGACCGGCACGTCGACCGGCAACCGGACCATCTCGGCGTAGACCAGGCGCACCGCCGCCGCCGTCCGGGACAGATACCACTCGAAGAGCCGGCCGAGCCTCGCGGGCGCCTCGGTGTCGTCGCGCGCGGTCGCGCCCGCCCGGCGGGCGAACAGGTGCAGCAGGTCGTGGTAGCGGTAGCGGCGCGCGCCGACGGTCTGCAGCAGGTTCTCCCGCACCAGGTCGTCGAGCACGAGTTCGACATCCGCCTGATCCTCGCCCAGCAGCGCGGCCACCGCGGCGGCGCTGAAATCCTTGCCCGGGATCAGCGCGGCCGAGCGGAAGATCCGGGCCGCCCGGGGTGCCAGGTCCTGATAGCTGAGCTCGAAGCCGGCCGTCACCGCCACGTCACCGACGCGGAGCTGGTCGAGCCGGGACTGCTCGTCGAGCAGCCGGGAGAGCGCGTCGCCCAGGGTCAGCGCGGGCCGCGCGGCCAGGCGGCCGGCGATCATCCGGATCGCGATCGGCAGCCGTCCGCACGCCTCGATGAGGGCCTCGGCGGCCGGCCGGTCGGCGGCCACCCGGGTCCTCGAGGCCGGACCGGCGAGCATGTCGACCGCCTCCCGGGCGTCCAGCACCGGCAGGTCGAACAGCGCGGCGCCGTCCAGATCGGAACACTGGTTGCGGCTGGTCACCAGCACCACGCCGGGCCCCGAGCCGGGCAGCAGCGGCCGGATCTGGGCCGCGTTGCGGGCGTTGTCGAGGATCACCAGGATCCGCCGGTCGCTCAGCACACTGCGGTAGAGCGCCGCCGCCTCGGCGGGGTCGTCCGGGATCTCCCGGTTGTCCACGCCGAGCGCGCGCAGGAACCGGGCGAGAGCCTCGGCGATGCTCACCGGCCGCCGGTCCGCGCCGCGGAGGTCGATGTGGAGCTGGCCGTCCGGGAAGTCCGGGCGCACCCGCTGGGCGACCCGCAGCGCCAGGCTGGTCTTGCCGACCCCGGCCATCCCGGAGACGACGCAGGTGGCCGGGGCGTACCGCAACACCTTCTCGATCTGGTCCAGGTGGTCGCCGCGGCCGGTGAAGTCCGGTGGAGGCGCCGGCGCCTGCCACGGCCGGACCGGCCCGCCGGGGGAGGCCGGGCGGTGCCGGGGCGCCTCGGCGTGCCGCAGCAGGACGGCCTGCCGGGCGTCGGCCAGCTCGGTGCTCGGATCGATGCCCAGCTCGTCGGCGAGGCGCCGGCGCACGTCGTCGTACGCCTGGAGCGCCGCGGCCTGCTGACCGGAGGCGGCCAGCGCCCGGATCAGCCGGGCGTGCAGCGACTCGTGCCACGGATGCCGGGCGGCCAGGTTGCGCAGGCGGGGCAGCACCTCCGGCTGGCGGCGCAGCGTCTCGCCCAGGCGGGCCAGCCGGATGGTGACCTCGATCCGCTCGTCGGTGAGCGCGGTGACCAGCGGGTCGTGACAGAGCTCCGCCACATCGCCCGCGACCGCGTCGCCGCGCCACATGTCGAGCGCGTCCTCGAGCAGGTCGAACGCCTGGCGAGGATCCACGGCCGGCGCCCGGCCCTCGTCCAGCCGTGACCGGTAGGCGACCAGGTCGAGCTGGCCGGCGCCCAGCTGCAGGCGATAGCCGGCCGAGACGAGGGTCAGCGCTGACGGACCGAGGATCCGGCGCAGGCGGCTCACGTGCGTCTGCAGGACGTTGGCCGCGGACGGTGGTGGATCGTCGCCCCACAGCAGGCCGATGAGCTCCTCGCGGCTCACCGGCTGACCCGGCGTCAACGCCAGCCGGGCCAGGACGATCCGGTGCCGGCCCGAACCGATCGCCAGCGGCACCGACGACCGGGTCACCGCCAGCGGTCCGAGCACCGAGACGTGCGGCGGCCCGGTGGCCGGCGCCGGTCCGGGCCCCGGGCGCGAGGCGAGCCGGAGCAGCCGGTGCGACGACTCCAGGCCGAGGACCCCGGCCAGCGCGCGCACCGACGTGACCCGCGGGCGGCTGCTGCGGCCCTGTTCCAGGTCGCGTACCGCGCCGGTGCTCAGACCCGCCCGGGCGGCGAGCTCCGACTGTGTGAGGCCCAGCGCCTGCCGTGCTTCGCGCAGCAGCAGACCCAGATCTTCTTCCGTGCGACCGTCCACGTCCGACACCCCCGACGTGCTCGGTGATCGGTCCGGAGCGGAGCGTAGTACGGATTCGGTACGGGTGTTGTCCCTCCAGTGATCGACCAGTGTTGATCCGCAGACTCTGCGTGTCCCGAGGGCCGACCGGCCCAGCGGGGGGACACAAGGGGAGGACCCAAGGGATGGACGCTCGACACTTTTCGGATCGCCTGGTGCGCCGATGGGCGACCGCGATAGCGGTACCGCTGGCATTGATGGCCGGCGTGGCGGCCGCGGCACCGGCCCACGCCGATCCGGCGCCGGCGCCGGCCCCGGTCGGCGACCCGGCGCTGCCGAACTACCCCGGCCTGTCCGCGAAGCCGGGCTCCGGTTTCGCCGCCCAGGTCGCCACCACGCCGCTGCCGTGCGACGCCAACGGCGCCGACGAGACGACCGCCCGGGCCGACGCGGTCACCCGGGCCCGCAGCTGGCTGGCGGTGGTCGTGCCCTACAGCCAGAACCGCTGCTACCGCAACCAGTACGGCGACTACCGCACCGACTGTTCCGGCATGGTGGCGATGGCCTGGGGCCTCGGCGGGCGCGGCAGCGACTGGTGGACCGGCAACCTCGCGGACAGGAGCCACCGGATCTCCCGCGGCGCGCTGCAGCCCGGTGACGCGTTGCTGCGGCACACCGGCGACACGTCGGAGAACCACGTCGCCCTGTTCGTGCGGTGGGGGAACTCCGAGCACACCCGCCTGGTGGTGATCGAGCAGACCGGCAGCCGGGACACGATCGAACGCACCTGGGAGACGAACTACGCCGGCCTCTACACCCCGGTCCGCTACGACCACATCGTGGAGGAGGCCGAGGAGGAAGAGGAGAACACCTGGTCGCCCGACGTGACCGGAGACGGTTTCGCCGACCTGGTGGCGACCAAGGCCGACGGTACGCAGTGGCTGTACTCCAACAACATCGTCCGCGACGACGGGCGGCCGTACAGCGCGGTGCGTCAGATCGGCAGTGGCTGGGACGGCTTCGACCGGGTCATCGCGGCGGACGTGACCGGCGACGGCTTCTCCGACATCGTCGCCACCAAGGCCGACGGGACGATGTGGCTGTACTCGAACAACATCGTCCGGGACGACGGGCGGCCGTACAGCGCGGTGCGTCAGATCGGCAGTGGCTGGGGTGGCTTCGACAAGATCGTCGGCGCCGACGTGACGGGTGACGGCTTCGCCGACCTGGTGGCGACGAAGGCCGACGGGACGATGTGGCTGTACTCGAACAACATCGTCCGCGACGACGGGCGGCCGTACAGCGCCTTCCGTCAGATCGGCAGCGGCTGGGGTGGCTTCGACCGGATCATCGCGGCCGACGCGACCGGCGACGGCTTCACCGACCTGGTCGCCACCAAGGCCGACGGCACCATGTGGCTGTACTCGAACAACATCGTCCGCGACGACGGGCGGCCCTACAGCGCGGTCCGGCAGATCGGCCACGGCTGGGAGAACTTCGACCGGCTCGTCGGCGCCGACGTCACCGGCGACCGCTTCACCGACCTGGTCGCCACCAAGGCCGACGGGACGATGTGGCTGTACTCGAACAACATCGTCCGCGACGACGGCATCCCGTACAGCGCCGTCCGGCAGATCGGCAGCGGCTGGGGCGCCTTCGAGCGCATCACCGCCTGAGTACGGGGAACGACGATGAGAAGAAGACTCAGATGGATGTCGGCCGGCGTGGCGCTGGCCGTACTCGGATCGGCGTTGTCCGCGGTCGTCGGAGCCGGACCCGCGCACGCCGAAACCACCCGGCCGTGCGACCCGGGCGGCAGCACCAGCGCCGACGCCCAGATCGCCCGAGACCTCAACGCCCGCCTCACCGGCGGGATGGACGGCGAGATGAACGCCTACCGGGTGTCCTGCGCCCGGGTCATCGCCGCCACCATCCGCGGCCGGGGACTGGACCGGCGCGCCGCCCAGATCGCCATCACCACCACGATCGTGGAGAGCACGATCCGGAACCTGACCTACGGAGACCGGGACAGCGTCGGCCTCTTCCAGCAGCGGCCGTCGCAGGGCTGGGGAACACCCGATCAAATTCTCAATCCGGTGTACGCCACCAACCGGTTCATCGACAAGATGCTGCGCGTGGACGGCGACTCCTGGATGACCGACCCGATCGGTAAGGTCTGCCAGGACGTGCAGGTGTCGGCGTTCCCGCAGCGGTACTACGACGCGACCGCCGACGGGGTGGCGATCGCCAACGCGGTCTGGACGCCGGTGGACGAGGAGGAGGCGCCCAAGGGCCACAGCGTGACCGGTGACGACTTCGCGGACATGGTCGCCACCAAGCCGGACGGCACGATGTGGCTGTACACGAACAACTTCGTCCGCGACGACGGCGTCCCGTACAGCACGACCCGCCAGATCGGCAGCGGCTGGGGCGGTTTCGACCGGATCTTCGCGGCGGACGTGACGGGGGACCGGTTCACCGACATGGTCGCCACCAAACCGGACGGCACGATGTGGTTGTACTCGAACAACATCGTCCGGGACGACGGGCGGCCGTACAGCGCGGTGCGTCAGATCGGCACCGGCTGGGAGAACTTCGACCGCATCGTCGGGGCCGACGTGACCGGTGACGGGTTCGCCGACCTGGTGGCCACGAAGGCGGACGGGACGATGTGGCTGTACTCGAACAACATCGTCCGGGACGACGGCCGGCCGTACAGCGCGGTCCGGCAGATCGGTCACGGCTGGGACGGTCTCGACAGGCTCACCGCCTGAGCGAACCGGGACACCGCTCGCCCTTCCCCGGGGCGGGCGGTGTCCGCCGTTAATGGGGTGTGCCGGCTCGCGCCGGCTTCTACCGTGCACCGTTGATGCCGACCTCGATTTCTCCATCACCCCGCTCCGCGGTGCGTTCGCCGGCCGGGCTGTGGCCCTGGGTACGGCCGGTCAGCGGACGCCTGGCCGCGGCGACGGTCCTCGCCGTCGTCGCGTCGGTTCTGGCCCTGGCCATGCCGGGCAACGGCAGCTGCTCGGGCTGGCCCGGCTGCTGATCGCCGACCCGTCGGTGGTGATCCTCGACGAGGCGACGTCCTCGCTCGACATCCCCGCCGAACGCGTCATCCACGACGCCATGCGCACCGTGCTGGCGGGGCGCACCGCGCTGATCATCGCCCATCGTCCGGCCACGATCCGCCTCGCCGACCGGATCGTGGTCATGTCCGGCGGGCAGGCGCGAGACCTCACGGGCGGTGCGGGCTCTTCGCCAGGACGGCCAGCTTGACGCGGTTCGTCGCGCCCGTCTTCGTCATCAGGCCCGCCACGTGGGTCTTCACCGTGCTGACCGCGACGTGCAGGCGGTCGCCGATCTCCGCGTTGGACAGGCCGTCGCCCAGCAGGTCCAGCACGTCGCGCTCGCGGGCGGTCAGGCCGTCCAGGCGCGGGACCTCCCGGTGCGCGGCGGTCGCGGAGCGGACGATCCGGGACAGCACGCCGGGACTGAACGGCGTCTCGCCGGCCGCGGTGCGGCGGACCGCGTCCAGGAGCTGGTCCGGGGGTGCGTCCTTGCCGAGGAAGCCGCGCGCGCCGGCGGCCAGCGCGGCGTACAGGTGCTCGTCGTCGTCGAACGTGGTCAGGACCAGGATGCGTGCGCCGGGGCGGGCGGCGACGATGCGTGCTGTCGCCGTGGTGCCGTCCACGCCCGGCATGCGCAGGTCCATCAGCACCACGTCGGGGACCAGGATCTCGAACTGGCGGATCGCCTCGGCGCCGGTCGCCGCCTCGCCGACGACCTCGACGTCGGTGGTGGTGCGGCACAGCATGCGCAGGCCCGCGCGGACCAGGCGCTGGTCGTCGACGAGCAGGACGCGGATCACGGGATCACCACCTCCAGCCGCCAGCCGGGGTGGTTGTCGAGCACGCTCATCCGGCCGCCGAGCAGCTCCACCCGTTCCCGCATGCCGACGAGCCCGAACCCGCCGCGCGACCCGGGCCCGCCTCGGCCGTCGTCGGCGATCTCCACCCGTACCCCCTGATCGGTCACCCGGACCACCACCGTGGCGTGAGCGGCGCGCCCGGCGTGCCTGACCACATTGGTCAGCCCTTCCTGCACGACGCGGAGCACCGCGAGCCGGCGCATCGCGTCCAGCGTCGCGACCGACTCGTCGATGTCGCCGCACACGGTGACGCCGGCCGCACGGACGTGGGACACCACCGCGGTGATCGCCTCGCCGATCCCGTCCGGCTCGACCAGGGCCGTGCCCGCCCCGCCGGTTGCCGTGGCCGGGTCGCGGAGGACGACCATCAGCCGTTTCAGGTCGGTCAGGCCCGCCCGGGTCGTGGTGTGCGCCTGGGCCAGCGCCTCGTCGACCTCCGGGTCCGCGCCGCCCAGCGCCTGGCGGGCGGCGCCGACCTGCACGGCGATCGAGGCCAGGTGGTGCGCGACCAGGTCGTGCAGTTCACGGGCGATGGCCGTACGCTCCGCGGCGCGCGCCTGGAGCACCGACCGCTCGCGGTCGCCCTCGGCCGTGATCGCCCGCCGCAGCACCGAGCGGACGTACACCCCGAGCCCGACCGGCGGCAGCGTGGTCAAGGCGATCGACGGGACGGACAGCCGCGGGTCGAAGCCCGGCGCCACCAGCACGGCCTGCACCACCACGAACGCGCCCGCACCCGCCCAGCACTGCCAGCCGCCCCGGCGGACCCACAGCTCACCCAGCGTGATCATGGCGAGCAGGAAGAGCATCGGCATGACCGTACGAGGACCGTCCACCAGTGCCGCCAGCAGCAGCGCCGACTGCACGACGGACGCGGCCAGCGGCTGCCACACGGCGACTCCGGTGAGCCCCGCGGCGACCAGGCCGAACGCCCAGTCGGTCGCGGTGACCACGTTCGGCCCGTGCAGCACGGCCAGGAACGCGGCCATGACCGGCAACGGGAGCAGCCGCAGCGGCACTTGCAGGAGCCGGTTCATGTCTCGACCCTAGGAAGCCGGGACGAGCCCCGCCTCCTGCCGAAGGGGGAGGCGACCGGCTCCGGCGGGCACCACGGTGGAGGGATGACCAAACATCTCATCTGGCTGCTCGTCGCCGCGCTGAGCGGATCCGGCGCGGCAGCACCCTCGTCACCGGCACCGTGGGAACCGTGTGCGGACAACGCGGCCGTCTCCTGCGGAACGCTGTCGCTGCCCGTCGACTGGTCCCGGCCCGGCGGGCAGCGCTTCGACCTGGCCGTCGCCCGGCGTCCGGCCGCCGACCCGGTGGGCACGCTCGTGTACCTGCCGGCCGGTCCGGGTAGTTCCGGTGTGGACGCCGTGACCGACGACCAGATCTTCGGCGCGCTGTTCCCGCCGGAGATCGCCGCGAGGTTCGACATCGTCGGGTTCGACCCGCGCGGGGTCCGGCGCAGCCATCCCGTGCGGTGCGACTCGGCGCTGGTCGAGCGGCTGAACGCTCCGCCGCCGCGCACCGAGACCGAGTTCGCCGCGCTGCTGGACGCCCAGGCCGCGGTCGGCGCGGACTGCCGGGCCCGGACCGGCCCGCTCTTCGACCACCTGGACAGCGTCGCCGCGGCCCGCGACGTCGACGCTCTCCGCGAGCGGCTCGGCCTGCGGCAGCTCAACCTGTACGCGCTCTCGTACGGCACGGTGATCGGCCAGATGTACGCGGAGCGGTTCCCCGCCCGGATCCGCACGATGGTGCTCGACGCCGTGTACGACCACAGCGTGGACTCCGACCGGTTCGCGGTGACCGGCGCCCGGGCCGCGCAGGAGGCGTTCGACCAGTTCCTCGCGTGGTGCGACGGCTCCACCGACTGCTCGTTGCACGGCGCCGACATCCGGGCGAGGGTGGCCGAGCTGTTCGCCGGGGACGAGAGCGGCGAGCTCACGTACCGGATCGTGGCGCCGCTGTCCCAGCCGAACCTGCCGGCCGCCGCCGCGGTCATCGAGGGCCGGCCGGGCAAGAACGCCGCCGCCGCGCCCACCCCGTTGCCGATCTACATCCAGTGCGCCGACGCCGTCAACCGCACGACCACGTTCGCGGCCATGCAGGCGTTGCGTGGCCGGGTCCAGGCGGCGGCCCCCGACGTGCGCGGAGCGCCGTACGACGTCGCCGACCTGTGCATCAACCCGCCGGTGCCGGCCACCAACCCGCAACGGCCGCTGCGTGCGCCCGACGCTCCGCCGATCATGGTGATCAACTCGCGCTTCGACCCGCCCACCCCGTACGAGGGCGCGCAACGGGTGGCCGCCCAGCTCGGCCGCGCGACGCTCGTCACCTACGACGGCATGGGTCACGGCGCCGCGAACCGGACCGACTGCACCCGTGGCCTGGTCCTGCGCTACCTCGTCGACACCACGCTGCCGCCGGCCGGGACGCACTGCCCGGCTCTTCCCCTGCGCTGATGGCGGATTCGGCAGAACCGGCCGCGCCCTTCGGCGGATTCCGACCGATCTGGCGGGGCCGGCTGGGAGATTCGCCAGGCGCCGGGTGACCGTGGGTTCGAATCTCGAGTCCTACGGAAGGAACATCATGCGCAAGTGGTGGCCGCTCGTGACGGTGTGCCTGGGCACCTTCATGTTGTTGATCGACGTGACCATCGTGAACGTCGCCCTGCCGCCGATGACCTCGGATCTGGGCAGCTCGTTCGGGTCGCTCCAGTGGGTCCTCGACGGGTACGCGCTGGCCCTCGGCGTGCTGCTGCTCGGCGCGGGCTCGCTGGGGGACCGGGTCGGGCACCGGCGGCTGTACGCCGGCGGGCCGGTCGTCTTCGCGTTGTCCTCGCTGGCCTGCGGGCTGGCCGGGACCGACACGGTGCTGATCGCCGCGCGGGTCGTGCAGGGCGCCGGCGCGGCGGCCATGTTCACCACGACGTCGGCCCTGCTCAACAGCGCCTATCAGGGGCGGGAGCGAGGCGTCGCGTACGGGATCTGGGGTGGCGTGTCGGGTGCCGCCGCGGCGATCGGTCCGGTGCTCGGCGGGCTGCTCACCGACGGGCTCGGCTGGCGCTGGATCTTCCTGGTCAACCTGCCGATCAGCGTGGTCACGATCGTGCTGTGCCGGACCGTGCTGCGGCCGGGCGAGCGGCACCGCACCGGGCGGTTCGACGTGGCCGGACTGCTCGCCTTCACGGTGTTCGCCGCCGCGCTGACCGTCGCGCTGATCCGGGCCAACGAGGTCGGCTGGTCGACCCCGCGTACGTGGGGACTGCTCCTGCTGAGCGCCGTCGCCCTCGCCGTGTTCGTGGCGTGGGAGCGGCGCGACCCGCACCCGATGCTGGACCTGTCGCTGCTGCGGAACCGGTCGTTCACCGGCATCCTGATCGCCTCGCTGCTGGTGAACTTCGCGGCGTTCGCGAGCTTCACCTACACGTCCGTCTGGCTGCAGTCGCTGATCGGGCTGTCCCCGCTCGAGGCCGGCCTGACCGGGCTGCCGATGGGGCTGGCGTCGGTGACGACCGGGCTGGCCGCGTCCCGTCTGCAGAGCCGCTACCCGCGCGCGCTGATGGGCGGCGGGATGCTGCTGATCGGCGTGGGCGCGTTACTCTGCGCCGCCCTGCTGGGCGCGGGTTCGAGCTGGCCGGCGCTGGTTCCGGGCTTCGTGGCGATCGGCGTCGGCGTCGGTATGGCGCTGCCGGTGATGGCGTCGGCCGGCATGGCCACGGTGCCGCCGCGGCGGGGCGGGATGGCCGCGGGCGCCCTGAACACCGCCCGGCAGCTGGGCTTCGCGGTCGGCATCGCGGTGCTGGGCGCCGTCTTCGCCTCCCGGGCGGCCGGCCGGCTGGCGGACCACGGCGTCCCGGATCCCACGGCGGCCGCGCACGCGCTGGCAGCCGGCCGGTCCGGACGTATCCTCGGGGCCGCGTCCGACCCGGCGAGCGTGTCGGCGGCCCTGCACGACGCGGCGGCGGCCGGGCTGGACGGCGGCTTCCTGATCGCCGGTGGCGCCGGCCTGCTCGGCGCGCTCGCGGTCCTGCTGCTGGTCACGACCCGAGAGGCGCCCGCACGCGACCGTTCTCCATCAGTGAGTGTGCCTGCTTGAAGCGGACCCGCAGCGGCACCGTCTCGACCGTGCGGACGCCCTCCACCGCGGCGACCTTGGTCGTCAGGTAGCGGTAGAGGGCGGCCGCGTCCCGGCAGCGGACCGAGGCCATCAGGTTGGCGGCGCCGGTGACCGCGGCGGTGAACGCCACCTCGCGGTGGTCCGCCAGTTCGGCGCCGACCGCCGACAGGTCGGCCGGCGCGACGGTGAACCACAGGTTGGCCACCGCGTGGATGCCGACCGCCGCGTCCGACACGTCCAGGTGGAAGTAGATCGCCTCGCTCGCCGTCAGCGCGGCCACCCGCTGGGCGACCTGCCGCTCGCTCCAGCCGGTCGCCTCGGCCAGCGCCGACCAGCCGGCCCGGCCGTCCCGGGTCAGCGCGTCCAGCAGGGGACCGTCGGCCGGTTCCAGCTGGGCGGGCCTCCCGGAAGCGCCAGGGACATCCGGGAGGAGAGTGGCTCGCTCGTCCGCGTCCAGTGGTTCGTCCACCGAGACCATCCATTCGCTCTCGCCCCGGCCGGGAAAGCGGTGCAGCACCTGATGGGCGCTGAACGTGATCACGTTCGACGCGCGGGGCAGGTGTTGGAGCAGGCCGGCCGGGTCGTCCTCGGCGATGATCGTCTGGCAGGTGATCTCGGCGCCGCCCGCCGCGATGCTGATCCACGACGTGTCGTCGCGGCGGGCCAGCGCGTCGGCCAGGGCCGTGGCGGTGCCCGGCCGGCAGCCGATCCGCAGCGTCCAGTACGTGGACCCCGGCCGCAGCGGTGCCGGCCGGGCCAGCACCCGGACCACGCCGGACGACCGGAGCCGCTGGTAGCGACGGGCCACCGTCTGCTCGGAGACGCCGAGCACCGAGGCGATCCGGGCGAACGGCGCACGCGGGGCGATCTCCAGCGCGTTGAGGATGCGCCGGTCGATCCGGTCGAGAGCCGCCACCAGCCGATCCTACGGCCGGGGCGGGGTCTCCCGGTTCACGCCGGCCTTGAAGTTGATGGCCTTGTGGGTACCGTCGCAGAACGGCTTGATGGCGGAACGGCCGCAGCGGCACAGCGCGATGGTCGCCCGGCCGGCCTCGATCGGCGTGCCGTCGGGCGTACGCAGGTCGAAGTCGCCGCGAACGATCAGCGGGCCGTCCTCGTACGGAATGATCGTTGATCCCATGCCGGCGTGGATAGCCGGGGCGAGGCGTTTCAAACGTACGTTTACCCCGCCTGACCTCGGGCAGCCCTCAGGCATGAAGCTTCCTGGACCCCGGGGCTCCGTCTCCGCGGCGGTGATCGACCTGCTCGCCGGTCGTGGTGGCGACCTGCCTGAGCTGGTGCGGCCGGACGACGACGAGGACCTGCACCTGGCGCTGTTCGTCTGCTACGAGCTGGCCTACCGCGGCTGGGACGGCGTGGACGACGCCTGGGAGTGGAACCCGGGGCTGCTGCGGGTGCGGGCCGAGCTGGAGGCGCGGTTCGAACAGGACCTGTACGCGCTGGTCGGGCCGCCCGCGCCGGTCGAGCCGGGGGACGTGCCGCGGCTGCTGGCCGAGACGGTCGCCGCCGACGACGGGCCGGCGCTGTCCAAGTATCTGCGCGGCCGGGCGACCTACGACCAGTTCCGCGAGTTCGTCCGGTTGCGGTCGGTCTACCACCTGCGCGAGGCGGATCCGCACACGTGGGTGATCCCGCGGCTGGCCGGCAAGGCAAAGGCGGCCCTGATCGAGATCCAGATGGACGAGTACGGCAACGGCGTCGAGCCGCGCATGCACCAGGAGCTGTTCAAGCAGACGATGCGGTGGTTCGAGCTGGACCTGACGTACGGCGCGTACGTGGAGTCGGCGGGCGCGGCGACGCTCGCCAACAACAACGTGATGTCGCTGTTCGGGCTGCACCGCCGTCGGCGCGGCGCCCTGATCGGCCATCTGGCGGCGTACGAGATGACCTCGACCGCGCCCAACCGCAACTACGGCAACGGCCTGCGCCGGCTCGGCGGGGACCAGGCGGCGACGGCCTTCTACGACGAGCACGTCGAGGCCGACGCGGTGCACGAGCAGATCGCCGCGCACGACCTCTGCGGATCCTTCGCGGCGGCCGAGCCGGAACTGGCCGGGGACGTGCTGTTCGGCGCCCGGAGCGCGCTGGCCCTGGACGCGCGCTGGGCGGCCGGCCTGATGGAGGGATGGTCATGCGAGTCGTGATCGTGGGCGCGTCCGGCAACGCGGGCACCGCCCTGCTGCGGCGCCTGCGCGACGAGGCCGGCATCGACGTCGTCGGGGTGTCCCGCCGCGTCTTCGACAGCGACATCGAGTGGCACTCGTGCGACATCGGCGCGGACGACGCCGGGACCAGGCTCGAGCGGATCTTCGCCGGGGCCGACGCGGTGGTGCAGCTGGCCTGGCAGATCCAGCCCAGCCACGACCGGCGGCGGCTCTTCCGGACCAACGTGCTCGGCACCCGCAACGTGGTGGTGGCGGCGCTGGCGGCGGGCGTCCGCACCCTCGTCGTGGCGTCGTCGGTCGGTGCGTACGCGCCAGGACCCAAGGACCGGTACGTCACCGAGGCGTGGCCGGCCACAGGGATCGTCGAGTCGTCGTACAGCACGCACAAGGCCCTGGTCGAGAAGCTGCTGGACGGCGTCGAACGGGACCGGCCCGAGCTGCGCGTCGTCCGGCTGCGGCCGGGCCTGATCTTCCAGCGCTCGGCGGGCACCGAGATCGCCCGCTACTTCGCCGGCCCGCTGCTGCCCGTCGGCCTGCTGCGCGCCCGGCGGATCCCGGTGCTGCCCGCCCACCCGGCACTGCGGGTCCAGGGGGTGCACGCGGACGACGTCGCCGAGGCGTACGCGAGGGCCTTGCTCTCCGATGTCCGGGGCGCGTTCAACGTCGCCGCGGCGCCCGTCCTCGACACCCGCCTGGCCGCGCGGATGTTCGGCGGCGTCCGGGTGCCGGTGCCGGGGGTGGCGCTGTACGCGGCGGCGGATCTCAGCTGGCGGCTGCGGCTCCAGCCGGTCGACGCGGGCTGGGTGGCGATGGGGTTGAAGGCGCCGCTGATGTCATGCGACCGCATCGCGCGCGAGCTGGGCTGGGCGCCGGTCCACGACGCCGAGTCGACGCTGCGGGAGTTCATCGCCGGGTTCGCCGAGCGGGCCCATGACGACACGCCGCCGCTGTCCGGCGATCCGGAACTGGCGGGCCGGCCACGGGGGCTGCTGAGAGGCCGGCTGCCCGGCACGGGCAACCCGTACTGATCCATCGCGCTGACACGTGTCCGTCAGCGGTCGGTGCCGGCCTGTGCCTTCGCGACGAGTGATTCGGCGACGTCACGGAGTTTGCGGTTGGAGTCCCGCGACACCTTGCGGAGCATGATGAAGGCCTCGTCGGCGGTGCAGCGCCGCCGGCCCATCAGGATGCCTTTGGCCTGCTCGATGATCGCCCGGCTGGCCATCGCCTCCTGCATCTGCTCGGCCAAGGTCGCCGTGGCGTCGTAGAGGTGTGCGTTGGCCAGCGCCACCGCGGCGTACCCGGCGAACGTCTGCGCCAGCGTGACCGCGTCGTCGTCGAACGCCTTCGCGTCCACGCTGTAGATGTTCAGCGCGCCGGTCACCTTCTCGAGCACGGGCAGGCCGATCGCCAGGGAACTGCGCGCGCCGGCGTCGACCGCCCGGGCGGCCCAGCCGGGCCAGCGGTCCTCCTGAGCCATGTCCGGGACCGACAGGGTCGTGGCGGTGGCGGCGGCGTCCAGACAGGGGCCGGCACCGTCCTCGTACTGCCGTTCGTCGAGGCTCACCGCGAGGAGTCCGGTGAAGGCCGCCGTGTGCGCGTCGTCGCCGCGGATCAACGTGACGGACACCTCCGAAGCGCCCGGCACGCTTCGTTTCGCCAGCCCGGCGACGCGGGCGAGGACCTGGTCGAGGTTGGTTTCGCTGAGTCTGATCCGGCCCAGCTCGGCGAACGCGGCTGTCGGGTCGAGCGGCTCAGGCGAGGTCATCTGCTCACATCTCTGTGCGAGCCCAGCAGCGTGCACGGCCGGGTCGGGAAGGGGTCGCTGCCAGAGCCACGACGGGCTAGGGACAAGCGTCGCTTCGTGACGCCGGAAGGCCGCCCTCGTGCGAGCAGAGCAGTCGCAGGCGTCCAGGATAACCGGTGCCGGGCAGAGATCAGCGGCCTGCCACCAGCCGTGGTCGTCGCTGCCTCACGGATCTTCGCTCGGCACGAGGTCTTGCTGGAGCCGAGGGTCGGTGAGCCAGGAACGCGGACCCGCGTGGGCGACGCGGATCGCGGCCACACGGATCGCCTCGTCGAGCGCTTCGACGAAACCGGCCCCGGCGGCGATCGCCACCGCCAGCGCGCCGTGGAAGGCGTCGCCCGCGCCGGAGGTGTCCAGGGCGTCGACCGCGGGCACCCGCCGCTCGCCCGATGCGGCGCCCGACCACCAGCGGACCGGCGCCGGGCCATCGGTCACCGCCACGTGGGGCGCCACCTCGGGCAGCGCGGGATGGCTGAAGCCGGACGAGGCCGCGACCACGTGGGCGTGGGGGAGGACCTCGGCGAACACCGGGCGCCAGTGGCCGGCGTCGACGACCAGGGTGCCGGCCGCCGCGGCTGCCGCCCGGGCCAGCACCGGGTGGTGGCCGTCGACCAGGACGACGCCGGACAGGTCGCACGCCGGCATGCGGAGGGTGACGGCGCCGGCGTTACGGCTCACGATGGAACGGCGGCCGGTCGTCTCCTCCACGGTCACCGCGGACACCGGCGGCGGCTCGGTCCCGCCGTCGTAGGCGTCCAGCAGGCGTACCCCGTACGCGGCGAGGTCCTGTTTGATCAACGCGCCCAGCGGATGGGCGCCGATCGCCGTGACCAGCGTGACGTCGGCGCCGAGCGCGGCCGCCGTGACCGCGGCGTTGAGTGCTGGACCACCCGCCGCGATCTGGACCGAGGTGGCCTGCGCCTTCTCGTCGGGGCCGGGGATCGCGGGCACCCGGTGGACGATGTCCACCGTGGACAGGCCGACGCAGGTGAGCCTCACTCCGGCAGCAGCGTGCCGGACAGGCGGGCGCAGTAGTCGAGCAGCTCGTCCTGAAGTTCGGCCCGGGTCGTCGCGGCCGCCGGTCGCTCCTCGCGCATGTTGCTGAAATAACGGCCGGTCACCGTCGCCGCCGGGTCGTCACTCACGGCCAGCCACGCCTGGGTGCGCGTGCCCTCGTCGAGCTTGCCGGGCGCGCCGGCGCCGCCCATGCGCGTGGCGATCCAGCCAGGGTCGACGGCATTCGCGCGTACGCCCGGCCAGCGCCGTGCCACCGCCAGGGCCAGCACCACGTCCCACAGCTTGGTGTCGCTGTAGGCGGCGCTGCCGTTCCACCGCCGCGACGTCCACTGCGGGTCGTCGAGCGTGGTGCGGCCGCCGTGGTGCATGCCGGAGCTCAGGTAGATCAGCCTGTCCGGGCGGGGGATCAGCGCGGTCAGCAGGTACGGCGCGAGAACGTTCACCGCGAAGTGTTTCTCCAGCCCGTCGGCCGTCTCCTCGCGCCGCCGGGCGGTGTAGCCGATGCCCGCGTTGTGCACGATCGCGTCGAACGGGCCGGCCCGCCCGGCCTGGGTCGCCACGTCCAGGGTCTCGGCGATGTTCGCCAGGTCACCGACGACCACCTGCTCGACGCCCGAGGCCGCGCGGGTGTCGGTGGCGCGCTGCTCGTTGCGGGCGTGCAGGACCACGTCGTGCCCGTCGTCGAGCAGCCGCCGCCCGAGGCCCAGTCCCAGCCCGTCGGCCGAGCCCGTGATGAAGATCCGTGCCATGTCGTCAGGCTACCCAGCCGGCATGAAACGATGCGGCGATGCGGGAGCCCCGGTTGGAGATCGAGTACTGCACCCAGTGCCGCTGGCTGATGCGGGCGGCGTGGACCGCGCAGGAACTGCTCACCACGTTCCCGCGCGACCTGGGTGAGGTGGCGCTGGTGCCGGGGATCGGCGGGGTCTTCGAGATCCGGCTGAACGGCGAGACGCTCTGGTCACGCAAGGAGAGCGGCTTCCCGGAGATCCCCGAGCTGAAGCGCCTGGTCCGGGACCGGGTGGCGCCTGATCGGGACCTGGGACACTCCGACAGGGCGCGGAGCTAGTTCGCCAGCTCGGAGAAGAAGGTGCCGACGTTGCGGAAGACGTTGGCCACGCCGTCGCCGAGGCTCCGGGCGATGTCGGCGGCCGGGCCGGGATTCGTGCCGATGTAGAAGATCAGCAGGATCACGGCCACCCAGCCGAGGATCTTCTTCATGCGGTGATCGTGGCACGCCCGCGCCAGCGCCCGTGGGACTTCGGCGTGGCGAGTTCAGGGATTCACCGGGGCAAACCGAACATAGCGGTAGCGTTGTCCCAGCAGACTGCCCGCAGCCAGTCGTCGCCCAGGTCGATCCGGGTCAGCGCCTCCAACTGGTGGGCGTACGGGTAGGGGATGTTGGGGAAGTCGGAGCCCAGCAGGACGCGGCCGGCCAGGCCCAGATCGCGCAGCTGGGCGAGGCGGGACCGCGGGAACGGGGCCATCTCCTCCCAGAAATCGGTGAGCGCCATCGTGGTGTCCAGCCGCACGTTCGGATAGCGGCCGGTCAGGTCGAGGAACCCCTCGTACTCGGGGCTGCCCAGGTGGGCGACGATCACCGCCAGCCGCGGGTGCCGGGCCAGCACCTCGCCGATCGGGCCCGGGCCGGTGTGTCCGTTGGCGACCGGGCCGGAACCGGCGTGCACGACCACCGGCGTCCCGGCCTCGGCCAGCAGGCCCCACGCCGGTGCGAGCAGCGGGTCGCCCGGGTCGAAACCGCCGACCTGAAGGTGCAGCTTGAAGATGCGGGCGCCGCGGTCCAGGGCGGCGCGGACATCGGGGGCGGCGGAGTCCTCGGGGAAGAACGTCGCGCTCGGCAGGCACTCGGGGACCTCCGCGGCGAAGGCGAGCGTCCATTCGTTCAGCCAGGCGGCCATCGCGGGCTTGTGGGCGTACGCGAGGGCGGAGAAGGACCGGACGCCCAGCCGGCGCAGGGTCGCGATCCTCTCGGGGTCCGAGCCGCGGTAGCTGATCGGCCACGGGCGGCCGATCAGCGGGCCGCTCGCGTCGAACTGGGCCCACACCTTGCGCAACATCCGCTCGGGCAGGAAGTGGGTGTGCACGTCGGCCAGCCCGGGCAGGCCCAGTCCGCGCCAGAAGGCCGGGACGTCGTCGTCGATCACCGGACAATCATGCGCTTGGCCACCTCCCGGGCGTCGGCGTGGGCCGCGGCCCGGGCGGTAGCGGCGTCGGCCGTCACCAGGTTCGGGCGGAAGTGGATCTCGCTGATGTCGGTGACGCCGGCCCAGCGCAGCCAGCCGGTGAAGTACGGCGCCTGGAAGTCGGTGCCGAACGACGGCGGCAACGACGGGCCGTAGACCGCGCTGGTGTAGATCACCGCGGCTCGCTTGCCGGTCAGCAGGCCGGTGTAGCCGGCCGCCGGGTCGAACCCGAAGACCAGGCCGGGCTGGCTGATCACGTCGATGAACTGCTTGAGGATGTACGGCACGCCGTGGTTCCACATCGGCACGCTGAACAGGTAGAGGTCGGCGTCGTCGAAGCGGCGGAACGTGTCGGTGGCGGCCGCCCAGCCGTCGCCGGTCGGTTCCTCGCCGGCGAAGACGGCCATCTTGGCGGCCACCGCGTCCGGCCCGAACGCCGGCAGCGAGCCGTCCCACAGGTCGAAGGTGGACACCGGCACCGCCGGGTCGGTGTCGCGGAAAGCCGACAGGAACGTGTCGGCGATCGCCAGCGACTCGGAACGCGGGCCGCGGGGTGAGGCGGAGACGTGCAGCAGCTTGGACATCATGCTTCTCCTGGATCGTCGGATTTGCGTGCGCACGCACATTCTTACGCCGTTGCGTGCGCACGCACAAGAATTGGGTACGCTCGGGTGATGGACGACACCGACGCCTGGGCGGGCCTGCTACGCGTGCACGCCGCCCTGGTCCCACTGCTCGACCGCGAACTCCAGAGCGCCTGCAACCTGCCGCTGACCTGGTACGACGTGCTGCTCGAGCTGAACTCCGCCCCGGAGCGCCGGCTCAGCATGGGCGAGCTCGGACTCCTCGCCGTGGTCAGCCGCTCCCGGGTCAGCCGGGTCGTCGACCAGCTCGCCGCCGAGGGGCTGGTCGCCCGCGAGGCCAACCCCGAGGACCGGCGTTCCGCGTACGCGACGATCACCGACGCCGGGCGCAAGCGGCTCCGCGAGGCCGCCCCCGTCTACCTCGCCGGGATCAAGCGGCACTACACCGACCACCTCGGCGGGGACGCCGCAATCGTGGCCCGCGGATTGGAACGGGTGCTCGCCGCGTTTGAGAGCAGCTGAGAGCGGGGTACGGCCCCCGCATGCACCCCTACGCAGCAGAGGCGATCACCGACGCCGGCGGCACCCAACTCGTCCTGGCCGCCGTGCTCGGCATCGTGGTCGTCATCCTCCTCATCGCGTGGGCCAAGTGGCATCCGTTCCTGGCCCTGGTGCTCGGCGCGGCCACCCTCGGCATCGCGGCCGGCGCCGCCCCGGGCGACACCGTCGACTCCTTCACCAACGGCGTCGGCACCACCGCCGGCAACGTCGGACTGCTGATCGCGCTCGGCTCGATGATCGGCGCACTGCTGGCCGACTCCGGCGGCGCCGACGGCATCGTCAAACGCATCGTCGACCGGGTCTCCGCCGGCAAACTGCCCTGGGCCATGGCCGGCGTCGCGGCGTTGATCGGCCTGCCCCTGTTCTTCGAGGTCGGCGTCGTGCTCCTGGTGCC
The DNA here is from genome assembly GCF_030269485.1 of Actinoplanes sp. NBRC 103695. GTDB lineage: Bacteria > Actinomycetota > Actinomycetes > Mycobacteriales > Micromonosporaceae > Actinoplanes. Next base: position 177,832 of record NZ_BSTL01000014.1, on the reverse strand, counting down.
GATCGTGCTGCTGGTCGCGCGGCGCACCACCGTGCCGCTGCTCCAGATCGGCATCCCGGCGCTGGCCGGCCTGTCGGTGCTGCACGGCCTGGTCCCGCCGCACCCGGGACCGCTGGTCGCGATCTCCAGCCTGAACGCCGACCTGGGCCTGACCCTGGCGTTCGGCCTGATCTGCGCCGTCCCGACGGTGCTGGTGGCCGGCCCGATCTTCGGCAACTTCATCAGCAAGCGGGTGCACGTCGAGGTGCCCGCCCTGGCCGGCGCCGAGCGGGTGGACGCGGTCGCGACCGAGACCGGTGCGGCGGTCTCCGCGGACGCCACCGCCGAACCGGTCGAGGCCGACGACGACAAGCCCCGCCCCACCCGCAACCCCGGCTTCTGGCCGGCCGTGCTGACCGTGCTGCTGCCGATCGTGCTCATGCTGCTGCGGGCGATCGCCGAGCTCACCCTCCCCGAGGAGAACAGTGTGCGCGGCGCGTTCGAGGTGGCCGGCGAGCCCGTGGTCGCGTTGCTGGCCGGCGTACTGGTCGCCATGTGGACCCTCGGCAAGCGTGCCGGGTTCGACCGCCGCAAGACCTCCGCGGTGATCGGCGGCTCGCTGCCGCCGATCGCCGGGATCCTGCTGATCGTGGCCGCCGGCGGCGGGTTCAAGCAGGTGCTGGTGGACGCCGGCGTCGGCAACGTGGTCGCCGACGCCGCCAAGGACGCCAACATCTCCGCGCTGGTGCTCGGCTTCCTGGTGGCGGTGGGCATCCGGATCGCGACCGGATCCGCCACCGTCGCCACGATCACCGCCGCCGGCATCGTCGCGCCGCTGGCCGGCACGCTCAGCACCCCGGAGGTGTCACTGCTGGCGCTGGCCATCGGCGCCGGGTCGCTGTTCTTCTCGCACGTCAACGACGCCGGGTTCTGGCTGGTGAAGGAGTACTTCGGGATGACCGTCGGTCAGACCATCAAGACGTGGTCGGTGATGGAGACGATCATCTCCGTCGTCGGTTTCGCCTGCGTGATGATCCTGAGCGTCTTCGTCTAGCCTGTCCCTTTTGTCAGAGCGAGTCGCGCCACTCGAGCCAGCGGCGCAACTCCGTCAGGTCGAAGTCCGGACCCTTCGCGCCCACGGTGAACTGGGTGGCGCCGAGCTCGAGCAGACGCGGCGCCACCTCGGCCGGTTCCTTGCCCTCGACCCCGACGGACACCTCGATCTCGGACACGTCCCGGCCGACGTCGGCGCAGTGCTGCTTGAGCACGCCGTACTTGTGCTCCAGCTTCTCCGGGTCCGCGAATGTGTGCCAGGCGTCGGCGTGCTTAGCCACCAGCCGCAGCGTCTTCTTCTCGCCGCCGCCGCCGATCAGCACCGGAATCTTCCGGGTCGGCGGCGGGTTGAGCCTGCCCCAGCGGGACTCGATGCGCGGCAGGGCCTCGCCCAGGTCGTCCAGGCGCCCGCCGGCGGTGCCGAACTCGTACCCGTACTCCTGGTAGTCCCGCTCGAACCAGCCCGACCCGATGCCCAGGATGAGCCGGCCGTCGCTGATGTGGTCGACGGTCCGGGCCATGTCGGCCAGCAGTTCCGGGTTGCGGTAGCTGTTGCAGGTCACCAGCGCGCCGATCTCCGCCCGGCTGGTCTGCTCGGCCCACGCCGCGAGCATCGTCCAGCACTCGAAGTGCAGACCGTCCGGCTCGCCGTTCAGGGGGAAGAAGTGATCCCAGTTGTAGAGGATGTCCACGCCCAGGTCCTCGGCCTCGGCGGCGGCGCGGCGGATGGAGGCGTAGTCGGCATGCTGCGGTTTGATCTGCACGCCGATCCGGATGTTTCTGGTCGTCATGTCCGGAACCCTATGCCGGATTGTGATCTTCGTCTTGCCGACCCGGCCCGGATTCTCAAGGTCCGCACAGCTCTGACCAGCAGAATCGTCACCATGCGTAGACGAACTCTGTTACTCAGCCTCGTGGCCGCCGGGGGTTTGTCCGCATGCGTCGCACCCGACCGGCCCGCCGCCCCGCCGCCGGCCTCGCCCTCGGCGCTCCCCTCGCTCACCGGCGACATCATGGGATCGAACGACTCCTCCAGCCTCGAACCGCAGAACGTGACCCCCTACCGGCCCCCGCCGGGAAGCGCGCCGGCGACAGCGTTCGCGGTGGGGCGCCGGGACCTCGACTTCTCCCGGGGTACGGATCGTCCGCTGCCGACCCGCGTCTGGTACCCGGCGGCCGGGGTGGCGCCCGCCACGCCCGCTCCCGTGGACAGCGCCGCGCCCGCCTCCGGCCGGTACCCGCTGATCCTCTTCAGCCACGGCCTCACCTCCAACCCCGAGGACTTCGCGGCGCTGCTGTCCCGGTGGGCACAGGCCGGTTTCGTGGTGGCCGGTCCCGCATACCCCCACACCAGGTACGAGGCGCCGGCCTTCGACGAGAACGACGTCATCAACCAGCCGGCCGACGCGATGACCGTGATCGACCAGCTCCTGGCCCTCACCGGCGACCCGCTGCGCGGCATCATCGACGACACCCGGATCGCGGCGGCCGGCCACTCCGGCGGGGCGATCACCACGATCGGCCTGTTCAGCGCCCAGCGCGACACCCGCCTGAAGGCCGGCCTGGCGATCGCCGGCACCGACTTCCTGAGCACCCCGTTCACCGGCCCGGCGGCGGCGATGCTCTTCGTCCACGGCACCGACGACGACACGGTCAAGTACGACGCCGGCCGCACCGTCTTCGAGGCCGTCCCGTGGTCCCGGGCGATGCTCACGATCAAGGGCGGCGGCCACGTCATCGAGGACTCGTCGTTCGAGGCCATCACCCGGACCAGCACCGAGTTCTGGCGCTGGTCCCTGTACGGCGACGGCGCCGCCCGCACCCGCCTCCCGGTCGCCGCCGCGGTGGGCGGTGTGGCGTCGCTGGAGCAGGAGCTCTGACCGCGCTGCCTGTGGACAGAGGGGCCGTTCGGTCAGGCGACGGTGCTACATTTCCGCCCACCCAACAGGGTGGGGGAGGCGGACGGTGCGCGCGACACAATGTTCATGATCGATGATCTTGGGCGGGGTTTCGCTTGGTGTGCCCGGGAGCCCGGTCGCTGTCGCCGCTCGCGGCTGGCGTGGGGTTTCGTTCGGGTATGCCGGGAGCCCGGTCGCTGTCGTCGGTCGCTGCCGCCGGTCGCTGTCGTCGGTCGCTGTCGTCGGTCGCTGCCGCCGCTCGCGGCTGGCGTGGGTTCTCGCTTGGGTATGCCAGGCGCCCGGGTGCCTGCTCACTGTTGCTGCCGCCGCTTGCGGCCGTGGCCAGGTGCGGTCCGGTGGTAGGAGCAGGCGCGAGTGGTAGGACCAGGCACGCGGTGGTGGGACAGGGCGGTATCCGGGCCGAAATGGCGCCCTGAGCCACCACAGTCCGCGCGGGTGGTAGCCCGGAGCGGTGGATAGCGGTGGATTGCGCCCGGTCCTACCACCGGCCGCGGGCGTGGGCGGCGCGCAAGGGCCGGGCCGGCCGTCAACGCCGCAGATAGCGCCTTCAGCTACCACCGACCGCGTCCGGCTACCGCCGCGTCCGGCTACCGCCGCGTCCGGCTACCGCCGCGTCCGGCTACCGCCGCGTCCGGCTACCGCCGCGTCCGGCTACCGCCGCGTCCGGCTACCGCCGCGTCCGGCTACC
>NZ_BSTL01000014.1:0-174096 GCF_030269485.1 Actinoplanes sp. NBRC 103695 | reverse complement strand
CCGCCGCGTCCGGCTACCGCCGCGTCCGGCTACCGCCGCGTCCGGCTACCGCCGCGTCCGGCTACCGCCGCGTCCGGCTACCGCCGCGTCCGGCTACCGCCGCGTCCGGCTACCGCCGCGTCCGGCTACCACCGCGTCCGGCTACCACCGCGAGCGGCGGCAGCAACGATGAGCAGGCACCCGGGCCGCCTGGCATACCCCGGCGAAACCCCACACCCAGCGAGACGCCGGCAGCAAGGCCAGACCAGACCTTCACCGCGAACGGGTCAGGTCTTGCGGACCGCGCTGGTGAAGCCGGCGATGAACAGCGTGGCGAAGCCCCAGGCGACCAACTGCAGCACCCAGCCCGTCAGAGTGAGAGCCTGACCGGCGGAGGTACTGGTGGGTTGGCAACGGTCCCTGGCGCCGGTCTTGATCAAGGGCGTGCCGAGGTCCAGGCCGACGCCGATCTGGTCGGTGATGGTGCACGGCCCGGCGGAAGCTGTTCCGACGGTGGCCTTCTGGGCGAGCGCGCCGTGGTGGCCGCCGGCGACGCTCAATGCCACCGCCGCCGCGAGCGTGGCGATGAGGAGGAGCAGGGCGCGCCACGGCTGGTAGCCGTAGCCGAGGGTGAGACCGGTCAGGCGGCCCCAGGCGCGCTCCGGGCCGGTCAGCCCGCCGCGGTCGAGCTGGTCGCGGCGCTGGGCGACGAGGACGGTGCGGGCGTCCCGGTCGTGGCCGGCGGCACGGTACGCGGCGGCGAGGTGCTGGTAGGGCTGTGCGGCGTACCGTGCGGTGTGTTTGCCCAGCACGGTCAGCCAGCGTTGCACCGAGGCCGGGCCCGGCAGCCCGCTGTAGGTGAGCCCGTCCACCTCGACCAGCGACCCGTGATCCGCCTCGGCCTGCGTCACGACCTCGCTGTCGAAGCGGAAGGTTCCACCGACCCGTGCGCCGGCCAACGTCAGCGTCACCGGGCAGCCGGCAGTGGCGGCGCTGAACCCGTCGTCGAGGATGAGGTCCTGGTCGACTCGAAGGCCGTTGGCATGGAGTGCCGGCCCGCCGGTGTTCGCCATCCTTGCCGCCGAGCAGTCCAGAAGACCGCCGACATGGGCGCCGGTGAGCACGACCGCGCCCTCATCGCTGACGCCGGTCGCGATGAACCCGCGGTCCAGGCCGATGTCCCGCTTCACCTGGAGGTTGTCGCCGTCGAGGGCCGGTCCGGCGGTGTTCTCCAGCCTGGCTCCGGCGCAATGCAGGGCGCTGGTGGCGGCGCCGATGAGGCGGATCGTGCCCTGTTCGCTGGTGCTGGTGGCGGTGAATCCTCGTTGCAGGAGCACGCCTTGCGCGACGGACAGACCGTCGGCGTTGAGGGCGGGCCCGGTGGTGTTCCGCAGTGCCGCGCCGCCGCAGTTGAGTTGCCCGCCGATGTGCGCCCCGATCAGCCGGACGGTGCCTTGCTCGCTGGTGCTGGTGGCGTCGAATCCGTCGCTCAGGAAGACGCTGTGGTCGGCGTGCAGGCCGCCGGCCTCCAGGGCGGGACCGCCGGTGTTGCCCAGCCGGGCACCGCGGGAGTCCACTGTGCCGATGCGCGCGGCGGCGAGACGGATGGCTCCGGCGGCCGCCGTGGCGAGGATGGTGCTGCTGTCGAAGGAGAGAACCCGCGCGGTGAGGCGGGTGGCGTCGACGGGAGCGTCGCCGGAGCCCGCCGTCTGCTCGATGCGGCATCCGGTCAGGGCCACGGCCGGCAGCCGGGCGTTCCGCAGGTCCAGGCCATCGGGCAGAAGGCAGTCACCGAGTTCCAGCACCAGGTCGCTGGTGATGTTCGCCAGGTCGATCCGTCCGGTGATCCGGGCGCCGCGTAGCCGCAGGCCGTGCGGGTCGGGCTCGGCGGCCAGGCGGCCGCGGACGAGGTCGCGGATGACGGACGCGGAGATTGTCCGGTCGTCGCCCCAGGAACGCATGGCCGCCTCGTCGACCGGTTCGTCACCGGCCAGGTCGAGCACGTCGCCGCGGGCGACCGAGTCGATGAGCCGCTGCTCGGCAGGACTGTGCCGATCCCTCGACCGCCGGCTGCCCGCTGACGTCATGGCACCAATATATGGGTCTACAGTGTCGATCGATGATTGTGGACGGTGCGGCCGGCGAACGGCTGGAGTTCGCGGACTATCAGGCTGACTTCGACCGGCATTTCTGGGCGATCGGCGAGTCCGGTTTCTGGAAGCTGGAACGCCGCCAGGAGTTCCGCGAGCCAGGCCACGACAGCTGGGAGGCCTTCGACCGCGGTGATCTGGCCGGGTCGCTGCGCCTGCTCGATCAGGGCCGCGACGCCATGCGTGACTTCTACCGCCGGGCCGGCTTCCCGATGCGCCGGGCCAGGGTCGTGGAGGAGCCGCTCATCCCGTACGTGGAGTGGGAGATGCACGCGCTGCGCCTCCGCGCCGAGTACGGCGACTCCACCCGCATCGTCGCGGCCGAGCAGGTCGCCCACCTGGAGCCGCTGCCGGAGCTCGTCGTGCTCGGCGACGCCGTCATGTACGAAGTGGTCATCGGCGCCGAGCTGACCACGGAGTACGCCCTGCGCCACACCGACCCGGACGTGATCCGCCGCTGCCGCCGCCTGATCCAGGAGATCTACGACCTGGGCCGGCCACTCACCTAGAGCACCTGCCGGAGGAAGTCTTCCAGCGACGTCGCCGGACGCCCGATCAGGGTCGCGAGGGTGGGGTCGGCCGGGCCGAAGTCGCCGTCGCGGCTCGACAGGAACATTCCGGCCAGCATCGTCGCCGCCGGTTCGGGCAGCCCGTTGCGGTAGTCGGCGTCGGGAACCACGACATGCCGGATCTCGCGGCCGGTGACCCGCGAGGCGATGACTGCCACGTCCGCCATGTCGAGAGCGGCCGGCCCGGTCAGCGGCGCGGTCGGCCCGTCGTCGGCGCCGTCCACCAGCAGGCGGGCGGTCGCCGCGGCCAGGTCGGCGTGGGTGGTCCAGGCGACCGGGCCGTCCGCGGGCGTGCGCAGCTCGCCGGTCTCCAGCGCCTGCCGCAGCAGCATCGGCACCGCGGTGGCGTAGTAGCCGTTGCGCAGCACGGTGAAGGCCAGACCCGACTCGGCGAGCATCTCCTCGGTGGCGGCGTGACCTCGCATCGGCGGGAAGTGCGACGCCGGGTTCACGCCCATGTGGCTGGTGTAGAGAACTCGCTTCACCCCGGCCGCTCCGGCCGCGGCGATCGCGGTGCGGTGCGTCTTCAGCAGCGCGTCGCCGATGAGCGGGGCCGAGACGAGCAGCAGCGACGAGGCGCCCTCGATCGAGTGCTCCAGCGAGGTGTAGTCGCCCTGCCGGACACGCACTCCGCGGTCGCCGAGGTCGGCGACCTTGGAGACGTCGCGGACGCTGACGCCGACCTGGGACGCGGGCACGAGCGACAGCAGTTCCTCGACGACAGCGCGGCCCAGCTGGCCGCTCGCACCGGTAACGACGATCATGATCTTCTCCTCGGCTGAAACGGTGTTAACGCGACGACCATAACACCGGTAATACCACTGGAAGCAAGGGTGCGTTATCGTTGGTTTCGTGAGCGACGACACCCGCGAGCGGATCATCACCGCGGCCCTGAGACTTCTGACCGAGGGCGGGGAGGACGCCGTCTCGACCCGTTCGGTCAGCGCCGCCGCCGGGGTGCAGCCGCCCACCATCTACCGGTTGTTCGGCGACAAACAGGGCCTGCTGGACGCGATCGCCACCAGGGGCGTTCTCGACTTCCTGGAGAGCAAGAGCGCGCTGCCGGCGGTCGACGACCCGGTCGAGGACCTGCGCCGGGGCTGGGACCTGAACATCGAGCTCGGCGTGGCGAACCCGGCGTTGTTCGCGCTCATGTACGGCCGGCCGAGCACGCCGAGCACCCACGAGGCCTTGAACGCCGGCTACGCGATGCTGGCGGCGAAGGTGCACCGCATCGCGGCGGCAGGCCGGCTGCGCGTACCCGAAAGCCTTGCTCTGTCCTTGATCAAGGCGGTCGGCTCCGGGACGACGCAGGCCCTGATCGCCGCGCCCGAGCCCGACCCGTCCCTGTCGCGGGTGGCCCGCGAGGCCGTCATCGCGGCCGTCACCACGGACGAGCCGGCCGGCGGCACCCCGGGCCCGGCGGCCGCCGCGATCACGCTAAGCGCGGCCCTGCCCGGCCTCGACGCCTTCAGCGCGGGGGAGAAGTCCCTGCTGGACGAGTGGCTGCGACGGATCAGCCCTTAGGGTGGGCGGTGCTGTCCCGGGCCACCAGCGAGGTGACCAGCTCGACGCGGGGTACCTCGATGTGCTCGCCGCGGGCCAGGCGCAACGCGGTGCGGGCGGCCAGCGCGCCCATCTCGGCGAGCGGCTGCCGGACCGTGGTCAGCGGGGGCGACGCCCAGCGGGACTCGGGCAGGTCGTCGAAGCCGGCGATGCTGATGTCGTCGGGGATGCGCAGGCCGCGCAGGCGGCAGGCCTCGTACGCGCCGAGCGCCATCGTGTCGCTGGCGGCGAAGATCGCGGTGGGCGGCTCGGGCAGGTCGAGCAGTTCCGTCGCGCCGTCGAAGCCGGAGCGGTGCAGGAAGTCGCCCTGCACGATGGCCTGGTAGGTGAGGCCCGCCTCCTCCAGTGCGGCGCGGTAGCCGTCCAGCCGGGCCCGGCTGCACAGCAGATCCTTCGGGCCCGCGATCAGGCCGATCCGGCGGTGGCCGAGCGAGACCAGGTGCTCGGTGGCGGCCCGGCCGCCGGCCCAGTTGGTGGCGCCGATCGTGGGGACGTCGTTGCCCGCGTTGCCGGCCGGGTCGACGACGACTACGGGGATGCCGAGGCGCTGGAGCTCGGTGTGCGCGACGCCGGGGCCGCACAGTACGAAGATCACGCCGTCGGAGGCACGGGCCCGCAGATTCTGCAGCCACTGGCGGGTGGACGTCGAGCGCCGGTGCACCGCGGAGATGACCGTGCCGACGCCGGCCGAGTGGGTGACCTCCTCGACGCCGCGGATCAGCTCGACCGCCCACGGGCTGTCCAGGTCGTTGAAGACGAGGTCGATGAGCGCCGCGCCACCGGGCCGCTGCCGGGAGGCCCGGCGCTGGTAGCCGTGCTCGCTGAGCAGCTGTTCGACCTTTTCCCGGGTCTCCGGCGCAACGTCCGTGCGGCCGTTGAGCACGCGTGAGACGGTGGGAACGGACACCCCCGCCTCGGCTGCAATCGCCGCGATCGTCACCCGCCTGCCGTCCACCGCCATGAGCGTCCCCTGCTTGGAAGTTTCGGAAAGTATTCCACTTTCTGGCCGCACTGCGGCACCCGGTGGCGATAGATAGGTGAACGTCTATGCTTTCCGCCATGCGGAAGTGGATGGGAGTCATCGCGGTCGCGATCCTCGCCGCGACCGGTCCGGCCGGCGGCGCCCACGCCGGCCCGGCGAGCCCCGGCTCGAAGGACGTCATCGTGCACCTGTTCCAGTGGCCGTGGGCCTCGGTCGCGAACGAGTGCGCCACGGTGCTCGGCCCGAAGGGTTTCGGGGGCGTGCAGGTGTCGCCGCCGCAGGAGCACGTCGAGCTCTCCGGCCACCCGTGGTGGCAGGACTACCAGCCGGTCAGCTACAACCTGGTGACCCGGCGCGGTGACCGGGCGGCGTTCGCGTCGATGGTGTCGGCCTGCCACGCCGCCGGGGTCAAGATCTACGTCGACGCGGTGATCAACCACGCGGCCGGCGGGGCGTCCACCGGTGCGGGCAGCGGCGGATCCACCTACTCGCACTACGCCTACCCGGCCGTTCCCTACGGCTACGACGACTTCCACCACTGCGGGCGCAACGGCAACGACGACATCGCCGACTGGGGCGACCGCTGGGAGATCCAGAACTGTGAGCTCGTCGATCTTTCCGACCTCAAGACCGAGTCGGCGTACGTACGGAGCAGGCTGACCGCGTACCTGAATGATCTGGTCTCCCTGGGTGTGGACGGGTTCCGCGTAGACGCGGCGAAACACGTGCCCGCCACCGACCAGGCCGCCGTCCTGGACGCGGTGACCGGCGACCCCTACGTCTTCTCCGAGGTGATCGAGGGCGGCGCGGGAGAGCCCGCCCCCGAGGAGTACGCGGGCATCGGCGACGTGACCGAGTTCCGCTACGGCGACGTGGTCAGCGGCGCGTTCCGGGACGGCAACCTTGCCCAGCTGGAGGGGCTGCCCGGCCGGATGCGCCTGGCCTCCGCCGACGCGGTGGCGTTCATCGACAACCACGACACCCAGCGCAACGGGCGTAACGTGCTGACCTACAAGAACGGCACCACGTACCGCCTCGCGCAGGCGTTCCTGCTGGCCTACCCGTACGGCGTCCCGCAGGTCATGTCGAGCTACGACTTCAGCGGCCCCGACCAGGGCCCGCCGGCCGCCGCTGACGGCACCACCAGCCAGGTCTCGTGCGGGAGCGGCTGGGTGTGCGAGCACCGTTCCGTCGCCGACCTGGTCGCGTGGCGGGCGTCGGCCGGCGCCCGGTCCGTCGCCAACTGGTGGAGCAACGGTTCGAACCAGATCGCCTTCTCGCGCGGCGACGCGGCGTTCATCGCCTTCAACCGCGGCGGCGCCGCGCTGACCCGGACGTTCGCGACCGGGCTGGCGGCGGGCAGCTACTGCGACGTGCTGGCCGGCGACGGGTGTCCGGTCGCCTACACCGTGAACGCCACCGGCCAGGCCACGATCACGGTGGCGCCGGGAGCAGCGGTGGCACTGCACGTCGGGGCTCGCGGCGGTGGCGGCCCGAACTGCGGCACCGCGTCGATCTCGTTCGCGGTGAACGCCACCACGACCTGGGGTCAGAACGTCTTCGTCGTCGGCGACACACCCGAGCTGGGCAGCTGGAACCCGGCGGCCGCGGTGGCGCTGTCCTCCGCCGCGTACCCGATCTGGCGAGCCGCGGTGACCCTGCCCGCCGGCCGTGCGGTGGCCTACAAGTACATCAAGAAGGAGGGCTCGGCCGTCGTCTGGGAGAGCGACCCCAACCGCTCCCGCACGACGCCGTCCGCCACCCCGTGCAGCGCGAGCTGGGACGATACCTGGAGATGATCCCGGGGTGCGGTGTCGATCCGCCGCCTCGCGACTTCGTCGTTGAGGTAGGCGGGTCCACCAGGACCCCGTGGCAGAACGGGTGCGACATGGCGAAGTACATGCTCCTCATCTACGGCGACGCCCAGCAGTGGGACGCGATGACCCCGGAGCAGTGGCAGGCGCACGGCGAGGCGCACGGCGCGTTCAACGAGGCGGCCGGCGGGAAGGTCGTCGGCGGCGAGCAGCTCGAGCTCGCGCAGACGGCCACGACCTTGCGGACGGACGGCACCGGGTCGGTCCTCACCACGGACGGCCCGTTCCTGGAGACGAAGGAGGTGCTGGGCGGCTTCTACCTGCTCGAGGCGGCCGACCTGGACGAGGCGATCAAGCTGGCGTCCCGGCTGCCCGAGGTGCACGCCGGTCACAGCGGCGTGGAGATCCGTCCGGTCGTCGACCACGGATGATCGAGGAGGCCGGCGCGGCGGTGTCTTCGGCGGTGGCTGAGGCGCACCGCCGCGACTGGGCCCTGGTGCTGGCCGGGGTCGCCCAGCTCACCCGCGACCTGGATCTGGCCGAGGAGTGCACGCAGGACGCGTACGCCCAGGCGCTGGAGTCCTGGGCGCGGAGCGGAATCCCGGACCGCCCCGGCGCGTGGCTCACCACGGTCGCGCGGAACCGGGCGCGGGACCTGATCCGGCGCGAGGCCGTGTTCCGCCGCCGGATGCCCCTGCTCGTGCCGGAGCCGTCGGTGCCCGGGCCGGAGGACGCGCTGGGAGAGGACGGCCGGCTGCGCCTGATCTTCACCTGCTGCCACCCGGCCCTGTCCCCGGAGGCGCAGGTGGCCCTGACATTGCGGCTGGTGTGCGGGCTGTCCACGGCCGAGGTGGCCCGTGCGTTCCTCGTACCGGAGCCGACGATGGCCGCCCGCATCACCCGGGCGAAGAAGAAGATCTCGGCCGCGCGTATCCCGTACCGGGTGCCGGCGCCGGACGAGCTCGCCGGCCGCGTCGGCGCCGTCCTCGAGGTGGTGCACCTGATTTTCACGACCGGGCACACCCCGCCGGCCGGCGCCCGGCTGGTCCGCCGCGACCTGGTGGACGGCGCGATCGACCTGGCCCGGACACTGCACCTGCTGATGCCGCACGACACCGAGATCAGCGCGTTGCTGGCGTTGCTGCTGCTCATCGACGCCCGGTCCGAGACCCGGCTGGCCGCCGACGGCCGGATGCTGCTGCTCGCCGAGCAGGACCGCTCCCGCTGGGACCGCACGCGGATCGCCGAGGGCGTCGGCCTGCTCACCGACGCGCTGCGCCGGCGGCCGCCCACCAGGTACGCCGTGGAGGCCGCGATCGCCGCCGTGCACGCCGAGTCGGTCACCTGGGAGGACACCGACTGGACCGAGATCGCCGGCCTGTACGACGTGCTGCTCCGCCTGTGGCCGTCGCCGGTGGTCGCGCTGAACCGGGCGGTGGCGATCGGCCGGCGCGACGGCCCCCAGGCGGGACTGGACGCCCTCGCGCCCCTGCTGGCGGACCCGGCGCTGGCCACGTACGGCTACCTCAGCGCGGCCCGCGCAGACTTCCTTCGCCGGTTGGGGCGCTGGGACCTGGCCGCCGACGCCTACCGCGAGGCGCTGGCCCTCACCGGCAACGAGGTCGAGCGCGCGTTCCTGGCCGCCCGCCTCGACGAGGTCACCCGCTCACGGTGAATGTCCTGGTCGTACCCGTGAACGGGGTGATCCGGCCGGTCAGGGACCGGGCGTCGCCGTGGTGCACGATCCGGTAGGTGCCGGGCTGTGCGGTCGCCGGGACCGTCCAGGTGATCTTCGCGGTGGAGACGGCGAGGTACTCGCGCTTCCAGGTGTACGTGGTCTGCCACTCGCTGTCGGTCGCCACCGTCCGCCAGGTCCCCTGGGAGAGGTGCTGCACCTCCAGGAACGTGCTCTCGTCGCGGAGGTTGTTGTTGGGGTGCGCGGTCACGAAGTCCGTCGCGACGGTCGCACCGTGCGCATAGGACGCCGCGGGCTGGGTGAGGACCGCTCCGAAGGACCTGCCCAGCGGCGGCGAGTCGACGACGACGCCGGGGCGGGCGCTGATGCGCTGGCGGGACAGGTCGAGCGGCTGAGCGTCGTCGGTGACCGGGCCGCCGTCGCGCAGGGCCGCCGCCAGCGATGCCAGCTCCTGCGCGTACGCCGGACCGGTGTACCGCCCGAAGTGGGTGGCCGCGCCCTCGTAGTGCTGCGCGTCGTACTCCTCCGGCGTGGCCACGTAGCCGGCGTAGGCGTTCGCGTACCCGGCCGGCATCACGTGCGACACCGTGCCGCCCAGCTCGGCGGTCATCGCGTCGATCACCCGCTGCCCGGACACGATGGTGAACTCGCCCGGCGCCGTGCCGACGGCCGGCTGCCCGATGCGCAGCAGTTGCACCGGCATCACCTGCGGCGTCCACGGCGGGTTCTGGCTGCCCGTACCCAGGAAGACCTGCTTGGGCGCCTGACACTGGCGTACCCAGAGGGGGGTGGGGGTGACCACGATGCCGGCGAGCAGCAGCAGGGGGTTGGTGGACAGGTCGCCCTCGTCGACGATCGGCGGGCCGGGACCGTCCTCGGCGCCCGCGGTGAAGTTCTGGCCGAGCGCGCCGGGGCACGTGCGGTGCGGCTGCCCGTCCGGCGTGAACCGCGGCTCGACCTGGATGTCCGAGAAGTCCACGTAGCGGCCGCGGGCGTCGATCGGCCCGGACAGCTCCTCGGTCGCCGACTCGAACAACTGCTCGGCACGGGAGGCCTGCAACTGCCCGATGATCCGGGTGTTCTCGAACTGGTCGTCGGTCGGCCCCTGCGCCCCGCCGCCGCGCAGGTTCGGCGACATGTCACCGGCCGAGGTCTGGGCGAACGCGGCCACGAAACCACCCCGTTCGGCCCAGGAGACGCCGTGCACGTCGTGCTCGACGACGTGTGAGGCGTACCCCTTGTTGTCCGCGCGAACTTCACCGTGCCCGGCGCCAGACCGGCGTCCGCGGCCGTCACCGCCCGCACGATGCCCGCCACGATCGCCTCGAACACCGGCGCCTCGAACCCCGGCGTCGTCAGGTTCCACAGGGTGTACTCGGAGAACCCGCCCGGCCCCGAGTGCGTGTGCGTCGCGGTCAGAACCACATTCTGGCTGCTAAACCCATTCACGTTCGCCCGCAGAGCTCGTCACCCGCCGTTGGCGGAGAAGTGCATGAAGTCCTTCAGCGAGCGATAGTCGCCGCCCCATTCCCATCCGATCGAGGCGAACGCCCGCACGGCCGGCCCGTCCTTCTGGATCATGCCGGGCCGCACGTCACCGCGCTTCAGGTAGGACGTGGCCCGCTCGGGCAGCACCACGTCGCCGCGGTGGTACGGGTTCTGGAACGGGTTGACGTCCACCGCGAGCCCGTACGCGTGCTGTGACCAGGCCTTCCGCCCGCGGACCGGCCGGCACGCGAACGCCGCCGTCGTGTTGCCGTCTCCGGTCGGCGGCGCGTTGAGCTCGGCGAGGCTGGTCACCCGCATCCGCTCGATCGGGAAACCCTGGGCGAACAGCTTGCCGAACACCGTGACCAACTGCTCGGCGGCTCGGGCGTGGACCAGCAACTCGCCGGTGTGCGCCAGCCCGTCGAATCCGCGGAAGCTGACCGTCACGTACCGCAGGCTGGTGGCCGGGACCGGGCAGCGCCGGTTCCAGGTCGACCGTGCGAGCACGCTCGCCGGCACCCGCCGGATCTCGGAGTGGAAGCGGCCGTCGGCCGGCGGCGGCAGGTCGTCCAGCGTGGTGGTGCGGGTGTCCGACGGGCTCCGGCCCGGGGCCGGCGCGGCCGGCGTGACCGTCTCGGTGGGCGCGGGCGCCGCCGGGCCGCCGGAGCAGGCCGCGAGACAGCACACGGCCAGGGCCGCCGCGAGCCGGATCGTCCGTTCCATCGGTTCACGGTAGGCCGCGCGTCCCTCGATCCGGCGATTCTGAGGTCGCCGTGGCGGCCCCGCGGCCCGCTCACGCCGGGACGAGAGCGGGCCTCCTGGCCGACGTCTGCTGCCCGACCTGCGTCAACAGCGTGATTCCGGCGGACCGAGGCCCGGCTTATGCCACGATTCGGGCAAGCTACCGTGCCTCGTGCTCAATACCCGAATTCGTGCAAAGGCCGCGGTTCGCCGTACGATGATCGTCGGCGTCTCCGCCGCGCTCATCGCCGGTGGCGGCGCGGCGCTCGCCGAGGTGGTCGGGACCGCTCCGGTCGCCTCCCCGTCGTTCAACGGCCCGGTCTACGCGGTCGCCCACAGCGGCGACATCGTCTACGTCGGCGGCTCCTTCACCGCCGCGGTGGTGAACAGCAAGACCATCGTCCGCGAGCGGCTGGCCGCGTTCAACGCCAAGACCGGCGCCCTGCTGCCCTGGGCGCCCGCCGCCGACGCCAACGTGCGCGCGCTCGCGGTGGACGGGGCCACGGTGTACGCGGCCGGCGACTTCGACAAGATCTCCGCCACCGCCCGCGACGCGGTCGCCGCCCTGGACGCCACCACCGGCGCGCTCAAGCCGCTCAAGCACACCGTCATCGGCCAGCCCAACGCCCTGGGCGTCGGCAACGGCAAGCTCTACCTGGCCGGCAAGCTGACCTCGATCGACGGCGTGCCGCGGGCCAACGTGGCGGCGTTCTCGCTCGCCACCGGCGCGCTGGACGGCTGGGCGCCGACCACCGACAACGTGGTCAACGCGCTCGCGGTCAGCGGCAACCGGGTCTACCTGGGTGGCAGCTTCCACAAGACCAACGGCGTCAGCTCGACGCTGCGGCTCACCTCGGTCGACGGGACGACCGGGGCCCTCGACAAGTCGTTCCTGCCCAAGCCGGTGTCGCAGGTGTTCGCGCTGGCCGCCGACTCGACCGGGGTCTGGGCCGGGCTCGGTGGCCAGGGCGGTCGTGCGGTCGCCTACTCGCCGGCCGGCGCGACCAGGTGGACGCGGGTGTTCGACGGCGACACGCAGGCGATCGCGGTGCTGGACGGTGTCACGTACGTGGGTGGCCATTTCGACAAGGCCTGCACCACGACGAACAACGGCGTGAAGGGTGTCTGCACCGACGGCTCGGTGCCGCGGGTGAAGCTGGCCGCGGTGGACGCTCAGGGCAACCTGCTGGACTGGGCGCCGCAGGCCAACGGCGTCGCCGGGGTCCGCGCGCTCGCCGTCTCGCCGGCTCTGGGCGTGGTGAGCGCGGCCGGTGACTTCACCGCGATCGGCGCCGCGACGCGCAAGCGGTACGCGGCCTTCAAGATCAGCCGGCAGGAGGACACCCCCGTGCCGGGGACGCCGGCCACGCCGGGGACGGCGACCACCGCGGCCACGCCGGGGACGGCGACCACCGCGGCCACGCCGGGGACGGCGACCACCGCGGCCACGCCGGCCATCCCGACCACTCCGGGCACCACGCCGCCGGCCAGCCCGTACGTGGCGTCCTACAACTTCGACACCACGGTCGCGGACGGCACCTTCGACGACGGCTCGGGCAAGAAGCACCTGCTGCGCGCGGTCACCCGCGGCGGCGGCGCGGTCAAGATGGTCCCGCACGGCAACGGCCAGGCCCTCGCGTTCCCGGCCAAGTGCGCCGGTGCGAACTGTCCCAAGCTCGTGCTCCAGTCCGCCGACGTGCCCGACCTCAACCCGGGCAGCGGGACGCTGAGCTACGGCGCCGCGATCCGGCTCGCCAAGCAGGAGGCCGGCGGCGGGGAGAACATCCTGCAGAAGGGCTACGCGAGCGGCGGCGGCCAGTACAAGCTGCAGGCCGACGGCATCACCGGCAAGCCCAGCTGCGGGATGAGCGACAAGACCACCGCCACCGTCCACATCGCCCGCAGCCGGGAGTCGATCGCGAACGGCCAGTGGCACACGCTCGAGTGCCGCCGGTCGGGTGCGACCCTGAGCATCGTCGTCGACGGTGCGGTCAAGGCGTCCACCACGATCCCGGCGGCGCTCTCGGTGGTCACGACCCAGCCGCTCAGCCTCGGCGGCAAGGGTCTCGGGGCGAACAGCGACCAGTTCCACGGCGAGCTCGACGACGTCTGGATCAAGGTCGGCAAGTAGCGAAGAAAGTGACGCACGAGGCTTTCGCAGTCCTCCGCGCGGCGTGGTAGCCCAGGGCGGCATCCGTGGCCCGGATGCCGCTCTGGGCTACCACTACGGGCTCAGCTCTTGGCCGGGCCGGACGACGGGCGGCCGGGGAGGGCCAAGGCGATCAGGGCGCCGACGGCCACCACGGCCGAGCCGACGTAGACCGCCGGGACCACGCCGTCGATGAAGGCGTCCAGGCTGGTGTAGCCGCCGTACGAGCTGAACACCGACGCCAGCACGGCCACCCCGGCGGCCACCCCGAACTCGCGGATGGTGTTGTTCGCGCCGGAGGCCACGCCCCGCTCCGCCTCCGGAACGCTGGCCAGGGCCATCGTGCTGATCGGCGCGAAGGTCAGGCCCATGCCGATCCCGGCCATCACGAAGGCGGGGACCAGCGACGAGTACGTGGTGTCCGCCGCGGTCACCGTGGCGATCCAGAACAGGGCGCCCGCGAGCAGCGCCTGTCCCGTGGCGATCAGCGTCCGCAGCCCGATCCGGTCGGCGAAGATGCCGGCCAGCGGCGCCACCACCATCGGCGCCAGGGTCCACGGCAGCGTCCGCAGCCCCGCGTCCAGCGGGCTCAGGCCCTGCACCACCTGGAAGAACTGCGCCAGCAGGAAGACCGCGCCGAACGTGCCGGCCGAGAAGGTCAGGGTCACGACGCTGACCAGGCTGAAGCCCCGGGCACGGAAGAGCCGCAGCGGCATCATCGGCGCGCTCGCCCGGCGCTGCCAGGCCACGAACAGGCCGATCAGGACCAGGCCGGCGATCAGCATGGACGCGACCCGGCCGGAGGTCCAGCCGCGGTCCGGCCCGTCGATGACGCCCCAGACCAGCAGCAGCATGCCGGACGCGGAGAGCACCAGGCCGAGCGGGTCGAGCTTCGAGGCGCCGCCGCGTGAGTCGCGCAGCACCACCGCGGCGAGCACCACCGCGATCACGCCGACCGGCACGTTCAGCCAGAAGATCCAGGTCCAGTCGAGGCCCTCGGTGACCGCGCCGCCGACCACCGGGCCGACCGCGACGCCGAGGCCGCTGATCCCGCCCCAGATGCCGACCGAGGCGTTGCGCAGCCGATCGGGCACGGCCTGCGCGAGCAGGGTGAGTGACAACGGCGCGACCGCGGCGCCGGCCAGGCCCTGCACCGCGCGGGCGGCGGTGAGCTGCCACGGCTCGGCAGCCAGCGCCGCCGCGGCGGACGCCAGGGTGAAGAGCGCGATGCCGCCGATGAACATCCGCCGCCGGCCGATCCGGTCGCCGAGGGCGGCGGCGGTCAGCAGGAATGCGGCGAACGGCAGCGTGTAGGCGTTCACGAACCACTGCAGGTCGGTGATGGAGGCGCCGATCGAGCTGCGGATCGTCGGCAGCGCGGTGGTCACCACCAGGTTGTCCAGCGTGACCATGAAGATCGGGATCCCGGTCGCGGCGAGCACCCAGGCCAGCGGCCGGGCCTTGCGCGCCGGCTCGGCGGCGGGCCGCTCGAGAGTCGTGGCGGTCATCAGGTTCTCCCCAGTTGTTATTCACTGATAACTACTCGGCCGAAGGTAGTTATCCACTGATAACTTTGTCAAGTAGGATCGGTGCATGGCCAGAACGAGACTCACCGCCGGAGAGCGCCAGGACCAGCTGGTGATGGCTGCCGTGACCGCGTTCAGCGAGGGTGGGTACGCCGGCACGACCACCGATCAGGTGGCCCGCCTGGCCGGCGTCTCCC
Source organism: Actinoplanes sp. NBRC 103695 (assembly GCF_030269485.1). GTDB lineage: Bacteria > Actinomycetota > Actinomycetes > Mycobacteriales > Micromonosporaceae > Actinoplanes. The sequence continues at coordinate 159,239 of NZ_BSTL01000014.1, read as the reverse complement.
AGCCGTACGTCATCCGGCTCTTCGGCACCAAGCAGCAGCTCTTCCTCGCCGCGATCGGCTACGCCTGCGACCGGATCGAGGAGCACTTCCGGGCCGCCGCCGAGGTGACGCCCACCCTGGAGGGGCTCGGCGCGGCCTACGACGACCTGATCGCCCAGCGCGAGCTGATCACCCTGCTGTTGCACGGCTTCGCGGCGGCGGGCGACCCCGTGATGGGGCCGGTGGTCCGCGATGGCTTCGGCCGGATCTACACCTCGGTACGCGACCTGACCGGTGCCAGCACCGAGGAGTGCCGCGACTTCATGGCCATGGGCATGCTCTGCACCGTGCTCGGCTCACTTCGCGTGATCGGGCCGGACGCCGTCGCGCCCGAGCCGTGGGCGGCCGAGGTCCTGGGCACCCTCGCCTTGCATCGGGCCTAGACACCCTTCGAGGTCGAGGTCTGGTCAGGCCGCGCTGCCGGGTGTGCAAGGTGCCCGGGCGCCTGGTCACCCTGGCTGCCGTTGCTTGCGCCCGGTGCGGGGTCGGGGCGGGGTCTGCTTGCCTTGGTTGCCGTTGCTTGCGCGGGGTGCGGGGTCGGGCCGGGGTCTGCTTGCCTTGGTTGCCGTTGCTTGCGCGGGGTGCCGGGTTGGGCCGGGGCCTGCTCGCCTTGGTTGCCGTTGCTTGCGCCCGGTGCGGGGTCGGGGCGGCTTGCCAGGCGCCCGGGTGCCTGCTCACCGTTGCTGCGGCCGGTCGCGGCCGTGGCCGGGCGCGGTTGGTGGCCGGGCGCGGTTGGTGGTAGGAGCGGACGTGAGTGGTAGACCAGGCAGGCGGTGGTGGGCCAGAGCGGTATTTCGGCGCGGATGCCGCGCTGGGCTACCACGGTCCGCGCGCGTGGTAGCCCAGAGCGGTCAGCGGTCTCGGATAGCGCCTGGTCCTACCACCGGCCGCGCGAGACCGGTCGGCCAGAGCGGTCGTGGCGGGCCGTCCAGGTCGGATGCCGCCTTCGGCTACCACTCTCGTGCCCGGCTACCACCCCGCGGGCCGCGGCTACCGCCCTCGTGCCGGGCTACCACTCTCGTGCCCGGCTACCACTGACCGCGCCCGGGCAGAGCCGCGAGCGGCGGCAGCGACGGTGAGCAGGCACCCGGGCGCCTGGCAGACCAAGCGAAAGCCCACGCCCGGCGAGAGCGCCGGCAGCAAGCGCACGCACCGAGGAGCCCCGGCAACGTGAGGGGTCCCGGCAACGTGAGGGGTCCCGGCAACGTGAGGGGTCCCGGCAACGTGAGGGGTCCCGGCAACGTGAGGGGTCCCGGCAACGTGAGGGGTCCCGGCAACGCGAGGGGTCCCGGCAACGCGAGCCGGACCTCCACCGCGAAGAGTCTCTAGACTAGCCACCGGCCACGGACCGGTCCGGGCTCGCCCCCGGACCGGTCCGTGAACGTCGTGAAGGCAGGTCCGCCGCGAGTCCCACGACCACGCCGTTCTACCAAACCCGACTACGGTCGGGTGGGGGACAGGACGGGAGTTGGCTCATGGACGACATCCCGGCAGGACTCGCTGATGCGCCGCGAGGGCCACGGAACTCCTCAACGACAGCCGGGCAGTTAGCCGTCCTTCGTGATCCTTCCGGGGTATCGGCCTCGCCGCCGGGCGATGTGCGGATGGAAGTGCTCGGAGTGGATCATCCAGACAGCGCCGCACTGCTCAGGGCGTTCCGCGAGCAACAGCTGAAGCGTTACGGCTACGCCGACCCCGCCGATGTTCCGCGGGCGGACTATGCCCCGCCGCTGGGCACCTTCGTGGTGATGTACGACCACGAGCGACCGGTCGGGTGCGGCGGATGTCGCTGGTACGACCAGCAGGCCGGGACGGCGGAGATCAAGAAGACCTATCTCTCGCCCATTGCGAGAGGTCGCGGATGGGGTCGGTTGTTGATGCGGTGGCTCGAGGAGCAGGCGGTCGGCTGGGGTGCCGGGCAGCTGATCCTGGAGACCGGAGTCCGGAACGCCGCGGCAATCGATCCATTCACGCGCTGTGGCTATTCGCCCACCCGTGGATATGTGGAAGGGCGCGATCCTGTGATCAATCGCGCATTCGCCAAACGGCTGACGAGAACATTCACGTAGTTCACCGCTACCGGCGGGTTTCGCGCAATACCAGGGTTGCGACCATATGCCGCGCCCGCCTGGACTGGTCGACTGGAACCGCGAAGTCGACTGGAACCGCGAATCGGAACCGGCCGGTCCAGAACTGCTTCCGGCGCTCGACCGGTTCACGGTGGACGGCCGAGGCCTCGCTGGACCGCTCGCGAAGCACGAAGTAGACCGGGGTCTCGGTGGGGTGATGACTCCGGCGCATGATCATCCGGCCGCCGGTGGCGTTGTAGGCGTCCCGGATGTTGGTGTCCGACGCGATGCGCGAGACGAACCAGTAGGCGACGCGATGCGCGGGACGAACCAGTAGGCCATGTGGATCCCGACCCGCCGGTACGGGTCGGGGGAGCCGGGCGGCAGGACGGCCCGGCGCAGGCGCGACCCCTGGCCGTCCGCGCCCACCACCAGGTCGTAGCCGTCCGGGTCGCCGTCCTCCTTGCTCACGCCGAAGACGTACTCGACGTCGTCCTTCGTCGCCTCGTGCAGGATGCGCACCAGATCGCCGCGCATGATCTCGTACTCGGAGGTCAGCGACTGCCGGCCTCTGCCGGACGTGTTCGCCGTGATTGTCGCTCGCGCCCGGCCCCTGGCGTCGACGAAGCTGACGCCGATTCACCGTCGGCAGTGTGCTCGAGGAGCAGGCGGACTCCGGCGCGGCGGCGGTGGATCACGAGGCGGCGTTCGAGGCGGGGCCGGCGCTCATCCTGGACGGTCTGGCGCTGCGGTCCTGAGAACCACTAATCTCCTGCAACGTGTCGTCCGGTGGGGAGCGTTGGATCCGTGTGGCCGCCGGTGTTGTCGCCGGCATGTTCGCCGCGCTCGGGTTGCCCGCCACGGCGGCTCTCGCCGACGACTCGGTCCGTTCCGAGCAGTGGCATCTGCGTACGCTCAATGTGGCCGGTGCCTGGAACTGGTCGATGGGTGCCGGTGTCACGGTCGCGGTGATCGACTCCGGCGTCGACGCCCGGCACGCCGATCTGCGGGGTCAGGTGCTGACCGGCGTCGATCTGGTGGACGACAAGGGCGACGGCGAGACCGACCTGGTCGGGCACGGCACGACGGTCTCGGCGATCATCGCCGGCAAGGACGACGGTGCCGGAGTGGTCGGCATCGCACCCAGGGCCAAGATCCTGCCGGTCCGGGTCCTCGACCAGGAGAACCGGTACAACGACGCGCTGATCGTGGCCAAGGGTGTGCGCTGGGCGGCCGACCACGGCGCCCGGGTGATCAACCTTTCGCTGGGCGGCAACAGCAGCAGCGCTGCGCTGGCGGCGGCGATCGACTACGCCTTCGCCAAGGACGTCGTGGTGGTCGCCTGCACCGGCAACGTGGGCACCTCGTCGTCGACCGGCGTCTGGTATCCGGCCCGCGAGCCCGGCGTGATCTCGGTGGCGGGGACGGAGCGGTCCGGTGACGCGCTCTGGTCCGGCTCGAACTTCGGGCCGGCGACGGTGGTTGCCGCACCCGCGACCCAGATCATGGGCGTCTATCCCAGCGGCTACAAGAAGGCCAGCGGCACCAGCTTCGCCGCGCCGATGGTCTCCGGGACGGCGGCGTTGATCCGTGCCCGCTGGCCCGAGATGCCCGCGGGTGAGGTGGTCAACCGCATCATCAGGACGGCCCGCGACCGGGGTGCGGAGGGCCGCGACGACAAGTACGGCTTCGGTCTGGTCGACCCGACCGGCGCCCTGACCGCGGAGATTCCCGCGGTGGCCGGGAACCCACTGGACACGTCCCCGGCGCCCGGCGTGGCCCGCCTGGGCAGTCGCCGGGTGTCCGGCTCGGCCCAGGCGGCTCCCGACAACTTCCCCGGGATCGCGCGGGCCCCCGCCGAGAAGGCCGGCATCGGGGTCGCGGCACGTCCGGCGGGGGACGACGAGAGATCCGCACGCTGGTGGCCCGCGGCCGTGCTGCTCCTCATCTCGGCGGGTGCGGGCATGGTGATCATCCGTCGCATCCGTCGCGTTCTGTGACATCGCAGACAGCCGCTGGCCGATGGATGTGTAACCCGGGCACCGTAGGGCACTACAGGGTTTGATCAATCTCTGGAGTGGTGATGCCTTCCAAGCCTGACGAGGATGCGCGCCTCAGGGTGCGCCCACCCGCCGACCATGCTGCCGGTCTCAAGGCGGTCCAGGTCAGCATGGCCAGGGCCGTGGGTCAGATGGGCGTGGTCAAGGCCACCCGCAACCTGCTCACCCTCAACCAGGCCGACGGCTTCGACTGCATGAGCTGCGCCTGGCCCGATCCGCAGGGCCACCGGCACACCGCCGAGTTCTGTGAGAACGGCGCCAAGGCGGTGTCCTGGGAGGGCGTCCGCGACACCGTCGGCCCGGCGTTCTTCGCCGAGCACTCGGTCGCGTCCCTGTCCGAGCAGACCGATCACTGGCTGGAGAAACAGGGCCGGCTTACGCATCCGATGGTCCGCCGTCCGGGCGGCACGCATTATGAGCCGCTCTCCTGGGGTGAGGCGTTCGCCCTGGTCGGCGAGCACCTGCGCGGCCTGGCACACCCCGACGAGGCGGTCTTCTACACCTCGGGGCGGGCCAGCAACGAGGCGGCGTTCCTCTACCAGCTGCTCGCCCGGGCGTACGGGACGAACAACCTGCCGGACTGCTCGAACATGTGCCACGAGTCGACATCTGTCGCGCTGGCCGGCACCATCGGCATCGGCAAGGGCTCGGTGACCCTGGAGGACCTGCACGAGGCCGACCTGATCGTGGTGTCCGGCCAGAACCCGGGCACGAACCATCCCAGGATGCTCACGGCGCTGGAGATCGCGAAGCGGGACGGCGCCAAGATCCTGGCCATCAACCCGCTGCCCGAGGCCGGTCTGCTCAAATTCGACAACCCGCAGAAAGCGCGCGGGCTGGCCGGGCGGGGCACCGAGCTCGCCGACACGCTGCTGCAGATCCGCTCCAACGGCGACCTGGCGCTCTGGCAGGCCATCGGCCATCTGCTGCTCAAAGCGGAGGAGGCGGCCCCCGGCACGGTGCTCGACCGCGCGTTCATCGACGGGAGCACCACCGGGTTCGAGGCGTGGGCCGCGCACGTACGCGACATCGACCGCGAAGCGGTCCTGGCCGCCACCGGCTTGACCTGGCAGCAGATCGAGGACGCCGCGGCGATGCTGGCCGGCGCGAAACGCATCGTGCACTGCTGGGCGATGGGCATCACCCAGCACCACAACGCCGTCAACACGATCAAGGAATTCGTCAACGTCGCGCTGGCCCAGGGCATGATCGGCCGGCCGGGCGCCGGCCTCTGCCCGGTCCGCGGGCACTCCAACGTGCAGGGCGACCGGTCGATGGGCATCTGGGAGAAGGCGCCGGACTTCTTCCTCGACGCGCTCGGCGCCGAGTTCGGCTTCGATCCGCCCCGCGAGCACGGCTACGACGCGGCCGCATCGGTCCGCGCGTTCCGTGACCGCAAGGCGAAGGTGTTCGTGGCGCTCGGCGGCAACTTCGTGGCCGCCATGTCCGACACCGAGGTCACCGCCGCGGCGATGCGCGGCGCCGAGCTCACCGTGCAGATCTCCACCAAGCTCAACCGCAGCCACCTCGACGCGGGCGCGACCGCGCTGATCCTGCCCACGCTGGGCCGCACCGAGCAGGACCTCACCGGCGGCACGGTGCAGCGGATCACCGTGGAGGACTCCATGTCCGAGGTGCACGCCTCCCGCGGCCGCTCCAAGCCCGCCGGCCCGCTGCTGCGCTCCGAGGTCGACATCGTGTGCGGCATCGCGGCAGCCACGCTCGGCGACCGGCACGGCATCGACTGGCGCGCGTTCACCACCGACTACGACCGCATCCGTGACCGTATCGGCAACGTGGTGCCCGGCTGTTCCGGCTACACCGAGCGCGTCGACAACGGCGGCTTCACCATGCCGCATCCGCCGCGCGACACCCGCACCTTCACGACCCCCGAGGGCCGGGCGGTCTTCTCGGTCAGCCCCCTCGAGGTGCTCCAGGTGCCGCCGGGCCGGCTGATCCTGCAGACCCTGCGCAGCCACGACCAGTTCAACACCACGATCTACGGGCTGGACGACCGCTACCGCGGCATCAAGGCCGGCCGCCGCGTCGTCTTCATCAGCAAGGCGGACCTCGACGAGCTCGGCTTCGTCGACGGCGACCACGTCGACCTGGTCTCCGAGTGGGTCGACGGCGAGCGCCGCGCACCCCGCTTCCGCCTGGTCGAGTACTCGACGCCGAAAGGCTGCGTGGCCGCCTACTACCCGGAGACGAACCCGCTCGTGCCCCTGGACTCGCAGGCGGCGGAGAGCGGCACGCCCACGTCCAAGGCCGTGATCGTCCGCCTGGAGCCGGCCACGTAGGGTCCGTTCCATGGTGGACTGGGTGACGCTCGAACTGGACATCGCGAACTTCGACGATGCGCTCTTCGAGCATCACCTGCGACGGGCTCGGTCGTCGGGCACGCGGTTCACGACCATGGCCGAGCTCGGCGATGCGCCCGAGCACCGCCGGGCGCTCTATGACCTCAACAAGACGTGCTCGTCCGACATCCCGGGCCGCGGCCTGTTCTACACGTACGACGAGTACGTCACCCAGCGCATCGATGTGGCCACCTACGATCCCCGCGGTGTCATCGTCGCCCTCCAGGACTTCGCGTGGATCGGGATGTCCGCCACCTCCCTGCGCCCGGACGACGGGTATGCCTTCGCCGAGATGACCGGAGTGCTCGCACCCCATCGCGGCAAGGGGCTGTCCCTGGCGTTGAAACTGCTCGCGATTCGCTTCGCCCGATCGTCGGGCTACCAGCGCCTGGTGGCGTTCCACCACCCCGGCAACCACGCCGCGATCGCGATGAACCGGCGGCTGGGCTTCGCGGACGCCGTACCCGATCAGGCCCGTCAGGTCAGCTGACTGACCGCGTCGATCAGCAGCACGACGCCGAAGATGGCGAAGAGCGCCGCGGCGCCGTACTTGATGGCCTTCTCCGGCAGGCGCTTGCCCAGGAAACGTCCGAGCAGGATGGCGAGGGCGTCGGCGGCGACCATGCCGATCGTCGAGCCGACCCAGGTGCCCAGCCAGCCGTGCTGGGTGGCCAGCGTGATCGTGGCGAGCATCGTCTTGTCGCCGAGCTCGGCCAGGAAGAACGCGACGCTGACCGCGACGATCGCCGACCGGTTCGTCCTCTCCGCCTTGCCCTTCTCCTCGTCGCTCAGTGAGTCACCGCGCAGCGTCCAGGCCCCGAAGGCGAGGAACGCGAGACCGGCGACGAGCGCGATCCAGCCGGTCGGCAGCGCGGCGCCCAGGCCGTACCCGATGCCCACCGAGACGGCGTGCACGACAGCCGTGGCCACGGTGATGCCGATGAGCACCGGCAGCGGTTTGAAGCGGGTGGCGAACGTCATCGCCATCAGCTGCGACTTGTCGCCCAGCTCCGCGACGAAGATGACACCGAAGCTGATTGCCAGCGCGGCAAGGAACCCGTCCACGAAAAAAGCCTCTCCACATCATGGCCGGGCGGGCACGAACGACCTCGACCCGGCGTTTCAGCCGAATCGAAGGTCTCGCCCGCCTCACCAGGTGGTGAGGCTGCGTGGCCGGGCGCGAACCGCACACCAGTATGTCGACCATCGCATTGGGAGCTACTCCCCTTCGCGTGATCCAACCTATCGGGAAGTTTGCCGAAGTCGCAAAGACTTTGGCCTGTGATCCGCGCATCAGGCAGGTTGAGGGCATGGATGCGGAATTCTGGGACGAGCGGTATCGGAGCCGGGAACGGCTGTTCAGCGGCGCGCCCAACGGGGTGCTCGTCGACGAGGTGAAGGGCCTGACGCCCGGGCAGGCGCTCGACGTCGGCTGCGGCGAGGGCGGCGACGCGCTCTGGCTGGCCCGGCAAGGATGGCGGGTCACGGCCACCGACATTTCGCGTACGGCCCTCGAACGCGCCGCAGCCGAGGGCGCCGACGTCGCCGACCGGGTGGCCTGGATCCACGGCGACCTGACCAGCATGCCGCCGCCCGCCGGCAACTTCGACCTGGTGTCCGCCCACTACTTCCCGCTGCCACTGCACAAGGACGTGACCGGCCTGCTCGACGCGGTGGCGCCGGGCGGCACGCTGCTCTTCGTCGGCCACGACCTGGCCGGGCTGCCCGCGGACATGGATCCCGACCCGCGCGGCTTCTACCAGCCCAGCCAGGTCGCCGACCTGCTGGACGCGTCGTGGGTGGTGGAGGTCAACGAGACGAGGCCGAGGACGGCGGCCAACCCCGAAGGCGCCCACCACACCCACGACACGGTCCTGCGGGCGCGGCGCGTGCAGTAGCCGTATTGAACTAGCCTCCTAGGATGCCTACGGGTTGTGCGGCACGTTGCCTGGCCGACGATGATGTCTGAAACTCGCCAGCCAGGCTGCGGTCGATCGGCAAGACTCGTCCACGGTGGATCACCGGACGGGGAGAGTGGAATGGTCGGGGACAAGACGATCGCGCGGGCACGGCTGCTGCGGGAGCTGCACGAGGGGCTGCACGAGGGGCTGCACGAGGGCTCGGTGCTGGTACTGCCGAACGCCTGGGACGCGGCCAGCGCCGCCCTGGTGGCGCGCGCCGGGGCGCGGGCGGTGGCCACCACCAGCGGGGGCGTTGCGTGGGCGTTCGGCCGTGCCGACGGTGAGGGCCTGACCCGCGACGAGACGGTCGCCGCGGTGGCCCGCATCGCCGCGGCGGTGGACGTGCCGGTGACCGCGGATGTCGAGAGCGGCTACGGCGAGACTCCCGAGGACGTGGCGGACACGATCCGGTCGGTGATCGGGGCCGGCGCCGCCGGGTCAACATCGAGGACGCCCGCCCGGCCGACGGGAAGCTGCGCACAGTCGAGGAGCAGGCGCCGCGCATCCGGGCGGCCCGCGAGGCCGCGTTCCCCGAGTTCGTGATCAACGTCCGCACCGACGTCTACCTGCGTCAGGTCGGCGACCCCGCCGATCGGTTCGACGACGTGTTGTCCCGCGCGGACGGTTACGCGAAGGCTGGAGCGGACTGCCTGTTCGTGCCGGGCCTGCTCCACCTGGAGACGCTGAGCAGGCTCGTCGAGGCGTCCCCGCTCCCGGTCAACGTGATGACCGGCCCGGGAGGCCCCACGATCGCCGAGCTGGCCGCGATCGGCGTCCGCCGGATCAGCGTCGGCACGGCGCTGGCCCAGGCCGCCTACGCGGTGGCCGACCGGGCCGCCCGCGAGCTGCTCACCACCGGCACCTACACGTCCCTCGAGCCGAACGTCAGCTACCCCGACCTCAACGCCCTCTTCTCCTGAGAGGAAGGCTTCGACGCAGCGAGGGCCGTCGTGGCCGGCCATCCAGGTCGGGCGCCGGCTGCGCTGAGGCACCGGGACGTGGGCGACCCCCCTCCTGGCGTCTGGCGATCACATCGCCGGTCGGCGTGGGCTGATCCGGACCGATCCGCCGGCCTGACGCCAAAGGATCGACCCGGTGGCCCGCCCCGAGCCGACGGATCGGCTGGGCGGGCCTGGCCCTGCGCCGACGGATCGGCCGGGCTGGCCGGACCCCCGGGTATGCATCGGATCGGCGGCTGTCAGCCGGCGGTCTTGCGCAGGACCTTGAAGGCGGCGTCGAGCTCGACATCCCACTCGGCGTTGGCGGCGTCGCGGATGTCGACCTCGTAGGCCACGCCGGGGTCGTCGCTCGCCGACACGTCGAGGACGGTGCCGCCGGCGACTGCGCCCTTGGCCGCCTGCTCGGCCGATGCCCGCTCGGTGGCGCTCAAGACGCGGTCGCCGGCGTCGGGAGTGTCACCGGCGCCGGCGCTGCTGCCGGCGTCGGGGGTGTCGTCGGCGTCGGGCGCGTCGGCCTCCTGGCCGAGCACCTTGAGGTCCTTGTCGAGCGTGACCTCCACCTCGGAGCCGTCCTGCTTGCGCACGTCGACCTCGTAGGCCACGCCCTGGTCGTCGCCGGCCTCGACATCCGACGCGGTGCCGCCGCCTGCGGCCCGGACGGCGGCCTCGGCCACCCGGTCGCGTTCGCCGCCGGTGACGTCGGCGTTCGCCGCGGAGGCCCACACGGTGCCGCCGACCCCGAGGGCGACGACCGCGGCCAAGGTGGGGAGGATGATGCGCTTGCTGCGGAGCTTCGCTGTATTCATGGGTACAGGTTGCCGCGATGTTCCTGAATCCAGCCTGAATGCGGCTGAAAGGCTTTTTCAGGAAGGAAATCGCACGACGAAGCGGGCGCCGCCCAGGTCGGAGTCGGTGATGGTGACGGTTCCGCCGTGGGCGGTGACGATCTCCCGGACGATGGCCAGGCCCAGGCCGCTGCCGCCGGCGTCGCGGGCACGCGCCTCGTCCAGTCGCGCGAAACGCTCGAAGACCTGCTCGCGCCGGTCGGGGGAGATTCCGCCGCCGTCGTCCTCGACGATCAGCTCGACCACGCCGCCGGTGTCGCGGACCGCGACGGCCACGGTCGTGCGGGCGTGCCGCGCCGCGTTGTCCATGAGGTTACGCACCACCTGGGCGAGCGCGGTGGCGTCGCCGTGCACGCGACCGGCGCCGATCCCCGAGGTCCGCACGGTCGGCGCCGCCCGCTCGGGAGACGGAGGCCCAGCGGTGGGCGAGCGGCCCGCGGGGGGAGAGGCGGTCGCAGGGCCTGCGGGGGAGGAGGCGGGCGAGGGACGCACGGGGGCCGAGGCGGGCGAGGGACGCGCAGGGGCCGAGGGACGCGATGGGGGCGAGAGGCCCGGGGTGGGCGAGGAGCGCTCGGGCAGGGCGTCGGTGGCCGTGAGCCGGGCGGCCTCCACGAGGGCGAGGTCGTCGAGGTCGACATCCTGGCGGGTGCTGATGACCACGCCGTCGTCGGCGCGGGCCAGGGTGAGGAGCTGTTCGAGGAGGCGTTGCATGCGGGTGGCCTCCTCCCAGACCGTCTCGGCCAGCCGGCCCTCGGGGAGCGCGCCGGGGTGGGCGCCCGCCACCTCGGTCGCCTGGCGGATGCTGGCCAGCGGGGAGCGCAGCTCGTGGGAGGCGTCGGCGACGAACTGCTGCTGCCGGGAGCGGGCGGCCGCCAGGCGTTCGAGCATTCGGTTCATGGTGTGCGCCAGGCGGTGGATCTCGTCGCGCGCGGGCGGTTCGGGGATGCGGCGGTCGAGGCGGTCGCCGGTGATGGACTCGACCTCGCGGCGGATGCGTTCCACAGGGGCGAGCGCCCGGGTCACCACGACCCAGGTGGTGCCGCCGACCAGCAGCAGGAGCAGTGGCAGACCGATGAGCAGAGGTCGCAGCAGGGCGGCGGTCGAGTCGTCGACCTCCTCCAGGGAGCCGGCCACCGAGACGGTCCACCGGTCGCCGCGGGTCACGACGACGAGGTAGTCGGGATCTGCGCCGGGGATGCGGACCGTGTCGGTGTCTCGTGTCGGCAACGGCGAACGCAGAGCCTGGGAGGAGGAGACCACGGCGCCGGTGGCGTCGGTGATCTGCCAGATGAAGTCCGGATCGTCGTCGTCCAGCAGAGATGAGGGTGGCCGGTCGAGGCTCGTGGCCAGCTCGGCCGCGCGCTGTTCCGCGGCGCTCTCCACCCCGTCACGCAGGGACTCGCGGACCAGGAACAGCAGGGCCGCCGCCCCGGCGAGCAGCGCGACCGCCACCACGACCACGGCCGCCGCGGTCGTGCGCAGCCGTACCGAGGCGCGGCCGAGCCGGGCCCGGCGCTCAGCCACCGTTGCTCACCAGGCGGTAGCCGGCGCCCCGCAGCGTCTGGATCGCCTCGCGGCCGAACGGCCGGTCGAGTTTGTTGCGCAGGTGCCGGATGTAGACCTCGACGATGTTCGGGTCGCCGTCGAAGCCGAAATCCCACACCGCCTCGAGGATCTGCGACTTGGAGACCACGTCGCCGCGGTGGCGGGCCAGGAACAGCAGCACCGAGAACTCGCGCGCGGTCAGCGGGACCTCGGCCGGGCCGCGCCACACGCGGCGGGCGGACGGGTCGATGCGGATGTCGCCCACCGAGATCTCGGTCGGCCGCTCCCGGGCGCCGCGCCGCACGACCGCCCGCAGGCGTGCCACCAGCACGGGGAAGGAGAACGGCTTGGTCAGGTAGTCGTCGGCGCCGGTGTCGAGCCCCTCGACCTGGTCCCACTCGCCGTCCTTGGCGGTGAGCATCACGATCGGCGTCCAGTCCTGCTCGGCCCGCAGCGTCGCGCACACCTGGTAGCCGTTGACGCCGGGCAGCATGAGGTCGAGGACGATCGCGTCGTAGGAATGCTCGCGCGCCAGCCACAGCCCGTCGACCCCGTCGTGTGCCAGGTCGACCGCGAAGCCCTCGGCCCGCAGCCCGGCCCGCACCGACTCGGCCAGCCTCTTCTCGTCGTCGACCACCAGCACGCGCATGCGACTCATAGTGCCCCAGGGAAGCTGAACCCACGCTGAAGGCGGCCGGCACGAGGCCGGCCGCCCGTTACAGCGGGATCAGTTGCCGTCGAGCACCGGCGGCGGCTGGCCGACGTACCAGGCTGCCGCTTCCTTGCCGAGGACGGCGACGTCGAGCGTGCACGCCTCGAGCCAGCCCGCCGCGATCTCCTTCTGGCGGCAGATCGCCTGCGCCCGTTCGCGGATCTTCGGCTCCAGGTCCTTGGCGAAGAACGGCTTGTCGGGGTTGCTCTCCTCGGTCTTCTCGCCGCAGACCGAGAGCAGCGAGTCCGACGGCTTGACCCGCCAGCTGTCGCCGTACTTGTGGTAGAGGTCGTCGAAGGACAGCGGCACCGCGAAGACCGTGCTGTCACGGGACTCGAGCAGCTTGACGTCGTTGTCGGGGTTGCCGAGCAGACCGCGGACCTTGGTCGGCCAGGTGCCGACGCCGACCTCCACGTCGAGGTATCCGTTGCGCGGGGTCACCGTGACGCTGTTGCCCTCCTCGTCGGTGATCACGTACTTGCCGTTGCCGGTCCTGGTGACGTTGACTCCGGTGGGCAGCACCAGCGGCTCGTCCTTGAGTTCGACCTTCTCGCCGTCGACGACGAGGGCCGGTCCGGCGCAGACGGCCACCCGGCTCTTGCCCATCCGGGCGCCGACGGCCTGGTTGACCGACGCGTTCGGCCAGGTCGGCGCGCCGGAGATGTGCCGCGCCTGCACCTCGAAGTCGGGGCCGACCTCGGCGAGCGTGTAGTCGCCGACGCCCTGGAAGTCGTAGTACAGGCCGGCCACGGTGTGCGCGTGGACGTCGCCGACGGTGACCGCCGCGGCGCAGTTGGCCACCGAGCCGCCGCTGTGCTGGTTGAAGATCAGGGCCGGCCCGGGCTGGGACGGCGCCGGGGCGGACGGGCCGAAGCTGAGGTTGTTGGTCTCGCCGGTGAACCCGGTCGCCACGCAGGTGGGTGCGGCGCGGCCACCGTAGATCACCCGGTTCCGCACGGTCATCGAGGCGCCGGGGTTGAAGCTGAACATGCCCCCGCCGTCCTCGTTGCCGCCGAAGCCGAACACGTTGAACTCGGCGGTGGTCCAGCCCGCCGCGGCGTTCACCGAGTTGTCACCCGTACGCGTGAATGCCGTGGTCCCGACGAACAGGGTCGCGCTGTCCGCGGCCGCGCTCGCCTGGCCGGACAGGCTCAGGTTGCCGAGGTTGGCGGCCACCTGATTCGGTACGAGCGTCGCCCCGCCGCCGTTGTTGCGGAAGCAGAAGATGTCGCCGCCCCCGCCGAACTGGAACTGGTTCCAGCCGCCCGGGCAGGTGGTGTTGAAGTTGAGCAGCCAGTACTGGATGAACACGAAGCCGTTCGACCCGTCGTTGGCGTAGACGAACTGTTCCCAGCCGCGGCAGCCCGGGTTCGGTGATCCGGCGCAGGCCGTGCTGGCGAAGAAGTTGGTGTTCATCTGCAGCGTGTACGCGTTGGCGATCGACGGTCCCGTGTTGCCGATCGGCCCGCTGCCACTGCTCACGTTGACGTTCTCGAAGGAGCCGATCGCGGTCTGGATGAAGCTGCCGGCAGGTACGCGCGCCGCGACGTCGGAGCCGTTGCCGACCACGAGCGGCCGGGCGCCGTCCTTGGGCGTCATCGGCACCTTCGGCGAGGCGACGCACGCCGCCGGTTTCCAGTCGGTGGCCGGGTATTCGGTGGTGAAACATCCCGCGGACGCCGGTCGCGACACTTTCGAGACCTGGTTCTGCCAGTCCCGCAGACCGGGTCTGGCCGGATCAGCGGCGTTGGCGACGGTGGCGACGCTCAACACCAGTAGGACGGAGCCGAGCAGGCCCCAGATTTTCCTCATGACCGTTCCTCCCCTGACAAACCACGAATGGTCCGGCTCAGGAGACGGCGGTTGCTGCTTCCGAAACAACGGGGGAACTGCTGCCGCGCTAAGTCAGATATCCGAATCTCTGCATGAGGATCCGGACCTTGGCCTCGCGCCGGGACTGCCCGAGCCGCTGGTAGAGCCGCAGCGCCTCGCCGAAATGCGCGCGGGCCGGGTCGAATTTCTCCTGGGCGTGATAGTCGGCGCCGAGGCAGCGGTTGGTGAGCGCGAGGATGTGCTCGTTGTCCGCCGCGATCTCCATCGCCTCCCGGTGGTAGCGGAGCGCTTCGGAGACGCCGATCTCGAAGTGGGCCGAGCCGAGATTGTTGAGGAAGATCGCCTCGGCGGCGCGGTCGCCGAGGGCGCGGCTGAGCTCGACACCGCGCGACGTCAGATCCCTCACCAGGGCGAAGTCGCGCCGCCGGAACGCCGCCACGCTGTGTGCCTCGAGCGTGCGCATGGTGCCGACCTCGTCGGAGGTCGCCGCTGCCAGCGCGTACGCCTGGGTGAAGGTCTGTTCTGCCTCTGCCTGCCGGCCGTCCTCGGCGAGCGCCTTGGCGATCACGCTGAGCAGGATCACCTGCCGTTGCGACGTCGGCGCGAGGGCGAGCGCGGCCCGGTAGGACGTGACGGCGGCCGGGTAGTCCTCCTCGTTGAAGCTGGCGTTGCCGCGCTTGCTGAGCAGCAGGTGCTGGTCGCCGTGGCCGGACGCGATGGCCTGGTCGAGCAGCCGCAGCAGCGGGAGCGTGTGACCGTGCGTATCCAGGTACCCGCAGGACGCGAGGCTCGTGACGATGGCCGGGTCGGAGGCGGCCGCCGCCACGATGTTGTCCAGCTCGCGAGCCAGAAGATCATGATCATCCGCGTACGCCACGACGAAGTCGAGAACGCGCGGCGGAACCGGCGTCAGCACCGACCGGGCGTAGCCGACCGTCAGGTCGTGGAGCACGTAGACGCCCGCCGAGCGCTTCGCGAAACTCACGTCCACCAGCGCGTTCAGCGCCGCGCGGGACCGGTTGAGGCTGATCCCGAGGCAGCAGGCCAGCAGCTGCGGCGTGATCGTGCCGCTGGCCAGCCCGCCGATCGCGCCCAGCGCCGCCCGCGCGTCGGCCTGGGGGAACGCGTCGATCGTGGTGTCCAGCAGGCGGCGCGCGTTCTCCCGGCCGGGTGCGGCGAACCCGGCCGGCATGGCCAGGTCGTGCGGCGAGCCGTCGACCTCCTGACGAAGGTCGGCCGGGTTCAGCGCGTACTGGCGCAGGCGGTGCCCGGCGATCTCGATCAGGTACGGGTGGTGCCACAGGTCGCGGCACAGCGCCGCGGCGTCCGGGTGCCCGGCGTACGCGTCCTCGCGCGCGTGGTGGGCGAGCAGCCGGGTCGCCTCGGCCGGTTCCAGCCCGTCCACCTCGAT
The DNA here is from genome assembly GCF_030269485.1 of Actinoplanes sp. NBRC 103695. Classification (GTDB taxonomy): domain Bacteria; phylum Actinomycetota; class Actinomycetes; order Mycobacteriales; family Micromonosporaceae; genus Actinoplanes. The sequence continues at coordinate 143,445 of NZ_BSTL01000014.1, read as the reverse complement.
CTGATGCTCGACGCCCAGCTTGAGCCGGGACGTGACCAGCACCGAGATCCCGGCCGGGATCGCCCGCAGCACGGTGTGCAGGGCGGCCGCGTTCCAGACGTCGTCGAGCACGCACAGGCGTACGCCGATCTCGACGAGCTGCCGGCCGATCGTCATCAGCCGCGCGTCGCCCGCGGCCGGGACGCCCGCGCCCAGCCCCAGCGCGGTGGCCAGGCAGCGGGCCAGCCCGTCGAGCAGCACGTCCTCGTCGGCGCTGCCGGTGCGCAGCCAGAGATAAGGGCCCTGACGCGCGTCCACCGACCGGTCGGCGATGGTGGCCGCGATCGCGGTCTTCCCGGCGCCGCCCAGCCCGTGCAGCAGCACCCGCCCGCCGTCGTCGAGCCGGGAGCTCACCGCTTCGATCATCCGCTGCCGGCCGACCATCAGCTCCGGCCGGTTCAGCCGGTTCACCGCCGTGTCGAAGAGGATCACATCCAGCCGGGTGGTCCCTTCCGCGTCGGCGGTCCACCCCGGCTTCTCCGCCACCGCGCGCCGATCATTGCGTACGGTGGCGGCAGCGCGCCGCAACACCTCGGCATGGGCGGGGTCGCCGTCCAGATAGGCGACGATCGCCTGCAGCCGCTCGGGACCGATCGGGCGCGCGCCGGTGAAGAACGCCGACACGGTGCCGGCGACCAGCCCCACGGCCTTGCCGATCCGGGCCATCGACGGCTGGCCGTGCGCGCGGTGCAGATCGTCGAGATACTCCAGAAGCTCACGTTCCGGTCCGCCGGCCGGCCACCGGTGCTTGCTGAACCCGGCCAACGCCCCTCCACTGTTTCAGCAGAACTTCAGCAGTTCCGCAGCAGCACTGTTCTGGTTGTACCTGGTCGGCGCACGCTTGCCGACATGCAAAAGCGATTACGGTTCACCGGTTTCGGGATCTTCTCGGCCGAAGTGGACGGTGTTGACGCCGATCTGCCACCGATCACCCGGACCATGCTCGCCCGGCTGGTGCTCGCCCGGGGCGGCCTGGTCTACGCCGACGACCTCTACGCCGACGCGTGGCCCGCCCCGGCCCCGGTGGTGCGGCGCGAGCAGCGGGTCGGCGTCCACAAGCGGATCGGCGAGCTGCGCCGCTGTCTCCCGCCCGGCCTGCTGGTCACCGAACGCGGGGCGCGCACCGGCTACCGGCTGCTGCTCGACGGCGGCGAGGTGGACCTGTACGTGTTCGCCGGCACGGTGTTCCGGGCGGCGGCGGCCCACGACGAGGTCGGCGTGGACCTGCTGATCGCGGCGCTGGGCATGTGGACCGAGACGCCGCTGCTCGGCCTGCCGGACAAGGCGTTCGTCGCCGATCACCGGGACCGGCTGGCCCGGTTGCGCGATCGGGCCTGCCGCGCGCTGGTCACCGGCTGCGTGGCGATGGACCGTACCCGGGAGGCGGTGGCCGCCCTGGACCGGCTGCAGGTGTGCAATCCGGAGGACATCGGACTGCGTGATCTGGTGGACGGGCTGATTCGCGATCTGCTTTCCGTCAGTTCCGTTGTGCCGGCCGTCTCATCCCGACAGTCTGCGTTCTTATGAGACCCGCTCTCGGAGTCCTGCTCGCCCTGACTCTCATCGCCGTCCCGGCCCCCGCCTCCGCTGTCCCTGCCACGCCGGTTCCGGGAAGTGTCGCCGTCCTCGTCGTCGACGACTTCGGGCTGGGCAAGAACCCCAAGGCCCGCTCCGGTACGCGCGACGACAACTGCACCGTCGGCGTCAACGAGGTCGGCTCCAACGGCGCCGGCGACGACCTGCCGCCGTCCGGCCATTCGCACGGCGAACTCGTGTACCGCGTACTCAGGGACGAATTGACGACCGTCGCCGGCGCACCGCCGGACGTCGACACCGGCACCCTCACCGAGTGGACCTATGTCATCTCCGGCGAGAAGTACGCGCTGCGCGAGGTGGCCGTGCACGCCGACCGCTACCGCGTCGACGAGCTCCTCGCCGGCCTCCGCGACCAGATCGCCGCGCTGCGCAAGGACGGCTTCGAGCGCATCGTGCTCAACCTCAGCTTCGTGGTGGTGCCCTGCGACGTGGTCGGCTGGCTCGGCGACAAGTCCCTCGACGAGCTGCTGGCCACCTACGACGACATGATCGGCGGCGACCCGACCGGCGAGCTGAAGGACGCCCTGAAGGACTACCTCGACGGCTCGGGCAAGCTCGACCCCGCTCTGGTACGCGCCGGCGCCTTCACCACCACGCTGCTGCGGGATGCTCGCCTCGCCTCGCTGCGGTCCCCGTTGACCGGCGCGTACTACCGCACGATCGACGTCCGCGAGTTCAACCCCGAGAAGCCGCCGCTGGCCCGGCTGATCCACGACCAGGCCTGGGCCGGTTTCCGCCGCGACCACTCGTCGCTGACGATCGTCCCGGTGGCCGCGGCCGGCAACGGCGTCCGCGACGCCAAGGGCAACCGCATCGGCCTGCCGTTCCCGTTCGCGCCCGCGCTGTGGGACTTCGTGGCCAGCGCCGGCGTCGACGCCGAGCCGAAGATCGCCGAACGCTTCAACTCCGGCGAGGTCACGCTCGACGCGACCGGCCCGGCCGCCCTGCTCCCGGACAGCTTCGGCAGCTCCTTCGCGGCGCCCCGGCTGAGCGCCCTGCAAGCGAAGTATCTGGCCGAGACCGGCGCGACGGCCTGCGGCGGCACCCCGTCGATGGGCTACGTCGACCTGGCCGGCTCGCCGCCGCTCAACCTCGAGACCAACTCACCCTGGAAGAACCAGGGCAAGCCGTCCTGGCCCGGCATCTGCGCGGACTTCCCGACCTAGGTCCTAACGGCGGACCTTCCGGGGCAGGTGGCCGGTCCGGCCGGCGATCGCGGCGGTCGTCTCCGCCGGGGTCAGCATGCGGTCGGAGGCCCACGCGACGTAGCCGTCCGGGCGTACCAGAATCATCGCCGGACCCGGCAGCGCCTCGCGCCGGACCACCGTGACGCCGGGCGTGTCGCCCAAGGCCAGCGGCTCGCGCGTGACCAGCACGAACCGGCCGTCGCGCAACTGCTCGTAGAGACGGCCGACGTCCGGCATCCGGCGGCCGGCCCACCGGTGCGCGCCCGCGCCCCGGGCCGGGTAGCGGACGCCGATCCCGCTGACCCGGCCGGCCAGCATCCGCCGGGTGCGCCCGAAACGGAGGATCGCGCGCACCGCCAGCGCCTGCACCAGGGAACGCGGGCGCTTGCGGCCGAGCACCATGCCGTTGAACGCGTCGGTCAGCCGGAGCACCTGCTCGCCGACCGGGTGCCGCTCGGCCTGGTAACTGTCCAGCAACCACGGCGCCGCGGTCCCGTGCACGGCGGCGGCCAGCTTCCAGCCCAGGTTCATCGCGTCCTGGATGCCGGTGTTCATGCCCTGGCCGCCGAGCGGGGAGTGGACGTGCGCGGCGTCGCCGGCCAGGAAGACCCGGCCCGCCCGGTAGCGGGAGGCCTGACGGCGTTCGCTGAGGAACCGGCTGGTCCAGCGCGGCTCGCCCATGCCCAGGTCGCCGCCGGCGATCCGGTGGAAGGCGTCGCGCATCTCGTCGTCGGTGACCGGCTCGCTCAGCGGCACCCGGTCGCGTTTGCGGTCCCACGCGATCGCCCGGAACCAGCCGTCACCGAACGGCACGATGATCACCGCGCCGTCGTCACCGGTCCGGGCGAACATCGCCTCCTGCGGCGGCTCGGCCAGGTGCACGTCGGCGAGCAGGATGTGCGTCTGGTACTGCTTCCCGGCGAAGTCGATGCCGGCCAGCCGCCGCACCGTGCTGTGCGCGCCGTCGCAGCCGACCAGGTAGCGGGCCCGCTCGGTGCCCGGGTTCGCGCCGCCGATCTCGACGGTCACACCGTCGTCGTCCTGCCGGAAACCGAGCACCTCGGTGTCCGGGACGATCTCCACGCCGAGTCGTTCGGCGTGGGCGCGCAGCACCTTCTCGGTGCCGCTCTGCGGGGCGATGAAGATCATCGGGAAGCGGCTGTCCAGGATGGTCAGGTCGAGGGTCGAGCCGGGCACGGGCGCGATGCTGGTCACGCGTACGCCGTGCTGCAGCACCTCGTCGGCCAGGCCCCGGGCGTCGAGCAGCTCCAGCGTGCGGGCGTGCAGGGCGAACGCGCGGGTGATGTTGGGCTCCTCGCGCCGCCGCTCCAGCAGGCGGACGCGGACCCCGGCGAGCGCCAGCTCACCGGCGAGGGCCAGGCCGGTCGGCCCGGCGCCGACGACGATCACATCAGCGGAATTCATGGCGGTCCCTTTCGGATCGTTCGGTGGACGACCACAGCCTGCGACCGCGGAGCATTCGCTCGCATCAGCGACGTCACCGGTCCCGTACGATCGGCGGCATGCTGCACGGGCGGCAGAAGGAATGCGCGCTCATCGATGGGCTGCTGTCCGCCGCGGTGGCCGACCGGCGCAGCGGCGTCCTCGTGCTGCGCGGCGAGGCGGGCATCGGCAAGTCGGCCCTCCTCCGGTACGCCGCGGCGCAGGCGACGGGGATGCGGGTCCTGCGCGGCGCCGGCGTCGAGTCCGAGGCGGAGTTCCCGTTCGCCGCCGTGCACCAGCTGCTCCGCCCGGTCGCCGACCTCGTCGAGGTGATCCCCGAGCGGCTCCGCGACGCCCTGCGCGGCGCGTTCGGTCTCGGCCCGGCCGCCGACCAGGACCGCTTCCTGCTGTCGCTCGGCGTGCTCAGCGTCCTCGCCGAGGCGGCCGAGGAACGTCCCCTGCTGTGCCTGGTCGACGACGCGCACTGGCTGGACGGCGCGTCGGCCGCCGCGCTGACCTTCGCCGCCCGGCGGCTCGACTCGGAAGGCGTGGTGATCCTGTTCGCGGCGCGCGACCAGGCCGTACCCGGGCTCCCGGAGCTCACCCTCGCCGGCCTGGACGCCGCGTCCGCCGGTGATCTGCTCGCCTCCCGGGCCGGCACGCCGCTTCCCGCCGCGGTCCGGGACAGCCTGGTGGCGAGCACCGCCGGCAACCCCCTCGCGCTGCTCGAACTGCCCGGCGCGCTGTCCGCCGAGCAGCTGTCCGGGCGCGCGGCCCTGCCCGACCGCCTGCCGGTGGGCGCGGGGGTGGAGCAGGTCTTTCTTGATCGGGTACGCCGTGAGGACCCGTCCACGCAGACGTTGCTGCTGGTAGCGGCCGCCGAGGACACCGGTGAGCTCGGCCCGGTCCTGCGAGCCGCCGAGCTGCTCGGGGTGCCGGCCGGCGCGCTGGACGCCGCGGAGAAGGCCGGACTGGTCACGATCGACGGCCGCACCGTCGAGTTCCGGCACCCGCTGGTCCGCTCGGCGGTCTACCGGGGCGCGACGTTCTGGCAGCGGCGGGACGCCCGGCAGGCGCTGGCCGCGGCCCTGGACGGCGACGAGAACGCCGACCGGCGCGCCTGGCATCTCGCCGCCGCGGCGCCCGGCCCGGACGAGGCGGTCGCGGCGGAACTGCACCGGACCGCCGACCGGGCCCGCCAGCGTGGCGGGCACGCGGCGGCGGCGACCGCCTTCGAACGCGCGGCGGCGCTGACCGCGTCTCCCGGCCCGCGCGGTGAACGGCTGCTCGCCGCGGCCGGGGCCGCCTGGCAGGGCGGGCTGCCGGACCGGGCGAACGCGCTGCTCGACCGGGTCGCCGGCCCGGCGCTGCGGTCCCGGGCGGATCACCTGCGCGGCTCGATCGAGTCGACCAACGGGGAGCTCACCACGGCCTACGCGATCCTCCTCGGCGCCGCCGAACGGGCGGCCGCCGAAGACCCGCCGCGCGCGGCACAGATGCTCACCGAGGCCGGCCAGTCGGCGTGGCTGGCCGGCGATGCCGCCGCTCTGCACGAGGTCGCCCGCCGGCTGGCCGCGCTGCCGGTTGCGAGCGCGGTCGTCCCGCTCAGCGCGCAGCTTGTGCTCGGCCTGGATCGGCTGCTCAGCGGCGACACCGCCGCGGCCGCCGGGCATCTGCGCGAGGTCGCGGGCGGCGCGACCGCGACCGGTGATCTCCGGGCGATGTTGCTCAGCGCGGCAGGCGCGATGTTCCTCGGTGACGACGCGGTGGCCATCGGCCTGTTCACCACGGCGGTGACCCGGGCCCGGTCGGCGGGCGCCGCCTCGATGCTGCCGTCGCTGCTCGCCCCGCTCTCCTCGCTGGAGGGCTGGACCGGCCGGTTCGCCGCCGGCGCGGCGAACGCGACCGAGGGCCTGCGGATCGCGACCGAGACCGGGCAGGACAACCCGGCCGCCCATCTGCGCAGCGTGCTGGCCTGGATCGCGGCGGCCCGAGGCCGCGAGGAGGAGTGCCGGGCGTACGCGTCGGCTGCGCTCGCGCACGCGATCGGCCACCGGCTCGCTCCCGCGGCGGGCATCGCGTCCTGGGCGCTCGGCCTGCTCGACCTGGGCGCCGGGCGGCCCGGGCCGGCCCGCGACCGGTTGGCCGCCCTGGCCGCCGCCGGGCCGGGGGAGTCCCACCCGATGGTCGGCGTCTTCTCGGCGGCGGACCTGGTCGAGGCCGCGGTCCGGACCGGCGACGAGGCGACCGCCCGCGAGGCGCTGGCCCGGCTGTCGGCGTGGGCCGATCAGACCGGGTCGGCGTGGGGTCTGGCGCTCGTGCTGCGGTGCCGGGGTCTGCTCGCCCCCGAGCACCGCGGCGATCCGGGTGGTCCCACCCGCGACCAGCGTGGTGGCGATCCGGGTGGGCGGGCTCGCGACCATTACTTTGCCGAGGCGCTGCTTCACCGTGAGCGGCCGTTCGACGCCGCGCGCACCGAGTTGCTGTTCGGGGAGGCGTTGCGGCGGAGCCGGCGGCGGACCGAGGCCCGCACTCATCTGCGGGCGGCGCACGAGACCTTCGAGCGGCTCGGCCTGCCGGGTTGGGCCGGGCTGGCGGCGGCCGAGCTGCGCGCCACCGGCGAGACCGCCCGCAAACGGGATCCGGGCACGACCGAGCAGCTCACGCCGCAGGAGACGCAGATCGTCCGGATCGTCGGCGAGGGCGCGACCAACCGTGAGGTGGCGGCGCAGATGTTCCTCAGCCCGCGCACGGTCGACTATCACCTGCGCAAGGTCTTCACCAAGCTGAACGTCTCGTCCCGCGCCGAGCTGATCAGACTGGCGGCGCGTCAGGACGGGTGATGTCCGAGGGCTGCGGCGCGTCAGGACCGGTGACTTCGCCGATGCGATCGGCGGTCAGGGCGATGACCATCCGGCGGGCGGCGGCGAGCACGGCGGCGGGGTCGGCGGGGGCGCCGAAGGTGGCGGCCAGCACCGAGCCGACTGTGTTGAAGACGGCGCGCACACCGATCGGCGGCGGGCGGCACCGGCTGGAGTTCGCCAACGGGGCCACCGCCGAGACCGACCTGGTGATCGGCGCCGACGGCGTCTGGTCCCGGGTGCGTCCGCTGGTCAGCGACGCGGAACCCGAGTACTCCGGGGTCGCCTTCCTCGACGTGCGGTACGACGACGCGGACCACCGGCACCCCGCGATCGCCGAGCTCGTCGGCAACGGGCACCTGTTCGCCCGCGGCGACGACGGCAACGCGATCATCGCCCAGCGCAACAGCAACGGCGTCATCCGCGGCTACGTCGCCATGCGCGCCGAGGCCGGCTGGGCGGCGCGGTCCGGCGTACGCGTGGATGATCTTCCCGCCCTGCGGACCCACCTGCTGGAGCGATTCGCCGGCTGGTCCCCGACGCTGCTGCCGTTCCTCACCGACAGCGACGGCTATGTCGACCGCGGGATCTGGTTCCTGCCGGTTCCGATGGCCTGGGAGCCCACGCCCGGGGTGACCCTGCTCGGCGACGCGGCGCACGTGATGGGCCCGTTCGGTGGCCACGGCGTCAACCTGGCCCTGCTCGACGCGACCGAGCTCGCCCACGCCATCGCCGAGGAGCCCACCCTGGACGCCGCGATCCGCACCTACGAGCCGGTCATGCAGGCCCGTGCGGCCGGATACGCCGGCCCGTCCAACGCGGCGACCAGACGATTCTTCGGGGTCGGCGAAGGTGCCGGCGAGGGCGTCGGAGAAGGCAGTGACACCGAGCCGCACACCGCACCCGACACGGCCGCCGAGCACCGCCGATACCTCGAGGGCGCCGAGCGTTACCGTCGAGCCTCCCGGCCGGCCTGATCCAGCCGAGCTCGAATGCCGGCCGAGCTCGAAATGCCGGCCGGGGCTCTGACGCCTTTCTGACGCCCATCCGGCCACGAGGGGCGCCTCCTCCTAGGGTGAGCAGCGTGAATGCGTCGCTACGGTTCCGGGTGCTCGGCCCGCTCGAGGTCGTCCGCGACGGCATCCCGGTGCCCCTCGGCTCGCCGAAGCAGCGGCTCCTGCTCGCGTTGCTGCTCACCCGGCCGCAGCAGGCGATGGCGGTCGATCAGCTCGCCGAGACGATGTGGCAGGGCACGCCGCCGCGGTCGGCGACCGAAAACCTCCGGACCTACGTGCACCGGCTGCGTGCGGCGCTGGGTGCGGAGGTCATCCACGGCCGCGGCCGGACCGGATACGTCCTGGACATCGCCCCGGAGCAGGTGGACAGCGCCGAGTTCCTGGACACCGCCGGCCACGGCCGGGCGACCCTGGCGGCGGGCTCGGTACGGGCCGGCCGCGACCTGATCGACGACGCGCTGCGTCTGTGGCGCGGGCCGGCGTACGCGGGCCTCGACGACGTCGACGTGCTGGCCGCCGAGCAGGCGCGGCTGGACGCGCACCGGCTGTCGTCGGTGGAACAGCGGATCGATGCCGACCTCGCGCTGGAACGGCACCTCGAGGTGGTCCCGGAGCTGACCGCCCTGGTCGGCGAGCATCCGTTCCGGGAGCGGTTCCACGCTCAGCTGATGATCGCGCTGTACCGCGCGGGGCGCCGGGCGGACGCGCTGGCCGCGTACCGGCGGGTGCGGCGGCTGTTCGCCACCGAGCTGGGGCTGGAGCCCCGGCCCGAGCTGAGCGGCCTGCACGGGGCGATGTTGCGCGGCGACGAGGTGATCGGCGGCGGCCCGGGACCGGCGTCGCGGTCGTCGCGGCCGGTCCCGAGCCAGTTGCCACCGGACACGGCGGTGTTCACCGGTCGCGACCGCGAGCTGGACCGGCTGTCCGAGCTGCTGGGCGAGCGGGTGGCGACCGGCACGCCGGTGGTCATCGCCACCATCGGCGGGATCGGCGGCGTCGGCAAGACCTGGCTGGCCCTGCACTGGGCGCATCGGCACCTCGACCGGTTCCCCGACGGCAACCTCTTCGTCAACCTGCGCGGTTTCGACCCGCACAGCCGGCCGTTGTCCGGCGCGGAGGCGGTCCGCGGGTTCCTGTCGGCGCTGGGCGTGCCGCCGGGCGCCGTGCCCGCCGACGCGGACGCCCAGGTCGGGCTGTACCGCAGCCTGGTGGCCGGCCGCCGGATGCTGATCGTGCTGGACAACGTGCACGACAGCGACCAGATTGCCGGGCTTCTGCCCGGCTCGGGGCAGTCGACGGTGCTCGTGACCAGCCGCAACCGGCTCGCCGGGCTGGTCGCCGGCAAGGGCGCGGTGCCGCTGGCGCTCGACGTGCTCACCGACGATCAGGCGCGTGCCCTGCTGACGGCCCGGCTGGGCCCGGCGGTGGTCGAGGCGTGGCCGGACGCCGTCGGCACGCTGATCCGGGCGTGTGGTGGGCTGCCTCTTGCGCTGGGGATCGTCGCTGCCCGGGCGCTGCTCGAACCAGGCCTGGCCCTGTCCGACATCGCCGAGCGGGTCGCCGACCGGTCGACCCGGCTGCATGAGCTGGACGACGGTGACCAGCACGCGAGTGTGCGGGCCGTGCTGTCCTGGTCGTACGGGGTACTGGCCGAACCGCAGGCGGAGTTGCTCGGGCTGCTCGGCCTGGCGCCCGGTCCCGACATCGGCACCGCGACGGCCGCCGCGCTGGTCGGCAAGGGCCGCGCCGAGACCGCCGCCCTGCTGCGGGAGCTGGAGCGGCGGTCGCTGATCGGACGGACCGGCCCGGATCGGTGGCAGCTGCACGACCTGGTCCGGTTGTTCGCCGCCGAGGAGGCGCGGCGGGCCGGTGCGGACGAGGCCGCGGCGCTGCGCCGGCTGGTAGATCACCTCAATCACACCGCGTACGCGGCGGATCTGACCTTGAATCCGGAACGTCCCCCGCTCAATCTGCGCGCCCCGGTGCGCGGCGCCGCGCCGGACCCTCCCGCAGGCCTGTCCGCCGCGTTGGACTGGTTCGACGCCGAGTTCGCCGCGATCCGGGCGGCGCAACAGGTCGCCCTCGATCACGGCTGGTGGGATCCGGCCTGGCAGCTCGCTCGCAGCCTGGACACTTTCTGCTGGCGGCGGCACCGCAACGAGGACAGGCACACGGTGTGGACAGCCGGGATGACCGCCGCCGACCGACTGGGCGAACGGGCGGTCTTCGCCCGCGCCGCGCGGCTCTACGGCGACGCGTGTCTGCGGTCGGGGCGCCGGGCGGAGGGGATGGCACAGCTCGACCGCGCGTTGGCGATCGGTCGTGACCTCGGCGACGACGAGGACGTCATGCTCACGCTGAGCACGCTGTGCTGGGCGACCTGGCAGAACGGCGATCCGGAGGCGGCGCTGCGGCACGCGCTGGCCGCGCTGGGGCTGGCCGAGCGGTTCGGCCGTCAAGCTCAGCTGGCCGACCGGCACAACGCGGTCGGTTGGTACCTGATCCAGCTCGACCGCTTCGACGAGGCGCGTGGACACCTCGACCTGGCGTTGTCGCTGGCCCGCCGGCACGGCCACCGGGAGGTCGAGGCGGCCACCCTGGACAGCCTCGGCTCGCTGGAACACCGGCTCGGGCGGCACGCGCAGGCGCTCGCCTGGTTCCAGCTCTGCCTGCCGGTGATGGACGAGATCGGCGACGACCACTTCTTGGCCGAGGTCTGGCAGCGGATCGGCGACGAGCAGGCGGCGCTGGGCGACCTCGGCGCCGCGCGCGGGTCGTGGCAGCAGGCGGTGACGTTGTTCGAGCAGCAGCGGCGTCTGGGTTCGCTGGTCGAGCTCCGGCAGCGCCTGGACCCCGACGGCGTGTACGAAACGTATACGTCGGATTCCTAGCGTCCCTCGCAACCGGTGCCGCCCGGCGCCGGTACGAAGGGGAAGAACAGCATGTTGAGAAAGCTTGTGGCGGCCGCCGCCTTAGGGCTCGCACTCGTCGCCGGAGCCGCCGCGCCGGCGCACGCGGCGGGGAATCCGCCCGGATCGATCGACCAGATCAGCGGCTCCGGCTACCTGTACGAGTATTCGAACTGGGGTGGCATCTTCTTCCGCACGACACTCGCGGACTCCCGATGGATCATGCCGAACGACTATTACGAGGTGTTCGTGATCGGCACGGACCACAAGGTGTGGACGAAGTGGAGCGGCTCGTTCGGGCTGTCGGCGTGGACCGACCAGTTGGGTGGCCGGTGCAACGGGGCCCGCCGGCTCACCTACAAGGCGAGCGGATGGAATGTGACGCTCAGATGCACGGGGATGGACGGGCTGTACTGGATCAACAAGCGGAATACGGCGGGCGCGTGGACAGGCTGGCGACCGGAGTGATCGGGTAGGGCAAGCCGAGGCGGGCCAGGAAGTGGCGGCAGGCGTCGAGGTCGAGCTCGTCCGTGCGCCACGCCACGTGGCCGTCGGGGCGGATGACGTACAGCGCCTGGGAGTCCGGGTGGGTCAGGCCGTACCGCTGGAAGACCTCGGCCGTGTCGACCAGCTCGACCCGCTCGTCGGGGCGGCACGCCACCCGGCCGATCAGGTGGGTGGAGACGCCGTCGAAGGTCGCCAGTCCGGCGGTGAGCGCGGCCACCGCCTCGTCGTCGAGGTGCGCGCGGGACATGGCGACGACGTGCATCCGGTAGCCGCCGAGCAGGTCGAACATCTGCCGGCCGGCGCTGATCCGGGCGTCCGGGGCGCGCTGCCCGGCCAGCGGGCCCTTCAGCGAGTACAGCCGCTCGTTCACGGTGAACGGGCCGGCCGGGTAGGACATGCCGATCTGGGACAGGCGGCGGAACGCCTTGCGGTGCGGCAGCGGCGCGGCGGACATCCGGCCCACCAGGAACGGGCCGGCGAGGTCGCGCAGTCGCGCCCGCCAGCCGTGCAGGTCGGCGGCGACCCGGTAGAGCCGGTCGGTGAACCGCAGCAGCTCGACGCCGACCGGGTGCCGTTCGTCGTGGTAGCTGTCCAGCAGCGCCTCGTCGCCGCTCGCCAGCTTCCACGCCAGGTTGGCCGCGTCCAGCAGGCCGGTGTTCATGCCCTGACCGCCGGCCGGGGAGTGGATGTGCGCGGCGTCGCCGACCAGGAAGCAGCGGCCCACCCGGTATTGCGCGGCCTGCCGCAGGTGGGCCTGGTAGCGCGTCTTCCACACCGGGTCGGACAGCGTCACCGGCACCCGCATCGCCGCCCGGAGCGCCGCCTGGAGCTCGGGCAGGTCGAGGGGGCCGGTGCCGCCGGTCAGGTCGGTGGTCATGACCCGGGAGCGGCGGGCGCCGTCGAGCGGCAGGAACAGTCCGATGCGCTCGCCGGACATGAAGATCCGGAAGCTGGTGTGGTCGAACGGCCACTCCACGCGGCAGTCGGCGAGCAGGAAGCGCTGGGCGTACCCGTCGCCGTCGAACGCCAGGCCGAGCTGCTTGCGGACCGTGCTGTGCGCGCCGTCGGCCCCGACCACGTAATCGCAGGTCAGGTCACCGGTGCTCAGGCGTACGCGAGCATGGTCCTGATCTTGGGTGAGGGACTCGAGGCGGGTGTCGCGCTCGACCGTGACCCCGTGCCGGGCGAGGTCGGCGACCAGGATCGCCTCGACCTCGTTCTGCGGCGCCATCAGGATGAACTGGTACGGCGTGTCCGCGGCGCGCGCCCGGTCGAAGTCCAGCCCGCCGACGTGCCGGCCGTTGATGTGGAACGCGATGCCCGTGTCGATGACGCCGCACGCGAGCAACTCGTCGGCCAGTCCCAGTGAGCGGAACAGCTCGATGGTGCGCGCCTGCACGGCGAAGGCGCGCGACTCGGTGGCCGGTCCGGCGCCCGCGTCGATGATGCGGACCTCGGCGCCCTGCCGCACCAGCAGCGCCGCGGTCATCAGCCCGCTCGGCCCGGCGCCGACGACGAGCACCTCGCGGCGGGGGACAGGTTCCAAGGTCAACGGCTCGAGGCTTCGCGTACGCGGAACCGCGCGGTCCTTGCCGATCCGTTCGAGGAGCCCGGCACCGGGCCGGGCCTGCACCCGTGGCAGCGGCCGGCCGGACATCGAAGCCCACAGCCGGCGCCCGAACGCCGCGGTCAGGGTGATCAGAGCGAGGATGACGAGGCCCATCGGTTCACCCCGCGACCTGCGGCAACGTGCTGCACATCCGCAGGAACTGCTGCCGCAACGGCCCTTCGACGTACGGCCGGATGTCCCGGATGAAGTCCTGCGTGTACGGCTGCGCGACGTGCCGTTCCAGGTCCTTCTTCGACCGGAACATCTCGTAGATCACGAAGAGCCCGGGGTCGGCGCGGTCCCGGTGCACGTGGAACTCGAGGGCGCCCTCCTCGGCACGCAGCGGCTCCACCAGCGCCAGGATCAGCCGTTCGACATCCTCTTCGCAGCCCGGTTTCGCGTGGGCGAAACCCAGATGGGTGTATGGCCCGGTCTCGTCGGGGTCCGGCTCCGGAAACATCATCGTCACAGTGTTGGTGCCGGCGCCCGCCGGAAACGAGAGCGAGTCCCGCTCAGTGGTACAGCGGGACTCGCACTCGGCCGATCACGGATCGTCAGGGTGTCAGCGGGAACCAGGTCGCCGGCTTGTCGGAGCCGGCGAACTTGATGCTCGCCAGGATCGTCTTCAGCGCGGCGGACGACGTGTCGCCGCTGCCGATGATCTCGACCTGGAAGGTGCCGCCGGGGGACTTGCGGTAGCACAGCGAGTCGTTGCCGGGGTTGCAGTACGGCTCCTGCTCGGCGCCGGCCGGCGGGTCGGCCTTCATGGCGTGCGCGCCGGGGAAGACGTTGATCCGGATCTCCCGGCCGACTTGCTCGTCGTCGGGCACCGCGTCGGTGAGCTTGGCGGTCGTCTTCGGCTTGTCCTTGACGTAGAGCAGGCTGGTTCGATACGACTCGCTCGCGCCGCCGTTCGGGTAGCCGGGGCCTCGGCCGCCCTGCGCCAGCCGGTAACCGGCCGGGACCTCGCCGACCTTGATCGCGACCTTCGCCGGGTAGGCGGGCACACCGTGCAGCCCGGCCGCCACCCGCATCAGGGCGTCCTTGCCGGCCTTCTTGGCGTCGTCGGACTGGTAGGTGTTGAGGACCGCCCAGGCGTCGTCCGCGTACTGCCAGGCGAGCCCGCGGTGCTCGTCGACCATCGAGGTGTCCCCGTCGATGAAGGTGCGCTCCTTGAACAGGCCGGGCTTGCCGCCGACGCTGACCTGCTCGCCGCCGTCGAACTGCTTCGGGCTGTAGCGTCCGGGCTTGTAGACGGTCAGCAGCAGGTTGTCGGCCGGCTCGGTGCGCGGTGTCGTGTCCGACGGGTCGGTGGCGTACACGTCGACGTCGTTGCCGATCCGGACGGTGGCCTGCTGGAAGTCCGCGGTGACCAGGAACGGGTCGTTGACGTGGAATTCGCCGACCTGGTACGACTCGAACGCGTACTGCCACGGCTTGGCCGGGTAGGTCAGCGGCGCTCCGGCGGCGGCCTGGGAGGCGGCGGGCGGCGCGGGTGGCGCGGTCGGCGGACCGGCCATCAGACGCGGCACGCTCACCACGGTGGCGACGGCGACCACCGCGGCGGCGACCGTGGCGCCGCTCCACGCGGCGCGGCGGCGGGTCTGCAGGCGGCGGCCGGCGGCGACCGCGTCGTCGACGGTGAACCGCGCGGGCGGCGGGCCCGCCTTGGCCTCGGTCAGCATCTCAGACAGCTCGCGCTGCTTCATGACGGTCCTCCCAGGTATCCGAAAGTTCAACGTTGAGGAGCTCGCGAAGCCGAGCCAGGCCGCGGGACGTGTACGCCTTCACCGTGCCCTCGGGGCAGCCCAGCGCCTCGGCCGTCTGCTGCACGCTGCGTCCCTCCAGGAAACGCAGCACCAGCACGGCGCGTAACCGGGGCTTCAGGTGCAGCAGGGCCTGGCGCAGGTGCAGCCGCTCGTCGACCGCGCCGGCGTGATCCGGCAGGGCCGGCTCCGGCATGGCGTGGCTGTTCGACTGCTCGCGGCGCCACCACGGCCGCCGGGTCTCGTCGATCGCCGCACGGACGACCGCGGCACGGGCATAGCTCGCCGGTGACTCGATCTTGTTCCACTTCACGTAGAGCCTGGCCAGCACGGCCAGGGTCGCATCCTCGGCAGCCTGCCAGTCGCCACAGGTCAGGTAGGCCAGACCCCGCAGCGACTCCATCTGGGCGCCGACGAAGTCTCGGAACTCCGTCTCTCTGTCATCCACGACACCTAGACGTTAGCCGGGGCCTGTGGCGTTACATCCGATCAGACGGCGGCCGCGGCGGCAACCTTCCAGCTACCGTCGGCGCGACGGAGAGTGAGGATCACGCGGTTCTGGTCGACCTTCTCGCCACTGATCTTGGCGTTGCGGCGGTACTGGTTGAGGTAGACCAGCACGGTCACCGTGTCGCCCCGGGCCTCCTCCACGCCGATGGCCGACACCTGCGCCTGCACGATCGCCTTCTCGGTGGTGGCGATCGGTTTCAGGCCGGCGGTCATCTTCACGTACTCGCCGGTGAAGCCGCCGGTGGTGTAGCGGCTGCCGTTGGCCACGCTCGCGTCCCAGCTGCGGTAGTCGTACGAGAAGATCGCCTGCGCGGCCGTGCTCGCGTCGGCCACCGACGCCTTCGCGGCGGCGGCCCGGGTGGTGGCGGCGTCGCGCTGCCACCAGAGCCAGCCGCCCGCGCCGGCGGCCACCACGGTCGCGATGGCCAGGATCAGCGCCGTCCGGCGCGCCTTGCGGAGACTCATGCCCTCACCCGACGAACTGCAGCTGGGAGACGAGCCAGCGACCGCTCTGCCCGTCCTTGGTCAGGCCCACCCGGACCCGGTAGTGCGAGAGCCGCCCGTTCGGCGCGCCCTTGTTCTTCACCGTCGCGTCCACGGCGACCAGGACGGTGGCGGTGCGGGTGTCGCCGTCGACCAGGCCGGTGCGCAGGACGGTGCCCTTGGCGTCGACCTTGTTCTCCAGCACGGCCTTGCGCACCTGGGCCGCGCCCCGGGTGAACTCGTCCCGGAAGTCGCCGGTGGCCCGGCCGGTGATCCGCTCGATGTCGGCGTCCACGGTCGCCGCGCTGATCGACATGAAGTCGACCGCGGCCTGCCGCGCGGCCGCGGTCGCCTGCTGGTGCGCGTCCTCCGTCCGGCGGCGGTCATAGACATCACGAGCGGACAGACCAGATCCCACGAGTACGGCGGTCAGCAGCACGACGAGCCCGAGGATGACGAACCGCCAGCGCCCGGCCGGAAGCGCATCAGCGTCGGGGCGCGGCGTCGCGGGCGCCTCGGCCGGCGTCACAGGTGGCGCTTCGGGCGCCTCGGCCGGCGGGGTCGTCTCGGTCGGAGTTCCCGCGTCGGGCGGTGCGGTGTCGGGCGCGGGATCGCGCGGCGCCACGGGCCGCACAGTCGTCGCGCGGGCGGTCAGGCGGCGTCGCACGCTGCGCGACGGGACCGGCCGATTCACGGAGCCACCCCCGAGAGGAGAAGTTGTTTCCACGACTGCGCGCCGGCCACCGCGTACTGGCCGCCGGTGCCACCGAACGCCAGCGGCAGGCCGTCCGCACCGGTCACCAGCCCGCTGCCCGGGTCGTAACCCGCGACCGGCGCCGAACCCGCCGCCGGCGCAGGACCCGCGCCTCCGTCCGGCGCGGGCGCGACCGTTCCCCGCCCGCCCGGCCGTGGCGCGTTCCGCTCGCTGCGCACCCCGGATCCGGCCGCCAGCTCGGCGTCGGTGCAGGTCCGCGCGCCGGTCTGCGAGTACTGGCAGGGCGGCGGGTCGTTCGCGTTCACGACGAGGCCGAAGTGCGCGGTCCCGTCGCCCGGCACGACCGTGAAGCCACCGGCCACCACGAGCGGATAGGTGACCAGGATCTGCTCGATGCCGTCCAACCGGCGTACCGCGATGCCGTTGACCGTGATCAGGTTGCCGAGCAGCGTGCCCACCGTCGGGTCGAGGCCGCGCAGCAGGGCGGTCAGCTCGTCCGCGGCGGGCGGCCCCGCGGTCAGCAGCCGGCGCAGGTCCGGGTCCGAGGCGCGCAGCGTGCCGCTCAGGTCGGCCAGCGCGGACGCCCAGCGCCGCAGCTGCGCCGACTGCACGGCCTGCGTGGTGAGCACGGTCTTCGCGTCGTCGATCAGCTTCCCGGTCTGCGGCAGGTAGGCCTGGCCGCTCTCCAGCAGCGCGTCCGACGAGTCGAGCAGCAGCTGCAGCGCCGCCGCGTTGCCCTCGAACGCCGTACCCAGCTCGGTGATCACCACGTTCAGCTTGTCGCCGTCCACCGATCGCACCAGCTCGTCCAGGTTGGTCAGCAGCATCTCCACCGGCAGCGGCGTTCCGGTCCGGGAGGCGGGGATCACCGAGCCGTCGCTGAGGTACGGCCCGCCGTCCCGCGCCGGCCGCAGGTCCACGTACTGCTCGCCGACGGCCGACCGCAGCCCGACCACCGCGCGCAGGTCGGCCGGCACCCGGACGTCCTGCTCCACGCTCAGATCCGCGCGTACGCCGGCGGCCGTCAACCGCACGGCCTCGACCCGGCCGACCGGCACCCCGCGGTAGGTGACCGGCGCGTTGACGAACAGGCCGCCGCCCCGGGCGAAGTCCAGGTGCACCACGTAGTCGCGACGCCCGATGCCGACGTAGGTGAGCCCGACGTAGCTGATGCCGATGGCGCTGATCAGCAGGAACACCAGCACCTGGAGTTTGGCCATGCGGGTGAGGATCATGGCTGGTCACATCCGGTGAGCAGGCCGAGCGGCCCGCAGTCGCGGGTGGGCAGGGGCAGCGGCAGCCCGGGGAGCGTGGGCAGCGGCACGCCGGGGATGCCGACCGAGATGCTCGGCAGGGGCACACCGGGTACGTTCGGGAGCTGCGGCCCGCCGGGCACGACGGGCGGCGTGGTCGTCGCCGGAGTCGAGGGTTTCGTCCTGTTGTCCGGGGCGGGGTCCGCCGGCTCGGACGGCTCCATCGCGCCCACGTCCGGGTTCACCAGCAGGTTGGCGAGCACCACGGCGGCGTCCAGCTCCAGCGTCGCGTGCAGGTTGACGAAGTTCGCCGTGATCGGCCCCTGCACGTTGGCCGGGAACGGATAGGTGAGCAGGAAGTTCAGCGCCTGCGGCAGGTCGTCGCCGGCCTTGACCAGCTGGGTCAGGATCGGCCGCAGCTCGGCGAGGCTCGCCAGGGTGGCGTCCCGGCTCTCGTCGATCACCCGGGTGCCCACCGTGGACAGGTCGCTGAGCGCGGTCAGCGCCTCGGTGAGCTGCGCCCGCTGGTCGGCCAGCACGGCCAGCCCGGGGTCGGCCGCGTCCAGTGCCCTGCCGATGGTCTCCTTCTCGCCGGCCAGCCGCCCGGAGAGCGAGTCGAGGGCGTCGATCGCCCGGGTGATGTCCGCCTTCTGCGCGTCCAGCCCGCCGATCAGCGTGTCGAGCCGGGTGAGCAGGTCGTTGACCGCGGGGGAGCGGCCCTTGAGCGCCTTGCCCAGCTCGGCGTTGACGGTGCGCAGCTGGGCCAGCCCGCCGCCGTTGAGCAGCAGGCCGAGCGCGGCCAGCACCTCCTCGACCTCGGCGGTGCGGCCGGTGCGCTCGATCGGGATGTGCGCGCCGTCGGCCAGGTTCCCGGTGCCGGGCTCGCCGACCGGCGGCGCCAGGGACACGAACTTCTCGCCGAGCAGGCTGCTCTGCCGCAGTTCGGCGGTGACGTTGGCGGGCAGGCGTACGCCGGAATCGAGGGACATCCGCACCCGGGCCCGCCACCCGTCGAGCTTGATCTCCTCGACGCTGCCGACGGTCACGTCGTTGACCCGCACCGCCGACCGCGGCACCAGGTCGAGCACGTCCGCGAAGGTCGCGGTGACCTCGTAGCTCGACGAGCGTCCGCACCCGCCGGCGGTGATGATCAGCAGGACCGCCATCGCGGCGGTGAGAGGGCGCTTCACGGTGCCCTCCGAGGCAGGATTCCGCCCAGCGTGGGGTCGCTGGACACCTCCGGCGCCGTCAGCACCGGCTGCTTCGGCGGCGCTTTCGACGCCGGGGGCAGCCCGAGGAGCTTGCGCAGGGCATCGGTCAGCGGCAGCCCGCGCCGCTGCAGGTCCTCGGCGAGCGCCACGCACACCTCGGGCACCTGTGCGACCGGCACCAGCCCGGCCAGCAGCGAGCAGACGTAGGTGGCCGGCCCGTTCGGCCCGAGCAGGTTGTCCCGGGTGTCCAGGGTGCCCGAGCGCGGGTTGTAGACCAGGTTGAGGTTGGACAGCGCGAGCGGCGCCACGTCCAGGACCTCGATCAGCGCCTGCTGCTGGCGGACCAGCACCGTGGTGACGTCGGTGAGCGCGCCCACGTCCTGGGTGAGCAGCGCCCGGTTGTCGCGGATGAACTCGGCCACCTGCCCGAGCGCCACGGACAGGCTGCGCAGCGACGCCTCCAGCGCGGCGCCCTCGCCGGCCAGCTGCTCACTCGCGGTGGCCAGCCGGTCGTTGAAGGTTCGTACCAGCCGGTCGCTCTCGGCCAGCGTGGTGGTGAACTCCTGCAGGTCGGCAACCGTGCCGAACAGGTCGTCGCGGCCGCCGGACAAGGTCCGCAGCGTCCGGCTCGCGCCGTCGATGGTGTCGTGCAGGTTCTCGCCGTTGCCGTCCAGGTTGGCCGCGCCGGTGTCGACCAGGTCGCTCAGGGCGCCGTCCTGGTTGGCGCCCTTCGGCCCGAGCGCCTGGTTGAACTCGTCCAGCGCCCGGTACACCTCGTCGAGTTCGAGGGGGACCACCGTGCGCGAGGTGGGCAGGTCGGCGTCGTCGGGCAGGACCGGACCTCCGGCGTACGCGGGGGTCAGCTGCACGTAGCGGTCGCTGACGACGCTCGGCGGGATGATCACCGCCTGGGCGTCCGCCGGGACGGGCTGCTCCGCGTCGTACTCCATGACCACCCGCACCGTGCCGCCCTGCGGGACCACCTCGGTGACCGTGCCCACCCGCACGCCGAGCACCCGCACGCCGGACCCGGCGGCGATGCCGACGGCGCTGGTGAAGTGCGCGACGATCCGCCGCTGCCCGGGGCCGCCGCCGAGCAGCACGACCGCGACCACCCCCGCCAGCACGACGACCAAGCCGGCCGCCAATATCCGCCGCCTCATCGCGTCGGTCCCGGTGTGAACGGCTGAACCAGCCCGTCGAGGTACGAGTCGAACCAGCGCCCGTTGCCCAGGACGTTGGTGAACGCGTCCAGGAACGGCGCGAACGTCTCGATGGTGTCGCTCAGGTTGTCCCGGTTGCGTTGCAGCACGGCCAGCGCCTCCCGCAGTTCCGTCAGCGCCGGCGCGAGCCGGGCCTTGTTGTCCTTGACCAGCCCGGACAGCTGCCCGGCCAGCGCGGTCGTGGTGACCAGCAGCTGGTGGATCGCGTCCCGTCGCTTGATCACCTCGGCGAGGAGCAGGTCGCCGTCCGCGATCAGCTTGCGGAACTCCTCGTCGCGTTCGGCGAGCACGCTGCTCACCCCGCGGGCGTGGTGCAGCAGGTCGCGGAGCTGCGTGTCCCGCTCGGCGAGCGTGTTCGTGAGGCGGGACAGGCCGTCGAGCGACGTGCGGACGTCCGCCGGGGTGTCCGCGAACGCCTCGGACAGCGTGCCGAACGCGGTGGCCAGCTGTTTGGTGTCGATCTGCTGGAACCGGTCGGCGAGCCCGGTGACCGCCTGCACCACGTCGAACGGCGACGCGGTGCGGGACAGCGGGATCTCCGCGTCCTCGGCCAGCCGGCCGCCGCCGTCGGGCGCCAGCGCCAGGTATTTCTGCCCGAGCACGGTCTTGATCCGGATGGTCGCGCCGGTCCGATCGCCCAGCCGGACCTCGTCGTCGTCCACCCCGAACGACACCCGCACGTAGGTCGCGCCGCCCGAGCGGGCGAGCTCGACCGCGGTCACCTTGCCGACCTTGACCCCGGCGATGCGCACCTCGTTGCCCTCGGCCAGGCCGCTCGCGTCCCGGAACGCCGCGTGATAGGTCGCGCCGCCGAACAGCCGGGTCAGGTCCTCCAGGTGGAACGCGCCGTACAGCAGCAGGGCGGCCACGACGATCGCGGCGGCGCCGACGCGCTTCATCGCGCACCCTCGGTCGCCGTGCAGCGGGCCTTGTCCGAGCTGAACGGCCCGACCGCCTGCTCGCCGACCACCGGCAGCTGGATGTGCCCGTCGAAGTCGCACATGAAGAAGTTGAACCAGGAGCCGTCCTCGGCGGTGCTGGTCAGGTCGCGGTACTGGCCGGGCAGCCGGGTCAGTGTCCGGTCGAGCACGTTCTGGTTGCCGGCCAGGGTGCCGCTGAGCTTGCCCAGCTGGTCGATGTCGGCGCGCAGGTCCGGCCGCGCGTCCTTCAGCAGGTCCGCGGTGGCGCTGGTGACGCCCGAGATGTTGGTGATCGCGTCGCCGATCGCGGCCCGGTCGGCGGCCAGCCCGGAGACGAACTGCTGGAGCGTGGCGATGCTGCCGGACAGCTGGTCGCGGTGGTCGTCCAGGGTGGCCAGCACGGTGTTCAGGTTGGTGATCACCCGGGAGATCACGGCGTCCCGGTCGGCCAGCGTCGACGTGAGCGACGCGGTGTGGTCCAGCAGGCCGGAGACGGTTCCGGCTTCACCCTGAAAGACCTGGATGATCTCGTACGCCAGGGTGTTGACGTCCTCCGGGCTCAGCGCGGTGAACAGCGGCCCGAATCCGTTGAACAGCACCGTGAGATCGAGCGCCGGGTCGGTCTGTGCCAGCGGGATGATCCCGTCCGCTTGCAGGGCGGGTGCCGTCCCGGCCTGGTTGGTGAGCGCCACGTACCGCTGTCCGACCAGGTTCCGGTAGCGGATGGTGGCGTGCACGTTGGCCGGGATCTCGATCGCCTCGTCCACCGTGAACTTCAGCTCGGCCGTGGCGGCACCGGTCAGCCGTACCTCGGTGACCTGGCCGACCTTGACCCCGGCGATGCGGATGTCGTCGCCGGGCAGCACCGAGGTGACGTCGGTGAAGCGGGCCCGGTAGGTGGTGCCGTCCGGCGCGAACGCACCCAGCGACCCGGCGAGCAGCCCGGTCAGCACCAGCGTGACGGCCGCGAAGACGGTCAGCTTGATCAGTGGCGAGGCGATCTTCTGGCTCATCCCTCGTTCACCACAGTTCCGCGCAGCACCGGACCCCAGAGCAGCGACGCCGAGTCCGGAACCTGGTCGGGCGCGGTGCCCGTGGCCGCGCCGGCCAGCACGTCGATCACGCCGCGCTCCTCCTCGGTCCCGGCGTAACCCATCGCCGCCGGGACGATGCCGCCGTCGTGAGAGGAGCCGTCGTCGATGTCCGGCGGGCCGAACGGGACCTTCGGCCTGGGCAGCCCGTTGCAGTCCGGGCCGCCGCTCGCGTCGTACTTCGGATCGTCTCGCCCCTTCACGTATTTGCCGCCGTCGCGGGTGGCCTCCAGGGTGATGTGCATCCGGCCGCCGGAGAACACCTCCTCGACCCGCGGCTGCAGCCGGACCAGGCCGGCCAGCACGCACGGGTACTCGGGGGAGTAGGTGGCCAGCAGCTCCAGCACCGGCTCGCTGACCTTGCCGACCTGGATGATCCGGTCGCCGTGCCGGTCCAGGAAGCCGGTCGCGTACTGGGCGGCGTCGGCGGTGTCGGCCAGCAGCGCCGCCAGCTGGGCCCGCTGGTCGGACACGGTGGTCAGTGTGACGGTGGCGTTGCGCAGCAGCGTGAGCAGGTCGTCGGCGGCGCCGTCGTACGCCTCCAGGGTGTCGGCCAGCCGGGCGAGGTCGGTGCGCAGCGTCGGCACGTGCGGGTTGAACCGGATCAGGTAGTCGTCCAGCCGTTTCAGGTTGGCGCCGAGCTGGTCGCCGCGCCCGCGCAACGCGCCGGCCAGCACGCCGAGCGTGGTGGCCAGCTGTGCCGGGTTGATCGTGCGCAGCAGCGGCAGCACGTCGTCCAGCACCCGTTCCAGCTCCAGCGCGCTGCTGCTGCGGTCCTGCCCGATGACCGCGCCGGTCGCTATGGGGTTCTGGGAGGTCGCGGGCATCTCGAGCGACACGTACCTCTCCCCGAACAGGGTCTTCGGCAGCAGCCGCGCGGTCACGTTTGCGGGAACCCATCGCGTGCTGTCGGGCTGGAGAGCCAGCCGCAGCGTGGCATTGCCGCCGTCGGCGGTGATCTCGCGGACCTCGCCGACGATCACATCCCGCACCTTCACATCGGCGCCCGGATTGAGCTGGAGTCCGGTGTGGTCGGCCTTCAAAGTGACGGTGACGACCGGTGTGAAGGCCTTCCGGTAGACGAGCACCGACAAGGTCGTCGCGGCCAGGAGGACCACGATGAACCCGACGCCCAGCAGTCGCAGCCTCATCCCGCGATCCTGACCGTCGTGGTGGCGCCCCAGATCGCCAGGGACAGGAAGAAGTCGATGATGTTGACCGCGACGATCGCCGTGCGCACGGCCCGGCCCACCGCCACGCCCACCCCGGCCGGCCCGCCGCTCGCCGTGTAGCCGTAGTAGCAGTGCACCAGCACTACGACCACGCTGAAGACGAGCGTCTTGCCGAACGACCAGAGCACGTCGCCCGGCGGCAGGAACAGGTGGAAGTAGTAGTCGTAGGTGCCCGGCGACTGCCCGAAGTAGGCGGTGGCCATCGTCCGCGTGGCCAGGTAGCTGGAGAGCAGCCCGATCACGTACAGCGGGACCACCGCGACGAACCCGGCGATCATCCGGGTGGTGACCAGGAACGGCAGCGACGGCACCGCCATGACCTCGAGCGCGTCCACCTCGTCGCTGATCCGCATCGCGCCCAGCTGCGCGGTGAACCCGCACCCGACGGTCGCCGAGAGCGCGATGGCGGCCACCAGCGGGGAGATCTCCCGGGTGTTGAAGTACGCCGACACGAACCCGGTGAACGCGCTGCTGCCGAGCTGGTTGAGCGCCTGGTAGCCCTGCAGTCCCACCTCGGTGCCGGTGAAGAAGGTCATGAACGCGATCACGCCGACCGTTCCACCGACCACGGCCAGCGCCCCCGACCCGAAGCTGACCTCGGCCAGCAGCCGCAGCACCTCCTTCGGGTACCTCTTGAGCGTCCGCGGCACAGCGGCGAACGCGCGGGCGTGGAAGGCCAGCTGGGCGCCGAGGTCGTCGAGGATCACCTCAGGTGCCCTTCTGCGGTACGACCTGGAAGTAGATCGCCGTGATCAGGAAGTTCAGCGCGAACAGCAGCATGAACGTGATCACCACGCTCTGGTTCACCGCGTCGCCGACGCCCTTCGGCCCACCTCCCGCGTTCAGCCCCTTGTACGACGCGACCAGCGCGGCCGCCGCCCCGAACACCAGCGCCTTGATCTCGCCCGCGGCCAGGTCGGACAGCTGACCCAGCGCCTGGAAGCTGGCGATGTAGGCCCCGGTCGTCCCGCCCTGCACCAGGACGTTGAACACGTAGCCGCCGAACACCCCGACCACGCTGACCAGGCCGTTGAGCAGCACCGCGACCAGCATCGACGCGATCACCCGCGGCACCACCAGGCGCTGGATCGGGTCGATGCCCAGCACCCGCATCGCGTCGATCTCCTCGCGGATCTTCCGGGCGCCCAGGTCCGCGCAGATCGCCGAGCCGCCCGCGCCGGCGATGATCAGCGCGGTCACGATCGGTCCCGACTCGCGCACCACGGCCAGCACCGACGCCGCGCCGGTGAACGACTGCGCGCCCAGCTGCCGGACCAGCGAGCCGAGCTGCAGCGCGATCACCGCGCCGAACGGGATGGACACCAGGGCGGCCGGCAGGATCGACACCGAGCTGATGAACCAGGCCTGCTGGATCAGCTCCCGCACCTGGAACGGGCGTCGCACCGTCTTCCGTGCCGTGTCCAGGCAGAACGCCACGAAGGTGCCGGTGCTCACCAGGACGTTCATCGGAACGACCCGGCCGGCGGCTCGATGTTGTTCTCCGCGCACCACCGGCCGGGCTCCCGCTGGGCGTCCCGGGGCTTTCTGTTGGAGGGCTGCAGCTGCACCGGGATCGGTGGCAGCGGGCCGAGCTCCTCGCCGGACTCCGCCTCCGCCGCCAGCTCGGTCTCGTCCTTCTCCTCGGACATCCCGATCGGGCCGACCCGCTGCGCGTTGAGGAACTGCCGCACCACCGGCTCGGTGCTGGACAGCAGCATCTCGCGCGGCCCGAACATCGCCAGGTGCCCGTGGTGCAGCAGGCCGATGTTGTCCGGCACGGTCCGCGCGGTGTTGATGTCGTGCGTGACGATCAGGAAGGTCGCGCCGGTCTGCTGGTTCAGGTCGATGATCAACTGATTGAGGTACGCCGTCCGCACCGGATCGAGGCCCGAGTCCGGCTCGTCGAACAGGATGATCTCGGGGTCGAGCACCAGCGCCCGGGCCAGCCCCGCCCGCTTGCGCATGCCACCGGAGATCTCACCCGGCAGTTTGTGCTCGGCGCCGTTCAGGCCGACCATGTCCAGCTTCTCGGCGACGACCTCCCGCACCTGCGCCTCGGACTTGCGGGTGTGCTCGCGCAGCGGGAAGGCCACGTTGTCGTAGATGTTCATCGACCCGAAGAGCGCGCCGTCCTGGAACAGCACCCCGAAGAGCCGGCGGATCTCGTACAGCTTCCGCTCGGAGAGCGTGGGCAGGTCCTGGTCGTTGATCCAGATCGAGCCGCGATCCGGCCGCAGCAGGCCGACCAGCGTCTTCAGGAACACCGATTTGCCCGTGCCGGAGGGTCCGAGAAGGACGGATATCTCCCCGGCGGGCAGCGTCAGGGAAACGTCCTCCCAGATCACCTGGCGGCCGAACGTCTTCGTCAGACCCTCGACGCCCACGGCCACACCCACCGAGCACCTCCCCGCCCCCCGGCGAAGAACCGGTTGCAGAGGTATAACACGCGTGTAGCTCGCACGCATGTCCACAGTGCCGAAAGGGGCGGACCGCCCGGCCCGCCCCTTTCGCCCCCTCGATCAGAAACGTGTGCTGATCAGCTCGGTGATGACCTCGCCGTGGTAGACCTGAACGTCGCCGGCTGGCATGTCACTGTCGTGCAGGCACTGGATGTTGATGCGGTCCGGCTGGGTGAGCGTGATCAGCTTGGGCAGGGTGAGGCTCTGGTAGCTGAACGCCGGCACGGACTGCGCGTCACCGGCCAGCAGAGCGCCGCCGCCGTTGTAGAGGCCGCATCGGAACGTGTTCGCGGCGCTGGTCGAGTTGATCAGGATGATGTGCATGTCGGTGTTCCATGTGCCGGCCGGCAGTACCGGACCCGCCAGCACGGTGAACCCCAGGCCTCCGGCGTGCGGCAGCAGGACCGGCTGCGGCGTCTGGTAGGACGTCGCCCGGGAGCCGGCTGACGGCCAGTTGATCGGCTGCTCGACGCCGCGGCAGCTCTGCCCGATCTGCGTGTCGATCACTCGCAGCGCGCCGTTGTCGGTGTTGTAGCAGGCGTTGATCAGGCCGGTGCCGGAGTTCGGGATCGCGGCGTGGGCGGCTGCGGCTCCGGTCCCGAGGACGGCGACGGCGACGGCGACGGCGGCGAACCACCGTTTGCGGACGGTCATGGTGTCTCCCTGTGCGTGATGGATGTCGGCATCGGGGAGAGCCTGGGTGACGGATTCCCGCAGAACCTGGAGCGAAGCTGGAACGCGCTGGTAGACAGTCCATCATGGAGGTCGAGTTCCGGGTCCTCGGAGACGTCGAGGTGCACGTGGACGGGCGCGCGGTCGACATCGGGCACTCGCGACAGCGCGGCGTGCTCCTGGCTCTGCTGGTCGACGTCAACCGGGTGGTCGCCCTCGATCAGCTCGTCGACCGGGTCTGGGCGGGCAGGCCGCCGCGGGGCGTGGGCACGCTCTACAACTACGTCTCCCGGATCCGCGGGCTGCTGGCCGGCGCCGACGGGGTGGGCGTCGTCCGGCGGCCCGGCGGCTACCAGCTCACGGTCGACGAGCTGGCCGTGGACCTGCACCGCTTCGACCACCTCGTGGCCCGCGCGCGGGCCGCCGGCGACGGTGAGGCGACGGCGCTGTTCGCCGAGGCGCTCGGGCTGTGGCGCGGCGAGGCCTTCGCGACGCTGGACACGCCCTGGCTGAATGCTGTGCGCGACGTGGTGACCAACCGGCGGATCGCCGCCGAGCTCGACCGGGACGACATCGAGCTGCGCCGGGGACGGCACCACGACGTCCTGCCCGGCCTGGCCGCGCGGGCCGCCGCCCGGCCGCTCGACGAGCGTCTCGCCGGTCAGCTCATGCTCGCGCTCGACCGCTGCGGCCGGCGGGCTGACGCGCTCGGCCACTACGAGGTGGTCCGGTCCCGGCTGGCCGAAGAGCTCGGCATCGACCCCGGACCGGCGCTGCGTACCCTGCGCCAGCGGATCCTCACCGCGGACCCGGCGCTGGAGATCCGACCGGCCGAGACGGTCCGGCCGGCGATCACGCCGCCCGGGCCCATCACACCGGCGCAGCTCCCGCCCGCGGTCGCCGGTTTCACCGGACGCGACCGGGAGCTCGCCGACCTCGACGGGACACTGGCGAGCATCGCGCCCGGATCGGCCGGGGTGGTGCTGGTGGCGGGCACTGCCGGCGTGGGCAAGACCGCGCTCGCCGTGCGCTGGGCGCATCGGATCGCCGATCGTTTCCCCGACGGACAGCTCCACGTGAACCTGCGCGGCTACGACCCCGAGCAGCCGGTGGTGGCGGCGGACGCGCTGGCCGGGTTCCTGCGCGCGCTCGGCGTCGCCGGCGCCGCTGTGCCGCTCGACCCGGACGAGCGCGCCGCCCGCTACCGCAGCGTGCTGTCCGGACGCCGGGTGCTCGTGCTGCTTGACAACGCGAGCAGCGCCGACCAGGTCCGGCCGTTGCTGCCCGGGACGCCCGGCTGCGTGGCCGTGGTGACCAGCCGGGACTCTCTCGGCGGGCTGGTCGCGCTGGACGGCGCGTACCGGATGAACCTCGGTCTGTTGCCCTTGGACGACGCTGTCGCGCTGCTTCGACGGCTGATCGGCGCGCGGGTCACGGCCGACCCCGCGGCGGCCGCCGAGCTGGCGGGACACTGCGCACGGCTCCCACTGGCATTGCGGGTCGCAGCCGAGCTCGCGGCAACCGACGAGCACACCGGCCTCGCCGCGCTCAACGCCGAGCTCGCCGACCGGCCCCGCCGCCTGGACCTGCTGGATGCGGGCGAGGTCCGGTCCGCGGTGCGTTCGGTGTTCTCCTGGTCGTACCGGCGGCTCCCGGCCGATGCGGCGCGGGTGTTCCGGCTGCTCGGTCTGCATCCCGGACCGGACGCCGACCGGCACGCCGTCGCCGCCCTCGCGGGGGTCACCGTCGATCACGCGGCGCAGATCACCGCCACCCTGGCCCGGGCGCATCTGGTCCACGCCGCCGAGCCCGGGCGGTACGGCCGGCACGACCTGCTCCGGGCGTACGCCATCGATCTCGCCGCCGCGCACGACGCGGAGGCGGACCGGCGGACGGCCCTGACCCGCCTCTTCGACCACTACCTCGGCACCGCCGCGGCCGCGATGGACGCGCTGCACCCGGCCGAGCGGCACAAACGGCCCGCGACGGCGCGTGCGGCGACGCCCGCGGCACCGCGCGCCTGGCTGGACGCGGAAAGGCCGAACCTGGTGGCGATGTGTGCCCACGGGGCGGCCCACGGCTGGGAGAACCACGCGATCGCGCTGGCGAGGACGCTGTTCCGTTACCTCGACATCGGCGGTCACCATGCCGAGGCGCTGGCCGTGCACGCCGATGCCCACCGCGCCGCACGGTTGCTCGGCGACCGGTCCGCCGAGGCCCGCGCGCTGAACAACACCGCCGCCGTCCATTGGTGGCGGGCGGACTACCGGACGGCCGGTGGGCTCTACCGGCAGGCGGCGAGCCTCTTCCGGGCGTGCGGCGACGACGAGGGGGAGACCGACGCGCTGGCCAACCTGGGCGCCGTCCATCAGAGCCTGGGTGACCTGCCGGCCGCGGCCGCCTACCGGCAGGAGGCCCTGGACCGGCACCGCCGCGTGGGCAACGCGATCGGCGCGGCGCACAGCCTCACCGGCCTCGGCGTCATCCGGATGATGCAGGGCTCGGCCGCGGTCGCCGCCGACCACCACCGCGAGGCGATCGACCTCTTCCGCGCGGCGGGCAAGCCGGACGGGGAGGCCGACGCCCTGGCCAACCTGGGCCTGGCACTTCTCCGCCGGGGCGAGCGGGCTGCGGCGCTCGAACCGCTGGAGCGGGCGCTGGCCCTCTATCGGCGGCACGGCTACACCGGCGGCGAGGCGCGGACGTTGACCTACCTCGGCCGCGTCCACCACGCGCTGGACGACCTCACCCGCGCCGCCCGGTCCTTCCGGGAGGGGCTCGCACTCCTGCGGCGGGGCGGCACGCGGCACGGCGAGCCGGCCGCCCTGAACGGTCTCGGCCGCACCACGCTGGCCACCGGCGCCACCGCCGAGGCGCGTCGCCACCACACCGCGGCGCTGGCCCTGGCGCGCGAGCTCGGCGACCGCTACGAGCAGGCCTGGGCTCACCAGGGTCTGGCGGCCACGCTCGGCGCGGTCGAGGGCCGCGACCACCTCGAACGGGCGCTGCTGATCTTCACCGAGCTGGGCACGTCCGACGCCGACGACGTCCGCGCCCGGCTGATCCGGCATGATCGATGCGATGACGGGGAGCCTGTTCGCGGTCAGTGACCTGCACGTCTCGTACCCGAGGAACCGGAGGGTCGCCGACGGCCTGCGACCGGAGACGGCCGACGACTGGCTGATCGTGGCGGGTGACGTCGGCGAGAACTTCGCCGACGTCGAGCGCACCCTCGTGGCCCTGCGTGACCGGTTCGGCACGGTGATCTGGGCGCCGGGCAACCACGAGCTGTGGACCCACCCGAACGATCCGGTGCGGCTGCGGGGCGTGGAGCGCTACGAGGCGCTGGTCCGGATGTGCCGGGACAACGGCGTGCTCACCCCGGAGGACGACTACCCGATCTGGGCAGGCCAGGGCGGTCCGGTCACGGTCGCACCCCTCTTCCTGCTGTACGACTACTCGTTCCGCGTGCCGGGTGCCGCCGACAAGGAGGAGGCGCTGCGCCGGGCGTACGACGCCGGGGTGGTCTGCACCGACGAGGTGATGCTGCATCCGTCGCCGTTCCCGGACCGGGAGTCGTGGTGCCGGGAGCGGGTGGCGCTGACCGCCCGCCGGCTCGACGCGACCGACGCGGCGATGCCGACCGTGCTGATCAACCACTGGCCGCTGCTCCGCGAGCCGACCGAGGTTCTGCGCTATCCCGATTTCGCGCAGTGGTGCGGCACCGAGCTGACCGCCGACTGGCACCTGCGTTACCGCGCGGCCGTGGCGGTCTACGGCCACCTGCACATCCCGCGGACCACCCACCACGACGGGGTCCGCTTCGAGGAGGTGTCGCTCGGCTATCCCAGGGAGTGGCGGCAGCGCGGCGTGCCGCCACGGCCGATGCGCCGGATCTTAGGCCCACCCACCACATTGGATTGACCGCCGTCGAATCCGTCGTGTTCTGCGTCCTACCCGTCGACGCATTCCGCACCAATTTTGTGCACTTTCATTCGGGTGTTTTGTCTCATGTTGATCTCTCCGGGGTGAACGACCAGATTGTTGCCATCTCAGCACAAAGGCGTGATGGCAGAGGAGACAGCTGTTGACCGGCACCCTGGCGGATCTGTTCGCAACCCGGGTCGAGCGTGGCGGTGACGAACTCGCGGTGATCGCCGAGGACGCCTCGGTGTCGTTCCGGGAGCTGGACGAGCGGTCGAACCGGCTGGCCCGCGCGCTGGTCGCCCAGGGGGTCGGACCCGAGGTCGCGGTCGGGCTGCTGCTGAACCGGTCGATCGAGTTCGTGGTGGCGGCGCTGGCCGTGGTGAAGGCCGGCGGCATCTACGTGCCGGTGGACGCCGCGTACCCCGCCACGCGTGCGGCGTTCATGATGTCGGACGCGCGGGTGCGGTGCGTGGTGACGACGATCGCCGCGCGGACCTCCGTACCCCCGGGGGTTTCCGAACTCGTCCTGGACGACCCCAAGACGGCCGACGACATCGCGGGGCAGGACGCCCACGCCCTCGCGGACGCGCACCGGAACGCCCCGCTCCTGCCGGACCACGCGGCCTACGTCATCTACACGTCGGGCTCGACCGGGCTGCCCAAGGGCGTCGTGGTGACCCATCGCAGCGTGACGAACCTGGCGACGGCGCAACGGGACCTGCTCGGGCTGGGGCCCGGCAAGCGGCGCCTGCAGTTCGCCTCGGTCAGCTTCGACGCCTCGGTCTCCGAGCTGTGGACGACGCTGCTGTCGGGTGCGGCGCTGGTCGTCGCGGACGGGTCACGGCTGGTGCCCGGCCGGGCGCTGGTGGATCTGGTGGAGAACCGCGGCGTCACCCATGTGACGTTGCCGCCGTCCCTGCTGTCCGCGGTCGAGGCCGGGGGCGGGCTGCCGGACCATGTGACGCTGGTCGTCGCCGGGGAGGCGTGCCCGCCCGCGACGGTCGCGCGCTGGTCCCGCAACCGGCTGATGCTCAACGCGTACGGGCCCACCGAGACGACCGTGGCCGCCACCGTGAGCGAGCCCCTGGGCGAGGGCGGGACGACGCCGCCGATCGGCCGGCCGATCAGCAACGTCCGCGCCTACGTGCTCGACGACTCCCTGCGCGAGGCGGCGGTCGGCGAGCTCTATCTGGCGGGCGCTGGGGTGGCACGTGGCTATGCGGGCCGTCCGGCCCTGACCGCGCACCGGTTCGTGGCGGATCCGTTCGGCCCGGCCGGCGAGCGGATGTACCGGACCGGCGACGTGGTGCGCCGGCTCGCCGACGGTCAGCTGGAGTTCGTCGGCCGCGCCGACGCCCAGGTGAAGATCCGCGGCGTCCGGGTCGAGCCCGGCGAGGTCGAGGCCGCCCTGATGCGCCTGGCCGGGGTCGGCCAGGCGGTGGTGCTGGTCCACGGCACGGGCGCGGACCGGCGGCTGGTCGCCTACGTGGTCGGGGATTCCGCCCTGGATGCGGGCGGTCTCCGTCGCCGGATGGCGGCCTCCGTGCCGGACCATCTGGTGCCGTCGGTGTTCGTGCTGATGGACGCCCTGCCCGTGACGGGGAACGGGAAGGTCGACCGGCAGGCGTTGCCGGACCCGGGGGTGGCGTCCGGCGAGCGGGCGTACGAGGCCCCGGTCGGTGCCGTCGAGCAGACCCTGGCCCGCCTGTGGGAGGAGATCCTCGGCGTGGCCAGGGTGGGCCGCAACGACGAGTTCTACACCCTGGGCGGGCACTCGTTGCTGGCCACCCAGCTGGTCAACCGGGTCCGGTCGGTGCTCAAGGTGGAGCTGCCGGTCCGGGACCTGTTCGAGACGTCGAACCTGGCGGAGCTGGCCCGGCGGGTGTCGGTGCTGAAGGGCGGGACACGGCCGGTGCTGAGGCGCCAGACCCGCCCGGCGGTGGTGCCGCTGTCCTACCCGCAGCAACGGCTGTGGCTGACCGCGCAGCTGCGGCCGGACGACACGGCGTACCACATCCCGGTCGTCACCCGGCTGAGCGGCGAACTCGACATCGACGCCCTGCACGCGGCCGTCGCGGACATCGTGCGCCGGCACGAGCCCCTGCGCACCGTCTTCCCGATGCTGGACGGGCAGCCGCAGCAGCGGCTCGTGCCGATGGCCGACCTCGGCACGCTGCTGACCCGCGAGGACGTCGCGGCCGACGAACTGCACCGGGCGGTGGACCGGCTCGTTCGCCGGCGCTTCGACCTGACCGCGGACATCCCGCTGCGGGCGCACCTGCTCACCCTCGGGCCGGACGACCACGCCCTGGTCCTGGTGCTGCACCACATCGCGGCCGACGGATCTTCCATGGAGCCGCTGATGCGCGACTTCAGCGAGGCGTACGAACTGCGCCGGGCCGGCCGTGCCCCACAGTGGACCGAGCTTCCGGTGCAGTACGCGGACTTCGCGCTGTGGCAGCGGGAAGCGGTGAAGCTCTTCCGGGACCAGGTCGCGTACTGGACCGGCCTGCTCGCCGGCCTGCCCGACGAACTCCCGCTGCCCACCGACCGGGTCCGCCCGGCCGTCGGCACGTATCGCGGCGGATCGGTGCCACTGGCGGTTCCGGTCGGCGTACACCAGAACGTGGTCGCCTTGGCGAGACGGCACGGCGCCAGCGTGTTCATGGTGGTGCAGTCGGCGGTGGCGGCATTGCTGTCCCGGCTGGGCGCGGGCACCGACATCCCGCTCGGCTGGCCCGTCTCCGGGCGGGTGGACGAGGCCCTCGACGAGCTCGTCGGCTTCTTCGTCAACACCATGGTGCTGCGCGCCGACCTCACCGGCGATCCCACGTTCGACCAGCTGCTGACCCGGGTCCGCGAGCAGGACCTGTCGGCCTTCAGCAACCAGGACGTGCCGTTCGAGAGCGTGGTCGAGGCGCTGAGCCCGGCCCGGGTGCCGGGCCGCCACCCGCTGTTCCAGGTCATGGTGGCGTTGCAGATCGGCCGGTCGGCGGCGTTCGACCTGACCGGCGTCAACCAGAAACGGGTCGCGGTCGGGTCCGGGTCGGCGAAGTTCGACCTGAGCTTCCAGTTCGTCGAGTTCCAGGACGCCGCCGGGCTGCCCGCCGGGATGGGCGGCGAGCTGACCTTCGCCGCCGACCTCTTCGACCGCGCCACCGCCGAACGCATGACCGCCATGCTGGGCCGGCTGCTGGCCGCGGCCGTGACGGAACCGGATCGGCCGATCGCCCGGCTGCCGCTGATGAGCGACGACGACCGCCGGACGGTCGAGGCGGCGAGCAGCGGAGAAGTCCGGGACCGGGCCGGGCGGCCGTGGGCGCATCAGCTCGTCGGGCAGCGGGCCCGGCTGACCCCGGACACTCCCGCCGTGCGGTTCGAGGGGCAGGTCCTGACGTACGCCGAACTCAACCGCCGGGCCAACCGGCTGGCCCACCGCCTGATCGGCCGGGGCGTCGGCACGGACGTCCTGGTGGGCATCAGCATGGAACGTGGCTTCGACCTGGTGGTGACCGTCCTCGCCGTGTGGAAGGCGGGCGGCGCCTTCGTACCCCTGGATCCTGATCTGCCCTTGGCCCGGCGGGCGGCGATGGTCGACGATCTGGCCCTCGAGATCGTGCTCACCCACACCCCGGAACACGACGGGGGACCGGAGCACGACCCGGACGTCCCGGTGGGCGCCGAGGACATCGTGTACGTCCTGCACACGTCCGGCTCGACCGGTGTGCCGAAGGGCGTCGTGAACGTCCGGGGCGCGGTGCAGAACCGGCTCGACTGGATGACCGGGAAGTTCGGTCTGGGCGAGGACGACCGCGTCCTGCAGAAGTCCCCGTTCACCTTCGACACCTCGGTCTGGGAGCTGGTCTGGCCGCTGATGACCGGGGCGACCATCGTCCTGGCCCGGCCCGGCGGTCACCGCGACAGCCGCTACCTGGTCGACGTCATCGCGGCGGAACGGGTCACGTTCGCCGACTTCGTCCCGTCGATGCTGGAGATGTTCCTGCGGGAACCGGGCGTCGAGGGCTGCACCGGCCTGCGTCACGTCATCGCCGGCGGGGAGGCGCTGCCGCGGAGCCTGCGCGGCCGCTTCTTCGAGGCGCTGCCCACCACCCGGCTGCACAACCTCTACGGCCCGACCGAAGCGGCGATCGGCGTGACCTGCTGGGACTGCCGGCCGGACGACGAGGGCCGCAGCGTGCCGATCGGCTTCCCGATCGACAACACCCGGGTGTACGTGCTCGGCCCGGCCGCCGAGCATCTGCCGCCCGGGGTGCCCGGCGAGATCTGCATCGCCGGACGGCCGCTGGCCAGGGGATATCACCACCGGCCGGCGCTGACCGCGGAACGGTTCGTGGCGGACCCGTTCGTGCCCGGCGAACGGATGTACCGCACCGGCGACCGGGGGCTCCGGCGTGCCGACGGCGCGATCGAGTTCCTCGGCCGGCAGGACGACCAGGTCAAGATCCGCGGCGTGCGGGTCGAGCTGGGTGAGGTCGAGGCAGCTTCGGCGGCTCTTCCCGGCGTACGGCAGGCAGCGGTCGCGGTGCACGGCTCGGGCGTGAACCGCCGCCTGGTCGCCTACGTGGTGGCCGACCCCGCGACCGACGTGGCGGTCCTGCGCCGGGAGATGTCCGCCGCCGTGCCCGACCATCTCGTGCCGTCGGCGTTCGTCGTGATGGACGCCCTGCCGGTGACCGTCAACGGCAAGGTGGACCGGCTCGCCCTGCCGGATCCGGGCGCGGCGCTCGACGAGCGTGCGTACGAGCCGCCGGTCGGTGCGGTGGAGCAGACCTTGGCCGGGCTGTGGGAGGAGACCCTCGAGGTGGCCCGGGTGGGCCGCGACGACAACTTCTTCGTCCTGGGCGGCCACTCGCTGCTGGCCATGCAGATGCTGCACCAGATTCGCTCGGTGCTGCACGTGGATCTCCCGTTCCGGGCCGTCTTCGAGAGCGCGACGCTGGCCGACATGGCCCTCCGGATCTCTTCGCTGCCGCAGCTCGCCTTTCCGGGGTCCGACCACGAGGACCGTATGCGCGCGCTCTTCGCCGCGGCGCTCCAGGTCGAGCAGGTGGCCGCCGAGGACAACCTCTTCGACCTCGGTGGCGGCCGGGACACCGTCGAGCTGCTGAGCCGGGCGATCGAGGCGGAGTTCGGCGTCACCATCAACCCGCTCGTGGTCGCGGCCGTGCCGACTCCCCGCAACCTGGCCGGCTGGGTCGCGGCCGAACCGGACGACTCCACGCTGGACGTCCTCGTGCCGTTGCGGCCGGGGGCGACCTCGTCGCTGTTCTGCGTCCACCCGCTGGGCGGGCTCAGCTGGCTCTACTACCCGCTGGTCAACGCCGTCCCGCGGGAGGTCGGGGTGTACGGCGTCCAGGCCCGCGGCCTGCGCCCCGGCGACGCGATGCCGGAGACCCTGACCGCGATGGCCGCCGACTACGTCCGGGAGATCCGGGCGGTCCAGCCGGAGGGCCCCTACCACCTGCTGGGCTTGTGCGCCGGCGGCGAGATCGTCCACGAGATGGCTGTCCAGCTGCAGCGCGACGGGCAGCGGGTGGGTCTGCTGGCGATGCTCGACTCCCGGCCGACCCCGCACCGCCGCGCCACCCAGGTCGCCCGGCTGAACGCCGTCGCCCGGCACTTCGACCTCGACGTCCCCGCCGAAGAACGACCGCTGCTCACCGGCGACATCCTCTACGACCAGCTGCGCCGGCGGCAGGGACCGTACTCGTTCCTGATGCGGCAGAAGGGCCGGGCGATCGTCGACTTCTACGAAAACATGATCAAGCTCGTGGACAACCACCAGTTCGCGGTGTTCGACGGGGACGTGCTCTTCGTCGAGGCCGCGGCGGCGCGAACGCCCGAGCAGTACTTCGCGCCGATGTGGCAGCGCTACGTCACCGGCCACATCGACGTCATGGCACTCAAGTACCTGCACCGGCAGCTCGCCCGTGCGGAAGTGCTGGAAATGATCGGCGCCCGGGTGGCCGAGCACATCGGCCGCGACACCATCGAAAGGCCCGCACAGTGAGCAACCCCTTCGAACGCGACGACATCGGCTACCTCGTCCTGGTCAACGGCGAGAACCAGCACTCGCTGTGGCCGGAGACGATCGACGTGCCGGCGGGCTGGCGGGTGGTCCTCGGCCCGGACACCCGCGACGCCTGCCTGGCCCACATCGATCGGGAGTGGACCGACATCCGACCGGCGAGCCTGCTCGGCTGATGGCAGACCGATCCGGCCTTCTCTTCTTCTGGGGCACGCCCCGCTCGATGTCGACCGCGTTCCTGCGGATGATGCTCGAACGCGGCGACCACGAGGTCTACCACGAGCCGTTCTCCAGCATCGTCGTCCAGGGACACGTCCAGGTCGGCGAGCGGACCGCCACCAGCCACGGCGAACTGCTGAAGCTGCTGGAGGAGCGGGCCCAGGACCGCCGGGTCTTCATCAAGGAGACCACGGAGTACGACTACCTGGGCTGCGGCGGCGAGGACATCCCGGCCGTCGGGTCGCACACGTTCATCGTCCGGGATCCCCGCTCCGTGCTCGCCTCGCACTACGCGATGAACCCGGACATGGCCTGCGCCGAGGTGGGCTACCGCCACCAGGCCGAGCTCGCCTGGCGGGCCTGGGCGGCGTCGAAGTCCAAGCCCCTGGTCATCGAGGCCGAGGCGCTGGCGGCCACGCCGCTCGACGTGATCAAGCGCTACTGCGACCACGTCGGGATACCATTCGTCGCCTCGGCGCTGACCTGGGAACCCGGCGACCAGCTCGTCTGGAGCCGGACCAGGCCGTGGCACCGCGACGTGGCGAACAGCACCGGCTTCACCGAGCCGCGCCGGACGTACGCCGAAACGGTGGACAACAACGCCAAGCTGGCCTCCTGCTACCGCTGTCACCTGCCGTACTACGAACTGCTGCGGACGTGGGCCCGGGCCGCCGACGCCGGGCCCGAGCCCAGCATCTGAGGCCCAGCAGTTAAGGCCCAGCGTCTGAGGCCCGGCATTTGAGGAAGGTTCTTCACGTGGAAGCCCGAACCGGGACCGCCGACGTCTCGCTGCGCCGCATCGCCCGGCTGTTCGCCGGCCAGCGCCCGCGGCTGGCGGTGGTGACCGTCCTCATCATGACGTCGTCCGTGCTCGGCATGGCCTCACCGTTCCTGCTCCGCGAGATCATCGACCGGGCGCTGCCCCGGCAGGACCTCACGCTGCTGATCTGGCTGGTCGCCGGAATGGTGGGCGTCGCCGCGCTGACCGCCACGCTCGGCCTGGTCCAGACCTGGATCTCCACCACCGTCGGCCAGCGGGTCATGCACAAGCTGCGGGTGGACACCTTCGCCCACCTCAACCGGCAGTCCGTCGCGTTCTTCACCCGGACCCGCTCCGGCGAGGTGCAGTCCCGCATCACCAACGACATCGGCGGCGTGCAAGGGGTGGTCACGTCGACCGCCACCTCGATCACCTCGAACCTCACCACCGCCATCGCCTCGGCGGTCGCCATGGTCGCGTTGTCCTGGCAGCTCTCCCTGGTCTCGCTGGTGGTGCTGCCTCCCGCGCTCTACCTGAGCCGGCGCGTCGCCCGCCTGCGCAAGGAGATCACCGCCCAGCGCCAGCGCGAGCTCGCCGACCTCACCGTCACCATCGAAGAGGGCTTGTCGATCAGCGGCGCCCAGCTGAGCAAGACGATGGGCGCCGGCGCCGCGATGGTCGACCGCTTCGCCGCCTCCTCGAGGCGCCTCATCGACCTGCAGCTGCGCTCCCAGCTGGCCGGCCGCTGGCGGATGGCGTCGATGAACATCATCTTCGCGGCCATTCCCGCGGCCATCTACCTCAGCGCCGGCCTGCCACCGACCGCGGGCACGCTCAGCATCGGCACCCTGGTCGCGTTCACCGCCCTGCAGTCCGGCCTGTTCCGGCCGATGATGGGCCTGCTCGGCGTCGGGGTCTCGCTGACCAGCTCGCTGGCGCTGTTCGCGCGCATCTTCGAATACCTGGACCTGCCCGTCGACATCGACGACCCGGCCGAGCCGGTAGATCTGCCGCGGCCGGTGCGCGGCCACCTGCGCTTCGAGAAAGTCACTTTCACGTACGCGGACAGCAAGATTCCCGCGGTCGACGGCATCACCCTGGACGTGCCGCCCGGCACCTCCCTGGCGCTGGTAGGGGAGACAGGCTCCGGCAAGAGCACGGTCGCGGCCCTGATCACCCGGCTGTACGACCCGACGGCCGGCCGGATCACCATCGACGGCGTCGACCTGCGCGACCTGCGACTCAACGACCTCGCCGGGGTGGTCGGGCTGGTCAGCCAGGACACCTACCTGCTGCACACCTCCGTGCGGGAGAACCTGCGGTACGCCCGCCCCGACGCCACGGACGAGCAGATCGAACAGGCCGCCCGGGCCGCGCAGATCCACGACCTGATCGCCGGCCTCCCCGACGGATACGACACGGTGACCGGCTCCAGAGGCCACCGGTTCTCCGGCGGCGAGAAGCAGCGCATCGCCATCGCCCGGACGCTGCTGCGCGATCCCCGCATCCTGGTCCTGGACGAGGCGACCAGCGCCCTCGACTCGTCGACGGAGCGGGCCGTGCAGCGCGCCTTCGACGAACTGGCCCGCGGCCGCACCACGGTGATGATCGCGCACCGGTTGTCGACGGTGCGCGACGCCGACCAGATCGTCGTGGTCGGCCGCGGGCGGATCCTTGAACGAGGCACCCACGACACCCTGGTCGCCAACGGCGGCCGGTATGCCGCGCTCTCGGCCTGACCCCTCTCGCCTGCCCTCTCGCGCGCCTGCCCTCTCGCGCGGGGGCGTTCTCTCACCTCGCCTTCTCACCCCGCCTTCTCACCCCGCCTTCTCACCCCGCCTTCTCACCCCGCCATCTCACCCCGCCCTCTCGCCCGCCTTCGCGTGCCGCTCTCTCACGTCGCCCTTGCGCGCCGCCTACTCACCAGCCCTGGCGCGTCGCTCTCTCACCTCGCCCTTGCGCGCCGCCTTCTCACCCGCATTTGCGCGCCGCCTCTTCACCCGCCTTCGCGCGCCGCCTTCTCACCTCGCCCTTGCGCGCCGCTCTCTCACCTCGCCCTTGCGCGCCGCTCTCTCACGTCGCCCTTGCGCGCCGCTCTCTCACGTCGCCCTTGCGCGCCGCTCTCTCACGTCGCCCTTGCGCGCCGCTCTCTCACCTCGCCTTCGTGCGCCGGAGCGGCGGCCCCTTCCTTGACCTGGTGAGTGCGGCGTGACGCACCGCCCGGAAATCCAGATGCGCGGCGGCACCTGAATTCCGTACGCTGGAAGACTTTGTTTCTCCCAGGAGGTCGCTTTGAATCACTATCCGCGCGAGGTGCGGGAACGCTCCGTCGCCACCCCGGAACAGATGGCCGCGGGCGTGGTCGGCGAGTGGCCGCGCAAGGACCAGCCCATCGTCGTCGAGGAGTACGACCCGGCGTGGCCCGGCCGCTTCGACGACTTCAGCGCCCGCATCAAGAAGGCCCTCGGCGAGGTGCTCCTCGGCATCGAGCATGTCGGATCCACATCGGTCCCGGGCCTGCCGGCCAAGCCGATCATCGACATCGACGTGCTGGTCGACGACACCGCGGACGAGGCCCGCTACCTGCCCGCGCTGGAGGCGGAGGGCTGGCGCCTGATCCTGCGCGAGCCCTGGTGGTGCGGGCACCGGATGCTCGTCGACGACATCGAGGAACTGCACCTGCACGTCTGGCCGAAGGACGCCCCCGAGCCGATCCGGCACCGCCTCTTCCGCGACTGGCTGCGCACGCACGAGGAGGATCGCGCCCTGTACGCCGGGACCAAACGCCGCCTGGCCGACGAGACGGCCGAGCGCCCCGGCGACTACAACCTGGCCAAGAACGAGGTGATCGACCAGATCTTCGAGCGGATCTTCGCCGACCCAGGAGATCGGCAGGGTGGTCGATAGGTAGGACATGAGCAGGTGGCGGCCGTCCTCGCGGGCTGCCGCCGTACTGGTCGGTCTGGTCGCCGCGACCCAGGTCGCGGCGCTGGCCGACCCGGGTCTGCGGCGTGCTGTCCTGTTCACGTCGCTGGTGCTGCTCGACATGATCGGGGCGGTCTGCAGCTTCCGGGCCGAACGGCACAGCCCGTACCCGTGGGCCTGGCGCCTCGTCGGCCTGGCCCGGGTCAGCGCCGTGGCGGCGTTGTTCCACCTCCTCTGGTACGCGCAGACCGGCGAACCGGCCGCCTACTGGCTGGGCATCGCGCTGCGGTCGCTGATGGTCGCGCTGCTCACGGCGGCGACGTTCGCCTCCCGGCTGGCCGAGATCCGTGGCCGCGGGCGGTGGTCGTTCCTCGCCGAGATCGTCATGATCGTCTCCGCGGGCGCGATGCTGGCCTGGTACTTCGTCCTCGGCCCGGCGGTCGGCGCCGACGGGGGATGGTTCGAGCTGGCGCGGATCCTCGCGTACGTCGTAGGTGATCTGCTGCTCCTGACCGCCGTCTGCGCGCTGGTGCTCGGCGGCGCCCTGCCCTGTCTGACCCATCCGGTGACGTCGCTGGCGGCCGGGCTGATGGTGCTCCTCGTGACGGACACCGTGTGGAACGCGATGGACGTCCGCGGCGCCTCCGACCCGGCCGGTTACTGGCCGCTGGACGCCGCGATGGTCACCGGAAGCCTCCTGCTCACCGTGTCGCCGCTGCTGGTCGCGGCGCACACCAGGGAGAGCGGACGGCTGGTCGTGCGGCCGGTCTGGTCCCGGCGGCTGGTGCTGCTGTCGCTGCTGACCGGTGCGGTGATGCTGACCGCGGTCGCGATCCGCGAGCACGCCCTCTACCCCTGGGGCGGCCTGGTCTTCTGCCTGTTCCTGACGTTCGCCGCGGTGATGGTGCACATGACGGCGTCGCTGCGGTCCACGCAGGCCCTGGTGGTCGCCGACCCGCTGACCGGCCTGGCCAACCGCACCGGCCTGGCCAACCGCACCGGCCTGGCCAACCGCACCGGCCTGGCCAACCGCACCGGCCTGGCCAACCGCACCGGCCTGGCCAACCGCACCGGCCTGGCCAACCGCACCGGCCTGGAGTACGCGATCGCCACGGCGGTCCGGCGATCCGACGCGGTGGCGCTGCTGCTCATCGACCTGGACGACTTCAAACTCATCAACGACGCGTACGGCCACGCGGCCGGCGACATCGTCCTCAACGAGTTCGGCCACCACCTGCGGGCAGCCGTCCGCACCAACGACACCTGCGCCCGGATCGCCGGCGACGAGTTCGCGGTGCTGCTGCTCGACGCCAGGTCCCCCGAGCTGGTGGCGCAGCGCATCCTGGCGGCGCTCGCGGCGAGCCCCGTCCGCCTCGGCGAGGACACGGTGACCGTGCCCGCCAGCATCGGCATCACCGACAGCCGCCCCGGCGACACGATCAAGGAACTGCTCCGGCGCGCCGACCTGGCGATGTACGCCGCCAAACGATCCGGGACGCACACCTGGACACGACACGACGAGTCCATGGTGGACCGCCGGGCCCTCGACGCCGCCCTGGCCGAGGAACTGGCCGGCGCCGCCGGGCGAGGCGAGCTGCGCGTCCACTACCAGCCGATCGTGGACATCGGCACCGGCACCCCGGCCGGCTTCGAAGCCCTGGTCCGCCGGCAGCATCCGACCCGCGGCCTGGTCCCGCCCCTCGACTTCATCCCGGTCGCGGAACGCACCGGCCTTGTCTACGACATCGGCCTGCACGTGCTCGACCAGGCCTGCCGCGACATGGCGGACGTGCGGCAGTGCATCTCGGTGAACCTGTCGCCGAGGCAACTGCAACGCGACACCCTGATCCACGACGTGCTGGCGGTCGCCCGGCGTACCGGAATCGCCCTCGACCGTCTGGTCCTCGAGGTCACCGAGTCGGCCATCGTCGACCAGGCGGCCATCGGGGTACTGGCGAAGCTGCGCGGCCACGGCATAGGCATCGCCGTCGACGACTTCGGCACCGGCTACTCGTCGTTGCACTACCTGACCCGCCTTCCCGTAGACATCCTGAAGATCGACCGCAGCTTCGTCGCCGAACTCGACGGCACCCCGACCGGAGCGGCGACCGCCGAGGCGGTCATCCGGCTCGCCCAGGTGCTGCGGCTCCGAACCATCGCCGAGGGCATCGAAACCCCGGAGCAGGCCGCTGAGCTGGTCGCCCTGGGC
Source organism: Actinoplanes sp. NBRC 103695 (assembly GCF_030269485.1). Taxonomy (GTDB): domain Bacteria; phylum Actinomycetota; class Actinomycetes; order Mycobacteriales; family Micromonosporaceae; genus Actinoplanes. Next base: position 100,654 of record NZ_BSTL01000014.1, on the reverse strand, counting down.
TGCCACACCGGCCAGGGCTACCTCTACGCGCCGCCGCGGCCCGCCGACGAGGTCCTGAACGCCGTCCGCAACCACTCCGGCGCCGACTCCACCTGACGTTTCAGGCCTCCCTCTCCCCGGACTCCTCCCTCTCCCCGGACTCCTCCCTCTCCCCGGACTCCTCCCTCTCCCCGGACTCCTCCCTCTCCCCGGACTCGGACTCGTCGCCGACGATCGTGCCGACGAGCATCGTGAGCTCGGCACGTTGCCGGGCGGTGAGGTGCTCGGTCAATGCGAACACCCGGTCCCGGATCTCCGCCTCACCCCGCTCGGTCACCTCGCGACCGGCAGCCGTGAGCGACACCAGCACCACCCGCCCGTCGTGCGGCGAGGCCGATCGCCTTACCAACCCCCGTTTCTCCGCCCGGCTGACGAGCCCGGTCACCGACGACTTGTCCAGACCCAGGTGGACACCGAGCTCCAACATGCCGGGCTCACGATCGCGCAGGATGCCGAGCATCCGGACCTGAACGACCGACAGATCATGCGCAGCGCCCGCCGTGGCGATCGCGCGCTGCACCACGAACGACAACTGCACCAAAGCATCCACCGGATCGAGAGGCATGACACCCACTTTAGTACGTGACACAAACCACCTTGCAGTGGTTCGCGCCACAAACTAACTTAGTACGTGCCACCAACTACTTCAGGAGGAGCCATGAAGGTGCACGCCGCAGTGGTCCGCTCGTTCGACCGCCCGCCGCTCTACGAGCCGTTCGAGCTCCCTGATCCGGCCGGCGACGACCAGGCCGAGGCCGAGGTGCTCGCCATCGGCCTGCATCCGCGGGTCCGCAGTGCCGCGGCAGGGCTTCATTACACGAGTACGGGTGAGTTGCCGATGATCCCCGGCGTCGACGGGGTCGCACGGCTCCCCGGCGGTCGCATCGTCTATTTCGTCGCCGACGACGGGCTGCCCGGCCCGATGGCCACCCATGCCGTCGTCGATGTTCGCCGCAGCGTTCCGATCCCGGCCGGCACGGACCTGCCGAGGATCGCCGCGGGCATGAACCCGGCCATGTCCTCCTGGGTCGCGCTGAGGCGCCGCGTGCCGATCGCTCCCGGTCAGTCCGTTCTGATTCTCGGCGCGACCGGTAACGCCGGTCAGATGGCGGTCCAGATCGCCAGGCGACTGGGCGCCGGGCGGGTGGTCGGCGCCGGCCGTGACCGCACCCGCCTGGCCCGGCTGCCTGATCTGGGCGCCGATGACATCGTCGCGCTCGACGACGGCCCGGGCGCGCTGGCCGAGGCTGCCGCCGATGTCGACCTGGTCCTCGACTACCTGTGGGGCAAGCCGGCCGGCGACGCGATCCTGACGTTGTTGCGCGCACGCGCCGACCGCAGTCGCGAGATGAACTGGATCCAGATCGGCTCCGTCGCCGGCCCGACCATTCAGCTTCCGTCGGTGGCTTTGCGCTCGGCGAATTTCCGCCTTCAGGGCAACGGCCAGGGCGCCGTCTCGACCCGCGCCTACCTCGAGGAGCTGCCCGCCCTGATCGAGGAGATCGATTCCGGCGCGATTGCGGTGACCGCCCGGGTCGAGCCGCTGGCCGAGGTGGAGTCGGTGTGGTCGGCGCCGGAGTCGCCCGGTGTCCGCACTGTCTTGATCCCTTGACGTGACAATCCCTGACACAGGGATGTCGACCTTGGTCGATGCTGCGTAACGTGTTGTGTCGGTTGCCCACAGTGGAGGTTTTGCGATGGCTTATCCGGCACTGCCGATCCCGCGCGAAGAGGAATGGCCGTTCGACCCGCCTCCTGAGTATGCGGAGCTCAGGGCCACGTCCCGGGTCGTCCGGGTGGCGTGCCCTACCGGGATCGACGCCTGGCTGGTCTCCGACTATGCGGGGGTGCGCGAGGTTCTGGGGGACGGGCGACGGTTCTCGGTCCAGCCCGGGACCGCCTCTCACGTTCTGCACGGCTTCGACCCGGAGGCGCCGCCGCGGAGCTTCACCCAGATGGACGGGCCCGAGCACATCCGGATCCGGCGCAACTTCGCGCCGCAGGTGACGCACACGCGCCGCCTCGCCGAGCTGAGCCCGTTGGTCGAGCAGATCACCGAGGACGCGATCGACCGGATGCTGGCATCGCCTCAGCCATACCCGTTGCACAGCCAGTTCTCCACGGCGATCACTACCGGCGTGATCGCGGAGCTGATCGGCGTGCCTCCGGAGCAGCGGCATCTCATGCGTGACGCGGCCAGCGCGCTGTTCACGGGCGCTACCACGCCGAAGGAACTGGAGGCCGCGCTCGAGCCACTGTTCGGTTACCTCTACCAGGCGGTGGCGAGCCGCCGCGACGAGCCGGGCGACGACGTGCTCAGCCGGATGATCGTGCACTCCCGTGACGCGGAACGCCCGCTGACGGACGCCGAGCTCACCACGATGAACGGTGCCCTGCTGATCGCGGGCTTCGACACGACGGCGTCGATGATCACGTACGGCCTTGTCGCGCTGCTCTCCACTCCGGGTCAGTGGGATCGCCTCGTCGCCGATCCGTCCCTCGCCGCCTCGGCGACCGAGGAACTGGTCCGCTATCTCGGCGTCGGGCTTGGTCTGTTGCGGCGGGCCACAGTGGACGTCGAGCTGAGCGGCCAGCAGATCAAGGCCGGCGACTACGTGGTGGCGGCGGTGCAGTCCGGCAATCGGGACAAGAGCCTCTACCCCGACGCCGACGTGCTCGATGTGGCCCGCAAGCCAGGGGCGCATCTGGGCTTCGGGCACGGCGCGCACGCTTGCGTGGGTCAGCAGATCGCCCGCATGGAGCTGACCACGGTGCTCGGGGCGCTGGCCCGGCGGGTGCCGTCGTTGCGGATCGCGGTTCCGCTCGACGAGATCGCCTGGAAGCAGGACACGCCGGTCCGTGGCCCTGCGGAGTTGCCGGTGGTGTGGCAATGAAGGTCACCGTCGACCGCGACATGTGCATCGGGGCGGGCAACTGCGTACTGACCGCCCCGGCGGTGTTCGACCAGGACCAGGAGGAGGCCATCGTCGTCCTCCTCGACGAGACCCCGCCCCCGTCCGAGCTCACGGCCGTCCGCGAGGCCGTCGACCGTTGCCCCGCGGCGGTGATCCGCTTGGAAACCTGATCGGTCGCACGCCCTGCGGCCACGTCGGGCAAGCCGTGCTGGTTGCGGGTCAGCGGTGGTGTCGGGGCGTGCGTCGGGCAAGCCGTGCTCGTTGCGAGGCCAGCGGTGGTGTCGCGGCGTGCGTCGGGCAAGCCGTGCTCGTTGCGAGGCCAGCGGCCGCGTCGGCCTTCCGTGGCGGGATCACGCTGGTTTTATGGCGTGTGACCGCGCCAGGCCCTGCGGCGGCCGTCCGCGGAGTTCGTGTGGCCGGTCGCCCCGTCGCCTTCCAGCAATGAGACGGTGCCCGTCGCGCGGCTTCGGGCCACGTCCTGGTCCTACGCCGGCTGGTCCTGCGCCGGGGCGGTCCTGGGGCCGGGGCAGTCCTGGGGCCGGGGCGGTCCTGGGGCGGGGCGGTCCTGGGGCGGGGCGGTCCGCGATGTCAGGCGTTAGTGGCCGGCTGGTCGATGCGGAGCAAACGGCAGCCGTGGGCCGGGACCTCGGCCGAGAGATCCGGGCCGTTCGCCGGCAGGGTCTCGTCCGTCCACAGGTCGGTGATCGCCGCCGCGCGGTGGAAGCCCAGGTCGGCGGCGCGTACACGAATGGCTGTGGGGTGGTTGTCCAGGTTGAAGAGGCCGGCGTAACGGGCGTCGCGGTCGGTGGCCTCCGCGGTCCACGCGACCAGGGCGCCGTCGCGGATGACCTGGCGGTTGTTGTGGCTGCTTCGGAGAATGTCGAGCACCGCGGTGTTGGTGAGCAGGGCGATCGTCTCGGCCGGTGACGTCGGCAGGTCGCCGCCCATCATCAGCGGGGAGCGCCCCAGGCACCACAGCGATATCAGGGTGCGCTGCTCGTCGGGGGTGAGGAGGGACATGCGGTCGTCGCCGCGTTCGGCTCGGATGCCGATGTGGCCCAGCGGGAGCATGTCGGCGTCCGGCCAGGCGCCGGGGCGGGCGTGCGGCGCCCATGCGGCGAGGCGGGCGAACTGCGCCTCGACGTCCTCCCAGCGGTCCCACAGGTCGTCGGAGATGCGCCACATCGCGGCGTTGGCGCGCAGATGATCGAGGCGCTCCAGGGACATGGCCCTGCCGGGGGAGAGGCTCAACGTCATCTCCCGGCCCGAGCGGCGCAGCGCTGTGGCGAACGCTGCGATCTCACGCTCGTGGTAGGGCCAGAGCATGTCGTCGGCCTTGACGAAGTCGACGCCCCAGCCGGCGAAGAGCGTCCCCAGTGAGTCGTAGTAGTCCTGCGCGCCAGCCCGGTCATGGTCGAGGCCGTAGTTGTCGCTGTTCCAGGGGCACACCGCGTCCCGGTCCGCGATGTCGCCGAGCCCGAGGTCGAGCAGACCGCCGGCAGCCGTCGACGGGATAACGCCGCAGTCGGCCGCCGGTGCCGCCACGCTGTGCTCGGCCGCCGGCCGCGAGCCGCTGTGCTCGGCCGCCGGCCGCGAGATGCTGCGCTCCGCCGCCTGCTGCGAGCCGCTGCGCTCCGCCGCCTGCCGGGGCGCGCTGCCCTTAGCCGCCGGAGGTGAGTCGCTGTCAGCAGTCACCTGGGAACCACGACGGCGGCCGTCGGCGGCCAGGCGGGGAACGCCGCGCATGATGTGCAGACCGAAACGCAGGCCGAGATCGCGGATCCGGTCGGCGAGCGGACGGAAACCGGCGCCGTCGGCCGCGGACGGGAAGCGGTTGATCGCGGGTACGGCCGGCCGAGCTCGTCCAGCCGCAGCGGCGCCCCGGCGTTGTAGCCCCCGGCGCGGGCGGTCGGCTCGTACCACTGGATGTCGACGACGATCGTGTCCCAGCCGTACGGAAGCAAATGCCCTGCCATGAACGAAGCGTTGGCCAGCACCTCCGCCTCGGTGACCGTGGTCCCGTAGCAGTCCCAGCTGTTCCACCCCATCGGCGGCGTCTGCGCGACAGTCATCCGTCCATCCTGATGCGTCCGGCCGCCGCAAGCGCGGGGATAGGGGAAGCGCGGGGATAGCGGAAGCGCGGGGAGAGTGGGGAGGGCCGGAAGCGTGGGGAAGAGGGGGAAGCGCGGGGAGAGCGGGGAGACCGGGGAGGGCCGAAAGGCGCGGGGAGGGCGGGATGCGCAGACGCTCAGACGCGATCCGCGGAGGCGGCAAGCCGTCCCGCCAGCGCCCGCACCAGCTCGCGCAACTCCTCCGGCCGCTCGATGACGAACGGCAGATCGAGCGACGCGAGCACCCCCGGAATCCAGTCGAGGCTCTCGGCGCGGATGTCGACGTGGCACCAGGGTTCGCCCTCGCGCACGACGGCGACGCTGGCCGGTAAGCGTTCACGGATCTGAGCCGGCGTCCCCTGAACGCGCAATGTGACTTCGTGTCGATAAGGCGCCGTGGCCAGCCCGTCCAGCACACGCTGCGCGGGGTCGACTCCCGGCGGCCGCGTGAACGACCCCGGCAACGCCCGCGCATGTGCGATGCGGTCGAGGCGAAACGTCCGGTCCTCCCCGATCCCGGCGTCCTGCCCGGTCACGTACCAGCGACCGGAGTGCGCGACCAGCCCGTACGGATGCAGGGTGCGGTCGCGTTCCGCGTACCGGATGGTGACCGGCCGGTGGTGACGCACCGCGTCCGCGATGGTGAGCAGGACCCCGGTCTCGGGTGCGGGCGGCGAAGCGGGCGTGGCCGTGAAGGCGAGCGACTCGAGGACGGCTTCGAGCCGGGAGGCGAGGCGCGCCGGGAGAACCCGCCGGATCTTCGCGGCGGCGGTCTCGGTGGCGGTGCCGGCCGCCGCGGTCGTGAGCCCGGACCGGCTCCCAGCGACCAGGCCGAGCAGCACGGCGAGCGCCTCGTCGTCGCTGAGCATCAGTGGCGGCAGCCGATAACCGCTGGCCAGCCGGTATCCGCCGTAGCGCCCGCGCACCGACTCGACCGGGACGTCCAGGTCGATCAGGTGGTCGACGTAGCGCCGTACCGTGCGCGGGTCGACGCCGAGGCGGTCGGCGAGTTCGGTCATCGTCCGGACGCCGCCCGACTGGAGCAACTCCAGCAGCGTGAGCACCTGAGCGGTCGGGCGGGCCATGTCCGGGAATCTACCCGGAATACTGGACCGAATCTGTCCAGTATCAGTTCTAGCGTCTTGCGCATGGACTTCGTATCGATTCGCGTCATCACCGAGAACGTCGCACGGCTGGCCGACTTCTACGAGAAGGTCACCGGAGTGCCCGCCGAGCGGCTCAACGACGACTTCGCCGAGCTGGTCACCTCGTACGGAACGCTTGCGATCGGCAGCACACGCACCGCGCCGGCGGCGATCCGGCCGGGGGAGAACCGCAGCGTGATCATCGAGTTCCGCGTCGACGACGTGGACGCCGCCTTCCGCGACCTGGCCGGCTTCGTCTCGCCGGAGCAGGAGCCCACCACGATGCCGTGGGGCAATCGGTCGCTGCTGTTCCACGACCCGGACGGCAACCTGGTCAACCTTTTCGCGCCGGTCACGCCCGCCGCGAGCGAGCGGTTCAGCCGCCGATCTCGTTGACCTCGGCGAACGGGCGGTTGACGTTCCAGACCGCGTGAATGATGAAGCTGTGGTTGGTCTCGTTGAAGTAGACCGCCAGGTTCTCCGGGCTGTTCTGCACCGTCGCCACCTCGAAGCCGTTGCTCGGGGTGGCGCTCACGACCCCGACCTTGCCGTCCCGGATGCGGATCACGGCCTGCCCGCCGTCGACCCGGAACGACCGCACATACGTCTCGACGCCGTCACCGGCGGTGGTCACGGTCCAGCCGTCGACCACCCGCGACTCGGCAGCCGGGGGAGCGCTGGTCGGCGAGGTCGTCTTCGTCGGCGGGGTGGTGCGCGGCGGCTTGGTGGTGCGGGTCGGTGAGGGCTCGCCGGTGGGTTCCGCTTCGTCGTCCGGCTCGGCCGCGGGGGTGGCCGGGCTGGGCGATGTCGGGGGTACGGAGGGAAGCGGAAGCGGGTTGCCCGCCCCGGAGCGGCGCAGCTGATCGGCGGAGAGCAGACCGCCGTCGTCGCCGGTCGCGGTGCGCAGCACGGGCAGCATGGCGACCGACGCCAGCACGATGCTGGTCAGCGTCGCGGCCATCCAGCCGAGAAGCGGGAACCAGGTCCGGGGACTACGCACCGGGCAATGATGGCACCTCGACGCCGCCGCGACGAAACGCCGGGGCGTCGATCTAGGGTGTGTGCCATGGCGCTGATCCTGCTGGTCGAGGACGACCGGTACATCACGGCCGCCCTGGTGCGGGCTCTGGGCGATGCCGGGCACGTGGTGCGGCCGGTCGGGCAGGCCGGTGCGGCGCTGAAGATCCTCACCGAGGATCAGCCTGACCTGGTCATCCTGGACCTCGGCCTGCCGGACATCGACGGTGCCGACGCGTTGCGGATGATGCGGCAGGTTTCGGCCGTGCCGGTCATCGTGGCGACCGCGCGGCGCTCCGAGCAGAACATCATCACGTTGCTGGAGGCGGGCGCCGACGACTACGTGACGAAGCCGTTCTCGGCGGGGCACATCCTGGCCCGGATCTCCGCCGTGCTCCGGCGGGCACGCACCGCCCCGGAAGCCACACCCTCAGTGATCACCGTGGGCGGGTTGGAGATCAGCCCCCGGCAGCGGCAGGTGATTCTCGACGGCGCCCCGTTGCAGTTGACCCGGCGCGAGTTCGACGTGCTCACCTATCTGGCCGAGCGGGTGGGCGAGGTGGTCAGCCGCCGGGAGCTGCTCGCCGAGGTGTGGGACCAGGCCCGGGTCGGTGAGGAGCAGACGATCGACGTCCACATCTCCTGGCTGCGGCGCAAGCTGGGCGAGACGGCGGCGGCTCCGCGCTATCTGCATACCGTACGCGGGGTCGGGGTCATGATGGTCGTCCCGAAATGAGGCGGGCGCTGAATCTGCTGGCGCTGGCCATCACGGCGATGGTGGCGCTGGCCTTCCTGGTGCCGCTGATCGTGGCGACCCGGACGATCGCCCACGACCGGGCGATCGGCGAGGCGCGGCAGCAGGCGTCGGCGATGGTGGCCGCGCTGGCCGTGCAATCGGATCCGGCTTTGCTGACGGTGGCGGTGGCCAGCACCCCGGCGGGCAGCGCCGGCCGGCTCGCCGTACACCTGCCCGGGTTGTCGCCCATCGGGACCACCCACGTGGCCGCGGCGGACGTCTCCCTGGCCGACCGCGCACGCCGGCCGATCACCGCGACGGCCCTGGGCGGCCTCGCCTATCTGCAGCCCAGCGTGCTCAGCGACGGGCGCGCGGTGGTGATCGAGGTGTACGTGCCGGAGGGCGAGATGTGGCGCGGGGTGTGGCCGGCCTGGTTCGCGCTGATCGGGCTCGCCGTCGTGCTGGTCGCCGGGTCGCTGCTGCTCGCGGACCGGCTGGGCGGGCGGCTGGTGCGGGCCACCCGGGAGCTGTCCGAGTCGAGCCGCAAGCTGGGCGGCGGTGACCTGTCGGTGCGGCTGACGCCGTCGGGGCCGCCGGAGTTCCAGGACGCGGCGGTGGCCTTCAACTCGATGGCCGACGACCTGAAGCGGCTGCTGCACAACGAGCGTGAGCTGGCCGCGGACCTGTCGCACCGGCTGCGGACGCCGCTGACCGCGCTGCGTCTGGACGCCGACTCGATGCCGCCCGGGCCGGTGGCCGACCGGATGCGGCAGGCCTGCGACATGCTCGACGAGGAACTGGAGCAGATCATCAGCACGGCGCGGGCGGGCACCAGCGCGCGGTTGCGGGCCGAGCACACCGATCTGGTCGAGGTGCTGGCCGACCGGCTGGCGTTCTGGTCGGCGCTGGCCGAGGACCAGGGGCGACGGTACGACGTGCGCGGCGGCGAGCGCCCCGTGTGGGTGCCGGTGGCCCGCAGCGAACTCATCCTGGCCGTGGACGCCATGCTCGGCAACGTGTTCGCGCACACCCCGGAGGGCGTGGCGTTCCGGCTGAGCGTGTCCCCGGGCGGCGTCTACCTCGACGACGCGGGCCCGGGCATCGCCGACCCGGCGACGGCCATGCAGCGCGGTGTCAGCGGCGCCGGGTCGAGCGGCCTGGGGCTGGACATCGTCCGGCGGGTGGCGGAACAGACGGGCGGCCGGCTGGCGATCGGCCGCAGCCCGCTCGGCGGCGCGCGCGTCGCGATGCTGTTGGGCCCTTCATGAACCTTTAAGGCTCCGTTATGGGAGGCGTGGCTACGTTCCTTTTCGTCAGTCACCGCACCTGGAGTTGGGAGACCCCCGTAATGCGCAGAGCGATCACCTATCCGTTGGTGGCACTCGGGGCCGCCGCCTCGACCATCGTGGTCGCCTCGCCCGCGCTCGCACACGGCTACGTCTCGTCGCCGCCGAGCCGGCAGTCCCTCTGCGCCACCGGCGGGGTCGCCGACTGTGGACAGATCCAGTTCGAGCCGCAGAGCGTCGAGGGCGTCAAGGGCCTGAAGAGCTGCGACGGCGGGGTCGCCGGATTCTCGGTGCTGAGCGACGAGAGCCGCGACTGGCCGGCCAAGTCGGTCGCCGGCAAGGTCACCTTCACCTGGGTGATGACGGCCCGGCACCGCACCAGCAACTGGGAGTACTTCGTCGGTGGCAAGAAGGTCGCCACGGTGGACGGCGGCAACGCGCAGCCGGACGCGGTGGTCAACCACACGGTCGACCTGAGCGCCTTCCCCGGGCGCCAGAAGGTGCTGGCGGTGTGGAACATCGGCGACACGGCGAACGCGTTCTACAGCTGTGTCGACCTGAACGTCGGAGGCGGCGGGGGGACGGTTCCTTCCACCCCGTCCGACCCGCCGCCTTCGTCGGAGCCCACCAAGCCGGCCGACCCGAAGCCCGCCGACCCGAAGCCCGCGCCTCCGGTCGAGGAGAAGCCGACCCAAGCCCCGGCCAAGGGTGACTGGGCCGCCAACGTCTCTTACAAGACCGGAGACAAGGTCAAATTCAAGGGTCAGACGTACGAATGCCGGCAGGGTCACACCTCGCTGAGCAGCTGGGAGCCGTCGATCTACACCCTCGCCCTGTGGCTGCCGCTGTGAAATACCGAGCAATCGCGGTCGTCGTCGCGGTCCTGGCCCTGACCGGCTGCGGCACTGACAAGGCGGCGGAGAACACCAAGGTGGCCGCCGCCGTCCAGGCCGGCGACAAGTACAACGACACGGATGTCATGTACCTGCAGATGATGGTCGCCCATCACGAGCAGGGCCTGGAGATGGTCGAGATCGCCGAGAAATCGGCGAAGAAGCCGGAGCTCCTGGCCTTGGCCAAGGCGGTCGACGTGACCCAGGCCGACGAGGTCACCCTGATGAAGGGCTGGCTGGAGGGCTGGTCCAAGCCGACCACGGTCGACCACGCGCCGAACGCGCACGCCGACCACGGCGGCCTGCCCGCGACCGGCCCCGAGGAGATGAGGGCGCTGCGCGACGCCACGGGCGGCGAGTTCGAGACGACCTTCATCAACCTGTTCGTCGCCCACCAGCACAACGCGGTGGAGATGGCGAACATGGAACGGACCGGCGGTGCCAACACCGAGGCCAAGGCGCTCGCCGAACGGGTCCGGCAGTCACGCACCGATCAGATCCGCCAACTGCTGACGATGCTGAACGGCTGATCCGCCCCGGACCGCCGTACGGACCGGGTTCGTCCTTCCCATCCCCAGGGACGAGCCCGGTCCTTCGCTATGCGCAGACCCGGTTGCGGCCGCTGTTCTTGGCGCGATACAGGTTGCGGTCGGCAACAGCGAGGAGCTCGGGTACGCCGTGAGCGACCCCGATGCTGACGGTGACCGTGAGCCCGTCGGTGACCGCACTCCAGTCGTAGCTCTCCACGGCGACGCGCAGCCGCTCGGCCGCATCACCCGCGCCGTCGGAGCCCATCTGGTCCAGCACCACGGCGAACTCCTCACCGCCGAACCGGGCCGCGGTGTCACCGGCCCGGCAGGTGATGCCCAGGATCATCCCGAGGCGCCGCAGCACCTCGTCGCCCGTCAGGTGCGAGTACGTGTCGTTGACCCGTTTGAAGTTGTCCACGTCGACCAGCAGGACGGCGCGGTCCACGGCTTCGACGGCGAGAATCTCGTCCAGGGCGCGACGGTTCGGCAGCCCCGTCAGCGAGTCGTGCCGGCTCTCCCGGAGCAGCTGCGCGGTCTCCCACCGGACGGCGGCCACGCTGGCGCTCCGCTTGGCGGCGTCGGAGGCGATCCGTTCGAACAGCGCCCGGAACGCCTTGAAGTGGTCCAGCGCCCGGCGCAGGTCACCCGCCTTCTCGTACGCCTGGGCCAGATGATCGTGGTAGGTCATGGCCGCGGTCTCGCCCTCGGCCAGCGCCAGCGCCTCGGCGAACATCGCGATCGCCTCGTCGTGCCGGCCCAGCTCGAGGTAGACCCACCCCCGGCTGTCCAGGTAGTGCGTCATCACGGCCGCGGCGTCCTGTTGGGGGTCGAGCCGGAACCCTTCCAGCAGCCGCAACGCCTCGTCGGGCCGCCCGCCCAGGGCCACGCCTTCGGCGAGGTTGGCGACCGCGACGGCTTCGTACCGCCGGTGCCCGTGCCGCCGCGCGATCATCATGGCCTCGGTGGACAGCTCCGCGGCCAGCGTCAGCTCGGCGTCGGCCATCGCGTAGTCGTGCCGCGCCCGGGCCGGCTCGACCCGCCCGAGGTGCCCACAGGCCATCGTGTCGAGCAGCATGCCCACGGCCAGCTCATCGGCGAACCCGCGCGCGAGCTGCAGCCCGCGCAGACAGTGCTCGATCCCCACGTCATGCTGCTGAATGCTGACGCACACGGCCCCGAGCGTGGTCAGCGCCTTGATCCGGGCAGTCCGGTCCCCGGACCGGTCAGCGGCCACCAGAGCCCGGTCCGCTTCGGCCACGGCCTCATCACTCTGCCCGACAGCAACAAGCACCCGGGCATCGATACACCGGGCGATCGCTTCCCCGGCAAGGTCCCCGATGCGCTGCCAGATCTCCAGCGCTTCGAGTACGACCCGCATGCTCTCCGGGTATTCATCCCGGGCCCGATGCACCCCGGCCATGATGGTGAGCGCCCGAGCCAGCGCGGCCTCGGAGTGCCGCCCAGCCCGCGCGTCCTCCATCACCCGCCCCGCAACTTCCATCGCGGCCACCGTGTCGAAGAAGTCCAGCCGCTCCTGGGCATGGTCCAGCGCTTCCGTCACGCTGACCCCAGCCACAGCTATCACGGAACGAGAATCGGCGCATACGGGACACACTTGAGGGTTCCTACGGCGTCAGCGATCCGAACGCGCCTCGTTCCACGCGCGCTCGAACTCGTCCGGTGTGATCACCACCGCGTTGAATTCAGGTTGATCGGAAATCTCGTTCAGCGGGGGAAATGCGACTTCAGCGAGTCCGGCGGTGTCGGTTTCATGACTTTGGTCCGCCCATTCTGATCTACCATTCCGATAGTATTGAACCTTGCGAGTCTCGTACCCGTCGGCACCGAGTTCGCTCAAATAAAGCACGGGCTCATCGGTGAAGTCGTGAGTCCATGTGACCTTGACATACTTCACCGCTCATTCCTTCCGTAGCTACGGACACGGCCTGTGATATCAAGCGGCCCACTATTCAGGATCACGTAGACTCCCTCCCGGCCTTTCTTGACGTCCAGCCCCGTGACGTCGATCTCGACGTAGTGGGAGTATTTACGCCCGAGCCATCCGACTTTCAAGAAAGCTGCCGAGAGCTGGTTGTTTCTCTTGGTTCCAGGCTTGATGTCCGTCAGGTATTGGCCGTCACCGTAGCGGGCATCGGCCGGATTGTTCGCCTTCACTGAAGGGTGCAGTTCGCCGCTGGACAGGATTCTAGGCAGATTATCTTCACTGGTGTAGTGGTAGAGGGTTGTCGGTACCTCGGGCGCGGTCTCCACTTCCTTGACGGTTGCGGCAGCCGGACTCGCCGGGGACTCTGGGGCCTTGTCTCCGGTCGGGGCACGCGGTGCGGGGTCACCCTTGCCGACCGACGGCTTGTCCACCTTGTCGGGCTTCGCCCGCGGGGATGAGGTGTCTGAGGCGCGCGGTGGCGTGGCCTTGCTCGGGCTGGCGCCGGCGGTGGTGGCGGGGGTGGCGCCCTTGCTCGGCTTGCCGCCCTTGCCGATGCGGGACGGGATCAGGCCGTCGGTGACGGCGCTTACCGCTACCTGCTTGAGGTCGATGCTGCCGGTGTCGATGAACTGGGTGACCGCGTCCTCGACGCCGGAGGCGACCGCGTCGCCGGCCTTCTCGATGACGGCCCGGCCGAGGTTGGAGCCGGCCTTCGCGACCAGCGGGCCGGTCAGCTTGCCGACGACCTGGCCGGCGTAGGGGCCGCCCAGCAGACCCGTCACCGCGCCTACGCCGAAGGACTGGGCCGCGTCGCCGAGGTTCTTGATGTCGCCCTGTGCGGCGTCCTTGGCCAGGTTGATGATGGCCGCCGTGCCGACCATGCAGGCCACCGCCCCGGCGCCTGCTGTTGCCGCAGTGCAGGCCAGGCCGGCGACCACCCCGCCGACGATGGCTGCCGCCTCGATCAGCAGTTCCTTGTGGTCCTTGGCCCACTTGGCCGCGTCCTTGACCTTCTGCGAGACGGACGTGACGGCCTTCTTGGCTATCTTCTTCCCCTTGGCGGCCAGCGACTTGAGGCCCGCGCCGAGGGATTTCTTCAGGTTGAACTTGGAGGCGCCGAGGAAGGCTCGGCCGGATATGCCGCCGCCCGTCTTGAGGTTCTTCGAAGCCGCGAGGACGGTTTTGCCGACGGATGTGGTCGCCACGTTGACGGCTGCCGTGCGGACGGCCTGGTTGGCGGCTGCGACCACGGTGGAGGCGGCCTTCTTGACCTTGCCGGTGACCTTTTTGACCCGGTCCTTGAGCTTCTTGAAGGACGGCCAGTGACCGGTGGGGTCGGTGTCCATCAGCGGGGAGTTGTCCGCGTACGCGAAGCGGTTGGCGCTGACCGAGTCGGGCACCGGGTCGTTGGCGACCGAGTCGCGGGAGTCGAACTGGCCGGTGTCGGGGTTGTACCAGCGGGCGTGCATGTTGACCCGGCCGGTGGCGCTGTCCGTGTACTCCTGCTGGAAGCCGAGCGAGCCGGCCATGCCGCTGGAGCGCAGCGGCTTGCCGAGCGGGTCGAATGTGGACGAGCCGGTCAGGGTGGCGCCGGCGCCGGTGAACTGGGCGACGTGGTCGGTGTGCTTGTCGGTCCACGAGTAGAGGCCGGTGCTGCCGTTGACGGTGCCGAAGAGGTCGTCGGTGGCGTCGCGGACGTACGCGGTGGTGCCGTCCGACGCCAGGTTGTTGCCCTGGCCGGTGTAGCTGAAGCCGGCGCGCAGCACCCGTCCGAGCGCGTCGTAGGAGTAGGTCTGGCTGGCGCCGCCGCCCGGGGCCTGCTGGCTGATCGTCTGGCCGTAGGCGTCGCTGCGGGTCAGCGTGGTGGTGCCGTTGACGACCGCCTGCGCCAGGGTGCCGCGGGCGGTGTACGTGTACTGCGTGCCGTCGCTCGACGACATCAGCTGGTCGCGGACGTCGTACGTGAGGGTTCTGGCGCCGATCCTGGTGCGGTTCCCGGCCAGGTCGTACTCGTAGGCGACCGTGGCGACCCCGTTGTTCCAGGAGGTCAGCTGGTCGGCCAGGTCGTAGGTGTAGGTGTTCTCGGTGGTGCCGCCGAAGCCGGTGGTGGTCTTGTCGGTCAGGTTGCCCTTGACGTCGTACAGGTAGTCGATCGCCGCCACTTCGCGTCCGGCGCTGGTGTGCAGCTGGTCGCGGGAGAGCCGGCGGAACGCGTCGTACTCGAAGGTGCGGGTGTTGCCGCCGGCGTAGGCGATCGACGCGGGCTGGGACAGCTCGTTGTAGCCGTAGGTGGCGGACAGGCCGGCCGTCTGGTTGGCCAGGGTGCGCAGCCGCCCGGCGTTGTCGTAGGTGTAGCTGGTGGTGCCGGCGCCGTCGGTCCGGGCGGCCGGTTTGTTGTCCGCGGTGTAGCTGAAGGTCGCCGCGCCGGACGGGCCGGTCGTGGTGCGCAGCAGCCCGCGGTCGTCGTAGGTGAAGGCGTCGGTGCCGCCGGGCGCGGACGCCGAGGTCATCCGGCCGCCGTTGTCGTAGCCGAAGACCCGGTCGGTGGTGGCCACCTCGGCGCCGGTGCCGGTCTGCCGGGCCAGGTTGCCGGCCTCGTCGTACTGGTAGCCGACCGCGACGTTGCCGGGGGAGCGGTCCGCGGCCACCTGCCCGGCCGCGTCGTACACGCGGGTGAAGGTGCGGTCCGCGGTGCTGGGGTACTGCGCCGTCGCCGGCTCGATCACCGACTCGGGCAGGTTCAGGCTGTTGTACGTGGTGAGGAAGGCGTTCCCGCGGCCGTTGGTGAAGCGCGTCCGGTTGCCCAGCGCGTCGTACCCGAACGTGGTGTTGATCGAGCGGGTCGCCGACACCGGCTGGTTCTCCGAGGTGAGCAGCCCAGCAGCGTCGTACGTGAAGGTGGTCCTGGTGCCCCGCTCGTCGATCGCGGCGGTGGTCTTGCCCTCCAGGTCGTACTCGGTGAACGTGCCCGCCAGGTAGTCGCCCTCAGGGTCGAGCTCGTAGGTCTCGACCGGGCGGCCCGCCTTGTCGAACGCCACGCCCTTCTCGGTGTTGTTCGGCAGGATCGTGACGTTCTGCCGGCCGAGGCCGTCGTAGAGGAGCTTGCTGGTGCTGCCCGCCTCGTCGGTGGCGGTGACGACCTGGCCGGTCGCGTTGTACGTCTGCGACGCGATCACCCCAGCCGGCGACGTGGTCGAGCCGAGCCAGCCGCCGGCGTTGTAGCCGTACCGTGTGGTGTGGTTGGCGTTGTCCTGCCGGACCACCTCGGTGCTGGTCAGCGTGCGGCCGAGGTAGTCGTAGGTGGCGGTGTCCACCGCGCCGGTCGGGTCGATGGTGGAGAGCCGGTCGCCGAGCAGGTCGTAGGTGTGTTTGGTGACCAGGTTGCCGGGCTCGGTCTGCTTCACCACCCGGCCGAGCTGGTCGTACGTGATGGTGGTGGTCCGGCCCAGCGCGTCGGTGACCGTTTTGACCTGGCCGAGTTCGTCGTAGGTGCGGGTGGACTGCGGCGTCACCGGGGCGCCGCCGGGCGGGGTGTACGCGGGCAGGATCGTGGTCGTCGGCCGGTCGGCGGCGTCGTACCGGGTCTCGGTGACCTGACCGGCCGCGTTCTTCACCTCGACCGCGTTGCCGAACGTGTTGTAACCGGTGGTGGTCACCGCGCGGACCGACACGGGCGCGCTGCCGGCGGTCTCGGTCTGCACGGCCGGGGCGGTCAGCACCGTCGGCCGGCCGGCCTCGTCGTAGCTGTGGTCGGTGGTGTCGCCGTTCGGGTCGGTGGAGGCCAGCACCAGGCCGTCCTCGTCGACCCGGTACGACGTACGGATGACCCGCGCGTCGCCGCCCGGACCACCCCCGTCGCGGACCGCGGCTACCTCGGAGGTGCTCAGCGCCTTCTGGTAGAGCTGGACGTCGTCGACGGAGCCCTGCCAGAAGTCGGTGACCGAGCCGTTCCACCGGCCGGCGCCGACCGTGATGCCGCCGGACGACGGGAACGGCCGCACGCCGGTGTCGGAGTCCTGCTGGGAGCCGTTGACGTAGAGCCGCATGGTCTGCGAGGCGGCGTCGTACACCCCGGCCAGGTGGGTCCAGGTGCCGGCCGACGGCACCGAGGTGGAGGTGGAGCCGACCGCGCCGGGGGTGCTGGAGTCGGACTGGCTGGTGACGAACTGCCAGCGGTTGCTGGGCCCGTCGTAGCGCAGCTGGAACGGGTTCTGCTTGATGCCGTCGGCGCTGACCGCCTGGCGGGTCGTCCCGGTCGCGCCGAGCTTCACCCAGGCGGCGACGCTGAAGCTGCGGCTGGTGTCGACCGGCGTCGCCGCGCTGGTCAGGCGTCCGTCGATGCCGTTGAGGACGGCCGCGCCGCCGCGCTCGGAGGAGAACGTGACGCTGCCCGACGACGGGGTGAGCTTGCCGTTGCCGACGTCGTCGGCCGCCCGCCCGTCGGTGAGCCCGTCGAGCCTCCACCGGGCGGTGCGATCCGTGCCGGTCAGCCAGAGCCATTCCGAGGTCTGGTTGCCGGCCGCGTCGTACGCGTAGTTCATCCGTTCCAGCGCCGTGCCGGAGCCGACCCGCCGGTTGGTAGCCAGCAGGGCGTCGTCGTTGTCGTACTCGTACTCGGTGACCCGGTTGACGCCGGCCGGGTCCAGCGCCGACGAGGTGCTCCGCCCTGCTGCGTCGACGGTGTACGTGGTCGTGGTGACGCCGTTGTTGGTCTTGCGGGCGGTCAGGTTGCTGTCCGCGTCGTACGTGTTCTGCTCGGTGACGAACGCGGCGTCGGTCGCCGGGTCGCGGCGGGTGATGGTCGCGGTCAGACCGTTGTCGGTGTACGTGTACGCGGTCACCCAGTTCATCGCGTCGACCTCGGTGGCCACGCGACCGGCCGGGTCGTACGTCTTGGCGAGGATCCTGAGTTCCCGCCCGGGCGACGGGTTGTTCGGGTCACCGCGCCAGTCCTCGAGCACCGTCGAGGTCAGCTGCCCGTTGTAGTCGTAGGTGTTGCGGGTGACGTCGCCGTCCGGTTCGGTCTCGGTCACCACGTTGCCGAGCGCGTCGTACGTGTAGAAGGTGCTGTTGCCGACCGAGTCGACGGCCTCCGCCTGCTGGCCGTGCACGTTGTACCTGTAGAAGACGGTCCGCGCCGCGTCGCCGCCGGTCGAGTCCTGCACGTGCTGCTCGACCAGGTAGCCGTCGTTGTCGTAGGACATCGACGTGGACGCGGTGTGCACCGCGCCGGTCACCCGGTTGGTGACCCGCGGCTCGACCTTCCAGATCATCCGGCTGAGCTCGTCGTACCCGTAGGTGGTGGTGCGACCGGCGGCGAACGTCGAGGTCGTCACGGTTTCGTCGGTGACCCGGCCGGCCAGGTCGTACACGTAGGAGGTGACCCGGCCGGACGGCTCGGTCTTGGTGGCGACGTCGCCGTTGCGGTAGTACGTGACGCTCTGCCGGGTGCCGCCCGGCGTGGTCATCTGCAGGGGCAGCCCGGCCGGGACCAGCCCGCCGCCGACCGCGCCGCCGGTCCCGTCGGAGTAGATGGTCCGGGTGACCCGGCCGAGCGGGTCGGTCACCGCGGTCCGGTTGCCCTTGGCGTCGTACGTGTACGTGGTCAGGTACCGGTTGTCGGTGGCCGACGACGAGCGCCCGTCGCGTTCGGTGAGGATGACGTCGTTGCGCGGGTCGGGTGTGAGCTGCGTCGAGGTCGCGTCCGGGTAGTACGTGTAGTAGATCGTCGAGCACCGGCCGGCGGACTGGTCCTGGCAGGTGGCGGAGGAGACGACGTTGCCGCGGACGTCGTGCTCCTCGGTGGTGGTGCTGCCGTTCGGGTCGGTCGTTGTGCGCAGGAAGCCGGCACTGTCGTACCCGAACTTGGTGGTCTTGCCCAGTGCGTCGGTCGAGGCGACCTTGCGGTCGGCGGGCAGTTCGTACTTGTCGGTGAGCCACCGGCCGTTCGGGTCGACGGTGATGACCTGCTTGGCCGGCTGCCCGGTGGACCGGCCGCGCGCGTCGAACTGTGCCTTGACCTGGTCGGCGGAGAGGTTGGCCCGGTAGTAGGCGAACTCGGCGAGGTGACCCGGGAAGAACCCGTTGGTGCTGTCCGCGGCCGCGGACGGCCAGTTCAGCGTGGTGCCCGCCCCGACGTAGGGGTTCCAGGCGTCGCTCGCCTCGACCGTGCGGTTGACCGTGCCGGCCGCGTTGCCGTCCAGGTAGAGCACGGTGTTGCTGCCGGCGGTGAGGGCGACGTGATGCCACTGACCGTCGTTGACCGTGCCGGCCGTGGTGACCGGCGTGGCGCCGTCGCAGTAGCAGAACTGGCCGCGCAGCTTGCCGTCCCGCCCCACGTACAGCGCGGGCACCCAGTTGTCGGTGAGCTCGTCCGGGTCGTTCCAGATCTCGTGGGACTGGAACGAGTAGAGCACGCCGCCGCGGGTGTTCCCGGCGTCCATCTTGAACCACAGGCTGACCGAGACCGGCCCGGCCTGCGGCACGTTCTGGTCGCTCAGCCCGACGTGCGACGCCTCCCCGTCGAAGGCCGCGACCTTGCTGTCCTCGAACGGCCCGCCGGTGCGGCCCAGGCCGACGTCGCTGTACCAGGCGTCGTTGCCGATCACCTGGTTGACCGCGTGCCAGGTGCCGGACTCACTGAACCGCCAGTAGTCCTGCGGCCGGGCGGCGAGAACCGCGGCCTGGTAGACCCTGCTGGTCCCGGAGACGGTCGGCTTGCCCATCTTCCAGACGCCGCCGTTGATGTCGTTGACCGTGTCGACCGTGCCGTCCACCCGGTCGTAGTCGATGGCCGCGGTGGTGCTGCCGGACGGCCGGAGGATCTTGACGACCGGGTGCGAGTCGGTGGTGCCCGAGCTGCGCAGGACGGCGATCTCGTCGGCGGTCAGCGGCCGGTCGAAGTGCGCCGCCTCGGCCAGCGAGCCCTTGAAGAAGCTCGGCGTGACCGCGCTCGACGATTGGTCCGGCCAGCCACCGCCGTTGAATCCGGCGCCCAGGTAGCGGCGGTTGGAGGCGCTCAGGGCGGCCAGGGCGACGTTGCCGGTCTTGGTGCCGGCCTCCACGCCGTCCAGGTAGAGCCACTGTTTGCTGGCCCCGGCGACCAGCGCCGCGTGGTGCCAGTTGCCGTCGTTGACCGCGGCCGCGGTGGCGATCGTGGTGCGGGAGCCGTCCCACAGGCCGCCGTGCAGCTTGCCGCTCACGCCGATGTAGAGCGCCGGCGTGAAGTGCCCGCTGGTGGTGCTCTTCGTGATCGGGTCGGCGGAGTAGCCGAGGAGCACCCCGCGGTCGCCGGGCGCGGCCTTGAACCACAGCGAGACGGTCTGCACGCCGGCCGCGTCGGCCAGCTGCGCCGGCAGTTCCACCCGCGACGAGGTGCCGTTGAACCCGGCGGCGGTGGCGCTGGCGCCGGCCAGCGGCCCCGGCCGGCCCAGGGCCACGTCCACGTAGCCGGCGGTGTCGACGCCCTGGTTGTTGACGACCGCGCTGGCCGCGCTGCTGCCGGAGGTCTCGGTGAGCCGCCAGTACGAGTCGGGACCGGCGTTGCCGACGATCGACGGGTGCTGCGAGGCCGAGGTGTGCTGGTACGCGGTGCAGGTGCCGTCGTTGCCGGGCGGGCAGACCCGGGTCAGCTCGTCGTCCGGCCCGTACCGGTACTCGTGCGTGTAGCTGGTCTCCGGGTCGTCCGGGTCGAGGCGCTCGGTGCTGACGTACTGCACGTGCCAGCGGCCCGAGCCGGTCGCCATCCAGTCGATCCACAGCCGCCGGCCGGACGCCGCCGTGATCGATTCGGTGCGTCCCGCGGCGTAGCCGAAGGTCAGGGCCCTGTTCTGCACGTCGGTCATGGACGTGACGCGGTAGCGGCCGGTCCCGGCGGCCACGGTGAACACGTACGCCGTGCCGTCCTTGTCGACCAGCCGGTAGCCGCCGCTGATCGCGGTGAACGTGGCGAAGCGCCCGCCCGGCGGCACGTACGAGCCGTCGGCGTTGCGGCCGAAGCCGACCTCCTGGCCGTTCGGGTAGGTGACAGTGACGCCCTGGAGCACGCCCGCCCGGTCGCGGACCTCGGTGGCCTTCGCGTCCAGGATGCTCGACCAGCCGGCCCCGAACGCGGTGTCCCGCCGCACGTCGAGGGTGTTGTAGTAGCGCTCCATCGCGAGCGCCGGGCCGACCGTCGGCACCGTGACGTCGGTGACCGTGGTGGTGTAGTTGCGGGTGTTCGGGTCGAAGCCGCGGTCGCCGTTCTGCGACAGGCCGCCGCCGATCAGCGGCTGCGGGAACCGGGGGAGCAGGGCGTTGCTCTCCTGCGAGGTGCTGCCGGCCGAGCCGTCGCTCGCGGTCACCGTCCAGGAGTACGTCTGGCCCCAGCGCAGCGTCCCGGACGGCACCGTCCAGCTGCGGGCGGACCGGGCGCCGGACTGGGCGACGACGGTGCCCGCGGCGTTGGTGACGGCGAAGGCGTACGTGACCGAGCCGCCGTCCGGGTCGTGTCCGGCGGCGAGCAGTTCCGGGGTCAGGGTCGGCACCGAGGCGCCGTTGGCCGGGTACTGCGCGTCGATCTGCGGCGCGACGTTGGCCACGAGCGCGCGGCCGGCGACGGCTCGCGGGGTGGTGGACCGCTCGACGACCCGCTCGAACGTGGGCGCCGGGGGCAGCGCCCCGATGCCTTTGCTCTGCTTACTGCCCGCGCCGCCGTTCGCCCGGGTGTCCTGCGTGACCTTGGCCTTGCCGCCGTCGGCTTGCTTGGGCAGCCCTTTGAAGGCGTCGTCCGACGGGCCGCGGAGCGAGAAGCCGTACCTCTGCCTGATCTGGGCGATCGTCTCGGTGACCGGCGGTGGGCGCTCCAGCGTCCCGGCCAGCTGCAACGGAACCGCGCCGCTGATCGCCAGCGATATCGACGCGGACATGGAAATCGCACGCCGCATTGACCTGGTGGCCATGGCCGTCCCCCCGTAACCGAGTCACCGTCCCCGGTTTATACCTGCCCTCCATCGATAAGCGACGATCAATAAGGTCGTTTTGGCGCTAGCCGTGATCGCTTGATTACTTAACAGTCACGCTCTACTGTGGCCGGTCACCAGGCGGGAGCGAGCGTCGCGTGCGCGGGCGTGGGGTTGATGGTCTTGTCGATGTAGATCGCGTGCCACAGGCAGAACATCGCGACCGTCCACACCTTGCGCGAATTGTCGGCCACGCCGGCCCGGTGGTCCGCCAGCAGTTTCCGCGCGTAGGTCAGGTCGAGCAGGTACCCGGCGTGGGACGTCTCGAACAGCCAGCTCACCCACTCGCCGATCCGGCCCTTCAGCCACACCCGGGTCGGCGTGGGGAACCCCAGCTTCCTGCGGTCCCGGACCGACTCCGGCACGATCCCGCGCATCGCCTCGCGCAGCGCGTGCTTGGTGGTCCTGCTGTGCGCGGGCAGTTTGAGCTCGGTCGGCAGGCCGGCCGCCGCGGCGTACACGGCCTGGTCGAGGAACGGGACGCGCAGCTCCAGCGAGTGGGCCATCGACATCCGGTCCGCCTTGGCCAGGATGTTGCCGGGCAGCCAGGTGTGCAGGTCCACGTACTGCATCGAGGCCACGTCGTCGACGTCGGCGGTCTCCGCGTACAGGTGGGCGGTGACCGTGGTGTGCGGCGGCGCGGTGAAGCGCATCAGGTCGGGCTTCTCGGCCGGCGAGAAGATGCGCGCGTTGCCGTAGTAGCGCTCCTCGATCGGCGTGGTGCCGCGATCCAGGAAGCTGCGGCCCTTCATGCCCTCCGGCATCGCGTGCGAGATCGTCCGCAGGCCCTTCTTCATCCGCTCCGGCAGCTTGTCGATGCTCGACAGCGACGCCGGCTCGCGGTAGATCGTGTAGCCGCCGAACAACTCGTCCGAGCCCTCGCCGGAAAGCACCACGGTGACGTGCCGGGACGCGGTCTGAGCCAGGAAATACAGGGGTACGAGCGACGGATCGGCGACCGGGTCGTCGAGCAGGTGGACGATCCGTGGCAGCTCCCGCAGGACGTCGTCCTCGGTGACGACCGTGGGCGTGATGCGTACGCCGAGCTGGGCAGCCGTGTCGGCCGCGATCTCGATCTCCGAGTAGCCCTCGTCCGCGAACCCGGCCGTGAAGACGTGCAGGTCCGGCTTCACCTCCTGGGCGAGCGCGACCACCGCGGACGAGTCGATGCCGCTGGACAGGAACGCCCCGACCGGCACGTCGGCGTGCATGTGCTTGCGCACGCTGTCGCGCAGCGCGTCCTGGATCGCGTGGTAAGCCGCCTCCGGCTGGAGGTTGAGCGGCCGCAGCGACGGCTGGAAGTACCGCTCCACACGCTGCCCGCCGGCCGCGGTCCAGGTCATCCGGTGGCCCGGCGGGAGCCGCTTGACGTGCCGGTGCAGCGTCCCGGGCTCCGGGACGTACTGGAAGGTCAGGTAATGGGCGAGCGCCTCGGTGTCCAGCGCCGCCCCGGGGTCGCCGGCGAACGGCTCCAGCGCCTTGCGCTCGCTGGCCAGGTGCAGCCCGTCGGTGGTCTCCAGCACGTAGAGCGGCTTGATCCCGAACGGGTCGCGGGCGGCGTGCACGGTGCCGGTGTGGGTGTCGTACGCGACGAACGCGAACATCCCGCGCAGCCGGGGGAGCGCGGCGACACCCCAGTAGTGGAACGCGGCCGCGAGAACCTCGCTGTCACCCTCCGTGGCGAACGTGGCGCCGTGCGCCCGGGTCAGCTCGGAGCGCAGCTGGCGGTAGTTGTAGATCTCGCCGTTGAACACGACGGTCCAGCGCTCGCCGTAGTGCACCGGCTGGACGCTCTCCTCGCGGTCGACGATCGCCAGCCGCTTGAAACCGAAGGCGAGCCCGTCCGCGAACTCGATCCGGGTGTCGTCCGGCCCGCGGTGGTGCATGGTCTCCAACGCGCCCGCGAAGGCGGCGGCGGTCGCCGGGTCGGGCGGGCCGGCGCCGGGGCGGCTGCTCACGAAGACGCTGAGGCCACACATGGGCGTCACTCCTGTCGGTAGCGGCGAGTTACGTGGCGGAACGTACGTTCAGCGCTGTGAAGAACCTGTGGGGAAGTGGCTGAGAATCGCGTTCTCACCGGAACCGGGCGCCTTCTTCACAGGAATCCGGCAATTCTTGGCCCGGTTTGCCTGCGTGAGCGAGAATCGCGCCCGTGACCGCACGTGTTCTGGTGGCTGACGACGATCCGAAGCATGCCCAGCTCATCCGGCTCTATCTGGAGCGAGAGGGGCACCAGGTGATGACTGTCGGTGACGGTCGGGCGGCCTTGGAGATGGCCCGCTCGCGGCGTCCGGATCTGATCGTGCTCGACATCATGATGCCGCTGGTCGACGGCCTGGACGTCTGCCGGATCCTGCGGGCCGAGTCCAACGTCGCCATCCTGCTGGTCACCGCCCGGGCCTCGGAGAACGACATGCTGCTCGGGCTGGACATCGGCGCCGACGACTACCTGGCCAAGCCGGTCAGCCCCCGGGAGCTCACCGCCCGGGTACGCGCCCTGCTGCGCCGCACCGGGGCCGGTGAGGAGTCGTCCTCGATCATCCGGGTCGGTGACTTAGAGGTGGACACGGGCCGCTTCGAGGTGCGCGTGGACGCCGAACCGATCAACCTGACCGCCAAGGAGTTCGGCATCCTCGAGCTGCTGGCCCGCGAGCCCGGCCGGGTCTTCACCCGCGGTCAGATCATCGACAAGACGTTCGGCTTCGAGCACGACGTCTCCGAGCGCACGGTCGACGCGCACGTGGTCAACCTGCGCCGCAAGATCGAGGCGAATCCGGCCGAGCCCCGGTACGTGCAGACCGTCTACGGCCGCGGGTACCGGATGGCCGAGCCGTGAGTTTCCGCCTGCGGATCTTCGCGCTCGTCGTGCTGATCGCGCTCACCGCCATCGGGGCCACCGCGTGGCTCACCCTCAGCCTCACCTCCCGGGAGATCGCCCAGTCCGAGGAGAACGAGGCCACCCACCAGACCCGGATCCTCGAGGAGGTCCGCCAGTACGGCCTGCGGCACGGCCGGTGGCCCGGCATCTCGGTGGTCGTCGGGGAACTGGCCCGGTCGACCGGCCTGCACATCCAGGTGCGGACGATCGACGGCGCGGTGCTGGCCGACTCGGACACCATCGAGGGCCGCCGCTCCGGCCCGGTACGCGGCGCGCCCCTGACCGTCGATCCGCAGCCGGAACTCGCCGGCGTGGTGCGCGTCGGTACGCCGGTGAGCTGGCCGGTCGACGGCCTGGTGAAGCTGCCGGCCGACCTCTTCGGATCCACCGGGGCCGACGGCGGCCCGGCGGTGCTGGCCGTCCGGCAGCTGGCGCAGTACCGCGCCGCCCTGATCGCGGTGCGCTGCATCGCCGATGAGAATCCGGCGGAACCGGCGCTGCTGCTGGACCGGGTGCCCTACCTGACGCCGACGCAGATCAGCGGCCAGCCGGCCTGTGTGACCGCGGCGGCGAACCGGGTCGTCACCGACACGGCGTGGCTCAAGGAGGTCTCGCAGTCCTTCGCGCCGTGCGTCGGGCCGGTCGATCCCGACAAGGTGACAAGCTGCCTGCGGCTGGCGTTCGTGCGGAACGTGGGCGACTTCTCCGCGGTGCCGCTGCGGCTCTACCTGGGCTTCCGCAGCGACCGGGACATCGCCGACCTGGGCTCGCCGGCACTGCTGGGCGTGGCCGGGCTGATGGTGGTGGCGCTGGTCGGCACCGCGCTGATCGCCCGCCGGGTCAGCCGGCCCGTGTGGCTGCTGACCGAGGCGTCGCTGCGGCTGGCCGACGGCAAGCTGGACGTGCGGGTGCCGATCAAGGGGCGCGGCGAGCTCGCGTTGCTGTCCGCGTCGTTCAACGCCATGGCCGAGGCGGTGCAGAGCAGCGAGGAACGCCAGCGCCGGCTGATCGCCGACATCGCGCACGAGATGCGTACGCCGTTGTCGAACCTCCGCGGCTATCTGGAGGGCCTGTCCGACGGCGTCGTCGAGCCCAGCCGTGAGCTGTTCGTCTCCCTGCACGAGGAGACCCTGCTCCAGCGCCGCATCCTCGACGACCTGCAGGAACTCGCTCTCGCCGAGGCGGGTGACCTGACCTACACGCGCACCTCCTTCGACCTGGCCGAGCTGGCCACGAACAGCGCCACGGCCCACCGTGCGGTGGCCGCCGAGGCCGGGGTGGAGTTGGTCGTGGAAGCCCCGGGGGGCACCTGGGTCCGCGCCGACCCGGAACGGCTGCGCCAGGTCCTCGGCAATCTGCTGACCAACGCGATCCGGTACACCGACCGCGGCGGCCTGGTGGAGATCAAGGCCCGCCCCGAGGTCTTCGAGGCGGTGCTGATGGTGCGGGACACCGGCGTGGGCATCGCCCCCGAGGACGTACCCCGGGTGTTCGACCGGTTCTGGCGTGCCGACCCGGCCCGGCAACGCGCCACCGGCGGCAGCGGCCTCGGCCTGACCATCGCCCACCGCATCGTCACCGATCACGGCGGCCGCATCAGTGTCACGAGCACCCCGGGTAAGGGCACCACGTTCGTCGTCCGCCTGCCGCTGGATCCGTGGGGAGGATCGTGACACGGTGATCGGGTGACCACGTCAGAGGAGCCGATCAGGATCGGGCTCGCCCTCGGTGGCGGCGCCGTCCGGGGGACCGCGCACATCGGCGTCCTGGAGGTGCTGGAGAAGGCCGGTCTGGAACCGGCCATCCTCACCGGCACCAGCGCCGGCGCCCTGGTCGGGGCGCTGTACGCGGCCGGGCTGACCGCCGCGGAGATCAGCGCGCAGGCACACTCGCTGCGCTGGGCCAAGCTGGTCCGCCCGGCTCGCACCCGCAAGGCCCTCTTCGACACCCGGCACCTCGGGGCGTACCTGGAGGAGCTGCTCGGCGGGCGCGAGTTCACCGAGCTGGAACGCCCTTTCGCGGCCGTCGCCTGCGACCTGATCACCGGCGAGCGGGTCGTCATGCGGGACGGGCCGGTCTCCACGGCGGTGCTGGCCAGCGCGGCCATCCCCGGGGTCTTCCCGCCGGTCGACCGGGACGGCCGCATGCTGGTGGACGGCGGCCTGGTCGACATGGTCCCGGCCCGGCTGGCCCGTGAGCTGGGCGCCGACATCGTGGTCGCGGTCGACGTCTCCGGCCCGTTGCCGCGCCGGCCGCCGACCACGCTGGTGCACGTGATGGTCGCGGTCAGCGCCATGCAGCCGGGCGGGACGCAGCGGCTCACCGAGGACGCCGATCTGGTGCTTGCGCCCGAGGTCGACGGGTACGCCTTCTGGGAGCTTTCACGGATCACCGAGTTCGAGGATGCCGGCCGGGCCGCCACCGAGCAGGCGCTGCCGCTGCTCACGGCCCTGACCGGCACCGCCGTGGCCCGCCGCGAGTGGGAACGCACCCAATCAGGAGGTTCGCATGTCTGACGGTCAGCTCGCGGCGCGGTTGTACGGCGCCGGTGACGTCCGGGTACAGACCGAGCAGCGTCCGGTGCCCGGCGAGGGGGAGTGGCTGGTCGAGGTGACCTCGGTCGGGCTGTGCGGGTCCGACCTGCACTGGTTCGCCGAGGGCGGCATCGGCGACGCCAAGGTCTCCCGCCCGCTGGTGCTGGGCCACGAGATGGCCGGGGTGGTGCGGGGCGGGCCTGCCGACGGCACGCGCGTCGCGATCGACCCGGCCGTACCCTGCGAAGCCTGCCCCGAGTGCGCGAGGGGCGACGTCAACCTGTGCCCCAACGTGGTCTTCGCCGGTCATGGCGGCTGCGACGGCGGGTTGCGGCAGCTGATGGCGTGGCCCAGTCACCGCCTGATCCCGCTGCCGGACGCGCTCTCGGACGACGAGGGGGCCCTGCTCGAGCCGCTCGGTGTCGCGGTGCACGCCCTGGACTTCGGCCACCTGCGCGTGGCGAGCACGGTCGGCGTGGTCGGCTGCGGCCCGATCGGCCTCTTCCTGATCCAGCTGGCGCGGCTGGCCGGCGCCACCCGGGTGCTGGCCGCCGACCCGCTGCCGCACCGGCTGGAGGCGGCCGTGAAGTTCGGCGCCGAGCCCGCCGGGGACGGCGACCAGGGCACGGCCGACGTGGTCTTCGAGGTGAGCGGCTCGGACGGCGCGATCGACACGTCGCTGCGGCTGGCGCGTGCGGGCGCCCGGGTGGTGCTGGTCGGCATCCCCGACGGCGACCGCACCTCGTTCTCCGCCTCGGTGGCCCGCCGCAAAGGTCTGACCCTGGTCATGTCCCGCCGGATGGGCGAGGTCTACCCGCGCTCGATCGCCCTGGCCACGAGCGGCCGGCTGGACCTGTCGTCGCTGGTCACGAGCGCTTACCCGCTGGGGGACATCGACGCCGCCCTCTCCGCGGCGGTCGCCCGCACCGGCCTGAAGGTCGTCATCCATCCACAGGAGGCTATGGCGTAACGGTCGTCATAGTTTTAACCTTCGTGAAACAGGTTCGTGTTTCGCGAGGGTGGTCGCCATGCTCCGACGTGCGCTTCTCGTCCTTCTCCTCCTCCCCGCCGGCCTCATCCCCCTTCGAGCCGAACCGGCCGCCGCCGCGTTCGCGCCCGACGACTACTGCCTCGGCGAGTGCTCCGACATCCTGCCGCCCGGCGAGAACGGCGACGCCGACCTGGTGCAGATCCTCGCCAACCAGGCCTTCGGCACCATGCCGCCGCACTCCGACGATCAACTCACGCCGTACGCCGACCTCGGCTACCGGTACACCGGGCTGACCGGCGACCAGATCAACTCGTTCTTCAACGACAGCTCCTTCGGCGTCGCCCCCGCCGACGTGGAGCGCACCTACTCGCCACGCGCGGACGTCACGATCGTGCGCGACAAGAAGGCCGGCATCCCGCACATCACCGGCACGACCCGCGCCGGGACGATGTTCGGGGCCGGCTACGCGGGCGGGCAGGACCGGCTCTTCCTGATGGACCTGATGCGCCACGTCGGCCGGGGCACGCTCACCCCGTTCGCCGGTGGCGCCGACGGCAACCGTGAGCTGGAGCAGAGCGTCTGGCGGACGTCGCCGTACCTCGAAACCGACCTGACCGCGCAGATCAACAACCTCAGGGCTTCGGGTACGCGCGGAGCGCAGCTCTACACCGACGTGCAGAGCTATCTCGCCGGGATCAACAAGTACATCGCCGACTGCATGGCCGCCCGGGACTGCCCCGGCGAGTACGTGCTCACCGGGCACCTCGACGCGATCACCAACGAGGGCGGGCCGGAGCCGTTCGTACCCGAGGATCTGATCGCGATCGGTGGCGTCATCGGCGGACTGTTCGGCGGGGGCGGCGGCCACGAGATGCAGTCCGCGCTGGTGCGCATCGCCGCCCGGGCCAAGTACGGCGCCACCGCGGGCGACCAGGTGTGGCAGCAGTTCCGGTCGCAGAACGACCCGGAGGCGGTGCTCACCCTGCACAACGGACAATCCTTCCCGTACGGTGCGGGCGACCCGAACGCCGCCGGGGTCGCCATGCCGGACGCCGGCAGCGCCGCACCCGCCCCCCTGATCTTCGACCGGACCGGCTCGGCGGCCTCGGGTTCCTCCGGCGACAGTGCGATCGCTGACTCCTTGCGTACCCTCAGCTTTGAATCGCACCGCGGCATGTCCAACGCGGCGATCGTCTCCGCCGCACACAGCTCGAGCGGGCACCCGGTCGCGGTCTTCGGACCGCAGACCGGCTACTTCGCCCCGCAACTGCTCATGCTGCAGGAACTGCGCGGGCCGGGGATCAGCACCCGCGGCATCGCGTTCAGCGGGCTCAACCTGTACACGCTGATCGGCCGCGGCCCCGACTACGCGTGGAGCGCCACCTCGTCGATCCAGGACATCACCGACACGTTCGCGCTGCGGCTGTGCGAACCCGGCGGCGCCGCGCCGACGGTGAACTCGAACAGCTACCTCATGCGTGGCCAGTGCCTGCCGATGGAGAGCCTGACCAGGACCAACGCGTGGAAGCCGACCACCGCCGACAGCACCGCGGCCGGGTCCTACCGGCTGACCGTGCAGCGCACCCGTTACGGCCTGGTCGGCTGGCGTGGCCTGGTCGGCGGCGTACCCACGGCGTTCGCCCACCTGCGGGCGACCTACCGGCACGAGGCCGACTCGGCGATCGGGTTCCAGATGTTCAACGAGCAGGACCAGATGGGTACGACCGGCGCGTTCCGGAACTCCGCCTCGCAGATCTCGTTCGCCTTCAACTGGTTCTACGTCAACTCCACGGACACGGCGATGTACACCTCCGGCGCCCAGCCGCTGCGTGCGCCGGGGGCCGACCCCAACCTCCCCACGTCCGCGGGATTCGATTGGCAGGGCTGGGATCCGTCTGCCAATACGTTCTCGCAGCAGCCGGTCGCCGCGCATCCCCAGGCGGTCAACCAGGACTACTTCGTGAGCTGGAACAACAAGCAGGCCGCCGACTTCAGTGCCGCCGACGGCAACTTCAGCTTCGGGTCGGTGCACCGCGGTGATCTCCTGGACGCTCCGCTGCGAGCCGGGATAGCGGCCGGTCGCCGGTACGACCGCGCGTCCCTGCTCCAGCTCGTGCAGTCGGCGGCGACCGTGGACCTGCGCGGCTCCGACGTGCTGCCGGTGCTGCTCCGGGTGATCGACACCGCCCCGGTGACCGACCCCGCGTCCGTGGCTGCCCTGGCCAAGCTGCGCGCCTGGCTGGCGGCCGGCGCACACCGGCAGGAGACAGCGGCCGGATCGAAGATCTATCGGGACGCGGACGCCATTCGTCTTTTCGACGCGTGGTGGCCCCGGCTGGTGGTCGCTGCCTTCCAATCGATGGATCCGGCGTTGTTCACCTCCCTCGTGGACGCCCTGCAGATCAACGAGTCGCCGTCGGGCGGGCAGACCGGGCCGGTGTCGACGCTGCCCACCTCGGCCAACGAGTCGCAGGCGCACAAGGGCTCCTCGTTCCAGTACGGCTGGTGGGGCTGGGTGGACAAGGATCTGCGGGCCGTCCTCGGCGACGCGGTGCCGGGGTGGTCCGTCTCCTACTGCGGCGGCGGCAGCGTGCCGGCCTGCCGGAGCGCCCTGCTGACGAGCCTGTCGGCGGCGCTGGCCGAGCCCGCGGCCACCACGTATCCGGCCGACACGTACTGCTCGGCCAGCGACCAGTGGTGCGCGGACGCGATCGTGCAGTCGCCGCTCGGCGGCATCAAACACCGGATGATCGCGTGGCAGAACCGGCCCACCTACCAGCAGGTGATCTCGTTCCCGGCCGGGCGCGGCGACGACATCAGCAACCTCGCCCTCGGCCGGCCCGTCACCGCATCGAGCACACAGAGCGGCAACCCGGCGGCCAACGCGGTCGACGGGAATGTCGGCACACGGTGGGCCAGTTCCTGGGCGGACAACCAGTGGCTGCGGGTCGACCTGGGGAGCTCGCGCACGGTGGCGCGGGTCCTGATCCGGTGGGAGGCGGCGTACGCGTCCGCGTACCGCGTCGAAACCTCGCCGGACGGCACCACCTGGACCACCGCGGCCACCGTGACCGGGGCGAACGGCGGCCTCGACACGGTCACCTTCCCCGCCCGGAGCGCCCGATATCTGCGCGTGTTCGGGCAGACCCGGGCCACGTCCTACGGCTTCTCCCTCTATGAGCTGGAGGTTTACGCACGGTAATCCACGATCGGGTGTTCGCTGCAACAGTTCGCGCCCCCCGAGCGTCGAACAGGCATGCGGGGGAACGCTTGGCAACGTCTCATGTCCATTGTGGTCGGTTGTGTCCTGGTGGCATCGACCCAGGCCGCGTCGTCGGCACCAACGACGGCGCGGCCCATCTGGCCGGACATCCCGGCCGCCGACTCCCGCTGCGGGCCACCACAGCGCGACCGCCTCCCGGAGACCGGGAAACCGATCACGGTGCGTCTGCAGCCGGCGCAGCCGTTCGTGGTCGGGCGCATCCCCGCCACCACCTGGCGAAACACGCCCGTCGCCGACCTGGGCTGGAAACTGCGGTTCCTCGGGCTGGCCTGGATGCGACCGGTGGCGGTCCGCGCCTACAACGATGGCCGGTCGGACGTGCTGGCCGAGCTGATCGCCCAGACCGTCGCGTTCCACCGGGAGAACCCGGACCCGCACAACGTCAAACACGGGTGGGACGAGGGCACCGCGATGCGCCGCCTGGAAACCGCCAACTGCCTGTACGCGCTGACCCGGGCGCCCGCCCTCATCCCCGGCATGGTCGCCGACGCCGCGGTGCAACTGGACCAGCGCTACTACGGGCCGCCCTACCGCCCCGTCCACAACCACGGCCTGATGGCCTGCATCCAGCTGTTCCGGGCGGCTGACCTGCTGCACCGCCCCTACTGGAAGAAGGTCGCCCTGCTCCGGATGTCCCGGGAGGCGCCCAAGGCGTTCTCCCCGATGGGCACCTCCATGGAACAGGCATCCGGCTACCAGCAGTTCAACGCCTCCCAGTGGGACAAGGCAGCCGACCTGCTCGCCGGCTCGCCCGGCAGCGCCGGCGTGGTCGCCAAGATCCGCGACACCGTCGACAAGGCCTACCGGATGCTGGCGTGGATGACCCAGCCCGACGGGACGATCGCCCAGTACGGCGACTCCGACGAACTCAAAGGCCGGCCCATGGACCTGGGCGAAGCGCGCTCGGTCCGCGACGACAAGGCCGGGCTCATCGCCGGCCGGTGGAGCTGGACCGACCCGCAGACAGCCCACTACACGGTCCGGTACGGCCCCGCCCGCCGCGCACACGGCCACCGCGACCAGGCAGGTGCGGTGACCTTCGCAACCCAGGGCGTGCGAGTGCTGGTCGGCCCAGGGAGATACAGCTACAACCGCGACGACCCGTTCTGGATCTACCAGATGACCCCGCAGGCCACCAATGTGGCGGTCCCGTCCCCAGGCTTCGTGACCCAGGCGCCGGCCGACGTCGCCGTGTCGACCTTCGCCCCGCTCCGCCACGAGATCACCGTCCAGGACAAGATCTACCAGGACCCGCACACCCGGACGATCGCCGTCGACCCGGCCGCGATGACCGTCTCCGACCTCTTCCACAACGCCACCGAATGGCGCCAGTCCTGGCACCTCGACCCGAAGTGGACCCTGCTCTCCCACAGCCCGACGCGCCTGACCTTCCGCCACCCCGCCGGCCGCATCCTCACCGTGACAACGACCGGCCGCGTCGAAGCCGTCCAACACGGCGCCATTGGCAACGCGGCGGCGGGCTGGCACTTCCCCAAGGAGGGCGTCAAGCAGCCCGCCTACCAGATCACCGTGCGCAACGACGGCCCCGAATGCTCGACGCGCTTCGAGGTCACGTCGGCGTCCGGTCCCCGCAGCCACTACTCGGCGGACGGGATGTCGCTCGTCCGGCTGCCCGCCTAACGGACGGCTGCCCGCCGCCGCCTGCGCCAGGCTACCCACTTTGGCCGCCCACTTGGGCCGCCCGCCGGCGGGCTGTCTGCCCCACGTCGGCGGCTACCCGCGCCGGCCGCCCACTTGGGCTGCTCGCGCCGGCCGCCCACTTGGGCTGCTCGCGCCGGCCGCCCACTTGGGCTGCTCGCGCCGGCCGCCCACTTGGGCCGCCCGCGCCGGCTACCCACTTGGGCCACCCACCCGGGCGGGTCGCCCGCGCTGGGCCGCCCGCCGGCGGGCCGTCCGCCCCACGTCGTGCGCTGGCCTGCCCGCGCTTGTTGGCCGCGCCGGTCACTCGCGTCGGCCGCCCGGGCCGGCCACCAAATCGCGCCCGCTGTCCGCCCGGGCCGCCCGCAAGCCGCACGCCTTTGCCCGCGCTGGCTGGCGCGCTGACCGTCCGCCTCCGGCTGTTGCCTAGCTCTTGCGCTCTTGGAGGGCCGTCTGCAGCCAGCGGTAGGAGTCCCTGGGTGTGCGCTCCAGCGTCTCGAAATCGACGTGCACCAGGCCGAAGCGCTGGTGGTAGCCCTCGGCCCACTCGAAGTTGTCCATCAGCGACCAGATGTAGTAACCGCGCACGTCCACCCCGGCCTCGATGGCCTGGCGCAGGGCGCCCAGATGCCCGCCGAGGTAGTCGACCCGGAACGAGTCGCCGATCCCGTCATCGGTGGAGCAGCCGTTCTCGGTGATGTAGATCGGCGGGAGCGCGGACCCGTAGGTCTCCCGCAGGCCGACCAGCAGATCACGCAGTCCGTCCGGGACCACAGGCCAGCCGAACGCGGTCGTCGGCACGCCCTCGATCGGCCGCTGCTCGAACGGCAGGTCGGAGTCGCTCGCGGCGATCCTCATCGGGTTGTAGTAGTTGATGCCCAGCGCGTCCACCGGAGTGCTGATGATCGCCAGGTCGCCGTCGCGGATCACGTCACCCAGCAGGCTCTCGAGGAACTCCGGGTAGGCGCCCAGCAGAATCGGGTCGTTGAAGAGCCGGTTGTGGAAGTTGTCGTAGAGCGTCGCCGCGGCCACATCGGCCTCGTCGTCACTGGCCGGTTGCACCGGCGAGCAGTTGTTCGTGATCATCACCTGGGTGGCGCCGCGCTCCCGCAACGCCCGGACCGCCAGCCCGTGGCCGAGCAGCTGGTGATGTGCCACGGGCAGCGCCCCGAACATCAACGCCTGCCCGGGTGCGCCGCCGCCGAACGCGTAACCGTCGGCCATGTGCACGACCGGTTCGTTCAGCGTGATCCAGCGATGGACACGGTCGCCGAGGCGGTCGGCGACGTGTCCCGCGTACTCCGCGAAGCGCTCCGCGGTCGACCGGCTCAGCCACCCGCCCTGGTCCTCGAGCGCCTGCGGCAGGTCCCAGTGGAAGAGCGTCGGCAGCGCGGCGATGCCCCGCTCCAGCAGCGCGTCGACCAGCCGATCGTAGAAGTCGAGCCCGGGCCGGTTGAGCGCGCCGCTGCCGGTCGGTTGAACGCGCGGCCAGGCGATCGAGAAGCGGTAGGCGTCGACGCCCAGATCAGCCATCAACGCGACATCCTCGGGCCACCGGTGATAGTGATCGCAGGCCACGTCGCCGGTGTCGCCGTTCTTGATGCGCCCGGGCGTGTGCGAGAACGTGTCCCACACCGACGGCCCGCGGCCGTCCTCGGCGATCGCGCCCTCGATCTGGTACGCGGCCGTTGAAACGCCGACCTCGAACCCGTCCGGAAACCCCGTCAGTAGCCCCACGCCGCCGACCATACCTCTCTTCCCCCTCTCTTTCCCGTTCTAGAACTCCCGCCTTCGCTGTGCTACAACTTACCGCATGAGTTCTAGAACTGTCGAGCGAAGCCGCTTCGGGATCTACGGCGGCCGGTTCGTTCCCGAGTCGCTGATTCCGGCCTGCGAGGACGTCGAGCGGGCCTTCACCGAGGCATGGCACGACCCGGTCTTCCGCGACCGGCTCGCCGAGATCCTGAGCGTCTACGCCGGGCGCCCCACGCCACTGACGCCCGCCCTGCGTCTCTCGGCGGAGCTGGGCGTCACCCTCCTGCTCAAGCGCGAGGATCTGGCGCACACCGGGTCTCACAAGATCAACAACGTGCTGGGTCAGGCGCTGCTCGCACAGCGGATGGGCAAGGCCCGGTTGATCGCGGAGACCGGCGCCGGTTCGCACGGCGTGGCCACCGCCACCGCGGGCGCGCTGCTCGGCATGGCGACGACGGTGTTCATGGGTGAGCGGGACATCGAGCGGCAGCAGCTCAACGTGTTCCGCATGCGGACGCTGGGCGCCGAGGTGATCCCGGTGAGCACCGGCAGCCGGACCCTGAAGGACGCGTGCACCGAGGCGCTGCGGCACTGGGTCACGGCCGTCGACGACAGCCACTACTGTCTGGGCTCGGTCATGGGCCCGCATCCCTACCCGTGGATGGTGCGCGAGTTCCAGCGGGTGATCGGCGACGAGGCGCGCAGTCAGGTCACGGCCGTCCCGGACTACGTCGTCGCCTGCGTCGGTGGCGGCTCCAACGCCGCCGGCACGTTCGCGGGCTTTCTCGACACGTCGGCTCGGCTGATCGGCGTCGAGGCGGAGGGCGGCGCGGCGGTGACAGCCGGCTCGGACGGCATCCTGCACGGATTCCGGACGCGAGTGCTGCAGGACGCCGACGGTCAGATCGCGGAGGCGCACTCGATCGCTCCGGGGCTGGACTACCCCGGCGTGGGCCCGGAGCACGCCCACTTCGCAAGCACCGGCCAGGCGCGTTACGTGACGGTGGGCGACACCGACGTCGTGGCGGCCGTGCATCGGCTCGCCCGCACCGAGGGGATCATCTGCGCCCTCGAGTCCGCGCACGCCGTCGCGTGGCTGATCAACGCCGCCGCATCCGGCGAGGTGCCGGCCGGCGCGACGGTGTTGCTGACCCTGTCCGGCCGTGGCGACAAGGACATGGCGACCCTGATGGAGCTGGCATGAACGTCCTGGAGACACACACGCGCCGGGTCCGGGACTCGGGCCGCAAGCTGCTCGTTCCGTACGTGACCGGCGGGCTGGCCGGCGACTGGACCGACTATCTGCACGCCGCGGCCGACGCCGGCGCCGACGTCCTGGAGGTCGGGTTGCCGTTCTCCGACCCGATGCTCGACGGTCCCGCCATCCAGCGCGCCTCGGACGCGGCTCTGGCCCGCGGCGCCACCATCGACAGCATCCTCACCGACGTCTCCCGGCTCAGCCTTCCGGTGCCGGTGGTCGCGATGACGTACGCGAACCTGGTCTTCCGGCGAGGCGCCGAGTGGTTCTGCGCGGCGCTTCGGGACGCCGGCTTCTCCGGGCTGATCGTGCCGGATGTGCCGGTCGACGAGGCCGACGAACTGCTGGCCGCGGCGACCGGGCTCGACCTTGTGCTGCTCGTGTCGCCGGCGACCACTCGGGAGCGACGGCGGGAGATCGCCGGGCGCAGTGGCGGCTACGTCTACGCGGTCAGCCTGATGGGCACCACCGGCGCGCGGGCGGCCCTGCCGGCGTCGGCGGGGGAGCTGGCGCGGTCCGTGAAGGCGGTCACCGATCTGCCGGTGCTCCTCGGATTCGGCGTGTCCTCGCCGGCGACCGCGCGTGCCGCGGTGGTCGAGGCCGACGGTGTTATCGTGGGCTCGACCTTGATGCAGCAGGTGCTGGACGGCTCCTCACCAGGCGATGTCGGGGTGAGCCTCACCGGGATGCGCGCGGCGCTGGACGGTCTCGATGCCTGACGGCGTCGCCGGATGCCGGGGCTGGACGGCGTCGATGCCTGACGGCGTCGCCGGATGCCGGGGCTGGACGGTCTCGATGCCTGACGGGTTCGCCGAGTGGCAAGGCGCTGTGCCGTTCGATGGTGGCGGGGTCGGCTGGCCTGGACGAGCAACAGGGTCGCCGGGGCGCCAGAATGTCGTAGCGGTGCCAGCCGGCGCGCTGGCGGCCCAGGTGATGGCTTCGGCGAGCCGGCGCTGGGCGGTCGACGGTCGCGCCGGGACGCTGGCTTGGGCGGGCGGCCTTGCCGGGACGCCGGCGGTGGACAGGGTTCGCCGGGACGCCGGCGCCGAGGACTGGACTGGCAGACTTGCCGGGACGCTGGGTTGTCGGCGCTGGCAGGGTGGGATGCCGGAACGCCGGTGTCGGACGGCCTGGATTATTGACGGAGCGGCTAGTGGTGGTGAGGGACGGCGAACGGCGCGAGCCGAAGTACGCCACCATTGCGGCGGACCTTCAGCACCGTATTGCGATCGGGGAGTACCGGGCCGGGCAGGCGCTGCCGGCGCAACGGGAGCTGAGCGCGTCCTACGGGGTCACGCTCATGACTCTGCGTCAGGCTTTGGGGCTGCTTGCCGACCAGGGTCTGGTTACTCAGGAGCCGGGCCGCGGGACCTTTGTCTCCGGGCCCAAGGCGGCGCACACGATGGGTCCGTTACGCAGTCTCTCCGACGATCTGCGTGCGCAGGGGCACACGGTGGACACCGTCGTCTTGGCGCGCGAGGAGGGTCCGCTGCCGGGCTGGGTGGCCGAGCGGCTCGGGCTGGCCGCCGGTGCGCCGGGGCTGCGTATCGAGCGGTTGCGTCGGCTCGGGACCACTCCTGCGATCCACCAGACGTCCTGGATCCCGGGGGAGTACGCGGGACGCATGGCGGGCGCGGACCTGGCGGCGACCTCGCTGTACGACGCGCTCGCCTCGACCGGCACGACGGTGGTGCGCGCCGAGGAGCGGCTCTCGCCGGCTCTGCTCGAGGAGGGACTGTCGGCGCTGCTGAACCGCCCGGCCGGGGCGCCGGTGCTGCACAGCGACCGGGTCAGCTTCGGCGGCGACGACACGCCGGTGGTCTTCGACCGGGCAACCATCCTGGGCGAGCTGATCGAGGTCCGCGCCACCCACACCGCCGGCGTGACGAGTTCCTCCTACCGGACCCTCCGCTGACCCTCTCGGCGCGGGCCGGTTGAGCCAGGCGTGGGCCGGTTGAGGCGGGCGCGGGCCGGTTGAGGCGGGCGCGGGCCGGTTGAGGCGGGCGCGGGCCGGTTGAGCCAGGCGTGGGCCGGTTGAGGCGGGCGCGGGCCGGTTGAGGCGGGCGCGGGCGGCGAGCGTGGCCACGCTCGCGCTCGTTGTAGTCCGCGTCGGCCCGGGTGCGGGCGGGGGCGGTGGGCTCGGCTCGGGGTGAATGGCGGCCCACGCGCGGGCTTGAGACGGGCGCGGGCCAGTTGAAACGGGCGCGGGCGGTGAGCCCGGCCCCGCGGTGAACGGCGGCCCGCGCGAGCTTGGAACGGGTGCGGGGCGGGCTGAAACAAGTTGGTATTGCATATCTAGCCGATAGGACTTGAGCGTTATCGGGTGGTGAATCTAGCGTCCTTGTTGTGAGCCTGTTGACCTCGCCGCGCAGGGGTCGGGCGGCTGATGCTGATGATGAGCCGGTTGTGGTTGCGGCGCGGCATCCGTGGCGGTGGGTCGGGACAGTGGCCGTGTTGGTTCTGGTGGCGCAGTTCGTTCATGGGCTTGCCACCAATGCGGGGTGGGACTGGGGGACGTTCGGCGGGTACTTCTTCGAGCGTTCCGTCATGCGGGCGTTGCTGGTCACGTTGCAGCTGACCGTTGCGGGGGCCGTGCTCGGGTTTCTCGGCGGGGTGGTGCTGGCCGCGATGCGGCTGTCGCGTAATCCGGTACTGCTCGCCGTTTCCTGGACGTACATCTGGGTGTTCCGGTCGGTGCCGTTGATCGTTCAGTTGCTGTTCTGGGCGAACCTCGGCTATCTCTACGACCGGTTGCAAGTCGGGGTGCCGTTCGGGCCCGGGTTCTTCTCGGTGGAGACGTCGGGGCTGGTCAGCTCGATGGGGGCTGCCCTGCTCGGGTTGGCCTTGCATGAGGCCGCCTATGCCGCCGAGATCGTCCGGGCGGGGATCATCTCGGTTGATCAAGGGCAGCTCGAGGCGGCCGCCGCGTTGGGGATTCCGCGGGGGCGGCAGTTCCGGCGGATTCTGCTGCCGCAGGCCATGCGGGCGATCCTGCCCAGTGCGGCCAACGAGCTGGTCAACCTGTTGAAGAGCACATCCGTCGTGTACGTGCTGGCGATCGGTGAGCTGTTTTATCAGGTGCAGGTCGTCTACGGGCGCAACGGGCGCGTGGTTCCTCTGCTGATGGTCGCCACCGTCTGGTACGTGATTCTGACCGCTCTGCTGTCGGTTCTTCAGTTCTACGTGGAGCGGCACTTCGCCCGGGGTGCGCTGCGGACGCTGCCGCCGACGCCTCTGCAGCGACTCCGGGCGGCGCTGGGACGGAGCCGGTTGGCGCTGGGACGGGACCGGGCGGCGCTGGGACGGGGCGGGCGACCCGGGGCGGCGCTGGACCGGGATGCGATCCGATGAGCGCGGCGATGGTCGAGGTCGTGGGGGTGCATAAGTCGTTCGGGACGCTCGAGGTGCTCAACGGCATCGATCTGAGTGTGCGGGCGGGGACCGTCACCGTGGTGCTCGGGCCTTCGGGGTCCGGCAAGTCCACCCTGCTGCGGTGCGTCAACCACCTGGAGAAGGTCGACCGCGGGCGGGTCAGCGTCGACGGCGAGCTCATCGGCTACCGGCGGGCCGGTGGCCGGCTGCACGAGCTGTCCGAGCGGCATGTGCTGCGGCAGCGCGCCGGCATCGGGTTCGTGTTCCAGAACTTCCATCTGTTCCCGCATCTGACCGCGCTGGAGAACATCGTCGAGGCGCCGATCTCCGCGCAACGGAGGCCGCGGGACGAGGTGCACGCCGAGGCGTCGGCTCTCCTGGAACGGGTGGGTCTCGCCGGCCGGGCCGGCGCGTACCCGCGGCAGCTTTCGGGCGGGCAGCAGCAGCGCGTCGCCATCGCCCGGGCGCTCGCGCTGAAACCCAAGCTGGTGCTCTTCGACGAGCCGACGTCGGCGCTCGACCCGGAGCTGGTCGGCGAGGTGCTCGACGTGATGCGGGGGCTGGCCCGGAGCGGCACCACCATGATCGTCGTGACGCATGAGATCGGCTTCGCGCGGGAGGTCGCCGACACCGTCGTCTTCATGGACGACGGACGGATCGTCGAGCAGGGGCCACCCGCCTCGGTCCTCGATTCGCCTGCTCACGAGCGTACCCAAGCATTTTTGTCAAAAGTCCTTGCCTGACATCGGGGAGAACCCATGCGACTCCGCTCAGCCCTGCTCGCCGCCGTCGTCCTCGCTGGACTCGCCGCCTGCGCCGCGCCCGAGGAAAGCAAAGTGGCCGCCGCGAATACGATCAACATCGGGCCGGACCAGCAGCGCATCATCCCGGCGAAGGTGGACGCGATCGCGGCGCTCGTGCCGGAGAAGGTCCGCGCCGCGGGGACGCTGAAGGTCGGGCTGGGCGCGGCCGGCTCGGGATCGCCGCCGCTGGCCTTCACCGCCACCGACAACAAGACGCTGATCGGCAGCGAACCCGACCTGGCCTTCGCGGTCGCGGGTGTCCTCGGGCTGACGCCGGAGCTGGAGAACAGCTCGTGGGAGAACCTGTTCATCGGGCTGGACAGTGCCGAGTACGACGTCGGCGCGTCCAACATCACGGTCACCGAGCTCCGCAAGCAGAAGTACGACTTCGCCACGTACCGGCTGGACAACCTGGCGTTCGAGGCGAAGAAGGGCAGCGGCCTCAAGGTGGGCGGGCCGGCCGACGTGGCGGGCAAGCGGATCGCGGTGAGCTCCGGCACCAACCAGGAGAAGATCCTGGTCGAGTGGAGCAAGCAGGCCGGGAAGGAGGGCCTGAAGCCGGTCGACATCAAGTACTACCAGACCAACCAGGCCACCTATCTGGCGCTCGGGTCGGGGCAGATCGACGCGTACCTCGGGCCGAACCCGACCGTCGCCTACCACGTGGCGGTGGCCGGCGAGTCCGAGATCGTCGGGACCTACTCCGGTGCGGGCTCGGCGTTGCAGGGCAAGATCGCGTTCACCACGAAGAAGGACAGCGGGCTGGTCAAGGCGCTGGCGGCGGCGCTGGACGAGTTGATCAGGTCGGGCGACTACGCGAAGATCCTGGCCCGCTGGAACCTCGCCAACGAGGCCGTCACCGCCAGCGAGATCAACCCGCCCGGCCTGCCGATCGACGGGAAGTGACGCCGGTGAGCGCGAAAACCGTCGGCCGTGACGTGCTCGACAACCCCGCCTGGGCCGCGCTGAGCGGTCCCCACGCCAGGTTCGCAGAGGTACGCGGACAGGCCGCGCGCTATCAGACCGACGTTGCGCCGTGGCACGCCCTGGCCGACGCCCGTGACCCGGACGCGTGGACGGACCTGGCGGCGCTGGTCGGGCCGGGCGCCGAAATCACCCTGGCCGGCGTGGGCGAGACGGACCACCGTGGCTGGGAGCGCGGCCCGGCCATCGCCGGCGTGCAGATGATCGACGTAGCCGTACGCGCCGAACCCGACCCGGACGCGGTCCCGCTGGGCGCCGCCGACGTGCCGGAGATGCTGGACCTGGTCCGGCGTACCCAGCCCGGGCCGTTCCGGCAGCGGACCGTCGAGATGGGCACCTACCTCGGCCTGCGCAGCGCGGGCCGGCTCGTGGCGATGGCCGGTGAACGGTTGCACCCGCCGGGCTGGACCGAGATCAGCGCGGTGTGCACCGATCCCGCCTTCCGCGGCCGGGGCTACGGCACGCGCCTGGTCCGGGCGGTGGCCGCCGGCATCCGGGAGCGGGGTGAGACGCCGTTCCTGCACGCCTCCGCCCGGAACCTGACCGCGATCCGGCTCTACGAGTCGATCGGCTTCGTTCTGCGAAAGAGACTGACGTTCGCCGCCTATCGGACTACGGCCGGCTGAGGCGAATCGCGCCGTTTTCTCTACCCGTTCGGCCATCGCCCGGAAGTGGTCGTCGCGCGACCTGATCATGAATTGCGCGCGTACCGTGACTGCGTCCGATCACCCATTTCCTCTTGGCGGAACAATGTCCGTATTCACGGCGAGCGACGTCCTGCACCCGATCGACGAGGCGGCCCGGCGGCACCTCGAAACCATGTCGGGTCTGCAGTCGGCGGTGAAGGCCTATCACAAGGCCTACAGCGAAAGGCTCATCCGCAGCTCGCAACTGGCCGAGAACCTGCGGCTGGGCCCGAGGCAGCTGCCGGAGATCTACCGTCTGCTCCCGCCGATCTGCGAGGCGTTCGGCATCGCCGAACCGGAGCTGTTCCTGGCGATGGGGCCGGTGAACGCATTCACGATCGGTCACACCCGGACGTCCATCACGCTCTACAGCGAATTGCTCGACCACCTTTCGCTGGACGAGATCGAGGCCGTACTGGCGCACGAGTGCGGACACATTCTGTGCGAGCACATGCTTTATCACTCGATCGCGCAGGTGATCGAGCTCGCGGCCCGGCTGGGCGCCCAGGCGAACATTCCGATCGCCTCGACGCTGCTGAGTCTCGCCTCGGGGCCGGTGCGGGTCGCCCTGAGCACGTGGAGCCGCAAGAGTGAACTGTCGGCGGACCGGGCCGCGGCCGCCTACCTGGGCGACCCGGAGGTGGT
Organism: Actinoplanes sp. NBRC 103695; assembly: GCF_030269485.1. Taxonomy (GTDB): domain Bacteria; phylum Actinomycetota; class Actinomycetes; order Mycobacteriales; family Micromonosporaceae; genus Actinoplanes. The sequence goes on along the minus strand of NZ_BSTL01000014.1, from coordinate 58,190 downwards.
CACCCGGCTGATGTTCCGATTCGCCGGGATCAAGCACGGCTCGCGGTTCACCCACGACGTTGCCCAGTTCAGCGCGCAGGCGCTGGAGTACGAGGCGTTGCGGGAGTCGCGGTGGGACCGGTTCCTCCAGTGGCAGATCGGGCAGTCGTCCACCCATCCGCTGCTGGCGGTGCGGACCCGCGAGATCCAGGCATGGTCGGCCACGCCCGGCTTCGATCGTCTCGCCGCCCTGGGTGCGCAGGTCCGGGCCGCGTCTCGGTGCGGCGCCTGCGGCCATCGGGTCGACATCGGGTGGCGGCACTGCCAGACCTGCGGGACGGCGCAGACCCCGCCGGCGTTGGAGCGGGTGAGCTGACGTGGGTGTCTTCACGAGCGAGCGGCGGATCTGGACGGACGTCACCGACCTGCGGCCGGTGGTCGACCGGATCATGCAGCATTTCCGGGCCAAGAACTACGTGGTCGCGGCCACCCAGACCGGGACGGGCGGCTGGGACGTCGGCATCACCCGGTCCGGGGTGCTCCGTACGGTCGCCGGCCTCCGCACCGACCTCAAGGTGCGCCTGGAACCAGAGCCGGGCAGGGTCCTCGCTCGGGCCGGGGTCGGCCTGTTCGGGCAGCTCGCCCTGCCGACGGTGATCATGTTCATCTTCTGGCCGGTGATCGTCACCCAGGTGTGGGGAATCGTCCTGTCGGCCCGGGTGGACGACGAGGCCATGACCGTCATCGACGACGCGCTGACCCGGGCCGCCGCGATCCCGGCGCCGGTTCCCGCGACCGGCGATTGCCCGGGTTGCGGTGCGCCCCACGGCGGCGGGTCGTTCTGCACGGGTTGCGGCCACTCCTACATCGTGTAGCGAGTACATCGTGTAGCGAGCTCGATTACGTCGCGGACTGACCGAGGTCGATCAGCAGGCGGGTCATCGGCTCGGCGGCCGGCCCGGCGTAGTGCGGGATCCCGTTGCCCAGGTCGACGTGGGTGGCGCCGTGGCCGCCCGCTGCCGTCACCGCGCGGAAGGCGCGTGCCGGGAAGCCGCTGATCGGCAGCGCGGTGATGTCCCCGCGGTCGCGGACCAGCCAGTAGAGGGCGCGTTCGGTGAACAGCGCGGCGGCCCCGCCGGCCAGCGCCACCAGGGCCAGCGTGGCCTCGCGGTCACTCACCCCGGCGGCCCTGCGGACCCGGCGCTCGAGGCGGTGGCGAGGCGGCGGCGGGACCAGCATCCCCGGCACCCGGCCGGCGTGCTCCTCGAGCACCGCGGCCACCCCGCGCGGCGCGGCCGTGACATCGCACGAGATCGGCGGCGGCAGGGGGCCGACCGGCGCGGGAGCGAGGAGCGGGTTGCCTTCGCCGTCGGTCTTCCACTGCGGCCGCGCCGGTCCCTCCTCGGCCATTCTTCGCCGCACGTACTGGTACAGGTCGACGAAGGTGATGTGGCCGGTGCCGGTGAGCGCCGCCTCGCCCTGCAGCCCGCGGACCAGGTGGCGGGTGAACGGGCTCATCCCCCCGGGCGTCATCGAGTCCGGCGCCACCTGGGTGGACCGGCTGGCGGCCTGGATGAAGACGCCCTTGCCGGCGAGCTCGCCGGTCAGGTCGCCGCCCTTGAAGGCCCCGGCGTAGCAGCAGTCCAGCAGCACGACCACCTGGGCGGCGGCGGTGCGGTCGATCATCCGCCGGATCTCGTCGGCGCCGACCGAGCCGGCCATCCGGCCGTGCACCGAGTCGTGCCCGGACAGCCGCAGCGTGCGGGAGACGTCGGTGAATCCGTGGCCGCTGTAGTAGATCAGCACCACGTCCAGCCGGGACGCGTCGGCCAGCGCTTCCTCGACCGCGCCGCAGATGTCGTGCGCGAAGCCCTGTTCGACACAGGTGACGTCCGCCGCCCGGAACAGGCCGCCGGTCAGCACCCGGCGCATCGCCGCGATGTCGTTCGGCGGGCCGTTGAGGTCGGCCAGGCCGACCGGATCCTTGGGAAAGGTCCAGTTCGCGGCCAGCACCGCCCGGTATCGGCCGTCGATCACGAACCGCCGTCCAGTTGCCGTGCGGCCCACGCGGTGAGCTGGTCGAACTCGGCGCCGCCGATCCGGTCGCCGGTGATCGTCAGCTTCTCGACGTGGCCGTCGCGTTCGTAGCTGATCTCCAGCCGCCGGGTCCGGTCGCGGGTGAGCCAGGCCCGCATGCAGTCGAAGGCGCCGTTGAACGCGCCGGCACTGGCCAGCGCGATCAGCACGGCCTCCAGGGCGCCCTTGCCGTTGCTCGTGGCGGCCGGCGCGCGGCGCACCTCGCCGACGCTGGCGCGGAGGTCGTCGAACAGCTCCTGTTCCTGGCCGGCCCAGGCCTCGCTCTCGGGGTCGAACCGGTCGCTGCCGGGGGAAAGCTCGAGAAGTACGGTCATCGCGTTGTGCTCCATGCTGCCATTCCTGTGACTGCGGTGGCGGAAGATTAGCGCCGGTCGTAGATCAACTATTTCCATCGAACGGCCGACCCTCTTCCGGTTGCATTCGTCGGGCCGGTAAATAGTGCCCGTGGGGCGTGCAAGTCCCCGGTAAGGATGAATCCTTATGGGTGACTGAAAGAATCTCTCAATATCGGTTCGCCGTCACACGTGATCACGTTTGCCCTGCCAGGAACCACTTTCCGTGATGGCGGCGGCCATTTCCGCGCCGCCCGGAATGTGGTCTCCGGCATGTCTGCACGGCCCTCTGTCGTCGCCGAATGGGTGGCCTGCTACCTGCTGTTAGGGTCTGCGCACGGTTCTTACGCGGGGCTTAATCTGATCACCCCATTTGAAGTCAGTGTCGGAAAAGGACCCCCACATGATCGCGAACAGTCGCCGGCGGCACCGTGCCGTCGCGGCGTCGCTGGCCGCCGCGGTGGCGGCGGCCTCAGCCCTCGGCCCGGCGGGCGGCGGCCCGGCCGTCGCGGCGCCCGGCGCGCAGGGCGAGGTGCAGCCGATCCGCCTGGTCATCGCCGTCGACGAGTCGGGCAGCCTGACGCCCGAGGACGTCGAACAGGAGCGGATCGCCGCGGCGAGCGTCGCGATGAGCGAGTTGTCGCCGAAGTCCGAGGTGACGGTGTTCGGCTTCGGCAGCAACACCGGCGGCGTGTCCGCGGTGGACAGCCGTCGCTTCTGCACCCTGGATCCCGGCGCTGCCGCCCAGGACCGCGAGGAGATCGGCGCATGCGTCCAGCGGACCATCACCCGCCGCGCGAAGGGCAAGGGCGACAACACCGATTTCGGGGCGGCGCTGAACCAGGGCATCGGCGCCCTCACCAAGGGTGCTGACGACGGCCGGCCCCGGATGCTGCTGCTGCTCACCGACGGAAAGCTCGACGTGACGGGCGATACCAACTTCGCGGGCGACCCCGAGACCCAGAACCGGTACGCCGAGGATCAGATCCGCGAGCTGGTCCTGCCCAAGGCCCGCGCGGCCGGCGTGCAGATCTGGCCGATCGGATTCGGCGCCCAGATCGACCGCTCGATGCTGGATTACCTGGCCGCGAACGGTGGCCGGACCGGCTGCCAGGGACAGCAGGCCGCGCCGGCGGCGTCGGCGGCGCCCGACGCGAGCACGGCCGTGACCTCCATGATGGACGCCTTCGTGAAGGCCCGGTGCCTGGCTCAGAACCGTTCGCCGGCCGAGTCGCTGCCCGGCGGTGAGACGCTCGAGCTCGAGGTGACGGTGCCGGTGATCGCCACCGACGGCGCCATCAACGTGGTCAAGGGCGACCCCACGGTCAAGGTCACCTACCTCGACCCGAAGGGCCGGGAGGTGCCGGCGGTCGGTGAGCTGGACGACTCCACGTTCGAACTGGCCGGCACGACCGGCATGGTCGAGTCGATGCGGATCCGCAACCCGGTGCCCGGCACCTGGCGCATCCGGCTGAAGGCCCCCGACGACGTCGCCAAGCGGATGGTCAGCGCCACCGCGCTCTGGCAGGGCGTGCTGCGGACCGTCTTCGTGCTGGACCCGCCCAGTCCCCGGCCGGGCGAACGGTTCGCGGTGATCATGCGGCCGCACACCCGGTCGGCCGGGATCACCGACCCGGCCGCGCTCAAGGGGATGTCCTTCTCCGCGGCGCTGACCGGGGCCGGGGTGAAGGACGACATCAGCCTGGCCGACGGCGGCGTGGCGCCGGACATCCAGCGGGGCGACGCGTACTTCAGCGCCTGGTTCACCCTGCCCGCCGACGCCGCCGGCCGTTACCGGGTGGTCGGCCGGGCGACCGGTCCGGGCGTCACCAGCGACCAGCGGGAGACCACGTTCGAGGTGGGCGTGCCCGGTGAGGGGGTGCGGCTGAAGGTTCTGCTGGACGCGGCCGAGGGCCGGGCCGGCGACGAGATCCGAGGCCGGCTGCTGACCACCAACGAGGCCGCCCAGGCCCGCAAGGTGCGCGTCGTCTGGGCCGATCAGGGGCGCGAGGTGGTCACGGTGCCGGCTCCCGGCGCGGTCCTCGCTCCGGGGTCGGGGCAGACCGATTTCGCCGTACGCATCGCCGACGGCGCACCGGCCGGCCGGGTCGGCGGCGTGGTCCAGCTCGTCGACGCCGGCACCGGCACCGTCCTCGCCAACGCGGTCGTCGACCTCGAGGTGCTGCCACCGCCGAGCCTCTGGCCCTGGCTTCTCGGCGCCCTCCTGCTGATCATCGCCGTCGTGCTGGTGATCGTGGCGGTCCGGGCGCGCCGCGCGAAAACCGTCTGCCTGAACGGCGTGCGGATCGCCCTGGCCGAGGACGACCAGCCCCTCCAGCCGGTGCTCACCGCGCCCTCCGGGCCGCGCTTCGAGTTCGACGTCGTGGTGCCGGACAACGGCGACGCGCCCACCCTCCGGCGGGTCACCGGCGGCCGGGCGTACCGCATCGAGCGGGCCCCGGCGGGCGGATTCCTGCTCCGCGTGCCCGACGGCGGGGCCGAGGAGGACCTGCGGCTGCTCAACGGTGCGGCCCATCCGCTCCCGAACCATCCGCGGCTGACCATCACCGCCACCAGCGCCGGCGCGGTCAAGCTGCCGAAGAACCGTGAGCCGGTCCGCGAGACCGACCCGGACGACGTCACCTTCGACTTCGAACCAGTCCCCGGCACCCGCCACGACGACGACCTGTAGCTGCGGAAGGAACCACACTGACATGCACCTCTACCACCCGGTGATGTTCGTCGGTCTGGGCGGCACGGGATGCCGGATCGGCGCCGAGCTCGAGCGCAGGCTGCGTGAGGAGCTCTGCGGCCCGGACGGGCTCAAGCTGCACGGACCCGCCTTCAACCTGAACGAGCTGCACCCGTTCCAGCTGCCGTCCTGCCTCCAGTTCGTCTACGCCGACCTGAGCGAGGACGAGCTCGCCCAGGTGCAGCAGCGCTCGGTGCCCAGCGAGGCGTACGCGGAGGTCGCGTCCAGGACCGCCTACTACGCGTACGACCTGCTGCCGGAGTTCGACAGCTACCCGGCGCTGGCCAAGAACCTGCGGATCAAGGCGCCCGACTTCGTGCGGGACTGGCTGCCGCCGGGCGAGCACGAGCCGCTGGTCGTACCACTCAAGCTCGGCGCCGGCCAGCTGCCCACGGTGGGGCGCGCGGCGCTCTTCGAGACGGTGTCCAACGCCAACGGCGTCGAGGTGATCCGCCGCCCGATCACCAACGCCATCGGCGCCATCACCAACTCCGCGATGGAGCTGCGGGTGCTCAACCCGCACCAGCGGGCCGCGCTGAACTCGGTCGACGTCTTCGTGACCTTCTCGGTCGCGGGCGGCACCGGCGCCGGCATCTTCTACGACTACCTGCACATCGTCTCGTCGGCGTTCCAGCGGGCCGGCCTGACCGCGAAGATCTACCCGCTCGTGCTGATGCCGTCGGCGTTCGAGGACGGGCGCGGCGGCGGGATCAAGGCGTCGCTGAACGCCGGCCGGGCGCTGCTCGACGTCTTCCGCCTGATCGACGACATCAACCAGGACAACCGGTCGCAGAACGAGCTCAGCGCCGACCTGGTGACCCGCGGGCTGCACGTGCGGTACCCGCTGGAGAAGGACATCAAGATGAAGCCGGGCTCGATGCAGACGGCTTTCCTGTTCAGCAAGGCGGCCGGCATCGACCGCGACGACCTGCACCGGTCGGTGGTGGCGATGATCATGTCGCTGGTCGGGACCGAGTCGGTGCAGCAGGGCAAGACCGGCGGGGACACCCAGTCGTTCGCGGACAGTTTCATCAACGAGGTCACCGACCGGTCGAGCCTGTCGCCGACCCGGATCGGGCGCAAGAGCGTGTCCACCAGCCTGGTCGGGTCGCTCACCGTCCCGTTCGACGACCTCGCCGACATGTTCGCGGGGCGGTTGCTCGGCCGGGGCGTACGCGAGCTCATCGCCGTGCCCCCGGGCCGGGCCGAGTCCAACCGCAAGCTGATCCGCGACTTCTTCGACGGGTCGTCCATCGGGCAGGTGTGGCAGCGCGGCGGCGCGCCGTTCGACGACCCGGCCGGCGGCGCCGGACCGAAGGGCGCCGCGGCGATCCGGGCCATGCTCAAGGAACGCGTCGTCCGGATGAACGAGAGCCTGCAGACCCTGGACCAGAACGTGATCCGGACGATGCCCGACCTGGTCCGCGACTTCGCGCCGATGGACGGCGCCCGCACGGTGCTGCGTTCCGCGGACGTGTTCCGGCTCAAGCGGGTCGTCCTCGGCGACCAGGCGCTCAGCGAGGAGATCGACAAGCTGGGCGTCCGCGGCGTCCTCGAGGGCCGGCGGGTTCCGCCGACCCCGCCGGTCAAGCAGTGGGAGACCGACCCGCGCGCGCCGCAGCTCGTGCAGATCCAGGACAAGCTCGGCGGTCTGCTGAAGGCCAAGGTGTCCGAGGCCGCGGTCGGTGACACGGTACGGGCGCAGGACGAATGGTTCCGCTACCGCACCCGGCGGGTCTGGCACGCCGCCTGGAACGACCACCGCAACGTGTGGCAGCAGCGGCTCACCCGGTTCGCCAGCCACCTGCGGTCCCTGGTCGAGGAGCTGTCCAAGCACGAGCGCGAGTGCGAGGAGGCGTTCAACCGGCGGGCCGAGGAGCTCTACCGGGCCCGGGTCGGCGTCACCTACCTGCTGCCTCAGCGCAACGACCTGGAGCTCACCTACACCGAGATGCTGCGGCGGCTGGCCAAGCGCGGCAGACGGGAGAACGCCACCGAGGGAGAAGTGGTCAGCACGCTGCTCGGGGAGGAGGGCTGGGTGCAGGCGCTCGCCGCCGCCTCGCAGACCGGGCGGGGCGCCGAGCACGGCGTACGCCTGATCCTCGCGCACCTGAAGCAGGAGGTCGTGCGGATTCTGCGCGGCGGCGACCAGGACGACGCCCCGCTGATGCCGCACATGAGGCACCTGCTGAAGGCCGCGGCCAAGCGGACCTACGACGTGCCGGTCGCCGAGAGCGACGTGCAGCAGTTCGTCGCGACGATGGCCGGGATGCTCCCCGAGGGCTTCGTGCCGGAGGGCAGCGGGCCGCTGCGGGTGCTCGTGGTCTACCCCGCGGCGCAGCCCGACGAGGAGATCAACAAGTGGCTGAGCGCGCAGCTGCGGCTGACCGGGCGGCGCGACCAGGAGATCCAGTTCCAGGTCGGCGAGACCGAGGCCATCACGGTCGTCCGGCACCGCACCAGGATGGGCGTCACCGAGGTGCCCGAGCTGCGGCAGGTGCTGCTCGACTGGGCCGGCGAGGTGTCCGTGCCCAAGCACGACTCCTATCTCCCGTGGCGGCAGCGGCTCGGGTTCGACCAGGACTGGCTGGCCACCACCGAGACGCACCGCCAGGAGATCCTCCAGCGGCTGCTGTGTGCCGTGTGGAACGGCCAGGTGACCTGCCCGGACGGCGCCGAGTCGCCGTCCCGGATTCGGATCTCGCTCGGCGACGGGCCGGACGCCGAGGCGATGGTGCTCGACCTGACCGCGTTCGGCAAGGCGTCGTCGTGGGGCAGCCTGCTGCGGCAGTACGAGATGTGGACGCTCACCGACGGCGGCGAGATCCGGCTGAACTTCTGTGCCGGTCTGATGGAGACCCTGCCGCGCGGCTTCTCCACGACCGTCGCGGATCCCGATCCGCTCTACTGGGAGCTGAACAGCATGGCGGAGCGGCAGGTGAAGACCCTGCACGAGATGCGCGAGCGGATGCCCGCCGGGAGCCGGAACCGCTGCGACCAGCTCATCACCTTCTGGGAGAAGACGTTCACCGCCGCCCGCGACCGCACGTTCCTCGGTGAGACGCCGAACGGCGACTCGCTGCGCGCGCTGGAGATCACCGTGAAGAACCGCGGGCCGGAGCGGTGAGCGCGGACGTCACGGCCCCGGTCACGAACGCGGTGCCGGTCGTCGACCTCCGGCACGAGTACGCCGGGCTGCTCTCGTACCCGCACTTCAACGACTACGTCCGGGAGAACGCCACCGCGCTGGTGCCGACCGGCGAGCTGGCCGGCGGCATCGACGTGAGCTGCCTCGTCCTGGTCGACGACGCGGCGGCGCTGGCCGCGCACGGCGAGGCGTTCGCCTTCGTGCTGAGCTCCAGCGCGGTCAAGCAGGTGGTCTACGTCGCGGTCGGGATGGCGGACCCGGAGACCCGGACCGCGGTCGTGCTGCCGTCGGTGCTCAACCGGGAGTCCGTCGCCGTGCTGTGGGCCGGTGACCCGGCAGGCATCGCGTGGCGCCCGGACCGCGGGCCCGACTCGGTGGTGCGGATCCCGCCCCCGGCCGGACCCGGCGATCCGGCGCCGCTGCTCGACCTGCTCGACGCGCTGCGGACCCGGGAGGTGTTCCAGCGCGTCGTCGCCGAGGCCAAGAACGTGCACACGCCGGTGACCGCGCCGGCGGTCCGGGTCCGCTCGAACCGGCTCGACGAGCGGACCCTGACCGCGGCCCGGCGCCGCGCGCTGGTCGCCCTCGCCACCGGCGGCGCCGGCGACGGCACGGCGAACGCACGGCCGGCGGGCCGGGACCACGCCCGTCCGACCGGGGCGCCGGCCGGCGGACGGGTCCGTGACCGGATGCTCGCCGCGGAGGCCGCCGTCGACGCCGTCCCCGCGACCGTGGCCGCGGCCGGGCGCTGGTGGTCGGTGTTCACCCCGCGCGCGGGCGGGAACGTCCCGCACCTGGCCGCGGCCGCCGCGGCCGGGGTCAAGGAGTACCGCGCGGTGCTCGCCGACCTCTTCCGGCGGCTGGACAACCGCGGCGACGACCAGCGCCGGGCGGAGCTCCGGGCGGAGGGGATCACCCTGCCGGCCGGCCAGACCGGCGGCGCCCGGGCGGTCGAGGACGTCACCCGGACCGTGCAGCAGTCCCTGGACGAGGGTTGCGGCCTGGAACAGATCGTCAAAGTGCTGCACGGCCGGGGCGCGAACCTGCTCCCGATGGGCAGCGCCGCCCGGATCCCGGCGCTCGACCGGGCGGTCGAGGGGGTCGCCGAGCCGCCGCGCATGGCCGGTGGTCTCGGCGGCCCGCCGGTGCTGGTGCTCACGACGACGGCGTCGCTGCTGCCCGCGCTGACCGGTCCACCGTGGCGGTACGCGTGCCTGGCGGCCTTCGTGATCGTGGTGCTCGGCGCCGTCCTGGTGCGCGGGAAGCGCCGGCACCTCGGGCTGACGCGGCCGGAAGCGGCGCGGGACGTGTTCGCGGTGTTCGCGGTTGCGGCGCTCGCCGGCATCGGCCTGGCCGCGAGCGTCGTGGACCCGGTCGTCACCGGCCAGGAGACCGCGGTGGCGCTGGTCGCGGCCGGTCTCCTGATGGCCGTGCTGGCGCCGGTCCTGTGGTGGCGGCGGCTCGTGCGCCGCTGGGAGCGCAGTCTCGGCCCCGCCCCCGGTGGCCTGCGGCCCGCCCTCGACGCCCTCACCTCCCTTTACAACGAGACCACCGGCGAGTGGTCGGTCATGGACGCCCGGCGGCAGGCCTCGAACACGTTCCGGACCACGGCGTCCGCACTGGACGCGATCCGGGCGGCCTTCCTGTCCCGGGCCCAGCAGGAGCCCGGCGGAGTGCCGAGCCGGCAGGCCGGTGCGGTGATGCCGGCCGGCGGCAACGCGGCGACCGAGGCGATCCGGGCCGACCTCTCCGGGCTGGTGCAGCTCTGCCTCGCGGAACGGTGGGCGGAGGCGCGCGCCGGCGATCTGGACGGGCTGCCCGAGCGGGCCGCACGGCACGCCGGCGACCTGCTCGACGAGTACGAGGGTCACCTGCGGCGGCACGGCGTCGAGGAGCCACCCCCGGGCTGGCCGTCACGCCGGGACGCCGAGCAGCTGAGCTGGTGGCACAGCGGTCTGCGCGGGGTGGTGTTCGGCCACGACCAGCCGGCCCAGCTGCTCTGCGCCGACCATCAGGCGCCGATGCTGAGCCGGGACCGGCGCGCGGTGACGATCAGGTTCGCGCCGCGGCAGGCGTGGGCCGTCTTCACCGACCCCGATCAGCACGACCCGGTCGACCCGGCTGACGTGTCGGCGATGGTGTGGACCTCGACCGGCCGGGCCGCGGGCCTGCTGCACCTGGTTCCTCTGCGGGCCGGCGTGCGCCAGGTGCAGAGCGAGGCATCCTCCGGCGCCCCGTCCGGCGCCTCGTCCGGCGGGGAATGGACCGGCGGTGAGCAGCGGTGACGCAGGACGTGCTCGCCGGTGTGCTGATCGTGGTCGCGGCGCTCGCCGCAGGCATGACGTTCGGCGGGCTGTACGGACGGCCGTTCCGCGACCGGGGGAGGAGGCGGCGTGGCTGACGTCAAGGTGATCCTCGACTTCATCACCCCGGACGGGCAGGAGATCACCTGGAGCGTGCTGGTCGACGACCCGCCCGAGCCGCCCGCCCCCGGACTGCGGTCGCGGCTGCTCGGCCTGGACTCCGGCGAACGTGATGTCGTGCAGCGCCGGCTGGTCCGTGACCCGCGCCGCCCCGAGCAGGGCGAACGCCGGTTGGACGCGGAGATCGCCGCCGGGCTGCGACTGGCCCGCAGGTACCCGGGGGACGACTACCCGGCGATCCTGCCCCGGTTGATCGGCTACCGGGTCGACACCGAGGAGCCGTACGTGCTCTGGCAGGCGGTCACCGGCCACAGCGTCCGGACGGTGGCCAACAGCCTCGACAACGACGACATCGACCGGATGCTCCGCGACCTGCTCCGCGCGCTGGTCCAGCTGCGCGCCGCCGGTGTGGTCCTGCGGAGCATCGGCCCGCGGACGGTGCTGTGGCGCGACGGCCGGGTGGCGATCGGAACCCTGGCCGGCGCCGTGCTCAGCGGCACGCCGCGCACCCGGCTCGGCACCGCGCCGTCGGCCCCGCCCGAGCAGGTCAACGGCGTCGGAGTCGCCGACAGCCGGGACGATCTGTGGAGCGTGGTGGTCCTGCTCGGCGACGTTCTCGACCATGACAACAAGTCGCTGACCGAGCGGTTGGGCGCCCGCTACGCCGCCCTGCTCGGCGACGCGCTCAAACCCCGGGCCGCGCAACGCCCCGACGCGGCGACGCTGCTCGAGGCGGTGCACGGGAGCCCGCCGCCGATGCCGTCGCCGACCGCCGCCGACGAGAGCCTGTCGGCCGGCAAGCGCCGCTTCGACGAGGTGTACAAGCGCCGCGGTACCTCCCCGGTGCCGGTCCGGGAGGCTGCTCCCGTGCGGCAGGAACGCCGCCGCCGCTGGTGGCGCGGCCGCTCCGCGAACCGGCCGGCGCCGAACCGCCGCCGGGACTGCTATCTCTGCCTGGATCCGGTGGAGTGGGCCGAACGGGACCTGTACGCCTGGGCCGAGGGCGCGTACCGGCCGCTCGACGCGCGCACCCTCGGCAGTGGACGGCGCCGCGAGGACCTGCTCCGGCAGGCGTTCCGGCGCTGCCCCAACCCGAGCGGCGGCTCGCCGACCCACTATCTGCCGGCCGCGTACCTGCTCGGTGGCCCGCCGATCAACATCGGCCTGATCGGCGGCAGCGGCGCCGGCAAGACCCATCTGCTGGCCGGCATCATGCGCGAGGTCGAGGCCGACGCGCTGGGCCAGTTCGGCATCATGACGAGCGCCATCGACATCGCCTGGCACGACGAGTTCCGGCGTACCCGGGTCCATCCGCTCTACCACCACGGCCAGACCCTGGAGTACACCCGGCGCACCGACGAGGTCGACTTCGCCGACGGCCTGGTGCTCTCCAACGGGACGCGTCAGCGGCCGCTGATGTTCTTCGACGTGGCCGGGGAGATGCTCGCGCCGGAGCAGCAGCGGAGCCGGGCGATGCGGTTCCTGGCCGTGATGGACGCGCTGATCTTCGTCGCCGATCCGGCCCGGGCCGAGCCGGATGTCACCTTCGAGGCGGTGCTGGACCGGCTGACCCACCGCCGCGGACCGGACGGGCTGCTCGACGTGCCGTCCGCCGTCGTGGTGTCCAAGTCCGACCTGTTCCGCTTCGCCGAGCCGGTGGACCGCTGGATCGGCCGCGACGACCTCGAGCAGCGCTGGCGGGAGCCGCGGCTGGTCGCCACCGAGAGCCGCGACGCGTACGCCTTCCTGCACAGCCGGGACCGGCACGCCCAGCTGGCGCCGCTGCAACGCTGCCGGCGGACCACGCTGCACTTCGCGTCGGCGACCGGCGCCCGCGACACCGACGGCCGCTTCCCGCACGGCGCCCGCCCACAGCGATGCGCGCAGCCGCTGGTGTCGCTGCTGGACATGCTGGGCGCCCTGCCCGCCCCGGACGAAGGTGGTGCGGCGTGACCGTGCGTACCGGCCACCGCGTCGACGTGCTCACCTTCGAGTGGGCGCGGGAACTGGACACCGGCGGCAGCGGGCTCGGCCTGGTCCGCAGCTCGCTGCCGGAGGACGATCGGGCCCGCTGGAGCGCGGAGCTGGTCGGCCGGGTGTCGGTGCCGTCCGGGGACACCGAGCCCAGCACCTGCTACCTGGAGATGCACGACCGGGCCGTGCTGCTGCAGCGCATGCCGGTCCGCGACCAGCTCAACCGGGAGTCCACCCGCACCCGCGCGCTGATCGGCCCCCGGAACGTGGTCACCGTGCAGCGGGCGATCGCGCTGCGGCCGTGGCGTGTCCCGGCCGAGGACCACGCCGGGCCGTACGGGTCGTACCCGGAGAGCTGGATCGCCGCGAGCGACGACGACCGCGCGCTCGCCGCCGCCGCACGGCGCTGCCGGAGCCACGCGATCGCGCTGGTCGCCGGGCTGATGGAGGAGCGGGCCGGCGCGGACGGGTACCTGATCCGGCCGCACGGCGCCGATCCGCGGGCGCTGCTCTGGGCCGCCATCCAGTGCCTGGGCCGTGAGCCGTGGACGTTCTCCACCCGCGAGAGCGCGATCACCGCGAGCGGACTGCCGTTCCTCGTCTTCACCGATGCGCCGGCGTCGCGGTCCAGCTACGTCGCCCGGCGGTGCTCACTGGATCTGAGGGAGCCGTCGACGGCCGCCCGCCGGGCCGTGCCGCAGGCGACGCACCTGGTGGACGGGGCGCTGGCCGGGCGACCGAGGCGCAGGCACCGGGTCCAGGCCACCGCGCGCGCCACTGCACGGCCGGCCGAGCCTCCGCCGGCCTCCCGTCAAGGGCACCTTTCGTACGAGATGCGGGTGACGATGCTGATGGCCTCCTCGGTGCTCTTCATCGTGCTGCTCGCCCTTGCGGGTCGCTGATGAACGGACAGTCCCGGGTCGGTCTGAACCTCGTTCCCGCCGCCCTGCCGGCTGTCGCCGCGCTGACGCTGGTGGTGCCGTTCGGGGAAGCGACCAAACCGGCGGCCATCGCCTTCGTCGGCATCTTCGCGTGTGGGTATCTGCTGCTCTTCGCGGCCACCCTCCGATTCCCGCGTCGTGCGGGTGAGCTGCGGGGGGTGCTGCTGACGGCCGGGACGCTCGCGGCGGTGGGCTTCGTCGTCCGGATCAACGCCGGCCTCGGGCTCGCGTGGCGCGAGTGGACCCTGTTCACCGTGGCCACCGCGGCGTTCCTCCTCGCCGCCCAGCTGGGCGAACGGTTCCCGCAAACAGCGCGGGTGTGGTGGGCGGCGTGCGGGGTGACCGCGCTCGCGGCGGTGGCGCTGGTGGCCGCCGAGGGGCCCGGCGGGTTCCGTTCGGCGGCACAGCTCGCGGGCGCCGCCCCGGTGCCCGTCCTCGCCCTCGGCCTGGCCGGGCTGGCCACGGCCGCCGCCGCGCGGTGGCCGGAGGTCATCCGGCGGCACCGCGTCTACCAGGGCTGGGGCGTGGCGATGCCGCCGCTGGCGGTGTTCGCGTTCACCCGCGATCAGGGAGCGCTCGCGCTGATCGGGCTGCCACTTCTGGCCGTACTCGTGACCCTGCACCTGGCCGCATGGCGCCGGCCGCTCCGGACGCTGCTCCCGGTGGCCGGCGCGGCCGTGGCGAGCGTCGCCGCCGGGGCCGCCCTGCTGACCACCGTGGGTGGCCCGTTCGTCCGGGCGACCCGGCACCGCGATCTGCTGGGACTGCCGGTCGGCGGCACGGAACAGACCGCCGGTTGGCTGAGTCGCTCGACCCTCCTGGTGATCTCGGCGGTGCTGATGCTGCAGGTCGTGGCGCTGCTCGCCGGGGTGGTGCGGCACGATCCCCGCGCCGAGGCGGTTCCGCTCGCCGCGGCGGTCACGGTCCTGCTCGTCGTCCAGCTCGCCGGGCCGGTCGCCGCCGGTTGCGGGGTGCCGATGCCGGCGAGCCTCTGGACGCTGCCGCTGGCCTCCGACGGTGCGAGTTTCCTGATCACCCTGGCCGGCTCCGGGTTCCTGATCGGCGCCGGTTCGGACGTTCCCAAGACCTAGCCCGGGAGCGTCCACCTCTGGGTGGCGCTGCCGGAGCACTGAGAGGTCTGGACCGACTCGCGGCCGGCCGGCGGGCGGGTCAGGCAGCGCCCGGAGGACGCGCTGGTCAGCGTCCCGTTGCTGCCGATCCGCCAGTGTGTGACGTCGCGGTCGCCGCAGCCGGTGATGCGGACGGCGGCCCGCCGGGTGACGTCGGCGCACTTGTCGCGGACCCGCAGCGTTCCGTCCGTGGCGAGCGTGAAGTTCTGTGCGGGCGTCCCGTTGCACGTGAACACCTGGACGCGGTTGCCGTCGGCCGGGTTGTTGGCGAAGAGGTCCAGGCAGCGGCCGTCGTCGGCGACGATCCGGCCGGTCCGGGCGACGGGCGCGGCGGCCGCGGGCGGCGGGGCCAGCAGCAGCGGCGCCTTGGTCTGCTGTGTCGGCGTAGCGCTGGTCGGCCTTCCCGGCGCTGCGCCGGCCGGTGATCCTGGGGTGGCCGGCGTGGTCGTCGATGTGCCCTGCCGCGGCGAGGCGGGCCCGGTGTCGTCACCCTGCTCCGCGGAGTCGCCGGGCGCGGCGTCGTCCGGTGCGGCCGGCTGCGTCGTCTCGCCGGTGGGCGCGTCGTCGCCCGAGGCGTCCGGCTCGGCCAGGGCGCCCGCGGGCGGGGACGTGGACGGCGCCGCCTGCGGGAGGGCTCCGACGATCCGGTCGCCCGGCTCGGACGGGGCGAACACCACGTATCCCGCGGTGGCCAGCCCGGCGGCGGCGACCGCGCCGGCCGCAGCGAGCACGACGCCGCGGCGGCGCTTGGGCGGGGGCGAGCCGTAGATCGCGGGTGCGGCGACGAAGTGGACGGGCTCCTGTGGAGGCGCGACGGTGGACGTCGTGGCCGCGGAGTAGGCGGCGGCCGGCCACCGGACGTCGGCGTGGGTGGTCGCCGCCGCGCGTACGGGGGAATGCAGATAGCGGCGCACCAGCAGCGGTTCGCTGCCGTCGCCCTGCTCGAGGTCAGTCATCGCGGTCACTCATGCCGTCGATCAACCTACCCATCGGGTACCACTGGTGATCAACCGTCCGTTCGGCCGAGATGACCACCCGGAATGGGCGGGGTCGAGGGGCGGGTCGAGGGGCGCGGCTCGGGTTCGCGCCCCTCGACAACCTCGTCGTCAGTGCTGGGGTACGGGGAACCCGAGCCAGCGGTCGATCTGATCAGCAACGGTCACGGTCGAGTCGTAGACCGCGCCCTCGTGGTCGCGGCCCTCCAGGGTCACCAGGGTGATCGGGTACGGCTTGTTCCAGGCCTGGAGCTGGGGGATCAGGAACTGTTCGGTGATGACGTAGGGCACCGCCACGTCCGCCGTGCCGTGCACGACCAGGATCGGCGAGGTCGGCGGCCGCTGTGCGGGGTTGCCGTACTGGCCGAGCTTGCTCACGATCGTGGGCGGCACCTGGCCGTTCGGCACCAGCTGCTCGGCGGTGAGAGGGCGGAACTTCGCCAGGATCTCGTTCAGACAGGCGTTGGCCGGCAGCTCGGCGGCCTTCGACTTGGCGTACGACGTGAAGACCTGCTCGGGTTTGACACTGCTGTCGACGGCGGACAGGCCGGCCACGGCCATCACCAGGTAGCCCTGGCCCTCGGTGCCGGGGATGTCCGGCGCGATGACGTCGAGATTGGAGGCGGGCGCGATCGCCGCGAGGCCCTTGAGTACGAGGTCGCCGTCGTAGCTCGGCGCGATCTCGCCGGCGAAGAGCACGCCCTGGCCGCCCTGCGAGTGGCCGTCGAGCGCGTACTCCTTGCCCAGGCCGGGGTACAGGATGCGGCTGGACTTGGCGATGTCGATGATCGACCGCGCCTCGCTCTCGCCGACCAGGTACGGGTGCGCCTGCGGGGTGCCCAGCCCGGGGTAGTCCGGCGCGGCCACCGTGTAGCCGCGGCGCAGCAACTCGAGGACCGCCTTGCGGGCCTCGGGCCAGAACACCTGGTAGTTGGTCGACGGGACGCAGGCGTCGGTGATCCCGGTGGTCCCGTGCGCCCACACCACGACCCGGTTCCGCTTCAGGGTCGTCTTCGGCGTCAGGATCAGGCCGGTCGCGGTGATCGCGGCGCCACGGATGTCGGTGGTCCGGTACTCGATGCGGACCGCGGTGCCCTTGGCGGCGAGATCCGCCGGGAGAGTGATGACAGTCGCGCTGACGATCGTGCCGGGCGCCGGCGCCGCCGCGACGGCGGCCGGTGTGCCGCCGGATATCAGGCCCGCAGCGATGAGGACGGTGATGAAAATTCTGCGCACGCTCACTCCCTTGGGAAGCCTCGCCATGATCTTGGACAAACTGCCTGTGTGAGGCAGCTTCCAGACATCACGGCGCGGACCGTCCGATCAAGGGCCGCAGGGGTGTGTTACCTCGCCATTCGGATGATCCTTTAGTGGCGAAGTGGTCACGCATTGACGATGCTGAAGGTTTACGCACCACGACAACGCCGTCTGGGTCCTGGAGGAATCATGCGCATCTCCGACGTTCTACGGGTGAAGGGCGATCAGGTCGTCACGGTCACACCGGACACCGATGTGGCCGGTCTTCTGCGAGTGCTGGCCGAGCACAGGATCGGCGCCGTGGTGGTGTCGGCCGACGGCGCCGAGATCGCCGGGATCGTCAGCGAGCGCGACGTGGTGCGGGCGATCGCCGCGCGCGGCGCCGACGTGCTGACCGAGCCGGTCACCCGGATCGCCACGTCGAGCGTGCGTACGGTGAGCCCGGAGGCCTCTCTCGAGGACGTCGAGCGGCTCATGACGGACGGCCGCTTCCGGCACGTGCCGGTGCTGGTGAACGGCGCGCTGGGCGGCGTGGTGAGCATCGGCGACGTGGTGAAGAACCGGATGGACGAGCTGGAGAGCGAACGCAGCGAGCTCGCCGGCTACATCACCGGCGAGCGTCCCTAGCTGGTCGGGGCCTGCCGTGCCGGTCGCCCGGCACGGCAGGCCCCGGGTGGTCAGCCCAGCGGGCAGGTGTTGCGGTAGTCGGAGATCGCCGAGCCGGACGGGCCCGGGCAGATGAACTGGTCGTACCGGGTGTCGTCGTCGACGAACCGCTTGAGCCAGGCCACCGCGTGCTTGCCCGTCGGCGTGTTGGTCGTCTGCGGGAAGAAGTGGCTGGCGTTGTTCAGCTCGACGTAGGACTTCTCCGCCGACGCCGGGATCGAGTTGTAGAACGGGATCGAGTGGCTGGCCACCGGCGCGATCGTGTCCGACTCGCCGCCGATGATCGTCGTCGGCACCCGCAGCGTGCTCCAGTTCTTGGTCCCGTTCCACGGCGCCAGCGGCACCGCGGCCTGCAGGGCCGGCCGGCTGCGCGCGGCCTCCAGGCTGCCGCCGCCACCCATCGAGTGGCCGGCCACGGCGAGCCGGTTCGGGTCGATCCGGGTACGCACGGAGCTGCGCGACGTCAGGTAGTCGAGCGCGGCGAGCAGCTGCCGCCCGCGGGAGTCCGGCTGGTCGTACAGGGTGAGCGTCTCGATGCCGATCACCACGAAGCCGTGCGAGGCGATCCGCGGCCCGAGCCAGGAGATGCTGGACCACCGGGCGGTGAAGCCGGGGGAGATGGCCACCGCGCCGAAGGTGCCCTGGCTGGTGTCGGTGGGGTAGTAGATCGTGCCGCCACCGAAGCCGGAGACGGAGAGGCTGGAGACGTCCTGCGATCCGGTGGCGAAGGGGCCGCGGGACGCTTCCAGGATCGAGTTGGTCGGGTCGGGGCCGCGCTCGTACGGGCTGTCCGCTCGGGCGGGTGACGCGGCGACCGCCGTGCCGGCCACCAGGGCCAGGGCGGTCGCCACGGTCGCTGTCCAGCGACGGAATGGGGTGGAGGACTGCACGCCGTTCTCTCCTTCGAAAGGGGACGGATCGACGGCAGTCAGTCTTTGTCGGGAGGGTCTATCTCGACATCGGCGAAATCACCGGTCCTTGGCAACCAGCTCCGGCGATCAGGGGCGGCGGATGATGATGTCGCCGTACGCGGTGCGGGCGTGGACCTCGACGTGCTGCTCGCCGTCGCGGGGAGCGCCGGACTGGGAGAGCCGGTTCTGCACGCTGCCGAAGGACGTCTGCACGTCCAGGTAGGCGGGCATGCCGTCCGGGACGCCGACCTCGAGCTCGCCCATCGCGGTTTTGAGCCCCACCTCGCCCGGCCCGACCTCGCCGATCCGGATGTCGCCGTGTGCGGTGGCCGCGTCCACGGCGCCGCCGGTCCGGCCGACCAGGATGCCGCCGTTCGACGCGCGGGCCCGCAACGCGCCGCCGACGCTCTCGATGTGGGTCTGGCCGTTCGCGTTCTTGACCCGGGCGCCGTGGCCCACCGTGCCGACGCGTACCTCGCCGGAGCCGGTGGTCACCTCCGCGTCGCCGTCGGCGGCCCGAACGACCACGGTGCCGGCGCCGGTGTGGGCGGTGACCGACCCGGCCCGGTCCAGCCGGATGTCGCCGCAGCCGGACTTGACCCGGCAGTCGCCGAACGTGCCGGTGCTGGTCAGGTTGATGACCCCGCCCTCGGCGTTGAGGCTGGACCCGGTCGCCACGGTGACTTCCACGGTGACGATGCCGGAGTTCTTGCCGTTGAAGGGTCCGATCACCGGCCGCAGCAGCCCGAGGACGGGATTCTGCGGGCCCTTGACGAGCAGGCGGCCGTCCGCGTACTCGACGATGGTCTGCTCGGCGACCCGCTTGTCCGCCTCGCGCTTCGGGTTGGCCGGGCGGACGTGGACGGTGGTTCCGGGGGTGTCGCCGGCGGTGATGCGGACATCGCCGACGGGAAGGTCGATGGTGACGTCGATCGGGCCGGTGGTGTCGAATTCGGGCATGGCTGCGCGAGCCCCCTTCAAGGTGGCTGGTCGGAACGGGAAGTCTTAACGGGCCCAGCCGGTGAACCGGTCGGACCCGAGAGTGATCCGGCGGCCCTGCGGGGAAGCGGCGGTCGGCTGGTGCACGGCGGCCGAGGCGGCCCGGACCAGCCAGGCGTTCACCGAGAGGCCGTCGCGGCCGGCCGCCTCCTCGATGCGAGTCTTGAGCTGGTCGGGCAGCCGCAGGTTGATGCGCGAGACTGCGTCATCACTGTCGGTGACCGGAGGTGGTGGGGCGGGCGCTTCCGGCGCGACCTCGTCGGTCGGCGGCAGGGTGACGACGAAGACCGGCGCGCGGTCCCGGAGGCGCACCTGCACGGAACCCGGTGCCATCTCGGTGGTGATCTCGTCGGCGGCGCTGCCCAGCGCGTCCAGCAAGGCCAGGCGGAAGGCCGACTCCATCGGTGCGGTGAGCCGCTCGGCGAGCGCGCGGGCCTCGGGACCACCCAGTTCGGCGGCGTTGGCGAGCTCGGCGCGAAGCTGCTCGACGTACGGCGTGATGTCCATGGCACCACTATGGCATCACAGTGGTGCCATATGCAAGCCGAGATGATGCCATCACCTGTTTGGCCAGGTGAGGTGGCCTATTGGACAATATGCATAGATACGCTGAGTAACTATCTTTCTGTGCATCCCGGGCAAATCCGCGCTCCGGATCGCGAGAGGTCACCCCCGACATGCCCCTCCTCCGCCGCCTGGCCACCGCCGGGCTGACCGCCCTGCTGCTGGCCGGCCCCCTGGCCGCCCCCGCGGCCGCCGCCGGCGCGCACACCAGCGCCCGCGAACGGCACCGCGTCGACGCCGTCCGGACCCCCAAGCTGCAGTGGTACAAGTGCTACGTCTGGGCCGAGTGCGCCACCGCGCGGGTACCCCTCGACTACGACCGGTCGCACGGCCAGACGACCGAGGTCGCGCTGCTGCGGGTACGCGCCAAGGACCGCAAGCACAAGATCGGCAGCCTGTTCGTCAACCCCGGCGGGCCCGGGGGGTCGGCCACCCAGTTCGCGCTGCTGTCGCCGCTGTTCCTCAGCGAGCCGGTGCTCGACCGGTTCGACATCGTCGGGATGGACCCCCGCGGCGTCGGATTCAGCGACACCGCCGAGTGCTTCACCTCGACCGGGGCGCAGACGAAGGCGCTGGTGGGCATGACGCCGCTCTTCCCGTACGGAAGCAAGGAAGAAAAGGCCTACATCAAGTCGGCCGAGAAGCTGGGCAAGGCGTGCTCCACGACGGGCCGGCCGCTGACCGGCGCGATGTCCACGGCGGAGGTCGCCCGCGACATGGACCTCATGCGCCGTGCGGTGGGCGACAGCAAGCTCAACTACCTGGGCTTCAGCTACGGCTCGGCGCTCGGGTCGTACTACGCCGACATGTTCCCGGACCGGTTCCGCACCATCGCCGTGGACGGCGTGATCGACCCGAAGTCGTGGGTGGGCACCAAGAAGACGCAGAACACCGTGCAGGACGTCCGGCTCGACTCGGCCGGCGGCGCCTACCGCGCGTTCGCCGAGATCATGAACCGCTGCTCGAAGGCCGGCACCAAGAAGTGCGCGTTCGCCGGGGGCAACACGCTCGTCAAGTTCCACAACATCAGCGAGCACCTGAAGCGCAAGCCGATCACCGTGCCGGTGCCGGTGCTGGGCGTCACGCTGAAGGTCACCTACGCGGACTTCATCGGCGATGTGCTCAGTGCCCTCTACTCGCCCGGCGCGGGGGAGGAGGTCACGATGCTGGCCGCCGACATGAGGCTGATGGTCGCCGGTGGGACCGGCATCAAGGCGGCCCAGACCCGGTACGCCACCCGGATCCAGCGGCGGCTCGCCCGCTCGTTCCCGTACGACAACAGCCTCGACGCGTACGCCTCGATCATGTGCACCGACGCCCTGCACCCGGCCGATGCGAAGAAGTGGCCGGCGATGGCGGCGAAGGCCGACCGCAAGGCGCCGTACTTCGGGCGGGCCTGGACCTGGGCCAGCGTGCAGTGCGCGCGGAAGACGTGGACCGTGCGTGACGAGGATGCCCACACCGGGCCGTTCACCACGAAGACGAAGAACACGGTGCTGGTGGTCGGCAGCTACTGGGATCCGGCCACCAACTACCGGGACGCGGTGCGGACCGCCAAGCGGCTGCCGAACAGCCGGCTGCTGTCGAGCAACAACTGGGGCCACACCGCGTACGGCACGTCGACCTGCGCGACCGGCGCCATCGACCGTTACCTGCTGACCAAGCGCCTGCCGGCGAAGGGCACGCTCTGCCGGGCGCCGCAACCGTTCACCACGGCGCTCATGCTGCCGCCGGACGACCTGGAGCTGAGCGCCGCCTCGGTCAGCGCGACCGTCGCCAAGGGGTTCCCGGCGCCGGGAACCCCCAAGCAACTGCCGCCGATCGCCGGTCGCCGCTAGCGCTTCCAGAACGCTTTCCGCTCGCTGGGGCGCTCACCAGGGCGCTCGCTGGGGCGCTCACCAGGAAGCCCGCCGGGAAGCTCATCGGGACGCTGACCGGGCTCGGGAGTGGCGACGAGCCCGGTGAGCACCCGTACCGCCTCGGCCCACCGCTCGGGCAGGCTCGAGTCGTCGCGGCGCAGGAAGGCGACCAGCTCACTCAGCCGGGAGTCGTCCGGCGCGAGCACGTCGAGTCTGCTGGCCAGATCGTCCAGCAGCTCGGCGCGCTCGTGCTCCGGCCGCCCCTCGGCGGCGTGCAGCCGCTCCAGTTCGACCTTCGCAATCGCGCCCAGATCCACTGATGCCCTCGCCCGGCCTCCAGCCACAGCCTTCGCAAACGCCGGCGAACCCGTGCGGAAGCCGCCGTCGCCCGCGCTCCGCCGGGCCATCATCGGCGCGAACCGCGGCGGCGCGCCCGGAGCCGAGGACGGGGGAGGAGCCATCGGCATCGAGGCCGACGCCATGGCGATGAACGGCACGGGCGCCGCGACATCCCCCACCACCCCGGCCGCGGACTCCCAGCCCGACGGCGTCTCCACCGGCTGGACCACCCGGCGGTTCACGCCGTTCTCGTTCACCACGCGGCTGTCCACCGCCACGAACGCGGTGAACCGGCACAGCACCCCGAACCGCAGCGACGTGGCCGTGATCGTGTTCTCCAGCGAGCGGTCGCCGGCCGCGTACCGGTCCTCCAGGTCCCGCAGCCGGGCCCGCGCCCACTGCGCCGCGACCGCCGGCTCCTCCCGGCGCGTCACCGGCACCGTGACCTCGAACTCGCCACCGTCCCGCCGCCGCCCGGTGACCGTGATACTGCCCTCGGCGGCGCCGCTGTAGCGCCCCGCGACGACCAGCGGCACACCCGGGTAGAGCGCCGGGAGCCGATGCGGGCTGCGCGTGCCCTCCACCAGCGTCAGCCCCTCCGAGCGCAGCGTCAGGTCGGTGACCAGCGGGGCGCCGATCCGGCGGTGGATGTGCTCCATCGCCTCGTCCAGCCGGTCCTCGCTCTCGACCAGCTCGGCACGCCCACCGCCGATCGACGCCAGCCGCCCCAGGAAGCCCGCGTTCACCGCCCGGTCGATCCCGATCGTGTGCACCCGGATGTCCCCGATCAGCGGCGTGATCTGCTCCAGGATCTGGTCCTCGTTGCCCACCTGCCCGTCGGTGACCAGCACCAGGACACGGTCACGCTCCTTGTCGGCGAGTGCCTGGAGGCCCTCACGAAGCGGCGCCAGCATCTCGGTGCCGCCCCGGGCGTCCGCACGGGACAGGTGCTCGACCGCCCGGAACCGATGCCTGTCCGTCGCCTCCGACAGCCCCGCCTCCAGCCCGGCCGGATGCTCCACGGCGTGGTCGAAGGTCAGCACCGCGAACCGGTCGGCCGCCGTCAGCGTGTCCACCACGCGTGCCGCGGCCCGGCGGGCGGCCACCATCTTCCAGCCGCCCATGCTGCCCGACCGGTCCAGCAGCAGCACCACGTCCTTGGGTCGCGCCGCCTGGGCCGCCTCCGGGGGCATCACGGTCACCGCGTACGTGCCCTGTTCCGCGTCCGCGCCCTGTTCCGCGTCGTCCGCGTCGGCGTCCGGATCGGGCACGACGACCGCGGTCCGGCCGCCCGGAGCGTACGCGAGTCGCAGAATGAAATCGCGGTCCGCACGCTCGCCGGGCCGGATGCTGATCCGCCGCTCGTCCTCCACGACCGCGTGCAGGCTCGACTTGATGTCACCGAGCTCGAGGCCCGCCGGGTCCACCTCGACGTCGATCGAGAGCCGCAGCGGATTCGGAAAACCGGGCAGCAGCACGGGCGGGGAGATCCGCGACGCGTCCGGCGCAGCGTCGGTGTCCGCCTCGTGCCCCGCACCCACCGGCGTGCCCGGCAGCGGGATCCCCGGCACGTAGCGTGGCGCCACCACCAGCGGGAACCGGAACGTCGCCGCCCCGTCCTCGTACGGCAACGGCCCCACCAGCCGCAGCTCCACGGTCACCCGCTCGCCCGGCACCAGATTGCCCACCCGCATGGTGAACACGTCGGGCCGTTCCTCCTCGGCGATCGAGGCCCGCTTGCCCTCGGCGATCGCCCGGTCGTACGTCTCCCGCGCCGCGCCGCGTTCCTGCAGCT
This sequence comes from Actinoplanes sp. NBRC 103695, assembly GCF_030269485.1. Taxonomy (GTDB): domain Bacteria; phylum Actinomycetota; class Actinomycetes; order Mycobacteriales; family Micromonosporaceae; genus Actinoplanes. The sequence continues at coordinate 34,029 of NZ_BSTL01000014.1, read as the reverse complement.
CGGCCTCGACCGTGTGCCCGTCCGCCGTCATCGTCATGCCGGTCACCGCGGCCCGATCAGGCAGCGGGAAGATGTAGGTCGCCTCCAGCGAGACGTCGTGCACGTTGACGAACTCGGCGGACACCACGGTCCGGGCGGTCAGCCCCGAGATGCTGGCCCGCACCGCGAGCCGGTCGAGTGGCAGATTGCCACGCCCCGTCTCCAGCGCACCGAAACCCGCCTCCGGCAGGATCTTGACGCGGCTCAGCTCGCCTGGCTCCAGCGGCGTGACGGACAAGGTCATGACGGCCTCCCATTGTCGGTGATCTCCAAAAGGCCGCGACCGGCCAGCACATCGAGCAGAGGTGCGGCGGCCGCGCTGATCGCGGCCAGATCCGCGGAGTCGGGTACGCCCGGAAGCACCAGAATGGCCCCGCCTCCCAGTCGCACCCCACCCAGGACACCGGCACTGGGACCGGGCGGCGCCTCAGCGGCCGGCGAGCCGACCCGCAGGTCATCGACGGCGATCTCCAGCCCCACGGCGTGGGCCGGCGTCGTCCAGAAGCGGGACCGGTCGATGCTCGCCACGTCGGGCCGCGGACCGCCCGCCACCAGCAGATCCGCCGGCACCCGGGCCACCTCGGCGAGCATCTCGTCATCGGCGCCGGTGAGCTCGGCCTGGATCTGGGCGATCGACAATCCCGCAGCCTGCCGCCGCTTGATCGCCACCAGCTGCAGCAGATGCCGCGGCCCGTAGAGCGCGGTCCGCCCGCTCATGCCGAGGGGCCGGTCGATCAGCCCGATCGTCCTGTACCACCGGATGGCCCGCCGATCCGGAACGTCCCGGACCCGGCCGTTGGGCGCGCCGGAGTACTCGGCGGCCAACGCCCGGCCGACCCGATCCACCAGCTCATCCAGCGTCCACATGGCCACCACTCTGACACTGTTACCGTGACACTGTCAACAAGGACGTTAATCGATCCGACTCGTTGTCCCCGGACTGGTAGCGTGCCGCCCGATATGAAGATCATGGGGGAGACATCAATGCACCGGACCCTGCTCACGCGAAGCGTCGCGGCCCTCGCGGTGGTGGCCGCGATGGCGGGTTGCGACCCGCAGACCGGCTCCGGCGACACCACGACCGCGCCGGCGCCGGCGACCACGAGCGCCGCACCCGCCGTCGACGCGACCAGCGCCGCGGCCGACGACAAGGCCACCGCGAAAGCCTGCGCCGAGATCAAGAAGGATCTGAAGGAGAACTCCGACAAGGTCGCCGAGGCCGAGAAGATCGGTCCGCCGGCCGGGCACATCGCGGTCAGCGCCCAGTGGGCCGCTGGTTCGGCCTCGCTCATCGCGCACTCCACCGGCGCGAACGAGACGGTCCGCGCCGCCGCCGACGAGGTTCAGGCGGAGATGATGAGCCTGAGCGACGAGTACAACGAGTCGGCGAAGGCCAAGCCCAGCAAGAAGAAGCTGGAAGCCGCGATCAGCAAGCTGACCGGCGCCTGCTCGGCGACCTGACCGCATCCCGACCGGCCGATCGGCTGCGCACGTCACCGAGGCGGGCGCAGCCGATTCGCATCACCGGGCTCGAACCGGGTGATCGGGCGTCCGGCTCACGCGCCGCTGCGGCTGGCGATCGCCCTTGACGTGGCCTCAAACCAGGCCGGCGTCGTGCACCAGCAGCGCCACCTGCACGCGGTTGTTCATGTCGAGTTTGGTCAGCAGGCGCGACACGTGCGCCTTCACGGTGGCCACGCTCATGAACAGTTCCGCCGAGATCTCCGCGTTGGACTGGCCGCGGCCGACCGCCAGGGCGACCTCACGCTCCCGCTCGGACAGGTCGTCGAGCCTGCGACGTGCGGCGTCCTCCCGGTTGCTGCCGGTCAGCGGCGCCGCGACGTGCGCGATCAGCCGCCGGGTCACGGTCGGTGACAGGGTGGCCTCGCCCGCCGCCACTCTGCGTACGGCCTGGTGGATCTCGGCGGGCGGGGTGTCCTTGAGCAGGAAGCCGCTGGCGCCCGCGCGCAGCGCCCGCAGCACGTACTCGTCGGCGTCGAAGGTGGTCAGCACGATCACCTCGGGCGCGCCGGGCCGGGCCCGCAGCGTCTCGGTGGCGGCCAGGCCGTCGACGCGCGGCATGCGGATGTCCATCAGCACCACGTCGGGCTGGTGCTCGGCGACCGCGGCGGGCACGTCGGCGCCGTCGGTGGCCTCGCCGACGACGGTCACGCCGCTGGCGCCGTTCAGGATCATGGTGAGCCCGGCCCGCACGAGAGCGTCGTCGTCCACGATCAGAACGCGCACAGGATCGGTCACGCCGCCGCCTCGGTGGTCGGGCGCGGCGCCGGGAGCAGTGCGGGGAAGGCGATGAGGACGTCGGTCACGCTGCCGCCTGGGTGGTCGGGCGCGGCCATGGGAGCCACGCGGTCAGGGCGAAGTCGCCGCTCGGTCCGCGGCCGTGGGTCAGCCTGCCACCCGCCAGCGTGGCGCGTTCGGCCAGCCCGACCAGTCCGGTCCCGGTGCCGGGAATGGCGGCCGCGACGCCCCCGGCCGGCCACGGGTTGCGCACCGAGATGGTCAGCCCGTCGCCGGGTCCGCCGCCGACGGCGACGGTGACCGCGGCGCCGGGAGCGTGCTTGCGGGCGTTGGTGAGACCTTCCTGCACGATCCGGTACGCCGTCCGCCCGGCGCCCTCCGGCACGGCGTCGGCCGCCACGTGCAGCTCCAGGCGTACCCGAGCGCCTGTCGATCTTGACTCGTCGGCCAGGGCGGGCAGCTGCGCGATGGTCGGCTGGGGCCGTTCCGGAGCCGCCTCGGCCTCGGTGTCCGCGCGCAGCACGCCGATCACCTCGCGCAGGTCCTGCAACGCCTGGTGGGCGCTGGCCCGGATCACCCCGGCGGCGGTCGCGACCTCCTCGGGTGAGGCGTCGCCGCGGATCTCCAAGGCGCCGGCGTGCAGGCTGACCAGGGAGATCCGATGCGCGAGGACGTCGTGCATCTCGCGGGCGATCCGGGTCCGCTCCAGTACCCGTGCCTGCGCCACCCGCAGCTGCTGCTCACTTTCCGCGCGCTCGGCCCGATCACGCAGCGAGAGCACCAGCTGCCGCCGGGCGCGGACCACCTGCCCCCACAGCACGATGATCACCACGCCCACCGCACCCCAGGCGAAGGTCTCCCAGTAGGGCCGGTCAGTCTCCGGACGGACCACCCCGAAGATGCCGTTGGCGAGGATCAACGCGACCGCACAGATGGCGGTCACGCTGAACTTGCGGTGCACGGCGACGGTGAACAGCACGATCAACCCGGTGATCCCGCCGGCCACGGTGAAGGTGCCGAGCACCAGAATCCCCAGGAACAGCTGTACCGGCCAGCGCCGGCGCCACCACAGGCCGATCGAGGCGATCGTGCCGGCCACGAAGTCGAGCCAGACCAGCCAGTCGGGTGTGCTCTTCCACTCCGGCAAGAACGACGGATCGCTGCCCAGCAGGTCGACGGTGGTGAGGACGACGAACCCGAAGCCGATCAGGAAACAGTGCGCGTCGACGATCCAGTCGCGGGTCGAGCGCCGGGCCGGCCGGGCCGAGTCGGGGTCGGCGAGCAGGGCCGACGGCAGCAGCCAGCGGTTCTCCGCGCGTAGTGACCCCATGCGGCAAGCCTAGGCGGGCGCGTGGACCGGCGGATACCGACCAAAGTCGCTCATCCCGGGGGCTACTTAAGTCGCGGCGGCCGATACCTGAGACCGACGCGGATAGCCGGGTGGCCTCGGCACATTAAGGCTCATGATTACGGTCGAACACCTCAGCAAACGGTACGGGGCTCATCCGGCCGTCTCCGACGTGTCGTTCAGCTGCGAGCCGGGGACGGTGACCGGTTTCCTCGGCCCGAACGGCGCCGGCAAGTCCACCACCATGCGGATGATCACCGGGCTCACCCCGCCCACGGCCGGTCACGCCACGGTCGACGGCGTGCCGTTCAACAAGCTCGGCAACCCCGGGCGGCGGGTCGGTGTGCTCCTGGACGCGTCCGCCCAGCACTCCGGGCGCACCGGACGTGAGGTGCTGTCGCTGGCCGCGATGACGATGGGCCTCGAGAGCAAGCGGGTGGACGAGAGCCTGGAACGGGTCGGGCTCAACAAGGTCGCCGCGAAGCGCCGGGTGCGGGCCTACTCGCTCGGCATGCGGCAGCGGCTCGGCCTGGCGTACGCGATGCTCGGTGATCCCAAGATCTTGATCTTGGACGAACCGGCGAACGGCCTGGACCCGGAGGGCATCTTCTGGATGCGCGGGCTGCTGCGTGACTTCGCCGACGCGGGCGGCACCGTGCTGCTCTCCTCGCACCTGCTGCGCGAGGTGGAGGCGGTCGCCGACAAGCTGGTCGTGATCGGCGGCGGCAAGATCGTCGCCCAGGGCGACAAGTCCGAGCTGCTGGCCGCGTCCGGCGTGGTGGTGCGTGCCCTCGACCCCGCCGCGCTGGAGATGGTCCTCCGCCGCGCCGGCCTGAGCAGCACTCCGTCGTCCGACGGCGGCGCGGTCGTCCAGTCGGACGCCGAGACGATCGGCCGGGCAGCAGCGGACGCCGGCCTGGTCCTGCTGGAGCTGCGCCCCGCCGGTGGCGGCGGCCTCGAGCAGATGTTCCTCACCCTGACCGCCGGCGATTCGGTCAAGGAGGCCGTGAAATGACTGCTCTGGACACTCGGCCCTCGCTCGACGCCGCGCCCGCTCACCGTTCCGCACCCGTCCCGATCGGCCGCCTGACCGGCGTCGAGCTGCGCAAGCTGTCCGACACCCGGGCCGGCATGTGGCTGCTCATCGTCATCGCCCTCGCCTCGGTCGCCACCGGCCTGATCCTGCTGTTCGCCAGCAGCGACGCCGATCAGACCTTCCAGCAGTTCGCCACGTTCGCCCAGCTGCCGGCCGGCATCCTGCTGCCCGTGCTCGGCATCCTGTCGATGACCGGCGAGTGGTCCCAGCGCACCGCGCTGACCACGTTCACCCTGGTGCCGCAGCGCGGACGCGTCCTGACCGCCAAACTCCTGGCCAATGTGGTCATCGCCCTGGTGGCGGCCGCCACCACGTTCGTCTTCGCGGCGGCCTTCAACCTGATCGCCACCGGCATGGGCGGCGACGGCAGCTGGAGCATCGGCTGGCAGCTGGTCGCCCAGTGCGTCCTGCTGCAGGTGCTGTTCGTCCTGATGGGCGCCGCGTTCGGTGGCCTGCTGATGAACACGCCGCTGGCCATCGTCGGCTTCTTCGCCCTGCCGATGGTGTGGACGATCCTCGGCGCGGCGATCAGCTCCCTGCAGAAGGCCGCGAGCTGGCTCGACATCAACACGACCACCGGGCCGCTGGCCGAGCACGCGCTCACCTCCGGCGAGTGGGCCAAGCTGGGCGTCTCGGCCGCGGTCTGGGTGGTGGTCCCGCTGGTCGCGGGCGCGGTCCGCATGCTGCGGCGCGAGGTCTCTTAAACCCGAGGGGGGTACGGCCGGGAGGCGTCTCGCCTCCCGGCCGTTGTGCTCACCTTCCCCGGCCCGTTGCGCGGGAGGTGGTGGTGTCAGCCGAAGAGGGCGGTGGGGATGTCGGCGTAGAACAGGGCGGGATCGCGGGAGAGCGAGGCCTTGACGTTGGCGGTGGGACTGTCGGCGATCACTTCGAGCTTGCCCGCTTCCAGGCCGTCCAGGGCCAGGGCGACCACCTCGTGGGGTGGGAGCTTCGGGATGTCGAAGGCGGCCATCATGTCGGTGTCCGCGATGGCCAGAGCCAGGGCGGTGACCTGGGTCTTCTGGTCGGCCAGCTCGAGTCTGATGCCGTTGGTGAGGGACCATTCCGCGGCTTTGGAGGCGGCGTAGCCGTTGCTGGAGGGGGCGAAGGCGTACCAGCTCAGCGCCGAGATGACGGTGAGAATGGCGCCCCCGGCAAGACGGGGGGCGAAGGCGCGGGTGACGTTGAGCGTGCCCCAGAAGTTGGTGTCGAACTCGCGGCGGATGTTGTCCGTGGAGGGCCCGAGCAGGGGCGCGTCGGTGGAGATGCCGGCGTTGTTGATGAGGACGTCAAGGTCGCCCACCTGGGCTGCCGCCGCGTCGATGGAAGCCTGGTCGGTGAGGTCCAGCCGGAGGGGGACGACGCCGGGGATGTCGATGCTGTCGGGGCGGCGGGCGGTGGCGTAAACCGTGGCGGCGCCGCGGGCGACGAGAGCCTCGGCAAAAGCCTTGCCGAGCCCACGGTTGGCGCCTGTTACGAGGGCTTTCGTGCCGTTGATCTGCATGCGGCTAGGCTAAAACCTACCGTTGACGTCAGAGGCAAGTATTGCGAGGGGGATCACTGTGCGGATCGGGGACCTGGCGACCCGGACGCGGGTCAGCGTTCGCGCGCTGCGGTACTACGAGGAGCAGGGCTTGCTGGCCTCCATGCGGACCGACAGCGGGCAGCGGGTCTATGCGGACGCGGCCGTCAACCGGGTGCGGCTGATTCAGCAGTTGTACAGCGCGGGACTGTCCAGCAAGACGATCGCGGACCTCCTGCCGTGCGTGGACGCCAAGGTCAGCACGCCGGAGTCGCGCGAACGGCTGGCGGCGGAGCGGGACCGGATCAACATGCAGATCGCCGAGCTGATCATCGCCCGGGACAGGCTCGACGACATCATCGACATGACGTCGAGGCCGAACCCCGAGTGTGACTACGCATGAGCGGGGCGAGATCCGTACGGGCCGGAACGGGCGTCAGGGGCCGGGTGGGACCACGCAGGTGACCGTCGGGGGTAGCGGCGGGACGCTGTGGTTGGCGGGTGGCACGCCGACCATCTGGCCCAGCATGCCGGTGCCGTCGGCCACCAGGGCGTTCAGCAGGTCCTGGACAGGCTTGCGGGGGCTGATCTTGACGATCGCGGTGGCGAAGATGTCGGGGACCGGGATCTCGGTGTCGTCCAGGCGCTTGTCGGACGCCACCGCCGCGACGGCCGTGGAGGCGTAGCTCGCGATCCAGTGGTTGATCTCGCCGGCCATCTCGTTGCTCATCGTGCCCCAGTGCCAGTCCTCCTGCGGGTCGTTGAGCATCGGGGCCTCGTACGGGACGTACCGCGTGACGTCGCTGTGGGGCATGCGCTCGGCCAGGATCTGCTGCGCCCACACCGCGTCGTCGGGAGCGTCGCCCGAAGCGCGATAGGAGAGTTCCGCGCGGCGGTCCAGGGGAAATCCGGATCGCTCGGCGCTCAGCAACTGGCGTTCGCCGGCGGTGGCCGTCTTGATGCGGTGGGGGAGGATGCCCCTGGTCATCAGGTAGGTGGCCACCGCGTCGGCTCGGCGCTGGCCCAGGCCGTCGTTGTACGTGTCGGTGCCCAGCGGGTCGGTGTGGCCGCTGATGTCCAGCACCTGCTCCGAGTGTGCGGTCAGGAAGTCGGCGGCCTGGTTGAGGGCGGTGATCGACGGGCCGTCCAGGACCGCCGAGTCCAGGGCGAAGTGGACCGAGCCCGGCACCTCGTTGACCGCTCGTGAGGTCTGGGCGACGACGCCTCGCTGCTCGCGGCGGATGCGGCCGAGCTCGCGGGCCTGGACGATCTGCTCGCGGGCCGTGATGACCGCCAGCTCCGCCTGGTCGCGGCTCTCGGGGGCGCATTTCAGCTTGCCGTCGCCGTACGCCAGCCACGGGTCCGGGTGGGCCTCGCTCGCCACCCAGATGCCGCGCTCGTTGTCGCGGTCGTGCAGGGTGCCGCTGATCGCACCGGAGATGCCCAGGCCGACCAGCGGCTGGAGCTTCTCGCGGATGTCGTCGTCGAACCACTTGAGGGCGCCCCACATGACGGCGTCCACCATGGCGCCGATACCGACGTCGGGCATCAGGACCTGCGGGCTGATCTGGCGGATCAGTTCGGTACGCAGCCAGTTCTTCGCCCAGGCGATCATCGGCGGGAGCGCCCGGGGCGCGAAGTCGTCCTGGTACCAGGCGATGATGTCGGAGCGTGGCGTGCGCACGTGGCCGGCCGAGAACGAGTCGGTCAGGAAGTGCTGGCCGAAGGCCTCGGTGAGCTGGGCCTGCTGCCACTGCTGCTCGTTGTCGCCGATCCCCGCCATCAGCGCGGTGAGCAGGGCGCTGTCGTGGTGCGAGCTCCACGACCACATCGCGGTGCCGCCGCCGGCGAAGTGCGGGACGTTGTGCATGGCCAGGTCGACGTACTGGGCGCTGTGGTTGTTGTCGCTCGCCATGATGCGCTTCAGCTCGGCCCGGCCCTGCGGTGTCGCCACGGCGGCCTGCAGGTCGGCGACCGACTCGTACTCGTCACCGGCCAGCGACACCACGTCGCCCCAGGTCAGAATGAGACCGTTGCCGAGGTCGACGTCGGCGTGGGTGGCGTCGCCGAGTTGTTTGTGTTCGTCGCGCCCGAAGCGGCGGATGACGGTGGACCCGCCGCCGGCGCTCCCTGACCCGGTCACCTGCCGGCCCTGGGAGAGGGCCGTGGCGATGGCCTCGGCCGAACGCTCGGCGGGGGAGTCGCCGGGCCCGACGGTCAGGGATCCGGCGATCGCCCCGGTGTCCGGCTGCAACGTGTGCGCGACCTCGTGGGCGAGCAGGTGATAGCCCCGTGAGGATGTCGGGTCGTAGGCGCCCCGGGCGAAGTGCACGTCCTGCCCGAGCGTGAACGCGTGCGCTCCCACCTGGTCGGACAGCGCGGCCGAGGTGGACCCGGTGTGCAGCCGCACCGACCCGAGCGACGTTCCGAGACCCCCTTCGAGGCTTTCCCGTACGCCGGCCGGGAGGGGCGAGCCGGCCCCGGCCCCTCGGAGCCCCTCGGTGAAGGCGCGATTGCTGACCTGCCAGGGCTGCGCTTGATCAGCCTCGGAGATCGACGACGAGGCAGGAGCTGGGGGTTTGCGCGCCCGCGACATCATGCCGCCATCTGTATCGCCACCGGCGGAACAAAGCAATACCCGACGGGGTGGTATGTCGCTTTCGCACGGAAAAGGCAGGTACCGTGACGGCCATGCCGCTTGGTGCCACCGCGCTGTCGCTCGTCCTGCCCCTGCTGGTCGTGCCGTCCGGCCCGCGACCCGTCCCGGTCGTGGACGACACCCGTGAGCTCAGCCGCACCACGTTCGCGGTGCCGAAGGACGAGAGAGCGCCGGCCAGGCGCGTCGAGAAGCCGACGCCGGCCGTCGGGACGAGCCGCGAGTGGCTGGGCCTGGACGAGGTCGCGGGCAAGTACTACCGCAAGGCGTACACGCTGCGGGCGGTCGGCGAACACATCGAGGTCTGGGTCGCCACCGACCTGGCGTTCCCGGAGGGCGACTGCCGCAAGGACCCGGTGGCGGTGACCGACGCGCAGGTGACCGGCCTGGTCCGGGAGTTCGACACCACCATCTACCCGCGGGAGACCGCCGCCTTCAGCACGCCGAAGGACCGCAGCGGCACCGATCCGCTGCTGAACGGCGACTTCACCGGCGACGGTGACAAGACGGTGACGCTGGTCGACAACGTGCGGGACGACAACTACCGCGACTTCCCGAAGAACTCGACCTACGTCGCCGGGTTCTTCTCCAGCCAGCTCAACGCACTGGTCGACCGCAACGTCATGACGATCGACGCGTACGACTGGAAGCACCGCAGCGGCGCCAGCCCGCCGGACGACGCCACGGACGACCTGTGCACCAGCCGGCCCGCGCGTCCGCGGCTGTACGAGGCGACGTTCGCCCACGAGTGGCAGCACCTGCTGCAGAGCTACACCGACCCGGTGGAGAAGACCTGGGTCAACGAGGGCCTGTCGGACTACGCGCAGAGCCTGACCGGTTACGTCGACTCCACCAGGGGCGTCCACCACCGCGGCGCCGACGGCCACCTCACCTGCTTCCAGGGCTTCGGCATCGTGAAGACCCCCTACAACACCAACCCCAGGGAGTGCGGCGGGCCGCAGAACTCCCTGAACCTGTGGAACGAGGGGGAACCGGCCGAGGTGCTCGCCGACTACGGGATCGCGTACCAGTTCATGCTCTACCTGCGCGATCGCTTCGGTCCGGACGTGCTCTCCGGGATCCACCGGGACGGGACTCGGCAGGGGATCGCCGGGGTGGCCGCGGCTCTGCCCGTGCCGTTCGCGAGCGTGCTGCACGACTTCCAGACGATGACCCTGGTCGACAAGCCGGCCGGCGACGGCGATCCGCGCTACACCTCCCGTTCCCTGCGGTCGACGGTCAACCTCAAGAACCCTTCCGCGTACGCCCGGCCGGGCGCCGCCCCGAACGGCGCCGACTACGTCCCGCTGAGGAAGAACCCGGAGTCGGTCGTCTTCCGGGGCGCCAAGACCCTGCCGCCGCTGCCGATGACCTGGACGGCGAAGGACGACGCCCTCTTCTCGGGCGACGCCGTGGACGCCGACGCCACGGCGGTGATCGAGGTGACCGTCCCCAAGGCCGACCCGCGGCTGCGGATGAGCGTGAAGTACGGCGCCGAGAAGGGCTACGACTACGGGTACGTGACGGTTTCTACCGACGGCGGCCGGACGTATCGGGCGATCCAGAGCGACAACACCACCGCCGGACCGCTGGGCCCGGGCGTCACGGGGGACACCGGCGGCGCTTTCGTCCCACATGACTACGACCTGACGGCGTACGCCGGCATGAAGGTCTTGTTAGGTCTGCGTTATGTCAGCGACGCCGCGGTGAACGAGGGCGGCTGGTACGTCCGGGGCATCGACGTGGGCGGCGCCAAGATCGCGGCGAACCCGAAGCTGTTCCGGTCCGTCACGCAGGTGCGGCCCACGCCGGTGCACCACTGGGCGGTCCGGCTGGTCGGGATCTCCGGGAACCGGTTCGCGCAGGTCCCGGTCACCCAGCTCGACAAACTGCGCGGGTACGACCGGATCGTCGCGATCGTGGCTTATGACGAGCCCACCGAGACGGTCAAGCAGTACGCGCCCTACACGCTGACCGTCCGCTAGGACGCACCCGCTGCCGTCAGGACACGTCCCGCCGGGCGGACGGGACGGTCGGCGGGCACGCTCGGCCGGCGCGCGGGGGACGGGTCAGCGTGCGACGGACCGGGTCAGCGCGCGGGGGACGGCGGCCAGAGCGGCTCCTCGGCCACGTCCTCGCTGACCTGAAGCACCCGCAGCATGTTGCCGCCGGTGAGTTTCTCCAGGTCGGGGCCGCTCCAGCCGCGGTCGGCGAGCTCGGACAGCAGCCGCGGGTACCCGCTGACGTCCTCCAGCCCGACCGGCAGCGTGTCCGTGCCGTCGTAGTCGCCGCCCAGCCCGATGTGGTCGACCCCGGCCACGTCGCGGGCGTGCTCGATGTGGTCGGCGACGTCGGTGATCGTCGCCTCCGGCCGCGGGTTGGCGGCCAGCCAGCCGGCCAGCTCGGGGCGGTCCTTGGGCTGCGGCGGTCCGGCCCGCTCCGGCGTGACCCCGGGCGTCGGCGCGGCCGGCCACGGCTCCTCGACGACCGGCAGGCCCAGGCGTACGGTCTCCTCGCGAAGCGCCCCATGCCACGCCATGACCTCGGCCGACACGAAGACCGGCACGAACGTCACCTGCACCACGCCGCCGTTGCCGGCCAGCCGGGCCAGCACGTCGTCGGGCACGTTGCGGCGGTGGTCGTTGACCGCCCGGGCCGACGAGTGGCTGAAGATCACCGGCGCGGTCACCACGTCCAGCGCGGCGTGCATGGTCACCGGCGCGACGTGCGAGAGGTCCACGAGCACGCCGACCCGCTGCATCTCGCGGACGATGGCCCGCCCGGCGTCGTTCAGCCCGTCCACCGCCGGTTCCTCGGCGGCCGAGTCGGCCCACGACGTGTTGTTGTTGTGGGTCAGCGTGACGTAGCGGACGCCGAGCCGGGCGAACGCGCGCAGCACGCCGAGCGACGTGGCCAGGCTGTGCCCGCCCTCGATGCCGATCAGTGACGCGATCTTTCCCTCGGCCCAGGAGCGGCGTACATCCGCCGCGGTGCACGCGATCGCCAGGTCGGCCGGGTAGGCCGCGGCCATCCGGTGGACGGCGTCGACCTGCTCCAGGGTCGCCACGACCGCCTCGGGTTCGGGCAGGTCGGACGGCACGTAGACGGACCAGAACTGGGCGCCGACGCCGCCGGCGCGTAGCCGCGGCAGGTCGGTGTGCAGGCCGGCCCGCACCTGGTCCAGGCCGTCGACCTGGTAGCCGTACTGAGCGCGGAGCTGCATGGGCAGGTCGTTGTGCCCGTCGATCACCGGCGCGTTGCGCAGTACGTCAGCAACCAGCGGATTCATACGCACTCCTGGGGTGGCGTGAGGGTGTGATCGAGCTTCGCACGGGCGGCCCGGATCACTGCAACCGCCTGGCACCGTCACGGGCACTGGGCACGCACCGCCCGCACCGGAATCTTCTCTGCATGCCCGGCCGAACATGCGGCCGGACAACGCGGGGGAGATGAAATTGCGGTCTCAGCTTGGAAAGTCGATGTCCGTTCTGGCTGCCGTGGTGACCGGCGCCGGTATCGCGATCAGCGCGCCGACGGGAGCGGCCGCCGCCGCCACCGCCGAGCTGAAGCTGGCCGCGAGCGAGGACACCTACACCTCGAGCAGCCGCAAGTCCGCGAGCTTCGGTGACGAGGACAAGTTGGCGATCGGCACGCTCGCCAAGGACGTGAAGGTTTCCTACCTCAAGTTCGTCGTCCCGGCCGGCACGAGCGTCACCGGCGCCCGCCTGAAGCTGACCCCGATCGGCGACGTGACCGGCAAGGTCTCGGTCAGCCGCGTGCTGAGCAACGCGTGGACCGAGAAGCTGACCTCGGCCGCCGCCCCGGCGCTGGGCCTGACCGTGGCTTCCGCGAGCGGCACGGACGTGTCGTTCGACCTGGGCGCCGAGATCACCGGCCCGGGCACCTACTCGCTGGCCGTGAAGTCGTCCTCGACCTCCGTGGTCACCCGGTTCCGCTCGTCGGAGTCGGCGGCCGGCGCCCCGGTGCTGACCGTGGCGACCACGAAGGCCGAGCCGCCGGTCGTCGTGCCGCCGGTCGTGGTTCCCCCGGTCGTGGTGCCGCCGGTCGTCGTGCCGACCAAGCCGACCCAGCCGTCGAAGGACTGCCAGACCGACGCCATGCTCGTGCCGTCCTGCGGCGTGCTGTGGGGCGGTGCGGCCGGCGGTTTCACCGACACGCCGCGCGACGAGGCCCTGAAGACCTGGGAGAACACCACCGGCCGCACGGCCACCGTCTTCCACCAGTACCACAAGGGTGACGAGCCGTTCCCCACGAAGATGGAGATCGCCATGACGCGGGACGCCGCCAAGCCGCGCGTGCTCCTGCTGAACTGGAAGATCGCGTACGGCTCCACCTGGGCCAAGGTCGCCAAGGGTGAGCAGGACAAGCGCATCGACGCGTTCGTGGCGCGGGTCAAGGCCACGTACCCGGAGAAGTTCTTCCTGGTCCTGAACCACGAGCCGGAGAACGACGTCATCGCCAAGGCCGGCTCCGGCTGGGAGGCGAAGGACTTCGCGGCGATGTACCGGCACACGATCCTGCGCCTGCGCAGCAAGGGCCTGACCAACGCGATCAACGTGATGGCCTACATGGGCAACGAGAAGTGGATGTCGCAGTCCTGGTGGAAGGACCTGTACCCGGGCGACGACGTGGTGGACTGGATGGGCCTGGACTCGTACGTCAGCGCCGAGAAGGGTTACTACCACGAGGGCCTGTTCGCCGACCTGCTGGACCGCAAGGGCAAGACCGGCCCCGGCTTCTACGAGTGGACGACCACCAAGCACGCCAGCAAGCCGCTGATGGTCGCCGAGTGGGGCGTCTACCACCGGATCGGCAAGCCGGCCGACAAGGCCCCGGCCTACGCCAGCGTCCGTCCCGAGCTGAGCAAGCGCCCGCAGATCAAGGCGATCGTGCACTTCGACACCGAGCACGACGACGAGGGTGACCGCGACATCAGCATCACGAGCACCAAGACCGGCCTGGCCGCCTTCAAGAAGCTGGCGACCGACCCGATCTTCAACGTGAAGCTCAACCTCAAGTAAAGGGTTACAGATCGGCTCACGAGCCGCCCGGCGGGCCTGCCGGGCGGCTCGTGCCGTGCCTGAGCCCGTCCATCAGCAGGTCGAGCAGCCGGGACGCCTGCGCCGGATCGGCCGAGGTGGTGATGCCACCGAGTCCGACCAGCACGTCGAGGGGCGGCACGTCGTCCCGGATCGTTCCGGCCGCGACGCCGGCGGCCATCAGGTCGACGACCGCGCCGATCAGCCGCTCCCGGCTTTGCGCGAACGGGTCCCCGCCGGACGCGATCAGCGCCCGCAGGGCGTCGCCCAGGTCGCGCTTGGCGTGCATGTAACCCACGAAGAGGTCCATCCAGGCGCGCAGCGCGGCCTCCGGCGGCAGGCCGGCGAGCAGTTCCGGCACGGCGCCGACGATCCGGTCCAGCTCGTTCCGGTACGCCGCGGCGACCAGCGCCTCGCGGGTGGGGAAGTGCCGGTACAGCGTGCCGATGCCGACCCCGGCGGCCTTCGCGATCGCCTCCAGGGAGACATCCGCGCCCTCGGTGGCGAACGCGTGCACGGCCGTAGCGAGCACCTTGTCGCGGTTGCGCCGCGCATCGGCCCGCAGGGGGCGCGCCTCGGTCATGACTGTTCCCTCCGACACATCCGTGGCAAACGGAGGAACCTCCGGTTAATGTGGAGCACGTACCGGAGGATCCTCCGGTTCCCATCGTAGACGGAGACGCAGCCATGTCCCGCATCACGACGCCCTTCGGCGCCACCTCCACCGCCGCCGAGGTGCTCGGCGACACCGACCTCACCGGCCGCCGCGCACTGGTCACCGGCGGCGCCTCCGGCATCGGCATCGAGACCGTCCGCGCGCTGGCCGGGGCCGGCGCCGAGGTCACCCTCGCGGTCCGCGACACCGCCGCCGGCGAGCGCGTCGCGGACGACGTCATCGCCGTCACCGGGAACAAGCAGGTGCACGTCGTCCCGCTGGAGCTCACCGACCACGCTTCCGTCGACGCGGTGGTCCGCGGCTGGGAGGGCCCGCTGCACATGCTGGTCAACAACGCCGGGGTGATGGCGACGCCGCTGATCCGCACGGCCGAGGGCTGGGAGCTCCAGTTCGCCACCAACCACCTGGGCCACTTCCGCCTCACGACCGGGCTGCACGACGCCCTGGCCGCGGCCGGCGGCGCCCGGGTCGTCTCGGTGAGCTCGGGCGCTCACCTCGAGTCGCCGGTGGTCTTCGACGACATCATGTTCCAGACCCGTGAGTACGACCCCAAGTCGGCCTACGGGCAGTCGAAGACGGCGAACATCCTCTTCGCGGTCGAGGCCGACCGGCGCTGGGCGGACGACGGCATCCGGGTCAACGCGCTGCACCCGGGCTCGATCTCGACCAATCTCCAGCGCCACGTCGACGCGGAGATGATCGCCGCCTGGCGGGCCGCGGCCGGCGTGAGCACCACCACCTCGAAGACGCCCGAGCAGGGCGCCGCGACGTCCGTGCTGCTGGCAGCGTCGCCGCTGGTCGACGGGGTGGGCGGGCGCTACTTCCAGGACTGCGCCGAGGCCGAGCCGTACGTGCCTGGAGTGAACCGTGGGGTCGCCGGCTACGCGCTCGATCCGGAGGCGGCCCGGCGGCTCTGGCGGGAGACACTGCGCCTGCTCGCCGGATAGCACGACCTAATCCTCAAGTGACCCCTGCCACGCCCGATCTCGGTTTATGACGATCAAGTCGTGAGCAGGGGAGGGGTGGGATGGCGGTCCGGCGACGGCGACGGGTCGAAACCGTGTCGATCCTGGTCCTCTTCGTGGCCGTCGCCGCCTGCCTGACCACCGGTCTCGGCGGGGCGACGTTCGGCCGCGACCTGTCGAACATCGTCATCGTCCTGACCGCCGTCGCGGCCGGAGTCGCGTGCCTGCTCAGCGCGGTCACCCGGCCGGGGCGGATGCGGTGGGCGTGGATCGGCATCGGCCTGGGCTCCCTGTCGTACGCGACCGGCGAAGCCCTCTGGACCTACCACGAGACCTTCCGTGGGCTCGACGTGCCGGTGCCCTCGGTGGCCGACGCCTTCTACCTGGGCATGGTTCCGCTCACCGCGGCCGGCCTGCTGCTCGTCCCGGTCGCCCAGCAGTCGGTCGCCAACCGGGTCCGCAGCGTCGTCGACGGCCTGATGGTCGCGGCGTCCCTGCTGCTGATCAGCTGGATCTTCGTGCTGCACCCGCTGCTGCGGACCGGCAGCGACTCGACGCTCGAGATGAACGTGCTGCTCGCATACCCGGTGTCGGACGTCATCCTCGTCACGGTCGTCCTCTACCTGCTCGCCATGCTGCGTCGCGGCGGGCAGGACTGGGCGCCGTTCATGCTGATCGGCACCGCCTCGGTGCTGCTCGGCCTCGCCGACAGCGTGTTCGCCTACCTCAGCCTGGACGACTCGTACGCCTCCGGCGGCGCCGTCGACGTCGGCTGGCTGGCCGGTTTCGTGCTCATCCTGCTGGCCGCCCGGCGCCCCGACATCCCCGCCACCGGGGAACACAGCGGCGCCACCGAGGACCAGCAGCCGTTCGCGATGGCCGTACCGTATGTCGCGGTCCTGGCCGCACTGATGGTCAGCGTCCTGCAGTACGCCCTGACCGGCCCGGACACCTTCGTCACGTGGACCCGCTCGGTGCTGATCGTGCTCATCGTCGGCCGGCAGATCCTCACCCTGCTGGAGAACCGGGCGCTGCAGAGACGGCTCGAGGAGCGGGTCGCCGGGCGTACCGCCGAACTCCAGGCCCGGGAGAATCGCTTCCGCGCGCTGGTGCAGCAGAGCTCCGACTCGGTGGCGGTGATCGACGCCGACAGCACGATCCTCTACCAGAGCGAGTCGGTCGAGCGGATCTTCGGCTTCCCGGTCGAGGAACTGCTCGGCATCCGGCTCAAGGACGCGGTCGGCCGGCGTACGGGCGCGCAGCTCGACGCGGCCATCGCGGCGGTCCTCGACCGGCCGCTGGCCACGATCGTGGTCGAGACGCTGCTGCCGCACTCCGACGGCCGCCGGCGGCTGGCCGAGGTGACCATCACCAACCTGCTGCACGACCCCACCGTCAACGGCCTGGTGCTCAACACCCGGGACATCCACGACGCCAAGGAGCTGCAGGACCAGCTCGTCCACGAGGCGTACCACGACACGCTGACCGCGCTGGCCAGCCGGGCGCTGTTCCAGGAGAGGCTGGACGCCGCCATCGACGACATGGCCATCCTCTTCCTCGACCTGGACGGCTTCAAGGAGGTCAACGACAGCCTCGGGCACGCCGCCGGCGACCAGCTGCTCATCCAGGTCGCCGACCGGCTGCGCGACTCGGTGCGCGACGGCGACACGGTCGCCCGGTTCGGCGGCGACGAGTTCGCCGTGCTGGTCGAGTCGGCCACCGCCATGGACGACGCCGAGGCGATCGCGCTGCGGATCATCGCCGCGCTGGCCGAGCCGTTCCCGGTCGGCGGCCGTGAGCTGCACGTCGGCGCCAGCATCGGCATCGCCTCGGCCGACGACGCCGGCGACGTCCAGCAGCTGCAGCGCAACGCCGACCTGGCCATGTACAAGGCCAAGGCGGCCGGCGGCAGCGGATTCGCGGTGTACGACCCGGCCATGCACGACGAGCTCGTCGAGCGTCTGGAGCTGGAGGCCGACCTGCGCCGCGCCCTGGAACGCGACGAGTTCACCCTGCACTACCAGCCCACCGTCGACCTGGCCGACGGCGCGATCACCGGCTTCGAGGCGCTGGTCCGCTGGCGCCACCCGGTCCGCGGGATCGTCTCGCCGCTCGAGTTCATCGGCATCGCCGAGACCACCGGGCTGATCGTGCCGCTCGGCCGCTGGGTGATGGCCGAGGCCTGCCGCCAGGCGGTCGCCTGGGGCGCGGGAACCACCCGCCGGCTCAAGATGGCGGTGAACGTCTCGGTACGCCAGTTCGACCACCACGACCTGGCCGAACTGGTCGCCGGGGTGCTCGCCGAGACCCGGATGCCCGCCGACCAGCTGTGCCTGGAGATGACCGAGAGCGTGGTGCTCACCGAGACCGACGAGAACCTGGCCCAGCTGCAGCGGGTCAAGGCGCTCGGGGTCACGCTGGCCATGGACGACTTCGGCACCGGGTACTCCTCGCTGGCCTACCTGCGGCGGTTCCCGATGGACGTACTCAAGATCGATCGCTCTTTCGTCGACCGGCTGGGCGGCGACGACGAGGACGTGGCGCTGGTCCGGACCATCGTGCGGCTGGGTCAGAGCCTCGGCATGCAGACCGTCGCCGAGGGCATCGAGAACGCGGTCCAGCTCCGGGCCCTGCGGGAGATGGCCTGCGACTTCGCGCAGGGTTACTACCTTTCCAAGCCGCTGCCCGCCGCCGAGGCCGGCGAGATCCTCGTCACCGGGATCCGGACACCCATCGCCGCCTGAGACTCTTCTCAGGGCGACGGCATCGGATTCGTGCCACGATGGGCGCGAGAGTCCGGGTTCCCATCGCAGGAGTGTCGAGCACAATGAGCGATCACGTTTCCGACAGCGCCGAGTGGCAGGCCGTCCAGGGCCTCGCGGAGAAATTCTCCGCCGTGCACCTGCGAGACCTGTTCGACAGTGATCCGGCGCGCGGCGAACGGCTCACCGGACAGGTCGCCGACCTGTACGTGGACTACAGCAAGAACCTGATCACCGACGAGGTGATCGCCGCGCTGGTGGCGCTGGGGGAGAAGGCGCGGCTGCGCGAGCGCGTCGCCGCGATGTTCGCAGGCTCGCACATCAACGTCACCGAGGACCGGGCCGTGCTGCACACCGCGCTGCGCCTGCCGCGCGACGCGAGCCTGGTGGTCGACGGCCAGGACGTGGTCGCCGACGTGCACGAGGTCCTCGACCGGATGGGCGACTTCAGCGACAAGGTGCGCTCCGGCGAGTGGCGCGGCGCCACGGGCGAGCGCATCGCCACCGTGGTCAACATCGGCATCGGCGGTTCCGACCTGGGGCCGGTAATGGCGTACGAGGCGCTGCGGGCGTACGCGGCGCCGGAGATCGAGTGCCGCTTCATCTCCAACATCGACCCCACCGACCTCTACGCCAAGACCCACGACCTGGACCCGGCGACCACCCTGTTCGTGATCGTGTCCAAGACGTTCGGCACGCAGGAGACGCTGACCAACGCCACCGAGGCCCGCAACTGGCTGCTGGAGAAATTGGGCGACGACTCGGCGGTCGCCAAGCACTTCGTCGCGGTCAGTACCAACGCCGACAAGGTCGCGGCGTTCGGCATCGACACGGCGAACATGTTCGGCTTCTGGGACTGGGTCGGCGGCCGCTACTCGCTGCCCTCCGCGGTCGGCCTGTCGGTGATGATCTCGATCGGCCGCGAGCAGTTCGCCGACCTGCTCGGCGGCTACCACGCCGTCGACGAGCACTTCCGCACCGAGCCGATCGAGCGCAACGTGCCGGCCCTGCTCGGCCTGCTCAACGTCTGGTACGACACGTTCCTCGGCGCCCAGTCGCACGCGATCCTGCCGTACTCGCAGTACCTGCACCGCTTCGCCGCGTACCTGCAGCAGCTCACCATGGAGAGCAACGGCAAGGCGGTCCGCCTCGACGGCTCCCCGGTCGGCTACCAGACCGGCGAGGTCTTCTGGGGCGAGCCCGGCACCAACGGCCAGCACGCCTTCTACCAGCTCATCCACCAGGGCACCAAGATGATCCCGGCGGACTTCATCGGGTTCAACGAGCCCAACCACGACATCGGCGGCATGCACGACCTGTTCATGTCCAACTTCTTCGCCCAGACCGCCGCGCTCGCCTTCGGCAAGACCCTGGAACAGGTCCAGGCGGAGGGTACGGACGCAGCCGTCGCCCCGCACCGTGTGATGCCCGGCAACCACCCGACCACCACGATCGTCGCGGACAAGCTGACGCCCAGCGTCCTCGGCCAGCTCATCGCCCTGTACGAGCACATCACGTTCACCCAGGGCACGGTCTGGCAGATCAACTCGTTCGACCAGTGGGGCGTCGAGCTCGGCAAGGTCATGGCCAACCAGCTCGCGCCGAAGCTGACCTCGCCCGAAACGCCCGCGACGGACCGGGACAGCTCCACGAACGCGCTGATCACGCGGTACCGTGCGGCGCGTGGCCGTTGATTCACTAGCCCTGCGCCTGCGCAGCCTGCTGCTCCGGGACCACCCCGGCGGACGTCCGGCCGACGTCGCCGGGGTGGTCCGCTGGTTCGGCGCGATGCAGGCGCAGGACATGGCGTCGGTGCTCTGGTCCCTGGGCGCGCGACTGCCGCTCACCTCCGGGGCGATCTCCACGGCGCTGGAGGACCGGTCCGTGGTGCGCACGTGGCCGATGCGCGGCACCGTCCACCTGGTCCCGTCGGCCGACGCGCGGTGGATGCTCGATCTCATGGGGGTGCGGGCGCTGGCCGGCGCCGCGAAACGCCGGGAGATCATCGGCCTCTCGGAGGCCGCCGCGGAGCGAGGGGTGGAGACGCTCGGCGAGGCCCTCGCCGGAGGTGGGCGGCTGACGCGGGCGGAGTGCCTGCGCACGCTCACCGAGGCGGGCATCGACGTCAGCGGTCAGCAGGGTTACCACATGCTCTGGTACGCGAGCCAGCGCGGCGTGACGGCCATCGCTCCGCACGTGGGCAAGGAGCAGACGTTCGTGCTCCTGGACGAGTGGGCGTCGTCGCCCGCCGCTCCGTCGCGTGAGGAGGCTCTGGGGATCATCGCCCTGCGGTACTTCCGCTCGCACGGTCCCGCCACGGTCGCCGACCTGGTCCGCTGGACGGGCCTGACCATCCGCGACTGCCGCGCGGGGGTCGCCGCCGCGGGCGACGCGCTCGTGACCCTTCCGGACGGCCAGATCCTCGACCGCGCGCTGCTTGCCTCCGAGCCGCCCGAACTGGACGACTGGCTGGCCCTGCCCGGCTTCGACGAGTACATGCTCGGCTACAAGGACCGCTCCCTGATGCTCTCCGACCCGTCCCACCTGAACGCGGTCGTCCCCGGCGGCAACGGCATCTTCCAGTCCACGATCGTCCGCGCAGGCGTCGTCGTGGCCACCTGGAAACGCACACTCGGCCCGAAGAAGGTCACGGTCACGGTGCAGCCCCTGGCGAAGATCAAGGTCGCCGACCGCAGACAGGTGACCGCCGCCCTCCAGCCGTACGCCGACTTCCTGGAGCTCGATCTCGATGTCCGCCGGCCCTGAGATCACCTGGACCACCGACGGCCTGACCCTGACGGCTGCCGCGGCCACCGTGGTCGGCTACCGCTACGACGCCAACTACGACGTCCTCCACCTGGACCCGGCCCGCCCCGTCGCGGTGGTGGCCGACGGCATGGGCGACGGCCCCGGCAGCGCCACCGCCGGCCGCACCGCGGTCGGCACCTTCATCGCGTCCGCCGCCCCCGGCCCGAAGGCCCTGCTCGCCGCCTGCGCCGAGGTCCAGCGAGCCGTCCACGCCGCCGGCCGCGACATCCCCGGCCTGACCGGCTGCACCCTGACCGCCTTCGTCGGCGACGGCGACCTGGCCTGGCTGGTGCAACTGGGCGACTCCCGCGCCTACCGGCTGCGCAACGGCCTCCTGGAGCTTCTGACCTCCGACCACACGATGGCCTGGCTGGGCATAGTCCACGGCTGGCTGACCCTCGACTCGGAGGCCGGCCACCGGGCGGGCTACCAGCTGACCCGCTACGCCGGCCACCCCGAGTCCCCGGCCCCCGACATCCTGGCCGTCCCCCTGCACCCCGGCGACCGCCTCCTGCTCTGCACCGACGGCGTCCACGGGCAGCTCTCCTACGAGCACCTCCAGGTCGCCCTGACGGCCGACCGCCCGCCCCATGCCACGGTGTCCCGCCTCCTGGCCGACACCCTCCAGACCGGCGAGGACAACGCCACCGCGATCCTCATCGACATTGCCCACCGCTGACCGCGCAGACCACACCGTCCATCCACTGCCGACGGCAGTAGGGTCGGGACGATGGACGACGGATTGGCCCAGTTGGCTGGTCTGCTCCGCGAACGCGACGCGATCGATCAGCGCATCGCGGAGATGACCGGCCGGTCGGCCAGGCAGAGTGACGTCGGCGAGTTCCTGGCCGCGCGCGTGTTCGACATCGACCTCGCACCGAGCACGATTCAGGCCGGCTACGACGGATGGTTCAGGTCCGGGCCGCTACGCGGCCGCACGGTCAACATCAAGACCTACGGAAGCGCGGCCGACGGAATCGACATCAGCTCGCACGGCTGCGACTACTACCTCGTGCTGAGCGGTCCACCCCGGCGGGCCGGAAACGCGAGACACCGCCGATGGTCACTCGCGTCGGTGTATCTGCTGGACAGCCGGCGACTACTTGCCGAGTTCGCGGCTCGCGGCGTCAAGGTGGGAATCGCGACCAGCATCCGTGCGGCCGATCTGGCAGCCGCTCGCCTCTATCCTGTACCGGCGGCGAATGCGCCGTTCCTGCTCGACGAACGGCAACATTCGATGCTCGGCTTGTTCTCCTGACCGGTTGAAGCTGGAGTGGCTGTGCTGGAGCGTGCTCTGACCGAACCGCCTCTGCGTGCTCTGCCCGCTGACGCCGCCGCGCTCCTGCGTGAACTGAACGCGCCGCCCAGGCTGGCCGCGCATCTGCGTGCCGTGCACGACGTCGCTGTCGAGCTTGTCGACTGGCTGGCGGCGCACCATCCGGCTGCGGCCTTCGACCGGCGGGCCGTTCTCTTCGGCGCCGCCACGCATGACATCGGCAAGACCGTGCATCCCGAGGAACTGTCGGCACCCGGGTCACGGCATGAGCGAGCTGGTCAGAAAGTTCTGCTGGACCTGGGATTCGAGCCGCGGCTGGCTCGCTTCGCGGCTACCCACGCCTCGTGGACCGCGCCCGGCCTCGAACTGGACGACCTGATCGTCAGCCTCGCCGACAAGGTCTGGAAAGCCAGGCGCGTGGCCGACCTGGAGGACCTCGTCGTGGGCTCGCTCGCCGGCGCGTCGGGCCGGGAGCCGTGGGCGGTCTTCCTCGGCCTCGACGAGCATCTCGAGCGCTTGGGCTCGGGTGCCGACTCCCGGCTCGCCTTCCAGAACGACTATTCGACGTCGGCGGCGCGGCGCTCCGGAGAGGCGCGGTCCGGTGCTGCCGTCCCATGCGTCGCGGCGAGGCGGGAACTGCGGAGCGCGTGGGCGGCGGCTGAGGGCGGCCGGTCCGGTGGTTGAGCTGAGCGTGAGCGGCCGCGGCCTGAGTCCGGTGCAGGTGGCCGACGGCGTCGGCGTAGTAGCGGGACTCCTCCAGGTGGAAGGCGATCTGGCGGGGTGACCAGGAGTCGCCGTCCCGGTGGTCGAGTTCCTCGGTGGACAGGCGGCGGAGGCGGACGTGGACGATCTGGGCCAGTCTGGTCGGCGGGGTCGCGCCGGTCGGTCACGGGCGTGTCGGACATGGCGTGAGGCTATCCACACCCCCCGACAAAAAGCGGGAGTGGGCAGCTCCGCCCGGAACGGGCGGCAAAGGCTTGGCCCACCGGAGAGGTCGCCGAGGTGGCGGGACTCCGGTGGGCCCGTACTCCTAACGGTTTTGAAGGGTTTTGACGTTGTCTCCGAAGGTCCAGCCGCGCGAGCCGTCCCAGTTCGCGGACCAGGTCATCAGGCCCTTGAGCTGGCCGTTGAAGGAGTTGTACGCCTGGGTGACCAGCGCGGTGGACATGTAGCCGCCGCCGGCTCCGGGCTGGGCGGGGAGGCCGGGGACCTGCTTGTCGTAGGGGACGCGGATGGTGACGCCCTGGATGACCAGGCCGTTGTTGAGGCACTGGGTCTGGGCGACGAAACCCTGGACGGTACCGGCGTTGTAGGAGTCGCCGCCGCAGCCGTACATGGAACCGTTGTAGTACTGCATGTTGAGCCACCAGAGGCGGCCGTTGTCGGCGTACTTCTTGATGATCGGCAGGTACGCGCCCCAGATCGAGCCGTAGACGACGCTGCCGCCGGTCACGTAGGCGGTCTCGGGGGCCATCGTCAGGCCGAAGCCGGAGGGCATCCGGGCCAGCACGCCGTCGATGATGCGGATCAGGTTGGCCTGGGACGCGGACAGGGTGGTGAAGGTGCCGCTGCCGGTCAGGCCGGTCTCGATGTCGATGTCGATGCCGTCGAAGTGGTAGGTCTGCAGGATCGGCACGATGGTGCTGATGAAGCGGTCGGCGACCGTGCTCGAGTTGAGGTCGATGCCGGCCGTGGCGCCGCCGATGGAGAGCAGCAGCGTTTTGCCGGAGGCCTTCGCGGCGCACATCTCCGCCGGGGTGGCCACGCGGACGCCGGCGTCCATGCCGTCCTCCCACAGGGCGGTGCCGTCGGAGCGGATCACCGGGAACGCCGCGTTGAGCACGTTGTAGCCGTGTTGGCCGAGACGCGAGTCGGTGATCGGGATCCAGCCGAGGCCGGGGTGGACGCTGGTGCCGTCCCAGTTCTCCCAGTAACCCTGGAGCACCTTGCCGGCCGGTCTCGGACGCTGGCCGCAGCCCGAGGGCGGCGGGTCGGTCGGCGGCGGGTCGGACGGGGGCGGATCACTGGGCGGCGGGTCGCTGGGACCTGGCGTGCAGGCGCCGAGGTCACGCCACAGGCTGGGAGTGGCCGCCGGGTTCCAGCCCGCGCCGGGGTGGGCGGTGTGGGTGACCAGCGCCTGGTACTGGCGGGCCTGGTAGGTGACCTGGGCGCCGGCGGTGTAGGTGTTGCCCTCGGCCCAGGTGGGGGCGGTGCAGGTCACGGCGGCGGACGCGGGGGCGTACGCCATCACCGCCGTCGCGGCCACGGTCATCGTCGCGGCCGCCAGCAGAGATATCCATCGACGTCGTCGCATGACGTTATCGTCATACTCATGACAATAAATATCAAGGCTTCTTAACAGTACGCATGAGACGGGCGGTTTCGCCGACCGGGATGTCGTGGTTCGCGCCGCCTGCCACCTCCACGTGGGTCGCATCCGACGATCAACGCCGCCAACTCCTTGAGTACGGGTATCGCCCCGGCGCCGACCATGACCAGAGCCGGCACGGTCAGGGGCGGCGGCTCGGTCCGTGGGCCTGGCCCTGCTCTGGCACCGCATCCGCGGCCGCGAACGGGCCCGCCCCGAGTCCGGTCTCCGAGGCGCGGCCCTGCTGCTGAGCATCTTCGGCATCATCGCGATCGTGGTCGGCATCCAGGGCCTGTTCACCCCGGACCGACCTGAACGTGGGTCCGTCCGCTCCCGCCGGCGATCGCGGAAAGCGTGGCGGTCGCGGAGACCACGGCCTGGGGGAGCTGGATGGACTTGATCTGAGCCTCGCCGAGTGACGTGAGGACGGCGGCTTTCACGCCAGATCTCCCGGGATGTTGCCGGTGGCGTTGGGGGCGAACGGGCAGCCGAAGCTCGCGCCGACGGTGGCGGTGACGCCCAGGTCGCCGTCGTGCGCCCGCTCGCTGATGGCGGCGAACGAGCCCACCGCCCCGGCGATCGACATACCCTGGTTGCGCTGGCAGAACGTCTCCGTCGCGACGACGATCGCGTTGACCTCGTCCACGCCCGCGGCGAGCGCGCGGTCGAGGCCGCGCTGGTTCACCACGAGCCCGATGTAGCGCACGTCGGGCCGGCGGGGCACGCCCGCCATGACCGCCTCGGCGTCGGCCGTCTGCGGCACCCGACGAGGCGGCCCGGCGGCGCAGCACCGACCACCACCTCGAGATCGTGGCCGCTCTCCGTGCCCGCGACGCCGACCGGGCCGAGGCGGTCATGCACGCGCACCTGTTGTCGGCCCGGGCGTCGCTGCTCGGCCCCCGGCAGCGCCGGACCCAACCCACCGACCGAGGAGACGGGCTGAGCGACTGCACCGAGCGGCAACCAGCCGGACAAGACGACGGCCTCGCAGGCGAGGGCCGGGAGCGCATGCCTATGGAGGCTCGAGCATGAGTGAAGCCCTTGACCGCGGCATGCCGTTGCAGGACGTCCGAGTGATCGAGCTCGGTCAGCTGCCGGCGGGCCCGTTCTGCGGCCAGCTGATGGGCGACTTCGGCGCCGTGATCATCAAGGTCGAGGACCCCAAGGCGGGCGACCCGATGCGCCAGTGGGGCCGGGAGAAGCCGTACGGCAGGTCGCTGTGGTGGCCGGTCGTCGCCCGCAACAAGAAGTCGGTCACCGCCGACCTGCGCTCACCTGAGGGCCAGGACCTGGTCCGCAAGCTGGCCGCCAAGGCCGACGTCCTCCTGGAGAACTTCCGGCCGGGCACCCTGGAGCGCTGGAACCTGTCCCCGGAGCGGCTCTGGGAGATCAACCCCCGCCTGATCGTCACCCGGGTGACCGGCTACGGCCAGACCGGTCCGTACGCCTTCGGCGCCGACGAGCTGCTCGACGCGCTGCACCAGGCCGGCGTGCCGGCCGGGCGCATCTACAAGGCCGGGGACATGTTCGCCGACCCCCACTTCGCGGCGCGCGAGGCGATCGTCACGGTGCCCGACGCCGAGCTGGGCGACCTGCCCATGCAGAGCGTCTTCCCGAAGCTCTCGGCCACCCCGGGCAAGGTTCGCTCGACCGGGCCGGCGCTGGGGTCCAGCAACGACGAGATCTACCGGGGCCTGCTCGGCCTCGGCGACGACGACCTGGGCCGGCTCTCGGCGGCCGGCGTCATCTGAGACTGAGGGAGGCGCGGATGCGATACCGATTGGGCGTTGATGTCGGCGGCACGTTCACCGACATCCTTCTCATCGACGAGGACAGCGGCGAGTCGTACCGCGCCAAGACCCCGTCCACACCGCAGGACCAGTCGATCGGCGTGCTGAACGGCATCGAGAAGGTCTGCGCGGCGGCGAACACCTCACTGTCCGAGATCGGGCAGGTGCTGCACGGCACGACGGTGGCGACCAACGCGATCCTGGAGGGCAAGGGCGCCCGGGTCGGGCTGGTCACCACCGACGGGTTCCGGCAGGTGCTGCAGATCGCGCGGTCGTTCGTACCCGGTGGCCTGGCCGGCTGGATCATCTGGCCCAAGCCCGAGCCGCTGGCGGCCCTGGAGAACACGGTCGAGGCGATCGAGCGGATCGGCGCCGACGGCGAGATCGTCACCGTGCTCGACGAGGAGGACATCCGGGTCAAGCTGCGTACGCTGCGCGAGGCCGGCATCGAGGCCCTGGCGGTGGCGCTGATCAACTCGTACGTGGACGCGCGCCACGAGAAGCGGATCGGTGAGATCGCCGCGGAGGAGCTGCCCGGCGTGCCGGTGTCGCTGTCCGGTTCCGTCCTGCCCGAACTGCGCGAGTACGAGCGGACCATCACCACGGTCGCCAACGCGTACGTGCAGCCGCAGGCCGGCCGCTACCTGGCCAACATGGCCGGCAAGATCGACCGGAAGCTCTACATCCTGCGCAGCGACGGCGGCCTGTCCAACGCCGGCGCGGCCACCGACAACCCGGTGACGATGCTGCTCTCCGGCCCGGCCGGCGGTGTCAGCGGCGCGGTCTGGGCGGCCACCCAGGCCGGGTTCAGCGACCTGCTGACCTTCGACATGGGCGGCACCTCGACCGACGTGGCGCTGGTGCAGGACGGCATCCCGCGGATCGGCCGGGAGACCCAGGTCGGCGACCTCAAGGTGCGCTCCTCGTCGGTGGACGTGCGGACGGTCGGCGCCGGCGGCGGCTCGATCGCCCACGTGCCCGCGCTGACCAAAGCGTTGCGTGTCGGCCCGCAGTCGGCCGGCGCCGACCCGGGCCCGGCCGCGTACGGCAAGGGCGGTCAGGAGCCGACCGTGACCGACGCCAACGTGGTGCTCGGTCATCTGCCCGGCGAGCTGGCCGGCGGCGAGATCTCGATGGACGCGGCGGCGGCCCGGACGGCGGTCGCCACGGTCGCCGACGCGATGGGCCTGGGCTCGCCGGAGGCGGCGGCCGCGGGCATCGTCGACATCGTCAACGAGAACATGTTCGGCGCGCTGCGGCTGGTCTCGGTGCAGCAGGGGTACGACCCCCGCGACTTCGCGCTGGTCGCGTTCGGCGGCGCCGGACCGTTGCACGCCAACGCGCTGGGCAGGCTGACCGGGGCGTGGCCGGTGATCATCCCGCCGTCGCCGGGCGTGCTGTGCGCGTACGGCGACGCCACCACCGGACTGCGCGACGAGTCCGCCCGCACGTACATCAGGAAGTTCTCCGACCTGACCGACGACGAGCTGCGCGGCATCTTCGCGGAGCTGGCCGGGAGCGCGGCGGCCACCGTCACCGCGGAGGGCGTCGACCCGGCCGACCAGACGGTCAGCTACCAGGTCGACATCCGTTACCACGGCCAGGGTTTCGAGATCACCGTGCCGGCCGACGTCACCGCGTTCGACGGCCGGGGCGGCGGGCTCGAAGCGCTGGCCAAGGCGTTCGACACTGAGCACGAGCGGCTGTTCTCCTTCCTGCTCAAGAACGAGCAGGAGCTGGTCGCCGTCCGCGCCGCGGTCTCCGGGCCGCGCCCGCACGTGAAGGCCACCGAGCTGGCGGCCGGGGCCGAGGACCCGTCGGCCGCGGCCCGCACCACCACGACCGTGTACGTCGACGGCGCCTCGACCGAGGCCACCGTCTACGACCGTGGCCGGCTGCTGGCCGGCAACGTCGTCCAGGGACCGGCGATCGTCACCGAGATGGACAGCACCACGCTGGTCCTGCCGGGACACGCCGCCACCGTGCACCCCAGCGGGTGCCTCCTGATCCGCCCGTTGGGGGAGTGAGCCATGGCAGAGACCATCGAGACCGCGACCAGCCCGGTGACCCGGGTCGACGTCGACCCGGTGACGCTGGACATCATCGAGAACGCGCTGCGCAACGCCCGCTACGAGATGGACGAGGTGCTGTTCCGGACCGCGCTGTCGCCGGGCATCCGTGAGCAGCACGACGAGTTCCCGCTGATCGGCGACCCCGAGGGCAAGATGGTCGTCGGCCAGTTCGGCCTCTCGATCCCGGCGCTGCTCGGCCGGTTCGAGGGCACCATCGAAGAGGGCGACGTGCTGCTCACGTCCGACCCGTACTCCTGCGACGGCGCGATCAGCCACGCCAACGACTGGCTGGTGGTGATGCCGATCTACTTCGACGGCCGGGTGGTCGGCTGGTCGTCGATGTTCGGGCACATGTCCGACGTCGGCGGCAAGACGGTCAGCTCGATGCCGACCGACGCGCACACCATCTTCGAGGAGGGTGTGATCATCCCGCCCTTCAAGCTGTACAGCGGCGGGGTGCTCAACGAGGACGCGCTGCGGATCATCCTCAACCAGGTGCGGCAGCCGGACTGGAACCGGGCCGACCTGAACGGCATCGTGGCGGCCTGCCGCACCGCGTCCCGCCGGATCCAGGAGCTGTGCGCGCGGTTCGGCGTGGACACGTACACGTCGGCATTGGACGCCCTTCTCGACCGGAACTACCAGGCGATGAAGGTGCTGCTGCGGACCGTGTTCGCGGACGGCGAGAAGATCAGCTTCTCGGACTGGATCTGTGACGACGGCGTCGGCTTCGGGCCGTACCAGGTGACCCTGTCGCTCACCCGGACCGGCGACAAGGTGCTCCTGGACTTCACCGGCAGCTCGCCGCAGTCGCCCGGACCGATCAACTACTACATCAACGAGAACCTCGCCAAGATGTTCTTCGGGATCTACATGATCACCGTGGCGGACCCGCAGATCCTCTGGAACGACGGGTTCTATCCGCTGATCGACGTGGTGATCCCGGACAAGTCGTTCTGGAAACCGGACTTCCCGGCCGCGCTGAACGCCCGCAACCACGGCATCGGGCGCATCTTCGACCTGTTCGGCGGCCTGCTCGGCCAGAAGAACCCGGACCTGCTGAACGCGGCCGGCTTCTCCTCCTCGCCGCACTTCATGTATTCCGGCAACTACGCGGACGGCGAGCGCAAGGGTGAGTGGTTCCAGCTCTACTCGATCGGGTTCGGCGGCATCCCCGGGCGGCCGATCGGCGACGGGCCGGACGGGCACTCGCTGTGGCCGTCGTTCGTCAACATCCCGTGCGAGTACCTGGAGTCCTACTACCCGCTGCGCATCGAGCGGTGGGAGACGGTCGCCGACACCGGCGGCGCCGGACTGCACCGGGGTGGCAACGGCGTGGACGTGGCCTACCGCTTCCTGCAGCCGGGCACCATCGCCATCCACGACGACCGCTGGCTCACGTACCCCTGGGGTGTGAACGGCGGTGACCCGGGCGCCCGCGGCCGGAAGTGGGTCGACCGGGCCGACGGAACCCGAGAGATCCTGCCCAGCAAGGTGCACGACGTGGCGGTCGCCAAGGGCGACGTGCTGCACTTCGTCACCTGGGGCGGCGGCGGCTGGGGCGACCCCTTGGCCCGCGACCCCGACCTGGTCGCGCTCGAGGTCCGGCGCGGGCTCGTCTCGGCCGAGGGCGCCGCACGGTACGGCGTGGTGCTGGGCGCTGACGGGTCGGTGGACATCGGGGCCACGGACGAGCTTCGTGCTCGGCTGCGGTCGGAGCGGCCGGAGAAGCCGCCCGTCTTCAACATGGGCCCGCCGATGGCGGAGATCCTGGCCAATTGTCTGGCCGAGACCGGTCTGCCGGCACCGAAGGCTCCGGCTTCGGCATGAGCGATCTGAACGACGACTACGAGGGCGCCGGCTTCGGGCAGAAGCTGGACTGGGGCCTTTCGCCGGCCGTGCTGGTGATTGACATGGTCCGGGCCTACTTCGAGCCCGGCGCCGAGCTCTACATGGGGTCTTGTGAGTGCTTGGAGTCCGCCGCCCGCGTTGTCGACGCGGCGCGCAGGGCCGGCGTACCCGTCATCTTCACGAGGGTGGTCTACGGGCCCGGCGGTGTCGACGGTGGCCTCTTCTTCAAGAAGGTCGGCGCGCTCCGGCACTTCGTCGAGGGCTCCGGCAGCAACCTCGGGGAGATCATGCCGGTGCTGGGTCCTGCCGAGAACGACCTGGTGATCACCAAGCAGTACGCGAGCGCGTTCTTCGGCACCACGCTGGCCAGCACTCTGGCCGCGGCGAAGATCGACACGCTGCTGGTCTGCGGGGTCAGCACGAGCGGATGCGTACGGGCCTCGGCGGTCGACGCCATCTCGTACGGCTTCCTGCCGATCGTGATCCGCCAGGCCGTCGGCGACCGCGACCCCCGCCCGCACGAGGCGAACCTGTTCGACATGGCGGCCAAGTACGCCGAGGTGTGGGACGAGGACGCCGTGCTGAAGAGGCTCGCCTCGTGAGGCCGTCGAGAAGTACGCGGTCGCGGCGGTCTGGGTCTTGATCATCGCGTTCTTCTCGTGGCGCTCGGACACCTTTCGGGTCGCTGTCCACGGTGAAGCTGATCCTCAGCACCCAGACGGTCATCCTGATCGCCGCGCTGGGCGTGATGCTGTCGCTGGCCGTCCAGGAGTTCGACCTGTCAATCGGCATACGCCGGCGTCGTTCCGTTCCCCGGGGACTTCCCGATCCCACCCAGCGCGACGCCGCTTCGGCCGCCCTGCGCTACATGGACCTGACGCCCGGCGCAGCCGTCCGGGACATCCCGGTCGACACTCGTCATCGGCAACTGCACCAACGGCCGCATCGAGGACCTGCGCGCCGCGGCCGACGTGCTCCGGGGCCGTTCGGTGGCTTCCAGTGTCTCCATGCTCGTGGTGCCCGCAGCGCGTCCACGTCCAACCGCAACTTCGAGGGCCGGCGGGGCCTGGGCGCCCGCACCCACCTGGTCAGCCCGCCGGTGGCCGCGGCGACCGCCGTGACCGGCCACCTCACCGCCCCCGGTGATCTGACCTAGCCGGTCTGCCAGGTGTCCTCACCCTTTCGCGAAGAGCGCGTTGACGCCGGCCGGATCGTCGGTCAGCAGGCGGTCGATCTCCGCTGCGGAGACGACGACGTGGCCGAAGGCGGGCGAGTCGGTGTGATCCAGGCCGGGACTGACCAGGCGCAGTTTGCCCTGCGTGCGGTAGACGCTGAACGGCAGGCCGGCGGCGCGCAACCGCAGGGTGAGCTGCCAGTCCGCGCGCGTCGAACACTGCACGAACTTTCCCTGCGCCTGCAGCTTGGGCACCACCTGGTGGAACGAGTCGTCGGTGATCGGGTTGCCCACCACGTCGACGATCCCGAGGCTGGGCATCTGCAGCAGCGGCCGAAGATCGGCGACGAGGTTGCGCGAGAGGATGAAGGACCCGAGCCGGGGATGGCCGGCCAGACCCTCGATCGACGTCAGTCCGCTGTCGGAGATCTCGAGGACCTCGAGGTGCGGGAGGCCGGCGAGGTGGCCGACGTCGAGGTCGCCGCACCCCGACAGGGACAGGATCTCCAGACTCGAACAACGCTCGATGCCGGCCAGATCGCGCACGCCCATGGCCGCGAGCTTGGTGAGCGCCGGCCACTCGGCCTCGTTCGCCGGCAGCTTCCTGAGCAGGACCGGATCCAACGTCCCCGTCATGGTGTCAACAGATCCTTTCAGGTCAACCCGAAATGGCCTTGGCCGCGCGCTCGAAGTCTTCCACAACCTGCAGGAAATTCAGGCGGTGGTGACCGCAGAGGTCTTCGACGCTGAGCCCGGGCTTGCGCTCGATGCTTATCAATTTTCCTTCCGGAGTCGCCGTCACCAGTTTGTAGGTCGCGTCGATGATGCGTCCCCGCAGTTCGGGCGCAATGGTGGCAGAATCACCGTTCCACATCAGGTGACCTGCCAACAGGTGATGCGTCATGATCTTCATGAACTGACCAGCGCTCCCCTGTGGATGATCACGGGTGAACCGGTCGAAGTAACCGCGCAAGGTGTCGTGCCAGTAGCCGTCGCGGCCGTTGAACATCGGGCTGCGGCCGTCGAAGAACGTGCCGACGTGGACGTGCAACTCGTCCTTGCCCAGCGGGCCGGTGATCGGCTTCAGGGTGAGTTCCCAGATCACGTGGCTGGTGAACGACCGGAAGGCGTCGTGCAGCCTGATCCAGTCGGCGGCCCGCTTGGCGTTCTGGGCGACGGCGTTCCTGCTCCCACCGCTGACGGCGAACTCCAGCACATTCGGGATGTAGTTCGTGGGAATCCACTCGTGCTTTCCACCGTCCGCCTCGCGGAACTGATTTTTGATCCAGTCGCGCGAATTGGTGTCCTTCGTCCAGAGCTCCTTGAACTTCGCGAAATCGATGCCACCGATCGTCGCACCCTGGCCGATGGCCTCGAGGAATCCGATGATCCTGCCGTTCACGGCGGCCACGAGGTCCGGGTCGGCGTCCTTGTCGCGCACCGGGAAGGGGTCGAACCGGCCGTAATGGCCGTCACCGGGCACGAAGGCCATCCGCTCATACAGTTCGTTCCCCGGATTCGCGGCGAGCACATCCGGCCGGAGCCGGGCCGCCGCGAGCCTGCCGACCCGGCCGACCAGTTCCACCCGGACGGTGCTCTTGTTCCCGAACACCTCCGTCACCCAGGCGTTGTCCCCGGCCGGGTCGTTGGGGCGCCCGGCGAAGAACTTGCGGTAGATGGTGTCGGCGACCGGCTCCGCGGATGCCCATTCGACGGCCTGCTGCTTCTCCTTGTCGAGAACGCTGGTGTCACCCCAGAGCTTGGCGCGGCCCAGCTGACGCTTCCACCAGTCGTCGAACACGCGATCGAGGAAAGTCCTGCTCCTCGCCGGAGCGCTCTTGATGACCTGTGCCCGGCGTTCCTCCTCGATCGTCGGGTCGAGGTTCTTCGCCCGGGACTTCGCCCGGGCGGACGGGTTGACCTTGCCGACCGCCGTCCAGTTCTCGCCGTCGGGCACGACGTCGAGGGAGGCCAGGCCGTACCGGATGCGGATCGCGGCGAGCATCGGGGTCACGACCGCCTTCGTGACCGGTCGCCCGGCATAGCGGTCGAGTACCTTGACCGCGGCGGCCATGCCCGCATCGAGGCGTTTCTGTTTGCCCGCGGGGGAGTCGTCCCCACCACGTGCCTTGGCCTTGAGTTTGGCCCAGATTTTCTTGCCGAGTCCGACGATCTTTCCGACGACCCAGTCGACGGCCTTCATCACCGGCTTCGACAGCGCCTGGAAGAACGACTTCACCTTGGTGGCGATGCCGCCGATGCCGAGGATGGCGGCGAGCGCGCCGATGAGGACGGGGATGGATTTGGCGA
>NZ_BSTL01000013.1:256521-319939 GCF_030269485.1 Actinoplanes sp. NBRC 103695 | reverse complement strand
CCTGCAAGTGCCTTCCGTGACAGGAAACTTGGACCCTCAGCAAGTCCTATTTTCCCTGATCAGAAGGCACTTCTTCGTTTCTGCCCAGTCCTTGGACACCCCTTAACGAAGGGTCGAGGCTAACACGCCGAGTGTCAGCAGCATGGCCAGCACGCCACCCACGATCTCGTCCTCCTCCAAGAGCAGAATGACCGCGAGGACGAGGAAGGCCAGACCGGTGGTAGCCATCGAGACAACCGGCACCCAGGTGTAGCGCGTCTGCGCGGTGTGCACCTCTGTAGTGCTGCCGAAGCCGCGTTCGCGGGCCAGCCGCGCGGCGACGGGATTCGCCAGATCGTCCACGGCCTGATTCTGCCGTCCGCTCGCCTGATCCGCCATCGTCAATCGATAGGCGCTGGTGCAGCCGCGGGTAGGAAAGCAATTGACCGGTGAGATGGCTGATCGGTATGGAAATGATCTTGGTAAAGCGTTGCGCGGACGTCGTCGGCAGGAGAACGTCGATTACCTGACCGGTGAGAACGGCCCGACGTTTGAGATATCGAGAGACTTCGTCATCAGGACGACGCTCTTGACCAGAGGGTGTCCAAGGGTAGCGCCAATGTGTCGTCGTCGAATTGGAACGCCAGTGCGCCGGTGTACAGCACGATGGCTTTTGCCAGGCGTTTGCCGAGGCGGGCGCGGAGGGCTCTGATTCCGGCCAGGTCGGCTTGGTCGACGCGGGTGCCGGCCTTGATTTCGAAGGCGAAGACCATGCCGTCGTCGCGCTCCAGGATCAGGTCGACCTCTTGGCCGTCGGACGTGCGGAAATGGCCGACCGCGACCGGTGAGTCCAACCAGGTCACCTGCCGGAGGATCTCGCCCACGGCGAACGTCTCCACCAGATGGCCGTACTCCGTCAACGCGGCCGGGTCGTTCGTGGCGATCTTCTCCGGCGTCAGGCCGAGAAGCCACGCCATGACGCCCGAGTCGACCAGGTGGGCCTTCGGCTGGCGAGCCACCCGGGAGCCCAGCGTCGTTCCCCAGGCGGGAAGTCTCTGAACCAGGAAGACGGCATCGAGGAGCTTCAGATAGTTCTCGGCGCCGGACTTCTCCATCCCCACTGCCGAGGCTGTGCTGGCGATGTTGAGGATCTGACCGGACCGCGCGGCCACGACGCGAAGCAGTCTCGGCAGCATTTCTCGCTGACGTACCCGGCTCAGTTCCAGAACGTCGCGCTCGATGACCAGTTCCAGGTAGTTCGCGAACCAGCGCGATCGCGACCGCCCCGGAGGCCGGCGCAACACGACAGGCATCCCGCCCGACGTGATCCGGCGGGCGTACTCGTCGCGTGTGGTCGTGGACGGTGTGGAGCCGTGCGACACATCAGCGCCGTCGAGCAGGCTGCCGACCAGGGAGCCGTCGGCCGCTCCGTCGATCTCGGCCTGTGTCAGGGGCAGGACGTCCAAGACGTCGACTCGGCCGGTCAACGCCTGCCCCGCCTCGGGAAGGGTGGTGTATCGCGTCGATCCGGCAAGGACGAAGCGTCCCGGACTCAGGTCCCGGTTCAGCTCGGCCTTGATCGCACCGAGCAGATCCGGTACGTGCTGGTATTCGTCGATCAGGATCGGGCTGGGGCCGCTGACGAATCGGCCGGGATCGGCGCGGACCGCAGCGCGCGTGGAGGGATCGTCGCAGTCGATGACGGGTCGTCCCAGGCGGGCGGCGAGCTCATGGAGAAGGGTGCTTTTCCCGACGGTCCGTGGACCGTTGAGAACGAGCGCCGGCTCCTCGGTCAGGCGGCGGGCCAAAACCTCCGTGAGCTGGCGCGGAGCTATGCCGGTAAGAGATCCGTCCATCTCTGCCAGGCTACCTTGTTCCGCGTTTGCAGGGAATATTTTCCGCATCTTGAGGGGGTTAAGTTCCGCATCTTGCAGGTTGCAAGTTCCGTGACAGAGCCTCCCCGGCGACTTTGCCGGGGAGGCTCTGACCATTGGTGGGTTGACTCAGAGGCGCGGATCCTCCTGGACCCTCAGGGCGTTGAGGATCGGGTCGGCCTCGCCCTTCTCACGGTTGAACACGATCGTCAGGTCGCCACCGGTGTGCTCGACGGTGACATTGTTGACGTCCGCGGCCAGCGCGCCCACCTTCGCCTGCACGTCGTGGTCGTGGAGCACGACCTTGCCGTCGGCGAGGACGTCGAAGGCGCGCTTGCCGGGCTTGACCTTCTGGAGTTCCGCCAGGTCGAGGCTGATCCGGTACGTCCCGGCGGGGGCGTCCTTGAACACGTAGCTGAACGTCTCGCCGGTCCGCTGGGTGCGGAACAGCGCGTCATCCTCGGTGCCGGCGATGTCGGCCCTGGTGGTGCGCACCTCGCCGCCGACGTAGCCCCACTGCTTCGAGCCGAGCGCCTGGTCGGGCGACCAGAAGAAGCCCTCGGCATCGACGTGCCCCGAGCCGCCGGCGTCGACGCCCTTCCAGTAGGCCGACGTCGCCAGACGGACCGGCCTGAACTGTGCCTCGCCCTTGCCGGTGGTCGACGCCACGAGCACGTCCCCGACGCGTACGCCGGGCTTGATGCCGGCGTTGTCGGCCGTCACCGTGACCGTTGTCGACGTGCCGGCCGCGAGCTTGACCGTGCCGGTCGCGGCCGCGCCCGTGAGGGTCAGCCACGGAAGGTCGGCGGCCTCGTGCCCGCCGTCGCCGGTGCGCTTCTGCTCGCTGACCCGCACCTCGAGCGGGGCGGAGCCGCTGTTGGTGACGGTCACGTCGGCCGTCGCCTTCTGGCCCTTGTCGAGGAGCCAGTCGAGGTCGCCACCGGTGACGGTGGCGATGCCCGTGGTCAGCGCCGTGTCCATCACCTCCGCCTGGTCCTTCCTGGCGATGGTCACCGGCTGGCTGGCAGTGACGTAGTTCGGCGACGAGACCTGCACCGTGTTCTCGCCGACCAGTGCCTGGGCCTTCCACCGGCCTTTCGCGTCGGTGGTGATGACGCGCCCCTGGAGTGTGACGACCGCGCCCTCGATCGGCTTGCCATCGTTGAAGTCGGTGACCGTGCCCTCGATCGTGCCCGATGCCGGGAGGCTGTACTCCAGCCCCAGGCCGGCCGTCAGGACGGGCTGGTTGAAGGAGTACTGGGCCGCGGGGTTGCGGTTCAGGCTCTCCACGCCGACCGTCGCCGACGAACCCCGGGTGAGGGGGTTGTCGCCGCCGACGCCGTCGCCGTACCCGATCTGGATCCGTCCGTCGGCGATCAGGGTGACCGAGAAGCTCACGCGAGCCTTCTGGTCACTGTAGAAGGCGACGTTGCGCCATTCGACGACCTGGGCCGCCACCCCGTCCACCTCGGTCGTGCCGAAGTAGATGCCGGCCTCGTCGTCGACGATGAGGTCGTCCCAGAACGGGTAGATCGCGTCCATCGGGTACGCGGACGGGAGTGCCGTGTTGCTTCCCAGCGAGCTGGCGCGGTCGAAGACCAGCGTGCCGTTCGTCGTCACGCACACGCCGTCCCAGGCGCCGTCGTAGAACGGCTGGAGGTAGTCGTCGCTGAACCACAGCACGCCACAGAGGTCGTCGCCGTGCCAGCCGGACTCCGTCGTGCCCTGGCGGTAGAGCCCGTCGGTCACCTTCATCGTGTACGAGCGACCGGCGGGGGCCACCGGCACCGGACCCGGGTCCGGCTGCTCGGGCTGGTCCTCCGGCTCCGCCTTGTCAGCGCGCGGGTCGAGCGTCAGACGCAGCGCGGCGATGCTCGGAGCCTTCAGGCCCTTCGAGCCTCGCAGCTCCACGGTCAGCGGACCGCCCTTGTGCTTCACGACGGCCTTGCGCCAGTCGGCGGTGTTCAGCCCCACGGCCGCGCTCGGATCGTACGCGTAGTCCGTCAGCGCTCCGTCCACGAGGACGTCGAACACCCGCTTCCCCTTGTCGGCCTTGGCGATCTCGGCGAATCCGAAGTCGATCGCGTAGGTGCCCTTGGGCGCCGCCGGGAAGCGGTAGAACAGCTTCTTGTCCGCCGTGGTGCGCTGCGACTGGAACAGGGCGTCGTCCGTCGTACCGGCGACCGGGGACTTCGTGAAGGCGACCTTCGTCTCGCCCTCGTAGCCCCACGACTTCCGGCCGGCGGCCTGGTCGGCGGACCAGGTGTAGCCGGAACCGTCGGTGAGCTTGGCGCCGCCGGCGTTGACGCCCACCTGGTACTTCGTGGTCGTGAGCGTCACCGGGACGTAGCTCTTGGATTGACGTCCGGAGTCGGACCGGACCACGATGTTCGCGCCTTGGACTCCGGGCTTGGCATCCTTCGAGGAGATCGAGACCTTGACGGTCGTCGACTGACCGGGGGCGAGGGTGCCGCCGGTCGAGGAGAGCGACAGCCACGGCAGGTCGGTGATCAGGTCGTCCTCGACGTCGACGAGCACGACGTCGTCGGCGATCTGGTCCGCCGCCCACAGCGCACCGGTGGCGTCGGTCTCGAGGCCGCCGCCCAGCCCCGCCTTCTGGCCGGGGAACCACCACGCGTTCACCAGCGAACAGTCGTCGGGGTCGACCTGCAACAGGCGGGTGGGCCGGTTCGAGGTGAGGTCGGTGTACCAGATCGTGTCCGACGCCTGGTTGTAGGCCAGGCCCATCACCTCGGGCAGCGGCGGGGCGCAGAAGGACAGGAGCGCGCCCGGGTTGTCGTGCGACGTACCGGCGACGGTCCCGATCATGCCGTTCCGGCGTCCGCCGACGTAGAAGACGTCCTGCTTCGGGTTGTAGGCGAGACCGGTCAGCTGCAGCGTGGACCAGTCACCCTTGATCTGCCTCGTCTCCTTGCCGGTCTCGGTGTTGAAGCAGTGGATGTAGCTGGCCGGGCTGTCCTCCATCTGGCACATGTCACCGGTCCTGGTGTCCAGGGCCATGTCGAACGCCCGGTACGCGGGGTTCCACGACGCGTCGAAGACCTTCCCGGTCTTCTTGCCCGTCACCGTGTAGGCGGTGTTGGTCCGGGCGTTGTAGTCGTGGACCCAGACGTCGCCGTCGTACCCGATGCCGGAGGGCTCCTTCTCCGCGATCGTGCCGGGGATGGGGATCCGGGTGATGACGTCGCCGCCGGAGGTCGCGCCGACCTTGGCGGCCGCCTGCGCTTCGGTGACGCTGGAAGTGGCGCTCGACGTGGCAGCCTTGCCGTCGACGTTCGACGGCGTCATGCCGCTCGCGCCGGCCTTCCACGCGGCGAGGTCGATCGTGCTGGCCGCACCCGTGCCGGTGCGCGCGGTGGCGCCGGCGGCGTCGAGTTCGGGGTGCCGCGCGGCTTCGCCCAGGTCGTACGTGAGAGGGGCGGATCCGTTGTTGGTCAGCGTGAGCGAGCCCACGCCGTTCTGGTCGGTGCCCAGCAGCGCTTCGAGGCCGTCGGCCTTCAGCCCGGCGGCGCCCGTGGTCAGACGTGCGTCGATCCTGGCCTTCGCGTAGAGCTCCGTCAGCGAGAAGGGGTACGCGGCGGTCGTGTAGTCCGGCGCCTCGACCGTCATGGTGTAACCGCCGACCGGAAGCTGCCGGTGCACGATGCCCGTTCCGTTGGTGGTGACGGTCTCGACGAGCCCGTTCTCGTTGCTGAAGGAGACCTTCGCGCCGGCGACCGGCAGCCCGTCGTTCTGGTCGACGACGGTCGCGTCGAGGTACCCGAAGTCCGGCATGTCGTAGGTGACGATCATGCCGTCGTGCAGCACCGGGGCATGGTCGGAGAACCGGATGCCGTCGACGCCGGCCCAGCCCTGGATGCCCGTGATGGCGTGCACGCCGGCGGTCACCGGGTCGTCGGTGCCGATGCCGTCGCCGTACCCGAAGATCATGGTGCCCGAGCGGGTGAGCGTGGCCGAGAAGTTGACCGGCTCGGTGTATTCCGACCGGGTCGGATAGGCCCAGAGCTTGGCGTTGCGGTACTCGATGACGAACGCGTCCTCACCGTTGACCTTGGTGGCCGCCGTGAAGATGCCGCCGCCGGGGGCGAACTCGACCGGGCTCTCGACGTAGAGCGGGAAGATGCCCGCACCGCCGTAGCCGGGTCCGGTGCTGCCGTCCGGGGCGATGACACCGCGCCGGCCGACGCCGAGAGTGTCGTGGCTGCCGTTGTAGAGCGCGATCGGGAACGGCAGCTTCACCGTGGCCCACACACCGCTGCCGAAGGTGACCGGTTCGGTGCCGCGCAGGTACTCGCCCTCGGAGACGGCGCAGCTGTAGCCGCCCTCGTCGACGATGAGCCCGACCGGGATCTCGGACGGCTCGTTCTGCGCGCCGACGGTCAGCGGGATGGTCTTGGGCGAGAAGCAGGCGTTGGGCTCGACGGCCAGACCGTACGCGCCCTCGGGGACAGCGGCGATCGTGAACGCGCCGTCGGCGTCGGTGCGGACCGGCTTCAGCGGCGTGCCCTTGATGGAGACGTCGGCGTTCGGGACGGGCCGCTTCTTGTCGTCGACGACCCGGCCGCTGATGTCGTGCCTCACGGCGGCAGTGAGCGGCAGCGTGACGGAGGTGTCCTGGCCGAGGGTGATGGTGACGTCAGCGGTCGCGGTCAGGTAGCCGAAGACCTTGGTGCTGAGCTTGTAGTCGCCGACCGGGAGGTTCGTCGTGAACCTGCCGTCGGAGCCGGTGCCGATCGACCGGCTGAACGGCCCGCTGATCGTCACGTCGGCGGCCGGGACAGGGGCGCCGTCGGCGGTGACGACGCCGGTAAGGGTGCCGCCCTTCCGGGGTGCGAGCTCCAGCAGGCGGACGAGGTCGAGCCGGCCCTCGCCGTACTTGTTGTTGATCTCAGCGGTGCCGCCGCACTCGGTGTCGTCGACGTCGACGGCCGACTCGCCGAGCAGGCGGCGGGTCTCGTCGACCTGCCCGATCAGGGTCGGGTCGTAGCTCCAGAGCGCCGCGACAGCGCCGGCGACGTGCGGTGCCGCCATCGACGTGCCGGACAGGTCGGCATAGCCGTTGCCCGGGTACGACGAGCGGACGCCGACACCCGGGGCGGAGATCTCGGGCTTGATCCGGCCGCCTTCGCCCTCGCCCTTGCGGGAGAACGACGCGAGCGTGCCGTCCTCCGAGTAGGCGCCGATGGAGTAGGCGCTCTCGGCGGCGCCGGGCGTGGAGACGGTGTCGCAGGGCGCGAACGGTGAGCTGTTCCCCGACGACCACGTGCTGAAGATGCCCGCGGCATTCCACGCCTCGTCGACGGCCTGGAAGAAGTCGTTGAAGTTGTTCTCGAGGTTCTGACCCCACGAGTTGTTGATGACGTGGGGGCGCTTGGACGGGTCCGGGTTGTTCCCCTGGAGGTCGGTCGGTGCGAGCAGCCACCAGCCGGACCCCAGCAGCGACTCGACGCCGGTGTCCGAACAGCAGCCGTCCGTCGCGATCCACCGCGCGTCCGGCGCGACGCCGACGTGGTCGGTGCCGTCGGCGCCGACCATGGTGCCCATGGTGTGCGTGCCGTGTCCGTTGTCGTCGCAGGGCTCGCCCGTGCACGAGCCCCGGGTGGCCATCCAATTGTAGTTGTGGTCGACGGTGCCGTCCGGCTTCACGCCGCGGTACTGGCGCGCCAGAGCGGGGTGGTCGAACTGCACGCCCGAGTCGACGTTGGACACGGTGATGCCGGCGCCGGTGGCGCCCATGGCCCACGCCTGCGGGGCGTGGATGGCCTCCAGGCCCCACGTGACGGTGTCGTCCGCACCGGCGGCCTTCGGCTTGGGCCGGGCGGACCGGTCGGCGGGGAGCTTCTCGTCCACCGGATCGACCAGCGCGACCTGCGGCGTCGCGTGGATCTCGGCGACCTGGACATCCGCTGCCACGTCGAGGGCGAGCTTCTGGGTGCCGCCCTTGACGAGCACGGCGTTGACGATCGGGTAGGAGGTGTACTTGACGCCGGCCCGATCGAGATCACGGGAGACGGACGCCACGGAGTCCTTCGCCGACGCGGCCAGCGCGTCGTAGACGAACTGACCCCGAGCGGTCCAGTCGGCGATCTTCTGCGCCGGCCCGAGGTCGGCCTTGGTCTTGAAGGTGATCCAGAAGTCGGAGGACGGCTGCGTGCGGAAGCGGTCCTTCAGGGTCTGCTCGATCTTGCCGGAATCCGGCTCGGCCGCGGACGCCGGTAATGCCTGGAACATGCTCGTGCCGAGCGCTGCCACCAGCGCAGCCGCGAGGGCTCTTACTCTCATGGGGGTCCCTTCCGCCTACAGCGGTTGGTAGGGGTCGTGGCTCTGGTGGTCAGCGGCACCGTCGGCGTCGTCGGTGTCGTCGTGTGGCTCCCGCGGCAGCTCGAATGGTGCCGGGTGCTCTGTTTCGGAGTCGTCACGCACGATGGGTCGCTCAGACATGCATCGGCCATGGGCTGTGGAACATGGAGTCATGCTCGACGGACCGCGGGTCCTTAGCTATCCAGCGGATACGTCAATGAACACGCCGGCCTCCACCGCCTTGACCGCGAGCGCGGTCCGGGAGCTCACTTTCAGCTTGCGCATCGCGGCGCGCAGCTGTTGATCCACCGTGGCCGGAGACTTGGCCAGGATCCTGCTGATCTCCCGGTTCGTCTTGCCGGCGACGACCAGCTGGACCACGTCGAGCTCGCGAGGTGAGAGCTGGTCCCCGTAGCCGCGCCGGCCGCCGCGCCACAATCGCGGGACCTCGGCGCCGTGCTCGCGAAGCCGCTGGGCGACACGGTCCGCGTCGCCGCGTGCGCCCAGCCTGAACAGCTGCTCGTACTGCGCCGCCAGCAGCTCGCGGCCCTGCTCGATCCTGCCCTGCGCGACCAGCGCCTCGGCCTGACGCTCGCGGGCGCGCATGGCGTCGTAGGGGCGCGGCAACGCGCTCCAGGCGCGCGCCGCCCGGTCGTAGGCCGTCGCCGCCCGGGAGTGATCTCCGGCCGCGGCGAGCAGCAGGGCACGGCACAGGGTGAGCGCGGCTCGAGGCGCGGGTGCCGTACGGCCGCGCAGTCCACGGGCGAACTGGCCGACCAGGCGTGTCGCGGCCGTCAGGTCGCCGGCAGCGAGGAGCGCCTCGATCCGGGCGGGAACAAGGTCCGTCGCCCAGACCCAGATGCCCTTTCGCCGTACGGTGTCCATCGGCTCGTTCGTGATCCGCAGCGCCCGGCGGCTGTTTCCGTCCGTCAGCCACAGCCTGGCCAGCGCGGCCGCGGCCTCCATCGTGTCGTCGGCCGCGCCGAGACGAGCAGACTCCTCCAGCACCAGCCGGAACTGCTCCTCCGCGGCGCGCCGCCGTCCGGCCGCGGCCGCGAGCCGGGCAGCGAGGCGAACGCTGCCGAGATAATGTGCCGGCCGGTCCGGGTCGGCCTCGGCGAGTGCCGTGCTCGTCTGCGCGAGACCGTCCCACCGACCGGTGTTCCACGCCAGGTTGGCCTGCTCGAGCCGGACGTTGTGCTGCAACCGGGACGCCTGCTCGGCCTCGGCGAGGCGCATGGCCACGGCGAGGTGTTCCTCGGCGTCGGCGTACCGGCCCCAGATCAGCGCCCCGGTACCGACGTTGACGTGGA
The DNA here is from genome assembly GCF_030269485.1 of Actinoplanes sp. NBRC 103695. Lineage (GTDB taxonomy): Bacteria > Actinomycetota > Actinomycetes > Mycobacteriales > Micromonosporaceae > Actinoplanes. The sequence goes on along the minus strand of NZ_BSTL01000013.1, from coordinate 310,452 downwards.
TCCGGGCCACGTCGATACGCTCCGCCGCCGACGTGCCGTCGATGGGCAGGCCGGCTACGACGTCCCAGGCCTCCTCCTCGCCCAGCATGAGCAACGCCGCGGCTCGGTTTCCGGCCAGGTTCAGCCGTTGCGCGGGGGAGTCGATCTGGGCGGTCAGTTCGGCGGCGCGATCCAGCCAGCGCCGATGGGTCGAGGCCGGCCACGGTCCCGCGTACGCCCAACCGAGGTAGGTCATCGCCCGGGCCGCCTCGACGGGGTCGTGGTCGAGGTTTTCCACCGCCTGCTCCAGCTCGCTGAGTGCGGCCTGCGCCTCGCCTCCGGTGATCAGGAGCCGGCCCAGGGGGTTGCGGATCTCGGCCTGCTGGCGGGCGGAGAGGCCGGGACTTTCCAAAACCGATCTGAGGGTACGGATCACACGGTGGTAGACCTCGTCGACCGGTTCGCGACGGCCCAGCGCAGCGACTCCGGTGATGCGCGCGACACGGGCACGGTCCGCCGGCGGCAGTACGGCTCGCGACAGCAGATCGACCAGCAGGTCGACCGCCTTGGTGTGGTCACCCGAGGCGATGGCCAGTTCGGCGCCCTGCTCGGCGTACCGCGCCCAGGACCGCATCTCGCGGGCCTCACGGAAATGGTGGGCGAGACGCGCCACGGGCGGGGGACGCAGGTGTTCCAAGGCCCGGCCGGCCAGCAGGTGGAAGTGTCTGCGGTCGGTCAACGGGATCGCTTCGTAGACAGCGGTGGCAGCCAGCACATGCCGGAATTGCCACCGGCCGTGGTCGTCGCCGTCCAGGACGCCGGCGCCGGCCGCCTCCGCGATGGCGCCTCGGCACTCGGCTGGTGACAGGTCGGCGGTCATCGCGATCGTCGCCACCGAGGAACGCTCGGCCAATGTGGCCGCCGCGCGCAACGCCTGCTGCGCCGTCGGCGACAGACGGCTCACCCGCTCCCGGGTGGAGTCGCGCACCGTCGGCGGAACCTGTAGCTCGCGCAGCTCCAGCCGGACCCACTGTCCGTCGCGGAAGACGAGGTCGGCACGGTCGCACATGAGGTGGACCGACTCCTCCACGGCCAGGGGAACACCGCCGGTCCGGTCGTGCATGAACGTCGTGAATTCCTGCGAGATCGGGTTGCCGTCAAGCATCGAGGACACCAGCGCCGCCGTGTCGCCGGGTCGCATGGGCGCCAGGGCGATCCTCAGCTGGGTCACGCCGGCGGGCAACCGGGACGTCAGCCGCAGCAACAGCGATCCGTCGTCCACCTCCTCCGGCCGATAGGAGATCGCGAGGCTGGGCCCGTCCGACTGCTGTCGGGAGATGAGGAACAGCAGGAACTCGCACGTCACCTCGTCGGCCCAGTGCGCGTCCTCGAGCACGAGAACATCGACACGCAGAGCCCGCAGCAACTCGTCCAGGGCACGGAACAGGCGGTGCCGCGCCGCCTTCGCATCGTCCAGGGGCGGCAAAGCGGGCGGCAGGTTCGAGGACCATTCAGGGAACAAGGGCCGTAACGCGCCCGCGAGCTCGGTGAGCCGCAGGCGCGGCAGCGGGCGCTCGATCCCGAGGAACGCGTCGACGATCGGCCCCAACGTCAACGACTCACGAAGCGGCGGGCACACCGACACCAGGGCGGTGCGCTCGTCCGGCGCGGCCAGCCACTCGCGCAGCAGCCGGCTCTTGCCGATCCCCGCCTCGCCCTCCACCAGCACGATCGCCGGAGGCCGGGCCAGGGCACCCCGCAGGGCCGCCATCTCCCGATCGCGACCGACGAAACGCGGCGTGGAAACGGCCGGTGAGGTCCCGTCGTCCTCCGGCGAGGGGTCGAGCATGCGTGATGATCTCGCTTTTCGGTGCTCGGGCACAAGACCGTCGCGGGCTCTGTGCGCAGGATTCAGTGGAACTGCATCTTCTGCAGCTCGTCGGCGACCACTACATTCCCTCCGACGTGGTGAGAGCAGGCGAGACGCTCGCTTCGGACGAGCCGTTTCCCTTCCGGATCGAGGCGGCGTCCCTCCTGCATCGCCGCCGCCCTGACTGACGTCGGGCAGATGGTCAGGGACCGGGCCCGCGACTGACCTCCGACGCCGAGAAAGAGGACCAGCATGACCACCTCGCCCGAGTCGCCTGTGTACGCAGCGATTCTTGAGGGCATCGGCCTTCGGGAACAGGGTCGCCCGACGGACGCGAAAGCCCTCATGGAGCCGCTCGTCGCTGACGTCGAGAGTGGAGAGGATGCGTTCGCGAAGGTCTTTCTGGCGCACTCGCTGGCCGATGTGCAGGAGGAACCCGAGGATGAGCTTGCGTGGGACCTTCGGGCGCTCGCTTTCATGGATGAACTGACCGACCAGCAGGCCGTCGGAAGAGGCAACGCCGGGGGCAAGAACGCGCTCCTGCCGTCGTTGCATCTGAATCTGGCCGAGGACTACCGGCGCCTCGGTGATGAGGCCGGCGCTCATCGGCACTTCGAGCTGGGGAAGGCGTACCTGGAGGCGCTTTCGGGCGATGCGTACGGGGACAGCATTCGGAGCGCGTTCGCTGCGTGGCGGTCCTCTTCATGACGAGGGCCCCGGCGCTTCAGCGCCGGGGCCCGGGGTTGATAGGTCGAAACACCATCTACCGGCCGTGAGGCCGGGTTGTCGTGTCCACACCTGCCGCCGTGGGAAGCGCGGGGTGCGAGGATCGCGTCAGCGTGACCGAAGACCACCTCTCGTTCGAGGGAAACTGCGGTGTCCGCCCCAAGGCGGGCGATCCAACGGTGTCTGGGCCCTCCCTTTCCTCGGTTACCGGATCTCTGTCCTACCGCTTGCCCGCCGGTGACGGAGCCCCACGCGACTTCATGGCCCCGCACACGTGCGACGAGCTGTCCTGCTGAGCCGAGCGAGCCGCGGAATGGTCCGGGGCCCTGCTTGACGCTCGGTCTGGTTCGTCTGCGTCTTTGTTAGATCTCATCTGCCAACGCCAGGAACTCTAACCAGTCTTCCCGACAATGTCTAGTACCGACGTCATAGATTTTCTGGGCGTCGGCCTGAGGTTCTCGCGCTGGAGCGTGGCCGCGGAATATCTTCGGAGGCGGGGACTTGTAGACGCGGAGAGACCGACCACAGCTGGAGAGAAGGCATCATGGCTGACAAGCCCGTTCTTGAGCCTGGCCCGGACCACCCGATCACGATCACGCCCAACCACAACCGAGTGGTCGTGACCGTCGCGGGCAAGGTCGTCGCCGACACCCGCAACGCCCTGACGTTGCAGGAGGCGTCCTACCCGCCGGTGCAGTACGTGCCGCTGAGCGACGTCGACGAGTCGGTGCTCGAGCGCACCTCGACCGAGACGTACTGCCCCTACAAGGGCGACGCCAGCTACTACTCGATCCCGCTGGGCGGCGACACGGCGGTCGACGCGGTGTGGGAGTACCGGGACCCGCGTCCCGCTGTCGCCGCCATCAAGGACCACGTCGCGTTCTACCCGGACCGGGTGGACGGGATCGACGTCGAGGCGGACGGCGCCCGCTCCTGAGGCATTACGGTGGCATCGTGGCTTCGTGGACGCCCGTGGTCGACGTCAACATGCTGGTCCGCCGTCCGGCGGCGGAGGTGTACGAGGCCTTCGCCGACCCGGACCGGGTCCGGCGGTTCTGGCTGGCGGCGAGTTCCGGCCGGCTGGAGACCGGGACGCGGGTGCACTGGACGTTCAAGGTGGCCGGTGCGGAGACCGACGTCGACGTGATCGAGGCGGATCCGCACCGGTTGCTCGACCTGCGCTGGGACGACGGGCAACCGGTGCGGATCACCTTCGAGGACCGGGGCGGCGTCGGTCGGGAGCGGTCTGATTGTCGCGACTCGACGACATCGGCCGGTTTGAGGCGACCTGGGGCGGGAAGATCTTTGCGGAGAAGCAAAGATCGAGGAGGCGCCCCAGATGCCCAGCTCGGCACCCGCGGACGAGCGGGAACACCAGACGTCACACGGTGAGCTGATGTCGGGAACGGCCTGGTACGGCGGCGTTCGCGGACCCGCTCCGGCCGGGACGATGTCCCCGGAACCGGAACGACGGCAAAAGTCCACAAACCGGAAGTCCTAGTACGTTTTTCGCGTCGTCCTTGGGGTAGTCGACGTCCTTCAGCCGAGGAAACTCCCGAAGGACGAGGCCAGATGAGCAGCTCCAAACCGGCGCGGAAGATCCAGCAGGCCGTCGAGGCGGCCGCGTCGAAAGTGGCCGACGCGGTGGACGCCGTGAGTGACCGCATCCCCGGCTCGCCGGGCAGCGCACCGGCGCCCCTGGAGGAGCCGACCACGCCGCACGAGCCGTTGCCGCCCAAGCCGGAGCAAGGGACACCGCAGACGCGTACGCCCACCGGTGCGGAAACCGGGGCGCCGCCGCCCACGCATGCCCAGCAGGGGAAGTACCTGACCACCGCGCAGGGCGCCCGGCTCCGCGACACCGACCACTCCCTGAAGGCCGGCACCCGTGGCCCGACCCTGCTCCAGGACCACCACCTGCGCGAGAAGATCACCCACTTCGACCACGAGCGGATCCCCGAGCGGGTCGTACACGCCCGTGGCGCGGGCGCGCACGGCGTCTTCACCGGGTACGGGGCCGCCGCCGGAGTCACGCGGGCCGGGTTCCTCGCCGAGGGCAAGGAGACCGAGGTCTTCGTACGTTTCTCCACCGTGCTCGGCTCGCGCGGCTCGGCCGACACCGTCCGCGACACCCGCGGCTTCGCGACCAAGTTCTACACCGACGAGGGCACGTTCGACCTGGTCGGCAACAACATGCCGGTGTTCTTCATCCAGGACGCGATCAAGTTCCCGGACATCATCCACGCCGCCAAGCCGCACCCGGATCGGGAGATCCCGCAGGCGCAGAGCGCACACGACACCTTCTGGGACTTCGTGTCACTGCACACCGAGGCCCAGCACCACACCATCTGGAACATGTCCGACCGGGGCATCGCACGCTCGTACCGGACGATGGAGGGTTTCGGCGTGCACACCTTCCGCCTGGTGAACGAGGCCGGGGAGACCTCCCTGGCCAAGTTCCACTGGAAGCCCAAGCTCGGCGTGCACTCGCTGGTCTGGGAGGAGGCGCAGCTGCTCAGCGGCATCGACCCGGACTTCCACCGGCGTGACCTCTACGACGCCATCGAGGCCGGCGCCTTCCCCGAGTGGGAGCTCGGCATCCAGGTCTTCCCGGACACGCCGGACGAGACCTTCGCCGGGATCGATCTGCTCGACCCGACCAAGATCGTGCCCGAGGAACTGGCGCCGGTGCAGCGGATCGGCAAGCTGGTGCTCAACCGTACGCCGACGAACTTCTTCGCCGAGACCGAGCAGGTCGCCTTCCACCTGGGCAACCTTCCGCCCGGCATCGACGTGACCAACGACCCGCTGCTGCAGGGCCGGCTGTTCTCCTACTTGGACACCCAGCTCACCCGGCTGGCCGGGCCGAACTTCCACCAGATCCCGATCAACCGCCCGCACGCGCCGGTCAACGACATGCTGCGGGACGGCTTCCACCAGCAGGCCGTGCACGGCGGCGTCGCGCCCTACCGGCCCAACTCGCTGGACGGCGGCAACCCGTTCACCACCGAGGAGAACGCGTTCCTGGACACCCCGGTGACCGTCACCGAGGCGCCGAAGATCCGTGCCAACCCGGCGTCGTTCGACGACCACTTCAGCCAGGTGCGGCTCTTCTGGGCGAGCATGACGCCGGTCGAGCAGGACCACATCATCCAGGCCTACACGTTCGAGCTGGGCAAGTGTTACGAGCAGGCGATCAAGGAACGCCAGCTGCGGTGCCTGGCCAACATCGACCCGGTGCTCTGCGAGCAGGTGGCGGCCGGCCTTGGCCTGCCCGTACCGGAGCCGTCTCTCACCCTGCCGGAGGTCACGCCGAGCCCGGCGCTGTCGCAGCTCGGCGCGGAATGGCCCGCGGACGGCCGGATCGCCGGCATCGTGGTCGACGTGGACGCCCCGGACGGCGACCTGGACGACGTGCGTCAGGCGGTCTTCGCCGCCGGGATGGTGCCGCTGCTGATCGCGGCGCGCGGCGGGATGATCGGCGACCTGCCGGTGCAGCGGACCTTCGCCACCATGCGGTCGGTCGAGTTCGACGTCGTGCTCCTGGCCGGCAAGCCGGTGACCGTGGACGGCGCGTTGCTCGACCCGCGCGTCAAGCTGCTGGTCGAGGAGGCGTGGCGGCACGCCAAGGCGATCGGGGCGTGGGGCGCGGGCCAGGAGGTTCTCGAGGAGGTCGGTGCTTCGGGTACGCCCGGAGTCGTGACCGCGGAGTCCGGCGCCGAGGCCTTCACCGCCGTGCAGCGGCTGCTCGCCACCCACCGGGTGTGGGAGCGCTTCGCGGCGTGATCACCTGCCGGTGAATCCGGTGGCGGCCGCGAGACGGACCAGATGGTCGTCGCTGCCGGTCGCCACCGTGGCGCCGTCGGGGCTGAAGCGGGCGATCATCGGCCAGTCCTCGCCGACCGGCACCTCGCGGACCAGCTTGCCGGTCGCCACCTGCCAGACCGGCACGCCCTGCTCGGCCTCGGTGCCGGCGATCAGCCAGGCGCCGTCGGGGCTGAAGTCCAGGGTCTCGATCTGTCCGTCGGAGGGAGCAGGGGAGACGGCGCGGCGCCAGGTTGCCGTCTCCCAGATACGTACCTCGCCGTCCGTGCCGCCCACGGCGAGCAGCCTGCCGTCCCGGCTGAACGCCGCCGCCAGCGCCGATGAGGGTCCGTCGAGCTCGGTCACCCGGGCCGCGGTCGCGGCGTTCCAGACCCGGACCTTGCCGTCGTTGCCGCTGCTGACCAGGGACCGGCCGTCGGGACTGTACGCGAGGTCGTACGTGCCGCTGGTGTGTGCGACGAAGCGTTTCCGCACCGTGTGGGTCGACGTGTCGATGAGGGCGATCCGGCCGGACAGGCCGCCGGCGGCGAGGGTCGCTCCGTCGGGGCTGTAGGCGATCGCCTGCACCGATCCGACTCCGGGATCGAGGGTCGCCACCGGGTCGCCGTCGGGCTGCCAGAACCGTACGGTCCGGTCGTCGCTGTGGCCGGCCGAGGCGAGGATCGTGCCGTCGGGGTTGAAGGCCAGGTCGAGCACCGTGTCGCGATGGTCGCCGCGGACCGTGAGCTTGCGGCCGGTGGCGGTGTCCCAGATGCGGAGGCTGGAGTCGCCGGCGCCGGAGGCGAGCAGCTTGCCGTCGGGACTGAAGGCGAGGGCCAGCACGGTGTCCCGGTGACCCGCGAGCTCGCCGCGATAGACAACCGCCGGTGGCGGTGGCGGTGGCGCCGAAGAGGGGTGGCGCGGTGGGGGAGGCGCATCGTTGAGTGCGACGACCGTCAGCACGGCCACGACGACACCGGCCGTCGCCGCGGCAAGCCAGAGCCGCCGCCGACGGGGTGCGGGGGCTGGAACGGCGGGCGTTCCCGCCGCCACCGCCGCGAGTAACGGGCGGGCCTGCTCGACGGTCAGCCGGCGCTCCGGATCCTTGTCCAGCAAGCCCTTGATCACCGGCCAGAGCCGCCCCGCGTGCGCCGGCGGGGCGGGCTTGCTGGTCAGGATCGCGGCCATCGTGGCGGGCGCGAAGTCCCGCTGGAACGGCGATTGCCCGGTCACCGCCGCGTACAGGGTGACGCCCAGGCTCCACAGGTCGGCGGCCGCCGTCGCGGGCCGGCCGCCGAACCGCTCCGGCGCCATGTACGCCGGTGAGCCCACCATCTGCCCCGACCGGGTCAGCGCCGTGGCGTCGTCGATCGCGGCGATGCCGAAGTCGGTCAGTACCACGTGCTGGTCGTCCAGCAGGATGTTCGCGGGTTTGACATCCCGGTGCGTGATGCCGCCTCGATGCGCGGCGTGCAGCGCGTCCAGGACCTGCAGCCCGATCTCGGCGGTTCGTCGCTCGGTGAGCAGCCCGTGCTCGCGGATGGTGTCGGCCAGGGACCGCCCGGGGACCAGTTCCATGATGATCCACGGCCGGCCCGCCTCGGTGACGACATTGTGGACGGTGATGATGCCGGGATGCTTCAGCCGGGCCGCCGCCTGTGCCTCGCGCAGCGCCCGCTTGACCATCGGGTCGTCATCGCCGTGCGGAAGCCGGATCTCCTTGATCGCGACGTCGCGGCCGAGCAGGTCGTCGTGGGCGTGCCAGACCGCGCCCATGCCGCCCCGGCCCAGCTCCCGCAGGAGCCGATAGCGGCCGGCGACGACGGTCATGCGAGAAACCTACCGGGTGGCGATGACCTTCTCGGCGAGCCAATGCGCGACCCCGTCCGGGAACGGCGGCGGCACACTGAGGACGAAATGCTGGAACCCGGCATCGGTCGCGGCGCTGATCGCGTCCCGGGTGGCGCCCGGATTCTCGTAGCCGACACCCAGGTGCATCGAGCGGGTGATCGCCGCCGGGTCACGGCCGATCTCGGCGCAGAAGCGATCCAGCAGCGCGCTGCGCCCGGCCGCGTCGTCCAGGTCGCCGCCGGGGATGTTCCAGATGTCGGCGTGCTCGGCGACCACCCGAAGCGTCGCGGCCGAACGCCCGCCGATCAGGATCGGTGGGTGCGGTCGCTGCACCGGTTTCGGATTGCCGAACGCTCCGCGGAGTTTCACGTACGCGCCGTCGAAGTCGAACGGCGCCGGCTCCGTCCACAACCGACGGATGACGGTGCACGCCTCCGCGAGGCTGCCCACCGAGTGCGCGAAATCGTGATACTCCAGCCCGTGTCCGTCGTACTCGCGTCTGGCGATGGGGTGACCAGGTCGGGAGCCGGCGCCGATCCCGAAGTCGAGCCGCCCGCCGGAGACGACGTCGACGGTGGTGGCGATCTTGGCCAGCATCGCCGGCGGGCGGAAGCGGTTGCTGGTGACGAGGAGGCCCAGACGCAGGCGCCGGGTCTGTGCGGCGAGAGCCGAGAGCAAGGTCCATCCCTCGTACGCGGGTCCGTCCGGGTCGCCGCCGATCGGCATGAGGTGGTCGAACAGCCACGCGTGCTCGATCTGCGGTACCTCGTCCGCCTCCCGCCACACCCGCAGGATGTCGTCGTAGCCGACCTGCATCGGCGCGGTCATGATGCCGAAGCTGGGCACGGTCACCGCCTCCGCAGGGCCGGGTCGAGCAGGGCCGGCGGCGTGTCGATCTTCTCGTCCGGCGCCAGGTCCAGGCCGGGCGCCACGATCGCGTCGACGGCGTCGAGCACGTCGGCGGGCAGCACGGTGTCCGCCGCCGCGAGCTGGGACCGCAGGTGCTCGATCGTGCGCGGGCCGATGATCGCGCTGGTCACGCCCGGGTGCGCGGTCACGAAGCCGAGCGCCAGCTGGATCAGGCTCAGCCCCGCCTCGTCGGCGACCGTGACCAGCCGCTCGACGGCGTCCATCCGGACCTGGTTGGCCGGCACCGTCAGGTCGAAGCGCTGCGGCAGGAAGCCCGCGCGGTGATTGGTGTTCTCCCGGCCCGCGCGGACGGCGCCGCTCAGCCAGCCGGAGGCGAGCGGGCTCCAGACGAGGACGCCGAGCCCGTACTCCTGGGTCGCGGGCAGCACGTGCGACTCGATGCCGCGCTGCAGGATCGAGTAGCTGGGCTGCTCGGTGACGTACCGGCCGAGGTGGTGCTCGCGGGCCGCCCACTGGGCCTGGACGATCCGGTAGGCGGGGAACGTCGACGACCCGAAGTACCGGATCTTGCCGGCCCGCTGGAGGTCGGTGAGCGCGGACAGGGTCTCCTCGTCGCTGGTCCGCGGATCCCACCGGTGGATCTGGTAGAGGTCGACGTGGTCGACGCCGAGCCGGCGCAGGCTGTCCTCGAGCGCGGTGACCAGCCAGCGACGCGAGCCGCCCTGGTGGTTGCGGTCGTCGCCCATCGGCAGGGTCGCCTTGGTGGCCAGCACGAGGTCGTCGCGGCGCCCGGCGATGGCCTTGCCGACCATCTCCTCCGATTCGCCGCCGCCGTACATGTCGGCGGTGTCGATCAGGTTGATCCCGGCGTCGAGCGCGGCGTCGACCATGGCGGTGGCGTCGTCCTGGGTGGTGCGGGCCATGGCGCCGAAGTTCATCGCGCCGAGCACGAGGCTGCTGACCTGCACGCCGGTGCGGCCTAGGGTGCGGTACTGCATCGGTTGTCCTATCCTCGGAGTAAGCGGAACCGTGTTCCGCTCTCGAACATACGGAACCGTGTTCCGTTTTCCAAGGGCTGTGGTGGAGGTAACTGCGTGGAGACGCGGAAACGGGCGGACGCCCGCCGCAACGAGGCAACCCTGCTGGATGCGGCGGCCGCGGCCTTCGTCGAGGCGGGCGTCGATGCTCCGGTACGCGACATCGCGGCGCGGGCCGGTGTCGGCGTCGCCACCATCTACCGCCACTTCCCGACGCGCGCGGACCTCATCGTCGCCGTCTACCGCCACCAGGTCGAGGCGTGCGCCGAGGCCGGGCCGGCGCTGCTCGCGGAAGGCGGATCCCCGCACGCCGCCCTCGGCACGTGGATCAACCTGTTCGTCGACTTCCTGGTCACCAAGCACGGCCTCGCCGCGGCGCTGCGCTCCGACGACGCCGCGTTCGACAAACTGCACGCGTACTTCCTGGACCGGCTCGTCCCGGTCTGCGCCCAGCTGCTGGACGCGGCGGCCGAGGCCGGCGAGATCAACCCCGGCACGGACGCACTGGAACTGATGTTCGGCGTCGGCAACCTCTGCATCGGCGCCGAGAACCACCCGCAGTACAACGCCCGTCACATGGTCGCCCTCGTGATCGCCGGGCTGCGCCGATGAGCATCGAGGAGTTCCCGGTCCCCGGCCAGCCGGCTCGGCCACGTCTCACCCACCGGCGAGTTCCGCCACGTCGACCTCCCGACCCCCGGCTCCGAGCCGCACGGCCTCACACTCGGCCCGGACGGTGCGGTCTGGGTCGCCCTGGAGACCGGCACGGTCGCCCGGATAACGGAGCAGGTGTGAACTTCGTTCCCGCCTGAACGTCGTGGTTCGGGCGGGGGAGTGCTGGTTCGTCGCTGTGGTGTTTCTTGTCGATCGGGCCGAGGTCTGTCTCGCGCGGGCTGCCGTGTGGCGGCGGCTCAGTACACGCCGTTGCAGGAGTTCGTGCCCGACCGGGAGCGGCTGGCCGTCTCGCTCGCCACCGCGGACGCTCGGGTCCGGGAGTACACCTCGTCCTTCGGCGTGACCCGGAGCCTGGGCACCATCCTCACCCGCATCCCGGGTGACCTCGACGTCGTCTTCGTGCCGAGGCAGTTCCAGTACCACGGCGACACCTTCGGTGACCGGTACGTCTTCGTCGGGCCGTCCGAGCACGACCGGGTGGAGGCAGGCACCTGGCAGCCGCCGGGCGGGCGCCTGCTCTTCGTGTCGCTGGGCACCCTGATGAACCAGAACCCGGAGTTCTTCCGCCTCTGCGTCGAGGCGTTCGCCGACACGGACTGGCAGGTGGCGATGGCTGTCGGCGGGCGGGTCGAGGTGGCTGAGCTCGGCACGATCCCGGGCAACGTCGAGGTCCGCCCGTACTTTCCGCAGTTGGACGTCCTCAAGCACTCGAGGGTGTTGGTGACCCACGCGGGAATGAACTCCACCATGGAGGCCGTGTTCAACGAGGTGCCCACGGTCGCCGTGCCGCAGATGCCCGAGCAGAGGGCCAACGCACGCCGGCTGCACGAGCTGGGCCTGGGCGTGACCCTGGCCGGGCCGACCGCCGCCGAGTTGCGCCGGGCCGTGACCGAGCTCGACCGCGACGAAACTGTCCGGAAGGACCTGGCGGTGACGGCCGAGCTGTTCCGGGCGGCCGGCGGTGCGTCCGCTGCCGCCGACGCCGTCGAGGGGCTGTTCTAGCCGGCCGGCGCCGACGGGGCAGCTCACCGGATCGGGGGCAACCTTCACACTGCGACTCCCGCACCGATAGGTTCGCTCTGTGAAACGGCTTCTGCGCAATGTTGCGCTTGCGGCGGGTGTGGCGGCCGTGGCTGTCGGCGTCCGTTCCTACCTCGGCAAGCGACGCTCGATCGCCATGGTGCCGGAGGATCTTCGACACCCCATCCTGTACGCGCCGTTTCAGATCACGTCCAGCCTGATGGTCCGGGCGATGCGGCGGATACCCGTCCCGGGCGGACCGGTGGAGCCCGGCGTCACCGTCGATCAGCAGGACAATCTGTTCGTCTACCGGCCCAAGGCCCGCTCGGTGCCGTCCGGCGCATTGCTCTACATCCACGGCGGCGGCTACGTCGTCGGGCACCCGTCGAGCTACCACCCGATCTGCAGCCGGATCGCCGCCGAGCTGGGCATCCTGGTGGTCAGCGTCAACTACCGCAAAGCCGTCGGGCATCCGTTCCCGGCCGGGCTGGACGACTGCTTCCGGGCGCTGACCTGGATCCACGAGCAGGCCGAGGCGCTCGGTGTCGACCCGTCGCGGGTCGCGGTGGCCGGTGACAGCGCGGGCGGCGGCCTGGCCGCGGCGGTCGCCCAGATGGCGTACGACCGGGGTGTGCCGCTGCGCTTCCAGGCGCTGATCTACCCGATGCTGGACGACCGCACCGTGCTGCGCGACGACCACCTGGGCACCGGCGAGCTGGTCTGGACACCGGCGTCGAACCGGTTCGGCTGGACGGCCTACCTGGGCCACCGGCCCGAAGTGGAGGAACCGCGCCCGTACGCGGTGCCCGCCCGCCGCGCGGACCTCGCCGGCCTGGCACCGGCCTGGATCGGGGTCGGCGATCTCGACCTGTTCCACGCCGAGGACGTCGCCTACGCCGGCCGCCTTCAGATCGCCGGAGTCCCGACCGACCTGGTCGTCGTCCCCGGCATGTACCACGGCGCCGACAACTTCCTGGCCGACCGGTCGGAGACGATGATCGCCTTCCGCGACGACATGATCGCGGCGCTGCGCAAGGCGCTGGTCGCCCGCCCCTGAGCGGCGCTGCCCTCGCTTCATGGCCTCGCATCCTTCATGAACAGCCGGGGCTCACTCGAAGAACTTGAGGCCCCAGCCGGTGTCGTTGTTCGGTCCGGGGACGTTCGCGCGGCCGTAGGTCACGCTGCCCCACCAGGCGAACGTGCCCGTGTACCAGTACCGGTTCTCCCAGGAGTACGGCGTGCCCTTGGGGACCGCGTGGTACATCAGCGGGAAGCGCGGCCCGGCCGGCGGGCTGGTCGCGATGTCGCCGTTCAGCAGGACGAACGTGTGGTGGCCCGGGCCGTTGACGTTCACCGTCGGATCCCAGCCGGCCATCATCGTGGCGCGGTTGGAGCCGAAGAGGCAGCCGTTCGACTTGTACCAGTCCCACACGTAGGTGGGGTCGCCGCCGGCGCGTAGCCGCAGGTCGGCCAGGCAGTACTGGTCGCTCCAGGAGCCGTTGGCGGAGTAGACGACGTGCAGCTGGCCGTTGGGGTCCTTGATCGGCTCGGGGCCCTCGTTGATGAACGGGTTGCCGACCACTCTCTCCCAGGACTCCCGTGGCTGGCTGATCACGAACCGGCCACCGGTCGACGTGCTCGGGCTGCTCATCCGGGCGACGTACAGGTTCTGCTCGATGTTGGTGTCGCCGGCCCAGCCGGACCAGACGAACCAGCGCTGCCCGTTGAAGGTGAACATGCTGCCGTCGATGGCCCACTTGTCGTCCGGCAACGCCACCTTCGTCTCGCCGCCGTAGCCGGTGGCCGCGGACGCCGAGCTGATCACGTACATCCGGTGCAGGTTGCCGCGGCCGGCCGAGAAGTGGATGTAGAACCGGCCGCCCTCGACGGCGATCTCCGGCGCCCACACCTCGCCCAGGTTGCGGGTGTCGGTCCAGACCTGGCGGGCGGTCGCGCCGGCCAGGCCGTCGGGGGAGGAGGCCGACCGGACGCTGATGCCGCCGTTCATCGACTGCACCGAGTGGTAGGTGCTGCCGACCCGGATGACGCTCGGGTCGGCCGCGCGCATGACCTGCGCGGCCTCGGCGGGTGGTGCGGACCGCACGGCGGCGAGGGCCGCGACGGCGACAAGAGCGATGACCAGGGGTACGCGCGGAAGCTTCATTGTCACTCCACGGTGGCTGGGGGGATCCGTGAGGAGCGCCGTCCAGGCCTGGGGGATCCGGGAGAGCGTTCTCCCGAGCATCCGCGTACCTCTACAACGTTGTCAAGCTCATCTATATGTTGAGGTCAGGTCCTTCTCGACGTACATGGCGGCGTCGGCGGAGGCGAGCAGCGCGTCCGAGGTCGGATGGACGAGCGCGCCGGCGACCGAGACGCCGATGCTCACCTGGACGCTGACCGGCGGGTCCAGGCCGATGGGCGCGGTGACCGCCGCGCGCAGCCGCCCGGTCAGCCCGGCCGCGTCCGCCACCGTCGGCGACACCACCACGAACTCGTCGCCGCCCAGCCGGGCGACCGTGTCCGTGGCGCGCACCGTGGCCCGCAGGCGCTCGGCGATCTCGACCAGCACCCGGTCGCCGGCCGCGTGGCCGTACCGGTCGTTGATGGGCTTGAAGCCGTTGAGGTCGAGGAAGTGCACCACCGGGCCGCCGCCGCTGCCCCGCTGCACCGCCCTCGAGAGCCGCTGGTGCAGCTCCTGGCGGTTGAGCAGCCCGGTCAGCTGGTCGTGGGTGGCGCGGTGGGACAGCGCCGCCCGGCCGCGTTCCTGGGCGCGCACCACCAGCGTGAACCGGGTCAGCACGATGACGGTGAGCAGCACCATCGCGATCGTCAGCGTGGCCCGCTCGAACCGGATGTCGCTGATCCGCAGGTCGGCCAGTCCGGGCAGGGCGAGCAGCGCGACGCCGAGGAAGACCACGCGTCCGGGGTGCAGCCGATCGTCGGCGTCGGCGGCGGCCGGTTCGAGGAGGTGGCCGGCGCCGGGGTGGTACAGGGCGGCGGCGATCAGGCCGTTGGCGAGCAGGAGCACGGCGTCGAGGCGGGAGTCGTCGAAGCCGGGGAACCAGTACGGCGTCAGCGAGATCGCCACGTCGCCGGCGAACGTGAGCGCCATCGCGCCGAGCAGGTACCGGATCGGGCCGCCGCGCCCGCCGGGGGCCAGCACGAGCAGCGTCCCGGCCACGAAGAACTGCATGTCGCCGAAGGGGTAGAGGATGTCGGCGAGTTCGGACAGGTCCAGCGAGTTCCGGGCGACCGCGGGGACGATCAGGAACTGCCAGAACACCGCGGACACGACGACCGTCATCGCCAGCCCGTCCAGCAGCGCCTCGCGCAGCCGGCCGAGCGCCCGCAGCCGGACCAGCTGGATCAGGCCGGCGGTGAGCAGCGGATAGCCGGAGAGCCAGAGCGCGTCGGCGATGGTGACGCCGCCGCCGTACTCGGTCAGCCGGTCCAGCAGGCCGAAGACCAGGTCGCCGGCCAGCCAGGCGGTGAGGGCGGAGGCGATCAGGGCGTACGCGACGCGCCCGCGCCCGGTCTGCTCACGGACGCCCTGCCACCCCAGCACCACGAAGAACACGAACGCCAGCGTGTACGCCGCCCCGGCGACCGCCGAGCCCGGCGCGACCAGCGTCGGCAGGCCCGCGATCACGGCGATCGCGGGCACCGCGAAGGAGGGCAGGCGCTTCACCCCATCCCTATCGGTCGTTTCAGCCGCAGGTGGAGAACTTCGGCACCGGCGAGCCCAGCAGGTAGCGGGTGACCACGGCGTCCACGCAGGCGTTCCCGGCCACCTTGTACACCGTGTGCCGGTAGCCTCCGCGCAGGGTCACGGCCGACGATCCGGTCAGCTTCCGGCGCATCGCCTCCTGCCCCGCGTACGGCGTGATCGGGTCGTGGTCACCGCCGACTACCAGCACCGGCCGGTCGGTGTGCAGGTCGGTCGGCGGCTCGGCGCCCCGCACCGGCCAGAAGGCGCACGGGGAGATGTTGCGGGTCAGTGGCCCGAAGAGCGGCTCGTCGCGGCGGTGCGCCTGGATGTCCCGGTAGTACGCCCCGGGGTCGCGCCCGGCCGGCCGGTCGGCGCACAGGATCGGGGTGCCGTACCGGTCGGCGGGGTTGCCCTCGCCGGTGAACAGCCCGCGCAGGTAGGTCTCCAGCGACTCGGGCAGCGGACCCGCCTTGCCGAAGAAGGCGAGCTCGGCGGAGAGCGTCGGGTAGTCGGCCTGGCTCAGCCGGCTGAACAGGTAGGCGGGCAGGAACTCGGCGTCGACCCGGTAGGCGCCGATCGGCTGGGCCCGATGCAGCCGGGCGACCGTGGCCAGGACCGCGGGGACGGTCGCGCCGAGGTGGTACTCGTCGTCGTGCGCCGCGGCGAAGCCCGCCCACTGCCGCAGGGCGTCCTGCATGGCGGGGGCGTTGCGGGCGAAGAGCGCCGGGCCGTACTGGGACGGGTCGACCGCGCTGTCGAGCACGAACCGGTCCGCGTGCGCGCCGAACATCTGCAGGTAGACGGCGCCGAGGTAGGTCCCGTACGAGAAACCCAAGTAGTTGATCTTGTCTTGGCCCAACGTCCGGCGGAGACGGTCGATGTCGCGGGCGGTGTTGCGGGTGTTCGCGTACGGGAGACGAGCGCGATCGTGGGCGCAGCCGCCCGCCAGGGTCCGCATCAGCGCGGCGCTCCGATCGAACGTGCGCCGGTCCGGCCCGGCCGAGCGCAGGAAGGTGTCCGTCGTCCAGTCGCATTCGATCGCGTCGCTGCGCCCGGTGAAGCGGGGATCCATCCCGATCACGTCGTACCGGGCCAGCAGCTCGGGGAACAGCTGCGGCGCGGCCGCCGCCAGTTCCAGCCCGCTCGCGCCCGGCCCGCCCGGGTTGAGCAGCAGCACGCCACGCCGGTGGGCCGGGTCGGTTGCCTGGAGGCGGGTCACGGCGACCTTGACGGACGGGCCGGACGGGCGCTGGTAGTCGACCGGCACGGTGAGCGTGGCGCAGCTGGCGCCGGCCTGGTCGAGGTACGCGCCGAGCTGGTCACCCGCGTCGTGAGCGCACGTGCCCCACGCGAGAGATGAGGACGGTGGGGCAACCAGTGACACGAGGGTCAGCAGGACTGCGAAGAATGGCATGGCACAGACGGTAGAAATCGGCGGACTTCGACGCACTGGGTCTGGATATCGAGGTCGGGTAGGCCTAGCCCCACCTCGCGAGGGGGTCCACTCTGGATGAATGTTCGCACTGCGTGCAGTTACCGCGGCCGTACTCGCTCTCGGACTGATCGGCGCCGCGGCGCCCCCGGCCCAGGCCCACGACCGGCCCCTGCGCGGCAAGCTGCAGATGACCGGCGACATCGGCGACTTCGTGCCCGGCGTGATCGACGACCCGGTGCACGACCCGACGGTCTTCGCCGACCGGGGCACGTACTACGTCTTCTCCACCGGGGTGCTGAACCCGGCCGACCCGGGCGGCGTCTTCGCCCGCCGCTCCCGCGGGACGCTGGCCGGCCCCTGGGAGTCGCTCGGCGCGATCCCGTTGCCGGCCTGGACCCGCGCGTACGGCGTGAACCATCTCTGGGCCCCGCACGTGGTCCGGCGCGGCGGCTGGTTCTACCTCTACTACGCCGCGTCCTCGTTCGGCTCCAACAACTCGGCCATCGGGGCGGCCCGCACGCGTACGCCCGGGGTGCTGTCCAGCTGGCAGGACCTGGGCCCGATCCTGACGTCGGACCCGAGCAGGAACTACAACGCGATCGACCCGATGGTGTTCTCCGACGGCCGGCAGTGGTGGATCACGTTCGGCTCGTTCTGGGACGGGATCAAGATGCAGCGGCTGAGCGACCCGGTCACGCCGTACGGCCCGGTGCTGGACGTGGCGCGGCACCCGCAGAACCCGCCGAACCCGATCGAGAACCCGCAGATCTTCCAGCACGGGCGGTACTGGTACCTGCTGGCCTCGTGGGACTTCTGCTGCCAGGGCGTCAACAGCACCTACCGGACCGTAGCCGGACGGGCGACCCGGCCGACCGGGCCGTTCCTCGACCGTGCCGGGAAGCCGCTGGCCGAGGGCGGCGGCACGGTCGTGCTGCAGAGCCGCGGCAACCAGATCGGCACCGGCGCGCCGGACGTGATCCTGGACCACGGCCGCTGGTACATGGTCCACCACTACTACGACGCGAACGCGAACGGCGTGATCCGGATGCAGATCCGCGAGATCGAATGGGACCGCGCGGGGTGGCCGTTCTTCCGCCCGGACGGTGCACCATGACCGGATGGGAAAACTGACCGGCGATGAGATCGCCGCCGCCGGGCTGACCGGCTGGACCAACCTGCTCGGCGGCCTGCAGACCCGCATCGCCACCAAGGACTTCGCCGCCGGCCTGGCGCTGGTCGACGCGATCGGCGCCGCGGCCGAGGCGGCGGACCACCACCCCGACCTGGACCTGCGTTACACCCACGTCGCGGTGCGGCTGCGCAGCCACGACGTCGGCGCGATCACCGACCGGGACGTGCGGATGGCCCGCCGGATCACCGAGATCGCCGCGGCCGCGGGGCTGGTCACCGACCGGGCCGCGGTGGCGCGCCTGGAGTTCGCCCTGGACACCCCGGCGCAGGGCCGGGTCGCGCCGTTCTGGGCGACGGTTCTCGGCTTCGAGCGGGCCGCGAACGACGACATCGTGGACCCGTACGACGCGCTGCCGACGGTCTGGTTCCAGGAGTCCGGGGGCGCCGAGCCGCGCCAGCGCTGGCACCCGGACCTCTGGATCGACCCGGACGAGGTGCAGCCGCGCATCGCCGCCGCGCTGGCCGCGGGCGGCACCCTGGTCAGCGACGCGGAGGCGCCGAGCTTCTGGGTGCTGGCCGACGCGGAGGGCAACCAGGTGTGCCTGTGCACCTCGCAGGATCGTCCTTCGAAAGACTGACGCACGGACGTTCGACGCCAAGGAAGGGTAAATTGTCAGAGTTTGGGGCGTGTGAAGCCTTCCGCGCTCCTCATGGCCGTCTGCGTCCTTCTCGGCACTGCCACGGTGGCGCGGCCACCGGCGGCGAGCGCGGCCGCGGCGCTCACCTTCGCGCCGCGGGTGGTGCCGGCCGGGGCGCGTCCGTACAACGACGAGGCGGTCTTCCCCCGCAAACTGGTCGGGGTGGTGGACGGCACCGGCGTACGGATGTTCGTCCGCAGGGCGACGACCGGCGGCCGCAAGGTGAACCACCCGGTCGCCCAGGCGCAGTACGGCCTCAGCCTGCTCAACAGCTATCGGCTCACGCATGACGCCTGGTATCTCACCTACGCCGCCCGGCAGGGCAAGCGCCTGATCGACACGCGCGTGGCGGCCCGGGGCGCGTGGTGGTACCCGTACCCGTTCGACTTCCCCCTGGGCTCGAACCTGAACATGACCATGCGCCGGCCGTGGTACTCGGCGATGGCCCAGGGGCAGGCGCTGTCGCTGTTCGTCCGGCTCCACCAGGCCACCGGGAACGCCTACTGGAAGGTCGCCGCGGACCGGACGTTCGCGTCGCTGCGCCTCGGCTACGCCGCCGGGACACCGTGGGTCATCCACACCGACGGCAATCGCAAGCTGTGGCTGGAGGAGTACCCCGGCCCGACCCCGGCCACGTCCTGCCGGGTGCTCAACGGCCACCTCTTCGCCCTCTACGGCGTCTGGGACTACTGGTTCCTGACCCGTTCGGCGGCCGCCGCGAGCCTGTTCAACCAGGCCGCTCTCACCACGCACCGGTACGTGCTGAACAACTTCCGGAACCGCGGGTGGGCCTCCAGCTACGGCCTTCGGGGCGACGCGCCGACCGAGAAGTACCACGTCATCCACGTCAACCAGCTGCTGCACCTGCACGCGCTGGCCGGTGCGCCGGTGTTCGCCACGATGGCCGAGGTGCTGCAGGAGGACTTCTCCGCCCCGGCGGTCCGGGCGACCGTCACGTTCGCCGCCGCCCCGCACACCGGCGTGCGGTTCCTCTCCACCTCCAACGGCGCGGTGACCGGCCGCAAGCTGGTCCGGCTGAACGCCTCCTCGACGGCGCCGGTCGGGATGCGCCGGCGGATCCTCGGCCAGCCCGGCTACTGGTACCGGATCAGCGCCGGGGTGCTGGCCGGCTACTGGGTGCAGGAGGTGCCGCGGATCCGGGCCACCCGCCGCCCGGTGTCCACGGCCGCGTACTTCGCCATCCGGTCGGTGCGGATGGCGCCCGGCACCTACACGCTCCTGACGCCCGGCAAGACGCGGACCGTCCGGCTGACCGCGGCCGCGTCCGCCCGCGTGTCGGCGTTCGGCTGGATCGACGGCCGGCGTGCCGTGCTCATCTCGGCCGGCAGCTCGAGCGGCTGGTGGCTGCCCCTCGGAGTGGGGACCACGATGCGGTGATTTGCGCCGTTTCCTGAGATCGGGGAGCCCCGTTGAGGTGAGCATGCCTGCGACATCGGTAGGTGCTGACCCTGGGGAGTGACGGATGACCGCGACGTTGAACGAGCCGCTGGCCGGCAAGCCCGCAGCCACGCCACGCGGACGGGTCGTCATGCTGGTGGACAACGGGGTGGACGGTGACTCCCGGGTGCAGAAGGCGGCCCGTTCGGCCGCCGCCGCGGGCTGGCACGTGACCCTGCTCGGGGTGACCTCACCGGGTGACCACCGGCCACCCTGGCTGCTCGGCGACGCCGAGGTGCAGCTGGTCCGGACCCGGCGGCCACTGTTCACCCACCACTCCAAGCTGCGCTGGTCGCCGCGCCGGCCGCTGGCCTACTCCAGCGGCGCCCTGGCCGCCAACCGCCGCCAGACCGTGGCCGCGCGCGCCGGCGACGTCCGCTTCCGGTACGCCCGGCTGGCCGCCGCGCGCCGGGCCGGTGGCGGACGCGCAGCCGCGCTCGCCGGCCGGCTGTGGCTGGCGCCGCTCCGGATCGGCATCAAGGCGCAGTCCCTGTGGGTGAACCTGCGGTCCGGCGAGCTCAAGCGCCTGACCGCCGCCAGGGAGAACCCGCGCTCCCTGCTCAACCGGATGACCATCGGCTGGTGGCGGCTGCTGCGCGGCACCGGCTCGTGGCGCAGCCTGGATCCGAGCCTCTGGGACTTCGAGATCGCCATGGGCCCGGTCATCGACCGGCTGCGGCCGGACATCATCCACGCCCACGACTACCGGATGCTGGGCGTCGCCGCCCGTGCCAAGGTTCGCGCCGCCGCCGCCGGGCGCAAGGTCAAACTGGTCTGGGACGCCCACGAGTACGTGCCCGGCCTGGCGCCGTTCCCCGGCTGGCCGGCCTGGCTGCCGGCGCAGATCGGCTACGAGCGGGAGTACGCCCCGCACGCCGACGCCGTGGTCACCGTCTCGCCCGCGCTGGCCGACCTGCTCGGCGCCGAGCACCGCCTGAAGAAGACGCCGGCCGTGGTGATGAACTGCCCGACATCCCGGCACACCCGGCCCGCCCGGACGGTGCGGGAGGACTGCGGGCTCGCGCCCGGCGTCCCGCTCATCGTGTACGCCGGCGGACTCTCCGTCGCCCGCAACACGATCCTGCTGGTCGAGGCGCTGACCGATCTGCCCGGCGTACACCTGGCCCTGGTCTCGGTGCCGCCGAGCGGACGCCGCGCCGCCGCGGACGAGCACCTCAAACGCGCGACCGACCTCGGTGTCCTCGACCGGGTGCACGTGCTGCCTTACGTACCGCACGACCAGGTGGTGGCCTACCTGTCCGACGCTGACGCCGCCGTCAGCCCGCTGCTGCACCTGCCCAACCACGAGATCGCGCTGAGCAACAAGTTCTTCGAGTACGCGCACGCCCGGCTGCCGATCGTGGTCAGCGACGTCCGCACGATGGCGAACACCGTCCGCGGGGCCGGGCTGGGCGAGGTCTACCCGGCCGGCGACCGGGACGGCTACCTGCGGGCGATGCGCGCGGTGCTGGCCGACCCGGCGCGCTACCGGGCCGCGTACGCCCGGCCGGTCCTGCTCGCCGACTGGACCTGGGAGCACCAGGCCGCCGTGCTCGACGAGATCTACACGTCGCTGCGCCCGGTCGGCGTCATCGCGCCCCGTTCCCGGCCGGCGGCGAAAGTGGGGGGCCGGCGGTGACGATGCGGACCGTCCTCGGTGCGCCCGAGACGCGGCGGAAGTCCGGCCGGGCCGTTCGCGGGCGGGTCGTCATGCTGGTGGACAACGCGATCGAGGGCGACTCGCGGGTCCAGAAGCAGGCGCGCTCGATGGCGGCGGCCGGCTGGGACGTCAGCCTGATCGGGGTCACGTCGCCCGGCGGCCGCCGGTTGCGCTGGGAGATCGGCGAGGCCGAGGCGTGGCTGGTCCGGCTGCCGCGCCCGCTGGCGGTGCCGGCGGCGAGCATGCGGCTGTCGCTGCGGCGGCCCCTGGCGTACGGCGGCGCGGCCATCGCCGACCTGCGCCGGCAACAGGCCGCCGCCCGCACCGTGGACCTGCGGCACCGGCGCGCGACGGTCGCCCCGGGTGAGGCCGGGCAGCGGCTGCGCCTGGCCTCGGCGTACGCGATGAATGGTCTGACCCGGCGGTGGATCCACCTGCGGGCGGCCGAGCACGACCGGCTGGAACGAGCCCGGCAGAACCCGGAGGCGCCGCTCAACCGCTGGCAGCTGCACTTCTGGCGGACGCTGCGCGGCAACCGGAGCTGGCGCAATCTGGACCCCGGCCTGTGGGACTTCGAGATCGGGCTGGCGCGCCACGTGGACCGTCTCGACCCGGACATCATCCACGCGAACGACCACCGGATGCTCGGCGTCGGCGCCCGCGCCAAGATGCGTGCGGCATCCCGCGGCCGCGACGTCAAGCTGGTCTGGGACGCCCACGAGTACGTCCCGGGTCTGGCGCCGCTGGCCGGGGCGCCGAAGTGGCTCGCGGCGCAGGTCGCCTACGAACGCGAGCACGCGCACCTCGCCGACGCGGTGGTGACCGTGTCGCCGGGCCTCGCCGACCTGCTGCGCTCGACGCACGGGCTGCCCGAGAAGCCCGCGGTGGTGCTGAACTGCCCGGAGCTCTCCGCGGCGACCGGCCCGGCGCCGGACCTGCGTGCGGACTGCGGGATCGGACCGGACGACGACCTGGTCGTCTACTGCGGCGGGATCTCCGAGGCGCGCAACACCCTGCTGATGGTCGAGGCGCTGCCCGACCTGCCCGGGGTGCACGCCGCGTTCGTCTCGGTCCCGCCGAGCGGCCGCCGCGCCGCCGCCGACCAGCTACTCACCCGCGCGCGGGAGCTCGGCGTCGTCGATCGCGTGCACGTGCTGCCCTACGTCCCGCACGACCAGGTGGTGGCCTATCTGGCCGCCGCCGATGCGGCGGTCAGCCCGCTGCTGCACCTGCCCAACCACGAGATCGCGCTGAGCAACAAGTTCTTCGAGTACGCCCACGCCCGGCTGCCGCTGGTCACCAGCGACGTGCGGACCATGGCCGACGTGGTCCGTACACAGCGGATGGGCGAGGTCTACCGGGCCGGTGACCAGGCCGATTACGTGCGCGCCGTGCGCTCGGCGCTGGACGGCCGGGAGCGGTTCCGCGCGGCGTACGACCGGCCCGGCCTGCTCGACGACTGGAACTGGGACCGGCAGGCCGCCGTGCTCGACAAGGTCTACACCCAGGTGGTGGCGGGCGCCGTCCCGGCACAGACGAGAGGCTCCGATGACTGAGGAACGGCACGTCGCCGGAGGCGACAGGCCTGCCAAACTGGTAATGCTCGTCGACAACGGGGTGGTCGGCGACTCGCGGGTGCAGAAGCAGGCGCGGTCGGCCGCCGACGCCGGATGGGACGTCACCCTCGTCGGGCTGCGCTCCAACGGCAGCCGGCGGTTCGACTGGACGATCGGCCAGGCCAAGGTCGAGCTCTACGGGATCCCGGCGCCGCTGCGCCAGCACAAGTCGCGGTTGCGCTGGTCGGTGCGGCGGCCGCTGGCCTACCCGCCGGGTCAGATCGCCGCCTACCAGGCGCAGATGGTCAAGGCCCGGCGCGCGGACCTGACGGCCCGGTTCGGTCGGCTGGCCCAGGCGCGCACGTCCGGCGCCTCCGCGGTACGGCTGGCCGCGATGCGCGTACGCCTGCTGCCCGCCCAGGCCGGCCTGCGGGCGTTCCGCCACTGGGTGGCCCTGCGCACCGCCGAGCTCAAGCGGCTGCAGGCCGGGCGCGACGACCGGAACTCGATCCTCACCCGGCTCACCGTCGGGACGCTGCGCGCGGTGCACGGCCGGCGGAGCTGGCGGCGGCTGGACCCGGCGCTGTGGGACTACGAACTGGCCCTCGGCCCGGTCGTCGACCGGTTGAAGCCGGACGTCATCCACGCCAACGACTACCGGATGGTCGGGGTGGGCGCCCGGGCCAAGCTGCGCGCCGCGTCCCGGGGACGGTCGGTCAAGCTGGTCTGGGACGCCCACGAGTACGTGCCCGGCATGAACCACCGGCCGGGTAATCCGCGCTGGCTGCCGGCCCAGGCCGCGCACGAGCGGGAGTACGCGGTCCACGCCGACGAGGTGGTGACGGTGTCGCCGCTGCTCGCCGAGCTTCTGCGGAAGGAGCACCGGCTCCCGCGTACGCCGACCGTCGTGCTGAACGCGCCCGACCTGTCCGCGGCTTCCTTCGAAGGGCCGTCGCTTCGCGAGCAGTGCGCCGTCGGGGCGGACACGCCGCTGCTGGTCTACTGCGGGGGCGTCAACGACGTCCGGGGCGTCGACGTCGCCGTGCGGGCACTGCCGGTGCTGCCCGGCGTACACCTCGCCCTGGTCTCGGTGCACCCCAACGGGAACCGGTCCACGGTCGAGCCGGTCGAGGAGCTCGCGCGCACGCTCGGCGTCGCGGACCGCGTGCACGTCCTGCCCTACGTCCAGCACTGGGAAGTGGTGCCGTTCCTGGCCGAGGCCGACGCGGCGTTCAGCGGGCTGCTGCACCTGCCCAACCACGAGATCGCGCTGAGCAACAAGTTCTTCGAGTACTCGCAGGCGCGGCTGCCGCTGCTCGTCAGCGACGTGCGGGCGATGACCGAGACGGTGCGGGCGACCGGTCAGGGCGAGGTGTTCCGGGCCGACGATGTCGCCGACTTCGCCGCGGCTGCCCGACGGGTGCTGGCCGATCCGGCGCGTTACCGGGCCGCCTACGACGCACCGGGCCTGCTGGACGGCTGGACGTGGGCCCAGCAGGCCGCGGTGCTGATGGATGTCTACCGCAGGGTGGCGCCGCTGGTCTGCCCGCGGCAGGCCACTCAGTCCGACCCGTCGCCCAGCATGGCGTTGTCGTAGGCCGGGGCGACCACCGACCAGTCCCAGGCGCCGACCGCGTGATCCGACGCGGCGGCGCCTTCCCGCTCCCAGGTCTGCTCGTCGGCTGTCATGGCCAGGATCCGGTCCGCGGCCTCGGCCGGCGACCCGACCACCCAGCCGGCCGGGAAGAGCGTCCGTGCGCCGCGCTCCCGATCGGCGAAGAACGGCCAGTCCCGCACCACCGGGACCGCCCCGCTCGCGGCGCCCTCGGCGAGACCGCAGTGGAAGCTCTCCCGCACCGAGCTGCTGAGGATGACCCCGACCTCGGTGAGCGCCGCCGGGACGTCATCGGTCGGGCCGAGCCGCCGGGCCGCGCCCTCGGCCACCAGCTCGTCCATCGCCGTGGCCAGCCGCTGGAAGTACTTCCGTTCCGGCGCGGTCCGCGGCGTCGGCCGGTCGTCGCCGATCAGCACCAGGCGGTAGCGGTCGTCGTGCTTCCGCAGCAGACGCAGCACCTCGACGCCCCACAGCGGATCCTTGGCCACCGCGTTCACGCCGACCAGCCCCAGGGCGAACCGGGCGCCGGGCTGCTTCGGCCGGACGAACCGCCGCAGATCCATCGCGTTGGTGAGCACCAGCGACCGGGGCGCACCGGCGGCGGTGAGCGCGGGGATCGTCCGGTGGACCAGATCGCGCAGGTGCTCGGAGACGAAGACCAGGTCGTCCACCCGGGAGAAGTCGATCAGATGCGGCCACTCGGTGAACGCCTCCACGCTGTGCAGACGCACCATGACCCGGGTGCTGGCCGGGTCGACGAGCGTCAGCACGGCCGGCGTGACCGTGCACCAGTCGACGAAGACGGTGTCGGCCCACTCCAGGTGCGGGCGGAGGATCTCCTCGACCTTCTCGATGTACCCCCGGGAGCCGCCGGCCACGTCCCGGATCAGGTCCTCCTGCTGCCGCAGCGCGGCGCCCAGGAACGGGTCCTGCCCGATGTCGAGCGTCCGTACCTCGGTGTCCGGGTTCGCCTCGTACCGCTGCTGGATCGCGTCGACGAAGTTGTGGTTCCAGAAGTACATGAACAGGATCCGCGGCCCGCCCGTGCCTTTCCCGGACCGCCCGCGTGGTTCGGCCAGTGCCCGGCCGACCTCGGAGTCCCGCAGCGGCGCGACGAAACCGGCCGGGTCGTCGGCGAGCGGCGACGTGAGCGAGTCGAGGTGCATCGCCCGGTGCAGCAGCAGGTTCGACGCCCGGCGGTAGCTCCGGGTCGCCTCCAGCGCGTCGCCCGCCCGGTACGCCCGGTCGGAGGCCGCCAGCTCGGTGGTCACCGCCTCGCGCAGGAATCCGGGCACCCGTCCGGCCCGCACCTGCTGCAGCGCCTTGCGGGTCAGATAGCCGGCCCGGCGCTGCACCGGCAGGGCCCGCGCCGCGGCGATCGTGACGCGTGCCGCCTGGTCGCCCCGCTGCACCTGGAGCAGGCTGTCGGCGACCCGGTCGGCCAGCTTCAGCCGCACCCGGGAGGGCATCGGCGCGAAGGTGATCGCGGTCCGGTACGCGATCCGCAGCGCCCACGCGCGCTGCGACCGAGGGCCGGTCAGCTTGCGGGCGACGTGCTTGCCCTTCCCGGACCACGTCGTCCAGGCCGACGGCTTGACCCCCGCGACCTCACGCAGTGCCGGCGCGAGCCCGAGGACCACCGCGGGATGCTGGTGCCGCTGCGAGAGCTGCCAGGCGGTGTGTACCGCGACCTGGTCCAGCGCGACGATCACGTCGGCGCGGGCAGCGGCGGCCCGGGCCCGGGCGTTCGCGTCGAACGCCGCCCAGAGACCCTCGGCGTCGGCCCGCGGCACTGTCAGCGCGACGATCGTGGCCTGTTTGACGGTCGACACGTCGGCGGCGCTCACCAGGGTGACGCGGCACCCGGCGGCCCGGAACTTTCCGATCGCCTCACGCAGGCCGCGCGGACGGGCCGGCCGGTCGTGGGCGACGATCAGGATGTCGGTCATGCGGTCTTCCTCACGTCAGCGGCTCCCCGGCCGACGGCCTCGGTCAGCCGGGCCACCGCGGGGGCGATCTGCGCCGCCCGGGCGAAGCGGGAGCCCAGCCTCCGGGCCTCGGCGCGCTGGGCGGCGGTGGCCTCGACGGCCAGCCGGGCGGCGGTCCGGATCGATTCGGTCAGCCGCTCCACGTCCAGGCCGACCGCGCCCGTCCACAGCGGGCTGCCCTCGAGAACCGTGTTGGCGTCGTGGTCGGTGTCGTGCACGGACAGCACCGGCAGCCCGCCGGCCAGGACCTCGTATACCTTGCCGGACGTCACGAACCGGCCGCCGACCAGCATGAGGACGAGCACGTCCCAGCCGCCGTACGTCCGGGCGACCTCGGCCTTGGGCACCGGGCCGCCGAACCGGACGCCGTCCTTCGCCGCCGCCCGCAACTGCTCCACGTGCGCCGTGTCCTCGCGGGCCGACCCCGCGCCGATGTGCCCGCGGATGTCCAGCGTCGACCGGGCGACCACCGGGTCCGCCGCCCGCGCGGCCCGCCACGCCGTCAGGAACGTGGTGAGGAAGTCCACCTTGAAGTTCACCGAACCCAGGTAGCCGAAGGCCAGCCCCGCCTCCGGATCCGGGGTACGCGCGGTGGCCGGCACGCTGTCCGCGTCGAACCCGTTGCGCACCACCTCGATCCGGTCCGCCCGCTCCGGATACCGCTCCCGGTAGTGCTGGGCGATCGGCTCGTTCACGCACCAGAACCGGGTCACGTCGCGCATCATCCGGGCCTCCCAGCGCCCGGCCTCCGAGTCCCGGGGGAACGCCACGCCACCGCCGATCACGTCGATCGACCAGCCGTCCCGGAAATCAACCGCGTACGGCACGCCGGCCCGCTCGTGCAGGCGCAGCGTGGCCGCCAGGTTCACGTACGGGACGCAGGTCGTGACCAGCAGATCGGCCGGGTCCTGCTCGTGCAGCCACAGCACGGCGTCCTCGAGTACGGGCCGCCAGCCACCGAACACGATCTCCGGGAAGACCGCCAGATCAGCCTCGCGGGACTTCTTGATCCATCCCGCCGGATCCAGTGACCGCTCCCGCGAGAACTGCCGGATGTCGGTCAGCAGGTCGTCCCGGACCAGCGGCAGCTCGACGATCCGGATGGCCGGGTGCACCGCCTGGGACAGCGTGTGGTCCAGCCCGAACTCGCGCTCCCACGACTCCTGCCGGATGGTGATCACGGTGACGTCCCAGCCGTGCGCGTACAGCTGGTTGGCCGTCTCCCGCATCCGGTACGCGCAGCTCTTCGCCGCCGGGGGGAAGCCGATCGCCAGGTAGTACGCGTGCGGGCGGCCACCGGAACGCCGGCGCGCGCCGGACAGCCGCCAGCCGGACGGGACCTTCATCGGGCGTGCCTCTCGTCGCGGACCATGCCGCAAGGCCTAACTACGCACGCCGCCGGGCGGATACTGCCGGCTACATCTCCCGGGCCGGCTTGATCTCCAGGGCCGGCTGCAGAACCTCGGCCAGCCGGACCGCGGTCTGCGTGCCCAGCTTCTCCACCTCGGCCTTCATCATCGGGGTGGCCAGTTTCGCCACCCCGTGCATCTCCAGGTCGAGGTGATAGGTGATCTGGCTGCCCGGCGGGATCGGCACCACCGTGAAGGTGCCGGTCGCGGTGGCGGCCTCGTTGCGGCCGATGAAGACCAGCCGGTCTGTCTCGGCCTGGCAGAGCGTGAACGTGAGCTCCGCGTTCACGCCGAGCACCCGCGCCTGGTTGCGCCACGAACTGCCGATCCCGATCGGGCCGGCGTCGATGCGCTCGGTCCGGCGGGTGGCCGGGTCCCACTCCTCGGTGTGCCCGAAATCCCTGAGGTAGTCGAGCACCGCGTCCGCCGCCGCACTGACGCCGAAGGACCGCACGACGACGATGCTCATCGCTACAGCGTAAAGGGCGGTACGGCGGAACCGTTTCGGAATCTGCCCGAACGTGTCAACCGCTCGGATTCTGCGCAGACCCGGCGAACCCGCCGGAGAATGCCCTCGTACGTGGTGGAATCGGGTCATGTCCGTCGCCGCCGCTGCCGCACCGGTGCTGCTGCGTCCGGTGCTGCTCGCCGCCGACAAGATGCGCACCAGCCTGCGGCTCGGCGCGCTGGTACTGGTCCTCATGGTGCCCGGGGCGGTGGCCACCTGGGCGTACACCGCCGAGGTCAACGCCAAGATCCAGTTCAGCGCGTCGGAGGCCGAGGGCACCGACGTCGTGGAAGAGGCGCTGGTCGCGATGGCCGACGCGGTCGCCGGGCGGACCCCCGACCTCGGGCCGGTGCAGGCCGCGATGGCCGACCACCCCGACCTGAAGCTGACCACGCGACTGCCCGCCGCCACCGACCGGGCCGCCGTCGTCGCCGCGCTGGGCGCCCTGGTCACCGAGACCGGCAACAACTCCAACCTGATCCTGGACCCCGACCTGGACTCGTTCTACGTGATGGACGCCCAGATCGTGCAGCTGCCCAAGGTGCTGCTGGCGGCGTACGACGCGGCCACCGCGGAACGGGCGGACACCAGCGACGCGGTCGCCGCCCAGGCGGTCCGGGCGGGCACCCTGTCCGGGGCGGCGGACTCCCTGCGTACCGACATCAAGACCGCCGTCGACACCACCGCCCGCGGCGGGCTGCAGGGCGAGTTGCAGACGCTCGGCCGGGCCGCGGACGCGGTCGGAGCCCTCGCCGACACCCTGACCGGCGCCCTGGAGAACCCCGGACCCGCCGACGTCACGGCCGCCGCCGACGCGGTCAAGGCCGCCGTCCCCGCGCTGGTGGACGCGCTGCGCGGGCTCCTCGACACCCGGATCGGCGGCTTCACGTCCGGCCGGGTCATCGTGCTGGTCGTGACGCTGGGCGGGTTCGTGCTCGCGGCCTGGTTCGCGGCCGGCGTGCTCTGGCGTACGCGTCATGATGTGGCCCTTGCCGTGATCGGCGTCCAAGCCATCGCCGACGGCGACTTCGCTGAACGCCCGCTGCCGTCCGGACGCGACGAACTGGGCGACATCGGCCAGGCGCTGACCACCGCCCGCGCCCGCCTGATCCAGCAGGACGAGGAGCTGAGCAACGCCCAGTCGGTCCGCGAGGAACAGCTCAGGATCAGCTTCCTGCACCAGCGCCAGGCCGAGCTTCGCCTGCGTGACCGTGCCCAGTCGATCATCGACGAGTCCACCACGGTCATCGCCGAGGAACTGCGCGAGGTGACCTCGCAGGTCGGCGAGGTCCGCCACGCCTCCGACACGATCGACTCGGAGATCTCCGCCACCGACGCCGCCACCAACCTGGTCGTCGAACACGCTCGCCACGCCGAGCAGGTCATCGCCACGCTGGAGGAGAGCCTGCGCCGGGTGGCCGCCACGGCCACGCTGGTCAAGGGCATCGCCGGCCAGACCCGCCTGCTGGCCCTGAACGCCACCATCGAGGCGGCCCGGGCCGGCGAGCTCGGGCTGGGCTTCACCGTGGTCGCCGACGAGGTCAAGGAGCTCGCCACCACGACCACCCAGTCGACCGAACAGATCGCCGAGACCATCCAGGAGCTGGAACAGGCGACGTCGGAGATGTCCGGCACCATCTCGGCGATGGTCATCGGCATCGGCAGCGTCGGCGACGCGGCCACATCGCTGCGGGCCACCGCATCCGGTCAGGGCGACCTGGTGACCCGCCTGGCCGACCGGATGGGCACCACGATCGAGAAGGTCGAGGAGATGTCCGGCCTGGCCGCCCAGCTGGAACGCCGCCAGGACGACCGGGTGGCGGCGACCGGCTCCCTCGAGCTGCGTCCGGCCGGCCGGCCCGGGATCGTCCACGGGTCGTTGATCAACGTGGGCATGGGCGGCCTGCGCGTCCAGGCCGACCCCGACGCCATGGCGAGCCTGGCGCTCGGGGACGTGGTGGACACCTCGGTCGGCGGCATCGCGGTCCAGACGCGGGTGGTCAACAAGGACGGCCACCAGCTGGGCCTGCGGTTCCTCTTCACCGACGCCGCCCACGCCCGCCGCGTCGAGGAGCACATCGAAGCCCTCACCAGCTGAGCGGAACGCCCGTCAGACCGTGGCGAGCGTGATGGAGATATTGGTGTAGTAGAGCCGCGTGATGCCCTCGTAGCCGGAGTCGGTGCCGGCGTTCAGCCAGAGGTTGCCGCCGCCGTCGGCCTGCACGGTCAGGGTGGTGGTGGAGGTGCGGGTGACCTTCGTCCAGATGTGGGTGCCGCACTCGTGGCCGTTCTCGATGTCGCCGATCACGGTCGCCTCGGAACCGCTGACGCTGTTGTTGCCCTTGTCCAGGTGGACCCGGTAGTGGCCGATGTTGTCCATGTAAAGGGTCGGCTCGGCGGTCGAGGCCCCAGCCTTGACATAGACCGCGGCGCCCTCGGAGCCGCCGGAACCGGGGCACTCGCCGGCCGGGGCCTCGCTCCAGAAGGTCACGGCGCTGCGCACCGAGTATCGCTGGCCCGCGACGATGCCGTCCGCGGTCCCGAGGCGGCGCTTGAAGAACATGTACAGGTCGTCGCTGCGGTTGTGGCCCTGGATGAAGAAGGCCTTGCCGCTGCCGGCGCCGCTCGGCAACGTGGCGATGCCGGACTCGAGGTTCAGATCGCCGGAGTTCGGGTCGTAGTCGGCGAAGCCGGCGGTCCAGCCCTGCGCGTCGGTGGTGAAATCGTACGAGTAGGTCCGGGTGGCTGCTGCTGCGGCAGCGGGTGCAAGCGCGACCGTCAGCCCGAAGGCGGCAAGGACGGACAGGACGATTCTGGTTACCCGCATGGGGTTCCCTCCCAGCATTGATGGGTCCGCGGGACTCATGTCCCGGGCACGACCCAGCAAAGCCGTCCAATGTGGCCAGTAAAAGGCTTTTACCCGTTCGACCCGAGTTCGCGGGTACGGAACTGCCTCACGAAGCGCTTCTGCCACGGGGTCTCGACGGCCTTCGGGTGGTAGTTCGCGCGTACCCAAAGCACCGCCTCCCCAGCCGGCACGCCGTCGATCACCGCGAGACACGCCAAGGCCGTGCCGGTCCGACCGCGGCCTCCGAAGCAGGCGATCTCGGCGCGGCCCTCCCGCGAGCGGTCCAAGACCTCTTCTAAGACCGTCCTGAGGTACGCCGAGGAGCGCGGCAACCGGAAGTCCGGCCAGGGCACCCACCGGCTGTCCCACCCGAACTCCGGTGGCTCCGAGCCGAGCAGATAGGCCCCGAACGTCGGCGGGTGCCCGCCCGGCATCGGCGCCCGCAGCCCGCGCCCCCGGACCAGCACCCCCGACGGCAACGTCACCACGCCCGCCGCGCCCTCGTCCCAGCCCATCACGACATTCTCGACCGCCACGCGCCGTGGACCGCGAGGAGGGGGAGGACGCCCAGCGCGTACCAGAGCAGATCGGTCGGGTCGAACGTGACACCGAGAGCGAGCCGGGCCAGGATGCTGCGCTCGGACAACGCGGCCGGGACGCCGCTCAGCTGGAAGAACTCAACCAGCCAGCAGAAGCCGACCGCCAGGCCGGCCGCGATCGGCGGCCGCAGCGACGGCGCGAGCACGTACCACCCGGCGTAGATCATCGCGGCGTACAGCGCGGTGCCCGAATATTGCGCGACCGCGCCGTCCGGGCCCGCCACCTCCCGGATACCGAACGCGACGGCCAGGATCCCCACGACCGCGCCGAGGGCGCTCAGCCGCCGGAGGATCGCCCAGCGTGTCATGTAGGTTTCGGTTCGGCTGCCCTGGTTGAGGCTCACGGCCCGAACCTACCGAAGGAGCGCACGATGGCGACCATCGAGGAACTGATGCGGGGCAACCTGCTGGAGGTCTTCAACGAGCGCGACATCGCCCGGCGCCGCGAGGCGATCGCCCGGACGTACGTCCCTGAGGTCACCTTCTCCGACCCGGAGGAGACCGTGGTCGGTCACGACGCGCTGAACGCCAAGGCCCAGGGTCTCCTCGACCAGAAACCGGACTTCGTCTTCACGCCCGGCGGCCAGGTCCACGTGATCAACGACTTGGGCTACCTGGCCTGGAACTTCGGCCCCGAGGGCGGCCCGCCGGCCGTCCGCGGCGTCGACATGGCCATCGTGAAGGACGGCCTGATCACCACGGTCTACACCCTGCTGCTCCCCGAGTAACCGGTCAGAGCCCCGCTGCGTCGCCACAACTCGGCCCGCGCGGCTGGTCATGGGCCTGTGGGTTGACGCGCGCGCCTCCCGCTGCCGGTCGAAGAACCGCCCGGTCACGCCGGCCGGGTCCGAGCCGGTCGCGAGCCGCCGCACCGCGTCCACCCCGGTGGACAACTCGTCGACGTGCCGCCCGAGTAGCGGCAACAACTCGGCGGTGAGCAGGAAGCCGGCCAGGTAGTTCACGGCGAAGCGCAGCTCGTACCCGTCGGCGCTGAGCCGGCGCTCCCGGCCGTCCGGCGTGCCGCTGCCGACGCCCGCGTTGCTGACCAGCACGTCCAGCCGGTCGGTGGCCGCTTGGACGTCCGCGGTCAGCTTGCGTACCTGACTCAGATCGGCGAGGTCGGCGAGCAGCGTCACCGGGTTGCCGCCGACCGCCGAGGCGACCGCGTCGAGCCGCGCCGCCGTCCCCCGAATGGCTGAATTGATCTCTAATTCAGTCCAAGAGGTGACGTTAATTATGTTTTCGGGCGTTTTCGATCCGATCCTGGGACCGTCGCCGCAGTGTGCCGCCCGAAATGTCAGGGGTCAGGGCTACCGTTCCCACCCTCAAACTGAGCCAGTCCCGCGAACTGGCGGCGACCCAGGGCCGGACATGACCGGCGCGCGTGGATCCCGTGTCGCCCTCAAGGGTTGCTGCGCTGGAACCGTGATGCTGTGGGCGACCAGCCGCGGGCCGAAACGCAGGTCTCTGCGGCCGGGCAACATCACCACCCGATCGGGTCCGGGATCAGCGGGTCGGGACGGCGGCCTCGCCCAGGCCCTCGTCGAGGTCGGCGGACGACTGGCGGTGGTGGGCGAAATGGCCGAGGACCAGCGCGTACCCGAGGAAGCCGAGCCAGACCACCGCGCCGATCGCGATGCGGATCGGGGCGGGCAGCGGCGACGGGGTCACGTACGCCTCGACCAGGCCGGAGACGAACAGGGCGAGCGCCAGGCCGAGGGCGACCAGCATGCCGCTGCGGGCGCGTTCGCCCAACGCCTGCGCGCGGGTGCGGTGCGGGCCGGGCGCGATCCACGCCCAGCCGATCCGCAGGCCGACGCCGGAGCCGACGAAGACGCAGGTGAGCTCCAGGAGGCCGTGCGGGGCGATGTAGGTCAGGAAGGTGTCGCCCGCGCCGGCGCCGACCATCACGCCGCCGACCACGCCCAGGTTGAGCAGGTTGCTGCCGAGCAGGTAGAAGACCGGGACGATGAGTACGCCGGACGCCAGGCACTGCGCGGTCAGCCACGCGTTGTTGGTCCACACCAGCGCCGCGAAGTTCTGGGCCTGATATTCGCTGTAGTAGGCCACGAAGTCGTTGCTGACCAGGCGGTCCATGTCGGCGTCGCTCATGAACATGCCGGCCACGTCGGGGTTGTCGGCGACGTACTGCACCAGCGCGGTGGCGGCGACCACGCACACCACCGACACCGTGATCCACCACCAGCGGGTGCGGTAGAGCTCGCCGGGCAGCGTCGTGGTGAAGAACCGGGCGATCGGCGCCCAGGAGAACCGCCGGGTGCCGGTGATCGTCGCGCGGGCCGCCAGCACCAGCCGGGACAGGCCGGCCACCAGGACCGGGTCGGGGGAACGGCTGCGCACGACGGAGAGGTGGGTGGCCGCCCGCTGGTACAGCAGCACGAGCTCGTCGGCCTCGTCCGGCCGCAGTTTGCGCTTGCGGGTCAGCGACTCGAGACGATTCCATTCGCCGCGGCGCTCGGCGACGTACGCATCGAGGTCCACCGCCGCACTCTAGCCGTCGTGGTGTTGACTTGGCGTGTGCCGAGCACCGATCAGAGCGCCCCGGACCGCCTCGTCAACGGCGAGGCCGTCGAGGTCGACATCCGGTATGCCCGCCTGGGCTCGCGCGCGCTCGCTCTGCTGATCGACATCATGATCCAGGCCGTTCTGGCGCTGGTGCTGTTCCTGCTGGTGTTGTCGTTCGCGCCGCTCGCGCTCGGTGACCTGGCCGACGAGGCGCTGGTCCAGGCGCTGACCATCGGCGTCCTGGTGGTCGTGCTGCTGGCGTACCCGACCGCCACCGAGACCTTCACCAACGGCCGCAGCCCGGGCAAGCGGGCGATGGGCCTGCGGGTGGTCCGCGCCGACGGCGGCCCGATCCGGTTGCGGCACGCGCTGACCCGGGCGCTGGTCGGGCTGACCCTGGAGTGGCCGGGTCTGATCATGCCGCTGGTCACCTGGGTGGTCAGCATGACCACGATGATCCTGTCGCCGCACGGCCGCCGGCTGGGCGACCTGGCCGCGGGCACGTTCGTGGTGCACGAGCGGTCGGCCGCCGAGTGGGGCTGGATGCCGGCCATGCCGCTGCCGCTGGCCGGGTGGGCCGCCTCCGCCGACCTGAACGGCGTCGACGACGACCTGGCGCTGGCCGCCCGTCATTTCCTGGCCCGGTCCCGGGACATCGGCCCGGTCTACGCGCACCGCTTCGCGAACGGGCTGGCCGACGAGATGACGGCCCGGATCCCGCAGCCGCCGCCCGCCGCCACCCCGCCGTGGATGCTGCTGGCCGCGGTGCTGGCCGAGCGTCGCCGCCGCGCGAGCGGTCAGCAGTTGACCGCCCGCGCGCTCACCGAGCGGATCTGGCCCGGCTTCGGCCGGATCGAGCGTTTCACCCGTTCACAGGCGCTCGGGAGTGCCGATACCCAAGAGGTCCAGCCCCTGCCTTAGCGTTTCCGCCGTCCGCTGACAGAGCGACAACCGGCTCTCGCGTACGGCGGGGTCCGCCCGCAGAACCGGACACGCCTCGAAGAACGCGCTGAACGCGCTGGCCAGCCCGAACAGGTAGCCGGCCAGCCGGTGCATCTCGAGGGTGTCCGCGACCAGTTCCAGGGTGGGTTCGAAGGCGAGCAGTTCCAGGGCCAGCGCCCGTTCCCTGGGCTCGGTGAGGACCACCGGCCCGGGCCGCGCGTCGCCGGCCTTGGCCAGGATCGACCTGGTCCGGGCGTGCGCCATCTGCAGGTAGGGGCCGGTGTTGCCGGTGATGGCGAGCATCCGGTCCCAGTCGAAGATGTAGTCGGAGCGCCGGTCGCTGGACAGATCCGCGTACTTGATCGCGCCCACGCCGACCGCCCGGGCCGCCGCGGACGCGTCGCCGGATGTCAAGGATGGGAACGAACGTTCTTTCTCCCGCGCCGGGCCGCCGGTCAGCCGGGCCGCCCGCCGGACCGCCTCGTCGAGCAGCTCGGACAGCCGCACCGTCTCGCCGGACCGGCTCTTCAACATCTTGCCGTCGGCGCCCAGGATCGACCCGAAGGCCACATGCTCGGCGGGCATGTCGTCCGGCAGCCAGCCCGCCGCCCGCGCCACCGCGAAGACCATCTGGAAATGGGTCCGCTGCGGCGCGCCGACCACGTAGAGCAGCCGGTCCGCGCCGAGCACACCCACCCGGTGCCGGACCGCGGCCAGGTCCGTGGCCGCGTACCCGAAACCGCCGTCGCTCTTGCGCACGATCAACGGGACCGGCTCGCCGTCACGGCCGGTGAAGCCCTCCGGGAACGCGCACAACGCGCCGTCGCTGACCCGCAGCAGGCCCTTCGCGTCCAGCTCTTCGACGACCCGGTGCAGGTCGTCGTTGTAGAAACTCTCGCCGACGAAGTCCGCCTCGGTGAGCGTGACGCCCAGCCGCTCGTACACGTCCATGAAGTGCCGTTCCGACACCTCGACCAGCCGCCGCCAGGTCGCCAGCGTCTCCTCGTCGCCGCCCTGCAGCGCCACCACCCGCAGCCGCGCCCGCCGTTTGAAGTCGTCGTCGCTGTCGAACCGCGCCCGGGCCGCCTGGTAGAAGCCGGTCAGGTCGTCCATGCTCAGCTCGCCGCCGTCCAGCAGATGCTCGACCAGCATGCCGAACGGGGTGCCCCAGTCGCCGAGATGGTTGGCCCGCCGCACGTCGTGCCCGAGCTGGACCATCAGCCGGGCCACCGCGTCGCCGATCACCGTGGACCGCAGGTGGTGGACCTGCATCTCCTTGGCCACGTTCGGCGCCGAATAGTCGATCACCACGGTCTGCGGCTTCGCGGCCCTGGGCAGCTCGGGCGGCCGCACCATCTCGCCGGCGATCAGCGCGTCGTCGATCGTCAGGTTGATGAAGCCCGGCCCGGCCACCTCGGCGACGGCCAGCCCCGCCAGGTCGGCGCGTTCGGCGACCGCGGCGGCCAGGTCCCGCGGCGACCGGCCCAGGTCACGGCCGAGCTGCAGGGCGGCGCCACTGGCGAAGTCGGCGTGCGGCGAGCGGCGCACCGCCGGATCCACCTCGTGCCCGGCCACCGCGGCGAACGCGCCGGCCAGCCGATCGGCGAGCAGTGCTTCCAGATTCATGGGCGATCCTCGGGTCGTGGCGGGATCGCTCGCACATCAGGAGCCGGCGGAGACGAACCCGCCGGCGGGAGACACGTGTCAGCGCGGACGGTCGGGCAGGGCCCGGCGTCGGTCACGTCGCACGCTGTTCACGCGGCCAAGAGTACGCCGCCACGCGAACGACGTCAGTCCGGTTCCACCTCGAGGAAAGCGGAGACGGTAAGACCGGGATCATGACGCTGAGCGCGGACGATCGGATCGCCGTCACGGATCTGATCAACCTGCACGGCCACCTGACCGAAGCCGTCTCCCTGCCACCACCACCGCCGGCGAGCGGCTACGGTGCAAGGCCATCACGGAGGTAACGTGCGCGCCTGCTCTCGAGGGCTTCAAGGGCAGCGACGAGCCGGCGCCAGATGTGCGGACGAAGTCGTTCGCCTGCCTGTTCCGGTGTGCAGAATTCATAGGCAGAGATTTCGTCGTCACGGAATCTGACTTCGAGCATCTGCTCAGCACCTATCTCGCCGCCGTCGAAGACGAAGGCGAGGAGGTCATCCCAGGGGCCATGCGGCGACACCCAGTCGACGACGAGGACCGGTCCGACGTGAATCGTGAGCCCGAGTTCTTCGCGAATTTCGCGTCGCACTGCGGCGTCCGGCGGCTCGTTGGCCTCGGCCATGCCGCCCGGGGTATCCCATCCGGGCTTGTATCGCGGGTCGACAAGAAGCACACGTCCGGCCCGGTCGCGAATGAGCGCGTCGGCACTGACACGCTTTCGGGCCTGTGTGGCATTTCCTTCTGCCAGATGCGCGTGCCATGCTTCTGGGTCACGCTCAAACAGGGGTTCGGCCGAACTCACCATGTCTCCGCAGGATCTTCCGCGTTTCGACCGTCGGACAACCACCGATTGAGCCATAGGCGGTCGCGCAGGGTCTCATCGAGGCGGCCCAGGAACTCGGCGACCGGGCGGCTCGTCTGATAGGTCTCCAAGGACCGACACAGCTCAAGGAACTGTTGAACGATCAGATAGGAGCCGAGCTGTGGCGTCGACTCCAGAACTTCGTGCGCCACAGCGCACGCCTCGTCGGGCTTGTCCTGTCGTACCCGAACCATAGCCAAGATGATCTGGCCGAATGCACGGCTTCGAGTGCGGTCACCCGGCCGCAGCACGATGACACGTTCGGCTTGACGCCCGGCCGCGGCCAGGTCATCAAGCTGTAGGAGACATCGTGCCGCCTCGCACGCGAGCGAACCTTCATCGAAATGACTCGTCCAGGGTGACCGTTCCACCCCGGCCGTAGCGGACAGGGCGCACTCGGCATCGATGATCCGTTGGGCGCATTCCTTGCTTCGTCCCAATGCCGCGGAGGCGCGCGCCTCCATGGCGATCACGCGTGCCTCGAGTTCGGGCTGACGCGGCGTTCGGGTCAGGAGGTGTCGTCCACGTCGGGCGAGCCGGGCCGCGTCATGAGGCTTCTGGCGATGGTGAGCCAGATGGCTCATGCTGGCGAGAACATGGACATCGAGCTGCCTGTCCCCACCCACTCGGGCCAGGCCCAGCGAGCGGGTGAAGTGATGTTCAGCGGACCGATCGTGGCCTGCGTCGTGCGCCATCCAACCGGCCATCTCGGTGAGGGCGGCAGCGACGGTGAAGTCGAACCGACTGTCACCCCCGTGATCGACGCCGAACAGCTTCGGAGCGACCTTGGTCTGCAGGTATCTGACGACGGCCGCGTACAAGTGACCGCCGCCATTTCGGCGATCGGCCGCCCGAAACGCCTCCAGGGCGGCTGCCGGGGACGCGCCAGGCGCCACCAAGGAATCCACGGACAGCGAGATCGTGGTGGGAGGAATGGCTGGAGATGGCTCAACCGCGCGAATCGAAGGTCCGTCGTAGTCAAGGGAGATCTTGAACCAAAGCAGACGAGCGGGAATGCGTAATGTTCGAGCCCACCGTGCGAGGCTGTCGAGGTGTTTGACGGGAGGGCCGTTCTCGATTCGGCTTACCTGCGCCTGAGTCAGGCCCAGCCAACCCGCGACTGTCTCTTGTGAGATCCCGTCTCTTCCGTGTACCGCGATGTGTTGCGGATGCTTGCGGTATGCGCGTGAGATCAAGCCGATGTGACGCGCGGCGAGCGCGTCGTGGATCTGTGGTGCCTCCCAGAAGTCAGGTCCCACGATCGGCGGACGGATTGCCAGATCGCTGGTTCTCTTCTGGCAGACGACGCACTGGCTGGCGGCGTTGTCATGCGCAAGACGGCTACCGCAACGACAATAAATCGTCCCGCGCTTCCGATTCATACCTGCGAACTGCTCCTAAAGCGACGTCGTCGATGGTCCACCGGTCCAGATCCGATCACGGTACGCGACGGCCCGCATGCATGCCATGTATGAGACGCATACGCGTTCGGCCATGGCCGCAGGGGTTCATTCTCGCGATGCTCACCTGGCAATGATCCGACCATCTGGAGAGTGGCGGTGCCGGTGAGACGCGACGACTTTCCTCGTACCTGGACGATTTGCCTGAGGCTCCGCGCGTGGTGGTGCTTCTCAGCGGTCTCGCGCTGAACGTGATCGACGTCGGATGGAACGAGGCGCACCAAGCGACGGCAATCAGCTTGGATGAGGACAGCGCCACCGAAGCGCTCAGAGGGATCTTCCGGATGGACCACTTCTCTGGCGAAGAGGGATAGGCATGGGATCCCAGATCGAGATCGAGGTCCAACGCGTCGGCGAGGCGCGCGGCATGATTTCTACGACGCTCTTGGTGCCGGACGGCTCGGACCCGGACGCGGACCTGATAGAGCTCCGTTTGACCGACAGCGCTGGAGCCTCCACTGCGACAAGGCTTTCCAGGTCGGAGGCCGAAACCTTTGCATTGGCACTCGCCAGGATCGTCGATGATTTCGTGACAAGGTGTGGAGGCCGGATGCTGGCTGACGTGCTTCGCCAGGAAGCTCGTACGATCACGAGGGATGAGCTATTGAAGCAGTTGCTTACGCTGCCTCGCGACGTCGAGATAAACGTCAACGTCGCCGGCGAGCAACTTGCCATCACGGGCCTCGTCCTGGACGGCCTTTACGGCGGTCTGGCCGACAGCCCTTGGTACTCCTTCCAGCTCAACCGGGGATGCGTGGAAGCGGCGCTGGAAAGTTGGCATGTACCTCCAGAACAGCGGCAGACGATCCTCGACAGCGAACTCTGACGAGAGAGACCAAGACGAGACAGGGGCCAAGACCGAGGCCGAGCCGACGCGCAGGGCGCAACCGATGGAACGCGGGGCGTCCGGGGGCCTCGGCCTCCGGAGTCAGAGCCGCCCGGCGGCCTTCAGGGCCAGGTACATGTCGGCGACCTTCGAGGCGAAGTGGTCGCGGGTCTCGTCGATGACCGTGACGCCGAGCTGGGTGAGGACGGCCCGGACGCGGTCGCGTTCGTCGAGGGACAGTTCGGCGGCGGCCGCCACGTGGACGTCGTCAGCCGTCACGTTGGACTCGGGCAGGCGGGCCAGGCGGGCGGTCTCCGGGTCGCGGACGCTCGCCACCACCACGCGATGGCGGGTGGCCAGCTTGGACATCACCGGGAGCAGGCCCTCGATGATCGGGGCGGCGTCCAGGGCCGTGAAGATGATCACCAGGGCGCGCTTGTGGTCGCGGCGCAGCAGTTCGGCGACGGCCAGGCCGAAGTCGGTCTCGACCAGGGCCGGTTCCAGCGCGGCCAGGCCGGAGATCAGGCGGGCCAGCTTGGTACGGTGGCCGCCGCCCTCGACCCGGGCGCGGATCTCGGTGTCCACGGCCAGCAGGTCCACCCGGTCGTCGGCGCGGGTGGCCAGCACCGAGAGCAGCAGCGCCGCGTCGATGCAGGCGTCCAGGCGGGGCTCGTCGCCGATCCGGGCGGCCGCGGTCCGGCCGGTGTCCAGCAGGCAGAGCACCCGGCGGTCGCGTTCGGGGCGCCACGTCCGCACGACCACGTCCTGGGCCCGGGCGCTGGCCCGCCAGTCGATCGAGCGGACGTCGTCGCCGACCACGTACTCGCGAAGGTTGTCGAACTCGGTGCCCTGGCCGCGCCCGCGGGTCACCACGGCGCCGTCGAAGACCCGCAGCTTCGCCAGTTTCTCCGGCAGCAGGCGGCGGGACGGGAAGCGGGGGAGGACCCGCAGCGTCCACGGTGGGGTGTTCTCCTCGTTCCAGGAGGCGCGGCGCTGCCGGTACGCGAGACGCAACGGCCCGTACGACCGCAGTGTCACGCGCACTGCCGGCCGGTCGCCGTGCCGGGTCGGCGTGAGCGAGGTCGCGATGCTCTCCTCCGTACCCGGGGGAAGCTCCAGCCGGTGCTCCGCGTTGGCCGAACCCGCCGACGGCACCCAGCTGTCCCGCACCGACAGGCGCAGCACCCGACCGGCGGCGTTGCCGACGGTCAGCGTGACCGTCGCCGTCTGGCCCAGCCACACCGTGGTGTCGCCGTCGCGGCGCAGCCGCACCGTGTCCAGCGGCGCCGCCGCCAGCGCGTCCAGGACGGCGACCCCGGCGAGCAGCACCAGCATCCCGGCGAGGACCAGCCACGGCGCCGGCACCACCGCGACGACGAGCGCGCCCGCCGCGATCAGCAGCGCGAACCGGCGGGTGACCATCAGCGCGGCGCGGGCACGGCGGACAGCACCGAGCGCAGCACCGCGTCCACGGTGATGCCGTCCAGTTCGGCCTCCGCCCTCAACCGCACCCGGTGCCGCAACGTGGGCAGCGCGAACGCCTTCACGTCGTCCGGCATCGCGTAGTCGCGGCCGCTCAGCCAGGCGCGCGCCTTGGCCACCGCGAGCAGGGCCGTGGCGCCGCGCGGGGACGCGCCCAGCTCCAGCGAAGGGGCCTGCCGGGTGGCCCGGACCAGGTCCACGATGTACTCCAGCACGGCGTCGGTGACCGCCACCCGGCGCACCGCGGCCCGGCCGGCGGCCAGGTCCTCGGCGGTGGCCACCGCGGTCAGCCCGGCCGCCTTCAGGTCGCGCGGGTCGAAGCCGTGGTGGTGGGCGCGCAGCACGTTGAGCTCGTCGTGGCGTTCCGGCAGCGGCACCGACAGCTTCAGCAGGAACCGGTCCAGCTGCGCCTCCGGCAGCGGGTAGGTGCCCTCGTACTCGATCGGGTTCTGGGTGGCCGCCACGATGAACGGTTCGGGCAGCCGCCGCGACTCGCCGTCGATGCTGACGGTGCGTTCCTCCATCGCCTCCAGCAGCGCGGCCTGCGTCTTCGGCGGCGTCCGGTTGATCTCGTCGGCGAGCAGCAGGTTGGTGAAGATCGGGCCGGGCCGGAAGTTGAACGCGGCGGTCCGGGCGTCGTACACCAGCGAGCCGGTCACGTCGCCGGGCATCAGGTCGGGGGTGAACTGGACGCGCTTGGTCTGCAGGTCGAGACCGGCGGCCAGGGCCCGGACGAGCAGCGTCTTGGCCACTCCGGGCACGCCCTCGAGCAGGACGTGGCCGCCGCAGAGCAGCGCGATCACCACCCCGCCGACGACGGCGTCCTGGCCGACCACGGCCTTGCCGACCTCGGCGCGCAGCCGGCCGAGCGCCTCCACCGAAGAACTCACTGTTTCCCCTTCTCATCGCCGAGCACGGCGCTCACCAGCCGTTGGACGGCAGCGGCCCGCAGAACAAGGTCGTCGTCGGTGTCCTCGGGCTCCCCGACGAGGACGCCGCGTACTTCTTCGGCCGGCAGATTCAGCTCGGCCGCCACCCGGTTCGACACGGCGTCCAGATCGAGTGGCAGGTCGAAGTGCGCGGCCAACCGGCGCAGGGCCGCGGCCTGGACGGTGGCCAGGGAGGCGTCGCGTGCTCCGGCCCGCCGATAGAGACCGGCCAGTCCGCGTACGGTCTCCGAGGCGCGCACCCGGGCCGGCAGCGGCTCGGTCACCGGCGCGCCCAGCCGCCGTGCGGACGCCGCCGCGAACGCGACCATCGCCAGGATGACCAGCAGCACCGCCGCCCAGAACGCCTGCGGGAACGCGTCGAGGACGGACTGCTCGTCGGGCTGCTGCCGCGCCGACGGGTCGCCCTCGCTCTGGCCCTGGCCCTGGTCCGACCGGCTGTCGGAGCTGTCGCCGGACTCGTCGCCGTTGCCGACCTCACCGCGGTCGCCCTCGTCGGGGCCGGCCGGTTCGCCGTTCACCTGGTCGGGCGGCGGCCCCGGCT
Source organism: Actinoplanes sp. NBRC 103695 (assembly GCF_030269485.1). Lineage (GTDB taxonomy): Bacteria > Actinomycetota > Actinomycetes > Mycobacteriales > Micromonosporaceae > Actinoplanes. The sequence goes on along the minus strand of NZ_BSTL01000013.1, from coordinate 266,752 downwards.
CCCGTTCGTGCAGGTCCAGCCAGACCACCGTGGATCCGCGGCCGAGCAGCTCGACGGCGAAGTCGGCGTTGGACCATTCGCCCTGCCGGTCGTTGCGGAACGGGTCCGGCGCGCCGACCAGCGTGATCGGCGGGCCGCCGCGGTCCACCTCGACCACGCCGCCGTTGTAGCAGCTCAGCAGCTGACCTTCGGCGGGCGCGTACTGCCAGCGCAGCACCGCGGCCCGGCCGGTGGCGAACGCCGCGTTGCAGCCGGGGTCCGGCGCGGCGGCGGTCCAGCGGGGACCGGCCTGCGGCACGAGCGCGTCCAGCTTCGACAGCACCGACCGGTTCGGGGCGACCAGCACGATCCGCACCGACGGCGGCACGATCCGGAAGTCGTCGAGGTACTCGGGCCGGATCATCTCGGGCGCGGGCACGAAGATGGTGGCGTTGCGGGCGGTGGTGGCGGCGGCGAGCGCCTCGGGGGTGCTGGTCCGCCGTTGCACGGCGACACCCTGCTGGGTCAGGCGGTCGGCGAGGGCGGCGGCGCCGTCGTCGGTCCGGGCGATGGGGGAGAGGTACGTGGGTTCGCTCGGATCCGGCTGCTGTACGGCGTGCGTGATCAGCGTGGTGGCCACGATGGCCGCCGCGATCGCCGGTGGGATGGCTGCCTTGAGCCAGTTCTTCATAGGGAGCTCTGTTTCACAAGGCTGCCCTGACCTGGTCGGTGAGGGTGCGCATGTGCTGGTCGTGGGCCTGCGCGGCGGGGCGCTGGCCGTACCAGACCTCGGCGAACAGCTCGGTGGCGCCGCCCAGCGGGCCGGCCACCGCGGGCCGCTGCCCGCCGGCCATGGTGGCGAGCTCGGCGGCCGTCCAGCCCGGCTGCGGCGGAACCAGACGCGCGGCGATCAGCTCGCCGAGGATCACCCGCAGGCGCTGGCGGAGGGCTTCGGCGTACCGGCCCTCGGCGGCCAGCTGGTCGGCCAGCGTGAGGTCGGCGACGGCGGCCTCCGGCTCGGCCGGGGTGATCACCGCCTCGGTGGCGTCGTCGGCGACCCGCTTCGCCTTCGGCGCCTTCGCCTTCTTGGGCCGGCGGCGTATCCAGTCGGGCAGCGCGAACCGCTTCGGCACCCAGCGCGGGAAGAAGTACCAGAGGGTGCCGGCCAGCGCACCGGCGAAGAGCAGCAGCAGGATCGCGGTGCCGGCCGGAATCACGTCGAAGATGATCGCGGCGGTCTCGTCCCAGATCCGGCTCACGGGACGTGCACCAGGGTCTTGTCCACGTCGCCGCCGAGGCTGCGGGTCCGGCTGATCAGGATGTCCAGCCCCTCGGTCCGCACCCGCACGTCGATCACCAGCACGGCGGAGACACAGGCCAGGGCCGCGTACGCGACGCCGTTGCCGAGCGCCCGCGCGGCCGGCACCACCCAGGTCTGGAATTCCGGCTCGGCCCCGGTGATCAGCCGGACCATCTCGGTCCACCCGATGCCCAGCGCGCCACGCACCGCGGCCCAGGTCAGATAGGCGGTGATCAGGATCCAGAAGCCGCGGGCGGTCTGCCGCCCGGCCAGCCGCATCGCCCGCCCGAGCGGGTTCTTCGCCCGGTCGATCACCAGCGCCGCCGGGGTCATCGCGAAGAACCCGTAGAAGACCGCCCACGGGATGACCACGAGCAGCGCCCCGACCGTGCCCACCGCGCCCAGCCACAGCGCGAGCCCCGCCGCGGCGAGCGGCCGGGACCGCCGCCACAGCGCCCGGTGCCGCACCTCCTGGCCGAGCAGGGCCGGCCCGGCGGCCGCGGCGGCGTACGCCCCGAGCAGCGTGAGGACGAACAGTTCGGTGCCGAACCCGGCGGCGACGGTGATCCACCACGGGATCAGGTAGGCCTCGGTCGGCCCGTACCAGGGCGGCGTCAGGTGCGCCCAGGAGCGCATCGGCGCGAGAGCCACCTGCTCCGCGGCGGCGAGCAGGATGCCGGCGGCGAACAGCGGCAACGCCCGGCGCCGCAACAGCGCCATAGCCGCGTCGAGCAGCTCGCCGAGCGTCATCGGGCGCAGCGGAAGCTCCGGCTGCCCTGACATGGGCCGCATCCTATTTCACAGGGTCATCCCGGTTATCGTGCCCGGGTGACTTTCCAACTCACTCGACGTGGCGTGCTCGCCGCCTCGGCGGCCACCGCTGCCGCCGCGGCCGCACCGTTCACGGTCTCGGGGCCGGTCACCGCCGGCGCCCGTACGTTCAAGCTTTCGGTGCTCGGGACCTCCGACACGCACGGCAACGTCTACAACTGGGACTACTACTCCGACGCCGAGTACGACGACAGCGCGCACAACGATGTCGGCGTCGCCAAGCTGGCCGCCCTGGTCAACCAGATCCGGGCCGAGCGTGGCGTCACCACGCTGGTGCTGGACGCGGGCGACACGATTCAGGGGACGCCGCTGGCCACCTACTACGCCAAACAGGAGCCGATCACCGAGACCGGCGCGAAGCACCCGATGGCCAAGGCCATGAACGTGCTGCACTACGACGCCGTGACGCTCGGGAACCACGAGTTCAACTACGGGCTGCCGCTGCTGAACCTCTGGATCCGCCAGCTCGGTTTCCCGGCCCTGGCGGCCAACGCGGTGAATGTGGCGACGGGGCGGCCGGCCTTCCGCCCGTACACCATCAAGAAGTTGACCTTGGGAAACACGACGCTGCGGGTGGGGATCCTCGGCCTGACCAACCCGGGCGTGGCGATCTGGGACCGGGCCGTCGTGGAGGGCGTGCTCCGCTTCGACGACCTGGTCGCGACGGCAGCGAAGTACGTGCCGATCATGCGCCGCAACGGTGCGGACATCGTGCTGATCTCGGCGCACGGCGGGGACAGCGGCACCTCCAGTTACGGCCCGGAGCTGCCGGTCGAGAACCCGAGCGCGCTGATCGCCGAGCAGGTGCCGGGCATCGACGCGATCCTGTTCGGCCACGCGCACAACGAGGTGGCGCAGCGCTTCGTCACGAACACCGCGACCGGCGCCCAGGTGCTGCTCTCCGAGCCGTCGAAGTGGGGCCAGCGGCTGACCCGGATGGACTTCACGCTGACCCGGGAGCGCGGCCGCTGGACGATCACCGACAAGCGGGCGGCCACCCTCAACACCAACACGGTCGCCGAGGACCCCGAGGTGGTCAAGGCGGTGCGACGGCAGCACGCCACCACCGTCGCGTACGTCAACCAGGTCGTCGCCACCTCGACGGTGGAGCTGAGCGCCGCCGAGTCGCGGTACAAGGACACGCCGATCCTGGACTACATCAACAAGGTGCAGACGGACACGGTGACCTCGGCGCTGGCCGGCACCGAGTACGCCGGCCTGCCGGTGCTCTCCATCGCGGCGCCGTTCAGCCGGACCGCGGTGTTCCCGCAGGGCGACGTGAAGATCAAAGATGTGGCCGGGCTCTACATCTACGACAACACCCTGGAGGCGGTGGTCCTCACCGGCGCCGAGGTGAAGGCGTACCTGGAGTACTCGGCGAAGTACTTCGTCACGCTGGCGCCGGGCGCCCCGGCCGACCCGGCGACGATCAGCGACCCCGCGGTGCCGGACTACAACTACGACACCATCTCTGGCATCGCGTACGACATCGACATCAGCAAACCGGTCGGTTCACGCATCGTCATCGACGTGGCGCGGGACGCCCGGTTCGTGGTGGCCGTCAACAACTACCGGCGCAGCGGCGGCGGCAACTTCCCGGGCATCGTGAAGACCCAGGTCTACAACGCCCAGCAGGAGATCCGGCAGTTGCTGATCGACTGGGCGCAGGAACGCGGCGCGATCGACCCGGCCGACTTCTTCGTACCCAACTGGCGCCTGACCCGGGCCGGCGAGCCCGTCTTCTAGAAAGTGCTACGCGGCGCACCCCTCCCCGCCGGAGGGTGCGCCGCGAGTCTCTGTGATTACTTCTTGCGGACCACGGCCCACTTGGCGTCCGTGCCCGAGGTGACGGTCACGGTGCCGGTACGCCCGTCCTCGAGCGTGAGCGCGCAGTCGTACGCCCGGATGCCGCCGACGTCCCGGACGGCCATCGGGTCACAGTTGACCGCGGTGGCGCTGACACCGAGCAGGCTCTTGAGCTGGCCGTCCTTGAGCATGTTCTTCTCGACCTGGGTGGTGATGCCCTGCTCCCGGTACTGGTTCCAGGCCGGCAGGGCGACCGCGACGGTGATCGTCCAGAAGACCGCGCCGATAGCCAGCGTCGCCGCCCAGGTGATCCAGTACGGCGCCGGGCTGTTGCCGCCGCGGCGGGCCATGTCGGCACGCCGGGCGGCGGAGACCGCGCCGAGAGCGCTGAGGAAGAACGTCCAGATCGCGACCGGCCACCACGCGGGCGGGGTGGGCCGGGAGGCGTTGCGCATCTCCTCCGGGTAGGGCACCAGGAGCTGCCCGGTCTGCAGGTAGGGCTGGTACTCGGGTCCGGCCGGCCCGTTCTCGGTCGGCCCGTTCTCGGTCGGCTGCGGTGCGGGGTTCGCCCACGGCGGGGCGGTCGAGTACGCCGACGGCGGCGGGTGGGGAAGCTGAGTCGTCATGGCGAGGGCCTTTGCGAGTAGCGGCGGGGGTGCAGTGCCTTGCCGAAGTGGTCCCACCATCGGCGGGACGGGGGCGGACATGAGCTACTTCTTGCCGATGTTCCACAGGTTCTGGACTTCGGCCGCGCTCAGCGCCCGGTTCCAGATGCTCACCTCGTCGATGTCGCCGTCCATCGCGTTCGTCCCGGACTCGTTGACGGCCAGCCGGTTGTTCGACCCGACCATGCTGGTCGCCGTGACCGCGTCCTTCTCGACGCCGTTGACGTACAGCCTTGCCATGGCGCCGTCGTACACGCCGACCACGAACTTCCAGGTGCCGTCCTTCGCCCAGTCGGACTTGCCGGCACCGCCGGCCGTCGCGCGCACAGAGGCGGTCTGGTCCATCACGAAGCGCATGTAGGTGCCGTCGGTGGAGAACGCCAGCAGGTAGTTGACGTCGCCGGCGGTGGACGTGCCCTTGAACACCAGCCGGCCGAACGTGACCCCGTTCGTGCTGGTCCAGCAGGCCACGGTCATCGGCGCGGTCATCCTGTAGGCGGCGTTGGTGCTGCTGGCGTAGGTGTTGGCCACCTTCGAGAAGCGCAGCGACGGGTCGGGGTCGCCGCGCAGCCCGCTCGCGGCCAGCGCGCTGGTGCCGCTGACGGTGAGCGGGCTGACGTTCATCACGTCGGTGATCGAGGCGGTGTTGTTCATCCGCCAGTAGGAGACCGGCGCCGAGGCGACCACCGTCTGGTAGTAGAAGGCCGTCGAGGCCCAGGTCTGGCTCGCGCTGGTCGACCGGGTCCAGGCCGCCCGGGAGGTGCCCCAGGAGGTGCCGGCCGCGCCGGCACTCGCGGCGAGCACGCAGACCACGGCGGCGGCGAGCGCGGGTTGCTTCCGGCTTTTCTTCCGTACGGGGCTCTTCTTGAATAGGGGGCTTTTCTTCAGTACCGGGCTTTTCTTCAGTACGGGGAGGAGCACGCTGATCGTGATCAGCAGGATTCCGGCGACCGGCGCCCCGCGTCCGAGATAGAGCTGCGCCAGCCCTGCGAGCGGCACCACGATGCGGGCGGTGCCGATGATCTCCTGCGGGCCGATGAGCCGCGAGTCCGGCTGCGGGTTCGCGTCGCCCTTGGTTCGGTAACTACCGTCCGGCAACCGTTCGACAACACGGTGCGTCACGGGCTGGGCGCCGGGCCGGACGGGCTTCACGACCACGAGGGTGCCGACCCGCACAGAATCGTGATCTCCGGCGGCCACGACCACGTCACCGGGCCGTACCAGAGGCGTCATCGACCCGGACGTGACGGTGTAGGCGTCCCAGCCCCAGGCCAGCGGAATCAGCACCCAAGCACCGAGCGTGAGCACCATCATCAGGACCATCACGAACGTCACGCGGACGGCCTCGGCGATCAGCCGGCCCGCTCCACCATCCGGGTGCCGGTGCCTGCCGCTTCGTTCCCTGCGGTGCCGGCCGGGCCTCACACGGTCTGCGCCTCCCACGTGAACGTCGCCGACGCGGTCTTGTTCTGGGCGGCCGGCACGTTCTGCACGGTCACCGTGAACCGGTACGTCAGCTTCTCGTTCACGACGCTAGGCCCCCACGAGCCCACCCCGTTGGCAAACGAGTTCATCGCGGCGAAATCGGTCAGCGTCCCGGTGAACGGGGTGCTGCTCAGCGCCCAGCCGGCGCAGTTGCCGCCGACGGAGGTGCTGGACCCGACGTCCACGGTCACATTCAGGTAGTCGGCCAGGCCGGTGCCGGCGACCGCGCTGCTGTACAGCTTGACCGCGGCGGGCACGGTGGCGCCCTTGTACGTGACGACGATGCACTTGGTCAGCGTCTGCCCGTTGACCAGCGCGCCGTCGGTGCCGCTGTTGAACACGGCCGAGCCGGTGCCGTCGCTGGTGATCTCCGCGCCGCCCGAGGCCCAGGTGTTGTTCGTCGACGTGCTGCCGGTGAACACGGCCTGGGTGGTCCGGACGATCATGGTGGAGGTCAGGGAAGCGCCGAGCAAGACCCCCAGCAGCGTCGCCACTCGTGTCCTGTTCAACGCCATGAGAGCCTCTTCCTTTTAGCGGGTCGAGACTCCCTTTCGGTTACGCAGCGTCACACTTGAGAAGTACTGGAAACTTCAACCTGCAACTCGGTCACCCAGTGGTCGAAGTCTCCGGGCGGGCAGTCCAGGTACACCTGCTCGGCGAGCTGGGCACGCCGCATCCGGAGCATCCCGCGCAGCTCACCGGCGTCGACCTTCTCGTCGATCATGGCCTGGACCTGCTCCGGCGTGAAGCCGAGGTCCTTGAGCGCGACGATCCGGTTGAGCGAGGTCAGCTGCGCCGCGGTGTAGTAGCGGTAGCCGCTGGGCTTCTCGACCCGCGCCGGGCGGAGCAGACCGATCGCATCGTAGTGGCGCAGCATGCGGACCGAAACCCGGCCGAGGTTGGCGAACTCCCCGATCCGGAACATGTCGCCCTCGTCGTCGCTGCTGTCGCCCTCGTCGCTGCCGTCGCCGTCGTCGTCGCCTTAGAGCCCGATGTTGACGCCGGTGACGCCGGGCCCAGCGCCCTGGTTGCCGTCCTCCTCGCCGCCACCCTCGTCGGGCGTGGTCGGCTCCGTCGTCGGCGTGGTCGGCTCGCCCGTGTCCGGCGGGTCGTCCGGCGGCTGGCTGGCCGGCGGCTTGCTCGTTTTCGTCGGCGTCGGCGAGGCCGACTTGCTCGGCGTCGGCTTGGTGTTCGGCGGCGGCGCGGGCACGTTGGGCTGGCTGTCCCCGGTCGGCGGCGCCTCGGCCGGGCCGGTCGGCTCGTCCGAGTCGGTGGTCTCGCTGACCTCGGAGGACGGGGTGGGCGTCGGCTCGACCACGGCGCTGTCGCTGTTGGTGGGCCGCAACGCCAGCGCGAGGGCCAGGCCGGCCGCGGCGAGCCCCAGAGTGATGACCATGACGAGTACGGCCAGCTGACCGCGCGACGTCCGCCTGCCCCGGCCCCTCGGCTGCTGCGGCGGCGCCGGTGCCACCGCCGGGGCCGGCCGGGTGTTCCGCGGCATCGGCACCTGCCGGGTCGGCGCGGACGGGCTCAGCGGAGCGGCCAGCGAGGTGCCGGTGAGCGACGTGCCGGTCATCGTGCGGTAGTCCAGTGGCCGCGTCGCCGCCAGGGCCGCCTCGGCGAAGTCGGCGGCGCTGGTGAACCGGTCGTCCGGGTGCTTGGCCATCGCCCGGCTGATCAGCTGCCGTACGGGCGCGGGCACCTCGTCGGGCAGCGGCGCCGGCTCGTCCTCCAGGTGCATCAGGGCGACCTGGAGCGCGTTGTCGCCGTCGAACGGCGGCCGGCCGGCGAGGCAGTGGTAGGCGACCGCGCCCAGCGCGTAGATGTCCGTCGCCGGGGTGACCTTGCCCTTGGCCACCTGCTCCGGCGCCATGTAGAGGGCGGTGCCGACGATCGAGTTGATCCCGGTCACGCTGGTCACCGCGTTGGACCGGGCCACCCCGAAGTCCACCAGGATGACCGCGCCGGTCGGCCGGATCATCAGGTTGCCCGGTTTCACGTCCCGGTGGACGGTGCCGTTCTCGTGCGCGGCGTGCAGGGCGTCGGCCGCCTGCGACACGATCGACATGGTCTCGGTGACGTCGAGCCGGCCCACCTCCTTGAGGCGGGAGGACAGGGGCTCGCCCTCCACGTACGCCATGACGAGGTAGGCGCACTGGTCGTCGCCGTTGCCGGTGGAGCTCGCGTAGTCGAACACCTCGACGACGCCCGGGTGCCGGAACGCCGCCATCATCCGGGCCTCGCCGTAGAACCGGGCCGAGAACTCCGGGTCGGACATCATGTTGTCCCGCAGCACCTTGACCGCGATCGTGCGGCCGAGCACGACGTCGGTGCCCTTCCAGACGTCGCCCATCCCGCCCGTGGCGATGCGCTCGTCCAACCGGTAACGGTTGTCGAGGAGATGACCGACGTCGAGCACCAGAGCGGACCTATCTGTGTGGGGAGGCTGAGGGAGCGGGTCGTGTTGTTGTGGCTGATGCGACCGGGTGGGTCGTGCTGTTGTGGCTGATGCGACAACTCGCCATGCTACCGAGCCGGGGCGGTCATCGGCGGACCAGCGGTGGCACGCGGCGCCCCGCCGCCGAGTCGGCGATCAGCTGGGACAGGCGTCGTGACCTGGTATCTTCCCGTTTTGCGCTGACCACCCAGTGGACTGCGGAACGACGGTAACCCGAAGATTGTGCCGAGAACCACTCCCAGGCGCCCGCGTCGGCCTGGAGCTGGGCCAGTTGTTCCGGCGCGAGTTCGGCGTCCGCCGGCTGCTCGTACGAGTAGATCGCCACCCGATCGGGTTTGCGCTCGTCGAAGACTTTCTGCCCCGCCGGGCGCATCAGACCCTGTTCGGCCAGCCGCGCCACGGTCGCGATGTTCACCGCGCTCCATACGCTGCCCTTCCGGCGCGGCGTGAACCGCACCTGATGGCGCTCGTCGTCGATGCGCCGGCCGATGCTGTCGATCCAGCCGAAACACAACGCCTGCTCGATCGCCTCGGTGTGCGAGACGCCCGTCCTGCCGGTGTGCTTCTTGTAGTACCCGACGAACAGCTCCGGCGCCGAGTCGTGGTGCTTTTCGAACCATTTACGCAGTTCAGCGGCGTCGGCGAAGAACACGGCGTCGGTCATCGGCACAGCTTATGGCGGCCGGGCGACAAGGTGCGCCGCCCGGCCGCGAGAGAATCAGCCGCGCTTCTCCGGGGTGACGACGACCGCCGACTCGGCCAGCTCGAGCTCTTCCTCCTGAGCCTGCCGCTCGGCCGCCGCCCGGGCAGCGTTGGCCGCCGCCCAGCCCACGGCAACCCCGACCAGTCCGACCCCGACCAGCAGCGCCCACGGCAGAGGCCGCCGCCGCCCGGCCAGCGCGTCGGCAGCCAGAGCCGCCCGCGACCACGCCTCGTTACCGGCTGCGGACACCCGGTCACCGGCCTGCTCGGCCAGCTTGACCCCCGAATGCTGCGCCGAGGCCGCGAGCCCCGCCGCCACACCCGCGATCGCGGCCGACCGCTTGGCGGCCTGGTCAGCGACCTTAGAAGACTGCTTGGAGGCCTTGTCGGCAACCTTCGAAGCCTGGTCCACCAAACTCGACGACTTCTTGGACGCGCGGCCCGCGAACTTCGACGACTTCTTGGCGGCCTTGCCGGCCAGCTTCGACGACTTCCGCGACGCACGATCCGCCAGCTTGGAGGCCCGCGCGCTGGTCACGTCAACCGCATGCACGCCCGCGTCGCCGGCCGTGGCCACCGCGGACGACAGGTATTCCCACGCCTGAGCGGCCGTCCGCTCAGCCTTGTTCTTCCTCGAGAGCATCGCCAGTCCCGCCTTCCGCTCTGCCGGATTCGCTTCACCGTGCCCATCCCGAGCGCGGAGCAAACACCCGCCGGTTGTCAGCGCTGCCGGTTGTCAGCGCTGCCGGTTGTCAGCGCTGCCGGTTGTCAGCGCTGCCGGTTGTCAGCGCTGTCACCCGCATACCCGCCGGATTCCGGTGCTGCCGGTTTCCCAGTGTCGCCACTCCGCACGCTCGTGGGATCCCGACGCGGCCGGTTCCCCGCATCGCCACGCCGCGCACACCCGCGCAAACATGCCACGCCGCCGCAACCACCCTGCCCATATCGGACGGCTTGAGCCACGTTGGGCGGTTTGGGTCCGCGTCGGGCGGCTTGAGCTCGCGC
>NZ_BSTL01000013.1:0-256423 GCF_030269485.1 Actinoplanes sp. NBRC 103695 | reverse complement strand
GGCGGACGCGCTGAGCTCGCGCCGGACGCGCTGAGCTCGCGCCGGACGCGCTGAGCTCGCGCCGGACGCGCTGAGCTCGCGCCGGACGCGCTGAGCTCGCGCCGGACGCGCTGAGCTCGCGCCGGACGCGCTGAGCTCGCGCCGGACGCCCTGAGCTCGCGCCGGACGCCCTGAGCTCGCGCCGGGCGGCTTGAGCTCGCGCCGGGCGGCTTGAGCTCGCGAATGGTGCCGTGAGACCACGCTGGGCGGTCTGAGTTCCGGCTCGCGGCCCGCGTCCCGCCGAAGTTGATCTTGACCCTCGCGCGCGGCCCCCGCCGCCCCCCACCCCGGCACTGGGTGGGTCGGGAACGTAGCAGGGTGGCGGGAAAATTGAGGTTGTTGTCCACAGGAGGTGCGTACTGTGCATGACTTCGGTACGGTCCGGAGTCGCGTCGTGTGTGGAGCGTCACCGGGCGGAAAATGGTGGACCCGGCTGAGTAGTGTGAGACGCGTTTGCAGAACGGCACTCAGGTGGTTAACAGGTTCGGTGCATAGCCTGGCGAGGCCAGTTTCACCGGACTCTTCGGGGGTTAGCGACCCCGGCTTTGGAGCAGACGCCCGGGGCATCCCGGGTGGGTGGAGGTTGAAGGCGTGACGCTGTCGATAACACGGACGGCCACCGACCGGGCGGTCGAGGTGGCACCCGCGGGGGAGATCGACGTGGAGAACGCGTATCTGATCAAGGATGCGGTGGCGGCCGCGATGGCGGAGGGGACGCCATCACGCATCGAACTCAACATGCGAGATGTGACCTTCATCGACTCGGTGGGGATCAGTGCGCTGGTCAGCGCACATCAGGTGGCCGGCATTTCGGGGGTCAAGGTCGTGGTGACGCGGCCGAGCCGGTTCGCTCATCGGCAGTTGTGGGTGACGGGGTTGCTGGGTCTTTTCGGCAATCCGGACCCGCACGGCGAGGGGACCAGTCAGCCGGCGGTGTCCGGCACCTGACCGGAGCTTTAAGGTTTCCTTTCACACTTTGGTCGCGCCACAGGAGTTGCGGAATAGTGCGCTCTCGTGGCGCGACTTCTGTTGGGTACGGCAATCAGCCGGCGTTATGTGCTGATCCGCGCCATCGGGCAGGGTGGCGTCTCCACGGTCTACGCGGCGGTGGACGCCGCGGAGGGCCGCACGCGCGCGATCAAGGTGCTGGCGGCGGGCGCCGACGCCGGGCGTGAGGCGATGATCACCGATCGGCTGCGGCATCCGGGTGTGCCCCGGGTGTTCGAGTACGGCGAGGCGCCGCTCCCGGACGGCACGGTGGCCCCTTACCTGGTGCTGGAGCTGCTGCGCGGGGTGCCGTTGGGGAGGCGTCTGTCCCGTGGCCCGCTGCCCTGGCGGGAGGCGGCCCGGATCGCGGCGACCACCGCGGATGTCCTGACCGTCGCCCACTGCCGCGGCGTGGTTCACCGTGACCTGTCCGCCCGCAACGTCATGCTCACCCCGACCGGCCCGAAGCTCATCGACTTCGGCCTGGCGACGGCCGCCCGGCGAGCGACCACGCCCGCCTGGAGCCATCCGAGGAGCATGTTCGCGGACGACGTCTACTCGCTGGGCGTGCTGCTTTACGAGATGGTGACCGGGCGATCGCCGTACCCGCCCGCGATCGCCGCCACCGTCCGAGCCGCCGGCCGGACCGCCCACCTCGCGCCCACCCCGGTTCTGGCCGTCCCGGGCTTGCCGTCCCGCCTCCGGGACCTGGTCCGCGCCTGCATGGCGAAGACCCCGCACCTGCGCCCGGCGGCGAAGGACGTGGCCTTGGACCTCTGGGGTCTGCTGAGCACGCCCGAAGGAACGCCGATCGTCTAGGAACCGAGGGCCCAGGGCGGCGGCCCGTCGAAGCCGAGCGGCATGACTTCGAAGAGCGACGCCTCGGCGACTCCCATGCGGGGACCGGACTGCCGGGCCATCCAGGTCAGCATCGCCCGCGGTTCGGGTCCGCCGGCGCCGAGCCCCTTGGTGTATTCGGCGTGCGCGTTCAGCGAGGCGATTCCCCGCTCGAGCGGCTCACCGGTGATGTCCACGCCGTGGGTGGGTGCGGCCGACCCGCCGTAGGCGACGAACCGCACTCCGTCCCAGGTGGGGAGGTCGAGTTCGGGGAAGATCCACCGGTTCCCGGCGTCTCGGGCGGCGTCCAGCGCGGCGAGCCCCACCACCCGGTGGTCGGCCTGGTTGATCATGCCGCCGATCATTCGCAGGTCGAAGGAGCCGGAGACGATGACGTCGGGTCGGTGCCGGCGGATGGCGCGGGTGATGTCGCGGCGCAGTTCCGGCCCGTACGCGATGATCCCGTCCTGATGTTTGAGGAAGTCGACCACCTCGACCCCCACCTCGCGGGCACCGGCCCGCTCCTCCTCGCGGCGCAGCGGGCCGGCCTGGTCGGGGTGCATCGAGTCGATGCCCGCCTCACCGCTGGTGGCGAGCAGGTAGGTGACGGTTTTGCCCTGGGTGGTCCAGCGCGCGACGGCCGATGCCGCGCCGTACTCGATGTCGTCGGGGTGGGCGGCTACGCAGAGGCAGCGCTCCCAGTCCTCCGGAAGGGCCGGTAACAGGTCGTTCATGACTCGTTATTCTTCTCCCTGTGACCGGGAAACGCCTCCATCCACAGGCCCGTTCGGCCATCCGTGCGCAGAATCGGGTACCTCTGACGAGGGACACCATCGACGAGGCGCGCCGTGGCATGGTCGCTGCCACGGCGGTCGAGGTGGGCGAGGGGCCGCCGGTCCGCAGCGTCACCGATGTGGACGCGGGTGGGGTGCCTGCCCGGTTCTACCGGGACGCCGACGACGCGCCGGTGCTGGTCTACGCGCACGGCGGCGGCTGGGTGCTGGGCGACCTGGAGACGCACGACGGGCTGTGCCGGCGGATCGTGCACGACTCCGGCTGGTCGGTGCTGGCCGTGGACTACCGGCGGGCGCCGGAGCATCCGTACCCGGCGGCGGTGGACGATGTGGAACGCGCGCTGACGTGGCTGCCGCCGGGGCCGGTCGCGGTGGGCGGTGACTCGGCCGGTGGCCTGCTCGCGGTGGTCGCGGCCCGGCACGCCGGCCGTCCGATCGCCGCGCAGGTGCTGATCTGCCCGGCGCTGGATCCCGCGATGACCTATCCGGACCTGGACGAGTTCGGTCTGCACCGGGACGAGATGGCGTTCTTCTGGTCGGCGTTCGCCCCGGACGGGCTGCCCGAGCAGGCCGATCCGATGCGGATGGACGTGACCGGGATGCCGCCCGCCCTGGTCATCCTGGCCGAGCTGGACGTGCTGGTCACCGAGGGGGAGCGGTACGCGGACCGGCTGGCCGACGCGGTCGCGGTCCGCTATCAGGGTCTGAACCACAACTTCCCGCGCAAGCTGGCGATCTTCGACGCGGCGGGCCTCGCCGTGGCCCAGATCGCCGCGTTCCTCAGAACGCGGGCGTCTGCACCCTGATCGACTCCAGGTTGAGGCGGACGTCCTTGGCCTCGGCGGGGGAGCGCAGCGGCGTCACGGACGCGTAGCCCTCGGCGAGCGTGGCCAGGTCGGTGCCGGGTTCCAGGTGTTCCTGGGCGGCCTGCACGGCGGTGCGTACGAATCCCTCGGACCGCTCCGCGATGCTCACCTGCACCTGGCCGAACCGGGCGAGCGTGGCCCGGCGCAGCCCGCGGATCCCGTCCACGTGCAGGTCCGGCACGTTCAGGTTGAGGATCGTCCCGGCGGGCGTGTGGGACAGCACCGGCAGCAGCTGCACCGCCAGGCCGGCCGCGCTGCCCCAGTGCCGCTTCTCGTCGTCGGCCTCGTCCAGCTGGTCGAGCGCGGCGCCGCCGGTGGCAACCGACGCCTGGACTCCCGTGAGCACGTCCAGCGAGACGGCCAGCCCGCGCAGCCCGGCGTGTGCCGCGGTCAGCGTGGCGCCGACCGTACCGGAGTGAATCACCGCCGCACCCGCGTTGGCGCCGCGATTGATCCCGGAGAGCACCACCGCGGGGGCCTCGCCGAAGGCCTCACGCAGCGCGAGCAGCACGATGAACGCGGGCGACGCGGCGACGCCGTAGGCGGGCACGTTGCGGGCACCGGCCAGCTCGCGCGGCTCGACGACGATCTTGCCGTCCTGTTCGATCGCGGTCATCGACGCGCTGCTGCCGCTCGCCTCGGTGAGCGGCGCGGCCACCACCACGTCGTGCCCGGCCCGCTGCACGGCCTTGGCCAGCCATCGGATGCCCGGTGCCTCGATGCCGTCGTCGTTGGTGATCAGGATGCGCTCGCTCATCGCCCCCAAGTGTCACGGATGGCGGCGTCGGCCCGCGGGCAAACGTCAGTAGCGCAGCACCATGGAGGTCAGTTCCAGAACCACGTCGGTGAGATCGGGGCGGGATCGCAGGAGCTCTTCCATGCGTACGCGCCAAGCGCCGCGCTCGATGTCGGCGGCGGTCCGGTCGCCCCCGGTCCGCTCGAGGTTCTCCAGCAGCCGACCGCGGGTGTTCTCCAGCGCCTCGTAAACGACGGGACCGAGCCGCCGGTACACCTGATCGGCGAAGTCCACGTAGTGAAGCATCACCGCGTGGGGCATCACCGGGTAGGGCGTTGCCGTGTACGGCGTCTCCGCCATGATGACGAAGGCGCGAGCCGCGTCCCATGCGACGCGGGGCTGGTGCGTGACCATGGTCATGAAGCCATAATGCCGTGCCGATGTGATGATCGCCACACCCATCACCATTCGGCGGGTGTGCACCGGCCTCCCGCGCCGACCGGTTCCACCTGCAGGGTGGCGTGGTCGATCGAGAACTCCTCGTGCAGCGCCTCCCGCGCGCTGGCCAGCACCGTGCCGAGCTCGGCGGCGGGCTCCAGGCTCAGGTGGGCGGAGGCGACGTCCATGCCCGAGGTCAGCGTCCAGACGTGCAGGTCGTGCACGTCGCACACGCCGGGCACAGCGGCCAGGCGGGTCCGCACGACGGCGACGTCCAGGTGTTTCGGCGCGGCCTGCACCAGGATGCGTACGGCCGACCGGGCCAGTGCCAGCGTGCGGGGGAGGATCATCAGCGCCACCAGGACGGCGACGATCGGGTCCGCGTACGACCACCCGGTCAGCGCGATGATCACCGCCGCGATGATGACCCCGGCCGAGCCGAGCAGGTCACCGACGACCTCCAGGTAGGCCCCGCGGACGTTGATGCTCTCCTTGGCGCCGTCCCGGAGCAGCAGGAACGCGACGATGTTGGCGACCAGGCCGCCGGTGGCCACCACCAGCATCCAGCCGGCCGGCACGTCGGGCGGGTCGGCGAACCGGCGGGCCGCCTCGATCAGCACGAAGATCGCCACGCCGGTGAGCAGCAGCGCGTTGGCCAGCGCGGCGAGCACCTCGAGGCGGTAGAGCCCGAACGTACGCTGAGAGTCTGTGTTTTTTGAGGCGGCGGTGATCGCGGCCAGGGCCATCGCGATGCCCAGCACGTCGGTGAACATGTGGCCGGCGTCGGACAGCAGCGCCAGCGAGCCGGTGGCCCAGGCGGCAGCCCCCTCCAGCAGCATGAACGCCGCCAGCAGCCCGCCCGCCCACCACAGCCGGGTGCGATGCCGGCCACCGCTGTGCCGGGCCGCGCTCCCGTGGTCGTGACCCGCTCCCATGACAAAGACCTTCCGACGCGACCGCAACCCTTCGCCAATATATGTTCACATTGCTATATGTGCAATTTGAACGTGATTGCCATTACCGGGGTATGGCTTGATGACCACCGCTCCCGCAGGGAAGGAACGTCATCAGTGTTCAAGCGAACTCTCGCGATCGCGGCCGTGGCCGCCCTGGCAGTCACCGCCGGTGCGGCACCCGCCTCGGCGTCCTCGCACGGACATGTCAAGACCACCTTCGACCTGCCCGACGGCTTCCAGCCCGAGGGCATCGCGATCGGTAAGGCGCCGTACGCGTACTTCGGCTCCCGGGTCGACGGCGACATCTACCGCGTCGACCTCAGGTCGGGGCGTGGCCAGGTCATCTCCGAGGGCCCGGGCACCGCCTCGCTGGGCCTGAAACTCGACCGCGACGGCCGGCTCTTCGTGGCCGGCGGCAACGGCGGCAACGCCCGCGTCGTCGACGTCCGCACCGGCCGGGTGCTCAAGTCCTACACCCTTCAGACCGGTACGGCGTTCATCAACGACGTCACGTTCGCCGGTGGGTCCGCCTGGTACACCGACTCGGCGAACCCGAACCTGCACCGGATCAAGTTCGGCAAGCACGGCGCCCTGCCCGCCGCGTCCAAGGCGATCCCGCTGACCGGCGACATCGCCTACCAGACCGGCAACAACGCCAACGGGATCGCGCCCACGCCGGACGGCCGTGGCCTGATCATCGTGCAGTCCAACACCGGCCTGCTCTTCCGCACCAGCTGGACCGGCGTCACCCGGACGATCGACACCGGCGGCGTTCTGGTGACCAACGGCGACGGGCTGTGGCTGCGCGGCCGCTCGCTCTACGTCGTGCAGAACCGCGACAACAAGATCACCGAGATCAAGCTCGACAGCGCCGCCACCCGCGGCCGGGTGGTCTCGACCACCACCTCGGACGGCTTCGACGTGCCCACCACGATCGCCGAGTACGCCGGCCGCCTCTATCTGCCCAACGCGCGGTTCACCACGCCGCCGACCCCCGAGACGCCGTACAACGTCACCTCAGTTCGCATCCCGTGACGGTAGCCAGTCCGGATCGGTGCCCACGGTGGTGAGGCGCTGAGTGGCCCGGGAGAGCGCGACATACAGCGTCCGTACGCCGGACGGGTCGACCGCGATCTCTCCCGGGCCGACCAGCACCACCGCGTCGTACTCCATGCCCTTGGCCTCCAGAGCCGTCACCACCTGCACGCGCTCCGGCAGACCGGTCAGCCAGGACGCCACCTCGTCGCGGCGCGGCACCGGGGTGATCACGCCGATCGTGCCGTCCACGTCGGCGATCTGCTTCTCGGTCAGCTCCCGCACCGCGTCCGGCAGCGACGCCGGATCCACCACCAGGTCGACGGGCTCCACGCCGGTGCTGCGGACCGCGGTCGGCAGCGGCAGGTCCGGCATGATCGTCCGGATCACCGAGGCGGCCACCGCGAAGATCTCCGACGAGTTCCGGTAGTTCGTGGTCAGCGCGTACGTGTTGCGCTTGCGCGAGCCCAGAGCCCGCTCACGCGCCCGCTCGAGCTCCTCGGCGTCACCGGACCACGCGGTCTGCGCCGGGTCACCCACGACCGTCCAGGACGCGTACTGACCGCGGCGGCCGATCATCCGCCACTGCATCGGCGACACGTCCTGCGCCTCGTCGACCACCACGTGCGCGTAGTCGCGGTAGTCGTCCTCGCGCTGCACCGCCTGCGCCCGCGCCGCGGCCTGCCGGTCCGCCTGCGTGGTGACCTCCTGGATCCCGTCGCGCACGTGGAACGGGTTGGCCGACTTCTTCGGCGCCTGCCGGGGCCGGCCCATCAGCTCGTCCAGCTCGTCCAGCAGCGCCACGTCGGCGATGGTCGGCTCCGGGCCGAAGCTCCCCTCCAGGGCCGCGATCTCCACCCGGCTCAAGATCCCCGTCGCGTACGACCGCAGCCGTGCCGGCTCCCGCAGCCAGCCGAGCACCCGGCCCGGGGTGAGCCGGGGCCACCACGCCCGCAGGAAGTCCCGGAAGTCGCGGCGGTCGGCCAGGTCGGCCTCGAACTCCCGCTTCTCCGGCAGGTTCGTCACCCGCTGCTGCCGCGCCTGCGACCACAGGGCGTCGAAGACGCCGTCGAAGCCCGACCCGCGCGCCTCGTTACGCCGCGCGCCCCGGGGAAGCGCCTTGCGGCGGATCCGCTCCAGGTCGGCGCGGTTCAGGCGGAGCAGCGAGCCGCGGTAGAGCAGCTTCAGCTCCTCCGGCGCGCCCGGCACCGCGTCGTGCGAGGCCCGCTCCAGCACCCGGCGGATCCGCAGCGACCCCTTGATCGCGGCCACGTCGGTCGGGTCGGTGCGCTCCGCGGCGTACCCCACCACCAGGGAACCCAGCGACCGCAGCGACGCCGTCTCCTCGCCCAGCGACGGCAGCACCGTGGCGATGTAGTTGACGAACACGCCCGACGGCCCGACCACCAGGATGCCGCCGCCGGCGAACCGGTTGCGGTCCGAGTAGAGCAGGTACGCCGCCCGGTGCAGTGCCACCGCGGTCTTGCCGGTGCCCGGCCCGCCGGTGACGATCGTCACGCCGCCCGCGGGAGAGCGGATGGCCTCGTCCTGTTCGCGCTGGATGGTCGCGACGATGTCGCGCATCCCCGCGCCGGTCGCCTTGGACAGGCTGGCCAGCAGGGCGCCGTCACCGACCACCCGCATCCCGTCCGGCGCGGCGTCCGGGTCGAGCAGGTCGTCCTCGATGCCGATGACCTTCTCCCGGCTGGACTGGATCATCCGGCGCCGGACCACGCCCATCGGGTCGGCCGGGGTGGCCTGGTAGAACGCGGCCGCGGCCGGCGCACGCCAGTCCACCACCATCGGCTGCGAGTCCTCGTCCCGGATGCCCATCCGGCCGACGTAGTGCACGGCGCTGGTGTTCAGGTCCAGGCGGCCGAAGACCAGGCCCTCGTACTCGGTGTCCAGCGCGTGCCGGCGCCTCGCCGCGTGGAACACCATGGCGTCCCGCTCGACCAGTGCCCCGTACGTGCCGACACCGGCCATCCGGTAGCCCTCCCTCTCGGCCCGGGACGCCTCGGTGCGAAGCTGGGCCAGCCGGGTGTAGACCCGGTCGACGTGCTCCTGCTCGACGGCGATCTCCTGCTGCAGGACGGTGGCGTCGCTCAAGTCTGTTCCGCTCCCTCGTAGTCCGCCCCCGCCACGGTCGCAACCGCGAAAAGGGGACAGTCGAACCTACTCCTGAGCAGCACCCCACGTCGATTACGGCGCTCCGCGTTTCGCGCGGCCCGCCCCGCCGCCCGCCCCCCACCCCGGCACTGGGTGGGGTCGAAATGTACCGCGCGCCACCGACGATTCCGGCCCTTATCCACAGGCCACGACGGCTAGGCCGCAGCGTCGAGATCCGTCGGCGCGGGTGACCTGCGACCGGCGCGCCCGCGCTCGATCGGCATGGTGCCCGTAGCGCGGCAGATCACATCCCGGAGCGTGGCAGTGACCGCCTCGGGCCGCTCCAGCATCAGCATGTGCCCGGCGTCCGGCAGCACACTCAGCTCGGCCCCCGGCAGGTGAGCCGCGATCGACTCCGCACACGCCGGGGGAGTGAGCCGGTCACGGTCACCCACCAGGACAGCGGAGGGTACGCCGTTCCAGGCGGCCAGCGTCTCCAGCCTCTGCTGGGCCCCGATGGTCGGCCGGAAGCCCCCGATCGACCGCAGCGTGGCGCGTCCCACCGCCCGCATGGTCACGGTCAGCGCGGCGTCGTCACACTCCTCGCCGAAGAGCAGCCACCGCACGCTGGGCCGCAGCACCGGGAGCATCGCCTGGTGCGGGCGCCACGCGCCGCAGCGGGCCAGCACGCCCGCCCCGATCGTCTCGCCGTAGCGCAGCAGCGTGGACAGCTGGCCGGGCAGCCCGTAGCGGGTGTGCGTGTGTCCCTCGGCGGTGGTGGAGATCAGTGCCAGCCCGGCGACCCGGTCGGTGAAGTCCTCGGGGTGCTCGGCGGCGTACTCCATGATCGTCATGCCGCCCAGGGAGTGGCCGACCAGCACGATCGGGCCCTCCGGCGCCGCCACCCGGATCACCTCGGCCAGGTCGGCGCCGAGCTGGGGCAGCGTGGCCGACTCGAGAAGCGTGGCGGAGGAGCGGCCGTGCCCACGCGCGTCGTACGCGACGACCCGGACGTCACCGAGCGCCTGAACCTGGTGGTGCCAGATGCGGCGGTCGAGACACCAGCCGTGCAGCAAGATGACGGTGACCGGCGCCTCGGCCGGACCGGACGTCTCGACGAACAGCCGTACGCCGTCCGGAAGGGTCACTTCCGAGCGCTCGGGCATGGGCACCTCCGCGAGTCTCACGCCCCGCTTGTACCCACGGGTAATAAGCATCACGCCTGCCCGTGCAAATTGCAAAGGTCATTCACGGTCCGACGTGACGTGCGTCGCACGGGGTGTTCAGACGGTTCCGCTCGGCGAGAATGCCTGTATGACGGCACCCTCGCCCCCGAGAACGACCAGTCCGGCAGACGCGCTGGCCGCCCTGGTCGCCGGTAATCGACGCTTCGTCAGCGGCCGCCCCGAGCATGGGCACGACGTCTCCGCCGCGGCCTCCTCCTCCGGTGGTCAGCAGCCGAACGCCGTGGTGCTCGGCTGCATCGACTCCCGCGTGCCGCTGGAGGCGATCTTCGACCAGACCTTCGGCTCGATATGCGTGGTGCGCTCCGGCGGCCACGTCGTGGACCGGGCGGTGGCCGGTTCGGTCGGGTTCGCGGTCGGCGCCCTCGGCGTCCCGCTGATCATCGTGCTGGGTCACGTGCGTTGCGGCGCGGTCACCGCCACGGTCGAGGCCGTGCGCGCCGGCGAGCGCCCGGACGGCGACGTCGGTTACCTGGTCGACGAGATCACGCCCGCGGTCCTGTCGGTCGGCGCTGACTCGCCGGACGCTCCGGACAAGGCGATGCGTGCCCACGTGGCCCGCACGGTCACCCGGATGCGGGAGATCACCGGCGTCCCCGAGGCGATCGCCGCCGGCCGGGTGGCCGTGGCGGGCGCCGTCTACGACCTGGACACGGGCTGGGTCGACCTGCTGGCGTGAGTTGATCTTGGCTTCGCGCGCGACCTCCGCCGCCACCCCCACCCCGGCACTGGGTGGGTCGAAATGTAGCGCGACGCCACGACGATCACGGGCGGCTGTCCACAGGCGGCTGCCGCCCGTACCCCAAAAATGGGTTGATCTTCAGGAAATGCAAAAACGCCCATCCGTCCCGCAAGGGGAGGATGGGCGTCGTGCTGGAGCGGGCCGCGATCAGCTCTCGAAGACGCCGGCGTCGATCAGGCGCTTCTCGGTGTCGCCCCAGCCGTGCTCGGGGTTGGCGGCCTTGAGCGCGTCGAGCTCGGTGCGAACCTTCGCACCGTGACCGGCGGCGGCGAGGCCGCGGATCTCCTCGACGAAGGCGTCGGAGTCGGTCTTGAGGTGGTTCGTGCGGCCGTTGGTCAGGTTGCGCACATAGGCGAAACGACCCTCGGCCAGCGGGATCAGGTACTTGTACTCGCCAAGAACGCTGAGCGCTCCGCCAGAACCCTGACCAGCGCGGACTGATGCGCGGGCGGTCTTTGAGGTGTTGCTCGCCACGGCGGTACTCCTAAGGGAAAGCTCGAGCAGAAAAAGTCCGGTGCAATCCTACACGAGGGCCGAGATGCCGTGCCGTCGGAGCAGGTCCGGGCGTTAGACCCGATGTGCCCCTGTGGCCGGTCCCATAGTCGATATTGCGGTTTCTCTGGCGCACCATCCGTGGCAACCGGCATCATGGGACACGATCAACCGCGGTCGAGGTCGTAGGGGAAGACGCACCTCGGTCTCCGGGAGGTCACCGTGCAAACGTGTGGCGTCGTATACGTCCACTCGACCCCACTCGCCGTGTGCCAGCACGTCGAGTGGGCGATCGCGCGCGTCCTCACCGCGCCGGTCACCCTGCCTTGGACGGCGCAGCCGGTTGATCCCGCCATGCGCCGGGCGCAGTGTGCCTGGACAGGCAGGCCGGGTACTGGCGCGGAGCTGGCTGCTGCCCTCAGGCAGTGGCCCATGATCCGTTTCGAGGTCACCGAGGAGCCCAGTGAGGGCGTCGACGGTGAGCGCTTCATGCACGTGCCCGGTCGTGGGCTCTTCCGCGGCACCATGGGCGCGTCCGGCGACATCCAGATCGGCGAGGACCGGCTGCGCTCGCTGATGGCGTCGGCCCGCGCGCCGGAGGCACTCTCGCACGCGCTGGAGAAGGCGTTGGGTACGGCGTGGGACGCCGAGCTCGAGCCGTACCGGTACGCGGGCGACGGTGCCCCGGTGACGTTGCTGACCCGGGTGGGCTGATCCAATGCGTCAATGCGTCGTCATCTCGTCGGTCTGGTCGCGCTCGCGCTGTTGACAGCCTGCTCCTCGGTGCCCACAGAAAAGCCGAACAACAAGGACGAGGTACTCGTCGGGCAGGTGCTCATGCCGTACGCCTACGGCAGCGACGCCACCCGGGTGGACGAGGCGAGTGCCAAGGCCAACCAGAAGCTGGCCGGCGTGGACACCCCGGCCGAGATGGTCCGCAAGTTCCACCTCGGCGGGCTGATCCTGGTCGGTTTCGCCGCCGAGGACCCCACCGGCAAGACGAACCCGACCACCAACGTGGAGAACCCGGAGCAGGTCCGCGCCCTCACCGACGGCCTGCGCAAGGCCAGTGACACCCCGCTGCTGATCGGCACCGACCAGGAGTACGGCGTGGTCACCCGGGTCCGGGACGGCGTCACCCTGCTGCCGTCCGCGATGGCCTTCGGCGCGGCCGCCCGTCCCGACCTCACCGAGCGCGCCTGGAAGGCGGCCGGCGACGAGCTGGCCGCCATGGGCATCAACGTCAACTTCGCCCCGGTGGCCGACACGCTCGGGCCGGGTGGCAGCGCGGTGCTGGGCTCCCGCGCGTTCGGCGACGATCCGGCCAAGAACGCCGCTCAGGTCGCCGCCGCCGTCCGGGGCCTGCGTGCCGCCGGGGTCGCGCCGGCCCTGAAGCACTTCCCGGGTCACGGTCACACCACCGGCGACAGCCATGACGAGCTGCCGGTGGTGGCACAGACCCGGGAGCAGTGGGAACGGCAGGACCGCCCGCCGTTCGCCGCCGGGATCGAGGCCGGCGCCGGGCTGGTGATGTCCGGCCACCTGGACGTGAAGGCGTTCGATCCGGGCCGGCCGGCCACCTTCTCGTCGAAGGTCATGACGACCGTGCTGCGGGACGAGCTCGGCTTCCAGGGCGTGACGGTCACCGACGCGATGAACATGGCGCCCGCGATGAAGCTCCCGCCGGGGGAGGCCGCCGTGCAGGCCGTCCTGGCCGGCAACGACCTGCTGCTCATGCCGCCGGACCTGACCGCGGCGCGCGACGGTCTCCTGGCGGCCCTCAAGGACGGCCGCCTGCCCCGCGCCCGGCTGGTCGAGGCCGCAGACCGCATTAAAGCTCTTCAGGGTACGACCGGAGCAAAGGCTCCGAAACCGGACGCGGCTGCCGACGTCCGGGCAGCCGCCGCAGCCTCTATCACCATCCTGCGCGGCAAGTGCGACGGCGCTCTCGTGACCGGCCCGGTGACCGTGACGGCCGCCAAGGGCCGCGACGTCGCCAAGGCCAACCTCACGAAAGCGCTGGGTAGGAGCGGGAAGGGCACGACCGTGCACCTGGTGGGCTACGGCGACAAGCCCAGTGACCTGGTCAAGGCGGACATCACCGTGATGATGGACCAGCCCGCCCTGCTCGCCGAGAGCGACTCACCGACGCTGATCGCCACCTACTCGTCCAGCCCGCTCTCGATGAGCGCCCTGGCCGACGTCCTTACCGGCAAGGCGAAGGCGCCCGGCCGATCCCCGATCGAGGTCAAGGGCCTGCCGCGCAGCGCCTGCTGAAAGGTGCCTGCTAGAGCGGGATGTTGCCGTGCGCGCCGCGGGCGGCCGGCGCCTGGGCGAGGGCTTCCGCGAGACGGCGCCGGGTGTCCTCCGGCTTGATCACGTCGTCCACCACGCCGATCTCCAGCGCCCGGCCGACCCCACCGGCCTCCCGCACCTGCTCGGCGATCAGCTCCTCGCGCAGCGCCTCACGCTGCTCCGGCAAGGCCGCCGCCAGCTTCCGGCGGTGCAGGATGTTCACCGCGGCGCTCGCGCCCATCACCGCGATCTCCGCGGTCGGCCAGGCGAAGACGGCGGTCGCGCCGAGCGCGCGGGAGTTCATCGCGATGTACGCCCCGCCGTACGCCTTCCGGGTGACGAGGGTGACCCGCGGGACCACCGCCTCGGCGAAGGCGTGCAGCAGCTTGGCGCCGCGGCGCACCACCCCGTCCCATTCCTGGCCGAGGCCGGGCAGGTAGCCGGGCACGTCCACCAGCACGATCAACGGCACGCCGAGCGCGTCGCACATCCGCACGAACCGGGCCGCCTTCTCCGCGCTGGTGGCGTCCAGGCAGCCGCCCAGCCGCAGCGGGTTGTTGGCGATGACGCCGACCGTCCG
Source organism: Actinoplanes sp. NBRC 103695 (assembly GCF_030269485.1). GTDB lineage: Bacteria > Actinomycetota > Actinomycetes > Mycobacteriales > Micromonosporaceae > Actinoplanes. The sequence goes on along the minus strand of NZ_BSTL01000013.1, from coordinate 242,273 downwards.
CCCGGCGAACCGGCCCAGCGTGGTCACCACGTTCGGCGCCCACTTGGCGTGCAGCTCCACGCCGGGCTCGTCGAGCAGCGCCTTGACCACCGGCTTCACGTCGTACGCCCGGTTGGCCTCGGGCGGGATCGTCGCGTCGAGCTCGTGCCCGTCCTCGTCGATCACGTCGGCCGGGACGAGCCGGCCCTGGCTGCCGAGCAGTGCGGTCAGCCGGCGCGCCTCGCGCATCGCGGTCTCGTCGTCCTTGGTGGTGATGTGCACGACCCCGGACCGGCGGCCGTGCGGCTCGGGGCCGCCCAGCCGCTCCATGTCCACCTGCTCGCCGGTGACGCTGCGCACCACCTCGGGGCCGGTCACGAAGATCCGGCCGCCCTTGCTCATGATCACGATGTCGGTCAGCGCCGGACCGTACGCCGCGCCACCGGCCGCCGGGCCGAGCACGACCGAGATCTGCGGCACCCGGCCGGACGCCCGCACCATCGCGGCGAAGATCTGGCCCACGCCGTCCAGCGCGACCACACCCTCGGCGAGGCGCGCGCCGCCCGAGTGCCACAGACCGATGACGGGTACGCGTTCCCGGACCGCCGTGTCGATCGCGTTCACGACGTGCCGGCACCCCTCGACGCCCAGGGCGCCGCCCATCCGGGTGCCGTCCGACGCGAACGCGATCGCCGGTGTGCCGTCGACCATGCCTCGGGCGTACAGCACACCGGTGTCGTCCCGCGGGACGAGCAGTCGCAGGGTGCCCTGGTCGAAGAGCCCCCGGAGCCGCAGCTCCGGGTCGCGCTCGTCGACGCCGGGCGAACCGATGTCCGAGGAGGTCATGGTCACGGCGTACTCCAAGGGGTCAGGCCCGGGTGAAGACCAGCGCCACGTTGTGGCCCCCGAAGCCGAACGAGTTGTTGATCGCCGCCGGGATGTCCATCGGGCGGGCCTTGTGCGCGGCCACGTCGAGGGTCAGCAGGTCGTCCGGGTCGTCCAGGTTGATCGTCGGCGGTACGACGCTGTCCCGGATGGCCAGGATGGTGGCGATCGACTCGAGCGCGCCCGCCGCGCCGAGCAGGTGACCGGACATGCTCTTGGTCGAGGTGAGCACCGGGTGGTCGCCGATGGCCGTGCGGATCCCGTGCACCTCGGTCATGTCGCCGGCCGGCGTCGAGGTGGCGTGGGCGTTGATGTGCACGATGTCGGCCTTGGTCAGCCCGGCGTCCTGGATGGCCTTGGTCATCGCCCGGATGCCGCCCTCACCCTCGGGGTGCGGCTGCACGATGTCGTACCCGTCGGAGGTGATCCCCGCCCCGGCGAGCGTGGCGTAGACCCGGGCGCCGCGCGCGGCGGCGTGGTCGGCCCGCTCCAGGATCAGCGAACCGGCGCCCTCGCCGAGCACGAAGCCGTCCCGGCCCTTGTCCCACGGACGGGACGCACGCTCCGGGTCGTCGTTGCGCGTCGACATGGCGCGCATCGCGGCGAAACCGGAGATCGGCAGCGGATGCACGACGGCCTCGGTGCCGCCGCACACCACCACGTCGGCCCGGCCGGAGCGGATGATGTCCAGGCCGAGCGACATGGCCTCGGCGCCGGTGGCGCAGGCGCTGGCCATCGAGTGCACGCCGGCCTTGGCGCGCAGCTCGATGCCGACCCACGCGGCCGGCCCGTTCGGCATCAGCATCGGCACGGTGTGCGGGCTGACCCGGCGCGGCCCGGAGGCCTCCAGGATGTCGTCCTGGTCGAGCAGGGTCTTCGCACCGCCGATGCCGCTGCCGAAGCTGACGGCCAGCCGCTCCGGGTCCAGCCCGGAGTCGGCCAGACCGGCGTCGGCCCAGGCCTGGTGCGCGGCGATCAGCGCGATCGCCTCGGACCGGTCCAGCCGGCGCATCTTGACCCGTTCGATCACTTCGGACGGGTCGACGGCCAGCTGGGCGGCGATGCGTACCGGAAGTTGCGCGGCCCACTCCTGGGTGAGGGCACTCACCCCGGAGCGTCCGGCGAGCATGGCGTCCCAGGTGGACGCGACGTCCCCGCCCAACGGGGTGGTCGCGCCGAGCCCGGTGACGACGACGTCTGTCCTGCTCATGTCAGTGGTTCGCCTCGATGAACGACACGGCGTCGCCGACGGTCTTCAGATTCTGCACCTCGTTGTCCGGGATCTTGACACCGAACTTCTCCTCGGCGGCCACCACGACCTCAACCATGGAGAGCGAGTCGACGTCCAGGTCGTCGGTGAAGGACTTCTCCTCGGCGACGTCGTCCGGGTTCACGCCGGCGACCTCCTCGAGGATCTCGGCGAGGCCGGAGGTGATCTCAGCGCGGGTTGCCATCGTCAGTTGTTTCCTTCCAATTTGTGGGGATCGCTCACGGACAGGTCATCCGCTCACGGACAGCGAATGACCTGTCCGGCGTAGGTGAGGCCGCCGCCGAAGCCGAACAGCAGCACCGGGGCGCCGGACGGCACCTCGCGGCGCTCGACCAGCTTCGACAGGGCCAGCGGCACACTGGCCGCGGAGGTGTTGCCCGACTCGACGAGATCCTTGGCGACCACGACGTGCGGGCCAAGCCCGAGCCGCTTCACGATGCCGTCGATGATCCGGGTGTTGGCCTGGTGCGGCACGAACGCGGCCAGGTCGCTGGGCTTGATGCCGGCCCGCTCGCAGGTCTCGATCGCGAACGGCGCGAGTGCGGTGGTCGCCCAGCGGAAGACGATCTGGCCCTCCTGCTGGATGTACGGCCGCCAGCCCTCGATCCGCAGCACGTCGCCCTTGTCCGGCGCCGAGCCCCAGAGCACCGGGCCGACGCCCGGCTCTTCGCCGTCCGGCACCGAGGTCACCACGGCCGCGCCAGCGGCGTCGCCGAACAGCACCGCGGTGGAGCGGTCGGTCCAGTCGGTGACGTCGGAGAGCTTCTCCGCACCGATGACGATCGCGTTGCGTGCGGCGCCGGCCCGGATCGCGTGGTCGGCGCTGCCCAGTGCGTACGAGAAGCCGGAGCACGCGGTGTTCAGGTCGTAGGCGGCCGGGGCGTTGATCCCGAGCCGGGCAGCGACCCGGGTGGCGACGTTGGGGCAGCGGTCGATCGAGGAGCAGGTGGCCACCACGACCAGGTCGATGTCGGCAGCGGTCAGCCCGGAGCCGGCCAGCGCCTTCTCGGCCGCGAAGGTGGCCATGTCGGCGACCGTCTCGGTGACCGCGAGCCGGCGCTCGGCTATGCCGACGCGGTCGCGGATCCACGCGTCGTTGGTGTCGACGATCTGGGCCAGGTCGTCGTTGGTGACGATGCGGGAGGGTTGGTAATGGCCCATCGCGACGATGCGGGAACCAGCGGTCATCGGGCAGCTCCTTCGTTCGCGGTGCGGGTCGTCGCGGTGCGGATCATGACCGTGCGGATCACGACCGTGTGGGTCATCACCGTGCGGGTCATGACTGTGCTGGTCATCACTGCGGCCCGCCGATGCGCGCCAGCGGCTGGCCTGGCGCGACCGGGTCGTCGTGGTGCGCCAGCCACTCGGTCAGCACGCCGGCCGCGTGGGCGGTGACGTCCACCTCGCCCTGGCGGGTGACCACCTGTCCGATGACCTGGCCGGTGGTCACCGGCCGGCCCTCCACCAGGTCCTCGGCGGGGCGGAACAGGCCGGCGCCGGCCGCCACCACGACCCGGAACTGCGGGGTGGGTTCCAGGCTGGGCGCCATCCCATGCCGGGCGATCAGGTCCCGGGCGGCGGGCAGGTCGTCGGGGGTGTTCAGGGTCAGGATCTCCGGGGCGCCGTCGCCCTTGAGCTCCCGCTTGACCAGGCCGGCCAGAGTGCCGGCCGGGGGAAGCTCGATGATCGCGGTGACGCCCAGGTCACGCAGCGCCCGCATGCACAGGTCCCAGCGCACCGGCGCGGTGACCTGGCGGATCAGGCGCTGAAGCATCTCGCGGCCGTGCACGACCGCGGCGCCGTCCAGGTTGGAGAGCAGGATCCGGGCCGGGTCGGCGGTGCCGGCGCCCGACGCCACGGCGGCCAGGGCCGCCTCGGCCGGCGCCATGTACGGCGTGTGGAACGCCCCCGCCACCTGCAGCGCCCGGACCCGGGCACCGTCCGGGGGAGCGGCGGCGAACTTCGCCAGCGCGTCCACGGCGCCCGCGGCGACGATCTGGCCGGTGGAGTTGCGATTGGCCGGATAGAGCGAGGCCTCCTCGATCGCGGCGAGCACCGCGTCGGCGTCGCCGCCGAGCACCGCGCTCATGCCGGTCGGCTCCAGCGCGCAGGCGGCGGCCATCTCGCGGCCCCGGATGCCGGCCAGCGTGATCGCGGTCTCCGGCGTGAGGACCTCGGCGAGCGCGGCGGCACCGAGCTCTCCGACGCTGTGCCCGGCGACCAGGCCCACGTCGTACATCGGCAGCTGCTCGGCGGCGAGCAGCGCGGCCGCGACGAGCAGCGGCTGCGTACGCGCGGTGTCCTTGATCTCCTCCGCGTCAGCGGCCGTGCCCAGGTGGATCAGGTCGACCCCGGCCAGCGCCGACCACCAGCGGAGGCGAGCCTCAACGCCGGCAAGGTCGAGCCAGGGGGCGAGGAATCCGGGCTTCTGGGAGCCCTGTCCAGGGGAGAGTACGGCGAGCACGTTGTCGACTCTCCCGGATCGCGGTTCGTTGCGCGGCTGCTGCACCGCACGAAACCCTACGACGGGCGTTGGAGGATTCCTACAAAGGCAGGGGTGACTCGCCGGGAAAGGAGTGATTTGCGAGCTTAACGGTTGCTCAACGTGGCCAGTGATTCATGTCGCATCGTCAAGCCTTCCAAGGCTCAGCGCCATCCGCAATGCGAACGCCTCCCGGCCGTCCAGCGGCGACAGCCCGGTGAGCTCGGCGACCCGCTTCAACCGGTAGCGGACCGTGTTCGGATGGACGTACAGCTCCCGGGCCGTGCTCTCCAGCACCCCGCCGGCGGCGAAGAACGCGTCCAGCGTCTCCATCAACCCGCCGCCCGCCTTGGCCAGCACGCCGTGCGCGTCGTGCCGCAGCATCCGCCGCGCATCCGGATCACCCGCCAGCGCCCGCTCCGGCAGCAGGTCGTCGGCCGCCACCGGGGTCGGCGCCCCCGGCCAGGCCGGCGCCGCGCGGAACCCGGCCAGCGCCGCCCGCGCCGACTCGGACGCCTGGTCCAGCGACGGCACCGCCGGGCCGACCACGATCGGCCCGTCCCCGAAGCACGCCGCGAGCTGGCCCGCGGTCAGCTTCGGGTCGTCGGCGCCGCCGACCACCACGACCAGCCGGTCGCCGTGCACGCCGCAGATCACCTCGACCCGGGCCCGCCGCGCCGCCCGGTAGACGCCGTGCATCACCGCGGTGATGTCCCCGCCCGGCGACAGGCCCACCACGACCGACACCGGCGGCTTGTCGGTCCAGCCCAGCGCGGCGGCCCGGCTGGCCACCGCGTCCGGCGCGTCGCCGCGCAGCAGGGCGTCCACCAGCATCGCCTGGAGCCGAGCGTCCCAGGAGCCCCGGGACTCGGCGGCCCGCGCGTAGACCCGCGCCGCCGAGAACGCGATCTCCCGCGAGAACTTGAGGATCGCCGAGTTCAGCGCGTCCTCCTCGCCCGCGGCGGCCAGCTTGTTCACCTCGGCCTCGGCCACGTCGATGGTGACCTTGATCAGCGCCACGGTCTGGGTCAGGGTGATCGACCGGGCCAGCGCCCGGGGCGCCGCCGCGAACACCTCGTCGGAGATCTCCTGCGAGTCGCCGCCGATCGTCCCGCCGGACCGCAGCCACTCCACCAGCGACCGCACGCCGGCCTGCGCGACGAGCATGACCCACGACCGCTGGTCGGCGGGCAACGCCCGGAACCACGGCAGCGTCTCGTCCATCTTCGCCACCGCGGCGCTGGCCAGCTTCCCCGCATGCCGCTCGATCCGGCGCAGGGTGGCCGCGAGCGGCGGTGTGGTCGTCACGCCCCCAGAGTGACACGTGCCCCCGCCGCGCCCCAGGCCCCGCCGAGCCGGTCGAGGGCTGAATGCCGTCTTTTGCGCCATCTGGTGCGGAGACCCTCGCTTGAAGATCCGCTCTCTGCGATCTTCATAACCACGTGGTCACTTTGGGTGATGTTGCCCGTGCCATATTCCGGGATGAGAGGGGTGGCGTCGGATGTCCGACCGTTTCCCGGCGCATAGCGGTGAGCTGGGTGAGTATCGGGCGAATCAGACGTTCGAGGGTTGCGCGGGAGTACTCGATCACGGCAGCATGCGTCTTCATGCGTCGAGCCGCTTCCGAGGCCTAGTGACGCAGAGTAGTTGTATTTGGTGACCATGGAGTGAGCGAGCAAGGATGGTCGGCGGTTACCCGGAAGAACTGGTTCTACGTAGAACTTTTGCACCATTTGACCGTTATTGCAGTGAGTCGTTCCGTCGACAGCCGTCGGTGGCTCGGCGCGGTGTCGTCCTGATTCACAGGCGACAGGCTTCATGTGCGCCCAGCGTATGCCGATGAAACCGGGCGACCGGCAAGGAGAGGAGGCGACATGAACGACCGCGAAGACGGCCCGCTGTTCGCCGAACCCGAGCCTGCCGACGCCGACGACACTCAGCCCGCCAGCCCGGCAGTCACCCCCGAGGACGACGAGGACACTCCCGCCCGCGGCGGCTGCCGGACCCGCCTGCGCGGCTGGGCCGGTGCCCACCTGCACGGCGCGGTCCGTCCCCGCCGCCGGGCCGCCGGTCGAGGCCGCCCACCCGGCCGCTGGTGCTGACGGCGCCCACCCCCACCGCGCCCGCCCTTGGGAACGCCCGGCCGCAACGGTGATCACGATTCCTCGCCTCACGCGGGCATGCCCGACACATTCGGTGCGGTGATCTTGGTGGCTGGATCGCTCGGTCGGGTGGACGCGCGGTGTGGTGCGGCGCGTCCGGTATGCGGACACCCCTCCGGCCGACAAGCGTTGTGGGGTGGATGACAAGAGGCGGCTGATCCTTGACCAGGCACTCGCTCTGGTCGACGAGCGCGGCCTGGCCGCCATGTCGATGCGCGCGGTCGCCGAACGCGTCGGACTCACGTCGATGGCGCTGTACCCGTACGTCGGGGGGAAGGACGCCCTGCTCGACGGCCTGGTCGATCTCCTGCACCTCGAACTCGGCGCCGCCTGCGCCGACCCCGGCCACCTCGACTGGCGTCAGCGGCTCCGCGCCCTCGGCCGTGCCGTCCGGGCGTTGGCTCACACCCATCCCGGCGCGTTCCCGTTGCTGCTCAACCGCTCGGCGGCCGGCGCGTCGGCCTCCTGGCTGGCCGCCGCCCTCCGTGGCGTGCTGCACGACGCCGGAGCCGGAGCCGCCGACGAGCCGCGTCTGGCGCGGATGATCTGCGCGTTCCTTCTGGGCTACGCGACCGGCGAGATCACCGGCGGACTCCCCGGCTCCTCGCCGCTGGACCTCTCCGCCCGCGCCGGCCCGACCTCGGCTGACTGCTCCGGCCCGCTCGCCGCCGTCACCTCGGGGGCGCCCCGCCGGTCTGAGCCGCCCGCGCCCACCGCTGGGGAGACGGCTGGTCGTGAAGGGGCGGGTGCGGCGGAGTTCGACGCCGACCTGGAGGACCTGGTCCGGCTGGTGGAGGTCGCCGTTCGGGGGCGGTGAGTGCGGTTCTGCGTCGGTCTCGCATGCGGCAGCCTATAAATGGGTGCAAAAGGTACGTCAACCGGAGGCGGAAGATGGCTGGCGACGAGGACGAGGGGCTGCACGACTTCGTGGCCGGACGGTATCGGGATCTGCGGCGGTCCGCCTTCCTGATGTGCGGGGACTGGGCGCACGCCGAGGAGGTCACCCAGGCCGCGCTGGCCCGGTACGTGAACGAGAGCGCCCGCGGCGCGGTGGACGAGCCGGACGCGTACGTCTACGCGGACGTGATGGCCGCCTTCCAGCGCAAGGCGCCGCGGCGCGAGCATGTCTTCGTCGCCACCCCGGACGCCGCGGGCGGGGACACCGACCAGATCCGCGCGATTCTCGTACTGGACGCCCTGCACAAGCTGTCCCCGCGGTGCCGGGCGGTGATCGTCCTGCGGCAGTGGGACGGCTTCGCCGTCGACGAGACCGCCGACATCCTCGACCTGCTCGACGCCCGCGTCGAGGCCTACGAGGCAGCCGGCCTGGCCGCCCTCGAGGACCTCCTCAGCCCGGAGGCGGTGCCGGCATGACCGCCGACCTGACCGGCATCGATCAGCCTGGGGCGGTGCCCGCATGACCGGCGACCCGACCGGCGGCGACCGCTCCGGGACTGGTGACCGCTCCGGGGCTGGCGACCGCTCCGGGCCTACCGCCGACGTCGCCGACGACGCTCTCACCGTGGAATCCGACCGCGCGAAGTCGGCGGCCGCCGGCGATGTCGAAGCCGCCATGACGGCCACCGAGCAGCGGAAAGCCTCACCGAGCACCTCCCGGAGCCGCCGCCAAGCGCGGAGTCCCTATCCTCCGGAGCCGGAGTTCGCCAGCCGGCCAGAGCCAAAGCCGGAGTCGGAATCCCTTCGGGCTGCGGAACTGGAGTCTGAGTCCCTTGCGGACGGCAGGAAGCGCCGCTCCGCGAAACCAAGGACGTCGCCACGACGCGGTTCGGACGGCAAGTTCGCGCGCAAGACTGAGACGGCCGGGACTGAGACGGCCGGGACTGAGACGGCCGGGACTGAGACGGCCGGGACCGAGACGGCCGGGACGACTGCTGCGCCCGCGGCGATGGCCGAAGGTGATCAGGAGAGTGGGGCGCGGCCCGTGGAAGCGGCGACCGCCGAGGCCGAGCCCGAAGTCGAAGCCCGGGCCGAGGCCGAAGTCGAAGCCCGGAACGTGCCCGTGGGCGAGGCCCGGAACACGACGGTGGAAACCCCGCGGGACGTGCTCAGGGCCGAGCCGATCGCCCGGGCGCCCGGGAAGGCGTCCCCGCAGCTCAGGCTGGCCGACGGCCGGACGCCGGGTCCGAGGGTCGCCACGCCGGCTCAGAACCCCGTACGGATGGATGATCTGGTGGCGCGCCGACCGGTCGACGGGCCGACCGATGACCTGGGGGAGTGGGCCGCGCAGGCAGGCGAGGCGAAGGGCGGGCTGCTCGCCGGGGTCCTGATCGGCGAGCCGCCGGTCGGTGAGGGGGTCGCCGCGGTCTACCGGCGTGCCGAGAAGCTGCGCCGCCGCCGGGTGCGCCGGGTCGTCACGGCGGGGCTGGTCTCGGCCGTGGTGGTCGCCGCGTTCGGCTATGCGCTGGCCACCGCCGTGATCCCGACGCCCTACCTGCGCAAGCAGGTGGCCACGCCGGTCGCGGGGCCCGCTCCGGTGGTCGACCCGGTGCTGGTGACCCTCGAGCCCGTTCTGCGGGACAACGGTCTGCGCGCGGTCCGGCGGGAGCCGTCGGCGGGTGTGGGGTGGCGGCAGTACGCCGTGGCCGACGCCAGGTCGGGCCGGCCGCGGGGGCTGATCGAGGTGGCGGCCTACCTGGCGCCGGACGGGCTGTGCTTCCCGGTGCTCAGTGACCGCGAGGCGTGTGCCCGGCCGATGGGTGGCGGGGACGTCGAGTACGTCCGCTACTCCGACGACCGGGACGTGGACTGGCAGGTGCAGGAGGCGATGGCCCGGCGGCTGTCGGACGGCCGGGTGGTCGCGGTCATGGCCACCGGCGAGCGTGGCACGGGCAGGCGGGCCGACGGGCGTCCCCCGTTGACCGCGGCGCAGGTCGCTCGCGTCGCTGTGGACGTACGCGTGATGGCAGCCTTTGACCTTGACGAGCAATGCACGGGACCGGACGCCGCCTGTCCCGTGCTGAAGGTGCCCGTCCCGGCGAACCGCTAGCGCCGGGCGGCCGAACCGCTGGATCGGGACGCGGCCGAGTCGCCGAGCTAGACGCGGCGGCGGATGAGGAACGCGATGCCGGCCAGACCGAAGAGGATCACGACGAGGACCGCGCCGTTGAGGAGGAACAGCTGGCGGAATTGGCCGAAGGCCTCGTTGACCGTGTCGACCGGGTTGACTTCCTCGGCCGTCGACTGCTCGGAGAAGCCGCCGCCGATGCCGCCGATGTCGCTGCGCTTCTCCAGCGGGATCCCGGCGTAACGCAGGGACTCCGACATGGTGAGCCGGCCGTAGAACCAGCCGTCCGTGGTCTTGCCGGCGGGCTGCTTGGCGGCGCGGTGTGCGCGCGGGCCGCCGACGGCCATCGGGTACAGCTCGTACGCCTGCTGGGCCTTGCCGCCGGCCGAGACCACGATGACGTACTTGGGGCCGAGGTTTTTCGCCTTGGGCGGGTTGGTCTGCGGCGTCGCCGACGACATCCAGCTGACCTCGCTGAGCAGGAGCTGGAACAGCTCGCTCTGCTGGGCGCTGGTCACGGTGATCTTCTGGATGCCGGTCCCGGTGATGGCCACCGCGTCAGGTTTCGCCGCTTTCGGCGCCGCCTGAGCCGTGGCTGGAGCCAGGCCGACGACCAAGGCGAACGCGGCAGCGAGCGCGCACGCCGCCGACACGACTCGCGTGATCGTCCCTTGAACCATCCCGGCCTCCCCGCCGCCCCGTGCTGTGCCCCGTCGTAGACAGACTTCCCGGAAACTCGGCTCGCCGCATCTGACGAAGGGACGATTTGGAGCTATCTGGGATCCGCCGACCGGCCGATGGCTGCCGATGATCGGCAGCCGAATCGTATACGTAACCGGCAACCCGGTGGTGTCCTGGTCACCCGGCCAGTGGACGGTCATACACCTATGACGTCGCAGGCCGGGTGCCCGTTGCCCGCCTTGGATAACGGTTCAGAGACGCTCTCGCGCGGCACGGATCCGGGTGACCGTACGGTCTCGGCCGAGCACCTCGAGTGACTCGAAGAGCGGGAGTCCCACGGAGCGTCCGGTGACCGCTACGCGAACCGGCGCCTGAGTCTTGCCGAGCTTGAGCCCGCGTTCGGCGCCGACCGCCTCGAGCGCCTCCTTGAGCGGCTCGGCGGTCCACGACGGCAGTGCGGAGAAAGCGGCCAGCGTCGCGTCCAAAATGTCCGCTGCACCCTCTTTCATGGCCTTCGCCCAGGAAGCCTCGTCGATCGCCGGCTCGTCCAGGAAGAAGAAGTCCACGTACTCGACGATCTCGGAGAGCACCGCTATCCGGGTCTGCGCCAGCGGCGCCACCGCCGCGAACACGGCCGAGTCGAAGGCGGCCGGATCCCACGGCGGGGCGGCGATGGTGTCCGTGCCGCTCAGCCAGGGCGCGCACACCGCGGCGAACTCGCTCCCGCTGAGGGCGCGGATGTAGTCGCCGTTGAACGCCCGCAGCTTCTTGACGTCGAAGAACGCGGGCGCGTGGTTGACCTCGTCGATCCGGTACTCCGCCTCGATCTCCGACCACGGCACGATCTCGCGGTCACCGGACGGCGCCCAGCCGAGCAGCATCAGGTAGTTGCGCATGGTCGCGGCGAGATAGCCCTCGTCGCGGTACGCCTCCAGTGCCACCTTGTCCCGCCGCTTGGACAGCTTCTGCCGCTTCTCGTTCACGATCACGGGAACGTGTCCCCAGACCGGCGGCTCGGCGCCCAGCGCCTCCCAGAGCAGCTGCTGCTTGGGGGTGTTGGGCAGGTGCTCCTCGCCGCGGATCACGTGGGTGATGCGCATGCTGATGTCGTCGACCACATTGGCCAGCAGGAACACCGCGCTGCCGTCGCTGCGGGCGATGACGAAGTCCTCGAGGAGCTCGTTCCGGAACGTCGGCTTGCCGCGGACCATGTCGTTCACCACGGTCTCGCCCTCGTCCGGCGTACGGAAGCGAAGTGCCGTCTTCTCGCCCGGCGGGAGCGCGCGGTCGCGGCAGAAGCCGTCGTAGCCGGGGGTCTTGTCGGTGCTGCGCAGGGCGACCTCCTCGCGGGTGCAGTCGCAGTAGTACGCGCGGCCCTCGGCGTAGAGGCGGGTGGCGGCGGCGGTGTGCTCGTCGGCGTAGGACGACTGGTAGTACGGGCCCTCGTACGTGTCGCGCTCGATGCCGATCCAGTCCATCGCGGCGAGGATGCCCTCGGTCCATTCCGGACGGTTTCGGCTGGTGTCGGTGTCCTCGATACGCAGCACGAACACGCCGTCGTGTTGCTTGGCGAAGATCCAGTTCTGCAGCGCCGAGCGGGCGCCGCCGACGTGGAACATGCCGGTCGGAGAGGGGGCGAAGCGTACGCGCACAGTCACCCGACAAGCCTACGGCGCTCGTCGAGCATCTTTTCACCGGGCTTCTATCACGTCATGTATTGACGAATATTAGTAAACCTTCTTAATATTCAGGCCCCTACATCCCCCAAAGAGTGAAGGGCCTCATCCCCATGAAGCGCAGACTTCGAGCCCTGGCCGCGTCCGCCGCGGTGCTCGTCGCAGGGACCGCCGCCGCCATCGCCGTCCAGGGCACGTCGCAGGCCGCCGTACTGCCGAACGGCTTCAAGAGCGTCGGCTACATGCCCTCCTGGGCGGGCAGCGTCACCGCCATCCAGTACACCAAGCTCACCCACATCAACTACGCGTTCGCGCTGCCCAACGCCAACGGCTCGCTCCAGCCGATCGAGAACACCAGCAAGCTCCAGCAGCTCGTCTCGCTGGGACACCAGAACAACACCAAGGTGTCGCTGGCCATCGGTGGCTGGAACGACGGCAACGACAACAACTTCGAGGCGCTGGCCGCCTCCTCGGGCACCCGCACCACGTTCGTCAACGCCGTGATGAGCGCGGTCCGGACGTACGGCCTGGACGGCGTCGACATCGACTGGGAGTACCCGGACAGCAGCGCGGAGAGCACCAACTTCACCGCGTTGATGACCCAGCTCGGCAACGCCCTGCACGCCGAGGGCAAGCTGCTCACCGCCGCCGTGGTCAGCGAGGGTGGCACCGCCAACTTCGTCCAGCCGGCCGTGTTCGGCGTGGTGGACTGGCTCAACATCATGGCGTACGACGGCGGCAGCCCGCACGCCAACTACGACTGGTCGATCGCCGCGGCGAACTTCTGGAAGAACCGTGGCCTGCCCAAGGCCAAGACCGTGCTGGGCGTCCCGTTCTACAGCCGGGGCGGCAGCGTCGACTACATCGCGTACAGCAGCCTGGTCGCGCGGGATCCGGCCAACGCCAACCGCGACTGCACCTCGGCCGGCGAGTGCTACAACGGCCTGCCGACGATCCGGCGCAAGACCACGTGGGCCATGGCCAACGCCGGCGGCATCATGAACTGGGAGCTGTCGCAGGACACCACCGGTTCGACGTCGCTGGTCAGCGCGATCTACGAGACCGCGACCGGCGGTGGCACGACCCCGCCGCCCGGGCGTACCGGTGCGATCACCGGCATCGCCGGCAAGTGCGTGGACATCAACGCGGCGAACAGCGCGAACGGCACCGCGGTCCAGCTGTACGACTGCAACGGCTCGGGCGCGCAGTCCTGGACGGTCGGCACCGACGGCACCATCCGCGGCCTGGGCAAGTGCCTGGACGTGAACGCGGCCGGCACCGCCAACGGCAGCCTGGTCCAGATCTACGACTGCAACGGCTCGGGCGCGCAGAGCTGGTCGGCGCAGTCGAACGGCACGCTGGTCAACACCGGCAGCGGCAAGTGCCTGGACGCCGCGGGCAACTCCTCGGCGAACGGCACCCGCCTGCAGATCTGGGACTGCTTCGCCGGCGCGAACCAGCGCTGGACGCTGCCGGCCTAGTCGACGGATCGGATTCGCGTGACCAGGACGCTGCCCAGCAGCATCACGGCCGCGGTGACTCCGAACAGCGTCGAGTACCCGCCCAGATGGGTGACCAGGGGAGCGGAGATCGCCGGCCCCAGCACCTGCGGGGCGGACGACGCGATGTTGATGACGCCCAGGTCCTTCGCGCGGTCACTGGCCGCGGGAAGGACCTGGGTGATCAGCGCGGTGTCGACCGCGAGGTAGATGCCGAAGCCGAGCCCCAGCAGCAGGGCCGCCACGATCGCGGCGGGCCAGGTCGGCCGGATCGCCAGGATGAGCGCGGCCGCCGCCATGACCACGCCGGACCAGATCACGAAGATCTTGCGCCGGCCGGTCCGGTCGGACAGCCGGCCGAAGAACACCGCCGTGACGACCATGCCGACGGTGTAGAGCAGGATCAGGATCAGCAGCCCGCCCTCGGGATCCGTCACCTTGACCCGGTCGGTGAGGAAGTACAGCAGGTAGAGCGTGCCCAGCGCGTTGCCGAGCAGGACCAGGAACCGGGTGCCCCAGGCCCACGCGAAGTCCGGGTTCCCCCGCACGTCGATCCGCCAGGTGGGCCGGACGACCTGCGCACGCTCGATCGGATCGTCCGGTGTGGCCAGAGCGAACGGCACACCGAGCAGGACCAGCACGACGGCCAGCACGGCATAGCCGGTGGAGACGCCGGAGAAGATCGCGGTGACGAGTACGGCGCCCAGCACCAGACCGAGCGCCTGTGGCATGCCGACCCAGCCGGAGACGAAGCCGCGCTGGGGAACCGGCACCCGGTCGGGAACCGCCGCGCTCAGCGAGGCCTGCATCGCGTTCAGCCCGATCTGCGCCACGCACCACCCGGCGCCGACCGCGAGCAGTGTGGGCGCCTGACCGAGCCAGGCCAGCCCGATCGCGGCGGTGAGGCAGCCGCCGAGCGTCCATACGTGCCGGCGGCCGAAGACCCGGCCGAACAGCCGCGGGCGGGTGCGGTCGGAGAGCATCCCGGACAGCGGAGCGGCGATGATGCTGCACACGGCCGCCGCCCCGGTCACCCACCCGAGCGCGGCCTCCTTGCCGCTGATGCCGAGGCCGGCGATCTGCAGCGGCAGCAGCACCTGCACCGGGGTGAAGCTCGCGGTGAAGAGGCCCAGGTTCGCGGCGAAGAGGAGCCCGATCCAGGACCGCCGCACGGGTACGACCGGCTCGGCGAGCGCCGCGACCGCCATCTGCACCCCTGACGCCATCGTGAAAGTTTCTCGGACATTAGACGTCCGGATCTTCCGCGTCCAGTGTCGCTTGACGTCCCTCGTGGCGGATGCGTATTTTACCAATCAGCTAATTAACCAGAGGGTAAAGCACGAGGGGTGAGTCAGGATGGGCAAGATCTACGCGGTGGAGTATGTGACTCTCGACGGCGTCTTCGAGGAGCCGTCCTGGAGCGGGCCCTACTTCAACGACGAGCTGCAGGACTGGCAGTTCCAGAACACCATGGCCGCCGACATCCAGCTGCTCGGCCGGGTGACGTACGAGGGCTTCAAGGAGGCCTGGCCGGCGATGGAGGCCGAGACCGGCGAGTTCGGCCGCAAGTTCAACGCGATGCCCAAGCAGGTCGCCACCACCACGCTCACCGAGCCGGAGTGGAACGCGTCGTTCATCCAGGGCGACGTCGCCGAGGCCGTTCGCCGGCTCAAGGACGAGCACGACAGCATCGTCGTCAACGGCAGCGGCAACCTGCTCAACTACCTGACCAAGCACAACCTCGTCGACGAGTACCGGATCATGGTCTTCCCGGTGGTGGTCGGCTCCGGCCGCCGGCTGTGGGACGAGGGCACCAAGGTCGCCCTGTCCCTGGCGAACTCCTGGACCACCAAGACCGGCGTCGCCGTCCTGACCTACGTGCCCTGAGCGTCCCATCTGCCCTGAGCGCGCCTATGTGTCCTGAGCGTGCTCATTGTGCCCTGAGCGGGGGTGAGCCCGCGTGGCAACGGATCCTTTGAGCGTGGTCTTCGCGGCGCTCGCCGACCCGACCCGCCGGGCGATCCTGGCCCGCCTCGCCGAGGGTGAGGCCACCGTCGGTCAGCTGGCCGAGCCGTTCGACCTGTCGCTGCCGGCCATCTCCAAGCACCTCAAGGTGCTGGAGCGGGCCGGCCTGATTTCCCGCGGGCGGGCGGCGCAGTGGCGGCCGTGCCGGTTGGAGGCCGGGTCGCTACGCCCGGCCGCCGACTGGGTCGACCACTACCGCGAGTTCTGGGACGTGAACCTCGACCGGCTCGACGCGCATCTCCAGGCTCAGACGGTAAACCGGCTGACCAGGCCGGAGAGTCGCTGAGCGGTGCCGTTCAGCTCCTCGGCCGCCCGGTGCGACACCGTGGCGGCCGAGCGGGTGCTCTCCACCGCCGAGCTGACCTCGCCGATACTCCCGGCGATGTCCAGGCTGCCGGTGGCCACCTCGTTGATGTTCCGGCTCATCTCCGCGGTGGTCGCCGCCTGCTCCTCGACCGCGGCGGCGATGGCCGTCTGGAACTCGTTGACCTGCCCGATCGCCGCGGTGATCCGGTCGATCGCGGTCACCACCCGCGCGGTGTCGCCCTCGATCGCGGTGACCCGCGTGGTGACGTCCTCGGTGGCTTTGGCGGTTTCCTGGGCGAGGTCCTTGACCTCCCCGGCGACGACCGCGAACCCCTTGCCCAGGTCGCCCGCCCGGGCCGCCTCGATGGTGGCGTTCAGGGCCAGCAGGTTGGTCTGCTCGGCGATGCTGGCGATCAGCCGCACCACGTCCGCGATCTTGGTGGTCGACGTGCGCAGCTCCTCGATGACGCCGGTCGCGGAGGTGGTCAGGTCCACCCCGGCCCGGCCGACCTTCGCCGCCTCCTGCGCGTTGTTGGAGATCTCGCCGATCGAGGCGCCCATCTCCTCGGCGCCCGAGGCGACGGTCTGCACCGCCTGGGACACGCCGTCGGCCGCGGTGGACACCGAGCCCGCCCGCCCCGACGCCCGTTCCACCGACGCGGTCAGCTCGGTGCCGGTGGATTTGATCTCGCCGGCCGACCGGGACACACCCTGGGATGCTCCGGTCACCTCGACCATCACCTCGCGCAGTTCGGCCACCGCGCTGTCCAGTGCCGCACCGGCCCGCCCGATCTCGTCCGTGCCGCCCAGGCCCAGCCGGACGGTCAGGTCCCGCCCGGCCAGCCGGTCCAGCGCGCGGGTCAGCGCGTTCAACCGGCCGGAGATCCGGCTCGCCTGCAGGGCGGCCACCGTGCCGCCCACCACGGCCAGCAGCAGCGCGGCGACGACGAAGACGATGATCATGTCGCGGCTGCCGTCCCGGACCGCGTCCGCCGCGCCGGTGGTGTCACCGTCGTAGCCACCCACGGTGATCGCCCACGAGTACGGCGCGTAGAAGGCGACCGTGGTCGTCGTGTCCCCGGCCGGTGCGCCGCCCGCCCCGGGCAGCTTGAACGTGGCCTGCCAGGTGGCACCGTCGGCGAGCTTGGGCGCCTGGCCGACGATCTGCTCGACGTAGCGCACGCCGTCGGCGTCCACCGCGTCCAGACCCGTCCGTCCGGTGGTGTCGTCCAAGCTGGAGGCGATGAGCCGCCCGGCGTCCGCCTTCGCCGTGCTG
This sequence comes from Actinoplanes sp. NBRC 103695, assembly GCF_030269485.1. GTDB lineage: Bacteria > Actinomycetota > Actinomycetes > Mycobacteriales > Micromonosporaceae > Actinoplanes. The sequence continues at coordinate 225,007 of NZ_BSTL01000013.1, read as the reverse complement.
TAGACCGTGACCCAGCCGTTCTCGCGAACCTCGCTGGCCGAGATCGCCGCGGTCAGGTTCTTCAGCGCCTCCGCCTGCGGCACGCCGAAGTACAGGGCGCCGATCACCCGCCCGGACGCGTCCTTGAGCGGGTCGTACACCGTGATGTACCAGGTGTCGACCACCTGGGCCACGCCGCGGTACGACTTGCCCGCCTTGATCGCCGCCGCCACCGCGTTCGGGGAGCCGTCCGCGCCGACCGCCGGGATGTACGTGCCGATCGCCCGCAACCCGGTCTTGGCCTTCACATTCGTCGCGACACGCAGCAGGTCGCCGGCGTCGTTCATCCGCTGGAAGACGGTGACCGTCCCACCCACCAGCGACGTCACGTCGTCCACGTACGGCGTCTCCCGGCGCAGGCTGGTGTTCTGGCCCAGCCACTGACCGCCGATGGTCATCCGGGGCAGCCGCACGTCGGTCTTGGCCTGGGTGAACTGGTTGGTGGCGGTCCACGCGACGCTCTGATCGGTGAACCCGGCGCCACCGCGCTCGGCGAGCACCTTCGTCACGGTGGCCGTGTTCCGCTGAACCCGGTTCTGGATCTCGTCACCGACCGTGGCGATCAGCCGCCCCTGGTCCTGGGCGGTCCGGGTGAGGTCCTCAGAGGTGAGCTGGGTGACGTTGGCCTCGGCGTCGTCCGCGAAGGAGCCGCTCTGCCACGCCCCGACCCCGAGCAGTACCCCGGCGGTGCCGAGCACCCCGCCGAGACCGAGTGCCAGGAGCTTATGCCGGATCTGCGCCATGACCGCCTAATCGGCGCAACCGGAAAATAACTGAGCGCGGGTTCCCGGAAGAACCCGCGCCCAGTATGACGAGCCAGCTGTCGCCGCCGGTCTCGCCGACCGGCTGGGCTGTCGCCGCCTAGCTGTCGCCGCCGGTCTCGCCGACCGGCGCCGCGTTCACGTCGTCGATCGCGTACTTCTGCGCGGCCTCGGCCGGGACGTGCGCCGGGACCTTGCCGCGCAGCGCGAGCTGGCGCAGCGTGGCCACGGTCACCGACTCGGCGTCGACGTGGAAGTGCCGGCGCAGAGCGTGCCGGGTGTCGCTCATGCCGAAGCCGTCCGTGCCCAGCGAGGTGTAGTCGCCCGGCACCCAGCGGCTGATCAGGTCGGGGACCGCCCGCATGAAGTCACTGACCGCGACGACCGGGCCCTCGTGGCCCTCCAGCTTCTGCTGGATGTACGGCTTCCGCGGCTGGTCGCCCACGTGCAGGAGGTTGTGCTCCTCGACCTCGATGGCGTCGCGCCGCAGCTCGGTCCAGGAGGTCACCGACCAGACGTTCGCGCTGACACCCCAGTCCTGGGCGAGCAGCTGCTGCGCCTTGAGCGCCCAGCCCATGCTGCTGCCGGACGACAGGATCTGCGCCGGAACCCCGCTGTCCTCCGGCGCGGGGGAGTACTTGTAGATGCCCCTGAGGATGCCGTCCGCGTCCACGTCGGCCGGCTCCGCGGGCTGCAGGATCGGCTCGTTGTAGATGGTGAGGTAGTAGAAGACGTTCTCCTGCTTCTCGCCGTACATCCGGTGCAGGCCGTTCTCCATGATGTGCGCGATCTCGAACGCGAACGCCGGATCGTAGGCCACCACGGCCGGGTTGGTCGCCGCGATCAGCAGCGAGTGCCCGTCCTCGTGCTGCAGGCCCTCGCCGTTCAGCGTGGTCCGGCCGGCGGTCGCGCCGAGCAGGAAGCCGCGGGTCATCTGGTCGGCGGCCGCCCACAGCTCGTCCGCGGTCCGCTGGAAGCCGAACATCGAGTAGAAGATGTACAGCGGGATCATCGGCTCGCCGTGCGTCGCGTACGCCGTGCCGGCGGCGATGAAGCTGGCCGTGGAGCCGGCCTCGTTGATGCCCTCGTGCAGGATCTGGCCGTTCGTCGCCTCCTTGTAGGACAGGAACAGATCCCGGTCCACGGAGGTGTAGGTCTGGCCGTGCGGCGAGTAGATCTTGCGGGTCGGGAACAGCGAGTCCATGCCGAACGTACGCGCCTCGTCCGGAATGATCGGCACCCAGCGCGCGCCGAAGTCCTTGTCCTTCATGATGTCCTTGAGCAGGCGGACGAAGGCCATCGTGGTGGCGATCTTCTGCTTGCCCGAGCCGCGCTTGACGCCGCTGAAGCTCTCCGACGGCGGGATCGCCAGCGGGATCGTCGTCGTCCGGCGCGACGGCAGGTAACCACCCAGCTCCTTGCGGCGCTGCTGGAGGTACTGCATCTCGTCGGAGTTCTCGCCCGGGTGGAAGTACGGCGGGAGGTAGGGGTTCTCCTCCAGCTTCGAGTCCGGGATGTCGAGGTAGAGCCGGTCCCGGAACTGCTTGAGGTCGTCCAGGGTCAGCTTCTTCATCTGGTGCGTGGCGTTGCGGGCCTCGAAGTGCGAGCCCAGCGTCCAGCCCTTGATGGTCTTGGCCAGGATCACGGTCGGCTGGCCGGTGTGCTCGGTGGCCGCCTTGTACGCCGCGTACAGCTTCCGGTAGTCGTGACCGCCGCGCTTGAGCTGCCAGATCTGGTCGTCGTTCATGCCCTCGACCAGCTTCAGCGTGCGCGGGTCGCGGCCGAAGAAGTTGTCCCGGACGTACCCGCCGGACTCGCCCTTGTAGGTCTGGTAGTCGCCGTCCGGCGTCACGTTCATCAGGTTGACCAGCGCGCCGTCGGTGTCCGCGGCGAGCAGCGGATCCCACTCCCGGCCCCAGACGACCTTGATCACGTTCCAGCCGGCGCCGCGGAAGAACGACTCCAGCTCCTGGATCACCTTGCCGTTGCCGCGGACCGGGCCGTCCAGCCGCTGCAGGTTGCAGTTGATCACGAAGGTGAGGTTGTCGAGCTCCTCGCGGGCGGCCAGGCCGATCGCGCCGAGCGACTCGACCTCGTCCATCTCACCGTCGCCGAGGAACGCCCAGACGTGCTGCTGGCTGGTGTCCTTGATGTTGCGGTTGTGCAGGTAGCGGTTGAACCGGGCCTGGTAGATCGCGTTCAGCGGGCCGAGACCCATGCTGACCGTCGGGAACTCCCAGAAGTTCGGCATCAGCCGGGGGTGCGGGTACGACGGCAGCCCGCCGCCCTGGTGGGACAGCTCCTGGCGGAACCCGTCCAGCTGGTTCTCGCTCAGCCGGCCCTCGAGGAACGCCCGGGCGTACATGCCGGGGGAGGCGTGGCCCTGGAAGAAGATGTGATCTCCACCGCCGGGGTGGTCCTTGCCCCGGAAGAAGTGGTTCATGCCGACCTCGTACAGCGAGGCGGAGGACGCGTACGTCGAGATGTGGCCGCCGACACCGATCTCGGGGCGCTGCGCACGGTGCACGAGCATCGCGGCGTTCCACCGGATGAAGGCCCGGATCCGCCGCTCGACGAACTCGTCGCCGGGGAACCAGGGTTCCTGCTCGGGCGGGATCGTGTTGATGTAGTCGGTGGAGGTCAGCGGCGGAACGCCGACCTGCCGCTCGCGCGCCCGCTCCAGCAGGCGCAGCATCACGTAACGGGCTCGTTTGGCGCCGCGTTCGTCGATGACCCCGTCCAGCGACTCGACCCACTCGTTCGTCTCTTCGGGGTCGATGTCCGGAAGCTGGCTCGGCAGGCCGTCACTGATCACCGGGCGCTTGCGTTCCGTAGCCACAGGCAGTCCTCTTGTCGTGTGTCGGCCGCGCGCCGCATTGTGTGCGGCACACGGAGTTGCCTCCCATCCTGCCCCCTGGCGGTACGCATCGTCACGCCGACCGCCGTACTCGGCAGTAACTATCCCTTGATGAAACTGAAACGAACCTGGCGGGTGGGGTTGTCGCCGTTGGGATCGACCAGGCAGAGCGACTGCCAGGTGCCGAAGGCGATCTGGCCGCCGAGCACCGGCAGGGTCGCGTACGGCGGGATCCACGCCGGCAGCACATGGTCGCGGCCGTGACCCTCCGAACCGTGCCGGTGCCGCCACCTGTCCTCGGCCGGGAGCAGGTCGTCGATGGCCGTGAGCAGGTCGTCGTCCGACCCCGCGCCGGTCTCGATGATCGCCAGCCCGGCGGTCGCGTGCGGCACGAACACGTGCAGAAGTCCGTCGCCGAGGTCGCGGACGAAATCGGCGGCCTCGCGCGTGATGTCCCGGACCACCGGCCGGTCGCCGGTGCGGATGGTGATCACCTCGGAGCGCATCACCTAGAAGTACAGGTCGATGATGAGGAAGGCCACTCCGGACAGCGAGAGCCAGAGCACACCCAGCGAGAAAGTCCGCAGGATCACACCACGAGTGCAGCATCACATTGTGGTCGATCGCAGGCGAACCGGCTGATCTTCGCACTGTCGGTGACTGTCCACAGCGTTGGCGCGGTTCGCGTGGGTCGGGAACGATGGACGCCGTGACCACCCCGCAGAACCTCGACGAGCGATTCCGGGACGCGGTGTCGGCCCTGGAGCCGCCCGCCGAGCGTCGCGCTCCCGGCGACCCCGTGCGCGACGGCTCCACGCTCACCGGAGCTCAGGCCCTGCACCTCTTCGACGCCCAGCTCACCAGCCGCCACCTCGACCTCGCGGCGCGCTGGCTGCGCAGCTTCAACGAGGGCTTCTACACGATCGGATCCTCCGGCCACGAGGGCAACGCGGCGGTGGCGGCCGCCCTGCGCCCGGACGACCCGGCCCTGCTGCACTACCGCTCGGCCGGGTTCTTCCTGGCCCGGGCCTCCGCCGAGGGACCCGGCGGGCTGATCGAGGCGGCGCGGGACGTGCTGCGCGGCGTCGTGGCCTCGTCGCTCGAGCCCATCGCCGGCGGCCGGCACAAGGTCTTCGGGCGCGCCGACCTGCACATCATCCCGACCACCTCGACCGTCGCCTCGCACCTGCCGCGGGCCGTCGGGCTGGCGCGTGTCCTCGGCGAGGACGCGCTGGTCGTGGCCTCCTTCGGCGACGCCTCGGTCAACCACGCGTCGGCGACCACCGCTCTGAACGCCGCCGGATATCTCGGCCACATCGGCCAGGATCTGCCGCTGCTCCTGGTGTGCGAGGACAACGGGTGGGGCATCAGCGTGCCCTCGCCGTCCGGGTGGGTCGCCGCCGCGCTCTCCAGCCGGCCCGGGGTGCGCTACTTCTCCGCCGACGGCTGCGACGTGGCGGCGGTCTTCGACGCGGCCGCTTCGGCCGCTTCCTTCGTGCGTGCCGATCGGCGGCCGGCCGTTCTGCACCTGTCGATGGTGCGGCTGATGGGCCACGCCGGCGCGGACGCCGAGGTGGCCTACCGCGCGGCCGACGAGATCGCCGCCGACCTGGCCCGCGACCCCCTGGTGCAGACGGCGCGGCTGCTCGTCGAGTCCGGCCAGAGCAAACCCGACGAGCTGATCGCCCGGTACGACGAACTCGGCTGGCAGGTCCGCAAGGTCGCCGAGGACGTGATCGGCGAGCCCAAGCTGGCCACCGCCGCCGACGTGGTCGCCCCGCTCGCCCCACGCCGGCCCCTGCGCGCCGCCCGGCACGTCGCCGACGCGACCACACGTGCCACCGGCATCGGCGCCAAGGAGCGCGCCCGCGTCTTCGGCGGCAAACCGCCCGAGCAGGGCGGCCCGCTCACCCTGGCGCAGACCATCAACGCCGCGCTCACCGACACCATGCTGGCCGAGCCCGGCGCGGAGCTCTTCGGCGAGGACGTCGCCCGCAAGGGTGGCGTCTACGGGGTCACCAAGAACCTGCGCGAGCGGTTCGGCAGCGACCGGGTCTTCGACACCCTGCTCGACGAGACCAGCATCCTCGGGCTGGCGCTGGGCGCCGGCCTGCGCGGGCCCGGGCTGGGCGAGCGGCTGCCGATCCCGGAGATCCAATATCTGGCCTACCTGCACAACGCCGAGGACCAGCTGCGCGGCGAGGCGGCAACGCTGTCGTTCTTCTCCCAGGGGGCGTACCGCAACCCGATGGTCGTGCGGGTGGCCGGGCTCGCGTACCAGCCCGGATTCGGCGGCCACTTCCACAACGACAACGCCGTCGCCGTGCTGCGCGACGTGCCCGGCCTGGTGCTGGCCGTGCCGTCCCGGCCCGCCGACGCGGCGGCCATGCTGCGGTCCTGCGTCGCCTCCGCGGCGGTCGACGGCAGCGTGTGCGTCTTCCTCGAGCCGATCGCGCTCTACCACACCCGTGACCTGTACGAGCAGGGCGACAACGAGTGGCTGGCGCCGTACCCCAAACCAGCCGACTGGGCCGACCAGCACGTGCCGGTCGGGCGGGCCCGCACCTACCCGGTCGGCGCGGCCGACGCGCTGACCATCATCACCTACGGCAACGGCCTGCGGATGTCGCTGCGGGTCGCGGCCGGGCTCGCCAAGGAGGGGTACGGATCCCGCGTGGTGGACCTTCGCTGGCTGTCCCCGCTGCCGGTTTCCGACCTCCGGCGCGAGGCGGCAGCCACCGGACGGGTCCTGATCGTGGACGAGACCAGACGCACCGGCGGGGTCGGTGAGGGCGTTCTGGCAGCCCTGGTGGATGGCGGGTTCGTGGGATCCGCCAGACTCATCGCTTCGGCCGACTCCCTGGTCCCCCTCGGTCCAGCGGCCTCGTACGTCCTGGTTGGTGAAGATGCCATCACACAGGGTGCCCACGCCCTGCTGGCGCGGTAAATTGCCACACACTCGGTGCGCCACTTGCGCGCGGGCCTGCAAGTGTGTGGACTGACCCCCGGGTCAAGAGCAATCGCATGGGAGGAATTCGACAGTGAGCGCGACCGCTGGTCAGGCCGACGGCGTACGCAGCCTGGCGGACCGGTTCGGCCTCGAGCCGGACATGGTGGTCATGGAGATGGGCTACGACGACGATGTCGACGAAGAGCTCCGTGACGCCCTGACCGAACGCGTGGGAGATTTGGTCGACGAGGACACCGATGAGGTCGTCGACGCGGTGCTGTTGTGGTACCGCGACGGTGATGGTGATCTTTTCGAACTGCTCACCGACGCCCTGAACCCCCTCGCCGACGGAGGCGTGGTCTGGTTGCTGACCCCGAAGGCGGGTCGCGAAGGACACGTCGAGCCGAGCGAGGTGACCGAGTCCGCGCCCACAGCCGGACTGCAACAGACGTCCACGCTGAACGCCGGCAAGGACTGGACCGGTGCGCGGCTGGTCGCACCACGGGCAGCGAAGAAGAAGTAGATGCCGCTGGCGGTGGGTGCCCAGGCGCCGGACTTCACCCTCAAGGACCAGAACAACCAGGAGATCAGCCTCCACGACTTCGCCGGTCGCAAGGCGGTCCTGCTGGTCTTCTACCCGTTCACGTTCACCGGCACCTGCCAGGGTGAGCTGACCGAGGTGGCGGAAAACCTGCCCGCGTACCAGAACGAACGGGTGCAGGTCCTTGCGGTGAGCGTCGACTCCAGCTACGCGCACAAGGTGTGGGCCATGGACAAGGGCTTCGACTTCCCGATCCTGGCCGACTACTGGCCGCACGGGGGCGTCGCCCAGGCGTACGAGGTCTTCCACACCGCCGGCGGCTTCGCCAACCGAGGCACCTTCATCATCGACGAGGGCGGCACCGTCGTCTTCGCCGAGGAACTGGGCCCCGGTGACCGTCGCGACCAGGCAGCCTGGCGAGCAACCCTGGCGGCGCTGTAGGGCGATACCCCAGCTCCGATAGAATGCCCATTCCGGCGGCGCGCTCAGGCGCGTCGTACCGGGCGCGTAGCTCAGTGGGAGAGCACTCGCCTTACAAGCGAGGGGTCGTAGGTTCGAAACCTACCGCGCCCACGATGCCGGCCCCCCGGGGCCGGGCCCTGGACACTCCGCGGTGCGCCTGGTGCGACAGACGTATCCGCACGCCGCCGCAGCGTCAGGATGCTCGGAGGTCTGCGGGGATCCGGTAGTCGAGGGCCGGGTCCTCGTCGGGCTCCGGGATCTGGCTGCCCATGCCGGTGGCGCGCAACTGGAACGAGCCGCCGTCGCCGCACTGGATCCGCAGGCCCGAAATGTGGTCCTTGGTGTGCCCGATGGACGGCAACGCGATCAGGTTCCAGGAACGGAACTCGGCCGGCCTGGCCGCGTCGAGCAGTTGCCGGACCAGGATCGCCGTACGGGGTGCGCGCTGCTTGAACGGCGGCAGCGCGTCGGGGATGCCGATCTCGACCTCGCCGCGGATGTCGTCGCCGAAGAGCAGGCCCGACGAGCCCGTCCCGTACTTCACGCGCATGCCGGTCCGGGCGCCGTCGAAGCGCTCGATCTCGGCGATGTCGGGATGCCCGGAAGCGCGGAGGAGCGCCTCGATGACGTCGAGGGTCTGGGTGAGCTGCATCTGTACTCCGGTCGTGGATGGTCCCTGTGCGGCGGCCGGAATTCTATCCGCGCGCGGGACTCCGGCGGCTCAGGCCGCGGTCCGCGGCACTGTCCGGACCATCTCCTCGGTCGTCATGGGCGCGGCTGTCGTCATCGGAGCGGCGGGTGTCGAGGAGACCGGGCTCTCCTGAGTCGGGTCCTCGGCTTCGGGGCGGCGCAATGCGGAGTGGGTGGGGAGCATCGTCAGCAGATGGGTCAGGTGAGGTTGAGTGGCCGCGGAGAGGACCTGGCCGGCGAAATCGTCCCAGTCGGCCTCGCGGCGGCGCCAGTGGAGGTCGGACTCGTACTGCGCTCGGCGGACCGCGTTGAGGTGGATCCTGGCGGCCTCGGTGGCCTCCAAGGAGCGGCGATAGAAGTAGAAACCAGCCCACACGGACAGCACGGCGACTGCGCAGCCACCGACCACCACGCCCAGCCAGAAGTCGGCCATGTGTCCGACCGTAGTAGGTGCGTCGGCCCTGGGTAATCCGCCTGTCGGGTCATTGACCGGCGGGGGTGTCCTCGGCCGGCGAAACATGCCGGCCGGTGGGTCTCAGCGGCCGGCGTATTCGAGGACGCGGGTCACCGTGGGCCGGTAGGCATCGTCGGGTGGCAGGTCCCAGCGGGCCGCGGGCCACGTCGAGATGCGGTAGATCAGAGCACGGATCAGCATCTGGGGCCACTCCGGAAAGTGCGGCGCCCAGCGGTGGATCAATGCCGGGTCCACGTCATGCCAGACCAGGGCGTCGGCCACCACGACGGCCGCCGCCCAGGACGGTGGGCGGTGGTAGGCGGGCCAGTCGATGATCGCGGGAGGCAGGCCGGGGGCGAAGAGCACGTTGCCGGTCAGGTCGCCGTGCACCACCTGGGACGGTGACGTGACGGCGCGGCGGGCGGCCAGCAGCGGCTCCAGCAGGGCGCTCGGGGCGGTCGCGCCGGACGGGACCGGCTCGCCGAAGGCCAGGCGGTCGCCGTAGCTCCACGGGTCGTCGCGATCGTCCAGAAAGGACGGGCGGGGCACGGCGGTGATCGCGGCGTGGAAGGCCTCGCCGGCGCGGATCACGTCGTCGGGGCGGCTCGGGTCGGCGGCGCCGCCCACCCAGGCCGTCGCCTCCCAGCCGGACACCACCCAGGCGCCGGTGCGGGCGCGCAGCGGGCGGGCGATGCGGAAGTCAGGCGACGGCGGCAGCACGCTCAGCACCTCGGCCCGCCAGATCGTCTCCGGCTCGCCCTCGGCCCGCTTCAGGACGATGTCGCCGGACTGCCAGGTGCCGCCCTTGCCGCCGGTCAAACGACGCACCCCGCCGGACAGGCCGAACGCGGTCAGGACGTCGGCGGGCGGCTGGTCGGTCACCGGACCAACCCTTCCACAGGTTCCCGCCGTCCGACTGGCCATTACTGTTGGTCAAAGTACGGAAGCGGTCCGCTACGGTTGACGAGTGGACCTCCAGCCCGTGATCGCGGCCGAGCGGCGGCGTATCGCCGATCTGCTCGAGACGCTCAGCCCGGCCCAGCTCACGACGCCCAGCCTCTGTACGCAGTGGACGGTCCAGCAGGTCGCCGGGCATCTGCTCGCGGGTGCCGCCGGTCCCGCGTCCGCGCTGCTGGCGGCGACCGTCCGGGCGGGCTTCCGGCTGCACGCCGGCAATGCCCGGCTGGCCGCCCAGGTCGCCGCGCGCCCGGCCGCCGCGATGGCCGCCGACCTGCGCCGCTACGCCGACCGTCCGGCGCGGCCGGTGCTCGGGCAATACGCCGACCTGCACATCCACGGGCAGGACATGCGCCGGCCGCTCGGGTTGCCGCACGGCTTCCCGCTCGACCACCTGCGCGTGGTGCTGGACTTCCTGACCGGCGGGCGGGCCTGGGGCTTCGCGCCGAGGCGGCGGGTGGCGGGGCTGCGCTTCGAGTCGACCGACCTGGACTGGTCGGCCGGCGCCGGGCCGGTGCTGGCCGGTCCCGCGGAGGCGCTGATGATGGCACTCACCGGCCGCGGTGTGGCGCTGGGCGAGCTGGACGGCCCGGGCGTACGCGTGCTCCGGGACCGGCTGGGCGGCTGAGTGGCCCGGCGCCGAATACGGCGCCGGAACCCGCGCCGGGCCGTGGGCGGGTTCGCACCGGGGGAAACTGTCGGGGGGTGGCTCTAGGTTCGGGGCATGGATGACAACCGGTACCTGCCGCCGGAGGCCCCGGCTCCCGACCTGTCCCTCGAGCGTCAGATCACCGTCGGCGACACCCAGTTCCTGATCACCGCGACCGGCGCGGTCGACACCCGGATCGATCTGGCCGTCGTCGGCTGCGACAGCGACGGCCGAGTGCTGAGCGAGATCAGCGGAGGGATCTCGCGCAGCGACCTGCCCCTGGTGGCCGAGGTCCTCACCTCGACCCTGGCCGGGCTGGTCGCGCTGCACACCCCGCATCATCGCGTGGCGGCGGGCCGCCGCCGCGCGGCCAATCACGGCGCCCGCTGGCGCCCCGACGACGATGAGCGCCTGGTCGCCCGCCACCGGGCCGGCGCCTCCCGCCGTGAGCTGTCCGACGAGTTCGGTCGCAGCCCGGCGGGCATCCGAGCACGGCTCGAGCATCTGGGCGAGCTCGACCGTCCCGGGCGGGCGACCGCTCCGGAGTGACCCGCACCGGCCGGTCCGAGCCGGGCGGACCGGCCGGTGATCACGCGCGCAGCAGGGGAGACCAGCGGTCCGTGGCAGTGCCGGGCGGACCGGCCGGTGATCACGCGCGCAGCACGGAAAACCAGATGATCACGCTCGCAGGAGGGAAAACCAGTGGTCCGGGGCAGTGCCGAAAGGCTCGGTGCGGTCGATCAGCGACCGCCGCAGCGCGCTCGCGCCCTCGATGGCGCCGGCCACCACCTCGGGCGGATAACCGTAGGAGACGGTGTGCAGGGCGAACTCGTCCTCGTCCTCCACCTCGACCCGTCCGTCCAGGCGGTAACGGACCAGGTCGATGTCCAGGTCGACGACGGTCACCTCGGTCGGCGAGGTCCAGGTCGGCGGCGCGGCGACATCACAGTAGACGTCGGGTTCGCCCGGTTCGGCGGTGAAGAGGGCCACCCACCAGCCGTCCCGGGGGACCAGCCGGACGGCGTCGGCCTGGGTCAGGCTGGTCGGCCGGGCGCCGTAATTGAAATGCACCGTGGTGCCGGCCGGGGTGCCGATCCAGGTGCCGTGCTCGTCCGTGCCCAGTCGCCGCCCGGTGACCCAGCGGTGCAGCCGTCCGTCGTACTTGCGCAGGACCATGTCGACGGCATCCATGCCGGCCAACCTATCGGGGATCCGGCCGCACCCCGGCCGCACCCGAGGCGAGCTCAAGTGGCCGGAGGCCGCGCCGATCCTTCTGGTATCCGCGGGGCGAACCCGCGGACGGGCGGGCCCGGTCGTACCCCCTCGGCGACTCGGGCCCGCCCAGAACCCCAACTCCGCTGCGCCACCCGCGTCGTACCCGGTCGGCCTGCGTCGTGCTCGGTCGGCCCGCGTCGTGCTCGGTCGGCCTGCGTCGTGCTCGGTCAGCCCGCGTCGGCCAGGATCAGGTCCATGTTGACGGCGGCGCCGGCGCCCAGGCCTGCGGCGGCCGAGCTGATCACCTGCGCGTTCGGCTCGGTGATGTTGCCCGCCGCCCAGACGCCCGGCACCGAGGTGCGGCCGCTGGGGTCCTCGACCGGCAGGTGGGTGCCGACGCCCATCGGGTGCTCGACCGGCTTCAGGCCCAGCGGGGCCAGGAAGTCCAGGCGGGCCTCGACCCGGGTGGCCACGACCAGGTGGTCGCGGGGGATCACGGCTCCGCCGGTCAGGTGTACGCCCTCGGCGGTGACCGCCTCGACCTTGCCGGCGACGGTCTGCACGCCCCGCACGGCCAGCTGCCGGGCCTGGCCGGGGTCGGGGGTGAACGTGTCGTTGAGGAAGAGCAGCAGGTCGCCCGTCCACTGGCTCCACAGCAGGCCCTTCATCGTGGCCATCTCCGCCGAGGTCGCGATCACTCCGATCGCGCTGCCGCGAACCTCCCAGCCGTGGCAGTACGGGCAGTGCACCACGGTGCTGCCCCAGCCCTCGGCCAGGCCCGGGATGTCCGGCAGGACGTCCCGCACGCCGGAGGCGACGATGATCCGCCGCGCCTCGACGATCTCCCCGTCCATGGCCTCGCGGGACGCGCGGTCCATGGCCTCGCGGGACGTGTCGTCCACGGCCTCGCGGGACGCGCCGTCCACGGCCTCGCGGGATGTGCCGGCGGCGCCGTCCACCCCGCGCGATGGGTCTGCCGCGCTGGTCACCGCCTTGCGGTGCGTGTCGGCCGCGCTGGTCACCGCCTTGCGGTGCGTGTCGGCCGCGCTGGTCACCGTCACCCGGAAGGCGTCGGCTGTGCCGGTCACTTCGCTGACCTGGCCGGAGCGGAACTCGACGCCGTAGCGCGCGGCCTCCTCCCGCCCGGCCGCCACGAGCTCGGCAGGCGGCATGCCGTCCCTGGTGAGGTAGTTGTGTACGCCCTCGGCCGGGGCGTTGCGCGGCTCGCCGCCGTCGATCACGAGCACGCTCCGCAGGGCGCGGCCCAGAGCCACCGCCCCGCTCAGCCCGGCGGCTCCACCGCCGATGATCACCACGTCATATGTCATGCGTCGACGGTGCGCCTGCCCGCGGTCAGGTGGCAAACTATGTTGCCATGACGGCAAAAGACGACGTGATCGCGGCCGTCGGCCCGCGGCTGCGAGCACTGCGCAAGGAACGCGGGACCACGCTGACCGCGCTGTCCGAGTCGACCGGCATCTCGGTCAGCACCCTGTCCCGCCTCGAGTCCGGGCAGCGCCGCGCCACGCTGGAACTGCTGCTGCCGCTGGCCCAGGCGTACCGGATCCCGCTCGACGATCTGGTCGGCGCGCCGCCGACCGGCGACCCCCGGGTCTACGCCCGCCCCATCCAGGCCTTCGGCCAGACCATCGTGCCGCTGACCAGGCAACCCGGCGGCTTGCAGGCCTTCAAGCACCTGATCCCGGCCGGCCGCCGCACCGAGCCCGAGCCGAAGAGCCACGAGGGCTACGAGTGGCTCTACATCCTGGCCGGGCGCCTGCGCCTGATCCTCGGCGACCATGATCTGGTCCTGCCGGCGGGCGAGGCCGCCGAGTTCGACACCCGTGTCCCGCACTGGTTCGGCAGCGCCGACGGTGAGGCGGTCGAGTTCCTGTCTATCTTCGGTCCGCAGGGCGAGCGCATGCACGTCCGTGCCCGCTCCACCCGCTAGCCAGGTCCCGTCTCCTGGACCGCTCAGGTGCGAGGCGGTCCCGTCTCCTGGACCGCTCAGGTGCGAGGCGGTCCGCGAGAGAGGACCTGGTGAGGACTGCGGCGTGGCTTCTGGCCGGTCCGCGAGACACGACCTGGGCCGGGCGGCGGATGATGCCGTCAGGCGGCAAGGGCGGCCAGGAGATGATCTTGTCGGACGTCAGCAGCGGATCGGGCGATGAGTGCCGGCCGGGCGGCTGCCCGTCGGTCTGCTACCGCTCGGTCTGGAACCGGACGGACGAGTCCCGGCATGGCGAAAACTCGTATTCACCCCTTCGGGTGACTCGACCCCGGTAAATCGCCCTACTACGTTGTCTCTCGACATGTGTGCCCCCGCCCATGCCCGCCAACCGACCGCTACCAGCGTCAACGATCCGGCGGCCGGGTGGGCAGCGGCGTCCCCGATTGTCCGGGATGCGCACGGCCCGAGCCGGAGTGCGCAGGACTCAATCCGCTCTGCGCAGACCCTGAGCCAGGATGCGCGCCGAGCCCCCACCAGGCGCGACGGCAGCCGAGACGGGCGCGACGGCAGCCGAGACGGGCGCGACGGCAGCCGTGGCGCGGCCGGCTACCGGGATGCGGGATGGTGGTCGGGCGGTCCGGCCTGCGGCCGGGGGTGGTGGTCGGGCGGCGTGGCCTGCGGCCGGGGGTGGTGGTCGGGCGGCGTGGCCTGCGGCCGGGGGTGGTGGTCGGGCAGCGCGGCCTGCGGCCCGGATGGGGGACGGCGGTCAGGCGGCTCGGCGGTCGGTCGAGACCTGGCGGGGGACCGTGATCCGCGGCGGCATCGGGTGGTCGGTCAGCCGGTCGGCGAGCATGTCCTGCACGGCGGTCGAGGCGGGCAGGCGCCAGCCCACGCGTTCGGGGGTCACCACCCAGCGGATCGGCCCCTCCGCGGTGCGGCCGGGGGCGGCCGGCACCCAGGAGCCACGGCCGTGCCGGACGATGCCGAGGATATCTTCCAGGTCGGACCGCAGCGGCGTTCCGGGGCGTACCAGGAACAACCAGGAACCGGTCGGCGTGCCCAGCACCGGGCCGCGCAGGTCGGGCAGTTCGAGCTCGGCGTGCAGCCGGGTGGTGCCGAGGATCCGCAGGCCGAGCGTGTCCGGCATGGCCAGCGCGTCGAACCGCAGGCCGGTCGCCAGCCGTATCTGTCCCTGTTCGACATCGTCGTCGAGCACCCGCCAGCCGTGTGCCTCGTAGCGGCGGATCAGACGTCGGCGGCGAAGCCGATCGAGGAAGGCCGTTCGGCCGAACGGCCGCCGGGGATTCGTCTGCACGGTTCGAAGCATGGTTCGAAAACCCCATATCAGCCGCGTCTGCCGTGTCCAAGCGCAACACGCGTCGTTGGGACGGTCAGATCCACTTTTTGCAACTTGCATGTAAAAATACGAGCGTCGCGGTGCAGGAGATCACACAAGCTGTGCGACCAGCACTGTCACGGGTGGTCCACACTGCACGCGACACAAGGGAAACTCACCGGTGGGGGTCGCCGGATGAGTTGGGGAGGCACCCGTGGACGAGCTGCCGATCGGGCGTCGCGTCGCCTACTGGCGCGGCCGCCGGAAGATGTCCCAGCAGGTCTTCGCCGACCGGCTGGGCAAGTCGAAGAGCTGGGTCGACAAGGTGGAACGAGGCGTCCGCCGGCTCGACAAGTTCTCCGTGGTCTACGAGATCGCCGACGTCCTGCAGGTGGACGTCCAACTGCTGCTGGGCAAGGACGTCGAGCGCCGCCCGGAGACGCAGAACTGCATCGACCAGGTCGAGGTCGAGGAGATCCGTGCCGCCCTGGAGCGGTACGACCAGATGAGCGCGTTCTTCCAGCCGACGCCGCAGTGCCCGCCGCTGGAGGAGATGCAGAAGGCGGTCAGCCACGCCTGGCTCACCTACCAGCACGCGAAGTACGGCGTCCTGGCGCGCACGCTGCCGAAACTGCTGCGGGACGCGCAGGCCGCGGACTCCGCGCACGCGAACACCGAGCAAAACCGGAAAGCCGCGCATCTGCTCGGGCAGGTCTACCAGATCGCCTCCTCGGCGCTGCGCAAGGTCGGTGAGCACGAGCTGTCCTGGCTGGCGGCGGACCGCTCGATCGCGGTCTCCCAGCGGGCCGGTGACCAGCTGCTCGCGGGCATCGCCAGCTACCGGGTCGGCAGCGCGCTGCTGGCGCTCGGCCGGGCGCGTCCGTCGCTCGAGGTCAACGTCAACATCGCGAACCGGCTGGCCGGCTACGACGGCAGCGACGCGAAGCGCGAGGAGAAGCTGTCGGTCTACGGGATGCTGCTGCTCAACGGTGCGATGGCGGCCGCACGGATCGGGGACAGCGCGACCGTGCGCGACCTGATCAGCGGGGCCGAGCAGGCGGCGCTCCAGCTCGGCGGCGACCAGAACCACTACTGGACCAGCTTCGGCCCGACCAACGTGCAGCTGCACCGGGCCGCGGCGGCCGTCGAGCTGGGCGACGGGCGGACGGCGGTGGAGATGTACGAACGCATCGACCACGACGGCTTCCAGGCGATGCTCCCGGAGCGCCGCGCGCACTACTACCTGGACATCGCCCGCGGATACGCGCAGGTCGGCGACGTCGAACGGGCCAGCGAGATGCTGCTCGAGGGCGACCGCCTCGCCCCGTCCGAGATCCGCTGCCGCCCTCTGGCCCACGAGGTCCTCTCCGACGTGCTGCGACGCACCCGGGGCACGCCGCCCGCACCGATCGCGGAGCTGGCCGAGCAGATGGGAGTCGGCGTATGAGGTGGTTCCACACGTGATGACGAACCCTCCACGCGTGCTGTACATCCTGGTGTGCGGCTCGCCGATGGCTCGTGACGTGGGCACCCTCGTGGACATCGCCCAGGACGACGGCTGGGAGGTGTGTGTGATCACCACCCCGGACGGCCGCAACTTCGTCGACGTCAACGCGCTGCAGAAGCAGACCGGCAACCCGGTGCGCAGCTGGTACAAGAAGCCGGGCGAGCCGGACCAGTTGCCCCCGGCCACGGCGATGATCGTCGCGCCGGCAACGGTCAACACGATCAACAAGTGGGCCGCGGGCATCACCGACACGCTGGTGCTCGGGCTCCTCGTCGAGGGGTACGGCTTCGAGATCCCGACCGCCGTCGTCCCGTACACGAACAATGTGATGGCACGGCACCCGGTGCTGCACGAGAGTCTCGACAAACTGAGCGGCTGGGGTGTGCACGTGCTCTACGACGATCGCCGCCTCGGCGGACCAGGACAGATCGACCGCTTTCGGGCCCAGTTCCCGTGGCGGCGTGCGCTCCAGGCGGTCAACAGCAAGGTGACGGTGGAGCCCGGGTCCTTCTAGGTGACGCTATAGAGTTGGCGGCCGTGACCACCACCGCCGTGACCGACCTCGTCGCCGCGCTCGACGACCGCTATCCGCGCGAGCATGCCGAGGAGTGGGACCGCGTCGGCCTGGTGCTGGGCGAGTTCGACGCCCCGGTCGATCGGGTCCTCTGCGTGATCGACTGCGTCCCGGAAACGGTGGACGAGGCGATCGCGGCCGGCGCCCAGATGATCATCGCGCACCACCCGCTGCTGCTGAAGCCGGTGTCGTCGATCGCGCCGGACACGTACAAGGGCCGGATCATCCACCGGCTGATCCGCGCGGGTGTCGCGCTGCACGTCGCGCACACCAACGCCGACGTCGCGTCACCGGGCGTCTCGGACGCCCTGGCCGCCCGCCTCGGCCTGGTCGACACCCGTCCGCTGGTGCCGCACGGAAGTGGCGGCGATCTGGGCCTGGGGCGGGTGGGGAAGATGGAACCGATGACGCTGGCCGATCTCACCGCGTTCGCCGCGAGCCGGCTCCCGGCCACCGCCGCCGGGGTGCGTGCCGCGGGCGATCCGGAGCGGATGATCGGTACGCTCGCCGTCTGCGGCGGCGCGGGTGACTCGCTGCTCGGCGTCGCCACGCGGGCCGGCGTCGACGCGTACCTCTGCGCCGATCTTCGTCATCACCCGGCCGGCGAGCACCTGGCGAGCGGCGGCCCGGCCCTGATCGACGTCGCGCACTGGGCCAGCGAGCGGCCGTGGCTGGACGAACTGGCCGCGTGGTTACGGGAGCGATTCCCGATCGAGGTACTGGTGTCCGATCTGGACACCGACCCGTGGACTGTGCATGTTGAGAGCCCGAAGAAGGAGTCCCGATCGTGAAGGCCGCACCGGACGCACAGAGGCGCCTGCTCGACCTGCAAGGCATCGACACCGCCCTGGCCCAGCTGGCGCACCGCCGCCGCTCGCTGCCCGAGCTGGCCGAGATCGAGGCGGTGGCCCGGGAGATCTCCGCGCTCGAGGACGAACGTGTCCGCGCCCAGGTGGCGGTGGACGACCTGGACCGGGACATCGCCCGGTTCGAGAAGGACATCGACCAGGTGCGCACCCGCAAGGACCGCGACCAGAAACGGCTGGCCGCGGGCGGCGCGCTGCGCGAGATCGAGGGCCTGCAGCACGAGCTCGCCACGCTCAACCGGCGCCAGTCCGAGCTGGAGGACGCCGAGCTGGAGCTGATGGAACAGAAGGAGACCGCCGAGGCGTCCCTGAGCGACGTCAAGGCGCGGCTGGCCGAGGCGGGACAGCGGCGGGCGGCGGCCGAGGCGCGGCGGGACGAGGCGTTCGCGGAGATCACCAAGGAGGAGGAGTTCAAGACCGCCTCCCGGGCTCCGCTCGCCGGTGATCTGCCCGCCGACCTGGTCACCCTCTACGACAAGATCCGGGCCGACCTGGGGCTGGGCGCGGCGCTGGTCCGGGCCGGGCGGTGCGGCGGGTGCCGGATCGAGCTGTACGGCGCCGACCTGAACCGGGTGAAGTCCGCCCCGGCCGACGAGGTGGTCCGCTGCGAGGAGTGCCGGCGGATCATGGTGCGGACGGCGGAGTCCGGCCTGTGAGCACCAACCTGCACGTCGTGGTCGAGGCGGACGGCGGGTCGCGGGGCAACCCGGGCCCGGCCGGGTACGGCGCGGTGGTGCGGGCGGCGGACACCGGCGAGGTGCTGCTGGAGCGGTACTCGTCGCTGGGCGTCGCGACGAACAACGTCGCCGAGTACTCCGGGCTGATCGCCGGGCTGGCCGCGGCCGCGGAGCTGAACGCGTCCCGGGTCGACGTCCGGATGGACTCCAAGCTGGTCGTCGAGCAGATGGCCGGCCGCTGGCAGATCAAGAACCCGGGGCTGCGCCCGCTGGCCGCCGAGGCGGTGCAGCTGGCCGGCCGGTTCGCCGAGGTCACCTACGACTGGATCCCGCGGGAGCGGAACCGCGCGGCGGACGCCCTGGCCAACCGTGCGATGGACGAGGCGGCCGGCAAGAAGGTGCCCGACGTCCTTCCGCCGCCGCGGGAGGAGCGGCCGCTCCAGAAGGAGACGAAACGGTCCTGGGCGCCGCCCGCGTCGACCGAGGAAGCCACCCGGCTGATCCTGGTCCGGCACGGCGAGACCGCCTACACCAAGGAGGGCCGCTACTCCGGGCGTGGCGACATCCCGCTCTCCGACGAGGGAGAGGCGCAGGCGATGGCGGCGGCCGGGCGGGTGGCCGGTCTGGCACGCGACGTCGCGGCGGTCGTCACCTCGCCCCTGATGCGATGCGTACGCACGGCGGAGATCATCGCCGCGGAGGCCGGCAGCGTCGACGTGACCGTGCTGGACGACCTGATCGAGTGCGACTTCGGCGCCTGGGAGGGGCTGACCTTCGCCGAGGTGAGGCAGCGGTGGCCCGGCGAGATGGACGCGTGGCTGGACTCGCCGGCCGTGGCGCCGCCGGGTGGCGAGTCGTTCGAGACGGTGGCCGTCCGGGCCCGGCGGGCCCTCGGCGCCGTGCTCGCGGCGTACCCCGGTGGGAATGTGGTTCTGGTTTCGCACGTCTCGCCGTTGAAGTTGATCCTGCGCGATGCGTTGTACGCGGGTGACGGGTTCCTGCATCGGCTCTTCCTCGACGCGGCGGGCGTGTCCACGGTGGATGTCTGGCCGGACGGCAATGTGGCGGTCCGGTCGGTCAACGAAACCGCGCATCTGCGCTGAACCTTGACCGGCGTCGATGGCCGGTCTAGCTTCCACCAACAGGAAACTTTCTTCACTGTTGGAGTGCTCATGCGAAGTCCGCTCCGCCGTCTTCTCGCCGTGGGCGCCGCCGTGCTGGTGTCGCTCACGGTCGTGGCCACCCCGGCCGAGGCGAGCAGCAACCGATACGTCAAGGTCGGATATTTCACCCAGTGGGGCATCTACGGTCGTCAGTTCCCGGTCGCGAACCTGCAGACCTCGGGCGCGGCGAGCAAGCTGACCCACATCAACTACGCGTTCAGTGACGTCACCGAGCAGGGCCTCTGCGCCTCCGCCGACCCGTGGGCCGACTGGCAGGTGCCGTTCCCGGCCGAGACCAGCGTGGACGGCGTCGCCGACGTGGCCGGGCAGCCGATCTCCGGCAACCTCAACCAGCTCGCCGAGCTCAAGGCCGCCAATCCGCGGCTGCGCGTGCTCGTCTCGCTGGGCGGCTGGACGCTGTCCAAGTGGTTCTCCGACGCGGCCGCCACCGCGCAGTCCCGTCAGCGCCTGGTCGACTCCTGCGTGGACCTGTGGCTCAAGGGCAACCTGCCGGGCCTCGCGCCGGGCGCCGGCGCCGGCATCTTCGACGGCATCGACCTCGACTGGGAGTGGCCCGGCTCCGAGGGCAACGCCGGCAACGTGATCCGGCCCGAGGACAAGCACAACTTCACCCGCCTGCTGGCCACCTTCCGGGACGCGCTGGACCGCCTCGGGCGCGCCGAGCACCACAAGTACGAGCTGACCGCCTTCCTGCCGGCCGCGCCCGCCAAGATCGACGCCGGCTTCGAGGCGCGCAAGATCTTCAAATACCTCGACTTCGGTACGGTGCAGGGCTACGACTTCCACGGCTCGTGGGAGCAGCGGGCCAACCAGCAGTCGGCGCTGAAGGTGCCGGCCGGTGCGCCGGACAACCCGGACTTCTCCATCACCACCACGATCGACGCGTGGCTGGACCGGGGCGCGCCGCGCGGTGATCTGGTGCTCGGACTGCCCTATTACGGACAGGGCTGGACCGGCGTCACCGACGGGCTCTTCGGCGCCGCCACCGGTCCCGCGCCCGGCCTCTTCGCGGCCGGCACCGAGGACTACAAGACGCTGAAGAACCTGCCGGCGGAGGGCTACACCGTGCACCGCGACCGGCGGGCCGGACACACCTACCTGTACGACGGCACCACGTTCTGGACCTTCGACGACCCTGAGCAGCTGCTCCAGAAGACGAACTACATCAAGAACAAGGGTCTCGGCGGCGCGATGATGTGGTCGCTGGACGGCGACGACGCCAACGCCTCGCTGACCAGGGCGATTGCGCGAGGTCTGCGGTAGTAGGCGGCTCAGACGGTGGTGTGCCGTTCGGCGCACCACCGGAGCCGTTCGGCGCAGGGAGATCGGTTAAGAACCGGTGTCGTCGTTAACCTCACGTTGACCCAGCCCACGCTCCAACGGGGAGGTACGGCCGATGGCCGAACCCGAGACGACATCCCCCGCGCCACGATCCGACCGCAGCCCCTGGAACTGGCTGCTGGTCGTCCCGATCGTGGTGCCGTTGATAACCCCGCTCTTCAACTTCGACTCCCCGAGGCTGTGGGGTTTCCCGGCCTTCTACTGGATCCAGTTCGCGTTCATCCTCCTCGGCGTGGTCACCACGTCCGTGGTCTACCGCATGACCACGAAGAGGCGGTGACCCATGGGCGACCACATCACTGAGATCATCGTCTTCAGTCTTCTGTTCCTGCTGGTCAGCGGCATGGGCTTCGTCGCGGCCCGGTGGCGCGCGCCGAAGGACATGGCGCACCTCGACGAGTGGGGGCTGGGCGGGCGCAGCTTCGGCGGCTGGATCACCTGGTTCCTGGTCGGCGGCGACCTCTACACCGCGTACACGTTCGTGGCGGTCCCCGCGCTGATCTTCGGCGCCGGCGCGGCCGGGTTCTTCGCCGTGCCGTACACGATCGTGATCTATCCGCTCTTCTTCCTGATCCTGATCCGGCTCTGGTCGGTGTCGCACCGGCACGGCTTCGTCACCCCGGCCGACTTCGTGCGGCGGCGGTTCGACTCGCCGACGCTGGCGCTGCTGGTGGCGATCACCGGCATCGTGGCGACCATGCCGTACATCGCCCTGCAGCTGATCGGCATCGAAGCGGTCCTCAAGACCATGGGCATGACCGGGGACAGCGTGCTCGCCCGGCACGCGCCGATCATCATCGCGTTCGCGATCCTGGCCGCGTACACCTATCAGTCGGGCCTGCGCGCGCCCGCGCTGATCGCGTTCGTCAAGGACACGCTGATCTACATCGTGATCATCGTCGCGGTGATCTACCTGCCCTACAAGCTGGGCGGCTGGGGCAGCATCTTCGACGACGCCCAGGCCAAGTTCGACGCCTCACCGGCGCCCGGCGACGGCCTCACGCTGAACGCCAACAACCAGCTGCAGTACATCACCCTCGCTCTGGGGTCGGCGCTCGCGCTGTTCCTCTACCCGCACTCGATCACCGGGGTGCTGGCCAGCAAGAACCGCAGCGTGATCAAGCGGAACATGTCGGCGCTGCCCGCCTACAGCTTCCTGCTCGGGCTGCTCGCGCTGCTCGGCTACGCGGCCATCTCGGCCGGGGTCAAGCCGCTGCCCGGTGCGAAGGAGGGCACCCTCGACAGCAACACGGTCGTGCCGCTGCTGTTCGACACCCAGTTCCCGGCCTGGTTCGCGGGCATCGCCTTCGCCGCCATCGGCATCGGCGCGCTGGTCCCCGCCGCGATCATGTCGATCGCCGCGGCGAACCTGTTCACGAGAAACATCTACAAGGAGTACTTCCGCAAGGACGCCACCCACGCGCAGGAAGCCTCGGTGGCGAAAGTCGTGTCGCTGCTGGTCAAGGTCGGTGCGGTCGCCTTCATCATCTTCCTCGACCCGCAGTTCTCCATCGACCTGCAGCTCATCGGCGGCGTCATCATCCTGCAGACCGCACCCGCGGTGGCGCTGGGCCTGTTCACCCGGTGGCTGCACCGCGGCGGGCTGATCGCCGGCTGGGTGGCCGGCATGGGCCTGGGCTTCTGGATGCTCTACAACATCCCGAACCTGGCGACCAAACGGGAACACTTCGGCGGTTCCGCGTTCCCGCTGTCCGACTTCGGCTTCGACACCAAGCGGACGATCTACGTCGGCTTCGTCGCGGTCGCGGTCAACCTGCTGGTCGCGGTCATCGCCACGCTCATCCTGCGCGCGGCCAAGACCCCCGACGGCGTCGACGGCACCACGTCCGACGACTACTTCGCGGACGAAGGCGACCCGCGGCTCGAGGCGGAGCGCACCAAGCCCGACGAGCTGGCCTCCTCGACCTGATCCCAGACCCGCTCCCACGGTAATGGGCGCCGCGTCCCTCGCCTCAGGGGCGCGGCGCCCGCATGTACGCCTCCACCGAGGCGTTGAAGCGCTCCAAGGCGCCGGCCAGCGCGGCACGTTCGTCCGCGTTCCACTCCTGCAGCACCCGGTCGTAGACGCCGCGCCGCGCGACCCGGACCGCCTCCATCTGCTCCAGGCCACGCTCGGTCGCGGCGATCACCGTGCCGCGGCCGTCGTTCGGATCCCGGCGTCGCTCCACCAGGGCGTCGTTCTCCAACGAGGTGACCTGCCGGGTCACCGTCGAGCCGTCCAGGTTGAGGCGGTCGGCCAGCGCCGAGACATTGAGCGGTCCCGCGGCCTCCAGGTGCCGGAGAATCACGTACGCGGATCGGTCCAGCGCGCGGTGCGGCTTCAGATCGGTGGCGCGGCGGGTCGCCTCACCGAGCCGCATCAACATCGCGACCTGGGTTTCGATGGTGCCCAATACGTCGTCAGCCACGAAAGCTTCCTACTACAGCAGTGAGACCGGGATCAAACCAATCCCGCGGTTCCGCTCCGACACACCGCCAAGATCGTCCGTTTGAGCGTGGGATCATCCGGTGATGGCGAATCGGGTACTTCTGGTTAACGGGCTCCCCGGCGCCGGCAAGACGACCCTCTCCCGGCAACTGGCGCCCCTGCTCGGCATGCCGCTGTTCAGCAAGGACGCGCTGAAGGAGTCGCTCGGCATCCCCGGCCGCGCCGCCGCTGAGATGCTGTGGGACCTCGCGGCGGCCACGCCCGGCGAGGTGATGCTGGAGTCGTGGTGGTTCCGGCCCCGCGACCTCGACTTCGCCTCGGCCGGGCTGCGGCAGTCCGGTGCGGGCTCGGTTCTGGAGATCTGGTGCCGGGTACGCCCGGAGGTCGCTCGCGAGCGTTTCGTGCGCCGGCAGCGCCCGCCCCTCTACGAGGACGCGCAGCGGCTCGCCGACTCGTGGGACCGCTGGGCCGCCGAGGCGACGCCCCTCGGGGTGGGACAGACGATCGAAGTCGACACCGAGACGCCAGTCGACCTCGACGCCCTGATCACCGGGCTCCGGGCGTCAGGTTGACGGCTCAGGTCAGATCGACGCCAGCCCGTCCGGCCCGACCGCGAACACCACGTCGTGCGGGTGACGGCGGGCCAGCGCGTCCTGCGGGGTCAGGCCCAGCAGATGGCGGAGCAGCAGCCGGCTGAGCATCTCGTGGGTGACGATCAGCGGCCGGCGCGACCGGTCGGCCGCCACCTTCTCCAGAGCGCGCAACGCCCGCGGATCGGCGTCGGCGTAGCTCTCGCCGCCCGGAAAGCGCCACTCGTACTTGTCCTCGGTGCGGTCCCACCACTCGGCCGGGAAACGCGCCTCGATCTCCAGGTCGGTCAGGCCGGCGAACTCTCCATGGTGGATCTCGGCGAGTTCGTCGACGACCACGACGCTCACATCGAGCGCCTCGGCGATCAGCCGGGCGGTGGCCGTCGCGCGGCCCTGCGGGCTGGTGAAGACCCGGTCGGCGCCGGCCGCCGCGACCGCGTGCCGGCGGGCCTGCTCGATGCCGAGCGCGGTCAGCGGCGAATCCTGCTGACCTTGCCGTCGGCCGACCACGTTCCACTCTGTCTGCCCGTGCCGCGCCAGCAGAACCCGATCCCAGTTGCCGATCACTGCGTCAGTATGTCGAAGTCACGTCCCGTGACAAACAGGGGTCGTGCCTCCGGTAGTCCTCGGGTGTGGACGGACGGCCGGGCTCAGGCTCGCATCTGCCCGCCGAGCTGCTGAGCGACCTCGAGGTCGTTGCTCTCGAACCAGGACTCGGCGACCTTCCCGCCGGCGAAGCGGAAGATGATGATGCCGGTCTCGTGCACCTTCTGGTCGGCGGCCGGCAGGTCGAGGTAGCCGCCGCGGTAGATGGACCGCACGCTGTACCGGATCACCACCCGGTCCCCGGACTCGATGACGTCCTCCATGACGGGCTGCTGCTCGGCGAAGGACGTCGAGTACCACTGCAGCCAGTCGACGAAGTCGTCGCGCGTCCCCGTACCGCCGGGCCCGTGCAGCACGTAGTCGTCGGTGGCCAGGTCGCGGAAGCGGTCACGGTCGCCGCGCGCGCACATGTCGAACCACTCCCGGGCGATCTCCTTCGGCTGCATTGCCCCACCATGCCGGATTACCGTCGTTCCATGCCAGAGACACGCTTCGACGCCGCCGCGCACCTGCGCCCGGGCGGCAGCTTCCTGGTCGAGAACTACGTGCCCGCACCCGCCGCCCGCCGCGTCATCACGTCAACGCCGATCCACGAGGGCTTCGAGGAGTACGACGAGCCGGCCCGGATCGCCACCTCGCACCACCGCTGGCAGCTCGACGGCGAGGTCCACACGTTCTCGTCCCCGCACCGCTACGTGTGGCCGTCCGAGCTGGACGCGATGGCCGAAGCGGCGGGCCTGACCCTCCGCGAACGCTGGGCCGACTGGCACCGGACCCCGTTCACGCCGGCCAGCCCCGCACACATCTCCGTGTGGACTCACTCCCAGACGCGCGCGTGACGCTCGAAGTCCTCGCTGTGCACCGGAATGACACAGATCAAAAGCCCGCCGGGTACGCGTAACGTCCGGCACTCCAGCCAGCTGCCGACCTCGACCGCGCCGAGCCCCAGCAGCCGGGCGGTCTCCGCGGCCACGTCATCCGTCTCGATGTCCAGGTGGTAGCGGGCCTCGCCGTCCTCGAGCGCCTGCACGGCCAGGTGCAGCGGCGGCGCCGCCCCCGGCAACGAGGTGTACTGCTCCTCGCCCTCCACCGGCGTGGCCGGAACACCCAGGGCCGCACCCCAGAAAACGCCCGCCGCGGCGGCCTCACCCGCGGGCACGTCGATCAACAGCGTGGACAACCGGCTCCGATGCATGCCGCCGAAAATAACAACACTCGCGTCGCCCCGCAGGGCGCCGTGATCAGCCCGCGCCGCGGAGGATCTCCTCGATCAGCGCGGTCTTTCCGGTGCGGTACGCGGGGCGGTCGTCCGGGTGGGCGGCGGCCAGGGCGGACTTGAGAGCCGCGTAACGGGCCGCGTCAGCCGGATGGGTGCGGAGGTGGTCGCGGAAGGCGAGCAGCGGGCGCCAACCGGACCCGGTCTCCCAGACGTGCAGGTGGTGGGTGCGCCAGGCAACGGACGGGTAGCAGAAGGAACGGCGGCGGCGCTCGGAGTCCGACGGCTCGGGGGCGTGCTGCCAGCCGATGGCGGACAGCGCCGCGATCACGCCGGACGCGGCATCCTGATCGGGGACCAGGGCCAGCATGTCGACGATCGGCTTCGCCGGCAGGCCGGGGACCGCGGTGCTGCCGATGTGCTCGACCGGAACCGCCAGCCACGGGTGCAGAGCCCGCTCCACCCGGATGCGCTGGTGCTCGAAGGACATCGGCCAGCTCCGGTCGTACCCGACGACTCTGATCGGATCTTGTCTGGTCGCCATCAGGTGAGCGCTCGCACCAGGAGGACCAGGCCGATCGTTGTGCCGAACGTGACGATCAGCGCCTTCAAGACCCGCGCGGGCAAGCGGCGGGCCAGACGCGCACCCGCGTACCCACCGACGATCGTGGCCGGCGCCAGCGTGAGCGCCGCAGCCCAGACGACCGGGCCGAAGATCGCGAAGACCACCACCGTGACGGCGCCGACGGTGGCGGACAGCACATTCTTGAGCGCGTTGATGCGGTTCAGCGTCTCGTCCAGCACCAAAGCGAGCGCGGCAACATACATCACACCCAGCGCCGCGCCGAAATAGCCGCCGTAGACGGCGCCGACGAAGACGACCACCTGCAAGGTGATCGCCCGGCGGCGCGGGCTGAGCGCGCGCGGATGACCGACCAGGCCACGCAGCCGCTCCTGGAAGAACAACGTCGCGGCCGCCCCCAGCACCAGGAACGGCACGATCAACTCGAACGCCCGGGCCGGGGTGAGCAGCAGCAACGCGCAACCGCCCGCCGAACCGGCCACACAGACGGGCAGGATCGCCGGGATGCGCCGCTTCTGACCCGCCAGGTCGGCCCGGCTGCCCAGCACGCTCGACACGTAGCCGGGGAAGACGGAGACGGAATTGGTGACGTTCGCCTCGACCGAGGGCAGGCCGGTCGCGATCAGGCTGGGGAACGTGATCAGCGACCCGCCGCCGGCCAGCGCGTTGATCCCGCCGGCGACGAGGCCGGCCAGGATGAGCAGGAGTGTGTGTCCGAGGTCCATAGGTACGTTGAATGTACGGGCCGCGTAGGATGACGGCGCGACGGACGAGTCGGCCGGGCGGTCGCGTCGGCATCCCCCGGGGTGTCGCCGAGGAACGTCCGGACTCCGCAGAGCAGGGTGGTTGTTAACGGCAACCCGGGGTGACCCGCGGGAAAGTGCCACAGAAAGCAGACCGCCGGCGGTCTTCGGACTGCCGGTAAGGGTGAAACGGTGAGGTAAGAGCTCACCAGCATCCCGGGTGACCGGGATGGCTCGGTAAACCCCACCCGGAGCAAGACCAAGCAAGGCGGCTCGCGGCCCCCGGGTCGTGAGGCGCCGGCGCAGGCATTTGAGGGCTGCTCGCCCGAGCCTGCGGGTAGGTCGCAAGAGCCTGCCGGCAACGGCAGGCCGAGATGGATGGCCGCCGCCGGTGCTTCGGCACCGGGCACAGAATCCGGCGTACAGGCCGACTCGTCCGTCGCCCTCAAGGTCGCGCCCTCCGGGGAGGTTCTGACCAGCGGCTATAACTAAGCGTTGATGGCCAACGCTGGTTGTTGGTGGCCGCCCTTGGACGCCCTAGCGGCGCCCTGACGCCCTGGACACGCCCTAATCTTGGTGGCGGGATGCGCTCCGTCGGTGCCATCACGCAACCGTGGGGTCCGGCGCGGGTAGGTGACGGCAATCGGATTTCCGTTGAGGGCACGGCGTACCCAAAGATGATCACTGCTCACACAAAGCCGCGACACGACCGCTCTCCGGAATCGACAGTGAGGCGAGGGTTCCATATAGTCCTGATCCGAACCCATCCGCAACCCGTCTTTGGTGGTGTACGTGACGAAGCAACGCCGCGTCGTTTTCGCTCGGATCAATCGACGTGGTCAAACGCTCGATGCACGACCGTTCTCGCAAGACATGCAGGTCTTGGCGGACAGCAGGCTCACCAGGTTCCACGCGCCGGCCACTTCTGAACGGCCGGCAAGAGCATGGTATGCCGCCGACATGCGTACGGTGATGGGCGACGACTTCATGGTCGGAATCTTCGGCTACTCAGTGCTGGAGCAGAAGCGACACTTCGAGGAGTCGAGTTGGTCTTGGATCAAGGGTGAGACCGAAGACTCGGATGCGGCTTCAGAGGACACCGTTGTGCCGTTCGCTGTTGATCTTAGGGATAAGAATAGGTGGGTCGCCTTCGCCACCTCTCTGCGTGTGCAGCCGGCCAGCTTCCGCCCCGCGTTCGGTCAGGCGCTTTCGGTCGCGGCAGCCGAGCGGGGCCTTCTGGCATCGGACTGGGAGTGCGACCCGGTGATCTCGCAGCATGCCGTGGAGGATTGGATCGAGCGGCATCGTTTCGTGAAATTCTTTCGTCGGACGGTGCGCTTCTCGAATCCAGGTCGGGACCTGGACGAAGTCCGCCAGAAGATGCGGGCCATGGGGGCGCGACGCGCTACCGAGGAGTTCGCCGCCTACCCCTCTCAGAGCCTAGATGTGACATCCGAGGCCTTCCGGGAGAAGCTGGACGGCGTTGAGACCGGCGACACTCGAGTTCAGATGAAGGCACAGGAGGCCCGGGGCGTGGTGGCCAAGTTCGACAGCAACACTAAGTCGGACGAAACTCACATTGACGACTACGGCAACGACCTCGAACGAGGGATGGATCTAGTGTTGCGTGCCCTAGTCGTGTACGCGGACACCCGACCACCTCGACCTGCGGCATAGTGGGCGCGACCGGGAACTGTCATACCCGAGCCGTACACTTGTTCTAATGCGGGAAGGGTGTGGGTAGTCATGGGCAGCAAGATCAACAAACATCTCTGGACGGCGCTCGACTTCAAGATCAGTGAGATGGCCCGGGTTGATCTTGGAGTTGGCGTTCTATTCGGCGCCGTCGCTCTGACGCTCTCGTTCGTGAATCCTGAAGCACTTCTGCGCTCAGTGGCCGGTGCAGTTCAAATTGTCGGCGTAGTTGTCGGAGCAGTGATCGCGGGAATCTCATTTCAAGCCGCGTTCATGGACCAGAGCTTCCTTCGCAAGCTACGCGTTATCGGTTCGGAGCCGGTCTACTACCTGGCGCCTTTTCTCTTCACGGCCGTTATTGGCGTACTCGCAATGGTCGGCTTGATCGTGCTTTCAGCACTCAGTCCGTCATCCCCCAAGTTGTTGATCGCAATCGTATCGACCCCCGTGGCGATTCTGACCATGTGGACCATCGTCAGCTTGATTCCCGGACTGGCTACCCTTGTCCAATTCGTGGGGCTAAAGATGGACGCTCTCGATGTACCAGACGATGGTTCGGCCGCCTCTCCTCGACAAGACGACGAAGCCCGGGCCAAATAGTGGTCTAGCTCGCCTTGCCATCCCGTCAGCCTTCGTCCACACACTGTGGTGCGGACAGGGCCTGCCC
Organism: Actinoplanes sp. NBRC 103695; assembly: GCF_030269485.1. Lineage (GTDB taxonomy): Bacteria > Actinomycetota > Actinomycetes > Mycobacteriales > Micromonosporaceae > Actinoplanes. The sequence continues at coordinate 195,447 of NZ_BSTL01000013.1, read as the reverse complement.
GGGCAAGGTGGAGCACCCTACGTCTGACCGACCTTGCCCGGGCAGGCCCTGTCCGCTCGGCTTCGCCTGGACGAAGGGTGACGGGATGGCACAACCCATCCCAGAGGTCAGAGGCCCCGCCGGCGGCGTCAGGCCCCCCGCGCAAGACAAGGAAGCCCCGGAACTGCGAGCTAACTCGGCGGTCCGGGGTTTCTCTATGTGTCGCGCCTGCCGCAGGGCTGGAACCGCCGGGTCCATGCCCGCCGAAGGCATGGGCGTGGATCCCGAGCGGCGGGCCGCAGGCCCGGCCCTGCTGGGCGGCGCGAGCGGCCCGCGAAGCGGGCCGCCTTGAACCCGTATAGAAACTTCTCACAAGCAAGCTCCATGGCTGCGCTACCCCGTGTGCGGCATACTTGTTTCGTGGCAGACAGAACAGACGTGGACGCTGAATGGTGGACCACTTCGGACGTCGCCGACTACCTCGGCGTCCAGATCGGCACCGTCAGTTCCTACCGCAACCGTGGGCAAATGCCGCCGCCTGAGAAGACTGTCGGCCGCACTCATCTATGGGCGCCTCGGACTATCGTTGCGTGGAACGAAGGTAGATCGCCGAGAAAGATTGACCCACTTCGCACCTCGGAGTTCCTGCAAGTCGCCACGGCAGTCGAGAGTCGCGCAGAGGCTGAGAAGCTAGTGCGGGCAACGGTTGAGAACAAGCTCTCAGCCGGTGCACAGATCGCTGGCCCGGTCATCTCGGCCTTTTGGCATCTTGGAAAGTTTGGCACCGGCGAAGAGTGGCACGTGACGTTTAAGACGCACGCTAGCAGGTACGCAGAGCTGGAACAGTACCTGCTCGATAATCATCCATGGGACAACCCCGAAATTTCGGCTGTGCCCATCGTCGCCGGATCCTCGGATTATCTCGGCTGGATCCGCAAGACCGTTGGTGCGGCTAGCGAATCGGAAAACCCTTAGCCTGTGCGATGAGTTCTTGCACTTCGCCGGTTCGCACGTGTTTACTCAGCTCTGTTAGAACGGGTGTGATCCTCTGACGCGGGCGGACAGATGCTACGCCCTCCGACAGTGCAAGAACGCTTTTCGCAGTCTCCGTTGCAGCCTCGACCTCACCTGCCAACAGGTATGACTCGGCGAGCCAACAAGAGTAGAGGGCCTTGTCGCGGGCGTACGCATCATCAAACGTTCGCAGTACCTGCTCCAAGACCGGTACGGCACGAAGTGGCCGGCGTAGCTCCGTCCAGCAACGTCCGGTCATGATTTCGAGCTCTTGCGCGTCCACCCACCTGGACCAGTCCGGTTGAGGGCTTCCGTCGTCAGCCTCGAGGGCCGCGCGGGCAGCAGCTAGCGCAGCATCGGCTGCGTATGCGTCCCCCGCTACAGCGTGTGCCCAAGCTCGGCGCTCATGGAGCAATGCCCGGGAGCTGGTGGCTGCGTCTGGGCCAATGACGCGACAAGACTGCTCTGCAGTAACAGTAGCGGCATGCGGATCGCGGATTAGCTGCATATAAGCTAGGAAGGCGAATGCGTTTCCCACAAGCGTGCCATTCTCTGCTTCCGCAGCAATGCTTTTGCTCTCGGCATACATCTTGTGTGCTTTTCGATGGTCTCCCATGTCGAAGGCGGCCCAACCTGCCTGCTGAGCTTGCTCGGCCAGGATGGAGAGTAAGTCTGCCTTCAGGCTGGGATGGCCTGTCGCCTCCTGCACTAAACGCTTTGTACTCTCGAATTCGGCGGCATAGATACGGAAGGTGTCGCCGCCGCCGAGGACGTCGTCAAGCTTCCGAAGGCGGGCGGTACGGCGCCTTAGCCGGTCGGGGAGATCGCTTCCGTACCGTCTTTGACCTTCCTCGGCGATTCCATCGCCCAGGCCGACGGCCGCGGTGGCAGTTGCGAACGACGTACGTAGGAAGTCCCTGCGTTGCACTTCATCACCTTCGCCTGTGTCATGGGGTATGCGTGTAACTTGTCGCCTTGTCGACTCCCATGGGCGTCGTGCTAGGCCCAGCATATCGCCGGGGATTCGAAGGCCGTCCGCAATTACGACGATTTTTTCGTAGGTGGTAATACTCCCGTTTCCCCTAGCCAGTGAGCCGACACGTTCAGCTTTTATGGAACATGCCTCGGCGATACGGGAGAAGCTGACTCCTCCCCACTTTCGGGCGAGGAAGAAGACTCTGCCGAAGTCGTGATGAGCGATAGCCTCGCGCATGTCCGGCCGCTGTAGGAGCTCTGGCGGCAAGGCTGCGACTGATGGCGCGAGGTGCATCCGTTCCCCTTCCCTAGGTGGCCTGACACATCGATGATGCCCTCTCCAGACTACCCATGATGGGTACCCCTGCCGTGGGCATGAAAGGCAAGCCGGGCGGCTCCATAGTGGAACTAGTTAGCGATCACGGTTGACGCTGACTGACTCAGTCAGCATACTGAGTCGAGCGGCAATCGCCCACGGTGGGCGGGCCGTACTCTCAAAGGAGCCAGTCATGCCTCAGAACCAGCCTCGTATCAGCACGCAGCCGCGGCTGATGCTGGACACCTCCAGCGTCATCTTCGAGATGGCGGACGAGATCATGCCGAAGATCGACGAGAAGACCGGCACGCAGAAGCTCGACTCGCGTGACACGGGCCTGCCGATGTGGGTCGCGCCGATGTTCGGGCGTGGCCGTGCGGCCGGTCGGAAGTGGAGCGGTCAGCTCAACGTCACGGTCGTCTCGGCCGAGAAGCCGGCCGCCGAGGACGGCGACCGGGTGGTGCCGCTCGACCTGGAGGCCCTGCCGTGGGTCTCGGAGCAGAACGGCAAGACGCGCAATGGTGTCGCGTTCAAGGCCAGCGGCCTTGAGGTGGTGTCCACGGCGACCGTGAAGGCCGCCTGATCCTCTAACCGATCCTGGCTCCTAGCAGCCACTGACCCGCAGATGCGGGGCCGCCATGAGATTGGCGTCCTGTGCGGCCCCGCGCCTGTCCCTCAACAACTCCCAACCCTCCGGAGAGGGAGGAACCTGTCGTGTCCAAGTCTAACCGCCGTCACTGGTTTGGCGGCTCCAACAACGGGCGGACCGTCACGGTCATCGAGCCCGAGATCGAGCGTACCCAGCGCCGGAAGGCGAAGATTGCCTTCTTCGTCGCCGCGATCGTGACTGCCCTGCTGGCGGGCACGGTCTTCTCGTCTTACGTGCACCCGATCCTGGGTGGCTTGCTCGGCCTGCTGGCCGGTGTTCTGCTCGGCGGCATCCTGGCCGTGCTGATCATCATCTGGCCGGTCCTGCGGATCATCTGGCACTGGCTGCCGGAGATCCTGCTCGGCTGCTTCCTGGTCTACGGCTGGACGTGGCTGATGTTCGCCACGCCGGTGTGGCTGTCGCTGCTCATCCTCGCCGTGATCATCGGCGCTCCGTCCGCGATCGGGCCTGCCCGTCGTGCGGTGCTGTCGGCGTTCTGGTGCCTGACTGTCCGGCACCGGCTGCGGATGTGTTTCGCGGCGTTCATCGCACACAACCGGCAGCGCACTCTGCCGTTCATCCTGTTCGCCAAGCCGACACCGGCCGGTGAACGGGTGTGGATCTGGCTGCGGCCGGGTCTGTCGCTGTCCGACCTGGAACAAGAGGGCCAGACGCAGAAGCTCGCTGTCGCCTGCTGGGCGAACGAGTCCCGCGTCACGGCCGCCTCACGTAAGTACGCGGCGCTGATCCGCGTCGACATCGTCCGCCGCGAGACGCTCACGGCTGACGTGCTCTCCCCGCTTCCGGACCACGTTCCGGACGACATGCCGGCCACCGCCCTGGCGTCCCCGGCCACCCCGCCCGTCGGCCTCAACTTCGCCGACGTGCCCGGCCCGCGCACCAAGCGGGCGACCAACACCAACACCCGGGCTCGCATGCCGCGAAACCCGGAACCGTCCTCGGAGATCGACCCGAGTGACTACGTCTAACCGCTGACACGTACGTGTCAACAACCCTTCCCGTGTGACCCGGCGCGCCACCGCGTCACCACGACCTTCACGTGTCTCGCCGGGCACATCCCCAACCGAATCGGAACTGCGCTCATGAACGCTCCGTTCGATGCCCCGCCGAGCGTTCCGGTCGGCACGGGCATGTCCATCTACGACCCCATCCTGATTGGCATCGACGAATACGGCCTCCCGGTCCACCTGCCGCTGATGTACCACAACATTCTGATCGCCGGTGAGCCCGGCGCCGGGAAAAGCATGCTGCTGCACAACATCGTCGGCACCGCCGCCTTGTGCGACGACTGCGACCTGGTCCTGATCGACGGTAAGCAAGTCGACCTGGGCCTGTGGAAGGACAGTGCAGCCGAATTCGTCGGCCCCGACCTCGACCACGCCATTCACACGCTCGAACGCGTGCAAGGCGTTCTCGACTCCCGTAACTCGTACCTGCTGGACCAGCGACGCCAGAAAATCGAACGCAGCGACGGCATGCGCCCGCTGCTGCTGGCGATCGACGAGCTGGCCTACTATGCCGCCACCGTCGGCACGAAAATCGAGCAGGACTACTTCTCCGCGCTCAACCGTGATGTGGCCGCGCGAGGCCGCGCGGTCGGCGTCATCGACGTCTCTGCCACCCAGCGTCCGAGCTCGGACATCATCCCGACGTCGCTTCGGTTCCTGTTCGGCTGGCGTTTCGCCGGCCGCTGCGTCGATGACTCGTCGTCGGACGTCGTGCTCGGTCACGGCTGGGCCGGACGGAACTATTCCGCCGCGAAGATCGACCCCAAGAACCGGGGTGAGGGCCTGCTGCTGGCCGAAGACGGCATTCCGACGCGCGTCAAGGGCGCGTTCCTCACCAACGCCAATCTCCTTCGCGTCGCGGACTACGCCGCCGCCAAACGGCGGACAGCCCGTGACATCCCACCGAACCTGAGGGCTGTCGCATGAAAACCACCACCCGCATTCCGCGTGTTCCCCGGCTCCGCATCCGCGAGAGCCGCGTCGTGGCTATCCGCTGCGCCACCTGCCGGACCTGGCGCAAGCCTCGCCACTTCACCCGTAACGGCAACACCTGCCGCCGCTGCCCGGCGATCCCGGCTCGCATGGCCTGGAGCCGCAACGCGGCCTGAGCCGCTGGACCTCTCCGGCACCACCTGCACAACCGCATAGAGGAACCGACGAACCGGGACCAAGCCCTGGAAAGCAGCCCGGCCCGTCGGCCACACCAACGCCCCCGAAAGGACGTGGCATCCATGCACCGTACCCACATCCCGGCCGTCGGCACTGCCGACACCGCCGACGAGACCATCACTCCCGCGGTGATCTTGCGTGGCGCCGCCCGCTACCTCGCGATTCGAGGCTGGGTCCAGAACGTCTACTACGGCGGCACCCCTGGTGACGCCTTCCCGCCCGCCTGCGCCGACGGCGCTATCGGCCTGGCCGCGTTCGGCTTCTGTCACCCGACGCCGATGAACGCGACCGACGTGCCCGGCTTCCGGTCCTACAACATCGCCCGCGCGTTCCTCAACGCTCACCTGATCGGGCTCGGCTACCGGCCGCCGTGCGACCCCTGGTGCCCTGAGGGCGAGTACTGCCTGTGCGCCAACGACACCACCGAGGTCGTCTTCGCCTGGAACGACGACGACACCCGCACCGCTGCCGAGGTCATCGCGGCGTTCAACGACGCCGCCGACGACTACGACCTCACCCACGGCCCGAGCTACGACCTGATGGTCGACGCGGGCGGATACCTCTCGTGCGGCTGCCACAGCTCGCAGTGCGAGCACTCCTGCGGACCCCGCGACTGACGGGCGGCCCGCGATGACCACTGACGCCGTGCGGCTCGACAACCGGCTCCGCGAGGCCGGCTTTCCCTCGGTCGCACTCCTGGTCCGGCTCTGGACCGAGCACACCCCGCCGGCCCTGCCGGTTCCCGAACGGTGCCGTACCTGCGGCCATTTCTACAGCGCCGAGGCACCGCTGTGCCCGACCGCGGCCGTCGTGCGGCCGCTGCTGCGCCGACGCCGCTTCGAGGCCGATACCCACGGCAACCTCTCGCGGCTCACCACCAACCAGACCGACGACCTGCTCTGCGCCCCCAAGCACCTTTCCACCGCTCTGACCTGGCGGAAGGACTTCTGATGACCACCCTTGCAGAGATCCCCAACCTGACACGTACGTGTCAAGAACCGGTGTTCACCAGCGCCGGACTTGTCGCCGCTCTCGAAGCGGCGTGGGACGCGATCCGCGCCCGTCACCCCGAGGTCCCGGCCGTCGTGCTCGTCGTCGGCTCCGGGTCACCCACCAAACCCAACGCGAACATGAAGTGGGGCCACTTCGCGTCCCTGCGCTGGCAGTCAGGAGAGCAACGCCTTCCTGAGGTCCTGGTCTCGGGTGAGGGCCTGTCCCGCACCCCGGTCGAGGTGTTCACCACCCTGACCCACGAGGCCACCCACGGACTCGCCGACGCACGCGGCATCGAAGACACCAGCCGCCAAGGCCGCTGGCACAACAAGAAATTCGCCACCCTCGCCGCCGAGCTCGGCATGGCCACCGACAAGACCGACAAGTTCGGCTACTCGGCCTGCACCCTCACCGAAGACGCCCAGCGCGCCTACGCGCCAGCCATCACCAGCCTCGGCAAGGCGCTACGTGCCTTCCGCCACCCGGAAACGTTCGGCGAGGCCAAGAAACGCACCAACAACAACAACGGCGTCTCCGCCGAATGCGCCTGCCCGCGCAAAATCCGGCTCTCCGTAACGGCTTTCGACGAAGGCCCGATCGTCTGCGGCGTCTGTGAAGCCGCGTTCCTGCCCGACGACGTCGACCGCGACAGCTACCCGTTCCCCACGTTCGGCCAGCCGTGCACCCACGGCGACGACCAGGCCGACGAGAAGCCGGCCGACGACCCGGAGGACCCGATGGTGTTCTACGACCCCACCGGCGAGCGGTTCGGCCTCCCGACGTACCCGTTCAAGCTCGCCCCGGACGGCTACGCCACACGGCGTCAGCTCCAGGCCCGGAGCCTGCGCCCCGGCGGGCAATCCGTTGCGGCGCAACTGATCTGGCGACAAGGCAAGCGCGTCGCCTTCCTCTACCGCATTGACCTGGCACTGCCGAAGCGCACCGCCACCGCGGCGCAGCTCGCCGCCCTCGACAAGGCCAACCGCGCCAAGCGCGTCTGCCCGGCCTGCCACCAGCCCAAGCCCTACCAAATCCCGCGCCGTACCGGCGCGTGCCTCGACTGCACTCCCGGAGGACTCTCATGAGCGCCAACCACCCCGATTCGGCCACGCTCGACGTGCTGCGCGACGAGCTGAAGACCCTGAAGGACGAGCAGCGGGACCGTATCCGCGCCCGCGACAACATGATCTACTCCCTGGTCCTGGCCATCGCCGCCGTCGTCGGCGGTACCCGCCTCGCCGGACCCGCAGCCCTGCTGCTGCTTCCGCCCGTCGCCCTCGTGCTGGGCTGGACCTACCTCACCAACGACCAGAAAGTCAGCGCGATCGGCCGCTACCTGCGTACCGACCTCGCCATCCGCATCGGCGCCCTGGTCGGCACCGACGTGCTCCGCTGGGAAACCGCCCACCGCAACGACCGGCGCCGCCGCCAGCGCAAGGGCATCCAGCTCGCCGTCGACCTGACGGTGTTCGTCCTGCCCGCCGCAGCGGCCCTCATCGGCTACTGGGTGAACGGCCCGTCCCACGCGCTGCTGCTCTTGGTCTCAATCCTGGAGGCCACCGCTGTGCTGATCTCGGCATGGCAACTGGTCGCCTACGCCGACCTCACACCCGCATCGGCGGGTGACGACCGATGACCGATCTCAAGCGTCGGCGCCGCCGTCCGGCTGTCCGCTGGCACATCACCCGCGTCTGCCGCCCGGACACCGGGCTCGGCTACAGCCGGCCGATCGACAACGGCAACACGAGCACTCCCGTGCCGGAGGGCGTCGCCCTGTTCTTCTTCACCGGCCGCTGCCAGGAGGCCAACCGATGAGCGTCCTTCACCAACAACGCATCCGCGTCTCCTACAACCCCCAGAGCTTCTTCGGCCCGGAACGGCCGTGGGACACGTTCTGCCCACGCTGTTCCGACCTCGGCCTTGCCGAGGCGCACGGCGTATCAGCCACATGGACTGAGGCCATCACGAAGGCCGACAACCACCTGCGGCACTACCACTGCCGCTACTGCATCGAAACCCAGAAACCGGCCGGGCGCTGCGACTACATGGGCGAGCTGTTCGAGCGCTGCCCGCTGTGCCAGCCCGTCTGCAAGGGCTGCGACGGCCTCGCCGTCTACCCCGCCAACTACAACACCCCGTCCGAACTCAGCGCGGACCTGACCGTCTTCGGGCTCGGCCCGATCTTCTGCCCCGGCTGCGCCGGGGTCATCTCCCTCATCCCTCTGGATCCGGAGGCCATCTCATGAACCGCACCCCTGACCCGAAGACCATTTCCGACGCAATCACCGAGACCAGCGGCCAGATCGCCCGCGTCGACATCAAGGCATCAATGCTGCTGGCGGGAGCGCTCACGTCCGTCTCCGTCAGCGTCGCCCTGCTGGCCAAGACCAAGCTCCCCGCACCCGTGACCGCCGGCGCGCTGCTGACCGTCGCGCTCGTCGCCGTCGCCGTAGCCGTGCTCATCACTGCCGTACGGCCGACCCTCGGCGGCAACCACGGCTTCATGCGCTGGGCCAGCACCAGCAGCCTCGGCGAAGTCCTGGCCGACTTCAGCCAGACCGACCGCGAGAACGCGGCTTACCTCGCTCAGCGCCTCATGGCCTTGTCGCGCATGGTGCGCCACAAGTACCGGCTGGTTCAGCTCGCCACCGACCTGCTGCGAGCAGCCCTGGTCATCGCCCTGCTGACCGCTTTCCTATTCGCTCTCATCTGAACGGAGACCTTCCATGCCGAACGACAAGCAGGCTGCCAAAACCACCGACGTCACCACTCGGAAGGTGACCACAACCGAGCGCTTCGTCAGTCGCCGGATCACCGTGCACGGGGCCCGCGACCGCGCCCACGCCCTAGAGATCCTGGCCGCCAGAGGCATCCACATCGACCCGGCCCACTGGACCAGCCGCGAGCGGCGGTCATGATGACGACCGCACCCGCGCCCACCAAGAAGACCACCCGACCCGCGCCGCGCCGCCGCTTCACGGCGGACACCGGACAAGCAGCGGTCCTGGTCGTCATCGTCCTGTTCGTCGGCCTCATGGCCGGAGCTGCCTCGTTCAACCACGTCAAAGAGTGGACCCTCGACAACAGCCCCGCAGGAACCGACGAATGGTTCGGCTGGGCCAACGCGGTCATCTCCGAACTCATCCCGACCGCAGCCATCATCGAGATCGGCCGCCGACGCCGCCGTGACAAGCAGAACGCGAAGGTCGGATACCCGATGGCACTGCTCATCGGCGCTGTCCTGTTCTCGCTGACCGCACAGCTCGCCGTGGCCAAGCCCGGCCTGTCCGGCTGGGTGGTCTCCGCCCTCCCGGCGCTGGCCTTCCTCGGACTGTCCAAGCTCGTCTTCACCGCAACCGCCACCGCACCTCGGCCCACCACCAAACCGGTCGCGGCCACAAAGCCGGCCGCCTCGCCCGCCAGCCCCTCCGGCGAAACGCGCGCGAAGGCCCGCCCGGCTGCCGCATCCACGACCAGGGCCACCCCCGCCAAGAAGACGGCGGCGGCGAAGAAGACACCGAGCAACCGACCGCCCGCGAAGAAGACCGCACCGGAGCAGGCGACGCCCACCCCGGCCGTACCGGAAGCGGCACCCGCCCCGGCGCCCGCTGAGGACGCTCCGCGATACCCGCAAGCGCTGCTGGACAACGCCCGCGCGATCGCGGCCTCGCACCTCGACAGCACCGGCGAACCGATCAGCACCAACAAGATGGCTGTGCGGCTGCGCGTCGACACCGCAACCGCCGAAGCGATCCTTCTCTACCTCGAAACCAACCCGCCCAAGCAGGCAGACACCACCGCCCGCAACGGCAGCACCATGGCAGGAGCCAACGCCTAATGAGCAGCTCGTCGCTGCCTCTCGCGTCCACAACCACCACGGTTGTGGGCACGGGGGAGAACGCCGAGAAATTCTGGCCCTGGGCCACCCCCACCGCACCCCGTACCGCGCACCCGGACACCGAGCTGGGTTTCGACACCGCCGAGGTCGCCGCCGCCCGCGCCCGGGTCCGCTCCGGCGACTTCGGCGACTGGCTCGGCCACGTCCAGGCCGCCGCCGCCTGCCGCCACCCGATCCGGCTCACCGGGCAGATCGACGTCAACAACCCCGACGGCACACTCCTGCACACCATCGACACCGCCGACATGCCCGACGGCGCCATCTACACCCCCTGCGGAAACCGCCGCGCCGCCGTCTGCCCGTCCTGCGCCGAGGTCTACCGCCGCGACACCTACCACCTGATCGCCGCCGGACTCCGCGGCGACCGATGGGGCCTGCCGCCACTCGGCCAGCACCTCGCCGTGTTCCTCACCGCCACCGCCCCCAGCTTCGGGCAGGTCCACCACCGCGTCGTCAAAACCCACGCTGCCGACTGCCGGACCAAGGACACCTGCACCTGCCGGCCGAACCCCTGCCACCCGTTCGGCAAACCCTGCGAGCACGGCCAGCCGACGCAGTGCACCGCCCGGCACAAGGCCACCGATCCCGCCCTCGGCCAGCCGCTGTGCCTGGACTGCTACGACCACGATGCCCAGGTCGTGTGGAACCACGAAGCACCCGAACTGTGGCGACGCACCATCCAGGAAGCCGACCGCGAACTACAACGACTCGGCAAGCGCCTCGGAGTCACCCTGCGCCGCCGCTACGTCAAGGTCTACGAACTACAAGCACGCGGCGCTCTGCACTACCACGCCGCGATCCGGTTCGACGGCTATCACCCCGACTGCCCCGGCGCGATCGTCCCACCCGACCAGATCGTCACCCGCGCCATGGTCGCCTCCGTCCTGGAAACCGCCTTCCGCAAAACCAGCTGCATCAGCGCCCCGCACCCGGCCAACGGCGGCAACGGCTGGCACATCGCGTGGGGCCAGCACGGCCTCGACCTCAAACACATCAACGCGCCCGGTGGTGACGACAACCTCGCCAAACTGACCGGCTACCTCGCTAAGTACGTCACCAAGAGCACCGAGGCCACCGGTCAGATCTTCCGCCGCATCGACGAACTCACCATCGAGCTGCACGCCACCCCGGACACCCACGTCGGCCGGCTCATCCGTGCCTGCTGGAACCTCGGGACCGCCGACGGTTGGCACCGACTGCGCCGCTACGCCCACATGTTCGGCTGCGGCGGCCACATCACCACCAAAAGCCGGGGCTTCTCCGTCACCTACGGCTTCCTGCGCATGCAACGCACCATCTGGCGACGCACCCAGGGCTTCCCGCAACTTTGGGACGACGACCAGGCCGACCTGGTCGTCACCCGGCTCGGCTATCACGCCACCGGCTGGATCAGCACGGGTGACGCTCTGCTCGCCAACTCCGCCGCCGACGCCGCCCGCCGCCGCGACCAGGCCGCCCGCGAGGCAGCCGAGGACGACTTCGCCGCCGCCGCGCCCGCCCTCCCTGCCGCCGCTTGACACGTACGTGTCAAAACCGCGTTCTTTGACAACTCCACAGTGCCTTTATCCGAACTCGAAGGAGCTCACCGTGCCCACCGTTCGACCCTTGCTCGCGGTCCGGCTCATCGGCCCGGCCGCGACTGTCGCACCTGATCGCCCGGATCACGGACTGCCTCGGCGACACCGTGACCATCCGCAGCAGCACACATTCCGCACGTCACGCCGGAGAGATCCGCGTGTACATAACAGTGAGTCCCAAGGAGAACCATGCCCAATTCAGACGAAGCGCTCTGGGAGGTACACCAGGTCGCTGACTACCTCGGCGTTCCCGTCCAGACCCTCTACGCCTGGAGGAAACGCAAGTACGGACCACCTGCTGGCCGCGTCGGCAAACACCTCCGCTATGACCCTGACGACGTTCGCCAGTGGTTCCGCGACCAGCAACGGTCGGCGGCCTGATGGCCCACATCGAAGACCGCTGGTACAACACCGTCCCCGGCCCAGGACGCAAAACCACCCGCGTGAAGACAGCCTTGCACGGCATCGGCAAGCGCTACCGGGTCCGCTACATCGACCCCACCACGGGCCGGGAACGCAAGAAGTCGTTTCCCGACCGGGCCAAGAGTGCCGCCGAGGACTTCCTCATCTCGATCGAGTCGGACAAGCTACGCGGCACCTATATCGACCCTGCCGCCGGCCGAATCCTGTTCCGCGACTTCGCCGAACAATGGCTCCGCACCCGGCGCTTTGACGCCTCCACCCGCGAGAGCGTCGAAATCAGAGTTCGTCGGCACCTGTACCCCTTCTTCGGCCATCGACAACTATCAGGAATTAAGCCGGGGCATATCCGAGAGTGGGACGCCCAGCTGGTCAACCTCATCGCCGCAGCGACACGGGCAGTCACCTTCGCGCATCTGCGATCGATTCTCGGCGCGGCCGTCGACGACGAACGTATCGCCAAGAATCCGTGCTCCGCGAAATCGGTCGACCGTCCCCGGCCGGACGAACGGAAGATCGTGCCCTGGACGTGGGAACAAGTCCGCACCATCCGCGAGTCCATCCCCAACCGCTATCAGCCGATCGTCGACCTCGGTAGCGGGTGCGGGCTACGACAGGGGGAAATCTTCGGCCTGGCCGTGGAAGACCTCGACCTAATCGGCGGCTGGCTGCACGTTCGCAGACAGGTAAAACGGGTGCGCTCCCGTCTCGTCTACGGCCTACCTAAGAACAACAAGGAACGCCGGGTGCCGCTGTCGGACGCCGTGGCAGAAAGACTGGCGAAACACATCGACGAGGTCCCGCCCATCACGGTGACCCTGCCCTGGGAAGATCCGGGATCGAGGACGCGAATTACCGCAAATCTGCTATTCACCACGACGCGAAACAACGCTATCAACCGGAGCGACTTCAACCCTGACATCTGGCACCCCGCAGTCGCGCGGGCTGGCATCGAGAGGAGCCGCGCGGCCGGAATGCACGCGCTACGTCACTTCTACGCCTCCGCCCTGCTGGACGCGGGCGAAACAGTCAAGGCACTCGCCGCGTACCTCGGCCACGCTGACCCCGGCTTCACCCTGAGGACCTACACGCACCTGATGCCGGCCAGCGAGGAACGCACCCGCGCAGCGATCGACGCCCTGTTCGGGGCAACCAAAAGGGCTCCCACGCCCTGGCGACGCCCTAACAGGGTGATTCACCGCCGTTTCCGCAGCTCAACCCCGACACGGGGCACATAGTCCGGCGTACAGGCCGACTCGTCCGTCGCGCTCCACGGGACCGAAATGCCCACGCCGATCCGACCCGTTTGCTTCACCATGGGGAGAACGTCGAGACGGCATCGGAGGTCCCATGCTCACCGATGATCAGCTCAGCGACTTTCAGCGCACCGGACTCCTGCACCTGCCCGGTGCAGTGGCGTACACGGCGGTGGAACCCTCATCCTCACCGGCTCGCACCGGCTCATCACCCGGTACATCGCCAGGATGACGGCAACCAACATCATCACGGTCGACGACCTTGTCGGGACTTAGGCGGGCTCGACCGTCTTCACCATGACGCGGTTCTACCGACCCCTTGGGCCGGTCATAGGTGAAGCCGAGCCGCTCGTAGAGCCGTCGGGTGCCGTTGTACAGGAACGATGACGACACCTTCTTGGTCTGGTCGGTCAGGTTGTGGGGATAGCTCTCGGCCCGCTCGCCGCCGGCTCGCCGCCGACCCGCGGGATGAGGTCGAGCGCGCCGGTGATCGGCAGCTCCGTCACGCCTCGTCGCCGTCCATCACCGGCGCGGCGTGTGCCTTGCCCTGCTCGACGCAGGCCTTCTTCGAACGGAGATCCTTACGTCGGATGTTGGCGGCGGTTGCCGACATCTGCGGGATTCGGGGGCGGGCCGGGTTTCCTAGTGTCGGCGGTATGAAACTGCGACTTGCCATCGGGCCGGGTTTCTTCGGATCGGTGCGGCCGGTGCTGAGCATCGTCGGCTCGCGTATCAGGCCGGCCCGGGCGGCTGACGCATCAGCTGCAGATCGTCGCCCCACTCGTCGAGGACGTCACCGTGCCCCCGCTCGCGGGCCAGGCGTTCCACATGCGGGAAGAGCGCGGCCGGCTCGCGCAGCGCACGCTCCGGCAGGTCGGCCCACGGCTCGCCCAGCGGAAAGGTCTCCAGCTCCCAGCGCAGATACTTGTTGTACGGCCGCACCCGCCCGTGCAGCGCGAAGATCGTCAGGAGCAGCCAGGAGACACTCTCGGCCTCGTCCAGGGCGGCCGCGGTGACGTGCCCGTCCCGCCGGCTCTTCGCCGCGCGGTAGAGGAAGTTGGCGTACCCGTCCAGTCCCTCCCGCGACCAGCGCCGGGCCTCCTCGGCGGTCGGCGTGGCCTGCTTGTCCACCAGCTCCTGGACGCCGCCGTGGTCGAGCAGGATCCTGGCGCCGCGGAAGGCGTACCGCCCCCAGATGTCGCTGGTGTCGGCGAGCCGCGCCGGGGTGCACGCGAACTCGTCGACGTGGCGGGTCCGCTTGCGCGGCCGCTCCCCGGTGGTCACCACGCACAGGTCGATGTCGGAGTGCGCGGTAGCGGTGCCACGGGCATGCGAGCCGGTCAGCACGATGCCCACCACCAGAGGGTCCGCGGCGATCTCCGCGACGATCTCGTCAAACATCGATCGTCTCGACCATGATCTGGGTGGTGTCGCCCGGGTCGAGCCGCTCAGACTTGCGGATCGCCCTCTTCACCGGCAGCACGTAACACTTGCGGCCGGCGTCCGGGAAGATCGACGTACGCCAGGTGCTGCCGCCGATGGCCGCCCGCACCCGCACCGACCCGAAGCCGCGCGTCAGCCCGCCGACCAGCTCCCGGATCTCCTCCGACTCGTCCACGGGCAGGCTGACAAACGTCCAGCTGTCATCCCGCCGCGCCTCCCACACCCACAGCTCCGACTCGAACTCCACGATCACCGAGCCAGCTTCCCACGGGCGTCCTCCGCCCGCCCCGGAGTAAATCCTCGTAGCGGCGGCTCGGTGAAGACGACCACGCGCACGTCGCCGAGGGTCAGGACGTCCTTGTCGAAGAGTGTGCGGCCGCCGTGGCCGTCGGGGACGTGCAGGCGGTCGAGGCCGTCCTCGTGGCCGGACAGATCCTGCCAAAGGCGAGATGCGGATCTCCGGGAACTGGGCGAAGACGGACGCCCAGTTGCGGCGGACCTGTTCGGGGCCGTCGAACGAGCGGGCCGGATGGGCGGGCCATGGGCGGGTGAAGTCGTCGGCGAAGGTCGCGACGAGGGCATCGAGGTCACGCGGGTCCCTCGTGAGGGGGAGCCGGTTCGCGCTCGCGCGGGAGTTCCCGGGGCCGCCCGGCTCCTAGCGTCGAACGCATGGTGGTTGTTGCCGCGCGGGAGACGACGGCGGGAGCGCTGGTCCGGCTGGCGCGGCCCTGGTTCTGGCCGTTGGGCTGGGGTGGGGCGTTCCTCGGGTCGGTGCTGGGCAGCGGGCAGCTGGTGCCGCCGGCCCGGGCCGGCGGGCTCGCCTTGCTGCTCGGGCCGCTGGTCTGGACGGCCGTGCTGGCACAGAACGATCTGTACGACCTGCCCAGCGACCGGATCAATCCGCGCAAGGCCACGGCGCCGCTGGTCACGGGAGCGCTCAGCCCGGAACTGCTGCGGCGCTGGCACCGGGGGAGTGCCGCCGCCACGCTCGGCGTGGCGGCGGTGCTCGGGCCGGTCTTCCTGGCCGGGGCGGTGCTGGTGCTGGGGCTCGGGTGGGTCTACAGCGTACCGCCACTGCGGCTGAAGGCTCGGGCGGGCGCGGACGTCGTGGTGAACGCGCTCGTGGTCGGGGTGCTGGCGCCCGTCGCGGGATGGGCTCTGCACCGGCCCGTCACGGCGTACCCCAGCATGATGTTGATCTTGGGGTTGTTGCTGGCCGCGGCCCTCTATCTGCCGACGACGGTGATCGACGTCGCGGCCGATCGGGCGGCGGGGACGGTGACCTCGGCGGTGCGGTGGCGGGCGGAGCGGTGTTACGCGGCGGGGCTGGCGATGTGGGCGGCGGCGACCGCGCTGTGGCTGGGATTCTGCGCGGTGAACGGGTGGGCGACGGCCGTGCAGTGGGGGATGGCGCCGGTGGTGGTGCTGTCCTACGCCGTGCTGGCGCACCGGCCGTCGATCCCGCGGATGGCCGGCGTCGTGATCGTCTTCGCCGTGCCGGCCACCGACTTTCTCCTGAGTGTCATAGCCGGTTGAGCGTCACCAGGTAGCGAAGATGCGGGCCTGACCGCCGGAGCCCTGCTCGTAGGGCATCAGGCCGACCACGATCGTGGCGCCCGACGGCGGGACGCGGTGCAGGTTGGCGAGGTTTTCCAGGCCGTAGCGGTCGGCGCCCAGCAGGGCCAGGTGGGTGTCGAAGGTCTCCGACGGCGCCGGGTCGATGCTCAGCGTGTCCACGCCCAGGGAGCGGATGCGGCGCTTGCGGAGCAGCCACTCGCACGCCTCGACCGAGAAACCCGGGAAATGCGAGCGGTACGCCGTCGCATCGCCGGTCTTGGCGCCCCAGCCGGAGTGCATGAGCACCGCCGCGCCGTCGGGGATGCGGCCGTGGCGCCGCTCGTACCGCTGAAGGTCGTCGACGGTGACCGTCGTGTCCGGCTCGCGCGCCGCCCGGGCCGCGATGTCGACGACCACCGCGGGGGTGATCAGCTCGGACAACGGCAGCTCGGTGGAGAGGCGCCCGCCGGCGATGAAGTGGCCCGGCGCGTCGACGTGCGTGCCGGTGTGCTCGATGATCCGCCACTCCTGCATGTAGTAGCCGTCGTCCTCGATCGACGTGAACGTCTCCCGCCGCGGCGCCTCGTCCGGCTCGAACGCGGGGAAGGAAGTGGTGTACGGGTACGTGAGGTCCTGGAGGCGACGGCCCAGCAGCGCGGTGTGGCGCGCGGAAGCGGAGGCCGCGTCCGTCCCCAGCGCCGCAGTGGTCACGGCCGCGGCCGCTCCGAAGACCGCCGCACGGCGGGTGAGCTGGGAAGACTTCTCGGTGCACATGGTAAGTAGCATCCCATTGGACCGGCTTGCGGCTCAAGAACCGCGAACAGTCGCCGAAGAGTGAGACGTGAGGTTCGGATGGTTCCGGGCGGACCGCCTGGCCGCGAGCGCTGTTGTCGGCTGCGGCGCGCTACTTGCCGTCTACCTGGTCTTCCATCTGGGCGGCTGGGGCTCCCCGCCGTTGCGGGACACCCTCGCCGCGGGGATCAACCTGCCGGTGTCGATCACCCTGACCGTCTTCGGCATACGGGTCGCCCGGCAGCCGGAGCAGGATCCCGCCACCCGGCGGGCGTGGCGCGTGATCCTCGGGGCGATGCTCTGCCAGTTGATCGCCAACGTGTCCTGGTTCGTCGAGAGCGTGGTGCTGCACCGGGACGCCTTCCCGGCCTTCGCCGACTACTGGTTCCTGGCCTTCATCCCGTTCATGCTCGCCGGCCTGCTGATGATGCCGGGGGCGGAGCGCAGCCACCAGGATCGGGTCCGGCTGATGCTGGACGCTCTGATCGTCGGGGTCAGCGCCTTCATGGTGCTCTGGTACCTGGCGCTCGGCCCGCTCCTGGCGACCGAGGGCACCGGGCTCCCCTTCCTCTACTCGGCCGCGATGCCGGTCGGGGATGTGCTGCTCGTGCTGGCCGTCGCCGCGGCGGTGCTCCGGCGACCGGGCCGGCGGCGGCCCCGATCCCTGGGCCTGCTCGCCGGGGCGGTGGTTCTCCAGGTGATGGGCGACACCGCGTACACCTGGTCGGCGCTGAAGGGTGGGTACGAGGGCGCGAACTGGTCGCACCTCGCCTGGGCGACCGGGTACTACCTGATGGTGCTGGCCGCGTGGCACGCCCACCGGGAGGCTGTCGAGCCGGAGCCGGCCATGCGCACGTCGCGCTCGGTGGTGAGCTGGCTGCCGTACGCCGGGGTCGGCCTCGCGTACGCGATGCTGGCGGCCCTGGCCGGCCGGGTCTCGGACAACACGCTGGGCGGGATGATCGTCGGCGCGGTGCTGCTCACCTTCCTGGTGGTGGCCCGCCAGATGCACTCGATGCGGGAGAACCGCGACCTGGCCGTCACGGACAGCCTGACCGGTCTGGCCAACCGCACCCTGATCACCGAGCGGCTGGCCCAGCTCAGCAACCAGCCGCTGCGGGACGGCAAACACACCGCGGTGCTGGTGATCGACCTGGTGCGGTTCAAACCGATCAATGACACGTACGGCCACGACGCCGGCGACGCGGTCCTGCTGGCCGTGGCGACCGCGCTGCGGGGAATGATCCGGGCCGGGGACACCGCCGGGCGGCTGGGCGGCGACGAGTTCGCCGTGATCATCAACAATCTGCCGACCACGCGCGCCGCGCTCGCCATCGCCGAGCGGCTGTCGGACGCGCTGCGTACCCCGGTGATCTTCGGTGATCAGCTCCTGGCCGTCGAGGCGAGCATCGGGCTGGCGGTGCGGGACGGCGACGCGACCGGCGGCGAGCTGCTGCTGCACCACGCGGAGACCGCCACCGCGGCGGCGAAGCGGTCGGGCGGCTGCACGGTCTACTCGGCCGAGCTGGACACCCGGTCCCGGGACGCCGAGCTGCGCCGGGCGATCCGCGACGACGAGCTGGTGGTCAACTTCCAACCGGCGGTACGCCTGGACACCGGCCGCCCGATCGCGGTGGAGGCGCTGGTCCGCTGGCAGCACCCCACCCGGGGGCTGCTCTTCCCGGGCGAGTTCATCGACCTGGCCGAGGAGACCGGGGCGATCGTGCCGCTGGGCGAGTGGGTGCTGCGCGCCGCGTGCCAGGAGGCGGCCCGGTGGCGCGCCGCGATCCCGTCAGCCGAGCATCTGCTGCTCAGCGTCAACCTGTCGCCGCGCCAGGTGGTGCAGGCCCGGCTGGTCGAGGTGATCCGGGAGATCCTGGAGGAGACCGGGTTCCCGCCGGACCACCTGGTGCTGGAGCTGACCGAGAGTGTGGTGCTGGAGCCGGACGCGCTGACCGTGGCCCGGCTGGAGACGCTGCGGGACATGGGCGTGCGGTTCGCGGTGGACGACTTCGGCACCGGGTACGCCGCCCTGTCCTACCTGCGCCGGCTGCCGGTGAGCGTGCTGAAGATCGACCGCTCGTTCATCACCGGGCTCGCCGACGACGAGCAGGCGCGTGAGGTGGCCGCCGCGGTGGTCCGGCTGGGCGCCGCATTCGGGCTGGTCGTGGTGGCCGAGGGCATCGAGACCGAGGCGCAGGCGACGGCGTTGCGGGGGATGGGCTGCGGGGTCGGACAGGGCTTCCACTACTTCCGGCCGCTGCCCGGCGAGGTGCTGGAGCAGCGGCTGCGAGCTGCCACGACGCCTTAAATTCACGGTCGTCTTTGCGTAGGGTCGGCTCGTGGACCTCAAGCGCACCCTCACCGGCTTCGCTGCCGCACTGTTGACGATGGGTCTGCTCGGTAATCCCGTGCAGGCCGCACCCGATGACGACAACTCCACTCGCGACTTCGGCAACGGCCCGGAGCGCAATGGTGTCGCCGCGGCCTTCCCGCCGATCGAGCAGACCGCGGACGCCTTCAAGATCGCGCCCGCGAACACGGGCTACCCGAGA
This sequence comes from Actinoplanes sp. NBRC 103695, assembly GCF_030269485.1. Classification (GTDB taxonomy): domain Bacteria; phylum Actinomycetota; class Actinomycetes; order Mycobacteriales; family Micromonosporaceae; genus Actinoplanes. Next base: position 175,825 of record NZ_BSTL01000013.1, on the reverse strand, counting down.
AAGAACGTTCTTTCCGTTTACCCCGACAACCCCGCCGACAAGTCGATCAAGCTGGGACTCGTTCCCTACCATGGGATCGCGCCGAGGCTGAACGCGCTGCAGGCCTCCTCCGACCGGGTGTCCGCCGAGGTCATCGGCCATTCCGCGCTGGGACGCGACCTCTACCTGGTGACCGTGACCGCGCCGGAGACCGCCGCCCAGGCCGCGAGGCAGGACCGATGGCGGGCGCTCATCGAGGACGACCCCAGGGCCGCGAAGCGGGACGCGTCTCTGCGAACCGGTTACAAGACTCCGATCTGGATCAACGCGAACATCCACGGTGACGAGTGGGAGGGCACCGACGGCGCGCTGCGGGTCATCGAGCGGCTGGCCGGTGCGACCGACGCGGCCACGGCACGGCTGCTCGCGCGTACCCGCGTGTATGTGACCGTGACCAACAACCCGGACGGCCGCATCGCCGGCACCCGCGCCAACGGCGCGGGCTTCGACATCAACCGCGACCACGCCACCGGCGCCCAGCCCGAGTCGCGGGCGGTCCGCGACGTGGTGATCGGCACGCAGCCGTTCGTCATGCTGGACGAGCACGGCTACACCGGCACCACGCTGATCGAGCCGGCCACGCCGCCGCACGGGCAGAACTACGAATACGACCTCTACATCAAGCACGCGCTGCCGAACGCGCTCGGCATGGAGGCCGCGATCGGGCGGCTCGGCTACCCGGAGACGGCCCGCGCCGACATCCCGTTCCGCGACTACGCGCCCGGTGACTGGGACGACTGGCCGCCGATCTTCACCCCGATGTACGCGATCTACCAGGGCGCCGTCGGCCACACCGTGGAGATCCCGTGGCAGGTCAACCGGGGCGTCTACGACTCGCTGCCGGTCGAGGAGCTGCGCCGCCGGTCGGCCGTGAACACCGACGTGGCGGCGGCGACGATCACCGCGGCGATCTCGTACGCCGACGGTTCCAGAAAGAGCCTCCTTGCCGACCAGATCGAGCAGTTCCGCCGTGGCTGGGCGGGCGAGCCGTCGCCGGAGATCCCGGACGGCTACGTGGAGGGCTTCGGACCGGAGGACCGCTACTCGACGACGTTCCCGCGCGCCTACGTGATCCCGGACGACGGCCCCGCGTCCGCCCGGCTGGTCGACCATCTGGTCGCCAACGACGTGCGGGTGACCCGGGCGACGCACGACTTCACCCTGGCCGGGCGTTCCTACTCGCGCGGCGCCTACCTCGTCGACATGCATCAGCCCAAGCGCGGGCTGGCCAACGTGCTGCTCGAGGCCGGCCGGGACATCTCCCAGCTGGTGCCGCAGATGTACGACATCTCGGGCTGGAGCCACCGGCTGCTCTGGGGCGCGCGGGTGGACATCAGCCGGACCGCCGCGCCGCGCGTCAGCACCCGGCCGGTGGTCGCGGCCGGTCCGACCGGTCACGTGCCCGGTGGGTCGCGCGACCTGCTGCTCTCCGTGCGGGACGGCAGCGACGTGCGCGCGGTCAACACGCTGCTCGACCTGGGCGTCGCGGTGCGGCAGACCGACGCGGCCACGGTGGTGGTCCCGGCCGCGGCGCGCGATGCGGCCACGGTGGTGGCAGACCGGTTCGGCGTACGCTTCGCAGCCGCGCCGCGAGGCACCGGCGGCAGCCCGCTCACCAAGCCCACCATCGCGGCCGCGGTGAGCGCCGACGAGCTGTTCGTGTTGCGGGACATGGGCTTCGAGCCGCGGACCGTGTCGACGGCCCTGCTCAACGCCGGTGCCGACCTGTCTGATGTGGACACCCTCGTCGTCTCGTCGGGGCTGTCGTACGCGGCCCTGAACGCGACCGGCAGGGCCGAGGTCGACGAGCTGCTGGCCCGCGGCGGCGTGGTCACCCGGGGCGCGACCGGTGCGGCGTTCAACGCGGCGGCCGGCCTGCTCCCGGCGACCGCGGTGGCCGGGCGCGGCGACGCGAACGGCGTCGTGGCGGTGGAGAACACCGGCCCGGTGGTGGGCGCGGGCTCGCTGCAGCACTCGTTCGTCTACTCGCCGCTGTGGTTCACCGGCACCGGGTTCACGGTCGAGCAGCGTTACGCCGCGACCCCGCTGGTGGCCGGGCACTGGCTGCCGTCCTCCACCGAGGCGGCCGGGCAGGCGTCGGTGATCTCCGGGGCCACGGCCCGCGGCGGCCGGGCGGTGCTGTTCGGCACCGAGCCGCTCTTCCGCGCCCACCCCAAGGGCCTGTACGCCCAGGTCGCTCGGGCGCTGTACTGGACCGCAGGCTAACGGGTCCGCTCCCGGGGAGACAATCGTCCGGCAAGATTTTCTCCCCGGGAGTGCACAGAACCGAGCGCTGTCGCGTCCTTGCTGATGTGACCAACGAGAATCCCGCCACGATCGAACTTGGCGACGCCCTGGTGTCCGCCGAGCAGTCGAAGTCCCGCCGCAAGCGCCTCATCGCGCAGACCGCGGCCGGCGCCATGCTCGGCGCCGTCGTCATCACCGGCGCCTTCACGGTGTTGCCGGGCCTGTTCTCCCAGGACGAGGCCGTCTCCGCCGGCAGCGGCGGGCTAGCCGTCGTGCCGGCCGCCGCACCGGCGAGCAGCGCCCCGGCCGAGCCCGCGCCGCAGCGGCCGAACCAGGGCCCGGGCATCTCCGACAAGCAGGAGAAGGCGCTCGACAAGTACTTCGCCTCCGGATACGACCTGAACGAGGGCAGGAAGCTGGCCAAGCTCTGGAAGATGGAGGACAAGGAGCTCATCCAGGTCAAGGCCATCGCCGGGCAGAAACTGCTGGACGGCGAGAAGCTGCCGGTCAAGCCCGGCTCCCCGCCCGTCGAGCAGAGCGACGCCGAGTCGAAGCAGGTCGCAAAGTTCTTCGAGGAGGGCTACGACTACGACGACGCCGCGAAGCTGGCGAAGCTGTGGAAGAAGCCGACCCCCTACGACGCCAAGGTCGAGGGCGGCAAGCGGCTGCTCGCCGGCCAGACCCTGCCGGTCAAGCCTTAGTTCGCACCGGAGGCCGTGACCGCGTCCAGGTTCAGTCAGCGACGACGCGGTTACGGCCTCTGTGCTTCGCGGCGTAGAGGTTGCGGTCGGCACGGGACAACACGGCCGACGGGGAGAGTTCCCCGTCGAACACGGTCGTGATGCCGATGCTGGCCGTCACCGGCAGCGTCCCGGTGATCGCCGGCCAGGCGTACTCGGCGATCCGCCGGCGCAGACGCTCGCAGCGCCGCTCCGCCTCGGCCGTGTCCATGCCCGGGAAGATCAGCACGAACTCCTCGCCGCCCATCCGGGCCACGATCTCCCGGCCCGAGGCCGCCTCGTTCAGCAGCTGGCCGAGGTGCTGGAGCACGGTGTCGCCGGTGTTGTGCGAGAGCGTGTCGTTGACCCGCTTGAAGTGGTCCAGGTCGATCAGCGCCAGCGACAGCGGGGTGCCGTCGAAGGCCACCTCGCCGAGCAGCGCCGGCATCCGCTCGTTCACGTACCGGCGGTTGTAGAGGCCGGTCAGGGCGTCCCGGTGAGCCATCTCGCGGAAGTGCTCGCCGACCCGGCGGGCCTCCTCCGCGTCGTAGACCGCCTGCAACGCGTGCGCCCGGGCCTCCCGGTCCAGTGAGTGCAGCGCGTTCATCTCGGCGTGGAACTCGCGGTGCTCCTCGTACGCCTTCTCGAACTCGCCGATCGCCGAGTACAGGGCGGCCTGCTCCTCGCGGGCCATCGCCCGGATCCGGCGCAGGCTGCGCTCGTCCGACTGCTTCAGGCAGCCGTTCAGCGCCTCCTGGGCCTCGGCGTACCGGCCGCCCAGCCGCAGCGCGAGGGCCAGGGTGAGCAGGCAGGTGGCGTACGCGTCGCCCTCGTTGCCGGCCACCGCCGACGCCGGGTCCAGCACCGCCTGCAACGTGCGCGTCGCACGGTCGTAGTCGCCGGCCATCATCTCGATGCGGGCGATCGTGTCGAGCTGGCCGGCGCTGAACGAGAACGAGCTCTTCGCCTCGATGTCGCGCATCCGCTGCACCAGCTGGAGGGCGCGTTCCTCGTTCTCCCGCTCGTACTCGGTGTAGGCCATGTTGTTGAGGATGTGCGCGATCAGCTCGCCGTCGCCGACCGCGGTGGCCAGCTCCAGAGCCTCCTGGAACCGGCGGTCGCCCTCGGCGTGGTGGCCGTTCTCGTCCACCGCCACGGCCATCCGCAGCAGGTGCCGGGCCAGGATGTTCGGCGGCGCGTCGTCGGGCAGGTTGGAGACGCACTCCATGCCGTGCGTGTGCGCGGAGGCCAGGTCGCCGACCAGGCGGTAGAACATGCTGAGTTCCTGGTGCGCGCGGGCGACCAGGTAGGAGCGGCCGTGCTGCTGCGCCCAGGCGAGCACCTGGTGCGCCTCGCGGCCGCTCTCCACGATCTTGCCCTCGCGCAGCCGCGCGCTCATCACGAGCAGGCGGGCGCGCTGGGCGATCTCGGTCTCGCCGAGCTCCTCGGCACGGGCGCGGATCGCGGTCGCCGGCTCGGCCAGCGTGCGCACCGCGGACACGGGTCGCAGCTCGAGCTCGGTGACGGCCTTGAGCAGGATCTCCCGCTCAGTGCTGTCACCGATGCCTGGTCCTTCGGACGGCGCGGAGAACCCGAGCCCCCCGGACGAGGCAACCGCGGCGGCGGTCACAGCGCCGCTCCCAGGGTCAGCGTCGACCAGCGCATCGCGGCCATCACGCTGCCGACCAGGTCGTCGCCGCGGTAGGCGGTGGCCGCCTCGGTCAGGTCGCCGTGCTCGTACGCGTTGACCACCCGCAACACCTGGCCGAGCGGGCCGGCGCCGCGGCTCAGCGCGCTGTCGATCTCCAGGCTCAGCGGCAGCTGGCGGGCGAGCGCGGCGGGCGTGGTGCCGAGCAGCCCGGCCACGGCGGCGATCAGGCCGGCCATGAACGCGGCGTCCGGGCTCACCCGGAACGACGGGGCGATGTTCTCGCACAGACGCGCCTTGGTCAGGGCTTCGGCCAGCTGCACACCGTTGACATCGGCGGCCTCCTCGACGGCCATCAGCATCGCCCAGCGGCGTACCTGGGAAAGACCCACCAGGACCACCGCCTGCCGCACCGAGGACACCCGGCCCGGGATTCCCACCGCGGCCGAGTTGGTGGCGCGCAGCAGCCGCAGGGTCAGCGCCGGATCGCCGGCGACGATCTCCAGCACCTTGTCCAGGTCGCCGTCGGTGGTGCTGAGCTCGCCCATCAGCTGCAGGCTGCGCATCCGGGACGGGGTCAGCGCGGTCGCGGTGAGCACCTGCGGGCGGCTGAGCACGTAGCCCTGCCGCAGCTCGATACCGTGGCGGTTGGTCAGCGCGAGCTGCTCACCGGTCTCCAGACCCTCGGCGACCAGCACGATCCCGGGGTAGGCACGGCAGCGGTGGACGACCTCGTCCAGCTCGGCGCCGGACTTCAGCAGATCGAGTTTCACGTACGAGGCCAGCGGGAGCAGCCGCTCGTGGGCGGTCCCGAGCTCGAAGTCGTCCAGCGCGATCTCGTAGCCGGCCTCGGCGAGCGCGGTCACGCCGGCCACCACCTCGTCGTCCACCTCGATGGTCTCCAGCACCTCCAGCACCACGCCCTCCGGCCCGAACGGCAGCGTGAGCTCGCCGACCAGGAACTCCCGGGTCACGTTGATGAAGCAGGTGCGGTCGCCGACCACCTCGTCCACGCCGAACTCGGCGAACGCGTTGAGGATCACCTGGCTGGTCGCGTAGGCGTCCCGCCGCTCGGCGTCGACGGCGTCCATCCGGCCGCGGAACAGCAGCTCGTACGCCACGACGTCACCAGCCGCATCGAAGATGGGCTGGCGAGCCACGTGCACCAGTCGGGTGCCGGGGATCAGCGAGGGTACGGGCGGGGGGATCACGAAGCGTCAGATCGACGCGACCCCGCCCTTCCTGAGGATTTTCAGGCGCAGGTGACGCGTGCCTCCGCCCAGTCGGCGTGGTCGAAGTTCTTGTTGTCGCCGCCGTCGGTGACCCGCAGCGTGAGGATGCGGACGCCGGTGACGTCGGCGGTGACCGGCCGGGCCGGGTCGGCGCTGCGCAGGACACCGGTGCTCGCGAGCGGGCGGCCGTCGCCGAGCACCTCGAAGCCGGCCGATCCCGGCGAGGTCACCTCGTCGTCGATGCCGGCCAGCGCCGAGAACGACGTGCAGGCCCCGCCCAGCCAGACCGTGACCTCGGCGGGCGCGTGCGTGCCCAGACCTTTCGGGTACGCCGTGCCGCGCAGGGTGATCGGGTTGCCGTCGCCGGCCGACTGCTCGCCGTTCGAGAGGTCGCGTTCCACCGGGCCGTAGCCGTTGGACTCGGACAGGAACGGCAGGTCGCTGACCCACGCGTCGCCGGCCGGGGCGGGCGGCGGCACGAACACCCGCACCACCTGCTCGACGTGCACGGTCTCGCCCTTCCAGCGGTAGGTCGCCACGATCGGCAGCTCGATCGTCCCGGTGGTGCCGGCCGGCACCACGAGCCGCCACGAGCCGGTGAGCGACTGGCCGCCGCGCAGCCGGGCCGCGGTCACCGGCTCCTGGCCCGGCGGGCCGAGGCGGACGTCGGCGATCGGGCCGCCGGCCGGGAGGGTGAAGGTCGCCTCGACGTCGATCGTGTCGCCCGGGCGTGCCTCGGCGGTGGCCGGGTCGACGGTCAGGACCGTCGCGGGCACCTGCTCGATGGCTCGGTCACAGGTCGCCGACCCGGTGTACGGGCACAGCGCCGTCACGAAACCGCCGTTGGTGGCGAGTGGAACGGTCAGCGTGTCGGTCCGCCGGACGATGCGGCTCTCCCGGATCAGCCCGTGGTCGCCGTCCCGCAGCGTCTCGGCGAGCCAGCGGCCGGGTTGCAGGAAGCCGAGATCGACCGGCTCGCCCCGTGCGGGCTCGGCGGAGATCCCCGCGACCCACCAACGGTCTCCGGATCGCCGCGCCAGCACGGTCGAAGCGCCGGGTGAGCCGGACAGCAGCCGCGTCTCGTCCCACACGGTCGGGATCTGGCTCAGTGTGCGCAAGGCCTCGGGGTGGGCCTCGTACGTCTCGGGCCGGTCCGCGAGGTGCTGCCAGCCGGACTCGTAGACCACGGCGAGCGCCACCTCGTGCGCGTCCGTCGTGTCCCGGTCGGTGACCGCCCAGGTGACCGGCGTGTAGTCCATGCCGCCGGTCACGTTGCGGGTGAACGGGAAGATCGTGTTGGTCGCCGCGCGGGTGCGGAACTGCTCGGCGCCGCGGACCGCCTCCAGCGTCATCACGTGCGGCCAGGTGCGCTGGATGCCGCGCGGGATCGTGGCGCCGTGGAAGTTGACCATCAGCTGCCGCGCGGCGGTGGCCGGCAGGATCTCGTCGTACCAGCGGAACCGGGCCTGGCTGTCCGAATCCATGAAGTCGATCTTCACGCCGGCCACGCCCCACGACTTGACCAGCGGCAGCATGGTGTCGCGTTCCTGCTCGGTGTCGAGCGCGGTCCAGTGGAACCACAGCAGCACATCGACACCACGGGCCCGCGCGTAGCGGACCACCTCGGGCACCCAGGACGCGTTCCAGCCCTCGTCGATCAGCACGTAGGGCCAGCGGTTACGGGCGGCGAAGTCGATGTACTGCTTCTGGCGCACGGGGTCGGCGGGGCTGGAGTGCTCGGAGAGCCAGGACCACGCGACGACGCCCGGGCGTACCCAGGAAAGGTCGTTGATCTTGGAGGGTGGGGCCAGGTCGTCGGTGAGGGTGCTCTCGGTGATGGTGGCGAGGTCGCCGACGACGGCGACCCGCCACGGGGTGCTCAGCGGTCCGGTCGCGGTGATCGTCGGGTCGGCCAGCCTGATCTGGTACGAGCCACCGCCCGCGTGCGTGAGCCGGCTGCCGTCGTAGCGGCCGTCCACGTCGGACTCGCTGAGCATGGCGTAGGTGTCGCCGATCCGGAACAGCGACGGGTATCCGTAGTCCGCGGCGGGTGCGGCCCCGGCCGTCGTCTGGATCCGGGTCTCCTCGTAGTTGGGGGAGTACGGCAGCAGCCATGCGCTCGCGTCCGGGGGGATGCTCCAGGAGGAGGCCTCGCCGGTGACCGTGCCGCCGTCCGGCAGCACGTACCGGTAAGCCGCGCCCTCGGCCGAGACCCGCACGACCACCTGGAGTTTCGCGCCGCCCGCGCCGGTGAAGTCGAAGGCCGACTCGCGCAGCGTGGTGTCGCGCTTGAGCTGCTTGCCCGTGGTCATCGTGTACTTCTCACGCACCGTGCGGTTGGTGCGCTTGGTGAAGGTGAGGCCGCTGCTGAGGTCGGCCGCCGTCGTGCGGATGCCGATCGGCGCGGGGGCGAGCGGGCCGACGCCGAAGCTCAGCCGTCCGCTGTCGAGGGTGAGCCGTGCCGCCCCGATCTCCCAATCGTGTGGTGTTGCTGCTGGAACGGAGGTCATGGGGAGGAGAAGGGCGGCGGTCAGCAGCACGTGCACAGGAAAAGCCTCCAACGATGTACGTCGATGACCATCCTCAGCCCCACCGCCGCCCTTGACAAGACTTAAGGCAGAGCTAGCCGTTGTGCGGACCGCCGCCCTGATTTCTAGTAGTTACCGGCCGAGTTACATTTTGCGTTCTGGACCACGCAGTTCTTCACGCGCTGGCCCAGAGCCGCGTTGTCCCACGCCATCCACGAGTCGCCGTGCATCGAGGACGCCATGCCGGAGGCCAGCTGGAAGCCGTCCGCGCTGCCCGCGGTGGGGTAGGCGATGAGGAACGACACCGACGGGATGGCCACCGGGAACTGGCCACCGCAGTTGCCGTACGCCACGTGTTCCTTGTGCGACGGGCTGTCCAGGTGGATGCCGTCCCAGCAGTCCGGGAAGACCAGCTGGAACATCAGCGTGGCGCCCGGCGCGCAACGCGGCCAGTTGCCGTCCGTGCTCCGGCCGATCTCGCCGCCCGGTCCGGCGCAGTAGAACGCGTTCACCGAACCGGCCGGGGTCGGTGTCTGCAGCCGGGCGTCGCCGGCGATGTACCGGAAGCCCTGCGGGAACGGCTTCGTCCGGGTCGGGTCGGCCAGCCGCGATCCGTAGTAGACCACCACGTCCTTGGGCTCGACCACCTGGCCGCGCTCGTAGAGGCTGGGGATCCAGTACGCCGACAGGTCCTGTCCCGGCCGGCAGGTGGTGCCGGCGTTCTGCAGGAGCGTCTGCGTCGTGGTGGCGGCGTTGGTGCTGGGGTTGCCGAGGAAGCTGTGCATGTGCGAGGCGCCCGGCATGTTCGGGAACACGATCGGGTCGTCCGGCCTGGAGTGGCTGTACGAGCAGGTGGCGTTGAACTCCGGCACGCGGACCGCGCCCGGCGGGATGGTCCGGTTGGGGATGGCGTCGAACTGGGCCAGCTGCTGCTGCCAGACGCCCTGGTCCATGACGACCCAGCCGGCGCCGCCGGGCTGGCCGTCGCCGAACGAGAACCAGTTGATGTTGACGAAGTCGCCGCCGCCGTTGCGCAGCAGCGCGAACACCGTCTGCGCGCCGGTCGGATGGCTGGCCACCGAGGTGCTCAGCGTGGTCCAGGCCTGCCAGCCGCCGGTGCCGGCGACCGTGAACTGGGTGAGCAGCGGGCCGGTGGCCGACCCGGTGCGCAGCTCGATCGAGCCGCCGCCGGGCACCGATGCGATCCGGGCCTGAATCGTCAGGCTGCCGGCCGCGCCGAGGTCGACGTTGTCGTACCGCATCCAGTCGCCGTTGGCGAGATAGGAGACGTTCTGGCCGCCGCCGGTGTCGGCGGTCTGCTCCAGCACGACGCCGGACTGTGCGGCGTACGCCTCGGCCTGGACCGTGCGGGTGGCCGCCGACGCCGGGGATGCGGCGGTGACCACGGTGACGCTGACGAGCAGGGAGATCGCCAGCAGGGCTGTTCTCTTCATTTTTACCTCCGCGGGAACGGGTGCCGGGAGTATCTCGCGTGGGGAAGCGCTTTCTCGCTGTCAATGCACGTCAATGTGCTGCATCTGCATAAAGATGGCTCTCAATGGTGAAGCGGTTACCCGGGCCAAAGCCTTCAGGTCGGGCGGCGGATGCCGATGTGAGCTGTACTCAGACCGCGGTTTGGAGGTCCCATGCGGGTACGTGTGCTCGGCCGGCTCGACGTGGCCGGAGACGACGGCGTCAGCCTGCCCGCCACCGGGCTGCCCCGCCGGGCCCGGCAGGTACTCAGCGTGCTCGCCGCCCGGTACGACCGGATCCAGTCCAAGGACGCGCTGGCCGACGCCGTCTGGGGCCGTGACCTGCCCGGCAACCACGTGGCCGCGCTCGAGCACTACGTCTCGGTGATCCGCCGCCGCCTCCAGCCCGACGGCAACGCCGCCACCCAGTTCATCGTCACCCGGGCCGGCGGATACCTCTTCGACACCGGCCGCGCCTGGCTCGACCTCGCCGACCTGCACCACCGGATCCGCGGGCTGGACCTCACCACCTCCGGCACGGCCGAGCGCCTCGGCCTCCAGCAGGAGATCTCCGCACTGGCGCACGAGCTGCCGTTCGCCGACGACCCGTACGCGGACTGGGCCGAACCGGTCCGCAACGAGGTCCGCGTCGCGCTGCAGAACGCCCACCTGGAGATCGCCGACGGGATCATGGACCGCGACCCCGCCCGGGCGCTGCGCCTTGCACTCGCCGCCATCGAACTGGACCCGTTCCTCGAGGCCGCCTACCAGACCGGCATGACCGCCGCCGCCGCGCTCGGCCGGCCGGACGACGCGCTGCGCCTCTACGAGCGCTGCCGCAAGGCCCTCGACGACGAACTGGGCGTCGCGCCGTCCGCCCGGACCGCCGAACTCCAGCGCAACGTGCTGCTCAGCCGGCAGTCCACACCAACGCCCGCGCCAGCGTCCTCGGCCTTCACCGAGGAGCCACGCAGCGCCCCGAATCCCGCCCCCGCGCCCCTCCGGCGCCACTTCCTCGGCCGGCCCGCCGAGATCGAGCTGCTGCTCAGCGATGACCACATCCCGGTCGTGCACCTGGTCGGGCCCAGCGGCGTGGGCAAGACCGCGCTGCTGGACGAGCTGCGCCGCCGGTCGCCCTCCCGGGTCGGCGTCGGGCACGGCTCGGCCTCGGCCGGTGCGCTACGGCTCACCTGGCTGCACAGCGCCCTCGCCGACCTGGGCGTCCGCGGCGTCGTACCGGCCACCGTCGAGGCGGCGATGACCGAACAGCGTCCGCTGCGCCGCGAGGAACTGGCCGCCGTCGCTGACGCGCTGTGCGGCCCGGAGCCGCTGCTGATCGCGGTCGACGACGCCCAGGCCCTGGACGAGGTGAGCGTGGCCGAGCTGGCCTGGCTGGGCGGGCACTGCGCGCGGCTGCGGGTGGTGCTGACGTACCGCTACCCGTCGGAGATCCGGGACCGGCCGATCGCCGGCCTGGGCAGCCCGCTGGTGCTCCGCCTGGGCCCGCTCACCGAGACCGACCTGGACCCGCTCGGCGAGAAGCTGAACGAACGGACCGGAGGCATCGCCGCGCTGGTCGCGGTCGCCGACCGGAGCCCCGAGGTGACCGCCGCGGTGGCCATGCAGGTGGCCCGCACCCGGACCGGCTGGATGCCCGAGCCCGGCTGGGAGGTGCTGCGGCTGTGCGCGGCGCTCGGCGAGCTCACCGTGGACGACCTGGCGCGGCTCACCGGTCGGCCGGTCATCGACGTGCTGGGCTGCATCGACGGGCTGGTGCACGCCCACCTGCTGGCGGAGGACGCCGACGGGCATGTGCGGCATCGCAGCTCGCTGATCCGCGACGCGGTGGCCGAGCAGGTGTCCAGTGCCTCCAGCCGGCATCTGCGCTCACAGCTGACGAGCGCCTAGTCCGGTCACAAAGAGAACGAACGTTCTTTCCGTCAGGTAAAGAACGTTCGTTCTCTTCATGAACCGCGTCAGTTGGTGACGGTCACCGGTGCGGCCAGGGCGATCGCTCCGGTCGAGGAGACCACGCTGACCGTGCGGATCGTGCCCGGCGCCGGGCCGGTCACCCGGACGCTCCACGCTCCGGCCGCGTCCACCGCGACCGCCGAGCCGATGGTCCGGCCGGTGAGCGTGCTGCCCAGGACCACCTGCACCCGCTGCCCGGCGAGCAGGCTGTTGGTGCCGGAGATCCGCCACTCGTTGTTACCGGTGCGGTAGCGGGTGGTGATGCCACCGATGAAGGCGTCCGCCGACGGCCGGACGACGATCTGGTCGGTCGCGATGCCGGCCGGGTTGCGGACCGTCAGCTCCAGCACGACCGGCGCGTTGTTGTAGACGAACGCCGCGTTCGGGCCGGGCGTGGCCGGCAGCGCCTGCACCGGGTAGGTGAAGGTCGGCCGGGCGCTGGTCGCCCCGGTCAGCGTCACCGCCGGGCCGGACACCTGCCGCCAGGAGTACGTCTCCACCGCGCGGGACCGGGTGCCGTCCAGGGCCACCGCACGTCCCCGCACCACCGTCTGGTCGACACCCGCGTCGGCCGTCGGCGCCTGCACGCCGATCACCTGGGTCGTCACCGTCACCGGTGGGCTCACGCCGCCCGGACCGGTCGCCACCAGGGTGAACGCGTAGGTGCCGACCGCGGTGGGCACGAACGACGCCGTCGCCTGGTCCGCGTTGGTGAGCGTCACCGCCGGGCCGGACACCTGCGTCCAGGCGTACGAGTCGATCTCGCCCGTGGACCCCGAACCGTCCAGCTGGACGTTCTGGCCGACCACCACCGGGTTGCCCGTGGTGCCCGCCGCGACCGGTCGGTCCGGCAGGAACAGGTGGCCGCTGCCGGTCACCGCCGCCGTCGCCGAGCCGCCGCCCGAGGAGCGCACGGTGATCGACGGCGGGGGCGCCTGCACGCCGGTGAACGGCGAGCCGGTGATCGGGCCGAAGCCGTCGACGGACAGCACGCCGGGGCTGGTGTCGCCGTCCGAGGAGGTGGCGGCGACCTGCAGCCTGCCGTTGTCCGCGTTGTACTGGACGTTCGTGACGCGCACGACGTCCACCAGCTTCGCGGTCTTGCGTGCCACCGGGCGGTCGCTGTTGTTGATCACCTCGATGGTCGCGCCGTCCGGCACCGAGCCGGTCACCGGGAAACGGCCGTAGTACCTGCCGTTCTGACCGCGCAGCCGGGTGCCGCGGAAGCCGAGCGCCGGGTTCGAGGCGACCTCGATGGCCTGGCCGGGCTCGCTGCTGGCGAAGACCTCGACGAAGCCGGTGCCGTCCGCGTCGGTGGTGTACGTGGCCTGGTCGATGTCGACGCCGGCGTTGGTCGCGTACCGGCCCTGGACGCTGAACAGATCGGAGAAGCCGAGCTGGCCGATCACCGCCCCGGAGGCCGGGTCGAGCTGCTCGATCCGGATGAAGTTCGTGTTGTACGGGCTGCCGACGATCTTGTGGTCGACGCCCGGGTCGCCGATGTAGCCCGCCGGGGCGGCCGGCAGCACCGCCGGATCCCACTTCAGGAACGGGCCGATCCGGCTGTTGAAGGCCCCGCCGAAGGCCAGCGGCGTGGTCCCGATGTCCTCGGTCATGTTGACGCCCCGGTCGGTCGCCACGATGTCGTCGATGCCGTACGGGTGGGTGATCCGGAACCGGTCGCCCTCCGGCGCGGCGAAGCGGATGCGGACCCGGCCGAACACCATCTGGTCGCCGTCGATCACCTCCTCGCGGGCCCAGGCGCCCTCGAGGTCCATGCCGATGGTGGCGTTCACGCCGTTGGTCAGCGTCACGGTCGAGCCGGCCAGCTGGTAGAAGAACTCACCCGGGAAGTTGTCCGGATACGAGATCGGCGCATCCGGGTCCGGAACCTCGTCCAGGAGCACGGGGCACAGCGGGTCGTCGGAGACGCAGGCCTCCAGGCGTACGTTGTTGCTGTCCCGGTACCAGGCCGGGAAGCCGTGTTCGGCGGTCGGGCCGACCTGCACCAGCTTGCCCGTACGCGGGGTGGGTGGGGTGATGGCGACGGCGAAGGCGGTCGTGGCCACCGGGGCGATGACCGCCACCATGACACCGGCCGTGACGCCGAGGCGGCTGAGCGTTCTCCTCATGGGACTCCTATCGGGGTCAGCACAGAGGGGAAGAATCGGGCAGCCGCCAGTGGCCTGCCTCACGCTCGGCTTAAGTCCGGCTGAGCTCCGTCAGGAAACGGGTCCAGTGGGCGGAAACCGCCGGCATGGAGAAGGGCTCGCTGCTCTTCACCGCGCCGGCACCCATCTCGCGCAGCCGCTCCGGGTCCTCGATCAGCTCGCACAGCGCCGCGGCCAGGCCGTCCACGTCCTCCGCGGGCACCAGCCGGCCGTTCACCCCGTCCTCGACGACCTCCGCCGGCCCGGTCGGGCAGTCGAAGGCGACCGCCGGCAGGCCCGCGCTCATCGCCTCCAGGAGCACCATCGGCAACCCCTCGAAACGGGAGCTCAGCACGTAGAGGGAGGCGGCGGCGAGCTCCTTGTCCAGCTGCCGGGTGATGCCGGGCATGGTCACCGACCCGCCCAGCCCCAGCTCGTCCGCCCGGGCGATGAGCTGCTCGCGCATCGGCCCGTTGCCGAAGATCTTCAGCACCCAGTCCGGGTGCTTGGCGTGCACCGCCGCCCACGCCTCGACCAGCAGGTCGAAGCCCTTCTGCGGGGCGAACCGGCCGGCCGCCACCACCGTCTTCGCCTCCGGCGACGAGCCCGGCTCGGCGACCGGCGGGATCCCGTTCGGGATCCGCTCCAGCCGGACCCGGTCGCCCAGCGCGGCCCGCCAGTCGGCCAGGTCGTGCTCGGTCAGCACGGCGACGGCGTCCAGCCGCGGATAGGCCCGCACCAGCTCGGCGCGCAACGCCGGCTTGTAGGTGCCCAGGTTCATGTGGTCCTGGGCGATCCGGAGCAGCCGCCGCGGCGCGGTCCAGGCGGCCAGGAGATTGAGGCCCGGGCGCGTGGTGATCAGCACGCCGTCCTTCTGGCGCCGGAAATACCGGATGACCGCCAGGTCCAGCAGGGGATCCCAGCGCTTGAACCGGTAGTCCCGCCCGTGCGGGAACCGGTTGCGGAAGCGCCGCGTCTTGCGCCAGACACGCGAGTTGCCGCCCTGCGGGTCGGTGAACCGGGAGCCGTCGTCCCGCAGACCGGTCAGGGACACCAGCCGCACCCGCGGGTCGAGCGCGAAGACCGTCTTCTCCCGGGTGCGGAGAACGCTCGCGATCTCCACGTCGTGCTCGACGCACATGGCGTTCGCCTGGTTGATGACCGTGCGAATGGTGCCGCCGGCGCCGTAGGCGTTGTTGAGCACGTAGCGGATTTTCACGCGGCACACGATAGCCGTGCGGTGCACCCGCGGTTAACCGAACGCGGGATATGGTCAGGCATCGATATCCCAGGCACTCCGGGAGTGTGATGAGACGCACCGCTCTGCTGTCCACCCTGATTCTCTGCGCATCTTTGCTGGTCGGAGCCGCTCCGGCGCACGCCGCGGCGCCGCCGGACATTCTCGAACAACTGCGCCGCGTACCCGGTCTGACCGTCGTGTCCGAGGGGACGGCGCCGACCGGCTACCGATTCTTTAACCTCACGTTCACACAGGAGGTGGACCACCGGGACCAGGCCGCCGGAACCTTCCAGCAACGGATGACCCTGCTGCACCGCGGCGCCGACCGGCCCACGGTCCTGCACACCACCGGGTACGGCGTACCCACCGGCGCCTTCCGCAGCGAACCCACCCGGCTCATCGACGGCAACCAGCTCTCCGTCGAGCAACGGTTCTTCACGCCGTCCCGGCCCGAACCGGCCGACTGGACCGACCTGACCATCTGGCAGGCGGCCACCGACCACCACCGGATCGTGCTCGCCCTCAAGGCGGTCTACTCCCTGAAGTGGATCTCCACCGGGGCCAGCAAGGGCGGCATGACCTCGATCTACCACCGCCGGTTCTACCCGGCCGACGTCGACGGCACGGTGGCGTACGTGGCGCCGCAGGACGTCGACGAGCAGGAAGACTCGGCGTACGACAAGTTCTTCACCAGGGTCGGCACCGAATCCTGCCGCAAGGCGCTCGACGACATCCAGGTCGAGGCGCTGAAACGCCGGTCGGCACTGGTCGCGAAGTACGAGGCGTGGGCCGCCGCCAACAACCGGACCTTCACGATCGTGCACAGCGCGAACCGGGCGTTCGAGTTCATGGTGAACGGCACGACCTGGGCGTTCTGGCAGTACAGCGGGCTCAGCCAGTGCCCGCAGGTGCCACCGGTCAGCGCCACCGACGACACGCTGCTCAACTGGATCAACCAGGTCTACGGGCTGGACTCCAACACCGACCAGGGCATCACCGGCTACGTGCCGTACTACTACCAGGCGGCCACCGAGCTCGGCTACCCGGTGCCCAAGCTGCGCCACCTGGCCCGCTACCAGCAGTACCGGGGTGAGGACACTGCCAAGTCGTACGTGCCCTCCGCCTTGGCGCCGCGATTCCGTCCCGCCGCGATGGACGACATCGACCATTGGGTGCGGCGGTCGGGGCGCACGCTCCTCTTCGTGTACGGCCAGAACGACCCCTGGGGCGCCGAGCCGTTCGAGCTCGGGCGTGGCACCGTCGACTCGCTGTCGTTCACCGCGCCCGGCGCCAACCACGGTGCGTCCATCGCCGCCCTGGTGCCGGCCGAGGGAGCGACCGCCACGTCGGCCGTGCAGCGCTGGGCCGGAGTTTCCACTGTTCCCGCTTTGAAGACGTCCGCTGTGGACAGCTACAACCCGGCGCTGGACCGCCGGTTCAGCCTCCGCGGATGAGGTAGCCGACGCCTCGGACGGTGTGCAGCACGGCCGGCTTGCCGAGCTTGCGCCGCAGCTGGGCGACCAGCACGT
Organism: Actinoplanes sp. NBRC 103695; assembly: GCF_030269485.1. Taxonomy (GTDB): domain Bacteria; phylum Actinomycetota; class Actinomycetes; order Mycobacteriales; family Micromonosporaceae; genus Actinoplanes. Next base: position 159,050 of record NZ_BSTL01000013.1, on the reverse strand, counting down.
CCAGCACGTTCGAGGCCGGCGGCACCATCTCGTCCCACGCCGCGGCGATCAGCTCGGCCCGCGGCACCGGCCGCCCGGCCGCCCGCACCAGACGTTCCAGGACCACGAACTCCTTCGCGGTCACCGTCAGCGGGCGGCCGTCGCGGCGTACCTCGTACCTCTCGGGGTCGATCTCCAAGCCCGCGTGCCGCAGAGCCGGCGCCGGACCGCCCCCCGCGCGCCGGCACAGGCTCCGCACCCGCACGACCAACTCGGCCACCGCGAACGGCTTGCTCAGATAGTCGTCGCCCCAGGCGAGACCCTCGACCCGGTCGCTGGTGCCGCCGCGTCCGGTCAGGAACAACACCGGAACCGTCCAGCCCGCCCGCCGCCGCCGCGCCACATAGTCCAGCGAGTCGCCGGCCGGCAACATCCGGTCGAACACCGCGCAGTCGTAGACGTTCGTACTCAACGCCAGATCGACCTCGGGCAGATCACCCGCGGTGTCCACAGCGAACCCGGCCCCGCGCAGCGAAGCGTCGACAGCGACCCGCAGATTGTCGTCGTCCTCGGTGACCAGAACTCGCACACGTCACATAGTGCCCTAAGCCGTGCGGGCGAGCAGACCCCGATCCGCCGCCTTCAGTCCGGCCTGGAAACGGCTGCGGGCGCCCAGCCGCGTCATGATCGCGGCCATCATCCGCCGGACCGTACGCACCGAGATCCCCAGCCGGGCCGCCGCCGTCTCATCGGTGCAGCCCGCCGACAGCAGCGCCAGCAACTCCTGCTCCCGCATGCTCAGCCCCGCCCCGTTGGTCACCTCGCACGGCGTCAGCGGCGCGGCGGACACCCACAACTGCTCGAAGAGCGCCACCACAGTGCCCACCACGCTGGGCAGACGCACCGTTGCCCCCGGCAGCATGGCCAGCGCGCCATCCACCACGGTCGCGTCGGTGGGAACATTGCCCACCGTCCGCACCTCGGCACCCGCCGGCGCGAGCCGCCCCATCCGCAACGCGAGCACCGGATTGCCCCGCACATCCTCCGGCAGCAGAATCCGGTAACGCACCCCGCGCCGCAGATTGTCATGGTCGATCCGCCGCAGCGGCGCACCAGGATCCGCGGCCCGCGCCACCAGCACCTCCCGGCAGGCGGTGGCCAGCGCCGCATCGACACCGGCATGCGGCATGACGTGGACGGTCATCAGAACTCTCCCCCGATCGGCAGTGAGGCGAGGACGGCGGGCCCATGCCGCCCGTCCAGCCGTTCCAGACGCACCCCTCGTCGGGTGCAGATGTCAGCGATGCGGCGGACGGCACGTTCCGCCGAGATCACGGCCGGCGCCGCCACCCGGACGACGCCACCGCCGTCCGCCCGGACCGCGACCGTGACGGCGGCGTCCCGCCCCTCCGCGAGCAACCGTTCGATCAGGTCCGGGACCGCCAGGCCCGTCGCTCGTAGAGTGATGTGGGTGATCGGGCCCGACCGCCAGTACCGCCAGGTCTCCCGCGACGGCCCGGCGTGCGCGATCCCGCTCACCACGGCCCGGACCTCCCGGCCCGACAACAGCGCGAAGCCGGTCGGCGCGGCCTTACGCAGCCGCCGGACCGCGTTGTCCAGCAGCACGCGAAGCTCGTCGTCGGTGGCATTGTCGGCGTCCCGGCGCGCGGTGATCGCCAGCCATCCGCCCGGCCGCGCCTGACGCGGCCCGAGATGCGCGACAAGCTGCAGGTCCAGTCGCGGTCCGTCGGCCTCGATCACCGGAAACCCGAAGGAGGACGTACGCGCGACTGCCGTCACGCCGTCCGCCCAGCCGAGCACGCCAGCCGAGGAGATGGCCGCGTCCCGTGGCAGCGGCACATGCTCGCCGTCCCACTGCCGCCGCCGCAGGACGAACCCGGCCCACCGAAGCGCCACAGTGGACAGCCACTCGCCGCGCAGCCGCAACGCGCTGACCGTGAGCGTCAGGGCGGCGGCCAGCCCCAGCCCGACGCCGGCGCCGAGGTCGTCCCGGCCGATCGCGGCGAAGCCGAGCACCAGAGCCACCTGCCAGACGGCGATCCGGAGAACCGGCAGCTTTTTGGCGCTGGGCACGCGCGGCGCGGTCTCTCGCGGGCTTGGCAGCTCGCGCTGCCGTGTGGTGACGCCCGGCCGTGGGGAGGCCGCCCGGTCGAGCGCGTCTGGCAGCTCTCGCTGCCGCTCGGTGGCTGCGTTCCCCGGCAGCCCCCGCTGCCGCTCCGCGGCGGCGATCCGCGGCCGCGAATCCGCGAATCCAAGTGGATCTTGGCCGCCGCCGCCTCCCCCGCCCCTGGCACTGGGTGGGTCCGAATGTAGGCGAGGGGTACGACGATTTTCGGCGTCTGTCCACAGGCGCGGCGAAAAGGTGGCGTCGGGAGCAGTCGCGGCCGGCTGGTGGACAGGCTCGGTCACGGCGGGCTGGTCCGTGAGCAGGCCGGGCTGGCCCGTGGGTGCGACGGCGGGCTCGGCCGGGCGGGCTGGTGCCGGCCGCCGGGCCGCCGTCACCACGAAGCGTGCTGTCGTCATACCGCCGCCCTCCGGTGCAGTGCCGGGTTGGTGGGTGTGTTGCGGAGCGGGGCCCGGCGGACGGCGGGTCTTCCGGTGAGCGGTCGCATGCCGGCCGGCCCCAGCGGGAGGTGGGTCGCGCCGTCCAGGTGGCCGGTCAGGGAACGTGCCGTGACCAGGGCCATGCTGCCGCTCGTCGCGGGGAGCAGCGGCCACACCTGTTCCCGGGTCTGGGCGTCGTCGAGGACCAGCAGGACGCGGCGCCGGCTGACTTCGGAGCGCCAGAGGGCCGCTCGTTCGTCGAGGTCGGCGGGGATGTCGCAGGGGCGCAGGCCGAGGCCGCGCAGGAGGCGCTCCAGCAGGGCGCCGGCGGGCTGTCGCAGGTGGATGAAGAACTGGCCGTCGGGGAAGTCCGCCGCCAGCCGGTGGGCGGCGTGCACGGCCAGTGCGGTCTTGCCGATGCCGGCGGGGCCGGAGAGCAGGACGATCGGCGCTGGTCCGGCGGCTGCCCGGCTGATGTGGGCGAGCTCCGCGGCGCGGCCGACCAGGCGGACGTCCCGGGGCAGTTCCCGGCGGACCAGTGACGGCGCGGCGGGGAAAGAGGCCGAGTAAGCGGTCAGCTGCGGGCCGGGCGCCACACCCAGTTCGGTACGCAGGATCGCGGCGGCCCGGCGGCTTGCCAGCAGGGCCTCGGTGCGCTGGCCGGCGGTGTGCAGGGCGCGGACCAGCAGGGCCCACGCCGGTTCGCGCAGGGGCGCCTCGGCGACGACCCCGCGCAGCGTACCGATGGCCTCTGCGGTGTCGCCCAGCTCGAGCCGCAGGGCGGCGAGCCGCTCGCTCAGCTCGAGCCGCAGCTCCTCCAGCACGTCGGCGGCCGTGGCGGCCGACTCGACGCCGCTGTACGGCCGGCCGCGCCAGAGGGCGAGGGCCTCCCGGATGAGGTCCGCGGCGGTGGACGGGTCGGCCGTGCGGGCGGCGGCGGCCAGGGAGCGGGCCTGGTCGGCGTCGAGCTCGCCGGGCAGGACCCGCAGGCGGTAGGCGTCGGCGCGGCGGGTGATGCGGTCGGCGCCGCCCAGCAGCCGGCGGAGCTGCCACACGTACGTCTTCAGGTTGGCGGCCGCCGACGCCGGCATGGCAGCTCCCGGCCAGGTGGCTTCGGCGAGCTGGTCCACGGTGACCCAGGCGTTAGGCTGCTGCACCAGCGTGGCCAGGACGGCAGCCGGTTTGCCCGCGCCGAGCTGGTGCACCGCCGTGGGGGTGTGCAGCTCGATCGGTCCGAGGGTGCGAATCAGCATGGGGCTACCATCCGCCTGCGTCCATGAAGTTCCGATGACACGGCCGTGCGGGGAGGCGTCTGGTGCGGGTGATGGTGGTCGAGGACGACGACGACCTGCGGCTTGCCGTGACGACCGAGCTGGCGGGCGCGGGCCTGGAGGTCGCTCAGGCGGCGGACATCGCCGCGGCCGACCTGGTCCTGGCCGATGGGCGGTTCGACTGTGTCGTGTTCGACCGGATGCTTCCGGACGGCGACGCGATCAACTACGTGCATCGGCGCCGGCAGGAGGGCTGGGCGGTGCCGGTGTTGTTCCTGACCGCGCGGGACACCATCGCCGACGTGGTGGCGGGCTTCGAGCACGGCGGCGACGACTATCTGGTGAAGCCGTTCGCGGTGGCCGAGATGACCGCGCGGGTGCTGACGCTGGGGCGGCGCGCCGGTTCGGGGCGGCCGTCGGTGTTGCGGCTGGCCGACCTGGAGCTGGACTCGGCACGCCGGCAGGTTCGCCGGGCCGGTGTGCTGCTCGGGCTGACCGGCAAGGAGTTCGCCGTGCTGGAGTTTCTGATGAGCCGGACGGGCCTGGCGGTGAGCCGCACCGACCTGATCGAGCACTGCTGGGATTCGAGCACCGATCCGATGTCCAACGTGGTCGACGTGGTGATCAAGCGGCTGCGCGGGAAGCTGGGCGAGCCGGAGCTGCTGCACACGGTGCGTGGGCGGGGTTACCGGATCGGCGGTGACGAGTGACCGGGGCTTCGGCGCTGGACCAGCTGCGCGGGCTGCCCGGCCGGCTGGTCCTGTGGGTGACGCTGTTCTGCGCGGTCGGCTACCTGGCCTGCGCGGCCCTCCTGGTCCGCTCGGACACCGCGGAGCGGGAACTGCGGATGGACGCGGAACTGAGCCGGGTCACCAGCAGCATGCAGCGGCTGATCGGGCAGAACGGCGACACTGTGGACACGTCGTTCGTCGGCGACGACCCGATGAGTCAGTCCTGTCCGGAGTTCGGGGTGTTTCCGGGACCGGCCGAGCAGTTCCCGCGGTACCTGAGCGACCGGGACTGCGTCCCGGCGCCGGACGAGCTGAAGGCTTCGCTGGCGGTGGCGGCGGTGGCCAGCGGACGGATCCAGTCCGGTTACCGGGTGGCCGACGACAAGCGGTACCGGGTGTGGGCGGAGCCGTTCCGGCTGCAGAACGGCAAGTACGCGGGTGCTGTCGTCGCGGTGTCGGATCCGTCCGGCCAGCTGGCCGGGCATCGTGGGTACACGCTGGTCGTGCTGATCGGCGGCTTCCTGGTGCTGGGCGCGGTCGGCGCGGCCTCCTTCCGGCTGGCGGTGCGCTCGATCCGGCCGGCCGCGGTCGCCCTGGAGCAGCAGGAGGTGCTGCTCGCCGACACCGCCCACGATCTGCGTACTCCGGTGGCGGCACTGCGCGCGCTGGCCGAGGCGGCGGTGGCGAACCCGGGGGAGCGCGCGGAACTGCTGCCCCGCACGGTCGACCTGGCCCGCCGGATGGGCACGATCATCGAGGGCGTGCTGATGCGTGCGCGCCTCGCCGCGGGGGTGGAGCCGCTCGCGATCGAGCCGGTGTGGCTGGACCAACTGGTCGCCGCCGTGGTCGAGGAGACGCCGGCGGGGGGTGCCACGGTCACCGTGACCACGGCGCCGACCAAGGTGAACGCCGATCCGACGCTGGTGCAGCGGGCCGTCGCGAACCTGTTGAACAACGCGCTGCGGCACGGCCGGGTGGAGGGGAAGCCCGCGGTCGTGCAGGTGACTGTGGCGGGTGGCCGGGTGATCGTGGCCGACCAGGGGCCGGGTATCGACCCGGCGCTGGCGAAGCAGACGTTCGACCGGTTCTCCAGTGCGGGCGGGTCCACCGGCCTGGGCCTGTCCATCGTGCGCTGGGTGGCTCAGGCGCACGGCGGCACGCTGCGGGTCTTCAACTCGGACGGCGGCGGGGCGATCTTCGAGATGTCGCTGCCCGCGGCCGGTGATTGACGGTTACGTATCCGTAATGGACCGATCATGTACGCCTTCTTCTATGCTCGCGAAGGTGACGAGAATGCTCGCAAAGATGACGCGCGCGCTCCGGCCGCAGCGGGGCGGGCGGCTGCCGCTGGCCCTGCTCGCCCTGGTCGTGGCGGGCGGGGTGACCGCCGCTGTCACGGATGCCTCGGCCTCCACCGGCGGCCTGCGTTTCGCCCAGGCCGGGCACTGGTTCGCCCAGTCGAACGGCAAGGGCGAGGGCAGCGTGTTCCGCGTCAACGGGTCCACCGGTGCGGTGGACGGCGAGGTCAAGCTGTACGCCATGGACGAGGCCGGCACCCAGGTCGTCCAGGGCGAGACCAGCGGCTATGTGATCGGCAAGAAGGACGGCGCCCGGTTCGGCAAGTCCACGCTGACGGTCGACGAGACCTTCCCGCTGCCGAGCGGCGAACGGGCGGTGCCGCTGGAGGTCAAGGGCGGGCCGTACCTGGTCTACCGCGAGCAGGGCCGGGTGGTGCGGATGGGCGGCGAGGACCCGGTCAGCATCGCGGTCGGCGCCGCTCTGGGCGACCCGGTGGCCACCTCGGACGGCACGCTCTGGCTGCTGCGCAAGGACACGAACGGGCTCTGCTACCTGAGGCCCGGCACCGAGGTCGTGAACTGCCGGGCGAACGCCCCGGCGGGTCACCTCGGCGCGTTGACCGTGGTGGGCCGGCAGGCCGTCTTCGTGGACACCGACAGCGACACGTTCACGTCGGTGGGCGAGGGCGGGCTGGGCCGTCCGGTGCGGATCGGCCGGGACCTGACCGCCGAGGCCAGGGTCGGGGCGGCCGACCTGGCCGGCCGGGTGGCCGTGGTCGAGCCGGGCGCCAACAACCGGCTGCATCTGCTGGACGCGTCCGGGCTGTCCGCCGGCCGGCTGTCGGCCGCGCCGCCGATCCCTCTGCCGGCCGGCGACTACGCGGCGCCCGCCGCGGGCCGCGACGCGGTGGTGCTGCTCGACCGGAGCAACAACAAGGTGCTGACCTTCGACCGGGACGGCCGCCAGCGCGGCACGCACCAGGTGCCGAAGGAGGGCAACCAGGACACCGAGCTCACCCGGGGCCAGGATCAGCGGGTCTACGTCGCCGGCGGCGCGGGCAAGCGCGTGCTGGTGATCGGCGAGAACGGGCGGGCGGACGCCGTGCCGCTGATCGGCAAGATCGACAAGAACGACGGGCCGCCGGTCCGGCCGCCCGCCGAGACCACGAACCAGCCCACCGGCGGAACGTCGACCGGTTCGCCGCGCCCGGCGTCCGACCCTCCGTCGCGCGGCTCCGGTGGCACGAATGCCGTGCCTCGGACGGAGGAGAGGACGCGGACACAGACGCCGTCGGGGACGTCCGGGGACGTCAGACCGCCCGCCAATCCGCCGTCCCCGCCGGGGCGCCCACCCGGACTGCGGGCCACGGCGTCGGGCAGCACCATCACGGTGAGCTGGAAGGCGGCGACCGCGAACGGCGCCACCGTGGGCGGGTACCGGGTGACCTGGTCGGGCGGGTCGAGCGGCAGCCGCACGGTCGGCGGCGGCAGCCGGCAGACCAAGCTGACCGGGCTGACCCGCGGCAAGACCTACCGGATCACGGTGGCCGCGCAGAACTCGGCCGGGCGCGGCACGGCCGCCTCGACCAGCATCAGGCTCCCTGCGCCGGCGGCGACCAGGTCGGTGACGGTCTCGCGGGGCGGACCGGCGGAGCACGGGGACGACTGCGTGGCGCCGGACTGCCGATTCATCAAGGTGGTGGTCCGCGGGTTCCCGCCGAACACCGACGTCGACATCGACGTCTTCAGCGAGGACTGGGGGGATTTCAACCCGGGGGCCCACCGCAACACCGACGACAAGGGCAATCTGACCGTGGACGACAGGTTTCCGTACAACGGGACGGGTGGCGCCGTCTGGGTGACAGCCAACGGCCTCGAGTCGAATCACGTGTCGTGGTGAGCGCCGGCGAGACCGCCGCGGCGATCGCGGCGAACGTGCGCGAGGTGATCAAGGGCAAGGACGAGCTGGTCCGGCTGGCCGTGGCCGGCCTGCTCGCCGAGGGGCACCTGCTCATCGAGGACGTGCCCGGCCTCGGCAAGACCACCCTGGCCCGGGCGATCGCGCGCAGCATCGGTGGCAGCTGGAGCCGCATCCAGTTCACCCCCGACCTGCTGCCCGGCGACATCACGGGGGTGACCGTCTACCGGCAGAAGGAGGAGAAGTTCGTCTTCCACCCGGGTGCGGTGTTCGCCAACGTGGTGGTGGCCGACGAGATCAACCGGGGCACGCCGAAAACCCAGTCGGCGCTGCTCGAGGTGCTCGAGGAGCAGCGGGTCACGGTGGACGGCGAGGCGCACCCGGTGCCGCGCCCGTTCCTGGTGGTGGCCACGCAGAACCCGATCGAGCTGGAGGGCACCTACCGCCTGCCGGAGGCGCAGCTGGACCGCTTCCTGATGCGGCTGTCGGTGGGCTACCCGGATAGAAAGTCCGAGGTGGGTGTGGTGCTGGGCAGCGCGGCCGGCGCGGGCCCCGACGACCTGTCGGCGGTCGTGGACACGGCCACACTGCAAAAGGCGATCGATGAGGTACGCGCTCAGCACGTCGACCCGGCGGTGGCGGACTACGCGGTCCGCCTCGCCGAGGCCACCCGGGAGCACGCCGCCCTGCGTTACGGCGCCAGCGTCCGGGGCAGCATCGCCCTGGTCCGGGCGGCCCGCGCGATCGCAGCGATCGACGGCCGCGGCTACGTGACGCCGGACGACGTGAAGGATGTGGCCGTCCCGGTGCTGGCGCATCGCCTGGTGCGCACCGCCGAGGCCGAGCTGAACCTGCGCGCCACCGACGGCATCGTCGCCGAGGTGCTGTCCGCGGTGCCGGTCCCGACCGCGAGTGCCTGACCCGTGCGTCTCACCGGCCGTGGCCTCGCGGTGTCCGTGGCCGCGGTGCTGCTGCTCGCCGCCGGGCTGTGGCTGCGTCTCGCGGTGCTGACCACGCTGGGCGCGGTCGCGGCCGCCGCGGTGCTGGCCGCGATCGCGCTTACCGTGCCGCAGCTCGCGGTCGAGGTGCACCGGGTGGTCCACCCGGACCGGGTCGAGCGGGGCCGACCGGCGCTGGCCCGCCTGCGGGTACGCAGCACCGGCAACCGCCGGCAGCCCGGTTTCCGCGCGGAGGACGCCGCCGGTGGCGAGCGCCGCCACGTGCGGCTGCCCGGGTTGTTGCCGGGCGTCGAGGTGACCCGCACCTACGAGCTGCCGACCGCGACGCGGGGCAAGCTGACCGTGGGACCTCTGACGTTGCACCGGGCCGACCCGTTCGACCTGGCCCGGCGCCGCCTGCCGGTCACGGCGACCGCCACCCTGTGGGTGCATCCGCGCCGGCACGCCGCCCGCGCGATGGTCGCCGGCGTGCCCCGGCATCATCATGAGGGGACACCGGACGCCGCGCTGCGCGGCTCGGTCGAGCAGCTCGACGTCCGCGAGTACGTGCCCGGCGACGAGGTCCGCCACCTGCACTGGAAGGCGACCGCGCGGACCGGCCGGCTGATGGTCCGGGACCTCGCCGACCCGCGCCGCGCCCGCACCACGGTGCTGCTGGACAACCGGCCGGGCGTGCTGACCCCGGCGTTCTTCGAGGAGGCGGTGGACCTGACCGCGTCGCTGCTGTGCGCGTCCGCCCGGGCGACACAGGACACCCGGCTGGTCACCTGGACCGGCCGCGATCTGGCGGTGCAGGGCGGCCCGCTGGCCACCCGGCGGTTGCTGGACGAGCTGAGCGAGGTGCGCCAGGACGCCGCCCGGCAGGACCCGGCGCTGCGCCCGGGCGGGGGATTGGTGCTGGTCACCGGCGGTGGCGCGGCGGTCGAGGCGGTGCTGGCCCGGCGGGCCGAGTTCGCCGCGGTGGTGGTGGTCGCGGTGGGCGGGTGGCTCGAGGTTCCTTCGGGCGTACGCGTTCTCCGCGCGCTCGGTGCGGCTCAGGCGGTGCGGCAGTGGAACGACTCGATCGGCTGACCTGGCGCGCGGCGGGCCCGGTGCTCGCCGCCGCCATCGCCGGGCTGCTCTTCGCGCCGGTGTTCGGGCTGGTGCCGCTGCTCGTCCCGGTGCTCGTGCCGGCGCTGACCGTGCTGGCCGTGACGATCCTGTGTGGAGTGCGGCCGAGCCTGGTCGACTGGCGCCCGCTACTGGCCTCACTGGCCGGTCTGCTGGCGGTGGCCGAGACGCTGCTGTCCGGCACGACGGCGTTCGGGCTGCCCACCGGGCGTACGGTCGCCGCCCTCGCCGACGGGACGACCCATTCCTGGCAGCTCGTGCTGGAGTCGACCTGGCCGGCGCGCCCCGAGCCGGACCTGCTGATCTTCGTTCCGCTGCTGGTCGTGGTGGCCGCCGTGTCGGGCGCGGAGCTCCGGCTGCGGCTGCGGGCCGCCCCGGCCGCGCTGCTGCCGAGCCTCGCCGTGGTGGTGCTGAGCCAGTTCTACGCCGTGCCGGGTCCGGGTCCGGCGGTGCTGGCCGCGCTCGCCTACGCGGTCGCGGCGGCGGTCACGCTGGCCACGGGCGCGACGCTGCTGAGGCTGGCGGCGTCCGGCGCGGTGAGCGTACTCATCGCGGGATTGACCTTGATCCTCCTGCCGGACGCGGAGCCGCGGTTCTCGTTGCGGGACGGCCGGCCCGCCGCGGTGGAACAGAGCGCGCCGGCCAACCCGCTGGACGAGATCGCCTACCGGCTCGAGCATCCCGAGGCCGAGGTGTTCCGGGTGACCGACGGGCCCGGCGCGGGTCTGTGGCCGCTGGTGGTGCTGGACGAGTTCGACGGGGTGAGCTGGAACGCGACCGAGGAGTACCGGCGGATGGGCACGCTGCTGCCGCCGGGACCGCAGGTGACGGTCCGGGCGACTCTGAAGCGGGCCCGGGTGACCGTCGCCGACACCGGCGGGCCGTGGCTGCCCACCCAGACGTGGCCGGCCTCGGTGGACGGGCCGGCGCCGCTGGTGATCCCGGACTACGGCATGCTGATGCGGCAGGACGCGCCGTCCGGGCCCACGGAGTACGAGCTGAGCTGGTGGCAGCCGGAGGTGGACTCGACGACGCTGCGTGAGGCGCCGATCGACCCGAACGCGCCGGGCGCCCTGAACGGGGTGGGCGAGCCGCCGGACTCGGTGGAGGAACTCCTCGCCACGGCGATGGGCGACGTGCGGGCGTCGTTCCAGGGCGCGCTGGTGCTGGAGAAGTACCTGCGGGACAACTACCACGCGGCGTCCGGCCCGGACCGGCCGACCGGGCACGGCTGGGCGCAGCTCAACAGGTTCCTGCTGATCACCCACAGCGGCACCAGCGAGCAGTTCGCCGCGGCGTACGTCGCGCTGGCCCGGATGGCCGGCATCCCGGCGCGGCTGGTGGTCGGCTTCCGCGCCCCCGCGCCCGAGGACGGCGTCGTGGTGGTCCGCAACCGCGACGTGCTGGCCTGGCCGGAGGTGGCCGTGCAGGGCGTCGGCTGGGTGCCGCTGGACCCGATCGCGTCGGCCGCCGGCGCCGCCACCGGTACCGGCCTGGCCGCCGAGGCGGCACGCGCCCGGGACGCGCTGCCGCGGCCGAAGGATCTGGTCGACGCGACGATCAGGCCGGTGAAGCCCGCCCCCGCGCCCGCCTCGGAGGGCACCGATCTGCCGTGGGCGGCGCTGATCGCGGTGCCGCTGATCGGGTGGCCGGTCGGCGTGCCGGCGCTGTGGACGGTGCGCTACTGGTGGCGGCGGCGGAGGACCGGCGCGGCCGCGGTGCTCGGCGCGTGGTCCGAGGTGCGGGACAGGCTGCGGGCGTACGGCGTCGAGGTCACGCCCGGCATGACGGTGCGGGACCTGAGCACCGCCGCCGGTCCGGTCAGCGACGACGGGACGACGGGGGAGATCCGTACCCTGGCCGGCATCGTCGACCAGGCGCTGTGGTCCGGCGATCAGCCGTCCGACGAGGACGTCGCGCAGTCCTGGACGTCGGTCCGCGTGGTGCGTCGCGGCCTGGCCCGGCAAGGCTGGGTGGCCCGGGTGCGCGCCCTGCTTGACCCGCGCCCGCTGCTCCCTACTGGCTACAGGTGGCGCCGCGGATCGCCTTGGGCAGGCTGACCCACGGGCCGCCGCTGTCGCTCGAGGCCCGCACCTCGAAGCAGTAGCGGCGCGCGGGATCCACCTCGAAGCGGTACTCGGTGGCCCGGCCCACCAGCTCGTCCGTCTTCGTGCCGTCGTCCGCCGCCGCGGTCACCGAATAGTCCAGGCCGGAGAGGCTGCTGGTCCAGGTCAGCTGGACCACGGTGCCCTGGTCGATCGGCGGGGCCAGTTCCAGGCGTACGGCCGGAGCGCTCGGCCCGGGCGCGGCGCTGGAGGCGGCGGCGGCCGGAGGCGGCATCGGCGGCATGGGTGTGTCCCGTGGCCGGTTCAGCACGAACAGCACCGCCGCCACTGCGAGCAGCGCGGACACGGCCACGGCGGCCAGTAGCGAGGGGCGCGGCAGACGGCTCGGCCGCTCCGGTCCGAACTCGATGATCGGCGCGCCGGCGGGTCGCGGTCCGTCGCCCTCCGGTCGGGCCAGCCGCCCGGCGACGTCGGACGGCCGCCGCTCGGGATCCTTCGCCAGCAGGTCGCGCACCAGCTCGGCCAGCCAGGCCGGCAGGTCGTCGCGCTCGATCGCCGGTGCGGTCTCGGTCAGTACGCGCAGCAGGTGGTCGCCCTCCGGCTCGCCGGGCCGGGCCGGGAACGGCGGCGTCCCGGCCAGCGCCAGATGCAGGATCGCGCCCAGGCCGTAGCGGTCCGCGCGCTCGTCCAGCACGCCGTCCCGGATCGTCTCCGGCGCCCGGAAGCCGGTGTCGTGCTCCGGCGGGTACGCCCGCCGCACCGCCACGCCGAAGTCGGTCAGCACCGGCTCGCCGGTCTCGCGGAACAGCACGTTGCCCGGGGTCACGCCGCCGTGCACCACGCCCGCGGCGGTCAGCGCCTCGGCGAGCGCCCCGGCCAGCGCGACCGTGTCCGCGACGGACAGCGGCCCGAACGCCTCGATCAGCTCCGGCAGCGACTGCGCGCACAACTCCCGGCGCAGCGCCGTGCGGCCGTCCGGCAGCTCCACGACCCGGTCCGCGGCCACGATCGGCGCGGTCGCGGTGGGCCCGGCGAGTTTGCGCAGCTCACCGTCCACCTCGGTGCGGGTACGCCGATCCAGCCGCCCCGGCAGCACCTTCAGCGCCCACGCCTGCCCGTCGTCGGCCCGCACCCCGGCCAGCACCGAGCCCGGCGGGTCGCCGAGCGGCACCAGCTCGCGGTACTCGTCGTCGATCGTCATGACACTCATCCTCGTGTCCGCTAGCGGCCGTTGACGTTCCATGACGGCGACGGCCCGCTCATCGTAGGAACGCGGACCACCGCACCTCAACGGCCCGGCAGGTTGCTGCCTCTTCGCAAAGGGATCTCCTATGGACACGACCGGCCTGGTCCGGGTGACCGTGGCGGCGCCGACCCGGCGGATCGACCTGGCGCTGCCGGACCGGGCGGCGGTCGCCGAGATGCTGCCCGGCCTGCTGCGCCGGGCGGCCGCGGCGGACGACATCCCGGACGGCGGCTGGGTGCTGCGCCGGCCGGACGGCACCCGGATCGACCCGGCGGGCACGCTCACCGGCCAGCACGTCCGGGACGGCGAGGTGCTGCACCTGGTGCCCGGGACGGTGGAGTGGCCGGAGCTGGAGTACGACGACCTGGTCGACGCGATCGCCACGGCCGCCGGTCGCGGCGGGCGGCTGTGGGGACCGCGGCACACCCGGATCGCCGGGCTGGCGGCCGCCGTTCCCGCGGTCGCGCTGATGCTTGCCGCCGCCGGTCAGGCCGGGGCCGGGCGGGCGGCGCTGCTGGTCGCGGTGGCCCTGCTGGCCGGCGGCACGGTGCTGGCCAGGGCCGGTGGCGACTCGGGCGCAGGGGCGGTGCTCGCCGCGTCGGCGTTGCCCGCCGCGTTCGTCGGCGGGGAGCTGACGATCGGCGGGCCGCTGCTCGGGGGATGCGCGGCGGTGCTGGTGGCGGCCACGGCCGGGGCGCTCGGGGTGGCCGACCGGGTGCCGGTCTTCGTCGCCGCGGCGACCTCCGCGCTGCTCGGCGGCTCGGCGGCCGGGTTCGTCCTGCTCGGGCTGGCCACGCCACCGGGGGCGGCCGCGGTCGTCGCGTCGGTGGTGTTCCTCTTCTCGCCGCTGCTCGGGCCGCTCGCCGTACGGCTCGGCCGGCTGCCCGCGCCCACGCTGCCCCGCACCGCCGCCGACCTGGTACGCGACGAGCCCCAGCCGCCGCGGTCGGTGGTGCGGTCGGCGGTGCTCCGGGCCGACGCGCTGCTCACCGGGATGCTGTGGGGCGGGGCGTTGACCGCGTCGGCCGCCGCCGTGCTGCTCGGCACCGCGCGCGGCGCGTCCACCGTGATCCTGCTGGCCGTGCTGGCGGCCGGCTTCGGCGTACGCGCCCGCATCTATCCCACCGTGCGCCACCGCCTGCCGCTGCTGATCGCCGCCGTGACCACCGCCGCGGCCCTGGCCACCGCCTGGCCGGCGCTGCACCCACCGGGGCGGGCCGTGCCGATCCTGCTCGCCCTGACCGCGCTGGCCGTGGCCGCCGGGCTGATCTACAGCCGCCGCCCGCCCGGCGCGGCCCCCGCCCGGTACGCCGAACTCCTCGAGGTCCTGCTGGTGCTGGCCTGCGTGCCGGTGCTGTGCGCGGTGCTGAACCTGTTCGGCCTGGTCCGCGGGCTGGGCGGCTGACATGGCCAGCCGTCGCGACCTGTTGCAGGCGCACCGCTTCCTCGGCCGGCGGGTGCATTCCGCGCTGGTGATCCACGAGACCGATCCGGAACAGCCGCCGTTGCGCCGCCCGGCGCTCGCCGCGTGGGGCAGCGTCGCGCTCGCCGTGATCGCGCTGGTCGCCGTCGGCGCGTACGGCTTCTTCCGGCCCGGCGGCAACACCGCCTGGCGAGACGGCAAATCGGTCATCGTGGTCAAGGAGACCGGCGCCCGCTACGTGTACGTCGACGCCGTGCTACATCCGGTGCTCAACTACACGTCCGCGCTGCTCGCGCTGGGCCGCAACGCGCCCACCCGGACGATCTCCCGCGAGTCGCTGGTCGGCGTCGCCCGCGGCCCGGCGATCGGCATACCGGACGTCCCGGACACGCTGCCGGCCCCGAAACAGCTGCTCACCGGCGGCTGGTCGCTCTGCTCGGAGCGTGTCTCGGACGGGGCCGGGACCGCGGTCGACCGGTCGGTGCTGCTGGCCGGGGCCGGACCGGCGGGCGCGCGGCCGCTCGGCGACGAGGCGCTGCTGGTGGACGTGCCCGCGTCCGGCGACCATTACCTGATCTGGCGCGGCCACCGGCATCTGATCCGCCAGAGCGACACGGTCACGGTCGGCCTCGCGCTGCGCGCCGAACCCCTGGCCCAGGTGGGGCACGCGCTGGTCGACATCCTCCCGGCCGGTGCCACGATCGCTTCTCTTCCGGTACGCGATGCCGGCCGCCCGTCGCACGCGGTGGCGAACCGCCCCGGCATCCTCATCGGGCAGTTGCTCGTGGCGGAGGCCGGCGGGCAGAGGCAGCACTATCTGGCCGAGGAGAACCGGCTGCGGGCGATCAGCGAACTCCAGTCCGCCATCCAGCTCGCCTCGCCGGGCACCGCCAAGGCCTACCCGGGCAACGAGCCGGCGCCGATCCCGCTCGCGGTGTCGGCGGCCGCGGCGGCCACTCTCTCCACGCCCGTCGACAGTGACGTGCCCGCGACGCGCCCGCGGTTCGCGTCCGCGAGCGGGCCGGTCTGTGTCACCTACGACGACGGCGCCGCGGTGCCGCGCCTTCAGGTGGGCGGGACACTGCCGGCCACCACGGTGCCGACGGCCGGGCGTACCGCCGAGGGGTTGCCTCTGGCCGACCGGGTGCACGTGCCGCCGGGGCGTGCGGTGCTCGCCGAGGTGCTGCCCAGCGCGGAGGCTCGCGCCGGCACCCTGATGCTGGTCACCGACCAGGGCCGGGCGTTCCCGCTGGCCGGGCCGGACGTGCCGGGCATGCTCGGCTATGGCACCGCCCGCCCGGTCCGGCTCCCGGCGAGCCTGGTGTCCCGGGTGCCGCTCGGCGCGGGCCTCGACCCGGCGCACGCCCGCGACCCTGTTTTCGCGGGTTAGCCCCGCTTTGCTTTCCGGGTCAGCCTGTCTTGCCGATCCGGGCCAGGGCCGCGTCGGCCAGGGCGCCGGGCGCCTCCTCCGGGACCCAGTGCCTGACTCCCGCCACGGTGACCAGCTCGTAGTCCCCGGTCACCCACTCGGCGCACAGCCGCGCGGCGGCCTCGCCGATCGCCGCGTCCTGGTCGCTCCAGACGAACGTGGTCGGCACCGAGACCTTGGGCAGCTCACCGCGCCCGCCGGCGGCCCGTGCCCGGTACCAGTTGATGCCGCCGGTCAGCCGGCCCGGGTCGCGCATCGCGTCGATGTAGAGCTCGGCCCGGTCGCCGATCGGCGCGAGCACCTGGCGCAGCCACGCGAAGTCGTCGGCGCGGACCGCGTCCTCGCCGTCCGGCGCGGCGAGCATGGCCTGGTAGCCGAAGCGTTCCCGCTGGCTCTCGTCGGTCCGCAACGCCTCGGCCATCGCGCCGATGTGCGGAACGGAGACCGCGGTCAGGGTGCGCACCCGCTGCGGGTGCAGCGCCGCGATCACCCAGGAAACGACGGCGCCCCAGTCGTGGCCGACCAGGTGGAACTCCCCGACACCCAGCTCGTCCAGGATCGCGAGGGCGTCGGACGCGGCCTCGACGACGGTGTACGCGGCCACGTCGGCCGGGCGGGCGCCCGGGGCGTAGCCGCGCTGGTCGTACGCGAAAGTGCGCAATCCGGCCGCGTGCAGCTCGGGCAGGATGAGCTCGAACTCCCGGTGGTCCTGCGGGAACCCGTGCAGCAGCAGCACCGGAGTGCCGTCCTCCGGTCCGCCGGCGGCCACGTCGAAGGTGAGTCCTCGTGCCTCGATTCGCATGATTCCACCCTAGAAGCCGCGGCCGGCCCGGACGGTGAACAATGCGTGGATGAGCACGCAGGCCGAGCGGCTGAGGGCAATCGTCACGGCGTCCCGCTGGATGACGCGGGTTCTCGCCACGGTGGCCGGGTCCGGCCTGCCCGACGCCTGGGTGGGTGCCGGCGCGCTGCGCGACCTGGTGTGGGGCGAGCTCTACGGTCCCGGTTTCGACCCTTCGACGGTACGCGACGTCGACGTCGTCTACTTCGACCCGCTCCACACCGAACGTGCCGACGACGATCGCGCGACGGCCCTGCTCGCCGGCCTCTGGCGCCGCCCGCCGTGGGAGGCCCGCAACCAGGCCGCCGTCCACCTCTGGTACCACCACAAGTTCGGCGGCTCGCCGACGCCACCGTTCCGGTCCGTGGCGGAGGCCGTCGCCACCTGGCCCGAGTACGCGACCGCCGTCGCCGTCCGCGCCACGCGCGAGGGCACGATCGACATCTGCGCGCCGCACGGCCTCGACGATCTGCTCGACGGCGTCTGGCGCCGCAATCCCGTCCGCGTCGACGTGAACCACTCCCGCGTTCGCCTGGCCCGCCACAGCCCCGAGACCCGCTGGCGCGGGGTCACGGTGATTCCGCCCGTCAGTTGATCGGGTTGCCAGTCGGATCTGTGGGTCTGTAGCGGTATCGTCTCCTCAGCGTCACGCTCGCGGAAGGGGCACAATGGACGAAAGTGGCGAAACTGTCCTTGGTGTTCTGTCCCCCTTCCTCGGTGGGTGGTATTTCGGTGGCGTGATCGAGGGGATCGCGCAGGTCGCATCCGACGCAGGCGCGGCAGTGGTGGCGGTGCAGACCCTGGACGCGGGCACCGATCAGCTGGAGCTGGCCGAGCCGCCGCACCCGCCGCACCCGCTGGCCTGGGACCATGCCGCCGGGTTCGTCGTGATCGTGAACGCGGCGAGCGTCAAGTACCTGAACGAGATCCAGGCCACCGGCCGGCCGGTCGTCGTGGTCAGCCACGAGTTCCCCGAGCTGGACTGCCCGACGGTGTTCCCGGACAACCGGGTCGGGGTGCGGGCCGCGGTCGAGCACCTGATCAGGCACGGACATCGGCGGATCGCGTTCGCCGGTTTCATGGGCGCTCTCGACCAGCGGGAACGCTGTGAGACCTACCGGCAGACGCTGATCGAGCACGGCATCACGCCGGACCCGGACCTGATCTTCGAGGCCCACGACAACCAGAAAGCGGGAGGCGAGGGCGCCGCCCGCGCGATGCTCGCCGCCGGGCTGCCGTCCACCGCGGTGCTGGCCGGCACCGACCTCAACGCGATCGGCATGATCCAGGTGCTCACCGCCGCCGGCTGCCGGCTCCCCGAGGACCAGGCCATCGTCGGCTTCGACGACCTCTCCGACTCGTCGTTCACCGAGCCGCGCCTCACCACCGTCCGGCAGTCGCTCTTCAAGGTCGGCGCCACCGCGGCCGAGGTGCTGCTGTCAGCGATCGACGGCACCGGCGGGGCGCCCGCGCGCCACGAGGTCGCGACGCACCTGGTGATCCGCGAGTCGTGCGGCTGCCCCGCGGACGAGTTCCCCGGCAGCCACGACGACGCGGTGCGCTCACCCGAGACGCTGCGCGCCCAGGGCCGCTCGCAGTACCGGGAGCGCACCCGGCTCCAGCTCGCCCTGAGCAGCCAGTACGACATCAGCCTCGACCTGCTGCGCAGCCACGAGGAGGATCCCCGCAAGCTGGGCTGGCTGCGCCGCACCCCGGCACGGGCCGGCTGCCTCGGACTGTGGACCGAGACGCCCGGCTCCGGTGACCAGCCCCTGGACATCGTCGGCCAGTTCCATCGCGCGTCGTCCCTGCCGGTCGGGTCGCTGCCGCCGGTCCGGGCCAGCGGTTTCCCGCCGGTGGCGATCCTGGACGCGGCCCGCGCCGAGCCCGGCTCGCTGACGTTCGTCGTACCGGTGAGGGTGGGCAACCGCGACTGGGGCTTGCTCGCGACGGTGGACTGCGTGGACCTGCAGGCGGCCACCGGGCGTGAGCCGATCAACCAATGGGCCGCGCTGCTCACGGTCGCGCTGGACTACCAGGCGGTGCTGCGGACCCTGCGCGAGCAGGAGGAACAGCTGCGCGCGAGCGCCCTGTACGACCACCTCACCGGGCTGCCGAACCGGGCGCACTTCGTCCAGCTGCTGGCCGCGGCGGTGGCGCCCGGGACGGAACGCCGGACCGACGTGGCCGTGCTCTTCGTCGACCTCGACGGGTTCAAGCTGATCAACGATACGTTCGGCCACGCCGTCGGCGACCAGATCCTGGTGGAGGTCGCCGAGCGGCTGCGCGCCGAACTCGGCGGCCACGGCACGGCGGCCCGCTTCGGCGGCGACGAGTTCCTGGTCCTGCTGGACGCTCTCGACGACGGCCACACCCCGACGACGATGGCCCAGCGGCTGCAATCGGCGCTCAACCGCCCGCACCGGCTGGCCGGGCAAAACCTGGTGGTCACCGCGAGCATCGGCGTCGCGCTGGCCCACGACGTGCCCGCCGCGGACGCGGAGTCGCTGGTCCGGGACGCGGACACGGCCATGTACTGGGCCAAGTCCCGGCGCACCGGCGGCCGAGCCGTGTTCGAGCCGAGCATGCACGACGAGATGGTGGCCCGGCTGCGCGCTTCGGACACGCCCGCCTGACGTCGCTCAGTTCGGGATCTCGAAATGCTGGTAGTCCTTGAGCGACTTCCAGTCCCCGCCCCACCGGAAGCCGCGCGCGGTGAACGCCTTCCAGACCCGGTCGCCGCGCCTGATCATCCCCGGGCGGACGTTCGCGCGGTTGGTGAACGCCTTGCCGGCCGGCGGCAACACGGTCCGGCCCTTGACGTACGGATTCTCCAGCGGATTGACGTCGATGGTCCTGCCGTACGAGTGAAGCGAGAACCCGCGCGTCGAGCCGGCGACCGGCCGGCAGTTGAACGCCGAGGTGTTGTCGGCGGCCATCGACGCGTTGTCGTCGGCACGGAAGCGGTCCACGCGGTGCATCTTCCTGACCGGGAACCGCATCGAATACAACGAGTGGAAGACGGTCACCATGGAGCGGGCCACATCCTTGTGGACGATCAGCTCGCCGCGGTGCCGGATCCGGTCGAAGCCCCAATGGGTCAGCTCCACCCGGCGCAGGTCCGAGATGCGCACCGGGCAGCCCGGCCGCCAGGAGACCCCGGTCATCGCCCTCGCCGTGGCGGCGTCGATGGTCCGGATCGAGGCCCGATAGCCGTCGTCGGCAGCGGCAGCGGCGGCGGAGGAGGCGGCGGAGGAGGCGGAGGAGGCGGAGGAGGAGGCGGCGGTCCCGGTCGCTGCGAGAATCACACCGGTCACCGCCGATGCGAACGAAGTAACGTAAAAGGGACGCACATCCCGATCCTGTCACATCCCCGGGGGTAGCCGATGTCCTTCTCCGATCAAGCTGTCGCGGTGGTCGACGCGTTCGTCACCGAGGCGCCCTTCTCCGGGAACCCGGCCGGAGTGCTGGTGCTGGACGCCTTTCCCGACGAATCGTGGATGCGGGGCGTCGCCAACGAACTGCACCAGTCCGAAACGGCGTTCGTCGTACCCGGGAACGGGCCTTTTTCTCTGCGCTGGTTCACCCCGACCACGGAGGTCGCGTTGTGCGGGCACGCCACTCTCGCCGCATCCCATTGGTTGTGGGAAAGCGGGCACGCCGACCCGGACCGCCCCGTCGAGTTCGACACGCTCGGCGGCCGGCTCTCCGCCCGCCGCCACTACGACGACATCCTCCTGGACTTCCCGGCCGTCCCGGCCCGGAGCTTCAGTCCGCCGGCCGGGCTCGCTCAGGCGCTCGGCCAGGTCGACACGGTGTGGACCGGAATCACCGACCACCCGGAGGTCGGCGAGCGCAACATCCTGGCCGTGCTGCCCGACGAGGACGCCGTGCGCCGCCTGGCGCCGGACCTGCGCGCGGTCGAGCAGCTGCCCGCCGGCGGCCTGATCGTGACGGCGCGGGGAGCCGGCGGCGACGATGTCGTCTCGCGGTACTTCGCGCCCGCGTACGGCATCCCCGAGGACCCGGTGACCGGCTCGGCGCACTGCACCGTCGGCCCGTACTGGAGCGCCCAGCTCGGCACCGAGTTCGGGGCGCGCCAGCTCTCACCCCGCGGTGGCCACCTCCATGTATCCACAGGCGACGGCCGGCGGGTCGAGCTCCGGGGCCGTGCGAGGACCACCCTCACCGGCACCCTCCACCGCACGCCCTGACAGGCCGCCAGCGCTTCGCCAGGCCCCGGGTGCCTGCTCGCCGTCGCTGCTTGCGCCCGGTGTGGGTCGGGCCCGGCTGCCAGGCCCCCGGGTGCCTGCTCGCCGTCAGTGCCGCCGCTTACGCTGGGCGTGGGGTCGGGCCCGGCTGCCAGGCCCCCCGGGTGCCTGCTCGCCGTCGCTGCCGCCGCTCGCGGTGGTAGCCGGGCACGAGGGTGGTAGCCCGGGGCGGCATTCCCCTCGTGGGCTGCGGGCCGGATCGTCGCGGGCTTGCCACTCGGGCGGGCAGTGGTAGGACCGGACGCTGTTCAGGATCGCGATACCGCTGCTGGCTGCCACGATCGCGGATGGTGGTAGCGCAGGACGGTATTCGAGGACGGATACCGCCAAGGGCTACCACTGGTGGCTGGGTCTACCACTCGCGCTGGGGTCTACCACTGCGTGCCCGGCTACCGCCGCGAGCGGCGGCAGCGACAGCAAGTAGGCACCCCCGCCGCCATGGCAGCCGGGCCCGACCCACGCCCAGCGAAAACGGCGGAAAGCTCGGCACCGCGGGCCCCAACCGGACCTCCTCAGAGCGGCCGGACCTCGGCGAGCCGCCTGACCGCGTACGCGTCGTCCCAGCAGACGGCGGCCTCCCAGGCGGCCGACGCCTGCGCGGCGATGTCGTGTGTGGCGCCGGCCAGGTCGGCGGCGTTGCCGGGGAGCACGAGGTCGAGGTCGGGGACGTCGACGTGCGACTCGTCCCAGTCGATCAGCGCGACCCTGTCCGCGGTCATCCGGATGTTGCCCGGGTTGGTGGGGTTGCCGTGCACGACGCACGTCTCACGGCCGGCGAGCCGCGCCCATGCCGCCCGGCATCGGGCGACGGCCTCGGCTGGCATCTCGCCGAGGTCGACCTTCGTCCCGGTGCCGGCGTGCAGGAGGTCGGTCGACGACCGCCAGCCGGGGCGCTGCGGCCGGCCGCGCGTCAGCCGGTGCAGCTCGCGGAGCGTGCCGGCCACCCGACGCCAGTCGGCGTCCGTCTCGGGCGGTCCACCGTCCAGGTAGGTCATCACCACCAGGCCGTCGGCGAACAGCCTGCCGTCGGTGGCCGGGATCGGCACCGGCACGGTCAGACCCGAACGGTCGAGGTGCTGGAGGAGCTCGGTCTCCCACGCGAGATCGGCGTCGCTCCGGGAACCGAGACGACCGACCGCGAGGCGCCCGCCGAGGCGCACGCTCCACACGTCGTTGGCGACGCCGCCGGTGAGCGGTTCGAGGCGAGTGACGTCGTCACCCCACCGGTCGAGCGCTTCCCACCCCACCGGACAGATCTTAGAGTGTCGGGGTGGAACCGCAGGCGCCCAGCACGGCACGCATGATCGACTACTGGCTCGGCGGGGTCCACCATCACCCGATCGATGTCGCGGCCGCCGGTGCGTTCGAGTCGGCGTACCGGCCGTGCGCCGACATCTTCCGGTCGTTGCGGGCCTTCTCCGGCCGCGCGGTGCGGCAGGCCGTCGGCGAGGGCGTCGGCCAGTTCCTGGTGTTCGGCGCCGGCGTTCCGACACAGGCCAACGTGCACGAGACCGCGCCGGGGGCTCGCGTGCTCTATACCGATCTCGACCCGCGGATCGTCGCCGTCGGACGCGAGCTGCTCGACGGGCTGGACAGCGTGGACTACGCGCTCGGCGATGTCACCGACCCGAACAGCATCGACCCGGCCGTCCTGGACCGCGTGCTGCCGGACCGGAAGCGGCAACCGCTCGGCGTGGTCCTGTTCGGACTTCCGGCGTTCTTCGACGACGCGACGCTCGCCGGGGCCCTCGACGCCCTGTACGACGCGGTCCCGGCCGGCAGCCGGCTGTTGTTCGACTTCGACGCCACCGAACTGGCCGGCCACCCGGAGGCGCTGGCGATGATGGGCCCGGCGTTCCATATGCGCGAGCCGGCCGCGTTCGCGCCGTTGCTGGGCCGGTGGACGCCGACCGCCGAGGGCATCGTGCCCGTCGCGCGCTGGCTGCCGGACGCCGACACCCCGGAGGACGTACCGGACGCCTTCTGGGGTGGCGTGGCCGTCAAGCAGGCGTGACGCCAGGCGGCGAGGAGCGCGTGACGCTACGCGGCGAGGAGCGCGTGACGCTACGCGGCGAGGAGCGCGTGACGCCAGGCGGCGAGGAGCGCGTGACGCTACGCGGCGAGGAACGCCTCGATGCGGTCCGACACCAGGGCCGGCGAGTGGGCGGGCAGGTCGTGTGACGCGCCCGGGACGATCTCGACGTGGGCGTGCGGCATGGCCCGGGTGAGGCGCGCCGCCACCTCGCCGG
Organism: Actinoplanes sp. NBRC 103695; assembly: GCF_030269485.1. GTDB lineage: Bacteria > Actinomycetota > Actinomycetes > Mycobacteriales > Micromonosporaceae > Actinoplanes. The sequence goes on along the minus strand of NZ_BSTL01000013.1, from coordinate 135,694 downwards.
CCGGGTAGAGCACGCTGTGCTCGCCGAGCAGCACCAGGGTGGGTGTGGTGATCCGGCCGAGCTGGTCGTCGGTCAGCGCGTCGGGCAGGGGCAGCCGGCGGCGGAACGCCATGGTCAACGGCAGCAGCGGCATCAGCTCGTCCTCGCGCAGCGTCGCGTTGCGTACCGGCCCGGCCAGCCGGCGTCGCACCGGCGCGGGGGTGAGCCCGGCGAGCCCGCCGGCGAAGAGCCAGGCCCAGAACCGGGCGCCGAGGCGGCCGAGGCCGCCGGGGTCGAGCAGGGTGAGGCTGGCGGCGCGGCCGGGGAACTGCAGTTCGTGGTGGAGCAGTGTCCATCCGCCGTAGGACATGCCGACCAGGTGGACGCGCTCCTCGCCCAGCGCGGCAAGGGTCTCGGACAGCAGGGCGGCGGCGTCGTGCGCGCCGGTGACGGGCCGGGTCTGGCGGGCGGCGCCGGGTTCGCCGACCGGGTCGAGCGCGATGACCGGGTGCTGCCGGCCCAGCCGTTCGACGTAGCGGTACCAGGTGACCGCGCTGCCGCCGGCGCCGGGAACCAGCACGACCGGTGTGCCCCCGGTCCGGCCGGTCCGGTAGGCGACGGCCTCGCCGTAGCTGGTCGTGAGGGGTTCCGGGGTCGCAGGCCCGGGCCAGAGCCGGGTCATCGCATCGCGGTGGGCGGTGTGGAATCGTTGCCGGGCGCGGTCGCTGGTGAAGTCGCCGATTCGAGGAACAGGCTTCATGGTACGACCGTACCATGAAAGCGGAGAGGTGCGGTTTGCCGAAGCGGGTGGATCATGACGAGCGCAAACGGCACATCGCCGGCGCTCTCCTGCGCATCGCCGAGGAGCAGGGACTGCAGCACGCGAGCATGCGGCAGGTCGCCGCCGCCGCCGAGGTCTCCGTCCGCCTGGTGCAGTACTACTTCAACACCAAGGACGAGCTGCTGATCACCGCCGTCGGTTACCTCGCCGAGCAGTTGGGCGACCGCGTACGCGAAAGGTTGGTGGCCCTGGGCTCACCGCCTCCGCCGCGGGTGTTCGTCACCGAGACCCTGCTCGCCGTGCTGCCCCTCGACCCCGAGAGCGTCCGCCTGAGCCGCACCTTCGCGGCGTTCTACAGCCTGGGGCTCGCCGAGCCGGAGCTGACCCGGCACGGCGTCCCCCACCCGGACCGCCTCGAACGGCTGCTGGCCACCCAGCTCCGGGCCGCGGACCGCCCCGAGCCGGAGCTGACCGCCGCGGGCCTGCTCGCGCTGACCAACGGGCTCACCTCGAGCGTTCTCGGCGGGCAACGCGACGGGGCCGCCGCGGTCACCGTCCTGCGTTACCACCTGGACCTGGTGTTCGGCCCGGAAACGCCGGGCGGTCAGTGAAGGGTGGGCCGGTAGACGAGCTCCTGGATGTCCCGGTCCAGCGTCCGGTGCTCGATCAGCTCCAGGTCGAAGTCGGCCGCGCCCCGGAAGATCGGGGCCAGCCCGGTCCGGCCGGTGACGACCGGGAACAGGGTGACCTGTACCCGGTCGACCAGGCCGGCGGCCATCAGCGCCCGGTTCATCGACAGGCTGCCGTGCGAGCGCAACGGGACGTCGGACTCCTCCTTGAGCCGGGCGACGACGTCGACGGCGTCACCGTTCGCGACGGTGGCGTTCGGCCAGTCGAGGGGGCCGGTGAGCGTCGTCGACACCACCGTGGCCGGCGCGTTCCACATCTTGGTGACCCACGGGTCGCGTACCTCGGAATCCTCGGTGCTGCCGGCCAGCATGCCGGTGAACTCCCGGTAGGTGGTGGCCCCGAAGACCATCCGCTGTTCCGCGTCGTACTGGGCGAGGCGGTGGGCGAGCAGCTCGGGGCCCTGCTTGCCCCAGTAGCCGGTCCAGTCGCCGCCGGCGGCGCCGAAGCCGTCGAGGCTGGAGAAGACGTCGAAGGTGTAGGTGGCGGTCATGTCGTACTCCTGACGTGTGGGCGGTCGGTTCGTCTCTTACCTCCTCCACGAACGCCGCCGGCCCGATCCGACAAGGTCCGCCCGGAAAATACCTGCGGTGGGCGGCGCGGGGGAGCTGAACGGGACATCGGTGGACTCCCTGATGTGGAGAATGAGGACGCCCGAACGGTGCCCGCACATCGATAGCGGCAGATTGTTTGAACCTTGAAGCGAGGTAAGGACGGCGATGTACGAGTCCGAGGAACTGTGGCGCGACGTCGACCGATACTTCGTCGACACGCTCGTGGGTGAGGACGACGCGCTGGTGGCGGCCCGCGCCGGGGTTGCCGGGTGGGTCGAGGTGGTCGTCGGGCCGGCGGCCGCGTCGGCGCGCAGGTTGGCCGAGGGCGGCGCCGACGCGTACGACTTCGTGTTCATCGACGCCGACAAGCCGAGCAACCCGGCCTACCTGGAGGCCTCGCTGCGGCTGAGCCGGCCGGGCACGGTCATCGTGATCGACAACGTGGTCCGCAACGGCGCCGTGGCCGACCCGGACAGCACCGACGAGCGGGTCCGCGGTGTCCGGGCCGTGCACGACATGATCGCGGCGGATCCCCGGCTGGAGGCCACCGCCCTGCAGACGGTCGGGTCGAAGGGCTGGGACGGGTTCACGCTGATCCGGGTCGGCGGCTGAACGGCGACGGCGGGCGTTCGGCCTGCCACAGGTCTTCGCGCAGCGGTTCCGGCTCGGTGGACGCGGCCGTGGCGCCGGTGAGGAACTCGGGTGTCTCGGCCATCGTGCCGGTGCGCCCGCGCAGCGCCGGGGGGACGCCGGGCACGTCCTGGATCGGGCGGGCCCGGTGGGCGCTGGCCTCGTCGCCGGGTTTCGGGTCGGAGCCGTGGCCGCCGCCGGCGCCGTTCATCCCGCCGCCGAAGAGGGGCGGGATCAGCCCTCGGCCGGTGGCGCCACCGGCCGAGGTCCGAGTCGCGGCCTGACCCGCGGCAGTCCCGCCACCGCCGCCGGCCGTCGGGGCCGCCCCGGTGAGCGTCCGCCCGGCCCGCGGAATCATGCCGAGACCGCCACCGAGGCCCGCCGGTGAAAGGCCCCCGAGGCCCCCGGAACCTGAAGGCCCTCCGGAGAGGGAAGGGCTGAAGGACGAGCCGGCCGGTGACAGGGACGGCAGGGATCCGGCGAGGCTGGGCGACGGCGAATAAGGGGCGAGCGGGCCCGCACCCACGGGATCCGGCGACGGGAGATCACCGGCGCCGGCGGGGGAGGGAGCGGCGACGGCCGGGGAACCGGCGCTGGGCGAGGCCCCACCGGCAGCGGGCGAGGCTCCACCCGCGTCGGGGGAGGCGCCGCCGGCGGCCGGGGCGTCCGCGGCGGCCATGGTGGACTCGCCGCCGCCCCCGTCAGCGGCCGGCCCGTCCCACGGCGTACCCGAGGAGGAGCCGGACACCCGCGAAGCCGCCTCCGCGAACCGCTGATCGAGCTCCCGCAGCATCGCGGCCGCCCTTTCCACGATCCCCGTCAGGGCCTCTTCCACCGCCGCGGCGTCGATCCCGACGACGCCGAGCTGCCCGACGGCCTGGACGAACACGTTCCACAGCTCGCGAATCCCGTCGACCGTGGTCCGCACCGCCGTGGCGAGATCGGCGACCACGGTGGGCAGATCCGCCGCCGCGAGCGTCTCCTGCCAGCCGCGCACGGTGGTGGCGCTGGTCTCCAGCCGCTCGGTGCAGGTCGCGCCGACGTCGTCCGGCCACTCCAGGTCGACCGCCGCCGACGTCTCCCGCAGCTGGTCGGAGGTGCCCGCAAGCCCGTCCGTCACGGCCTGCCACGCGCCGCGGCTGCGTTCCAGCACGGGCACGTGCGCCATCTGCGCCTCGGCCTGCCGGTAGATCTCCTGCATCGCGGTGACCAGCTCAGGCACGCCCATCGTGCACCCCCCGCATGAAGCCTTCGGCCGAGGCGTTCGCCTGGTGGTAGATCCCGGCGCCCTGCCGGACCACCGACGCGTACGCCGGAACCCCGGCCGACGCGTCGGTGAGGAACGCGATGAGCTCGTCCGCGACCCGCCCGACCGCCTCGCTGAACGCCTGGCAACCGGGCATCGGGTCGCCGCAGACCAGCGCGGCCGTCTTCGCCTCGCCGGCCGCGTCCAGGGCGGCCTTGGCCGGCGCCGGGTCGAGCCGCCCGGCGATCTCCGTCAACCGCCCGGTGTCCGCTTCCATGAAATTCGCCATGTCGTCGCGCCTCTCCTAAACAGGGTGCCAAGCGAGTTGAACCATCCGGGGCGGCTCGCCCCGGGCGAGCAGCCGGCCGCGTCCGGGCGGCAGGTTCTCCGGCCGCAGCCCGCCGAGCAGGGGGCCTTCGCCGCGGTCGCCGCTGAGCATGATCCCGGGCGATCCGATGTCGCGGAGCCGCGCCAGGAACGGCTCGAACAGCGCCCGCCCGGCCCCGCCGCTGCGCCGGGTGACGACCACATGCAGGCCGAGCTCGCGGCCCTGGGGCAGGAACTCGAGCAGCGGCTGCAGCGGGTTGTCCATCGTGCTGACCACCAGGTCGTAGTCATCGATCAGCACGAACAGCTCCGGCCCGCGCCACCACGACCGTTTGCGCAGCTGGTCGGGGGTCACGTCGGGGCCGGGCGCGCGCTCCCGCATCGCCTTGGCCGTCTCGTCCATCAGCCGCCGGGTGCCGGTGCCGTCGGCGCCGTGGCCGAGCAGATGCGATGCGGGCACTTCGCCGAGCATGCCGCGCCGGTGGTCGATCATGACGATCAGTGCCTGTTCGGGGGTGTGCCCGGCGACGAGCCGCCGCGCGAGCAGCCGCAGGAACCCGGTCTTGCCGGATTTCCCGTCGCCGATCAGCATCAGGTGCGGGTCGGCGGCGAAGTCGACGCGGGCCGGCCCGAGGTCCTGTTCGTCGAGGCCGATCGGCAGGGCCAGGCCGTCGTCGGCCGCCGGCAGGGCGGTCTCCGGGACCAGAGCCGGGAGCAGGCGTACGCGCGGAGCACGCTCCCGCGGCCACTGCTCGGCGACGGCCTGCACGAGTGCGGCGGTGGCGTCCCGCAGCCCGGCCTCGGCGCGGACACCGTCGATCCGGGGGAGTGCCAGGTGCATCTGGTGCTTGGTCGGCGCGACGCCCCGCCCCGGCGCCCGGTCGGGGACTCGCTGGGCGGCGGTCCGGTCCACCGTGGTGTCGACCGGGTCGCCGAGCCGCAGCTCGATCCGGGTGCCGAAGAGGTCGCGCAGGGCCGGTCGCATCTCGAACGAGCGGGCGCACGAGACGGCCAGGTGCACCCCGTACGCCAGCCCGCGCGCGGCCAGGTCGGCGAACCGGTCCTCCAGGTCCTCGTACTCCTTGCGCAGGGTCTGCCAGCCGTCCACGACCAGGAACACGTCGCCGTACTCCTGGTCGGCGTGCGCACCGGCCGAGCGTGCGGCGCGGTACGCGGCGATCCCGTCGATCTCGTTCTCGGCGAACCACCGTTCGCGCTGGTTGAGCAGCGTGATCACCTGCGCGACGGTGCGCCGGACGGCGCCCGCGTTCTGCCGGTGCGCGATCCCGCCGACGTGCGGCAGCCCGCGCAGCGCGGTGAGCCCGCCGCCGCCGAAGTCGAGGCAGTAGAACTGCACGTCGCGCGGCGAGTGGCTGAGCGCCAGCGAGGCCATGACGGTTCGCAGCGCGGTGCTCTTGCCGCTGCGGGGCCCGCCGGTGACGACGACGTGCCCGGCGCCCGCGGACAGGTCCAGCTGGTACGGGTCTCGCCGCTGATCGAGCGGCTTGTCCACGATGCCGACGGCGACGTGCAACGGCATCGCGGGCGGGCCGAACATGTCCAGCGTGGGCGGTTCGGCGAGCGGCGGCAGCCACACCTGGTGTGCCGGCGCGCCGTGCCCGTCGAGGCGCCCGACCAGGATGTCGAGCAGGCTGTCACCGCTCTCCGGGTCCGGTTCGGGCGCGGCCGGGGCGATCCGGGGCGGCTGGTACGCGGTGGTCCAGTCGAGCAGGTCGAGGTCGGCGTCGGGCGCGTTGTCGGCGAAGGCGGGGCCGGGCCGGGCGTGCACACCCGACACGTACGCCGACCGGAACCGCACCAGCGGCTCGTCCCCGTTCTGGAAGTAGCCGTGCCCCGGCGCGCGGGGCAGCTGGAACGCGTCGGCCACCCCGATCACCGCCCGGCTCTCCATGGCCGAGAAGGTGCGCAGCCCGATCCGGTAGGACAGGTGCCCGTCCAGCCCGCGCAGCCGGCCCTCCTCGAGCCGCTGACTGGCCAGCAGCAGGTGCACGCCGAGCGAACGCCCGAGCCGCCCGATCTGCACGAACGTGTCGATGAACTCGGGCTTGAAGGACAGCAGCTCACTGAACTCGTCGCAGACGACCAGCAGCGTCGGCACCTCGGGCAGCGGCGCGCCGGCCGCCCGGGCGCGCTCGTAGTCCCGCAACGACGCGAAGTTGCCGGCCGCCGCGAGCAGTTCCTGCCGCCGGATCAATTCCCCGTTCAGCGCGTCGGTCATCCGGTCGACCAGCGACAGCGCGTTCTCCAGGTTGGTGATCACCGCGCTGGTGTGCGGGAGGGCGTCCATCCGGGCGAAGGTCGCGCCGCCCTTGAAGTCGATCAGCGCGAAGTTCAGCTCGCTGGGCGAATGGGTCACCGCGAGCGCGAGCACCAGCGTCCGCAGCAGTTCCGACTTGCCCGATCCGGTCGCTCCGATCAGCAGGCCGTGCGGGCCCATGCCGTCCTGTGCCGACTCCTTCAGGTCCAATTCGATGGGTACGCCGTCCGCGCCGACGCCGAACCGCACGCGCAGCCGGTCCCGTGGCGGCCGCGGCCGCCAGCCCAGTTCCGGCCGGTGAGCTCGCGGATCGCCGAGCCCGAGCAGGTCGGCCAGGCCCAGGTCGGCGGAGAGGGCCTGATCGCCGCCGGTGGCCGCGCCGCCGAGCCGCAGCGGCGCGAGCTGCCGGGCCAGTCCTTCGGCGGCGGTCGTGGCCAGCCCGTCGGCGACGCCCAGGACGGTGCGACCGTCCACTCCGGCCACGGCCAGCTCACCGGTGGGGGAGACGTCCAGGACGAGCGTCCCGCGGTCCAGGCCGCGCAGCGGCGCCGCGCTGAGGTCGAGCACCACCACGCCCTCGAGCCCGCCGAGCAGTTCGGTGCCGGCGCCGTCGCGGACCACGACCAGCTGCGGGCCGGCGGCCGGGTGCCGTCCGTCCGGGTCGAACCGCGGCCGGTCGGCGAGCATCGTGCCGAGCAACTGGCCCAGCGCGTCCGGGTCGGGGGCGACCAGCCGGACCGGACCGGCCGCGTCGTTGACGGTCGGGTGCCCGGCGTGCGGCAGCCACTTCACCCAGTCCCAGTGGCGCAGCCGGTCCGGCGGCGCGCACACCGCGATCCGTACGTCGTCCGGGGCGTGCATCGTGACCAGCTGGCCGATCATGGCCCGGACCAGCGCGGCGGCCCAGTCCCGGTCGCCCTGGACGTGCACCCGGGCGAAGCCGGTCAGCGGCATCGCCAGGGGCAGCCCGGGCACCGCCGCGTGTGCCCGGATGAACCGCCGCAACGCCAGCGCGGACAACGGCTCCAGCTGCTCCAGCGGCTTGGTGCTGGGCGAGATCAGGGTGGTCGACGGTGACTGCGGGCCGGTGCCCACCCGTACCACCGCGAAGTCCTCGTCGTCGGCGCGCCGCTCCCACAGCCGGGGTCCGGCGGCCATCGCCCACAGCGTGTCCGGCGCCGGGTGCAGGAACGCCGTCGCCGCCCGCTGCCGCTCGATGTCGCGGCGCATCCGGCTCCGGTGCTGGGCCAGCCGGCGCAGGTAGCGGCGCCGCGCATGGCCCATCGAGGCGCTGCTCGGCCCGCTGCCGCGGAACACCGTGACCAGCACCATCGCCAGTACGCCGACGGCGATCACGCCGTAGATCAGCAGCCGCGAGCTGCCGTTCGACGAGCCGGACGAGGTCAGCAGCACCACGGCCAGGATGCCGACCATCGGCAGCACGTAGAGGGCCTGCGTCCACTGCCGTTCGCCGGGCGGCGGGATCTCCGGCGGAGCCTCCAGCCGGAGGTCGCCGGAGGGCGGTTCGGGTGCCGGTCGCCGGGCCGGTCGCCGCACGATGACGGTTGTCATGCACCGATCGTCGCCGCGGGGCGGGGCGCCGGACGCGCGCTGGCAGGAAGGTGACGACCGGCGGCCGCGCGCCTCGGCACCCACCTAGCTTCGATCCGTACACACCGGCAACCGAAGGGAAGAGGGCCGTGGGGGCTGAGGACGAACAGATTCATGGCGTAGTCGACACCATGGGCAGCGCCGCCCAGATGGCGAGCTCGGTCTCGGACGCGATCAACGGGCACCACACCGCGCTGATGACCGAGGTCGCGAACCTGCGCGGCCAGTGGGAGGGCACCGCGCGGGGGGCGTTCGAGGGCGTGGCGGGGGAGATCTCCGATGCCATCGTCGGGCTGCGCGACGCGCTCACGGACCTGGGGGTCGGCGTCGGTCAGTCGGCCGACGGCTACCTGGGCGCCAACGACGACGTGACCAGCACGGTGAACCGTGTCGACGTTCCGGCCTTCGAGGGCCGCACGACCGTGAGGAGCTGACCGTGGAGGTCAAGGCTAATTTCCAGGTCCTGCAGGAGCTGGCCGATCTGATCAAGGTGACGGGCAACCGGATCGAGGGCGAGCGGGACGCGTGGGGCTCGAAGTCCAAGCAGACCGAGGCGGACTGGCTGGACACCGCCGGTGGCGCGTTCACCGGGGTCAGCAACGCGTGGTCGGGCCTGGTCCAGGTCCAGGAGGATGTGCTGCGCAAGCTGGACATCGCGGTGCAGGACGCGATCCGCATCTACATGGAGGCGAAGGCCCGGGCGCAGGCCCAGGTGGAGAGCACCAGCCTGGGTGCCCGCTGATCGCTCAGCCGCGGCCTGGCCGGAGGGGAACGTCCCGGCCGGCCAGGATGCGGGCGCCCGCCTTGACCTTGGCGTCGGTCGGGTCGTCCAGGTTCCAGAGGCGGGCCAGTCGTTCGGCGTCGTCCCAGTCGTAGCCGGCGCCGAAGTAGGCGGCCAGCTCGGGGTCGTCCGGCATCGGCACGCCCGCCTCGGCCTCCGGGGAGCGGCGGGCGGCGCTGGGAGCGCCGGGTGCGCTGGGTGCGGGCGGTGGCGCGGACTCGGCGGCGCCGGGCACCACCGGTGGCGGCGCGATCTCGCCCTGGATGAAGCCGTGCATCTGCACCAGGCCGACGAGCAGCCCCGCGCTCAGCAGGACGCCGCTGGTCGAATGCACGAGGAACCGCCGGCGCCGGTAGATCTGGGCCAGCAGCTGGACGCGTGCATAAACAGCACCCGGGTGGGGCGCGAGGTACTCGTGGTCCTCCATCGCCCGGCGGAGCCGCTGCTCGTCGTGCTTCACGCCTCTTAGACGGGTGTCACGCCGGGTTTGTGCACCGCAGCCTCGGTGGGATTCGGTCTCAATCTGGCAAAAACCCAGGCAGCCGGTGTGAAGACGACGGCCGCCAGGATCATGGCCACCGGGATCGAGGTCCGCGTGGCGAGCAGGCCGAGCGGCGGGCCGCCGGCCACCTGACCGATCGCGTCGGCCTGGCTGGCCAGCGACAACGTGGTGGCCCGCACCCGGGACCCGACGTTGCGGTTGAGCCACGCGTTGCTGATCGGGGCGGCGATGGACCGGGCCGCGTCGCGCAGCCACATCGCCGCCAGCACCGGCCACAGCGAGCCGAGCAACGCGAAACCGACATACCCCGCGACCTGGGCGAGGACCAGCCCCGCCATCAGGCCGGCCGGGTGCACGGCGTTGATCCGCCGCGCAGCGAACCGGTTGGCGGCCAGGTTGGTGATCAGCGCCAGCGCGGTGCTGATCAGCGCGAACACGGTGAACCACAGCGCCGGAGATGAACGTCCAGCCGACGCCCCAGATGACGTTGCCCAGCACGATCGGCCAGAACGCCGGGAACGCCGCCTGCACCAGGATGCCGGCGCCCACCACCAGGGCGCCGATCAGCACGGACAGCCGCCGCGAGTACAGGTCGGCGACGATGCCGGTGGGCACCTCGGCCAGGAAGCAGGTCGCCTCCATCACGGTGCCGACCACGATCAGCTCGAACGGGCTCAGGTGCGCGGTCTGCACCTGGTAGACGAGCAGCAGCGTGAAGGCCATCCGGTGCAGCAGCGACCAGGTCCCCTCGAACCAGAGGTACGCCGCGGCGGGCCGGATCGGGTGGCGGCCGATGATGTTCATCGAGCCGGACCCTAATGTCCCTGACCGCATCCGGTCAGCGAATTAATCCGCTGCCGGCCACGCGTGACGATGCCGTACATGGGTCATCTTCTGCTCGCCGCCCTGCTGGCGCTGGCGGCGCCGGTCGTGCAGGCGCCGCTCGGACAGGCGCCGCCGGCCGGGGCCTGCTCGAGGCCGGCGCCGGCGCATCCGGTGGTCACCGCGCTGCCGTGGCCGCAGCTGAGCCTGGACCCGGCCGCGGTGTGGCCGTTCAGCACCGGCAAGGGCGTCACGGTCGCGGTGGTCGACTCCGGCGTCGACTCCGACCACCCTCAGCTGCGGCCGCGCGGCGCGGTCCTGCGCGGCCAGGACTTCCACCTGGTCGGCGACCTGCCGGGCACGTTCGACTGCGACTCGCACGGCACGGCGGTGGCCAGCGTCATCGCGGCCCGGTCGGCGCGCGGGGTGGGTTTCGCGGGTCTCGCGCCCGGGTCGACGATTCTGCCGGTACGGGTGAGCGACCGCGGTGTCACCGATCGCGGCGACGTGGAGATGATCGACCCGAAGGTGCTCGCCCGCGGCATCTGGTACGCGGCCGACCACGGCGCCAAGGTGATGAACCTGTCCCTGGCCGGGTCGGCCGACGACCGGTGGATCCGGGACGCCGTGGCCTACGCCGTGCAGCGCGACGTGCTCGTGGTGGCCGCCGCGGGCAACGGCCAGCAGGGCCTCACGCCGCAACGGTCCTATCCCGCCGGGTACGACGGGGTGCTCGGGGTCGGCGCGGTGGACGAGAGCGGCCGGCGGCTCCCCGGCTCGCAGATCGGCCCGCAGGTCGACCTGGTCGCCCCCGGCGGCAACGTGCTCGCCGCCACCCGGGCCGGCGGCCACCAGTACTGGCAGGGCACCAGCTTCGCGGCGCCGTTCGTCGCGGCCACCGCCGCGCTGGTCCGCTCGGCCTGGCCGGAGCTGACCGCGCCCCAGGTGACCGAGCGCATCCTGGCGACGGCCACTCCCGCCCCCGGCGGCCGCGGCAGCCAGGAGTACGGAGCCGGCCTGGTCAACCCGTTCCGTGCGGTCACCGACGGCCTGGTCACCACGCCGGCGGCAGCCGTACCGCCGGCGGCGTCCCCCAGCCCGTCCGCGCCGGTGAACCGTCCGCCCGCCGTACCCATCCTCCTGACCGCCGTGGTCGCCTGCCTCGCGCTGCTGCTGGCCCGTTCCCTGGCGACCCGCCGCGGCTGGAACGCACGCCGGGCGGCCCCCATCGGGGACCGCCCGGCCGTGGTCGACGTTCCGGAGAGGCTCTTCTAGCCCTTGATGAGGCTCTGCTAGCCCTTTTGGAGGCTCTGCTGGCCCTTGATGTCGAACCGGTCGTTGTCCATGACCTTCGTCCACGCCGCGACGAAGTCGTGCACGAACTTCTCCCGGGCGTCCTCGCTGGCGTAGACCTCGGCGAGGGCCCGGAGCTGCGAGTTCGAACCGAAGATCAGGTCGGCCGCGGTGGCCGTCCACTTCAGCTCGCCGGTCGTGACGTCGCTGATCTCGTACACGTGCTCCTCGTTCTTCGACGCCTGCCACTTCGTGCCCGGGGCGAGCAGGTTGGCGAAGAAGTCGTTGCTGAGCACGCCGGGACGGTCGGTGAGGACGCCGTGGGTGGCGCCGCCGACGTTGTTGCCGAGCGCGCGCAGGCCGCCGACCAGGACGGTCATCTCCGGCGCGGTCAGGTCGAGCATGTAGGCGCGCTCGACCAGCAGCACCTCCGGCTGGTCCTTCTCGCCCGTCCGCAGGTAGTTGCGGAAACCGTCGGCGCGCGGCTCCAGGAACTGGAACGACTCGACGTCGGTCTGCTCCTGCGTGGCGTCCGTGCGGCCCGCGTGGAACGGCACCGTCACCTCGACGCCGGCGTCCCGCGCCGCCTTCTCCACCGCGGCCGAACCGGCCAGCACGATGAGGTCGGCGAGCGAGACCTGCGCGCCGCCGGCCGCGTTGAACTCCTGCTGGATGCCCTCGAGCGCGGACAACACGGTTGCGAGCTGCTCCGGCTGGTTGACCTCCCAGCCGCGCTGCGGCTCGAGACGCACCCGGGCGCCGTTGGCGCCGCCACGCTTGTCGGTGGACCGGAAGCTCGCGGCCGACGCCCACGCGGTGGACACCAGCTGGGCGGTGCTCAGGCCGGACTCCAGAACCTTCGCCTTCAGGGCGGCGACGTCGGCGTCGGACACCAGGTCACCCTGGACGGCCGGAACCGGGTCCTGCCACAGCTGCGGCTCGGCGACCCAGGGGCCCAGGAAGCGGCTGACCGGGCCCATGTCCCGGTGCAGCAGCTTGTACCAGGCCTTGGCGAACGCCAGCGCGAACTCGTCCGGGTTCTCCAGGAAACGACGCGAGATCTTCTCGTACGCCGGGTCGACGCGCAGCGACAGGTCGGTGGTGAGCATCGTCGGCTTGTGCTTCTTCGCCGGGTCGTGGGCGTCGGGGATGATCTCCTCGGAGTCCTTCGCCACCCACTGCTTCGCGCCACCCGGGCTGGTCGTGAGCTCCCATTCGTACCCGAAAAGGATCTCGAAGAAGCGGTTGCTCCACTGCGTCGGCTTGTCGGTCCAGGTGACCTCCAGACCGCTGGTGATGGTGTCGCCGCCCTTGCCGCTGCCGTGCGTGCTGAGCCAGCCCAGGCCCTGCGTCTCCAGTGGCGCGCCCTCGGGCTCGGGGCCCACGTGGCCGTCGGCGACACCGGCGCCGTGCGTCTTGCCGAAGGTGTGGCCGCCGGCGATCAGCGCGACGGTCTCCTCGTCGTTCATCGCCATCCGACCGAAGGTCTCCCGGATGAAGTGCGCCGCCGCCAGCGGGTTGGCGTTGCCGCGCGGACCCTCCGGGTTGACGTAGATCAGGCCCATCTCGGTGGCGCCGACGCCCGGCGCCATGTCCTTCTCCGAGATGTAGCGGTCGCCCAGCCAGACGTCCTCGGTGCCCCAGGAGACCTCCTCCGGCTCCCAGACGTCGACGCGGCCGAAGCCGAAGCCGAAGGTCTTGAAGCCCATCGACTCCAGGGCCACGTTGCCGCCCAGCACCAGCAGGTCGGCCCACGAGATCTTCTGGCCGTACTTGGCCTTGACCGGCCACAGCAGGCGGCGGGCCTTGTCCAGGTTGGCGTTGTCCGGCCAGCTGTTCAGCGGCGCGAACCGCTGCCCGCCGTCACCGGCGCCGCCGCGGCCGTCGTAGGTCCGGTACGTGCCGGCGGCGTGCCAGCTCATCCGGATCATCAGGCCGCCGTAGTGCCCGAAGTCGGCCGGCCACCAGTCCTGCGAGGTGGTCAGCACCTCGGAGATGTCCCGCTTGAGCGCCTCGACGTCGAGCTTGGCGAACTCCTTGGCGTACTCGAAGTCCTCGCCCAGGGGGTTGCCCTTCGACGAGTGGGCGTGCAGCACCGAGAGGTCGAGCTGGTTGGGCCACCAGTCCTGGTTCGTGCGCGGACGGCCGCCGGTCTTCGGTGTCGGCGAGTCGATCGCCGGGTTCTCGCTCTCACTGCCGGTCGCGGTCACGGAGTCGTGCGCGACCGGGCAACCGGAGGCCTTCGGGTCCTGGGTGTCGCTCATTCGCTTCCTTCCTCGATGGTGCGTTCTCGTCGCGCAGTCGTTTTCGTCGTGCGGTCGTTTTTCGTCGTACGGTCGGGGGTCGTGCAGTCGGGGCAGGTGCCCCAGTAGACGACCTCCGCCTCGTCGATCACGAAGCCGTGGTCGTCGGAGGCGGTGAGACAGGGGGTGTGGCCGGCGGCGCACTCGACGTCGGCGATGGCGCCGCAGGAGCGGCACACGATGTGGTGGTGGTTGTCGCCCACCCGGGACTCGTAGCGGGCGGTAGCCCCGGCGGGCTGGATGCGGCGCACCAGCCCGGCATCGGTCAGAGCGCGCAAAACGTCGTAGATTGCCTGGTGGGAGACGGTGGGGTGGTGGGCACGCACCAGCGCGATCACCCTGTCGGTGTCGACGTGCGGGTGCTCCCGGAGGGCGTGCAGCACTGCCACTCTCGGCCGCGTCACGCGTAACGAGGCCGCCCGCAACCGCGTCTCGTAGTCGGACGTCACTGGATCAAGATAGTCCGCTTGTCTGGAACAATTCAAGTTTTCGTGCCGAGTCGCCCCCGGCTGTGTCCACCGCCCGCCCCGCGGTCCCCCGGCCCGGACATTTCGGGCGGGATGTCCTCGCAGTCGTCCTTTGAGGATTGGATCAACCCTGCCCTTTCGGTCAGACTTTGCGACTTCCTCAAGATCGGGCACACGCCTGTGCACTTCTTGTGGCATTCTCGCGCTCGCTATCTGCCGACCCCCAGCGCCGGAGATCAATGATGCTCACTATCACCCGCCATGGCATCACCAGCCAGTTCGACACCTCGCCCTGGCCGGACGAGACCCCCAGCCTCTACCGTCCGTTCCTGCAGGGCGTGTACTACGAGCAGGGCTTCCTCGACCACATCCGCGCGCTCGATCTGCACGGCGTGTACGTCGACGCCGGCTCCTGCCTGGGCACCCACACGGTGTGGTTCGGCGTCTACTGCCCGTCGACCTACGTCCACGCGTTCGACCCGCGCGAGCGCTGCGCCCGCTGGACGCAGATGAACGTGGACGCCAACGACCTGGGTGCCAAGACCACGGTCCACAATGTCGGCCTGGGCGCCCGCCCGGGCTCCGCCAGCGCCGACCTGGACGGCATCGTCGAGAACTTCGAGGTCCTGCCGCTCGACAAGATCGTCAAGGGCAAGGTCGCCGTCATCAAGATCGACGTCGAGGGCATGGAGGTGGAGGTCCTCAACGGGGCACGCCGCATCCTGCGCGAGAGCCGCCCGCACGTCTTCGCCGAGGCCTTCAACAAGGACGAGTTCGAGAAGATCAAGGTGGCGCTGGCCCCCTACGGCTACAAGGCCACCGGCAAGGTCTTCAACAGCACCCCGACGTACGAGTTCGTCCCCATCGGCAACCCGCGCGAGCTCGCCCTCAAGCGCGCCGCCCACAAGCTCCCCAAGCCGCTCTTCAACCTGCTCAAGAGCGTTCGCAACGCGGTGCGCGGTAACAAGAAGAAGTAGCCACCGCCGATGGAGGCGGTGGTCACCGACCTCGACGGCACGGTGATCCGGGCCGACGGGACGGTCAGCGAGCTCACCCTGCACGCCGCGCGGGCGCTGCGGGACAGGGGCGTGCCGCTGATCGCCGCCACCGCCCGCACCCCCTTCGGCGTCGAGGCGCTGCCGACGCTGGCGCCCGTGCTGACCTCCGCCGTCTGCTGCAGCGGCGCGGTCGGATACGCCCCCGGCAGCCGGGACCTGCCGCGGGCCGACTGGTTGCCGGGGGCCGACCGGTTGCCGCGGGACCTGCCGCGGGCCGACTGGTTGCCGGGGGCCGACCGGTTGCCGCGGGACCTGCTGTGGGCCGACCGGTTGCCGCGGGACCTGGTCGCTGACCTCGTCGCGCACCTGGGTGCCGGCGCCGGGCTGGCGCTTTTCGACGGGCGCGGGTGGGCCATGACGGCGACCTACACGGCGATCCGCGGTGGCGGCCACCGGGGCCCCCAGGCTGTCGTGGCGCAGCGGGCTCTCCTCGAGGTGGACGCCTGCTCGATGGTGATCTGCCATCCCGAGCTGACCGCGCCGGAGATCGTCGCCGCCCTGCGCGGCGAGGGGTTCGGACCCGGCCGCGTCACCCTCACCTACGCCGAGCACCGGTTCGTCCAGGCGACCGCGCCGGCCGTCGACAAGGCCAGCGGCGTGCTGCGCGCCCTGCGGGCGGCCGGCGCGGCCCCGGAGCACACGATCGCCTTCGGCGACATGCCGATCGACGTGGCCATGTTCGCGGTGGTCGGCCATTCCGTCGCCATGGCCGACGCCCCCGCCGAGGTGCTCGCCGCGGCGACGCTGCGGACCGGGAGCGTCGAGGACGACGGCTTCGCACACGCGCTCGTCCGACTCGGCGTGGTCCCCGGCCCGGCGTAGCCGTCGGCCCGGCGTGGTCCCCGGCCCGGCGTAGCCGTCGGCCCGGCGTAGCCGCCGACCGGGGGCTCGCCTCGCCGAATCGATGCGCTCAGGGCGGTGCCCCACTGTCGTCGATGTGCGCTGGAACGGCGCTGCCCACAACCGGAGCCGCACGGGGCAATGCCACCGACATCCCGGTGAAGTGATCGAGAGAGCGGACGACGGGATTCGAACCCGCGACCCTCACCTTGGCAAGGTGATGCGCTACCAGCTGCGCTACGTCCGCGACAGCCAGAACTTTACCGCAACGGCCGGGGTGGCCGGACGACGGCCACCTGGGTCTCGCGGTCGTACGGCACCGACGACGCCGTGGCGACGATGACGTCCGCGCGTTCCCAGGGACGGGCGTCGATGAGGAACGGCACCTCCTCGTCCTCCCACTCCTGCCAGAGCCGCTGCCCTTCCTCCTCGGTGCGGCCGAGCTCGGCGATGTCGCGGCGGACGCTGGACAAGATTGGTAAACCTCCTTAATAATCGACCGATGTCGATCCGTATGGTCACCTCGGCCGTGGTAGGACTGGCCATGGCCTTCTTCACCGCCGTGCCGGCCGAGGCCGCCGACCCGAGCCCGGTCGAGCAGAACGGCCGGCTCACAGTCTGCGGCCGCCAGCTCTGCAACGCCCAGGGCAAAGCCGTCCAACTGCGGGGCATGAGCACCCACGGCCTCCAGTGGTACGCGAACTGCGTCACCGACGCCTCGCTCGACGTGCTCGCCGACGACTGGAACGCCGACGTCCTGCGGATCTCGATGTACATCCAGGAGGGCGGCTACGAGACCGACCCGGCCGGGTTCACCGCCAAGGTCGACGACATCATCGAGAAGGCCACCGCCCGCGGCCTCTACGCCATCGTCGACTGGCACATGCTCGACCCCGGCGACCCGAACTTCAACCTGGCCCGGGCCAAGACCTTCTTCCAGCAGATCGCGTCCCGGCACAGGGACAAGACCAATGTTCTGTACGAGATCGCGAACGAGCCCAGCGAGGTGCACTGGTCGGCGATCAAGTCGTACGCGGACCAGCTGATCCCGGTGATCCGCGCGCAGGACCCGGACGGCATCGTGCTCGTCGGCACCGAGGACTGGTCGTCGCTGGGCGCCTCCGGCGACGGCGAGGGCGTGTCCCGCATCCTGGCGAACCCGGTCCGGTTCGACAACGTCATGTACACGTTCCACTTCTACGCGGCGTCACACGACTCCTGGTACCTGGACACCCTCAGCGACGGCATCGCGAACCTGCCGATGTTCGTCACCGAGTTCGGCACGCAGGAGTACACCGGCGACGGCCCGGACGACTTCACTCGGGCGCAGCAGTACCTCGACCTGCTGGCGCGGCACAAGGTCAGCTGGGTGAACTGGAACTACTCCGACGACGAGCGTTCCGGCGCCGTCTTCACCGAGGGCGTCTGCGCCGGCGGCCGCTACACCAGCCTGAAACCGGCCGGGGCCTGGGTGCGCGACCGCATCCGTACCCCCGACGATTTCTAATGGCGCAGTCCACTTCTAATGGCGCAGTCCACCGGCCGCCACGTGGATGAACACCGCCGACACCTCGTCCGCCGAGCGCAGCACGTCGACGTACCCGGCAACCGGCTTGACCGCGTTCTCCACCACCTTCGCCTCGCCCGCGTCACCGAAGGTGACGACGCTCAACAGCACCGGTCGCTTCGGGTCCATCGCCGCGCCCAGCCGGTCGGCGAGCTGCGCCGCGCTGAGTGAGTTCTCGTCCGACTCGTTCTTGCCGTCGGTGAAGACCAGGACCTGATCGGGTACGCCGGACCGATACGAATTCCGTGCCGACAGGTATGCGGCCAGGATCGTGTCGTACAGCCCCGTCCCGGTCGACTGGGCCTCGAGCCCGCCGACCGACGCCCGCAACGACCGCCGGTGGGTGTCGGTCAACGCGCCCATCGCCAGCAGCTGCTTGTAGTCGCGCCGCCCGTCCAACTCGCTGCCGAACACCCACAACCCCATCCGGGAGTCGTCCGGCAGCAGCCCGCCGACCGCCTGCACACCCTGCTTGACCAGGGCGATCCGGGACCGGCCCGAGCCCGGGGTGTCGGCCGCCATCGAACCGGACACGTCCACCGCGACCAGCAGGTCGGTGCGGCGGTCGGCCTGGTACCAGGTGGCGAACACGTGATCCACGTTGTGCGCGCCGAGAACCCCGAGCGGCTTCGCGGCCGGTGCCGGCAGCGATCCGAGCGCCGCCTGAGCCTGGCCCGGCGTGCGCAGCCCCGCATCGGTCACCTGACGGGTGGCGGCGGTCAGCCTGATCCGGAGCCGCTCCAGCGCCGCCGCCCGGCCCGGGTCGGTGAGCGCCTGGGTCAGCGGATACCACGTGTACCGCAGCATCGGGGCGTGATCGGTGCCCGGCAGCACCGCCGGTTTACCGCCGGCAGTCCGGAGCGCCTTCGTCAACGCGTACTCGGGAACGACGCCCACCTCGCCCCGCACCTCCGGCATCGCGGTCTCGGAGCCCGCGACGATCCGGGTCTTGCTCCGCGCCTTGGAGAGCCAGAGCGCCGACGCGTCCATGTCCTTCGCCAGCCACACCGCCTCGGCCGGCGCGCCCGCCCCCAGCATCCCGTCGCCGGAGCTCTGCGGGTCGCGGATGACCAGCCGCACGCCGGCGTCCCGGTCGACCGCCTGCGCCAAGCCCAGCCAGCTGTTCCCGATCCGGGCGGCGGTGGCGGCGTCGGTGACCATGTAGAACGGGCTGACCGCCAGCGTCGACCCGGCGCCGGCGAGGGGTGCCTGCGCGAGGTTGAGCCGGCCCGCCGACCCCACCCAGGCCGCGTCGTCCGGGATCCAGGCGTCGGCGCCGACCTGCTCGGCCTTCGCGATCGCGTCCCGGCCGTCCGCCACGGTCACTTCCACGCGTACGCACTCAGCACCCTCATCCAGTGACGACCGGAGAGCGTTCAGCACCGGTGCGAACGAGGAAGCCGCCACCACCCGCACCGGCGTCGCGCAGCCCAGCCGAGCCGCGCTCCCGGTGCGTTCCGGTTCGCCGCCGACCGCCGCGAGCGCGCCCGCCACCGCCAGACCCGCGACCGCCGCCACCCCCACGGCTGGAAGAATCCACCGATCGGCGCCACGCCCCGAACGATGCTTGGCCATGTCGTGTATGCCCGTTCCCTTGTCAGCCCGCCAGCCGTCAATGCGCTCCGATCATGGACGCCTTCGGAGCGTGCTGACAAGGGGTCTTTCAGAAGTCGGCGAACAGGTAGGGCATCTTGCGCGGAAACATGCTCCGCAGCACGTCAATGGCCGAATTCTCGATCACGCCCAGCCCCCGGGCAACCACGTCGACCGGATCCAGCACGCCGTACACCAGAGCGCTGAGCCCAGCCACCGAAAGCCGCGCCCGCGACACCCCACCGTGAGTGACGCTCAGCCGGCCGCCCTCACCCACCAGCCGGTGCACACCCCCGACGAACTCGTCGTCGACCACCTCGACCGTCACGTCCCCGTCCCCGCTCCCGATGCCGGTCAGCCCACGCATGTCCAGCACCCGAGCCATCGGCCCGCCATGCGTGGGGAAGTCCACCAGCCCGCTCACCGACACTTCCAGATCGGTGCCCCACAGCTCAGGCACGACGTCAGTCCCCGCGGTGAGCGAGACCCGCCGCACCTGATCAACGTGCCGGCCGAGAAACTCGAGCACCAGAGCCCGCCCCATGGGCCCCGTGGCAAGCAGATCGCGGCCCTTCAGCTCATCCCCGAAGTTCGTGATCTCGTACGCCAGGGCCCCACTGACCTCGCCGTCGACTGTCCTTGCAAGCGCCACCCAGACCTTGTCCTCCCGAGACTCGGAGGTGCGCAGTTCGTCGAAGAGGGCAAACCCATGCGTCGCGGCACAGACTCGCCGCAGCAGGCCGACATAGTCGTCAAAGCCCTCACTGAAGCGCACCCGCTCGACGTGGCCCGGCAGCTCAACCCGCGGAAGCCCACCCGGCGCGAAACTGATGCGCCGCTGCCTAGGCATCCCGACATATCCGAACCGTCCGTAGAACGACGGCCGGAACGGGTAAAGGGTGCTGACCACGGCGCCCTGGTCCCGCATCTGGCGCAGCAGCTGCCAGAGCAACTCCCGCACATACCCCTTGCGCCGGCTCCCAGGATCGGAGGCGACGGAGGAGACACCGGCCATGTCGAGGACCTGTCCCCGTACGTTCTGCACCATCGGATAGGCGCCGACACATGCTCGCGCGCTGCCGTCCTCCTCGGCGACGAGCGTCGTCACATGCTCGAAGTAGCGCATCCGCCGCCGATACTTCTCCCGCAACGCCTCGAACTCGACGGTCGGCTCGAACGCGTACGCGGTCAGTGGGAAGACTAGATCGGCTCGCTCGGCCGCCGAGACCTGACGGATCTTCATGATGCCCATCTAAGCGCTCCCCAGACCGCCCGCGCTGTCTCGCGCCTTCCTCTCGTTCCTGTCCGTGCTGCCTCGCGCCTTCGTCCCGTTTCCTGTCCGCGCTGCCTCGCGCCTTCCTCCCGTTTCCTGTCCGCGCTGCCTCGCGCCTTCCTCCCGTTTCCTGTCCGCGCTGCCTTGCGCCCTCCTCCTGCCTGCTCGTGGTCCAGCTCAGGGGCCGCGCTCAGCTCGTCAACTCACCTGGTCGCATCGCCTTCTCCCACCTTGCGCCGCGGCCGCGCATGATCGCTCCGTTCCCGCTGGTCGAACGGCGTACGACGCGCCGGAGGTACCCCGGTTTGGCATGGGGTGAGGGAACCGGCTAAAGTTCGTATCCGTCAGCGGGGAACGTCCCGGGGACAAGCGGACGTAGCGCAGCTGGTAGCGCATCACCTTGCCAAGGTGAGGGTCGCGGGTTCGAATCCCGTCGTCCGCTCGGAGAGACCGCCACAGCAAGACCATGCGGGGGTCAACTCGGTGGAGTGGCCGAGAGGCGAGGCAACGGCCTGCAAAGCCGTCTACACGGGTTCAAATCCCGTCTCCACCTCGGCAGAAATGCCAGCGGGCGATTGGCGCAGCGGGAGCGCGCTTCCTTGACACGGAAGAGGTCACTGGTTCGATCCCAGTATCGCCCACTCTGCTAGCTCCGGGGGCCGAGCCCCCGGACACCCCGCGATCTATGGGTTGCGCCGGCCGGGCATCTGCCCGGCCGTTTTGCTTTCCATTCGTTTCGCTCCGCTGTCGAGGTCCCGTCGTGCCGTTCCGTGCCCTGCTTGTCGATCTTTCAGCAGGCGCGGATACTGCGTTCGGCAGACTAGGCGTGCCGCGATTAGAAGACTAGACATTCTGCGTTTGGTAGAGTAGGCGGATGGTCGAGTACCGGCGCCGCGTGCTGGATGACACGTTGGATGAGCTTCAGCCGCACCTGCGTGCGCTGTCCATCCACGGGCCGAAGGGCGTGGGTAAGACGGCGACGGCGATGCAGCGCGCCGTGTCGGTTGTAGATCTGAGTCTTCCTGCCCAGCGCGAGATCCTGGCGGCCGATCCCTCCGTTTTGACGCGTCTGCCCGGCCCGGTGCTGGTGGACGAATGGCAGCGGCTGCCGGAGGTTTGGGACCAGGTTCGACACGCGGTCGACGCCGGTTCCCCGCCTGGTCATTTCATCGTCGCCGGCAGTTCCGCACCCCGGGGTGCGGTGATCCACTCGGGTGCTGGTCGCATCGTTCCGATGCGGATGCGCCCGCTGAGCATGGCGGAACGGGGCGTTGAGACGCCGACCGTGAGCTTGGCTGCGTTCCTGGCCGGTGGCCGCGACATCGACGGCACCACCGAGTTCCGACTGACCGACTACGTAGAAGAGATCATCGCATCGGGCTTTCCTGCCATCCGCGGATTGCCGCCTCGCGTCCGCAGGGCCGAGTTGGATGCGTATGTCGACAACGTGGTGCAGCGGGAGTTCCCCGAGCAGGGCTACCCGGTGCGCCGCCCGGCTGTGTTGCGCGCATGGCTCGCCGCCTATGCAGCCGCGACGTCGTCGTCGACGGCCTACTCGAAGATCCTTGACGCGGCTACCGGCGGCCTGGCCAATAAGCCGGCCAAGGAGACCACGCTTTCGTACCGCGACGCCCTGTCGTCACTGTGGCTGCTCGACGAGATACCACCATGGATCCCCGGTCGTAACCACCTTGACCGGCTGGGCCAATCCCCTAAGCATCACCTCGCCGACCCGGCGCTGGCCGCGCGGCTGCTCGGGCTCGATGGCGCTGCGCTTCTACGTGCCGAGCAGGGCAGCGTCAACCTGTCTGAGGGCACGGTCCTCGGCGCTCTCTTCGAACATCTTGTGGCGCTCAGCATCCACACCTACGCCGAGGCAAGCGAGGCACGCGTCAGCCACCTACGGACCCGCGGCAACGATCACGAAGTGGACCTGATCGTCCAGCACGCGGACGGCAGAGTTCTGGGTGTTGAGGTCAAGCTGGCCGATCGCGTCGAGGACGCCGATGTCAGACATCTGCATTGGCTGCGCGACCGGATCGGCGATGACCTGATCGACGCCATCGTCATCTACGCCGGCGAGCGCGCCTATCGCCGGCGCGACGGAGTTGCCGTCGTCCCGTTGGCACTACTCGGCCCGTGATGCGGACGGCGAGCACGGTACCCCGGGGATTCGCTCCGGGGCCGAGCTCCAGATGCCCCGTGTCTTCGCTGTTGTTACCGGATTGGGCTAAGCCTCGCCTGGATGGCGGCGAGGGCCTCGGCAAATTCCGACGTCTCGCGTCGGTCGTCGGCTTCGATGATGGACGGGGGTTGTCCGTCTGGGCCGGTGTCGACCTGGAGGTTGGCCACGCCGAGGAAGTAGATGTTGCCGTCGTCGCTGGGTTGGGTCTTCCCGAGACGTTCTACCTAGATGGTGGGGTGTTGACGGCGGAGTTCGTCGAGAGCGCGTCGTCCAGCGGTCCGCCGGTGCGGTCGGCCGACTGCCAATCGAGGGTCGGGAACGGCTGACTGTGCACGGTGTCAGCATGGCATCACCGGGCCGCCAAGCCCGTCCTGTTCATACCAGGCGAGCCATCGGTGCACCGTCTGCCGGGACGAACCGGGCTGCGACATCCGTGACCGTCGACCCAGCACGCACATCCAGGACTGCTTGATACCGGTATCCCGTCTCGCTGATCTCCACCAACACTCGGCGGAGTGTCACGCACGTAGAGGGTTGAGGCCGTAGAGAGTGACTGACGCCAGCGCGCACTGAATCTAGCCGCGATCCGGTGGACGGCAGGTCGAATGGCAACCGCACTATCGTGTCGTCCGGAGGCATGCCGCCCGGCAACTCACGGAGAGCTGTAGCCAGGCGCGCGGGCGGCACACACCACATCGGGTGCGTCAGGCTCGGCGTGCTCGATCTCGTAACGGCACTCGCTGCAACCTCTATCGGCGTGGTGCTCCCGCCAGTCGTGTCGGCACTCGTCGCAAACGCCGTAGTAGCCACGGCCCGCGCGCCGCTGCCTGAGATCACGGAATCGGTCGGCCAACCACGTCATCGGCCCCATTCCGCCACGGTACCGAGCCGCCGGTCGTAAGCCGCTCGTTTCCGCTCACGCCACTTCGGGAATGCCGGCTCGGTCGTATTTGCAGACGCGCGAACCTGCCGTCCTCATCTAGCCGCTGAGTGCGCGCGTCACCCTGGCGGCGCTCACGCTGCTGTGGCCGGACGAGCGGCAGGCTACCGACTGGCGCTCCTCCACCACGGTCGGCGGTTTGCTGCCAGCGCCGGGACAGCAGTCGGCACCCATGGCAGATCTGCCGAGTCATGTGTTGCCCCAGGAGGGCCGCGCTCGATCTTGAACACCGCCCCTGACGTTGATCAACGTGCGCCAGCCTTTCGGCGTGGATCGAATGGCATCTCGGATGTGGTCGCCGGACGCCGATGGTTGAGCTCATGCGGATGTGGCGGTGGTGTCTCGGTGTCGCGGCAGTTCTGCTTCTCGTCTCAGTATGTTCGGCTGGGCCTGACCAGGCGTCGCCGCGGCCGCTGACCGAACCCGAGCGCGCTCTGCTGCACCGGGCCGAGGAGAGGGCGATCGCGGGATGCATGCGCCGGCATGGCTTCGAGTACACAGTCGCCGCGCCTGGCCCCGCGGCACCGGAGTTCCCGTACGGCAATGATGATCCGGCCTGGGCCGCAGAGCACGGCTTCGGTGTCGCCCATGCCGGGAAGGTGCTCGCGGACCGGCGCCGGGCGGATCCGAACTACCGCTACGCGGTGGCCCTGACCGCCGGGCGTCGTGAGGCGTATCAGACGGCCCTTGACGGCGGTCGCGCCGCGTCGATGGCGGTGCCGCTGCCGGACGGCGGAACACTGTACCAGAACGCGGACGGTTGCGTGGCGGAGGCGCAGCGCGGACTCTACGGCGACCTGAGAACCTGGTTCCGTACCCGGACCTTGCTGGAGCGTTTGTCGTCCGACTACCGGCCGCGGGTCATCGCAGACGACCGATACCGGTCGGCGCTGACGGCCTGGGCCGCGTGCGTGCAACGTCGGGGCTACCCGGTCGAGACACCGGCCGGTCTGCGTGATCGAGTCGCGCCCGCCACGAGTGGCCGGCCCGGCAGGGCGGAGATCCGGGCCGCCGTCGCCGAGGCCGACTGCGCCGCCGCGACCGGGCTGGTTCGCAGCGCGCACAAGGTCGAGGCGGAGTATGCCGCGCGAACGTACGCGGAGAACCGGGACCTGGTCGAGCAGTACCAGAAGTTGTCCGTGCGCGCGCTCGTGGTCGCACGGGGCACCACCGGTGGCGAATGAGTCGCACCGGACAACGAGAAGGGACGCGAGATGACATTGAAAAGGATCGGGGCGGCCGTCGCGACGCTGATGATGGCGGGCGGTTTCGTCCTCGCGGTGGCGCAACCCGCGGCTGCGGACGCCACCTGTCCGGCTCAGAACTTCTGCGCGTGGGCGCTGGGGCGGCACGAGGGAACCAGATGGCAGACCCCTGGCAACGACATCAACTGGCACGACGGCCTCGGCGGCATGGCGGGCGACC
Organism: Actinoplanes sp. NBRC 103695; assembly: GCF_030269485.1. Classification (GTDB taxonomy): domain Bacteria; phylum Actinomycetota; class Actinomycetes; order Mycobacteriales; family Micromonosporaceae; genus Actinoplanes. Next base: position 110,552 of record NZ_BSTL01000013.1, on the reverse strand, counting down.
GCATCGCGGACGACGACGTGTCCTGGGCCAACAACGGATCGCCGTGTTCCGGCTGTGACCACGTCCGGGTGTACCGCAACGTCGGCTACGACGCCATCACCCTCTGCATCCATCGTGGACAATGGGTGACCATCGGCCAGGGCGGTGCCGCCCAGAACGCCGGGAACCTGGGTTCGTCGCATCGCTGGGGCGGTGAGTGCGGCGCCGGGGAACCGCAGATCCCGGGCTGAACCACGCCGCCACCCGACCGGGCCGTCGTGCTCTCTGGGCCTCGCCTTCGAGGCGAGGCCCAGCCCCGGGCGGTCGCCCTTTCGAGACCCAGCAACGCTACGCCTTCTGCCGAGCCGAGCCGAACCGTTTGCGTCGTGCTGGTCACCTTCGCCTGAGCCGATGGTGAGACGGCACCGCTACCGGAGGCTCATCGATTAGGGCGTGCTCCTGCGGGCGGCTGGGTCATTGAGCGGACCCTTCAGGCAACTGGCGCATGGTCGGTATTCGTTCATGCGATATTCCCCAACCCGGTTCGGAAGGTCTCTGACCCGGACCATCCAGACGGCTCCAAACCAGCCGCCCTCCTGCGAGGCTGGGTCGCCTGCCTCGGTGACAGAAAGTTGCGACTGAGCATTCACGGGCCTCTCGCCAGTACGCTCAACTGCCGAGAATCGTGCACTCGATTATGAGCTATTCGCGGGTGGTCTGCGAGTATTGGGCACGGCGAAACGCGCCGGGGGGCATGCCGTATTGGCGGCGGAACGCGTTGGCCAGGGCGTACTCGGTGGAGTATCCGGTCCGGCGGGCGATTACGGCGAGCGGTGCGTCGGTCTCGTCGAGCAGGCGGGCGGCGTGGCTGAGGCGATGGGTCAGCAGATATGTCGCTGGGGGCTGGCCGATTGCCGAGGTGAAGCGGCGGGTGAACGTGGCTCTGGACATGCCTGCGGCCCGGCTCAGTTCTTGCACTGTCCATCGGGTGTCCGGGTGGGTATCGATGGCGTGGATGGCTGCGGTGATCTTCGGGTCGTGCGTCGCAGGCCACTTCGTCGTCTCTAGCCATCGGCGCAAAGCGTGCGTGAGCGTGAGGTCCAGCAACGCGTGGCGAGTCGCATCGACGATCAGCCCCGCCGCCTGCTGTTCGTCGAGCAGCGCGGCCACGGTATCCGACTGGCCGACTGCGGGGACGACGATCGGGTCGGGGAGCGCGGCCAGGTAGGGATGCACCGCCTGTCCGTGTCGCAGGCGGTACGCGCCGCAGAGGAATTCGAAGTCGGCGGGCGCGGGCGCGGGGTCGACGATGCCCAGTTCGACCGGCGCCAGTCCGCGCAGCGGCCGTGGTTCGGAGGCAAGTCCGTGGTCTGCACCTGAGGTGATGAGCACGACGTCGCCCGTGTTGAGTTCAACCGCTGGCCCGTCTTCGGGGAGCAGCCAGCCAGTGCCGTGAAGAACCACATGGAAACCGGTGCCGACGAGCCCGGCGTAGCTCAAGCCCCAAGCGTCGGACAGCCGGAAGCGTCGTACGGTTCCGCGACCCACCCGCAGCGCGGCAATCGCCTGACTCATCGCGTCCACCAACGCCATGCTACATACGTGCAAGTGCCTGCGCCGTCGGAGCATTTCCCCGCAGCCGGGGAGGCGGTTGGCTAGGGGAATGAGAGATTGTCTTGTCATCGGGGCGGGCGCGGCCGGGCTCAGCGCCGGTCTGACGCTCGCGCGTGCACGGCGCACGACTTTGATCGTCGACTTCGGGCGCCAGAGCAACCTGGCCGCCTCTTCCATCGGTGGCCTGCTCGGGTACGACGGACGCCCGCCCGCCGAGTACTACGCCGCCGCCCGCGCGGAGCTTGCCGCATACCCGTCGGTCGAGCTGGCTCGGGGCGAAATTAGGCAGGCGAGCCGACAGGAGGACGGCACCTACGAGGTGACGTTCGCCGACGGGCGTCTGGAGTACGCGCGCACTCTCCTGCTCGCACCGGGCATGGACTACCGGTATCCACAGGTGCCGGGACTGGCTGAGCGGTGGGGTGGCGATGTGTTCCACTGCCCGTTCTGCCACGGTTGGGAGGTCCGCGACCGTCCCACAGCCGTCCTGGCAGCAGGGGCCGTTGGTTTGCACGGCGCCATGAACTTGCGCGCTTACACCCCTGACATCACGTTGCTGACCAACGGCTCCGAGCTTTCCGACGTGCAACAGGCCCAGCTGGCTGCCGGCGGAGTCAAGTGGGACGAGCGACCACTCGCCGGCCTCGCGGGCGAAGGCTCGCGCCTGAGCGCAGTCACCTTCACCGACGGCACCGACCTTGCCGTCTCCGCCATGCTGGTCAAGGCATTCCTCTACCAGCGATCGACCATGGCCCAAGACCTCGGCGCCACGGTCACGATGTCGGACGAACACCTCGGCGTTGAGTCAATCGTCGTTGACCGATTGTTCCGCACCGGAGTCCCTGGCCTCTTCGCCGCCGGCGACGCGGCCACATCTGTCCCACCATCGATGGCGGCCGCGGTCGCCTCGGGCTACCTCGCCGGAGCGACTGCCGCCGTGCAGATAGCAGCCGGATACTGAACGCCAACAGGGGCTTGTCCGGATCTGCCGCCGAAACCGCTCGGTTGTAGGGAGTTCCTACAGCGGCGCCTCGTCGAGCGACAGTGTGAACGCGGGGCCCGGTTGGCGCCACGTCCGACGATCCTCCGACACAGTTCCGACATCACAGATCCTCTGTTTGAGCAGCCGCAATATGCCGAACCAGCTCAACCGCCCTACGATCCATGGCCGTGACTTAATCACACTGAAGTACATTTCCCGCCCATGACGCGGGCGGCCATGTCCCGTGCCCAGAGGCGGTATCTCAGCGCCGATGGTGGAAGCGGTCCCCAGCGAAGAATTCGGGCGGCGGTGTTCCGGCGGGCAAGCCGACAAAGGTGATCCGCTCCGAATCTGTGCGCAGACCTCGCGGGAGACGGCATCCAGAGCGGACGCCCGCTCGCCGAGGAAGCGCCCCAGCCGTGCCGAGAGGGTCTGTTGTGTTACGAGATCAGCGGTCACGCTGAGCTGACCGAACACGAGTCAGATGGCTGCGGCGAGTTCGGTGAACGCCGCCGCGAGCCGTAGCGCCGGGTGCGCCTTGACTCCGAGTTCGTAGTGGCCGCGGCGCGGATTCTGGACGAAGGCGTGCCCGGCGATCACCACCTTCGCTGTCCGGTCGGCCTGGGTCTTCCTCCGCAGTACCAGATCGCCTGACGGGCGTAGAAGTCGTCGCCGCACACGCGGGGGTCTTCCGTTCTTGCGCGACGACATCGAGGGGCGAGGACCGGTGGCCCCGCACGCGCGGGAGTATTTCCTAACTCGGCCAGGCTGCCGTTGAGTTTCCCCGCATTTGATGGAGCGCCTTCGGGGCGCGAGCAGTTTCCACGCATAGCGCGGCCTACGGTGCTGACCACCATGGCGGGCCCGACTCAGATGGGCGGCTGGGCCGGGCGGTCCCCGGCCTCCGTCGCGATGGTCTGCGCGCGGTCCAGTTGGTCCAGTGCCTCGCGATATCGGGACCCGTGCGACAGCGCGTGCGCGGAGAGCCGCAGGGCCAGGCTCTCGACCGCCGGTTGCGGACGTGCGCGATCGCCTCCAGCCCGGCCTGCCAGGTCGCGATGTGGTCGAGCACGTGACCGCGCCAGCGCTGGTAGGTGTCCAGCACCCAGGCGAGCTGCCACGCCTTGTCCCACCAGCGCCGGTGGATCGCGAACTCCTGCGCCGCCAGCAACCCCGGATATTCGGCGTCCATCCAGGACAGTGCGGCTGCCTCGTCGGCGACTGGAACGGGCCGCACGCTTTCGGACATCGGCCCGAAGTCCTCCGGGTGGGGTTGAGGATGCGGTCGCCCTCGGTCGCGGTCAGCAGGTAGAAGTCGAGCAGCCTGCGCAGGCTCGTCTCGCGGTCGTCCTCGGTGAGCTCCTGTCCGGCCCGCTCGGTCAGGTAGAGACGCACCAGGTCGTGCAGCTTCCAGCGCCGGCCGGGCTGTTCGCCCAGCAACGAGAACCGGTGCAGGGTGTGCAGGGCGACGAGCGCGTCGTGCTCGGGGAGACCGCTGAGCGCCGCGACGGTCAGCACGCTGACATCCGCGCCGGGGGCGAGGGCGGTGAGCAGGAGCACCCGAGCTTCCCGCGGGGCGAGCGCGGCGTAGGACCAGGACAGCACGGCGCGCAGGCCGGTGTGCGGCGGGTCCCCCTCAAGCGCGGCGAGCCGGGTGCCGGTGTCCGTCAGCTCGTCGGCGACTGCGGGCAGCGCGTATCGGGGGCGTACCGCCGTCCGTGACGCGGCGATGCCCAAGGCGAGCGGCAATCCGCCGCAGGCGCTGATCACGGCGGTGACGGAGGGGGCATCCTCGGCGAGCCGGTCCTCACCCAGGCGCGCGCTGAGCAACGCCCGGGCCTCGGTGCCGTCGAGCACATCGAGGCCGACAGGTTCCACGCCGTGGCCGGCGATCAGGCCGGTGAGCGTGCTGCGGCTGGTGACCAGCACCGTGCAGGTCGCGGACCTGGGCAGCAGCGCCGCGACCTGGACGCCGTCCCGGGCGTTGTCGAGCACGACCAGCAGGCGTTTGTCCGCCGTCACGGTGCGGTACAGGGCCGCCCGCGCATCGGTCTCGGCGGGCACGGCACCGGGTGGCACGCGAGCGCGCCGAGAAACCCCAGGAGGGCCGCGCCGGCGGTCAACGGTTCACCGCTCGGGTCGAAGCCACGGAGGTTGACGAACAACTGCCCGTCCGGGAACCGATGGCGGTGGGCATGCGACCAGCGCAGCACCAGCCAGCTCTTACCGACCCCGCCCGCGCCGTGCACGACACAGACCGCAGGCCCCGGCCGGCCCTCGCGGGAACGTCCGGAGATGGCGGTCAGGGCCGCGAGCTCGCGCTCCCGTGCGATGAAGACGGGCACGTCGGGCGGCAACTGGGCAGGTCGCGACTGGTCCTGCCGAATCACCACCGCGCCGCCGGCGGGCTCCTCATCGCGCAGGATCGCCTCGTGGAGGCGATGCAACTTGGCCCCGGGCTCGGCGCCCAGTTCCGCGCCGAGCCGGGCACGCACGTCGGCGAAGAGCTTCAACGACTCCGCCGTACGCCCGCCGGCGTGCGACGCCGTTATGAGCGCGCCCGCGATCGTTTCGTCCAGCGGAAATTCGATGGCCAGCTGGTGCAGGCCGTCGATCACCAGATCGGCGCGCCCGGCTCGAACCGCGGCCTCGGCCCACCGCACGGTGGCCTCGGCGTATTGTCGGCGCCAGGCATGTCGCACTCCGTCCGCCCAGCGGCCGGTCAACCCGGTCAATGGTTCGCCACGCCACAGTGCCCGGGCGTCGCCGATCAGCGAGAGGCGCCTTTCGTCGCCCACGGCGACGTCGTTGGCGCGCTCGACCAGAGTTCGGAACTGGAGATGGTCGACCTGCTGGGCGTCTAGGTCGAGCCGATAGCCGCCCGATCGGTGCAGCAGCCGCGCCGGACCGTCGGTACGGCTCACGAGTAACGCCCGCAACCTGGCTACATGCGACTGCAACGCCCGGCGTGCCCCGTCTGGCGGCGCGTCGTCCCAGACCCGGTCGATCAGCGTCTCGGCGGTGACCGTGCGGCCCACGTCGACTGCCAACGCCGCGAAAACATGCCGTCGCTGCGGCGGTCCGACCTCCCGGATTTCTCCGTCGAGGCGCAATTGCACCGGCCCCAGCAGGAGAACTTCCACGCTGTACCACCACCGTCCACGAAGCGTCGCCCTCAAGGACCGCAGCCGTGCCGCCGTGCGCAGTCCCGGCCGCGCCGCCCAGCAAACCTGGGCGGATCAACGGTGTGACCAGAGCAGTTGGTGATCGGCCTGGCGACCCGTGTGGCAGTGGTTTGTCTCGACCCGGACTCGCCGAGGCTAAAGCCCGGCGCTCGAAGTCGATTGAAATTCAACCGGTGAGCACAGGATCTCCAACGGTCCGCTTCGACAGGCGAGTTCACAGTGGAAGACCGTATTGCCGCGTTGCTTCTTCACATAAACCGCCGGCGGTCCGGCAGCGATGCCGATCAATCGGCACCGGCATCGCTAAGGCGGACTCGCCAGACCTCCTCACTCGGCCATCGGCGAGCCCAGTCGATATCAACGTAATCGAAAACGGTGGCAGCGCCCTGTCCCGGTTCGACCTCCAGCAGTTCTTCCACTACAAAACCGCATGTTCGCAGAAGTCGAATCATGGGACCGTGCGGCAGGTGGAAAATGACGGCTCCGTCGGCGTCCTCGATTCGCGCGAGCCCGAACTGATCCCTGCGCAGACTCGTCTCAGCTGGCCCAGCATCGGGCGTGCAAAGAGTCAGCAGATCTGAGTTTCGCATGAAGATGAGCTCGCCACCGGGGCGGAGCAGCCTGGCTGCCTCAGGGATCCATACGTACGGGTCGCACCACGCGACGGCACCGTGTTCGCTGATGGCAAGGTCGAAACTGGCGTCCGGGAAGGGAACCTGCTCGGCGTTGCCGTGCAGCAACGGGAAGTGAACGTCGAACTCATCCTGCATGGCTCGTGCCGTGGCGAGCTGCTGCTCGGAGTTGTCGATCCCCACGGGCCGACCACCCGCGCGTGCAATCCATGCGGACAGGTACCCGGTGCCGCAGCCCAAGTCGATGACGTCCTTCCCGACGAGATCGGCGGGAAGGACGGCCAGTTCTGTCTGCGGGACAGCCCAAATACCCCAGTGTGGATCGGCAGCCCACTGCCGGCGCGCCCGAGCGGCGAACCCAGCGCTGAGACCGCTGTCCCACACCATACGATTGCGACGCACATGATCCGGGAGCTCGCCGGCAATCCGATCATCCATGCCCCGAACTTGATCGCGCGAATCGCCGCGTCGCAACTGATTTCCTCCCATCCGCGCCCTGGACAGCGACGATGCCCGCGGTCAGCGCGAAACGCGGTGCAGGGCGGCGAGCGCGGCGACGATCTCATATTCGCGGTCGCGTTTTGCCTCCGCCACGACGGAGTCGATCGCCAGCCGGTATTCCCGCGCTGCCGCGTCGAACTGGTCCAGCTCGACGTACGCGTCGGCGAGTCCTCGATGGGCGGTGGAGCGGGCCCGCTGGGCGTCCGGGCTGACGAGGGCCTGGGTCAGCACGAGCTCGAACTGGCGGATCGCATCGGCCGCGTTCTGTTCCGGGTCGCCGGCCAGCCGGCGCAAGTGGGCGCGGCCGTACTGGTTGCGCAGCTCCAGCCGCAGGGCGGTGGGCGCGACGTCCGGGCCGAGGGTTTCCCTGGCCCGGTCGAGGAACATTTCGGTGGCCTCTCCAGCGTCCCGCTCGGCCTGCCGCCCCCGCAGCAAGGTGACCGCGGCGGTCTCATCGGCGGAGAACTCGTGGTCGGCCTCCGCGGCCATCGCCTGGTCGAGATGAAACGCGGAGAGGGACTCGTATTCGAGCCGGAGCAGCCGGTCGTCCTCCCGTTCGGCCAGGTGACGGTATGCCATCGCGAGCTGCGCAACGGAGTTCGGCCTCGACAGGTGGCCGAACTCGTCGGCGTGGGTCAGGCCGTTCTCGGTGTGCGTGATGCCGGCGCGCAGGTCGTTCACGTCGCCGTCGTCGCCGGCCAGCTCGAAGCGCCGGAGCAGGGCGAGGCCGAGGTTCGACGACGCCTTCGCCCACTGCTCGGCGTCGATGATCGGGGTGATGATCTCCAGGGCCGACTCGGCCGCCCGGATCGCGGCCTCGGTGTTCTCCATCGGATCGCCGAGCCTGCGGTTCGCGTACGCGAAGGCCAGGTTGTACTGCGTCATCGCCCACCGGAAGGTGTCACCGGCACGTTGCCGGGCGGGCAGCGCGGACTGCAGCGCGAGCACGGCCCGTTCCCCGTTCTCCGGATCCTGGTCGAGCAGCGAATAGCAGATCCCGAGGTTGTGCATGCTGGTGCCCCAGAGCGCGCTGTCCGCCTCCTCGTCGATTCCTTCGAGTGCGTCGAGGAAGGCGGCGACCGCGGCCTCCAGCAGTCGCTCTCTCGCCGCCCGGTCGGTGTTCTGCGCGCCCTGCACCTGCAGGTCGATCGCTCGCTGCACCAACCCCGCTGACGAGACGCTCGGCGGCGGAGCGTTCGGTGCGTCGAGGGCGTCGAACTCCCGGCGCGCCGCTTCGAGCGAGGCGCGGGTGCGATGGTGGAGCGCGGGTTCGGCATCCGGTGGCCGTACGCGGAGGGCGGCCTCGTAGGCCGCGATGGCGGCGACGATGTTGTCCCGCCGGTTCCCCTCGCGGCGATACATGTACGCCGAGCCCAGATTCTGCCGGCTCACGCCCCACTCGCGGCGGCTCGTTTCGGGTGTCTGGATTCGCAGCGCCGCCTGCAGCACCCGCAGCGCCTTCTCGTAGTCGCCCCGCGCGATCAGCACCGAGCCCAGGTTGCCGAGCGTCTGCCCCTGCAGCAGCCGCTCCTCGTGTCCGTCGAGCTGGTCGAGGACCGCGACGGCGAGTTCGTAGTAGCCGATCGCCTTGTCGAGGTTGTCCGGGCGGGCGCCGTGGATGCGTTCCTGGACGCTCATGGCGAGCTGATAGAGACCGAACGCGAGCTGCGCCGGCTGATCCCCTTCGAGCAACATGGACACGCCGGCTCCGAGAAGCTGGATCGACCGTTCGAGGTTGTCGGCGCGGTTCCCGTGCGGCAGTTCGGCGTACCGTATGCCGGCAGCGATGAGCTCGGCGGGCGATGGCGTGTCCTCGGACGTCATGATGCAATCGTCCCCATGCACGCGACTGTATCCGCGGCGCCGCATGAGCGATCGGTTGTGAAGACTCTTCGGTTCGGCTTCGGTGCCGGGGATTCGCCGCACATCTCGATCTCCCTCGAGCTGCCGGGGCTGTCCCGGCACGCCGAGGTCCCCGTGCCGTCCGTCGCGTTCGAACGCTCCGACGAACTGCTGGTCCGCTGGTACCTGGAGGACTTCCGCCGCTATCCCGCCGAGCCCGCGCCGGTGATCGCGGCCCGGGCCGCACGCCGGCTGGACGACCTCGGCGAGGCACTCTTCGACGCCCTGTTCGGCACCGGCGCGGGCGCCGACCTGTGGCGGGCGGCCCGGCCGGAGCTCTCGGATCTGCGGATCGAAGTGGATCCCGCCTGCGACGAGGCGATGCAGGTTCCGCTGGAGATGCTTCGCGAGGCCGGCTCCGGTCTGGTCCCGGCAGTCGCTGCCCGCGCGTTCGTCCACCAGCCGGCCGGTGCGGCGCCGGTCCCGCCGAGGCGGCCGGGGCCGTTGCGGATCCTGCTCGCGATCTGCCGTCCCCGGCTCGGGCGGGACGTCCCGTTCCGCTCGGTCGGCGGCCGCGTGGTGGCTCTCGGCGAGCGGTTCCCGGACCTTGACGTTCAGGTGCTCCGGCCACCGACCTTCCGCCGGCTCTCCGACGCTCTGCGGGACGCCGCGGAGCGTGGCCGGCCGTTCGACCTGGTTCATCTGGACGGGCACGGGGTTTTCGGCACGGCCCCGGCGGCGGACGGCGAACGCCTCCCGGAGGCCGACGTCACGCAGGGGTTCTTCCTCTTCGAGGACGCCGAGGTGGCGGAGAACATGATGCCGGTCGGCGGCGCCCGGCTCGGACGGCTGCTCGCGGAGTACGAGGTGCCGCTGCTGGTGCTGAACGCCTGCGGCTCGGCCCGGAGCATCCCGGCGTGGGCCCGGGACGAGTCGTCGCCCGAGCCGGTGGCGGATCAGCGCAGGACGTTCGGCTCGCTGGCCCGGGCCGCGCTCGACGGCGGCGTACAGGGTGTCGTCGCGATGCGCTACGACGTTTACGTCAGCACCGCCGCCGTCTTCGTCGAGAAGCTCTACCAGCGGATCGTCGAGGGTGACGAGTTCGCGCAGGCGGTGTCGGCCGCCCGGCGCGAACTCGCCCGGCCGCGTGCCGGCGAACGGGACGACGACTGGCTGGTGCCCGCCGTCTATGCGAACGGGCCGATGAGGATGACGACCGGCGCGCCGGCGCGGACCGCTGGGCATCCGGCTCGGGCCCCGCTCGCGGAGCTCGACAGCGCCGACGACGTGATGCTCCTGCTCGACCGGGCTTTCGACGGCGCCGATGTGGTGCACCTCCGTGGCCTCATCGGCAGCGGGAAGTCCACCGTCGCGCAGACGTTCGGCGACTGGTACCGCCGCACCGGTGGCACCGACACGGTCGTACGCGTCTCGCTGTCCGACGACGACGCCGTCTCGACGACCGGCCCGGCCGACCGGGCTTTGTGGATCATCGATGACCTCGATGTCGCGGCACCGTGGCATCCGGCCGGTCGGCCGGACGGCGACCGCGAGCGTCTCGGCGACCTGATCGGCCGACTGGCCGGCGGCGGCGCGAAGGTGCTGCTGATCGCGTGCGGCGGCCTGGACTGGCTCGGTGTCCGCGCCTCCCGGGTGACCACGCAGGTGCTGACGCCCGCCGACTGCTCGGCGGTGGCCGCGGGCCGCGGCGCTCCGGCGGACGAACGATCGCGGGGTAACCTTCTCGCGCTGCTGGGCCTGATCGACGGACCGGCGGTCACCGAGCCGGCGGTCCACGCCGCGGCCCGGGTGCTCCGGCACCGATTGGACGTCGGCGACAAGCAGATCCTGAGCCTGGTGGGTTGGTTCCACGGCACCGTGTCGGCACTGCACCTGAGCCGGAGCGCCGCCAGGCTGGGTATGCCGTTGACCTACGAGCCTGCCCGCGACCTGCTCGAATGCGTCGCCGACTGCGGTCTGCTCGCGCCACAACCGGTCGATTTCTACGCCATCCACCCGCTCCTTCCGGCGGTCCTGCGGGCCGCCGGCGTCGGCCCGCCGGACCCCGGCAGCGTCGGCGACCCGCTCAGCGCCGAGTTCGACGCGTACGGGCACGCGCTGTCCTGGGGCCATGAGATCGGCGAACGCGCCATTCTGCCGGTCATCGCGGCGGATGAGGAGAATCTGCTGGAAGCGGTGCCGGCGAGCCTGCGCAGCGGCCACCCCGAGGCGGCGCTCGGGCCGATGCAGGCCCTCCGCGCCCTTTACACGGGACAGGGCCGACCGGAGGCGTGGCTCGCGGCGCTCGACCTCCTGGTGCCCGCGATGATCGGCCCGGACGGGCTGCCGCGAATCGATCTGACCCTGGAGGCGCCGCTGTCCGCGACGATTCTGCGCGGCTACTGCCTCGAACGGGCGACCGCCCGCGGTGAGGCCGATCTGGCCGCCCGGATTCGGGACCTGCTCGGCGCCGGCCGCTCCGGCGGTGAAGCGACCCGCGCCCGCGTGCTGGAACTGGGCACGAGTGAGGACGAGGCCGACGTCCGCGAGGCGGTCAACCTGGCGAACCGCCTCGGCGATCAGCAGCTCGAAGCGTCCATGCTGATCCAGCTCGGCCATCTGCACCGCCGGACCGGCGACGCCCGGTCGGCGTCGGTCGCGCGCACCTATTTCCTGGAGGGCCTGCGGATCGTCGGGGATCGCGACTACGCGGTCATCGCCCGGGCGTTCGAGGGCCTCGGCGCGACGGCGATCCGGCGCGCCGAGATCCTGGCGCAGGAAGACGCGCAGCGCCGGTACGACGCCGGCGAGCTGACCAGCGGACCGGGCTCGATCATCGAGATCCGGTTCCCGCCGGAGGCCGCCGAACTGGTTCGTGAGGCCCGGCGCCACTACGAGAACGCGATCACGGCGGTCGCCGGCCGGCCGGACCTGCTCGCGCCGCTGTACTACAGCCTGGCGAGCATCGAACGCATCACCGGCGACCTCGGGCGCGCGGCCGACCACCTGCAGCAAGCGCTCGCCGCGTACGTCAGCCGCGGAAAACTCGCGAGCGCCGGCCACGCCCGGCACCTGCTGGCGCTGATCATGTTGAAGGCGGGCCGCACCGAGGACGCACGCATCTATGCCGAGCAGGCCGAACGGGACATCCTCGCGGCCGGTGTCACCGACGGTCTGGACGATGTGCGGCAGCTGCTGTCCGGCATCGGGCGGTCAACCGTCTGACCGGCCGGCCTCGTCCTCCGGGGGTTGCTGCGGGTCGGGCTGGTCCGCGGTCCGGGCGGGGTCGGGTGCGCCCGCCGGCCGGCGCAGCAGCAGCCGGCGGCGGTCCTCGTTCAGTTGCCGCTCGTCGGAGCGATCCCAGCTCCGCTGGAACTTCGCCGTGGAATCCGCGTCATCGGTCATGCACTGTCCTTCAATCTTGTCCACCCCGGTCCCGGAGCGATCACTGAGGAGATCCACCGGAAACCGGATCGTCGGCCGAGGGCCGGCGGCGACCAGACCTGCGCCTCGAGGCGGAATCCGGCCCGGTCGTGGTCGGCGGCGCGCCCGAGCAGGACGGTCGTCTCCTCCTGCACCTGCTCGGCCGTCTCCAGCCAGTCGTGTGAGGTGAGGATGGGAACGAGGGCGACCTTCTCCTCGGACAGCAGCGCCGGCCCGTTGCCGGCATCGGAGCGCAACTCGTAGACGTACAGAACTTTGCCGTCGTCCTTCAGCTTGAACCGGCGTACGCCGCGGTTGACGAGCGTGACCGTCGCGACCACCATGAGGCCGTCCACGCCCTCATACATCGCGGCCGTGACGGACAACTCCGCACGCGGCGCGAACAGGCGGCCGCGAGCGAACTTCAGGTAGGCCCAGCCCCCACCGACGATCAGGGCCAGAGCCGTCGTCGCGTCCTTCGCGACCTGCACTATCTGAACCGCAGTGGACACCCGCTCATCGTAACGATCCGCGTCATCCTCCCGCCCCGCTCACCCGGCACCGGAGTCGCAGCAGGATTACCTTCGGCGCCCACCACGCCAAGTTGCCTGCTCAGAGGACCGGCCATGTCGGAAACGAAGCCGCGAAGCCCGCGGGCCGCCGCCGGGAAACCGCCGCGCTCGTGGTGACCGGATCTACGACACCTGCAAGTGGACGAAGGTGGGATCTGGGCACACGGGCTGCTGAACCTACGGGACGGCGTACCCGAGGATCTGCTCTTTGGTTCTTTGCTCGCAGTCCGGTTGTGTGGAGATGAAATGGTCGCCGTTGCCGGGTATGTAGCAGCGGTAGAGGGCTACCCGGCCGGGGCCCGGATCGGTGTTGATGTGGCCGACCGGGCCCAGCGGCGGCAGGCCCTCGCAGGCCGGGTCGCGGCTGATCAGGTTGTGCTGTCCTACCCGGCATTCGAACAGCGGGATGGTGCCTGCCGCAGGTTCTCGCCAGAGGCGCCAGGTGTGCTCGGTGGTGAAGCCGGGCGGGAGGATGCGGGTGGAGGCCCAATGACCTCGCGTCTGGTGGTAGCCGCGGGTCAGGCGGGTGTACGGGAGGTGCTCGAAGCCGCACGACAACCGGGGTGGGGTCAGGTCGGATCGGTTGGCCAGCGCCCACGTTGTCCAGGCCGGCTTGGCGGTGCCGTCGGGGTTTCGCAGGCCCAGGGCGAGGCCGCCCGCTACCTCGTCGGGGTGGTCGCTCATCCGGTGGTACACGTAGTTGGTGATGCCGGGGGTGCCCAGGACGTTGCGGAACGAGTCGCAGACGGCCGCGGCCTGCCTCGCGGGGGAGGACGGGGTGCGGGAGTTGATGCCGCTCTCGGTCAGCTGGACCTGTGACCAGGCCGCTACCTCTGAGGGGAAGGTCGCGCGTAGCCAGCCGATCAGGGTGCCGACGTTGCCGTAGCTGACGATGGGGTAGTCGTCGGGGCCGGTGACGTCGCTGCGCAGGTCGGGGGCGTACGGGTGGAAGGCGACCCGCCACTGCCGGGCGCCGGCGCGGGACGCCAGGCCGCGCAGCACGGTCATGCCGGACAGGGTGGCCTCGTGCGCCGCGGGGCGGTCCAGCTCGACGCCGAACTGGTGGTCCAGCGAGATCAGCACCCGCGCGGTGGACTGCTCGGCGGCGACCCGGTCGTACGCGGCGTTGTAGTTCGCGGCGATCTCGTCCAGCCAGCGGGCGGTGGAACAGGCGACGCCCTGGCCGCAGCCGATATCGAACCAGTTGTTGGAGTTGACCTCGTTGTGCACGACGAAGTCCGCCACCCGGCCGTGCCCGTGCCGCCCGTCGTAGCGTTGGGCGAGCATGCCGGTGAAGCGGCCGTAGTCCGCCGCGTCGCCGGGTGTGCAGAACACCTCGAAGCCCGGCGCGACGGGGGAGCAGGGCTTGCCCTGCCGGGCCCAGTCCGGTGTCCCGTACGCGACCCCGGTGACGACCAGCCCGCGCGCGGACCAGTCGCTGATCTCGGCGTCCACCTCGGCCGGCACCGTGAAGCACTGGCCGTCGTACTCCTGCTCGCCGGCCGTGCACGGCGCCTGCCGTCGGGTCGGCTGCCACCGCGACCAGACCAGGTTCACGGCGACTCCGCCGGTGTTGTTGCCCGCGATCTCGTCCTTGTCCGGCCAGAAGTCCGGCTGGAGTGCCTTGATCCGGTACGCGCCGCGCTCCGGATACGGCAACGGTTCGGCGTCAGGGCTGACCGTCACGGCCGAACCCAGAACCGCGACGACTATCGCCAAGCTTCGTAAAGGTCCCATCAGATTCGCCACCTCCCGCGCTCACCCTGGCTCACGGGGCTGTCGTGGCCCTGTCGCCGAGCCTTCCCCGATTGCGGGAGATCGGCATGATGCGCGACTGCGAATCGCGGGGTGCGGAGGGACGCCGAGCGGAATGCGCCCGAGGCGGCTGTCGAATCCGACGTGGACACCGAGGTGGCAGGGCCGGCGGAGCCGGTCGTGCCGATACGGAGGCTGGTCACGCCGAGGAAGGTGAGCTCCCGGCCGGACCTCGGGATGAGCCCCGGGGCCCGGCCGTGAACTCGTCAGGGGAGCTGGAGCCGGGCTGGACGGCGCAGGGACGGCGCGGCCGGAGCGGGACCGGTCGTGACGTGCGGTGCGGTGGCTCCCGGGGCGGGCAGTGAACCGCTCGCCAGTGGCAGCGTCAGCGAACTGCCGGCCAGATCCAGGCTGACCGTGGCGCCGGTCGTCGGCGGCGTCGAGTACTCGTTGTCGCTCTGCTGCAGGATCAGGCCGAGGACGTGACCGGAACGCACGATCTGGTCGGTGGCCTGCAACGGCACGGCGATCGAGTACCAGCGGCCCGGCCTCAAGGGCGTACGGAAGGAAAGCGAGACGTGGTGCGCCGCGTCCTGCCAACCGCGGGTGAGGACCGCGTGGTCGCTGGTGACCACATCCTCGACGGTGTCGAGGTAGCAGGCGTCGTCGGCCGGGGTCGACGAACCCCAGCACGACTCGGTGCCCACCGTGGTGATGCCTTCCTCGGCGCCGAGATAGTTGACCCGGGTCGCCGTGCCGTAGTCGACCAGCCGCGCGGTGAGCTCGGTCGTCGGGCGGTCCACCTTGACCCGCAGGGTGGCCTGGGGGATGCCGGAGAGTCGCAGGTCACGCCGCAGCGGGGCGGACAGGAAGGCCACCCGCCCGGGGACGGGAGTGTTCGGCGAGCCGGTCGCCGCCGCCTCGCTCAGGTCGGGGTTGTCCGCCCAGGTGCGCGAGCCGCGTCCAGAGACGCCGCCGAGCGTACCCGTGGAACCATCGCCGTTGCCCAGGCTCACCCGCACCGGCCGGGCGCTCGGGGCCGGCCAGGTGGGCTGGTCGACCCAGGTGCCCGGGGCGGTCTGGATGCTCGCCCGCGGCTCCCGGTCGATCCCGTTGCGCAGGCCCTGCAGATAGAAGTCGAACCAGCGGTGCAGCGTCTCCACCCAGGCGGCCCGGCGGAAGTCGAACGGATCGACATGACCCGTCTGCGAGAGCCAGATCTTCTTGGGTACGCGCAGACTGTTCCACCAGAGCGCGAACTGCGAGGTGCTGACGTTCGTGTCGTTGACGCCGTGCACCACGAAGACGCTGGCCTTCACCCTGCTCGCGGCGGGCCGGTAGTTGCGTTCGGCCCAGAAGGCGTTCAGGTTGCCGGTGTCGTCGTCGCTGTCCGTGGCGAGCTCGGCGAGGTTCTGTGCGCACGCCTCCGGCCGGCTGCTGACGTACTCGCTGAGGAACGGGGCGTAGCCGGGGGAGCGGATGACGCCGTTGTAACGGGTGTAGTCGTACCAGCTGGAGATGCCGGCGATCGGCACGATCGTCTCCAGTCCCTCGACGCCGGTCGCGGCCACACCGTTGGCGACCGAACCGTCCCAGGACTTGCCGATCATGCCGACCTTGCCGTTCGTCCACCGGGTGGCGACCGCCGGGGTGCCGTCGGCGTACGTGGCCCGGGCCCGGCCGTTGAGCCAGTCGACGACCGCCTTGGCCCCGAGCACCTCGTCGCGGCCGCCGACATCCTCGCAGCCGGTGGAGCGGTTGGTGCCGGTCAGATCGGCGGCCACGAACGCGTACCCGCGAGGCACGAAGTAGTTGTCGTAGTAGAGCGGCTCCTTGGCGATGGTCCCGGCCGCGTCGTACTCCTTGAGCTCTCCCTCGTTGCCGCGGCCGCAGCACGCGTAGTAGGGCGAGGCCTCCATCACGACGGGCACGCGCAGGTGCGCGGCCGCGGTCTCCCGGGGGCGTACGAGGTCGACGGAGACCTTGTCGGGAACGCCGTCGTGGTCACCGTCCAGGGTGGTCTGCACCCAGACGCTCTCCCGGATGGCGTTCGCGTACGAGTAGGTGGGCACGGTGCCGGTGCCGCGCACGTGCGGGACGGTGGGCGCTGCCTGCGCCGGGACCGCCGCCGAGGCTAAGACGGTCGCCGCCCCCGCGACGGCGGCCAGGATGGTCTTCATCATGAGCTTCGATGAAACGGTACGGGGGGCCGGACCGCAATAGCTGCCGATAGTTCCGGCTGCGAGCGACGCCTTCCCGGTGCCGGCGGATGTGGACGATCACGTCTCCATGGGGCAGTCACTTTCTCCACGTACTTGATCAAGTGCCTGTTCACAAGCCTGCGAAGCGGTCTTGGGGACCGTCGACTGATTCGACCTGAAATCTTGACACGACGGAAACATGGGGCCTAACTTCCCATCTGCACATGCCGATGTACCGATGGAAGTTTTGTGGCTCTTCCGGTAATCGGGCGGGGCAGGAGATTGGTGGAGCATGGAGCCGTCCGTCCACACCCGCCGGCGCACGTGGCGGGCCGCGGTGCGGCGGGACTGGCAGCTGTACTCGCTGGCCGTGCTGCCCCTGCTGTTCTTCGCGGTGTTCCGCTATCTGCCGATGCTCGGCAACCTGATCGCCTTCCGGCGGTACTCGCCCGGCGGTGACCTGTTCGGCGAGTACTGGGTCGGGTTGCGCTACTTCAAGATGTTCCTGTCCGACCCCACGTTCTGGCAGGTCTTCACGAACACCCTGGTCATCGGTGGGCTGACCCTGCTGTTCTGCTTCCCTCTGCCGATCATCCTCGCCCTGCTGCTCAACGAGGTGCGCACCCGCTGGCTGAAAGGGCTCGTCCAGACCGTCTCCTACCTGCCGCACTTCCTGTCCATCGTGGTGGTGGCCGGCATGGTCCTGCAGATCGTCTCGGTGAACGGCGTCGTCAACCAGGGCCTGCTCGCGGTGGGGCAGGACGCGGTCTCGTTCATCCAGGAACCGGGCTGGTTCCGCACCATCTACGTCTCGTCCGAGGTGTGGCAGACCGTCGGCTGGGGCACGATCCTCTACCTGGCCGCGCTCACCACGATCGACACCGACCTGTACCAGCAGGCCCGGGTGGACGGCGCGAACCGGTGGCGGCAGACCTGGCACGTGACGCTGCCCGGCATCCGGCCGACCATGGTCACACTGCTGGTGCTCAACATCGGCACGTTCCTGGCGGTCGGGTTCGAGAAGGTTCTGCTGCTCTACAACCCGCTCACCTACCCGACCGCGGACGTCATCTCCACCTACCTCTACCGGGTCGGCATCGTCTCGGGAAGCTTCAGTTACGCCGCCGCGATCGGGCTGTTCGAGTCGGTGATCGGGCTGGCCCTGGTGCTGGGCGCCAACCGGCTGTCCCGCCGGGTCGTCGGATCGAGCCTGTGGTGACCGCGATCCGGCCGTCCCGTGGTTACCGCGTCTTCCAGGCGGTCAACGCGGTGGTGCTCACCGTCGTGGTGGTGGTGACGCTGTTCCCGTTCGTCAACATCGTCGCCCGGTCGTTCAGCGGCGAGCGGGAGATCCGCACGGGTCAGGTGAGCGTGTTCCCGCGCGGCTTCAACGTGACCACGTACCAGCACGTCATGTCGGACACGATGTTCTGGACGAACTACCGCAACACGGTGGTCTACACGGTGGTGGCGACGGCCATCTCGCTCGTGCTGACCACCTGTTACGCGTACGTCCTTTCGAAGCGCCAGTTGAAGGGCCGCGGTCTGCTCGTGGGCATCGCGGTCTTCACGATGTTCTTCAACGGCGGCCTGATCCCGAACTACGTGCTGATCAGCGCGCTCGGCATGCGCAACACCTTGTGGGCGATCGTGCTGCCGAACGCGGTCAGCGTCTTCAACCTGCTGGTGATGAAGGCGTTCTTCGAGAGCCTGCCGGTCGAGCTCGAGGAGGCCGCCGCCGTCGACGGGACCACCACCTACGGCACGCTGTGGCGGATCGTGCTGCCGCTGTCCAAGGCGGTGCTCGCCACGATGCTGCTGTTCTACGCGGTGTCGTTCTGGAACTCGTGGTTCGCCGGCTTCCTCTACATGGACCGGCAGGAACTGTTCCCGGTCACCGTCTACCTGCGCAATCTGATCGCCGGCGCCACCGCCGGGTCCGATCAGACCACGTCCAGCGACACCACGCTGCAGATCGCGGCCGGCATCCAGGCCGTGACCATCGTGCTCACCACCCTGCCGATCCTGCTCGTCTACCCCTTCATCCAGCGGTACTTCGTCTCCGGCGTGATGCTCGGCGCTGTGAAGGGCTAGCCCGTCCCGTCCTCACACCTTTGGAGTTCACCATGGTTCAGCTATCCCGGCGGCAACTGCTGGCCACGGCCGCCGCCACCGCGGCCGTCTCCCTCGCGGGCTGCGACGGCGGTGACGGCGAGGCGGACGCCGGCGATCTGGACGGCAACAAGGCCGGCGCGATGGACGGCTTCAAGGTCGGCGACCAGTTCAGGGCGACCGAGCCGCTCACGTTCTCGATCATGATGCTCAGCAACCCGAACTACCCGTTCAAGGCGAACTGGTCGTTCCTGGCCGAGCTCACCAAGCGCACCAACGTCTCGTTCGAGGCGACCGCGGTGCCGGGCAGCGACTACAACCAGAAGCGCAGCGTGGTGGTCAGCGCGGGCGACGCCCCGATGATCATCCCGAAGACGTACCACCCGGACGAGGAGGCCTTCATCGCCGGCGGCGCGATCCTGCCGGTCAGCGACTACGCCCACCTCATGCCGCACTACTCCGACAAGGTGAAGCGCTGGAACCTGCGGGCCAACCTCGACACCTTCAGCCAGCAGGACGGCAAGTACTACCTGCTTCCCGGCCTGCACGAGAAGCCGTGGCTGGACTACTCACTCGCGATGCGTACCGATATCCTGGAGAAGCACAGCCTGCCCGTTCCGGCGACGTGGGACGAGGTGACCACGACCCTGCGGGCGCTCCGGAAGGCGTACCCGGACCGGTATCCGTTCTCCGACCGGTGGAGCACGCCACCGCAGCCGGGCGCCAACAACCTGATCGGCATTCTCGGCACGGCCCACGGCACGCACGCCGGCTGGGCCTACAACAGCACCACCTGGGACGGCGCCGCCGGCAAGTTCGTCCTCAGCGGCGCGATGGACCAGTACCGCCAGATGCTGCGGTACCTGGCCACCCTGGTCAGCGAGAAGCTGCTCGACCCGGAGAGTTTCACCCAGACCGACGACAACGCCCGGCAGAAGTTCGCCGCCGGCAAATCGTTCGTGATCAGCACCAACGCGCAGACGCTGGTCTCCGAGAACCGCAAGGACATCGCGAAGATCCCGGGCGCGACGGTCGCGAAGATTCCGGTGCCGATCGGCCCGATGGGTGCGACGGTGCCCAGCGAGTCGCTGCTGGAGAACGGCATCATGATCAGCAAGAAGGCCCGGGAGAGCAAGAACTTCGTCGCGATGATGCAGTTCATCGACTGGCTCTGGTACTCCGACGCGGGCCTGATGTTCAGCAAGTGGGGCATCGAGGGAGACACCTACACCGGCAACGTGGAGGACGGCTCGTTCAAACTCGACCCGCGCGTCAAGTGGGGCGGGCTGAACCCGTCCGCTCCCAAGGACCTACAGGTCGACTACGGGTTCTTCAACGGCGTCTTCGCGTACGGCGGAAGCACGAAGATGTTGAACTCACAGTTCTCGGAGGAGGAGAAGGCGTTCCAGGCCGAGATGAACAAGCGCACGACGCGCGAGGTGCCGCCGCCGCACCCGCTCAGCCCCGAGGAACGCGAGCAGGCCGCCCTGTGGGAGTCGACCCTGAAGGACCACGTGTTCCAGCAGACGCTGCGCTTCGCCCTGGGCCAGCGGCCGCTGTCCGAGTGGGACGCCTACGTCGCCGAGTTGCGAACCAAGAACATGGACCAGTACGTCGACCTGGTCAACAAGGCGTACCAGCGGTTCCAGGAGAAGAAGTGAGATGACCACGACCGACACCGGGCGGCGGTTCGGCGCCGGGCCGCTCGCCCGGGCCGCCGCGCTCGTGCACACCCTGCTCGTGGTGCAGGTGCTGACCCTGCTCGCCGGCGCGGCAGGCATCGTGCCGCTGGTCCTGCTCGACCGGGATCCGAGCAACATCGTGCTCGCCGCGGTGTGCGCGATTCCGGCCGGGCCCGCACTGTCGGCGGCGCTCTACGCGCTGCGCCGGCGCAGCACCGACCTGGCCGACCTCGCACCGGCCCGCGCGTTCCTGCGCGGCTACCGGATGAACCTGACGGGCGTGCTCAAGCTGTGGGTGCCCTGGCTGGCCTGGGAAGCCGTCCTCGGGATCAACCTCGCGCACGGCCGGTGGACGATCCCGGTCGCGGCGGTCGCGCTCGCCGCCGCGCTCTGGCAGGCGAACGCGCTGGTGATCGCGTCGCTGTTCGCCTTCCGGGCCCGGGACACCGCACGACTGGCCGCATACTTCCTGGTGCGTACGCCGTTGGTGACGCTGGGCACCGCCGGCCTCCTGGCCCTCGCCGCCATCGTCGTCCTGTTCTGGTCCGAGGCCGTGCTGGCGCTGGTCGCCGTGGTCTTCGCCGCGGCGTTGCTCCGCACCGCCCGGCCCTTGCGGTCCGAGATCGAGGAGAGATTCATCCGCTGACAAACCTCCCGGGTACGGCGGTCAGTGGATCCGGCGGCCCTTCGCGTCCGGCACCCCGGATTTGCGGAAGAAGTACGTGTTGATCTGATCCCGCCACTCCTCGGCCGAACGCACCTGCTCGTCGAGCAGCTCACGGACCCTCTCGTACTTCTCCGGCGGCACCAGGCCGGCCACCTCGGCCCAGCGCTCGCGCATCTCGGCGGCCTCGCGCGCACCGGCGAAATGCGCGTCGTAGATGTGCTGGATCACCGTGCCACCGCCGGTCAGCACATGCTGGTACGGCAGGTGGTGAAAGAACAACGCCAGTTCGTCGGGGCACTCGTCCGGCGATTCGTAGATCCGTGCCCACGGCGGCGGATAGAGCCCGGCGCATCCGGTGCCGGTGGCCACGGTCCGGTCCACGCCGACACCGTCCCGGTCGGCGTGGTGGTAGGTGCCCCACCGCGTGTACTCGTAGCCGTCGACGTCGGGACCGTAGTGGTGGCCGGGACGCACCATGAAACCCACACCCAGCGGGGCGGTGTACCGCTCGTAGGTCCGCCAGGAGTCGTCCATGATCGCGTGCAGGGCGTCACGCAGCCGGGCGGGCGCCCCGGGGAACGTGAGCGTGACCCACTCGTCGAGCACCGCCGCCGGTTCCAGCGCCGGATTCCAGCCGAGCCGGCCGTACGCGTAAAGGTTTGCCTGAGCCAAGGGGTGACCGGTCCAGAACGGGTCGTCGCCGGTGTTGGCGACGGCCACGAACTCGGCGGCGAACCCGGCGAGCGCCGGCCCGTGCACCCCGCGCAGCAGTTCACTCCACATCGGAGCGAGGTAGCACACGTGCCGCTGCTGGCCGGTGTACTCCTGGGTGACCTGGAACTCGACGCCGACCCGGGTGGCCGGCATGGCGGCGATCAGCGGTGCCGCCGGCTCCCGTGCCTGGAAGTCCATCGGGCCGTGCTTGACCTGGAGGACGACGTTCTCGCGGAAGGCGCCGTCGTGCGGTGTGAAATGGTCGAAGGCCGCACGGGCGCGGTCGACGCCGCGATCCCGCCAGTCCTGCCGGTGGTTGTAGACGAAGGCCCGCCAGTGCACGACCCCGCCGTGCGGCGCGAGGGCGTCGGCGAGCAGGTTCGCCCCGTCGGCGTGCGAGCGGCCGTACGTGAAGGGGCCAGGCTGACCCTCCGAGTCCGCCTTCACCAGGTAGCCGCCGAAGTCGGGGATGGTGGCGTACACGTCCACGGTGGTGCTCTCCCACCAGTGGCGCACGCGCTCGTCCGCAGGGTCGGCGGTGTCCAGGCCGTGCAGGACCGGCGCCGCGAACGACACCGAGAGGTGCGTGCGGATGCCGTAGCGGCGGAACACCCCGGCCAGCTCGGCCACCTCGCCGAGCCGGTCGGTGAGCAGGCGCGCCTCGGTGGCGTGCACGTTGACGTTGTTCAGGGTGACCGCGTTGATCCCGCAGGCGGTCAGCAACCTCGCGTACGCGGTGACGCGCGGCAGGTCGCGACGGGGCGCGCCGTTGTGCCAGAACAGGGAGCCGCCCGCGTAGCCCCGCTCGACCTGGCCCATCACCGGGTGGACGTCCACGTTGTCCCAGTGATCGAGCATCCGTCGCGGCACCGCGGGACGGAAGGTCCCGGTGGACGACGCGTCGCCGAGCCGTACGAGGTGGAACATCCCGTGCAGCAGGCCGTGCGGGTGCGCGGCGCGGAGCACGGTGTGCTCGTCGGCGGCGGTCAGCTCGTACCCCTCGGGTCCGAGCGCGTCGTCGCCGCCGAGGCCCAGGTCGAGGTCGCATGGTTTCCCGCCGGGCCCTCGGACGACCTCGCCGCCGAACCGCGCACAGGCCCGGCGCAGCTCGTCGACGACGGTGTCCACCAGCAACCCGCGACCGGTCACCCGGATGCGGCGACCACCGATCGCACGCCAGGCCTCCGGCGGCAGCCAGGCCGCATCGTTCATGGCACGGGCCGGCGCGGCGGGGCTGTGCTCTCGCGCACCACGAGGGTGGTCGCCAGTTCGACACGGGCCTGATCCGGTCGTTCCCCCGCGGCGAGCGTCAGCACCATGCCCGCGGCGGCGGCTCCCATCTCGGTCAGCGGCTGGCGCACGGTGGTCAGCGACGGTCCGCAATACAGGGCGTTCGGGATGTCGTCGAAACCGATCACGCTGAGGTCCTCCGGGATGCGCAGGCCGCGCCGCCGGGCCGCCTCGTAGACGCCGAGGGCCTGCAGGTCGTTGCCACACAGCACGGCGGTCGGCCGGTCGGGGCCGGTCAGCAGATCCAGGCCGTGCTCGAGGCCGTCGCCGAACGAGAACAGGCCGAGGCGTACGCGCCGGTCCGCCAGCCCGATGCCGGCGGAGTCGAGTGCCGCCCGGGTGCCCTCCAGCCTCGCGCGGGCGCACAGCCGGTCGGGCGGCCCGGTGATCATGGCGATGTCCCGATGACCGAGGTCGAGCAGGTGCTGGGTCGCCACGATCGCGCCGCTCCAGTTGGTGGCGCCCACCGAGGGCACGTCGTGCGACGGCTGCCCGGTCGGGTCCAGTGCCACCAGGGGAATCCCGCTCGCCGCCAGCAGGCTGTGCTGTTCGGGCGCCGCGTCGAAGTGCGCGGTGATCACACCGGTGGGCCGCCGGGCCAGCAGGTCCGCCGCCCAGGACCGGCCGGCCGCGACGTGCGGACCGGCGTCGGTGAAGCTCACCGCCAGTTTCCGGGCCCCGACGACCCGCTGGACGCCGTGCATGATCTGGATGGCGAGGCTGCTCTGCATGCCGTAGAACACGACCTCGACGCTGGCCGCGGCGACCACCATCTCCGGACGGCGGTACTCGTGCTCGCGCAGCACCGCCTCCACCCGGCGCCTGGTCTCGGATGCGACCCCGGAGCGCCCGTTGAGGACTTTCGACACGGTCGGAGGAGACACGCCGGCGATCCGCGCGATCCGCGCGACGGTCATCTCGCCGCGCCGTCGTCCTCGCCGGGCGCCCGGCACCCGCGGGGTCGAGGCGGTGCCGGGATCGGCGGCGGCCGGTCGGGGGGCCGCGGGTGTCACGGCACGCTGCCGGCGCCTCGTTTCGCGCTCGGCCAGGAGGCGGTCACGGACCCTCGCCGCCTCGGCGGGTGCGCCCGGTCCGGCGGGAACCGTCTCGGTCAGGTGGATCCGCCTGCCCGACACCGGGTCGACGCCCGCGTAGACCCGCACGCGCAGAGACCCGCTGGGAAGGGTCTCGATCTCACCGCGTGGCTGCCGCGACGATCCGGCCGGCTTCCCCATGGAGCGAGGGTAACAGGGGAGATCGGCTCCACGACTCTGCTGGCGGGCGTCCTGTTTTCGTTTACGAGCATGGGTGGATGGAGTTCGGAGCCGGTGGATTCGGGGCGGTGACCGCCCGCACCTCAACCAGGCCGGATACGCCGCCCTCGCCGACGGGGTACTGGTGACGCTCTTCGCCGCGGGCGACTGACCGCCATCGATGGGTGTGGTGTAATCTTCACCGCCAGGACCGGCGTCTCCCCCCGTGGACGCCGGTCCCTTTGCTTGTCCGTGCCCGGCCGGCGCGCGGTCGTCGCCGCGCCGGCCGGGCGTCAGGTCAGCAGGTGCCGAGGTCCTGCCAGGTGGTGGCGCTGGTGCCGGGGCGCACGGCGGTCGACGCGACGATCGCCCGGTACTTGCGCTGATTCCAGTAGAGCTGGTCGTTGGCGACGTAGTTGCGCTTCGGCGACCAGACCGGGCCGGGGCAGGCGTTGCTCGGCGGGGTGCAGCTCTGCCAGGTGGCCGGGCTGGCGGTGTAGTTGACGTTGCGGAACTCGTAGTTCGCCTGCTCGTCGACGAAATCGAACGCCGACCCGGTCAGGTTGGTCCAGGCGGCGCTGTTGATCCGGACCTTCTGGCCGAGCATCTTCGTCGGGTTGGTGCACGAGATGACCGGCTCCGTCGCGCCCGAGTCGGCGAAGTGCTCGATGTCGTGCGTGTACATCTCCGGACCCTCGGCCCGGGGCAGGTCCTGCATCAGGTAGCGGTTGCCGACGCCGTCGTTCATGTTGACGTACAGGCAGATGTACGGGCCGTTGGCGTTGAACGCCTTGCTGGCGTTGCAGTACTCGTACACGAAGGTGACCTGCTTGCCGATCGGCAGGTTCGCACCCCAGCTGAGGCAGTGCCCACCGGTGCCCCAGGACTCGAAGCAGTCCGGGTTGTTGCCGGTCAGGCCGTTGTCGTCACCGTAGTAGTAGACCCACCAGCCCTCGGTGTCGGTGTAGTAGATGCCGCCCTCGATGTTGGAGAACCACTGGCCGACCACGCCCCAGGCGTTGTTGGTGGACTGCGGCACCGTCCAGGTGACGGACCAGGCCCGCACCGAGCTGAGGTCGGAGTTCGCGTAGGAGGTCCTCAGGGGGTAGACGCCCTGGGTACCCACCGTTCCGGGAGGCGGCGGCGGGTGCGGGACGGCGGACGCGGGCGTCGGGGCCACCGCGACGGTGAGCACGCTCGCCAACAGGGCTCCGAAAAGCCAGGTCAATTTACGGACAGCGGTACGTTTCACAGTGCTCCTCCTGCAGAAGACTGCTCGTCAGGGCAGCCGGACAAGCGGGCAGCACACCCCCGTGCTGAACCGCGGGCACGCGTCATCGCGCGCCCTGGACGGCGTATCACCAGTCTCTTTCCCCGTGTCGCCGGGACGTTCCCTCAGGATGACGTCCATCGATCCGGCTTGCCGCAGCCTATAGCGACAAGCTCCAATCGCGACACCCCGCTCGGTGGTGCTAACCCCACCTCTGATCGACGTGCTCGCACCATCGAGCGGCGTCCCCATGATCCGTACCGTCGACATCAACGACCACCAGGAGGGGGCGAACGATGATGGACCACCTGATGCCGCTGATCTCCTCGCCGTGGCTCTATGTGATCGTCTTCGCCGCGGTGCTGGTGGACGGGTTCCTCCCGGTCATGCCGTCGGAGACCGTGGTGATCGGGCTCGGCGCGCTGTCGGTGAGCGGCCGGCCGAACCTCGTCGCGCTCGCGGCGGCCGTGGCGGCCGGCGGGATCGTGGGGGACCGGGTCTCGTACTGGCTGGGGCGCAAGGCCGGCGCCCGGATGGTCAACGGCAAGCTGGCAGTGGCGCGGGCCAAGGCGGAACGGGCGCTGATGCGGTACGGCGGCGTCGCGATCATCGCCGGGCGCTTCCTTCCGTACGGGCGCACGGCCTCGACGATGGCTTCCGGTTCGGTCGCCCTGCGGCGGTTCCGGGTGTTCAGCGCGCTGGCGAGCATGGCCTGGGCGGCGTACGCGATCGGACTGGGGCGGCTGGGCGGCGCCGCGTTCGCCGGTAAACCGCTGCTGGGTGTGGCCCTCGGCCTGGCGCTCGGGATGGTCCTGGCCGGTGTGCACACCGTCGTGGAGAAACGGCGCGGCCGCGATAATGCGTTGTGGCCGGCGGCGGAGATTTGCCATTCTGATCTCGGCCCGGCGGATTCAGAAGTACGCGCTTCCGCAGCGGATGCATTGGCGATCCAACCACGCTGATCCGCTGTCCTCCTGGCGACCGATCCTTCACATCGGAACCGCTACGGGCCGCCCTAATTCTTTCCAGAGAAATGCTAGGAAAATGTCCCACCATCACGAGGTGATCGTTCACAGCGGATTCCGTGGCCTGCGTTACACCGACGGCCGTTTCGACCGGGTGCTCGAGCCCGGCCGTTACGAGCTGCCCAAGCGGCGTTACCCGCGGCAGCGCATCCCGCGCGTCACCGTCGTCCCGGTCGACGTGCGCGAGCGGGAGCTCAACATCAAGGGCCAGGAGATCCTCACGGCCGACAAGGTCGCCGTCCGGGTCAACATCATCACCCATTTCCGGGTGGTCGACCCGACCGCGGCCGTCGAGCGGGTCGCCGACTACAACGACCGCATCTACAGCGACGTGCAGCTGGCCGCGCGCCGGTCGCTCGCGTCGATGACGCTCGAGGCCATCCTGACCAACCGCAACCAGCTCAGCGAGGACATCCTGCGCGACGTCGAGGGCGTTTCCGCGGGCTACGGCGTGCAGATCATCCGGGCCGACGTGAAGGACCTGGCCTTCCCGGGCAACCTTCAGGAGATCATGAACCGCGTCCTCACGGCGCAGCGCATGGCCGAGGCGCAGATGGTCGAGGCCCGCACCCGGGCCGAGCGCGACACGCTGGAGGCGAACTCGAAGGCGGCGGCCCAGCGGCTGGCCGCCGAGGCCGACGCGGAGGCCAAGCGGATCCGCGCCGACGCCGAGGTGGACGCGCTGCGCCGGCTCGCCGCGGCCGCCGAGGCGTACGCGGAGCACCCGGCCCTGCTGCGCCTGCGTGAGCTGGAGACGCTCGGCGCGCTCGGCGCCAACGCGGAGGCCCGCATCTACATCGGCTTCGACAAGCACGCCGAACGCCCCACCGGCGACTAGGTGGTGTTTCAAACCCGGCCAGGCGCGAGGCGCGGCCCGGGTTTGAACACCACCTAAGCCTTGGTGCCGGCGGCCACCCACATGGTCAACGTGGCCACCTCGCCGTTGCCGCACCCGGCGTCGAGCAGCTGCCCGGTCGTCTCCCACAGGGCCAGCCCGGCCGGCCGCACCCGGCGGATACCGCTCGCGCCGGCGGCGTTGGCGAGGTACTCACGGAGGTACTGCGGTTGCTCGGTGCTTCCGAACGATGAGAACGCGATCATATCGCCCTGCTACGTGCGTTCCGGGCCGATGTTCACCAGAGTGGTGGACATGACGACCGACCCGCGCGACGAGGCGCATCTGCGACGGTGTGTGGAACTGGCCCGAGAGGCGATGGCGGACGGTGACGGCCCGTTCGGTTCGGTGCTCGCCGGCCCGGACGGCGAGGTGCTGGCCGAGGACCGCAACCGCGAGACCAGCACGTCCGATCCGACCGCCCATCCCGAGTTCGCCCTGGCACAGTGGGCCGCCCGGCACCTGCCGCCGGAGACGCGGGCCGCCGCGACCGTCTACACCTCCGGTGAGCACTGCCCGATGTGCGCCGCGGCTCATGCGTGGGTCGGCCTCGGCCGGATCGTGTACGCCGCGTCGAGCGCCCAGCTGGCCGGTTGGCGTGCGGGCTGGGGGCTGCCGGCCGCTCCGGTGGCGGTCCTTCCGATCACGGCGATCGCCCCCGGCATCGTCACCGCCGGGCCGGTCCCGCCCTTCGACGAAGAGATGCGGCAGCTTCACGAACGGGCCGCCGGGTAGGTGCGGGCGGCTCGATAACATGGCCGGTCATGAACCCCTTCACGGCCGGAGAGGATGTCGAACGATCCGTACGCGAATGGGTGTTCGCCGAGCGGCTCCAGGAACTGGTCGCGATCTTCGGGGAGAGGATCCCGGCCACCGGCACGCGCGCGGCGCTCGCGTGGCTGGACGAGTTCTCCCTGCGCCGGTGGGATTTCCGGGGCGGCCGGGAACGCTCGGCCATGCGGCACCACGAGTTCACCTTCGCCGAGAGCGCGGCGATCATGGCGACGATGCCCGACCTGGGGCTCAGCGGCCGGATCACGCCGAGCCGGTCCTCGTACGACCGGATCCTCATCCTGGGTGGCGGCGCGCCGGCCTGCCTGACCAGGCCGGCCTATGCCGCGAGCCTGATCGCCGGTGGCCTGACCGCGGGCGGCGTCGCCGTGCTGGGCAGCGACCGGCCGCTACGCGAGCGAGAGGCGGCGTTCCTGGCGGAAGAACGAACGTTCTTTCCCCATGTGAACGGGGCAGCCGCGGTGACCGAGGCGGACGCCATCGAGCTCGGGGCGCGGGCGGCCTTCGGTGACGGGCTACCCATCGAGGTGGTGTGCGCCCAGCACCAAGCCGGGGGTGGCGGCCAGGGTGGTCGCGGTGCGGAGGGTGGTCGCGGTGCGGAGGGCGGGCGCGGCGGCCTGCGGAAAGGCCGCGCCAACACGGCCGACACCTATGTGGCGTGGCGTGCGGCCGACCCCGCCGACCTGGACAGTGTCCTCATCGTCACGACCGACATCTACGTGCCGTTTCAGCACTTCGACGCCGTACGCAAAATCGGTCTTGCTCTGGGGTGCTCGGTGGAGACCGTCGGCGTCCCGGCGGGATATGAGCTGCCGACCGGCTACCGGGTGCGGTTCACGCTCACGCATTACCTGCAGGAGGTGAGGTCGGCCATCCGGTCGCTGCGCCGCCTGCTGGCCGCGGTGGACGGCGACGTCGCGATGGCCGACTCGCGGTAGACGGGTGACCGGGGCGCCCGCCGCGCCCGGCTGAAGGGCCCCGCCGCGCCCGGCTGAAGGGCCCCGCCGCGGCCTGGCTGAAGGGCAGGGCGCGGCGACCGGGACAGGGCCGCTAGGCGACCGGGGCGGTTTGCAGGGCGTCGGCGAGGAGCTGGGCGTTCTTCTTGTCCGAGCGGGGAAACGTCAGCGAGATGCCGTCGCCTTGGTCGCCGAAGGCCAGGCGGAGCAGGCTGACGAAACCCATCTCCGCCTCGGCCAGCCGGACCTGGTGCCGGGGCAGCTCGCCGAGGCACTCCTTGCCGGGTCCGCCCATGAAGGTCTGCGGCAGGAAGAACACCCGCCGGTCGGTGACCACCGTGAACTGCTTCGAGCCGGCGGTGAGCAGGTGCGAGCCGAGCCCGCCCGCGGCGTCCAGGATCAGGCCCTGCTTGACGACGGTGCCCATCCGGCCGGCCGTGAACTTGCCGACCAGCGCCCGCGCGGCCGCTAGCGGCTTCTCGCCGGGCTGGAGGCGGTCTGCGAGGCGCTCGAAGGCGCGCTCCTGAAGCTTGAGATTCACGAGGACGAATGATAAGCGAGCCCCCGACGGCCGGGGAAGGCGTCCTCCCGGCTCACCGAGGGCTGAGGCGGGCGCGCACCTCCGCCGGGTCCAGGCCGTACTCGCGCGGGGTGCGCGGGTGCCGCCGCGGCCGGCGTGCCGCGGGGGCGGGCGCGACCTCCCCGGCGGCGTCGTCGAGCCCGCGCCAGATCTCCGCGGCCGTGCCGGACGGATCGTCGGCCAGCCGGTGGTGGTCGACATCGACGAAGCGGTCCGGATGCGCCGCGCGGACCGCACTCGACCGCTGTACCGCCAGCGCCCAGATGTCCAGCCACTCGGGGCCGATCATGGCCGGGTCGGACGGCTCGTTCTGCAGCAGCCGGATCGCCTCGACGAGCTGGCACCACGACGTCAGCGCGCGCACCGGATCGCGCCGGGTGTGCACGATGGTGGCGTCCGGGAACACCCGCAGCAGCGCGTCCAGGTGGTGCAGATGGAAGGGTGATTTGAGCACCCAGCGTTGTGCCGGCCGCCGCCACTGCAGAGCCTGCAGGTACCCGCGCAGGTGGCGGTAGTCGTCGTCCGCCGGCCGCGCCTCCCACCAGCGGCGATAGCCGGGCATCGGGGTCCGCGCGAGGTGCCCGAGGTGATGCGGCAGAGCAAAGAGACATTCCTCGGGTACGCCCGGAGCAAGCGGATGCAGATCCCGCAGCACCGGGACCGCCGCGTGGTAGAAGCGCGCCATGCACGTCACCGACCACCGGGCCCGCCGCCGGGCGATCGGGCCGCGTGCCAGCGGGTGCATCAGCTCCCACAGCAGTGGAGCTCGCGCCACGGGGTGCCTGGCCAGCAGACCGTGCAACAGGGTCGTGCCGGTCCGCGGCAGCCCGGTCACCACGATCGGACGGTCGACCGGCTGCGCGAAGACCTCGGGCGGCAGGCGCCTCAGCGCGTCCTCGTTGACGAGCCGGCGCCGCACCTCGGACCGCGCCCCGCACTGCCCGATGGGTGTCAGCGGCGCAGCCGTCAACGCGTCGTGCAGGACCCGCATACCGCCCGCGAAGTCGCCCGGGCCGGGTGGACCGTCGAGAGTCGGCGGCGTACCGGTGGCCCGCTCGTGCCGGCCACCGACGGCAGGAGCCAGCACGGCGTTGAGCGGCCGTACCCACCACGCGCGATGCACTGTCACCCGCGCATCATGGCCCGGTCTCGTGGGCGAGTGGCGGACCGTCGCCCGGGTCGAGCGGGTCAGGCGGGGACGGGGGCGGCTCCCTCGGCGAGCAGGCGGCCGAAGGAGTTGGCGAAGATCTGCAGGCCGGACAGGCCGGGCAGGGCGCTGATGCTGGCGTCCAACCGGCGGGCCTCGGCGGCGCCGGCGGGGCCGCTCATCAGCTGGCCGAAGACGTACACGACCTCCTCGTGCGGCATGATCGACGAGCCGACCGGGCGCCACACCTTGTCCAGCAGGAAGCGCGTGATGATCTGCGCCTTGCGGCTGTCGGCCAGGCGTTTGCGGGCCTGGGACACGTAGAAGGCGACGTGTTTGCTCTCCTGCTGGGCGATCCGGCGGAGCAGTTCGGCGAGCACCGGATCCGTTTCCAGCGCGGCCATCCGCTTGTACGCCGAGACGGCCGTGTACTCGTTGGCCGCACCCCAGCTCATGTGCACGGCGATGAAGTCCTTGCCGACCAGGCGGCTCAGCGTGGACTGGGTGGCCGGATCGAGGTAGTCGCGCCAGCCGAACTTGAGGCGGTTGGCCCGCAGCTCGTCGAAGCCGACCTCGATGTCGTGCATGCGCAGCACCGACGCCAGCGCCTCGCCGTGCCAGAACTCCTCGCGGTTCCACGTCACCATGAAACGGGCCACGTCGTCGTCGGTGTGCGACGGCGTCGTCAGCAGGTCGCGGGTGTAACAGATGGTGTGGTACTCCACGTCGGTCATGTAGCGCAGGGTGCGCAACGTGTCCGGCGGGAGGGGATTGTCGCGGAAGTGGTCGAAGTCGAGGTCGTCCCATCGCACGGCGCGGGAGCCGGCCGCGTATTCGTCGATGTCGAAGGCCATGGTCGAGACGCTACCTAACTGTCGATGCCGGTTGTCTATCGTTTCCGGAGTCTCGCGGCAATCCTGGCACCGATGCGTCTGGTGAGGCCCGGAATGGCCGCCACCTTTTTGCCGATCGCCTCGGCGCGGGCCCAGCCGTCGGTCGCGCCGAACACCGCCTCGTGGAACCGGCGGCGGTCACCGGGCGCGCGGCGCAGCGACCCGATCGGCCAGACGGCGTGCTTGAGCTCGCCACGCGCGACCCGCACCGCGCGCACCGAGGCGGTCAGCCGCCGGTGCGTCTCGGCGGCGAAGAACTCCTCGTGCCGGCGCTTGATCGCCGCGATGCGGTCGATCACCTTGCGGAGCGCGCCGTTGCCGGCCCGCTCGGCCAGCACCTGGTACGCGGCGCCGAGCACCCACTCGTCGATCAGCCCGGCGGCCATGTGCGCCCCGACGACGGCGTCCCGCTGACCGACGGCGATCACCGTGCGCCACAACGGACCGCGCCACGCCCGCCGCTCGCCCCACCGGCGCCGGGCGCGTTCCTCGGCCACCGCCCGGGCGCGCGGGTCGCCGTGCGCCTCCAGCACCGCGTCCAGCGCGTCCGCGATCCAGGACCGCTCGTACGCCCACGTCACCAGGAACGCGGTCACCCGGGCGTCCTTGTGTGTGGCCGTCATCAGCACGTCCCGGAAGTGCTCCATGGTCGCGCTCTCGACCCGGCCGATGAATCGCACCAGGTCACGGTCGGCGGGGTCGAGCGGTTCCGCGGCGAACGGCGCCAGGTCCAGTTCGTCGCGGAACGGGCCCTGCGCGTTCCGGGCGAAGGCACGCACGTCGAAGTCGGTTCGCTCCTGCACCTCAGTCACTGCCGGTTGCCTCCTTGCGGGCCAGGTCCAGCACGTGGGCGATGGGCAGGCCGGCGGCGGTCGCGGCGGCCTTCGCGTCGTCGTACTCGGGTTGCGCGGTTATCAGGTCGCGGCCGAGGTAACCACGCTTCACCCCGATCACTTGTCCGGCGACAGTGACCTTGACCTCGTCACGGCGAAGATGCAAGCGGCGCACGCCATGGATTCGGAGACCGAGGGTCGTCGTACTGGTGAAGATCAGGCGGCAGATCAG
The DNA here is from genome assembly GCF_030269485.1 of Actinoplanes sp. NBRC 103695. Taxonomy (GTDB): domain Bacteria; phylum Actinomycetota; class Actinomycetes; order Mycobacteriales; family Micromonosporaceae; genus Actinoplanes. The sequence continues at coordinate 77,525 of NZ_BSTL01000013.1, read as the reverse complement.
GTCCACCCGGGACGGCTCGGCCAGCACGGTGAGCACCTGACCCGGCCGGCCCTTGCGCATCAGCACGGGCGTACTCCAGGCGTCGGCCGCACCGACCGACCGCAGGCTCTCCAGCAGATCGGGCCAGACCCGCGGGTCGAGGTCGTCGATCGTCGCCTCGATCTGGCTGAGTTCGGCCGCCGACCAGTCGGCCTCGCCGGCCGCCGCAACGGTGGCCGCATCGGCCGTCGCCGCCCCGGCCGTGCCCGACGTGCCCGACGTGCCGGTCGTCGCCGTGCCTGACGTGCCGGCCGTCGCCGTGCCCGACGTGCCGGTCGTCGCCGTGCCCGACGTGCCGGTCGTCGCCGTGCCGACCAGGACCCGCACCACGTTCGGGTGGGTGTCCGGGTCGCGGGTTCCGGCGCCGATGCCGACCGCGCGGGTGGTCATGGCGGGCGGCGGTCCCCACGAGGTGGCCAGCGCGACCAGCAGCGCCGCGCCGGTCGGGGTGCAGAGCTCCATGGTCGCCGGATGCGCGGCCATCGGCGCCCCGGCGGCGGTCAGGATCTCCAGCACCGCGGGGGCGGGCAGCGGCATCCGGCCGTGCGCCGCCCGAGCCGTTCCGGAGCCGGCCGCGACCGGTCCCACCACCCGGACCGCGCCCTCGCCGAGCAGGCCGAGATCGTGCAGCGCGAGCGCGCAGCCGACCACGTCGGCGATCGCGTCGAGCGCGCCCACCTCGTGGAAGTGCACCTCGTCGATCGGGATGCCGTGCACGCGCGCCTCGGCCTCGGCCAGCCGGGTGAACGCCGCCACGGCGAGGTCGTGTGCGGGTGCGGGAAGCCCGGCCGCGGCGACGATGGCGAGCAGGTCGGGAAGCCCGCGGTGGGTCGACGTCTCGGGCGCCTCGACGTCCGCCTTGGTGGCGCGGAAGCCGTGCCGGCGTACCCCCGACGTGGTCAGCGTGATCGGCTCCACACGCAACGCGCTCAACCCGGCCCGGACCACCTCCTGGCTCGCGCCCGCGTCCAGCAGCGCGCCGAGCAGCATGTCGCCGGCGGCGCCGTTGGAGGGATCGATCCAGAGGAGGTTCATCGCGCGATCCGCCGGGCGATCCGGGCCGCGGCGACACCCGCCCCGAAACCGTTGTCGACGTTCACCGTGAGGATGCCGGGCGCGCAGCTGTTCATCATCGCCAGCCAGGCCGTCACGCCGTCCATGTTCCAGCCGTAGCCGACGCTGGTCGGCACCCCGATCAGCGTGACGCCGGTCAGCCCGCCGAGCACCGACGGCAGCGCGGCCTCCATGCCGGCCACCGCGACCACCACGTCGGCGGCGTCGATCCGGTCACGTTCGGCGAGCAGCCGGTGCAACCCGGCGACGCCGACGTCGACCACCATGTCGGGCGCCGAGCCGAACACCCGGACGGTCGCGGCGCACTCGGACATCACCGGCAGGTCGCCGGTGCCGGCGCCGACCACCGCGACCACCCCGACCGGCGTGGGCGGCGGCCCGAGCACCGCGGTCCGGGCCACCTCGTCGAGATCGGCGTCCGGGAGTTCGGCGCGGCACCGCTCCATCGCCTCGGCGGACAGCCGGGTGGCGAGCACCGCCCGATCGGGGTGCGCCCGGTGCAGTCCGGCCAGGGCGCCGACGATCTGCTCGGGCGTTTTGCCGGTCCCGAACACCACCTCGGGATCACCTGTCCGGGCGGCACGATCGACGTCCAGGCGCGCGAAACCGAGGTCGTCGATTGGTGACCGGGACACCCCCTGGTTAGCTTGAGCCATCGCTCCCCGTCTCGATCGGAGTCGTACCGTGGTCGTCTCGCCCGCAGTTTCCCCTGATGTGGACCGCATGCTCGGCGACATCGCCGGTTACGGCCGCACGCTGGTGGCTTTCTCCGGCGGCGTCGACTCTAGTGTCGTGGTGGCCGCCGCCGCCCGTGCTCTCGGCAGGGAGCGCGTGATCGCCGTCACCGCTGTGTCACCCGCTGTGCCCGCCGCCGAGGTGGAGTTCGCCGGAGAGTTCTGCGCGTCGCTCGGCGTCGAGCACCGCCTGCTGCGTACCGACGAGATGGCCGTGGCCGGCTATCGCGAGAACGGGCCCACCCGCTGTTACTTCTGCAAGAGCACGCTGCTCGACACGGTGGCCGAGCTCGCCGAGCACGAGCACTTCGACAGCATCGCCGTCGGCACCAACGCGTCCGACCTGGCGGCCGGCTTCCGTCCCGGCATCCGGGCTGCGGCCGAACGCGGGGTGCGGACGCCGCTGGCCGACGCGGGGCTGGACAAGGCCGCGGTCCGGGAGGTCGCCCGGGCATGGTCTCTCAACACGTGGGACAAACCGGCGGCTGCGTGCCTGTCCAGCCGGATCGCGTACGGACTGACCATCACCCCAGCCAGGCTGTCGCGCGTTGAAGAGGCGGAGCGCGAGTTGCGACGCGTTCTTACCCCGCACGGGGTACGGGACCTGCGCGTGCGTGATCTTGGCGATAGCGTGCGGGTCGAGGTAGATGCGAGGCTGGTCGGCCAGGCGCGGAGTGACGAGGAGGTACGGCGGACCGTCGAGCGGGCAGGCTTCGGCAGCACACCGATGGTGGTGGAGCCGTTCCGATCCGGTTCGATGAACGACATGCTCGCGGACCCCGACCGATGGCGTCATGCCTGAGGCCGAAGTCCGTCGATCTCGTCGCACGATGTGAGCTCACGCATCCTGTAACGTAATCGGCATTGCCGATGATCAACGTCTTAGCAGGCCCGTTCGGTTAGGTGGACATTGGGGACTATCGATCAGGCCGAGGGGCAGGAGCAGGACGGACACCTGCTGCTGACGGGGGCGACAGGCTTCCTCGGCCAGGCGACGTTGGAACGCATCCTGGCCAGTCATCCGCGGCTGCGCGTCACGCTCCTGGTGCGCGGCAGGACAGGCACGACCGCTCAGGAACGCGTCGACCGGCTGCTACGCCAGCCGGTCTTCTCGCGCTGGCGCGAAAGGGTCGGCGCGGAGGTGGCGGCCGCTGAGGTCGCCGCACGCGTCCGTGTCCTCGACGCCGACCTGGGCAACCGTGACCTGACCCTGCCCGACGACCTCACCGCGCTGGTGCACGGCGCCTCGACGGTGTCCTTCGACCCGCCGGTCGACGAGGCGTTCCGCACCAACGTGCAGGGCGTTCGCGACCTGTACGAGGCGGTGCTGCGCTCCGGTGGCAACCCGCACGTCGTGCACGTGTCGACGGCGTACGTCAACGGCGTGCATCACGGCCCGGTGCCGGAGATGTCGCTGCGCCACGACGTCGACTGGCAGTCCGAGCTCGCCGCCGCCGAGGCCGCGCGGGCGTTCAGCGAGGCCGACTCGCGACGTCCGGCCACCCTGCGCGGCCTGTTCGACGAGGCAAAGAAGGTGCACGGCAAGTCCGGGCCCCGGTCCACCGCCGTCGCCGCCGAGGCCCGCCGCCAGGAGTGGGTGGAGAAACAGCTGGTCGAGCACGGCCGGCTGCGCGCCAAGGTGGCCGGCTGGCACGACGTCTACACGTTCACCAAGGCGCTGGGGGAGCGGGTCGCCGAGACGCTGCTGACCGGCAGACGGCCGCTGACCGTGGTCCGCCCGGCGATCGTCGAGAGCGCGCTGCGCCACCCGTACCCGGGGTGGATCCAGGGCTTCAAGATGGCCGAGCCGCTGATCCTGGCGTACGGGCGCGGCCAGCTGACCGAGTTCCCCGGCCGCCCGGACGGCATCCTCGACGTGATCCCGGTCGACATGGTGGTCAGCGCGGTGCTCGCCGCGGCGCTGCGCCCGCCGGAACCGGAGAAGCCGCACTACCTGCACGTGAGCTCGGGCGACCGCAACCCGCTCACGTTCCGGGAGATGTACGAGCAGCTGCACCGGTTCTTCACCGACAACCCGATGACCGACGGCGGCTATGGCCACGTGACGCCGCCGACCTGGGAGTTCCCCGGTGCCACGCGAGCCGATCGGCTGCTGCGTACCGGTGAGAAGATCTTGGATCTGGCGCAGGACGCCCTGCTCCGCGGCCCGCACTCGGAACGCACCCGGCGCTGGCAGGACGACCTGACCCGCACCAGGGAGGACACCGACGCCCTGCGCAGGCTCTCCGACCTGTACGGCGACTACGTGCAGAACGAGGCCGTCTACCGCACCGACAAGCTGCTCGCGCTGCACCACAGCCTGACCGGCGACGAGGCGGCGACGGGCGGCTTCGACCCGGCGGACATCGACTGGGGCCACTACCTGCGCGAGGTGCACTTCCCGGCGGTCACCGGCAGTCGCCGCGGGCCGGACAAGCGACGCTCGCGCAGCCGCGGGCCGAAAGAGGTCAACCCGACCGGCGACAACCGCACGGTCGCGATCTTCGACCTCGAGGGCACGATCGTCAGCTCGAACCTGATCGAGACCTACCTGATGGCCAAGCTGAACGAGCTGCCCCGGGGCGAGTGGGCCGGCGAGATGGCCGACCTGCTCCGCCGGATGCCGCGCTACCTGAGCGCCGAGAGGCACGACCGGGGCGAGTTCATCCGCACGTTCATGCGCCGGTGGGAGGGCTTCGCCGAGGCCGACCTGCGCAAGATCGTGGCCGACAAGGTGGGCGACGCGCTGCTGCGCCGGGCCCACCCGCAGGCGATCCGCCGGATCCGGCAGCACCGCAAGGCCGGGCACCGCACGGTGCTGATCACCGGGACGCTGGACATGCTGGTCGAGCCGATCGCGCCGCTGTTCGACGAGACGGTGACCTGCCGGCTGCACGTCCGCGACGGGATCTGCACCGGGTTCCTCGACCGGCCTCCGCTGGTCGGCGAGGCCCGGGCGGCCTGGCTGGTGCAGTACGCCGAGGCAGCCCAGCTGGATCTGGCGTCGTCGTACGCGTACGGCGACAGTTATTCCGACCGTCCGCTCCTGGAGGCGGTCGGCAACCCGGTCGCGGTCAACCCGGACACGCGCCTCTACCGGCACGCCACCCGCAAGCGCTGGGCGGTGGCCGACTGGACGGCGCACACGATGAGCGCGGTCGACTCGATGGTGGAGACGGTCTGGTGAAGCAAGTCGCCCTGGAGTACCACCGGTCGGTCGGCCGCTACCTCGCCGGCCGGGCGATCACCGGCACCCGGCTGGGCGGCCGGGCCGCCGGGTCGGTGGCCGCCGGACTGGCCCCGCTGCGTGTCGTGCAGCGGCCCGACCCGACTCTGCCCGCCTCCGGCTGGACCCGGGTCCGCCCGCTGCTCTCCGGCATCTGCGGCTCCGACCTGGGCCTGCTCACCGGCCGGAACTCGCCGTACCTGGCGTCGCTGGTCTCGATGCCGTTCGTGCCCGGTCACGAGGTGGTCGGCGAGACCCTGGACGAGCTGGACGGCCTGCCCCGCGGCAGCCGGGTGGTGCTCGACTCGGTGCTCGGCTGCGTCACCCGTGGGCTGACACCGTGCGCGAGCTGCGCCGCCGGCAAGCACGGCCGCTGCGACAACATCACCACCGGCCACCTGGCGCCCGGCATTCAGACCGGCTACTGCGCGGACACCGGCGGTGGCTGGAGCCGGCAGTTCGTCGCCCACCGCACCCAGCTGCACGCGGTGCCGGACGAGCTGACCGACGAGGCCGCCGTGCTGGTCGAGCCGTTGGCCTGCGCGATCCACGCGGTCCGGCGGGCGGACGTGCCGACCGACGCGACCGTACTGGTGATCGGGGCCGGCACCGTCGGCCTGCTGACCGTGCTCGCGCTGCGCGCCTTCACCAAAGCCGGGCCGATCATGGTCATCGCCAAGCACGCACGGCAGCGCGAGCGGGCCCGCGAGCTCGGCGCCACCGAGGTGATCGGCTCCGATCGGGCCCTGCGGACGCTGCGCCGCAAGACCGGCGGCTTCGTGGTGAAACCGGAGATCGGCGAGGAGTTCCTGCTGGGCGGTGCCGACGTGTCGTTCGACTGCACCTCCGGCTCCGGGCTGACCACGGCGACCCGGGCGACGAAAGCCGGTGGCACGGTCGTGATGGCCGGCATGCCGAACACCGATGTCGATCTGACCCCGGTGTGGTTCCGGGAGCTGACCATCGTCGGCGGCTACGCCTCCAGCGGCGAGGACTTCCCGGATGCGATCAGTTTGGCGCAGGATGCTCCGCTGGGTGGATATGTCGACGCGGTGTACTCGCTGCGCCGGTGGTCCGAGGCCATCCAGCACGCGACATCAGCCGGACGGCTGGGTTCCATGAAGGTCGTCTTCAACCCGAGACTGGACTGAGGAGCGACCATGAACAACGAAGTAGCAGAAGAGGGAGACCGATGAGCCGGCCCGGGTTCGTGCTCGAGGTGGACGAGCGTACGCCCGCATTGCTGATGCACCAGGGCGAGGGCTTCCGCCTGGAGAAGCTGCCGATGGGCAGCCGTGTGATCTATCCGCCGGAGTCACTGCCCGGCCTGCGCGACGTGGACGAGGAGATCCGCAAGGCCCTCGCCGCCCCGGTCGGGCGCCCGCCGCTGTCCGAGCTTCTGTACGCCGGCATGCGCCTGACGATCGTCTTCGACGACCTGTCGCTGCCGCTGCCGCAGATGCAGACCCCGGACATCCGGCAGCGGGTCATCGAGCACGTGCTCGAGGCGGCCGCGGCCAAGGGCGTCGACGACGTCGAGCTCATCGCCGGCAACGCCCTGCACCGGCGGATGACCCCGGCCGAGCTCAAGCGCACCGTCGGCGACCGGGTCTACCGCTCGTTCTTCCCGCACCACCTGAAGAACCACGACGCCGAGGACAAGGAAAACCTCAAGGAGATCGGGCACACCCGGCACGGCGAGGTCGTCGAGATCAACCGCCGGGCCGCGGAGAGCGACCTGATCGTGTACGTCAACATCACGCTCACCCCGATGAGTGGCGGCCCCAAGTCGGTGTCCGTCGGCCTGGCGTCGTACCGCAGCCTCAAGCATCACCACAACGTGCAGACGCTGCGGAACTCGAAGTCGTTCAACGACCCGCCGAACAGCGCGATGCACCACTCGTACAACCGCATGGCCGCGCTGCTGGCCGAGAACGTCAACGTCTTCCAGATCGAGACGACGGTCAACAACGACATGTTCCCCAAGCAGATGGACTTCCTGAACAAGCGGGAATGGGAGTGGAACCTCAAGGACCAGGCCGCGTTCCTGGCCGTCCGCCGGGCCAACGAGCTGGTGCCCCCGGCCAAGCGCCGGCAGATCTGGCACCGCACCGCCGCGCCGTACGGCATCACCGGGGTGAACGCCGGCGCGCCTGAGGACGTGCACCCGATCACCCTGAAGAACGTGCTGCGCCAGCAGCTCACCGAGGTGAACGGGCCGTCCGACATCGGCATCTGGGGCCTGCCGTACATCTGCCCTTACAACGTCAACTCGATCATGAACCCGATCCTGGTGATGAGCCTCAGCCTCGGCTACCTCTTCAACATGTACCAGAATCAGCCGATCGTCCGGCCGGGCGGCGTGGCGATCTTCTACCACCCGGTGCCCAACGAGTTCCACTCGGTGCACCACCCCAGCTACATCGACTTCTTCGAAGAGGTGCTGGCCGAGACCACCGACCCGGTGGCCATCGAGACCAAGTTCGAGGAGCAGTTCGCCACCGACCCGTGGTACATCCACCTGTACCGGAACAGCTACGCCTACCACGGCGTGCACCCGCTCTACATGTGGTACTGGGGTGCTCACGCGCTGGAGCACCTGGGCGACGTGATCTTCGTCGGCGGCGACCGCAAGACCACCGAGCGGATGGGCTTCCGGTCCGCGTCCACGCTGCAGGACGCGCTGGAGATGGCCCGCGAGCGGGTCGGCAGCAGCCCGACGATCACCTACCAGCACACGCCGCCGATCGCGATGGCGGACGTGCGATGAAGAGGCGGTGGTTCGCCGGGCTCCGCGACGACTGGCGGATGGTGCGGCAGGCGCGGGACATCCAGGGGCAGACGCGTACGCCCCGGACCGCGCAGCCGCACGAGCTCGTGCACCGGCCGAGCCCGTTCGGCACCAACTGGGCGCGCACGCCGGGGGTCCAGGCGGCCCGGCAGGTGATCCAGACCGGGCTGCTCAAGCCGGTCACCTGGAACACCGTCAAGCCGGACGTCGAGGGCCTGGACCACCTGGACAACCTGGACGGCCCGGTGGTCATCGTGGCCAACCACTCCAGCCACCTGGACGCCCCGCTGATCATCGGCTCGCTGCCGTGGCGGCTGCGGCGCCGGCTGGCGGTCGGCGCTGCCGCGGACTACTTCTTCGACAAGAAGTGGGCCGCGGTCATCACGGCGCTGGTGTTCAACGCGTTCCCGATCGAACGCCGCGGCTCCGACCGCCGCCGCAGCCTGGCGCCGCAGCTGCTGGCCGACAACTGGAACCTGCTGCTCTTCCCCGAGGGCACCCGCAGCGAGGACGGCTGGATGACGCCGCCCCGGCTGGGTCCGGCACACCTGTGCGTCCAGCGCCGGGTGCCGATGGTCCCGGTCGTGCTCCGCGGCACGTTCGCGGCGATGCCCCGGGACCGCAACTGGCGTCCCGGCCAGCACCGGGTCGTGGTCCGCTACGGCAAGCCGATCCACCCGGAGCCGAACGAGGGCGCCCGCGCGCTGCACGCCCGGATGATGAACGCGCTGGCCCGGCTCTGGGCGGAGGACGAGCTCGGCTGGTACGGCTCGCTGCGCGCCCAGGCCAAGGGCGAGCTGTCCCTGCCGACCGGCCCGCTGGAGATCACCGCGGCCGAGTCGGAGTCCGAGTCCGGCGCCGGCTCGACGGACGGACGGCCGAGGCCGGTCGTCCCGTCCGGTTCGTGGCGCCGTGTCTGGGAGGCCAGCCGCCCGATGCCGCCCAAGCGGAAGGACTGACGCCGAACGGGCATCAGGTGAGAATGGGCGACCACTCCCGGACGGCCGCGATGGTGACGCCCTCGGTGCGGAAGTAGGGGTCGGCGGCGATCACGTCGTCGACCGTCTCACGGTCCGGCGCGTCCAGCACGATGAGCGCGCCACTGTCGTCGGCGAACGGCCCGGCCGTCTTGACGACGCCCTGCTCGTGCAACTGGGTCAGGAGCACGCGATGCGCCGGCCGGGCCGCCAGCCGTTCCGCGGCCGGCGTGAAGCTCAACTCGATGATCCACATGCGAGCACGCTACCGCTCGTCGTCCCAGGCGGCCGCGCTGATCCGCCAGCCCGCGCCGGTGCGCACGAGCTGGAGGGACTTCATGCCGCGGCCACCGGTCTTGCCGTAGGCGCAGAAGTGCTGGGCGATGTCGCCGTAGAGGTCGGTGTGGCCGTCCTCCGCCCACTCGCGGAAGTCGGTGAGCGTGCCGTCGGTCAGCAGGGCCTGGCGCGGGGCGATGAACGACTCCACGTCGTAGACGGCCGGCTCGCCGCCGCAGGTGCGGATGATGATCGCCTCGGGCAGGAAGAGGGCCCGCAAGGCGGCCATGCGCTCGGCGACGCCGTCATCGGTGGAGAACGCGGCGAAGAAGACCCGCACGATCTCGGCGATCTCGTCGCGGTCGGTGGTCACGCGCGCGGCCGGGGGAGATGGTCGAGGGGGAGCGCGGCGCGGCTCTTCACCGTACGGATGGCGAAGGTGCGCCGGGCGTCCACCACCGGCGGGATGGCCAGGATCTGTTCCAGTCGAGGATGGCACGATCTGTCGTGTCGAAGGCGATCACCGCAACATTATTGCGCCGTTGCCCCCGAGGACGCCCAGCTTTGCCATCGTGTGCGGCGATGATCTCGCGATGATTGCGTCATGTCCCTCACCGCCACCCGCGGCGTCGGCGGTTACGCGCGGCAGGGACTCGGTGGGCGCCTGGCAGCCCGGCTCGCCCCGCGTCACGCGCGAGCGGCGGCAGTGACGGTGAGTGGGCAGCTCGGGGCGGCTGTCCGGCCGCTGTCGACGATGTATCGATCAATGCCGGACAATGTCGCCGACACATGGGGGTGTGATGGGGCGCAAGGAACGTCCGGTCGATCCGGCCGAGGGGCCACTGCAGCGTTTCGCATGGGAACTGCGGCAGCTGCGCGAGGCGGCCGGGCGGCCGACCTATCGATCGCTCGCCGCGAAGGTGCACTACTCGGCGTCGATGCTGGCCGAGGCGGCGGGTGGGCGCGAGATGCCGACGCTGGCGGTGACCCTGGCGTACGTCCGCGGCTGCGACGGTGACGTCGAGGAGTGGCAGCGACGCTGGAAGGAGCTCACCCCCGACGACATCCCGGTGTCCGGGGAGTCGCCCTACCAGGGACTGTCCACCTTCGAGGCCGCCGACGCCGACCGGTTCTTCGGGCGCGCGGACCTGACCGCCGAGCTCGTCGCGCGGATGGCCGAGGCGCCTCTGCTCGCGGTCTTCGGCGCCTCCGGCAGCGGCAAGTCGTCGCTGCTCCGGGCCGGGCTGGTGCCGGCCTGGGAGGGGCCGAGCGTCGTGTTCACCCCGGGCGCCGAGCCGCTGAAGGAGCTCGCCGCCGCGCTACCGGCGGAGCCGGACGACGTCCTCCTGGTCGTGGACCAGTTCGAGGAGGTCTTCACGCTGTGCCGCGACGAGGACGAGCGCACGCGGTTCATCGACTCCCTGCTGGACCTCGCCGGCCCGGCCCGGCTCGTCCTCGGCGTGCGGGCCGACTTCTACGCCCACTGCGCCTCGCACGCCCGGCTGGTCGCCGCGTTGCGTGACCGGCAGCTGCTGGTCGGCCCGATGAGCGACACCGACCTGCGGGCCGTGATCACCGGACCGGCGCAGCAGGCCGGCTGCAAGGCGGAACCGGCGCTGGTCGAGGCGATCGTGACCGACGCGGCCGGTCAGGCGGGAGCGCTGCCGCTGGTCTCGCACGCCCTGCTGGAGACGTGGCACCGCAAACAGGGCAGCACTCTCACCCTGGACGGTTACCGGGCGGCCGGCGGTGTGGCGGATGCGATCGCGCAAACCGCCGAACGCGCGTACGCCAGATTGGACGGTGCGAAGCAGAAGCTCGCCGAGCAGGTCTTCCTACGGCTGACCGCCCTCGGCGACGGCACCGAGGACACCCGCCGGCGGGTCGCCCAGGCCGAGCTGCCGGACGGACCCGAGGCCCGCGACGTGCTCGCCGGCCTCACCGCCGCCCGCCTGATCACCTACGACCACGACACGGTGACGGTCGCCCACGAGGCGCTGATCCGGTCCTGGCCGCGGCTGCGCGGCTGGCTGACCGCCGACCGCGAGCTGCTCCGTGAGCACCGCCGGCTGACCGAGGCCACCGGCGAATGGGAGCAGCACGGCCGCGACGAGGCGTTCCTCTACCGCGGGAAGCGGCTGGCGCCCTGGGACGGCCGGCCGTCCGACCACCTCAACCCGGCCGAGCTGGCCTTCCTCGCGGCCGGACGGCACCGCGAGCAGCGTGAGCTGAACGTGGCGCGGCGGCGTACCCGGCGGACGGTGTCGCTGCTCAGCGCGGCGGTCGTCGTGGTCACCGCGCTCGGCGTGGTCAGCGCGGTGCAGGCCCGGCGGGCGGCCGGGGAGCGCGACGTCGCCTATGCCAACCAGCTCGCCGCGGACGCCCGCGAGCAGCTGTCGCTCAAACCCGACCTGTCGCTGCTGCTGGCCCGCCGGGCGATGACGATCCGGAGTACGCCCGCCGCCGAGAGCGCCCTGCGCCAAGCCGCCGCCGACTCCCGGGTCCGGGCCATGGCCGCCTCCGGGCAGGGCCAGGTCTTCGGGGTGAGCTACGACGGCACCGGCAAGGCGATTGCGACCAGCCACGACAACGGCACCGTCCAGGTGTGGCGACAGGGCGCCGACGGCGCCGCGATGGGACCGCCGCGCGTGCTCCGCGGGCACAAGGGCGAGGTGTGGAGCCCGGCGTTCAGCGCGGACGGGCGCATGCTCGCCGCCGCCGGCATCGACGGCACGGTCACGGTGTGGGACGTCTACGGGAGCGACAAGCCACGGATCCTGAGCGGGCACGACGCTCGCGTGTGGACTGTGGCGTTCAGCCCCGACGGACGCAGCCTGGCGAGCACCGGCGACGACGACGCGGTGCACATCTGGGATCCGGCGACCGGCGCCGAGCGGGCCGTGCTTCCGATGAGCGGGGGCGTGGCCAAGGGTGGCGGGTGGCAGATCGGCGTCGCGTACAGCGCCGACGGGCGCTTCCTGGCCGCCGGCGGCGGTGACGGGCTGGTCCGCGTCTGGAACGCGGCGGGCACCGGGAAACCGCGGGAGCTGCGCGGCCACACCGGTTCGGTGGAGAGCATGGCGTTCAGCCGGGACGGCCGCACCCTGGTCACCGGCAGCATCGACGGCACCGCCCGGGTGTGGCCGATCGGCCGGTCCGGATCCCCGGTGGTGCTGCGCGGGCAGAACGGCGGCACGGTCGAGACGGTCTCGATCAACCCGACCGGTGACCGGGTCGCCGCCGGCGGCAGTGACGGCACGATCCGGGTGTTCAACACCGACAGTGACACCGACCCGCTGCTGCTGCCCGGGCACGACGGGCCGGTCTGGAGCGTCACCTTCAGCCCCGACGGGCGGCACCTGCTCAGCGGCAGCGGCGACGGCACCATGCGGGTCTGGGACGCCACCTATCCGGGCGACGCGCACCTGCGGCGCGGCCACGCCGGCGCGGTGTGGACGACCGTGCTCGCCCCGGACGGGCGGAAGGTGGTCACCGGCGGCGACGACGGCACGGTGCGCATCTGGCCGGTCGCCGGCGGCGAGGCGCAGGTTTTTAAGGGTGAGATCGGCGCGATCCAGGGCGTGGCGATGAGCCCCGACGGCGCCCGGGTGGCGGCCGGGGGTGACCGTCTCCAGGTCTGGGACATCGCCACCGGCCGGACGCTCGCCCTGAGCGACGACAGCGCCTTCGACGTGGCCTTCCTGCCCGACGGCCGGGTGGTCAGCGTCGGCGACGACGGCCAGGTCCGGGTGTGGGACGCGACCACGCGCAAGTCCACCGTCCTGCCCGGACCCGCCGGCTCGACGCGGTCGGTGGCCGCCTCCTCCGACGGCCGCCACGTCGCCGCCGCGGGCCGTGACAGCACCGTACGGATCTGGGACGTGACCGGCGACGCTCCCGCCACCGTCCTGCGCGGCCACGAGGGCGGCCTGGTGTGGCGGGTCGTCTTCAGCCCCGACGGCCGGTACCTGGCCAGCGGCGGCAGCGACGGCAAGATCATTATCCGGGACGTGACCGGCGCCCGGCCGCCGGTCGTGCTGCGCGGCCACCGGGGCAGCGTGTGGGGCCTGTCCTACAGCCCCGACGGCCGGATGCTGGCCAGCAGCGGCGCCGACGGCGGCATGCGCATCTGGCGCCTCGACCAGCCGTCGACCGCGACCGTCCTGCGCGGCTTCGGCAGTCCCGTGGAGGGCGTCGCCCTCGGACCGGACGGCTACACCACCGTCCACGACGACGGCACGGTGCGCCTGTCCCGCTGCGACGTGTGCGCCCCGATCGACCGCATCGAGGAACTCGCCGAGCGCCTCACCACCCGCGACCTCACCGCCGACGAGAGGAAAAACTACCTGACCTCCTGAGGTCGTTCCTGTGCCTCGAAAAGCGCGTCGCCGTGGCGGATGATCCAGTCGGCGAGGGCGCGCATCGGCCCGTCGGCGAAGGTCCGGCCGAGGGATGTCAGCGTGTAGTCGACGCGTGGAGGCGCCTCGGCGTAAGACCTCCGTTCGGCCAGGCCGTTGGAGACGAGCCGGTGGAGCGCCTCGGTGAGTGCCTTGTCGCTGATGCCGCCGATGCTCGCCCGGAGCGCGCGGCGCCGTTGCGGGCCGGACGTCAGCGCGGCCAGAACCACCGGATCCCACACGTGCGCGAACAGCTCCGTGCCCATCCGCAGCCGGCAGTCCGCCACGAAACTCTGGCAGTCGCCGTCCGAATCGCGAGACATGCGGTCATCGTGCCACGGCCGATGCGCACCGGGTGGTGTGCGTCGGACTTCCTAGGGTCGACGACATGCGTATCGGAATCCTCGGCACCGGAACCTTCGCCACGGCGCTCGCCACCGGGTGGACCCGCGCCGGACATGACATCAGCATCGGCGGCCGCTCGCCCGAACGCGCGGAGGTCGCGGCCAAGGCGTCCGGGGCGCGAGCCCGGCCACTGCCCGAGGTCGCCGGGGACGCCGACGCCGTCCTGCTCTCCGTGAGCTGGGAGGGCATCGCCGACATCCTCGAGGCGGCCGGCGCGCCCACCGGGTCGCTCGCCGGCAGACCGCTCATCGATCCGACGAACGCGGTCGAGCACGGCGTCGGCGTGCTGCGGACGGAGCCCGGACGCGCGGTCGCGGATCAGGTCGCGGACCTCGCCCCCGGCGCCCACGTGGTCAAGGCGCTGCACCTGTTCCCCTCGACGCGGTGGACGGCCCCCGCGTCGTCACCGGTCACGGTCGCGATGTGCGGCGACGACCCGCGAGCGCTGACGATCGTCGGCTCGCTCGTCCGCGACCTCGGAGGCGTCCCGGCCGTGATCGGCGGCCTGAACCGGGCCCGGCAGCTGGAGGAGGTCGCCGGTTTCGTCATCGCGCTCGCCTTCGCCGGCGTCGACCCGCAGCAGGCCGTCCCCGCCGTGCCGACCGCGTAGCTCAGTCCAGGAGGCCGGTGCGGTGGGCCAGCAGCGCCGCCTGCACCCTGTTCTCGCAGGCCAGCTTCTGCAGCACCCGGCTGACGTGGGTCTTGACCGTGCTCTCGGAGATGACCAGGCGTTCGCTGATCGCGGCGTTGGACAGCCCCTGGGCCAGCAGCTTCAGCACGTCGCGTTCGCGGTCGCTGAGCTGGGCCAGGCGGGCGGTCACGTCCTCGCCGGGCGGGGTGGGGAGCAGGCGCCGGAGTTCGGTCACCGCCCGGCGGGTGGCCGGTGGCGACAGGTACATCTCGCCGGCCGCCGCCGCCCGCAGCGCCGGCTCCAACTCGTCGGCGGCCGAGCTCTTCAGGACGAAACCCGCCGCCCCGGACGCCAGCGCCTCGTCGATGTAGTCCTCCGCGCCGAACGTGGTCAGCATCAGCACCGCGGCCGACGAGCCGCGGCCGATCTCCCGGAGGGCGGCCAGGCCGTCCAGCACCGGCATCCGGATGTCCAGCAGCACGACGTCCGGGCGGTGGCGGATCGCCAGGTCACGCGCCTGCACGCCGGTGCCGGCCTCGGCCACCACCTCGATGCCGGGGATGCCGCCGAGGATGAGCCGGATGCCGCCGCGGGTGAGCGCGTCGTCGTCGGCGATCAGGACGCGCAGCGGGCGCGGGTCAGCCGACATCGTCGAGGGCCTCCTTCGAGATCAGGGTGTCGCCTTGGAAACAGAACCGGTAACCCTTGTCGGCCGCGTCGCCCCGCAGCGTGGGTGAGGCGCGGTAGGCCACACAGTCGGCGCCGGGCGATGCCGGCGGTTCGACCTTGGCCGGGTCCAGCTCGGCGGTTCGGTCCGGCAGTTTTTCGCGTACGCCCGGAGCACGGTCCCCGACGCGCAGCTCGTTGTAGGTCTTCCGGCTGACCGTGCCCTGCACGACGGCCAGCCACACGCCGCCGACGCACAGCGCCAGCACCAGCGCCGCACCCAGCCCGACGCCGATCGTCCAGGCGCGACGCCGCCGGTCGACCCGCCGCAGATCCTCGCCGAAGTCGTCCGGCGGAACCGGCCCGGCGTCACGCGGCTCGGAGGTGCGCGCGGCGCTGCCGGTCATCGTCGGCGCGGCGTTGCCGGTCGACGCCCGTGCGGCGTTGGCGATTGACGTTCGCGGCGCGTTGGCGGTCGACGTTCGCGGGGCGTTGGCGGTCGACGTTCGCGGGGCGTTGCCGGTCGACGTTCGCGGGGCGTTGGCGGTCGACGTTCGCGGGGCGTTGCCGGTCAGGGGAAGCGTGGCGGCGAGCCGGAACCCGCCGCCGGGCTCGGCACCGTGATAGAGGACGCCGCCGGCGAGCCGGACCCGCTCGGCCAGCCCGTACAGGCCCTGACCTCCGGAGACGCCGTCGTGGGGACGGCCGGGACCGTTGACCACCTCGACGATCAGGGCGTCCTCCTCGTACCGGACGGCGGCCCGGATGGCACCACCGCGAGCGTGCCGCAGCGCGTTGGTGAGGCCTTCCTGCAGCGTCCGGTACGCGGCCTGATCGATCATCGCGGGCACCTCGACCGGTTCGCCGGCGCGGACGAGTTCGGCCTTGGCGCCGGCCGACCGCGCGTGGGCGACCAGGTCGTCGACGTCGGCGAGCGTGGCACGCTGCCGGGGCTCGTCGCCGGGCGCCTCCTCGCGCAGGATCGTGACGATGTGGCCGAGTTCGTCCATCGCCGCCGTCGAGGCCGCGTGCAGCAGCCGGACCGTCTCCTCGGCCTTCTCCGGCGCCGACCGCAGCGCACCCGCGTAGAGCGAGATGAGCGTCAGCCGGTGACCGAGCGAGTCGTGCATCTCCCGGGCGATCCGGTTCGCCTCCCGCACGCGGGCCTGCTCGGCGACGATCCGCTGCTGCTCGCTGAGCTGCAGCGTCCGCTCGTGCATGAGCGTGAGGATCCGCCTGCGCTGCGCGGACATCCGGGCGAGGGTCGCCGGGAACAGAATCACCGCGACGAACATGCCGGCCGCCAGCAGGACCAGCGGCAGGTTGATCATCCCCGCCTTGACCCACCCGGCGCCGACCTGCCCGGCCAGCGCCGCGGCCAGCGCACCGGTCAGCCGCCACACACCGCTGATCCGGTACCCGGCGGCGAACGCGAGCCCGAACAGGAGCAGGAAGTCGATGCCGCCGAGCAGGGTGCCCGCGACGGACGCGACGATCAGCACGGTCGCCGGGAACCGGTGTCGCAGACCGACCAGCGCCAGGTCGAGGACGGCGAGCCCGGCCACCGCCACCGGCGGCGGATCGCCCACGGCCAGCGTCAGACCGGCCGTGACACCGGACAGCGCGACGGCCAGCCCGACCTCGTACGCGAGACGCCCCCGCCCGGCCCCGGCGATCCTCATTCCCCGACGACCCTGATCTGCTTCTTCTCGGTGAGCTTGCCGCCGGCGAAACAGAACCGGAACATCGGCCGGCCCTTGCCCTCGGTCAGCGGCTTGACCATGTAGTAGACACACGAGGCGCCGGCGGGTTTGCCCTGCTCGGTGGGGTCGTTCGTGCCGTAGAGGTCGCGCTCGTCGATGTCCTTCAGCGGCACCGGCAGCGCGTCCCGGACGGTGGTCTCCGCCCCGCCGAGCTGCTGCGTGTCGAACTCGGCCTGGGTGATCGACGACTCGGCGATGTCGGTGCCCAGGTCGTAGGCGCGGTAGGCGAACCAGCCGCCGGCGCCGCACAGGACAACGCCCACGCCCAGGACGATCGGAAGAACCTTGCGCATCTGCTGTCTCCTCGTTGCTGGCAGGTGCGTCCAGACTCGCGAGAAAGCGGCCGCGTTCCGACAGCCCGGCGATCGATCTTCGTGGTTGACCGATGGTACGAAAGTGCCGCCATCAGGGCAGGCGGGCCACAGCTCCGTAGACGGCCGCGTCGGCCGGGACCGCCCGGTCCTCGCCGTCGTCCTCGGGCCGCCACTGCGAGACCGGGACGATGCCCGGCGGCAGCAGGTCGAGGCCGTCGAAGAACCTGGCGAACTCGGCACGGGTGCGCGGCGCGGCCGGCTCGCCGCTGCGGGCGAACGCGGCGCGCAGCTCGGCGGCCCGCTCCGGCGGCAGGGCGTCCAGCGTGCCGTTCGACATGACCAGGTAGCTGCCCGGGGGCATGGCCTCGACGTAGCGCGCGACGATGCCGTACGGATCCATGTCGTCGGTGATGAAGTGCATGATGGCCACCAGCAGCAGGGCCACGGGGCGGGAGCGGTCGAGCGTACCCCAGAGATCTTTGCCGTTGAGGATCTTGTCGGGGTCGCGCAGGTCGGCGTCCACATAGGCGGTGGCGCCCGCGTCGGAGCTGGTCAGCAGGGCGCGGGCGTGGGCCAGGACCATCGGGTCGTTGTCCACGTAGACCACCCGCGACTCGGGCGCGGCATCCTGCGCGATCTCGTGCACGTTGGGGCTGGTGGGCAGGCCGGCGCCGATGTCCAGGAACTGCCGGACACCGGCGCCGCGGGCCAGCGTGGCGACCGCGCGGCGCAGGAACCTGCGATTTTCCACCGCCGCGACCCGAGCCGCCGGAAAGATCTTGGTGAGCATCTCGGCGTTCGCCCGGTCGGCCTCGAAGTTGTCCTTGCCACCGAGCAGGTAGTCATACCGCCGCGCCGGATGCATCCGGCTGGTGTCGATTCCGGGTGGAACGTCGCGGTCGCCCATGACCGGTAGATGCTACATCGTCCGGTTCACATTCGTCGCCCGTGTCAGTCCATGGTGGATGATGCGGCGCTGTTCCCACCGGATCTCGTTGCCTCCCTCGACGTCCGATCTGACGGCGGGTGTGACACTCCACCCCGGCCCCGCAGGCGATCATCGAGTCGTTGAGTGGACGGCGCGATGCCCGGCAGATCAGGCTGTCCTATCACCCGGACAACACGGCGGCCGCCCGGTTGTACGAGCGGGCCGGCTTCCGCCCGACCGGCGAAACCGAGGACGACGAGGTCGTGGTCGCCCTGATTGAGAGATCTTTCGCGGTGATGGTCTGGTCGGGGCTCGCACGGCCGGCCTCTTCTGGTGTTGTCCTTGCTGCCGCCGCTTGCGTTGGGGGTGGGATCGGGCCTGGTTGCCAGGCGGTGGGGGTGCCTACTTGCTGTTGCTGCCGCCGCTTGCGGTGGGGGTGGGATCGGGCCTGGTTGCCAGGCGGTGGGGGTGCCTACTTGCTGTTGCTGCCGCCGCTTGCGGTGGGGGTGGGATCGGGCCTGGTTGCCAGGCGGTGGGGGTGCCTACTCGCTGTCGCTGCCGCCGCTTGCGGCTGCTGCCGGACACGCAGTGGTAGATCCCAGCGCGACTGGTAGGACCGGGCGAGGGTGGTAGCCCTTGGCGGTATTCGGCCCGAAATACCGCGCTGAGCCACCACCATCCGCGCGCGTGGTAGCTCAGGGCGGTCAGCCTGGGCGGGATGGCGCTCGGTCCTACCACGGGCGAGAGAGTGGGACGGGTGGGCTGGCCGGCGGCGTCCGAGATGCCGCTCTGGGCTACCACTTTCGTGCCCGTCTACCACTTTCGTGCCCGTCTACCACTTTCGTGCCCGGCTACCACCGTGCCCGGCTACCACCGTGAGTGGCGGCAGCGACACTGAGTAGGCAGCCGGGGGCCTGGCATCCGGGCTCGACCCCACGCCCGGCGTGAGTGGCGGCAGCGACGGTGAGCAGGAACCCGGCCGGCCGGCGAGACCCACACCCGGCCGCCTGGCACCCCGGCGAAACCTCACGCATCGCGGAAAGGCAGCAGGACGGTCATGTGTTCAGCGGGCGCCGGGCGACGAAGAAGACGTGCGTGACCGGCCAGTCCAGGGGTTCGCCGTCGAGGCCGGCCAGGGCGGACACGGGCGCGAGGCGGTTGTCGACGATCCAGTCGTTGCGGATCGTGCGGCTCGCCGGGTCGATCTCGAAGCCCACGTCGGTGAGCAGTTGCTTCCAGTCGGCGAACTCCAGGCCGCAGAACTGCTCCTGCGTCTCGGACAGCCAGTTGTCCTGGTAGTCCTTGCGGGTCAGGAAGTCCATCGCGTCGGCCAGGCGGAGGATGACCGTGTCGTCGCCGTCGGTGGTGTGGGTGAACGGGAACTTGTAGTCGACGACGAAACGGTCGAAAAGGGCGCGGGTCTCGGGGTCGAAGAGGCGCAGCCGGACCGTGGCGTCCTTGTTGTCGGGACCGCAGACGTCGCTGTTGATCCACACCCCGCCGGGTGCGGTGTGGTCGTAGATGGCCTGCACGAACGCGCGGATCGACGCCGCCTGCGAACCGTAGGACCAGATTTCGTGGGTCAGCGCGAACGTCAGCGTGGTGTCGATCGACCGCGGCTCGAAGACGGCGCCGCCCAGCACGTTGCGGCGGTAGAAGTAGACGTTCTCGTTCCGGAAGACGCCCTGCGACTTCTTGTGGACGCACTCGTCGAACAGGTGCCGGGCGACCTCCACACCGATCAGGTCGCTCTCGCGCAGCGCCGGCTCGCGGTCGGCCATCTCCAGGACCGCGCCGGCCCCGCAGCCGATGTCGACGATGCGGCCGGGGCGCACGTGCTCGCTGACCAGCGCCCATTTGCGCTGTGCCGCGTCGGCGAAGGCCTCGGCGTACGTGCGGTAGTCGCGGGTGGCCGTGAGACCGCCCTCGTCGCCGACCACCGGGTCGTTCACCACGGTGCGCACCGTCTCGTCGAGGCGGTAACGCTCGTACACGTCGATCGTGGCCGGATGGGTCAGCTCACGCCAGGCCGGGTCGCCCGCGGCCAGCCGCAGCAGCACGTCCCACGGCCGTTCCGGCGCCGGGTCGTACGCCGCCTCCACCTCGTCGATCTCGAAGCCGAGCTCCCGGTACAGGGCGGCCACCGCGGGTGTCGAGCAGGCCACCACGGTGTTGTCCGGCGTGAGATCCAGCCCGGTCGCCACCGCGATGCTCTTCACCGTCACCGAGGCGAACCGGTCGGTCGGCGCGGTGTCGAAGATCGGGACGACCACCGAACGCAGGCCGGTCTGCACGCTGAACCGTTCGATCGCCGCCTCGCGCCGGTGGTACGGCACCGGGTTGCGCTTCGTGTTCTCGTGGTTGGCCGAGGTGACCGCCCACACCACGGTCCCGCCCAGCTTCGTCAGGTGCTCGGCCTGGAAGCGGGTGAGCAGGTGGTGCCGGCCAGGGAAAAGGATCACCGGTCAATGATAAAGATGGAACATGCGACGCAGACTGCTCTTCAGCGCGAGTGCCGGAGTCCTCGGCGTGACGGTTCTTTCCGCCTGCTCCGCCGAGACGCCTGAAAAGCCGAAAACGCCCGCCAGCTCTGCCGGAACAGAATGGCAGCGCGTCAACCTCTCGTTCGTGTCGGCATACCTGCTGGTCCGGGGGAGTGAGGTGGCGATCGTCGACCTGGGCACCCCGGGCTCCGAGAGCGCGATCGAGCAGGGCCTGAAGGCGGCCGGAGCCGGGTGGGACAACGTCAAGCACGTGATCCTCACCCACAAGCACGACGATCACGCCGGTGGGCTGGCCGGTGTGCAGCCCCACGTCTCCGCCACCTGGTACGCGGGCGAGGCCGACGTGTCCGGCATCCGGTCGGAGACGGCGCTGACCCCGGTCAAGGACGGCGACGAGGTGTTCGGCCTGCGGATCATCGGTACGCCGGGGCACACCGCCGGGCACGTGTCGGTCTTCGACCCGGCCAACGGTGTGCTGGTCGCCGGTGACGCCCTGCGGACGACCGACGGGCTGGCCGGCAGCGACCCGCAGTACACCGCGGACGGGAAGCAGGCGGCCGCCTCGATCAAGAAGCTGGCCGCCCTCGACATCAAACAGATCCTGCCCGGCCACGGCGACCCGTTGACCAGCGGCGCGGTGGACGCGCTCAAGAAGCTGGCCGCGTCCCTTCCGTCCTGACCAGGCGGTACCTATGTTCAAGGGGTGTGTTTCCGGCTTGCTGACGCTGTCGCCGACGTCTACGGCGACCTGCGGCTGGCGCCTGTGCTGGGCCGGCTGCTGCGGCACACCTCTCGCCTCGCCGGGTCGGCGGCGGGCAGTGTCTCGCTGATCGACGCCGCCGCGGGCCGCTACGTGAAGGCCGCCGAGCATGGCCTGTTCTGCCGGCTCGGCGACTCGTTCCCGCTCGACGAGGGCGCGACCGGGCGGGCGTTCGGCAGCCGCCGGCCGGTGCTCATCCCGGAGTACGGCCAGCTGCGTGCCGGTCACCTCGCGGGCACCGATCCGGCGCGGCGCGGCCCGGCCGCCGCGGTGCCGATCTGGTGGCGTGGCGATGTGATCGCGGTCAGCGTGACGTTCGCGCCGCGTACCGGATCGTTCTCCCGCCAGGACCTCGACGACCTGGAGACGCTGACCCAGACGGCGGCCGCGGCGATCGTCCGCAGCCGCGGCGCCGTGCCGAGCGCCGCGAAAGAGCCCAGGAACGGGTTCACCGAACGCCAGGCCGACGTGCTCGAGCTGATGCGGCACGGCCTCACCTACCGCGAGATCGCGACCCGGCTGAGCCTGTCACCGAAGACCGTGGAGAAGCACGTCGGCGCGATCCTGCGGAAGACCGGGACCTCCAACCGGACGGCCGCCGTCGTCGCGACCATGGGGGATTCACCCCATACCGTGTTCAGGTGACCATGGCTTGACTGGGCGCATGCCCGTCGTGCCGCTGAAGGAGATCCTGGACCGCGCGCTCGCCGACCGGTACGGGGTCGCCGCGTTCAACGTCGTCAACGATCTCAGCATCGAGGCGGTGCTGGCCGCGGCCGTCGAGGAACGCGCGCCGGTGATCCTGCAGACCTCGGTCAAAACCGTTCGTCAGTACGGCCGCAAGCAACTGCACGACATCGTCACCGCCCTGACCGCCGGCGTGGACGTGCCGGTCACCCTGCACCTCGATCACTGCCCGGACCGCGCGGTCATCTCCGGCTGCCTGGCCGGCGGCTGGAACTCGGTGCTGTTCGACGCGCATGAGCTGGACGTCGCCGAGAACCTGCGGCAGACCACCGAGGTGGTGGCGGAGGCCCGGCGTACCGGAGCGCATGTCGAGGGCGAGATCGAGGGGATCCAGGGCGTCGAGGACGACCTCGGTTCGGACGAGGCGTCGACGATCCAGTCGCTCGAGGTGGCGGTGGACTTCATCAAGAACACCGGGGTGGACTGCTTCGCGCCGGCCATCGGCAACGCACACGGCCAGTACCGGCAGGCGCCGACGCTGAACGCGCAACGGGTCAGCGACCTGGTCGCCGCGACCGGTGTGCCGATGGCGCTGCACGGCGGCACCGGCCTGTCCGACGAGCAGTTCACCGACCTGATCGCCCGGGGCTGCGCCAAGGTGAACATCTCGACGGCGCTGAAGGAGAGCTTCATGCAGGCGGGCCTCGCCTTCCTGAAGGAGGCCGAGGAGCGGAAGAAGTGGGATCCGCCGTCGCTGTTCCGGCACCAGAGGGCGGCCGTGATGGAGATGGCGCGGCGGCACATCCGGCTCTTCGGCGGCTCGGGGCGTGCCTGGTGACCGCCCTGATCTTCGACTGCGACGGGGTGCTCGCCGACACCGAGCGGCACGGCCATCTGCCGGCCTTCAACGCGACCTTCGAACGGTTCGGCCTGCCGGCCCACTGGAGCGAGCAGGCGTACGGCGAGAAGCTCGCCATCGGCGGCGGCAAGGAACGCATGGCCAGCCTGTTCGACGATCCCGCGTTCGCCGCGGCGGTCGGTGACGCCGACCGTACCCAACTGCTGGTGACCTGGCACCGCGCCAAGACCGTGGCGTTCAAGGAGCTCGTGGCCGAAGGCCGCGTCCCACCGCGGCCGGGCGTCGCGCGGATCATCCACGCCGCCCTCGACGCGGGCTGGACGGTGGCGGTCGCGTCGACGTCGGCCGAGGAGTCGGTGCGCGCCGTGCTGGCCAACGCCGTCTCCGAGCGGATTCCGGTCTTCGCCGGCGACGTCGTGCCGGCCAAGAAGCCCGACCCCGCGATCTACCGGCTGGCCGTCGAGCGGCTCGGCCTGAAGACCGAGGAGACCCTGGTGGTCGAGGACTCCCGCAACGGGCTCCTGGCCGCGACCGGCGCCGGGCTGCGCTGCCTGGTCACGGTCAACGACTACACCCGCGGCGAGGACTTCACCGAGGCCGCCCTGGTGGTGTCGGAACTGGGCGAACCCGGCCGCCCGCCGATCGAGGTGCTGGCGAACCGCGGCGCGGCGACCCCGGGCGACTACCTCACGCTGGACGATCTGCGCGCTCTTCTGGAGGGGCGATGAGTTTGACGCGTACGGAATGGGTGGTCCGGACCATCGCCGAGACCGCCATCGAGAACGAGAAGTACTTCGGCGACCTGGACTCCGTGGTCGGCGACGGCGACTTCGGATACTCGCTGGCCCGCGGCTTCGAGAAGCTCCTCGACGGCTGGGACGACCTGGACCGCAGCGACACCGGGACGTTCCTGAAGCGGACCGGGATGGTCATCGCCTCGCGGATCGGCGGAACGTCGGGGCCGCTGTGGGGCACCGCGTTCATGCGGGCCGGAGCCTCCGGCGGGGACGCGGTCGCGAGGCTGAGGGCGGCGATCGAGGGCATCAAGGCACGCGGGCAGTCCGACGTCGGTGACAAGACGTTGCTGGACGCGCTTGTGCCTCTGACGGACCGCCTGGAGTCGGAACTCGGCGACGGCGCGAGCGCGGAGCAGGCGATGCGGGCCGCCGCGGTGGCGGCCCGGGAAGCGGCGGACGCGACCAGCGACATGGTCGCCAAGCGGGGACGCGCGTCGTACACCGGCGAGCGGAGCAGGGGTTCGGTCGACGCCGGCGCCACAGCGGTGGCGGTCCTCGCCGAACGCATCAGCGAGACCTGGCAGAAGCAAGGAGCGGCGTCGTGAAGAAGTTCGTCAACGATCCCAAGAGTTTCGTACCCGAGATGCTGGAGGGCGTCGCCCTCGCCAACCCGGACACCCTCACCTACGTGCCCGCCTACAACCTGATCATGCGTACGGACGCACCACGCGCCGACAAGGTGTCGATCGTGCAGGGGTCCGGCTCCGGGCACGAGCCGGCGCACGTGATGGCCGTCGGCAAAGGCATGCTCGACGCCGCCTGTCCCGGAGACGTGTTCGCCGCGCCACCCATGGACTACGTGTACGAGACCGCCAAGCTGCTCGCCTCCGACAAGGGCGTCCTGCTGCTGGTGAACAACTACACCGGCGACCGGATGGCATTCGACATGGGTAAGGAGATGGCGGAGGCGGACGGCGTGCGCTGCGAGATCCTCACCATCAACGACGACGTGGCGGTGCAGGACTCCACGTGGACCGTCGGGCGCCGCGGGGTGGCCGGCAACTTCTTCGTCATCAAGGCGGTCGGTGCCGCCTCCGAACAGGGCGCCGACCTGGACGAGCTGCTGCGGATCGGCAACAAGGTCAACGACGTCACGCGCACGATGGGCGTGGCGCTGACCGCGTGCACCCCGCCGGCCAAGGGCTCGCCGCTGTTCGAGCTCGGCGCCGACGAGATGGAGTTCGGGGTGGGCATCCACGGCGAGCCCGGACGCGAACGGCGGGCGCTGGCGTCGGCCGACCAGATCGTCGACGACCTGCTCGGCGCGGTGGTGCCCGACCTGCCGTACGCGTCCGGCGACCGGGTGGCCCTGATGGTCAACGGGCTGGGCGGCACCCCGATCAGCGAGCTGTACATCCTGTTCCGGCACGCCCACCGGCGGCTCGCCGAGCAGGGCATCACGGTGGGGCGCAGCTACGTCAACGAGTACTGCACCTCGCTCGACATGGCCGGCGCCTCGATCACCCTGGTCCGCCTGGACGACGAGATCGAAGGGCTGCTGGAGGCGCCGGCCGAGGCCGCCGTCAGGGTCTTCTAGGCCGGGACGCGGCCGGCGATCTCCGGCGCGAACAGGGTCGCCGGCGGGTCGATGAGCTGGGTGACCCGGAGGAACGCGGCGGCCAGCGCCGGGTCGTCGGCCGCGGCCGTACGCAGGCGGAGCAGGAAGGCGCCGCGCTCCGGGTCGAGCATGGACCGGTCGCCGATCGCGTCCGGGAAGCGCAGGTCGTTGGCCATGACCGTGGTCCACGGCACGTCGATGACCGCGGCCGCCTCGGCGAAGAACCGGGCGGCCAGGTCGTCGGCGCCGTCCTTGAGCAGGCGGGCCAGGATGCTCGCCTCCAGCGCGGCCACCGTCATGCCCTGCCCGTAGATCGGGTTGAACGAGCACATGGCGTCGCCGGCGACCAGGAAGCCGGCCGGGAAGCGGTCGAGCCGGTCGTACCGGAACCGGGTGCTGGCCGGGTAGCGCATCTTCATCGGTTCGCCGATCGGGGTAGCGGTCCGCATGATCGTCGCGACGTCCGGGCTGTCCAGCTGCTCCGCCCACTCGATCATGCCCGCGTCGTCGGTCGGCGGGACGGCGCCGAACCAGCCGCTCACGCTGGCGATCCAGGTGTCGTTCTCCTGAGCCAGGACGAAGCCGCCCCGCAGCTTGCCCGGGTACGCGGCGATGGCCGTGCCGTACCGGCCGTCGAGGTGATGCGGCTCGCGGCGGTAGAGACGGCTCACGTACGTCAGCTGGGTCTCGATCCGCTGCTCCTCGACCTCCGGGTAGCCGAGCCGCGTCAGCCAGTGCCGCGCCCGTGAGCCGCGGCCGCCGGCGTCCACCACGAGGTCGACGTCGTCGATCCTGATCTGCTCGCCGCCGGCGGTCGCCAGGACGCCGGTGACCCGGTCGCCGGTCGGCGTCGTCACCAGGTCGGTCACCGCATGGTCGGGCCGGATCCGCACGTTGGGCAGCGCGGCCACCCGCCGGCGGATCGCGAACTCGAGCAGCGGCCGGCTGACTCCCAGCCCGATCATCCCGGACTGTCCCTGGGCCAGCGGCCGGCCGTCGACCCACCACTCCATCTCGTCCTGCACGTCGCAGGTCGGCGCGCTCAGGCCGATCAGCTCCGGGCTGAGCCCCTCGAACAGCTTGTCCATCTCCTGCCGGCCGCGCGCGAGCAGCCCGTGCACCTGGCCGCTCTGCGGCACGCCGCGCCGCGTCTCCGGGCGCTGCGGCAGCACGTCGCGGTCGAGCACGACGACCTCTTCGAACGACTCGTGCAGCGCCCGGGCGGCGAGCAGCCCTGCCAGCGAGGCGCCGACAACCACGGCCCGCCCGTTACTCGGTGTCCACATGCGGCCGAAGCTAACGCGCACCTACCGGACGAAACCAGCAGAAGAGTCGTACGCTCATCGTCCTCTGTGCGGCGAATACGAACTCTTCCGTCCCGGTGAACCGCGGGTCCGCGACGCCGTTGAACATCTAAGTCGTGTTTCAAAGCGCGCCTGGCCGGGTTTTGAAACACGACTAATCGCCGATGTCGTCCCAGTCGCCGCAGCGGCGGCAGGCGCCGCGCCAGTCGTCCGGGTCGGGGTCGTGCTCCCGGCCGGGGAGGAGTCTGCGGTGATCGCAATCGTCGCAGACCTCCTCCGCGTCACACGGGTGGTCCACGCCGATCACCGTACGGATCCGGTGCCGGATCAGCCGGTCCTCGTGGCCGCACCGCCGGCAGATCGCGACCAGCACGCACGGGTCGCCGGCCCTGGTCCGCGGACCGGGATCGTGCCGTTCGCCGCTGTCCGCGGTCTCGCCGCACGTCGTGCACCGGATGACGAAACGACAGGGATGCGAGCTCGCCTCGAAGACCGGGCCGGGGCCGGGACGCGCGCCGATGCGGATCCGCGGCACGGACGTGTGACCGACCCGGCGGCACAGCCGTCGGAAGCCGCGCGGCCACGGCCTGCCGGTGTGCCGGCGACGCCTCAGCAGTTGCCCGATTCCCATGGTCAGTCGCCGTCGTCGTCCCAGTGGCCGCACCGGCGGCACGGGTCGCCGAATTTCGGGTACGGCGGGTCGTGGGTCTCCGACAAGCCGACGTCGTGGTTGCCGCAGTCGTCGCAGATCTCGATGTGACCGCACGGGGTGACGGTCCGCCACGACGGGAGTTTGGCGCGTTCCTCGTCGGTCAGATCCTCGCCGAGCTTGATGTGGACCCGGTGCACGACCGTCGGCCTCCGATCGCCGCAGCGGCGGCAGACGTCCATCCGG
Source organism: Actinoplanes sp. NBRC 103695 (assembly GCF_030269485.1). GTDB lineage: Bacteria > Actinomycetota > Actinomycetes > Mycobacteriales > Micromonosporaceae > Actinoplanes. The sequence continues at coordinate 49,940 of NZ_BSTL01000013.1, read as the reverse complement.
ACGCAGCCGGCGTTCTTCTCGCCGCTCTCGTCGTGCTCGTGGATCACGGCGGTTCGCAGCACTCGGCCGCAGACCGTGCACGAGGTCTCATAGGTGCAGGAGCCGGCGCCCGGGTATCGGCCGGCCCGCCGGTGCTGCCCGAGCAGGCACGCCGTCCGCCCGGGCGGCAGCCGCCGCAGGCACTTGTCGATCAGCGTGGTGACCAGGCCCCCGACGACGAGAAGGGCCGCGCCGCCGATGAGGTAGAGCAGCGTGGCGAGGGGTTCTCGGTACCATCGCACGCCGTCGAGTGTGGCAAGGCCGCGCGAGCCTCGGCCGGGTGCCGGTGATCAGGCTGTCCGGGACTCCAGGCGGACACGGACCACCGAGTCGATCGCACGCCCGACGTGATCCGCTGTCAAGTGCCGGGCCCGTGCGGCGTCGCCGGCCTCGATCGCGTCGACGATGGCGGCGTGGTCGGCCTCGGAGCGTTCCCGGCCGTCCTCGGTGGCCATCGACAGCCACAGCAGTGGCCCGAACTCGGCCTGCAGCCGCAGTTCCTCCTGGGTCATCCGGGCGGACCGGGTGGCCGCCGCGACCTCCGGGTGGAACTGTGCCTCGGCCCGCCCGGGCTGGGTGATCGGCGCGAAGAAGGCACGGTGAGCCAGGCTCGGCATCGTCCCTCCCCGTAACGGAACCGACCTTGTATTAATAAATATGAAGCCATATGTTTTCGCTCGTGGACACTGTTCCCGCGATCAGGCTCGCCGGTCTGCGCAAGTCGTTCGGGCCGGTCACCGCCGTGGACGGCATCGACCTGGAGATCGCCGACGGTGAGTTCTTCGCGATGCTCGGCCCGTCCGGGTCCGGCAAGACCACCGTGCTCCGGATGATCGCCGGGTTCGAACAGCCCACCGCCGGCGCCGTCGAGCTGGCCGGCGCCGACGTCACCCGGTCCGCCCCGTTCCAGCGGGACGTGACCACTGTGTTCCAGGACTACGCGCTCTTCCCGCATCTCACAGTCCGGCAGAACGTCGAGTACGGCCTGGCCGTACGCGGAAAGGGCCGGACCGAACGACGCGAGCTCGCCACCGCGGCCCTGGCCTCCGTGCGGATGGAGGCGTTCGCCGACCGGCGGCCCACCCAGCTCTCCGGCGGGCAGCGGCAACGGGTCGCGCTGGCCCGCGCGCTGGTCGTCAAGCCGCGGGTGCTGCTGCTCGACGAACCGCTCGGCGCGCTGGATCTCAAGCTGCGGCAGCAGATGCAGGTCGAGCTCAAGCAGCTGCAGCGCGACGCCGGCATCACCTTCGTCTTCGTCACCCACGACCAGGAGGAGGCGCTGACGATGAGTGACCGGATCGCGGTTTTCGACCACGGCCGGATCGCCCAGATCGGCACCCCGACGGCCGTCTACGAGCAGCCGCAGACCGAGTTCGTGGCCGGTTTCGTCGGAACGTCCACTGTGCTCGACCGTTCCGCGTCCGAGGGCGTGCTCGGCCGAAGCGGGACCTTCATGATCCGTCCTGAACGGATCCGTCTTACTCCGGCCGGCGAGGCCTCGGCCAGAGACGAGCGACACAGAACCGGAACCATCGCCGAGGTCGTCTACCTGGGCGCGACCACCAAATACCTCATCGACCTCTCCTCCGGCCACCGCATCACCGCCAGCGAGCCCAACGCGGGCAGCGTGCGGCAGCGCGGCGACCGCGTCCAGATCACCATCCGCCCCGAAGACGCCGTCCCCCTGGAGTGAGTCATGCGCAAGATTCTGGCGATAGCCGTCGTCGCGATGTTGACCGCGTGCGGCACCACCTCGGAATCCCCCACTGAGAATTCCCAGGGCTTCACCGCCCCCAAGCTGCCCATGCACGACAAGCTCGGCCCCGGCGAGGGCGCGGTGTCGATCCTGGCCTGGCCCGGGTACGCCGAGGACGGCTCCAACGACCCGAAGACCGACTGGGTCACGCCGTTCGAGAAGCAGACCGGCTGCCAGGCGACGATCAAGACGTTCGGCACCTCGGACGAGGCCGTGACGCTGATGAAGACCGGTGACTACGACGTCATCTCCGCCTCCGGCGACGCCTCGCTGCGGCTCATCGCGGCCGGTGACGTCGCACCGGTCAACACCGGCCTGGTGCCCAACTACGGCGACGTCACCGCGTTCCTCAAGGACCGGCCGTGGAACTCGGTCGGCGGCCAGATGTACGGCGTGCCGCACGGCTGGGGCGCCAACCTGCTGATGTACCGCACCGACGTGGTCAAACCGGCGCCGACCTCGTGGGCGGCCGTCTTCACCGACGCCGGCAAGTACCAGGGCAAGGTCACCGCGTACGACTCGCCGATCTACATCGCCGACGCCGCGCTGTTCCTGATGAAGACCAAGCCGGACCTGGGCATCAAGAATCCGTACGCGCTCGACGAGAAGCAGCTCGGGGCGGCCGTCGACCTGCTCAAGACGCAGAAGCCGAACGTCAGCGAGTACTGGTCGGACTACCTCAAGGAGGTGCAGTCCTTCAAGAGCGGCAACTCGGTCATCGGCACCACCTGGCAGGTCATCGTGAACACGGCGAAGGCCGAGAAGGCGCCGGTCGAGGCGATCCTGCCGGAGGAGGGCGCGACCGGCTGGTCGGACACCTGGATGGTGGCGGCGAAGGGCAAGCACCCGAACTGCGCCTACCAGTGGCTCAACTGGATCGTCAGCCCGCAGGCCAACGCGCAGGTCGCCGAGTACTTCGGTGAGGCGCCGGCCAACCAGAAGGCGTGCGCGCTGACCGCCGACAAGTCGTTCTGCGAGACGTACCACGCCGGCGACGCGAGCTACGCCGAGAAGATCTGGTACTGGAGCACACCGGTCCCGCAATGTCTCGACGGCCGCACGGATGTCCGGTGCACCGACTACGCCGCATGGACCCGGGCCTGGACCGAGATCAAGGGCTGAGACCTCCTATGCGTACGGTGTCAGCACGCTCCCGCCTCTCGAGCTGGCTCACCCGCACGCCCCGGGCGCGGCTCGCGCTGCTGCTGAGCGCGCCGCTGCTCTGGCTCGGGCTGGCGTACATCGGGGCGCTGGCGGCGCTGCTGATCACCGCACTGTGGAGCACCAACGCGTTCACCGGCCAGATCGAACGCGTCTGGACGCTGGACAACATCCGGATCGTGCTCACCGACCCGGTCTACCGAGCCGTCACGTTCCGCACGATCGGGGTGGCCGTGCTGGTCACCCTGATCGACGCGGCGCTCGCCCTGCCGGTGGCGTTCTTCATGGCCAAGGTGGCGTCGCCACGCTGGCGCCCGCTGCTGGTGGCCGCCATCCTGTTGCCGTTGTGGGCGTCCTACCTGGTCAAGGCGTACGCGTGGCGCAGCATGTTCGGCGGCGGCGGCCTGATCGACTGGCTGGGCGCGCCGTTCGGCATCACTTCGCCGGGGTACGGGCTGACGGCCACCGTGTGCACGCTGGCGTACCTCTGGTTCCCGTACATGGTCCTGCCGATCTTCGCGGGCCTGGACCGCCTGCCCGGTTCGCTGCTGGAGGCGGCCGGTGACCTCGGGGCCCGGCCCGGGCGCATCCTGCGCACCGTGGTCCTGCCGATGGTCTTCCCGGCCGTGGTCGCCGGTTCGATCTTCACGTTCTCGCTGACCCTCGGCGACTACGTGGCCGTGGAGATCGTCGGAGGCACCAAGCAGTTCCTCGGCAACCTGGTCTACGACAACATCGGCGCCGCCAGCAACCAGCCCTTGGCGGCCGCCGTCGGACTCGTACCCGTGGTCGTCATGATCGTGTATTTGTCCCTGTCCCGTCGCGCCGGCGCGTTGGAGCACCTCTGATGTTCCTCACCAAGGGCATGCGGGTCGGGCTGCGGATCGCCACCGGCGTGGTCCTGGCCGTGCTCTACGTCCCGCTGATCGTGGTGCTGATCAACTCGGTGAACGCCGACCGCGCGTTCGGCTGGCCGCCGTCCGGCTTCACGCTCGGCTGGTGGTCGCGGGCGGCACACAACGCCGGTGCGCTCGACGCCCTGCGGACGTCGGTCGTGGTCGGCCTGCTCGCCACCGTGCTCGCGCTGATCCTCGGCACCCTGGCCGCGATGTCGTTGCAGCGCTACAGATTCTTCGGCCGGGACGCGGTGTCGCTGCTGGTGATCCTGCCGATCGCCCTGCCCGGCATCGTCACCGGCATCGCGCTGAACAACGCCTTCCGCACCGTCCTCGGCGTCCCGCTGTCGCTGTGGACGCTGGTGGTCGCGCACGCCACCTTCTGCATCGTGGTGGTCTTCAACAACGTGATCGCCCGGCTCCGCCGGATGGGCGGCGACCTCGAGGAGGCGTCGATGGACCTGGGCGCCGACAGCTTCACCACGTTCTGGCGGGTGACCTTCCCGGCCATGCGCTCGGCCCTGCTGGCGGGCGGCCTGCTGGCGTTCGCGCTGAGCTTCGACGAGATCATCGTCACCCGCTTCACCGCCGGTCAGGGCACCACGACCCTGCCGATCTGGATCCTCGACAACCTCTTCCGCCCCAACCAGGCCCCGGTGGTCAACGTGGTCGCCACGGTCCTGGTCCTGCTGTCGATCGTCCCGATCTACATCGCCCAGCGCCTGGCCGGCGACCCCTCCGGCGGCCGCGTCTAGGGCGCCGGCGCGACCGCTGGCTTCTCCGTCCCACAGGCGGCCGTGGCGAAGCCGAGCAGGGCGGCGAGAGCAGCGGCGAACGGCCGCCGCATCATGGTGAGCCCCTCATGTGTTGAGCTGGGTGTAGACGATGTCGGTGATCGGCCGGAGCTCCTTGGCGGATGGCTTCGCCGCCGTCTCGGGGCTGCCGTACTCGAAGGTCATGGTCCATTCCCCGGCCGGGGAGTCCGGCACTGCCGGCATCTCCCAGACGATCGCGGCGGCCCGGCCCTCGGCGTCCAGCTTCACGTTGTACGGGATCTTCGTCCCGGCGCCCGTGGGCAGGCCGGTGAAGGCCATGCGCGCGACCAACCCGTTGCCCGTGCTGACGGAGCTTCCGTCCAGCGGAGCGCCTTCATCGTCGTCTTAGGGTACGCCCGAGCGGGGTCGCCCGGCGGACGTCCACTGTGGGGGCGGTCGGGCGGCGCACCATGGTGGCCTCCCGGGGGATGTCGGATCAGCCGCGGGAGCCTGGTCGGAAGGCCGCTCACCTGTCACGGTGGTCGGATGAGCCGGGTCGAGATCGTGGTGGGGGACCTTTTCGACAGCGACGCGCCGATGCTCGTCGTCCCGTGCGGTGTCGACGGCTCGATATCCGCGCGTGTGCGCGACCGGGTCTGGGCACTCGGCGTACGGCCGCCGGAGGTCCGCGAGTACGTTCCGGGCTCCCTGGCGCCGGTCACCGCGCAGGACGGTCGGATTCTGCTGTTCGCCATGGCCGCGGAGCCGAGGTCGCGGCTCAATCAGGACAGGGTTCTGGCGCAGACCGCGGAGGAGATCGGGAAGCAGGCCGCCACGGCCGGCTCGGTGGTCGCGGTGCCGCTGCTCGGTACCGGGGCCGGCGGTCTCGAGCCGGAAGAGTCGTTCCGGGTGCTGACCAGCGGTTTCGCCAAGACTGCCGATCCGGATGCCACGCTGCGGGTGCACGTGCTGACCGACGACCTCGCCGACCGGCTGAGTCCGCCGGAGAGCCGGCCCTACAGCGGCGCGCTCACCGCGTTTCTGGCGACGCTGGCCGACGCCGGGCCGCTGCGCGCCGGGGCGGTGATCGCGGCGGCCGACGGACTGCCCGATCTCGACGACGCGGGACCGGTCCGTGACCTCGACGGCCACCTCGCGGTGGTGCGGCAACGCTGGTCGGCGCCTCGGCTGGACGTGCACCACCTGGTGCTGGGGCTCGCCCTGGATGACGATCTCGACTGGCTGCTGCTGAGATCCGGATACGTGCTCAGGCTGGGTGCCGGTTCTGCTTGGGACCAGCTCAGCGACGCGGGCCGGCGGCTCGCCGAGGACCGGCCACTGCTCGCCAGCGCGCTCGGTGCGCCCGCCGAGTGGTCGGCGGAGCTGTCCGGCCCGATCACCGCTCTGGCGTTCGGGCCGCGCGTCGACCGGATCGCGGCCCTCGTCGGCACCGTGGTGTACGACGTCGGCGCGGACGGGAGGACCCGCCGCGTCGGCAGCGTGGACGGCGAGGTCGTCCACCTCGGATGGGACCGCGACGGCATCCTCGCCCTCCGCTTCGACGGCGACGACGCCGACATCGTCCGGGTCGACACCGGCGCGGTGGAGGGCCGCGTCCCGGGCATGAGGAGTGGGCTCCTGGCCGGTGGGTTTCCGGCATGGCTGATCGGGGAGAGCGGCGCGGCCCGGTGGTGGGGCTCGACGCAGCCGGTCGAGTTGCTCGTTCCCGGGGCCGTCGCCGTGCTCGCCGCCGAGGGTTCGGGACGCCGGGCGTTGATCGAGGTCGACGACGAGGCGGTCCTCATCAGCACGCTGACCGATGACCTGTCCGCGGACGGCACAATCCCGGCGATCGTCGCTCGAATGCCGCGGCCGCGCGGCCGCTGTGTCCTGATGTCGGTCGGGCGGCACGTAGCGCTCGCGGCGTCGGACGGCAGCGCCGTCATCATCACCGAGCCCGGCCGGGAAACGATCGCGGTCATCGACGAACACGAGCCGATCGACGTGCTCGCGGCGAACCGGGACGGCCACTTCCTGGCCACCGCGTGCGGGTCGACCGTGTCGGTGTGGCCGGTGGGCAAGACGCGGCCGGTCGCGCAGAGCATCGCCGGGTACGAGCCGGACTCCCGGGACAGCGGCGACCTGCTCGAAGCCGAACGGGACGCGCAGGCCCTCGCCGCGCTGATCGCCTCGGAGAAGCTCCGGCCGCCGCTGGCGATCGGCCTGTTCGGCGAGTGGGGTTCCGGCAAGACGTTCGTGCTGCGGCGGCTGCTCGGGGCGCTGGACCAGTTCGCCGGCGTCGAGGGCTACCTGAACGAGGTCCAGGTGGTCGAGTTCAACGCCTGGCACTACGCCGAGACGAACCTGTGGGCCAGCCTGGTCGACCAGGTTCTCCGCCGGATCACCTCGCGGCCTGACGTGGTCGACGAGATGCCGCACGTGGCCCGGGCCGAACAGCAGGTCGGCGCCGCGGAGGCGGAGGAGGATCGCCGCCGGTCGGTGCTCGAGGATGCCGCCCGGGCCGAGCGGGCGGCGAAGTCACGTCGCACCCGGCAGCGTCTCACCCTCGTGGGCGCCGTCGCGGTGGTCGCGGCCGGTGTGGTCGTCACCGTCGTCGCCGGTGTTGGCGTGTGGCCCGCCATCGTGGCCGGGCTGGCCGCGGCGGCCGGTGTCGTGGCGCAGGTGAAGTCCGCCCACGACCAGGCCGTGCAGGCGGCCGCGGCCGGTCGGAACGCGGCCGGCGCCCTCGACCTGCGGGCCGCCGGACGGCTGGCGCGGGCGGCTGAGGCGGAGCGGGAGGAGGCCGAGCGGGGCGTCCGCGTGGCCGAGGCGAACACCGAACGGCTCAAGGCCGAGCAGGCCGAGCTGCGGAAACAGGCCGAGGCCGACCCACTCGAGATGGTCCTGCGGCAGGCCGCCGAGGTCACCGAGTACCGCGAGCAGCTCAGCCTGGTCACCCGCACCCGAAAGCTGTTCCAGGGGATCGACAAGGGTTTCGTGCAGGGTCGGCGCCGGGTCGTACTGGCCATCGACGACCTGGACCGCTGCCCGGCCGAGAAGGTGGTCGAGGTGCTCGAGGCGGTGCACCTGCTGTTCAGCTTCGAGATGTTCGTGGTGGTGCTGGCCGTCGACACCCGCTGGCTGGAACAGTCTCTGAAGATCCGTTACCACCAGTTGCTCGGCGACTCCGGCTCGGCCGAACCCGCCGACTACCTGGAGAAGATCATCCAGATTCCGGTACGGCTGACACCGCTCACCGAGGGCCTGGTCCGGCAGATGATCACCGGCCTGACCGGCAGTTACGCCGAGCCTCCGTCCGCGCCTGTCCCGGCCGTGCCGGCTGTCGCAGCTCCGGTGCGGCCGGTCGAGACCTCGAAGGCACCGCAGCGGCGCCCCGCCCGGATGACACGGACCAGATTTCCGGCGCGGCTGCTGGAGACGACCGGCGACGAGGCGGCCGCCCTGTCCGCGGTGGCGCCGCTGGTGGTCCGCACACCGCGCACCGTCAAACGTTTCGTCAACACGTACCAGATCCTCAAGGCCCGGACGAAGGACCCGGCGGAGTTCCACCATGCCCGCGGCGGGATCGGCGACCACGAGGTGGTCGCGTTCCTGCTCGCGGTGGTGACCGGCCAGCCCGCTGCCGCGGTGCTGATCAAGGCTCTGCGTACGGATCGACCGTACGCCACGATGGCCGCCTTGCTCGCCGAGGTGCCGGAGCCGGGCCTCGACCCGATCCGCCGCTGGCTGGAGGCGAACCCGCGCTACGGCAATGCGCCCAGCCACCGCTTCGCCGAGTGGGCACCCGAGGTGGCCCGCTTCTCCTTCGTCGCCCTCACCTGAGCCCGCCTACAGCTCCAACAGGAAGCGCTGGAAACTCGGCGACGCCTTTCGGACATCGGGCCCGGAGAGTGCCGGCTGCGGCTTGACGGTCCCGTACTCGTCGAAGGTGAACACCCACCGGCCGGCCTTGTGCTCCAGGCTCGCCGGAATGTCGACGATCAGCTTGAGGATGCGTCCCTGGTCGTCCAGGACGGCGGTGAACGGGATCGCGTAGCCGCTGATCATGCTCCGGAACGTCTTCCGCCCGATCAGCGGGTCCTCCGTGCCCAGCTTCGTACCGTCGATCTTGCCCTTGATCGTCTCGGCGTCGCCCGTCGCCGCGGTGACGCCGGCGAGAAGCCGCTTCATGCCCAGGGGATCGGGGTTCTCCGGGTAGACGATGTAGTCGCTGAGCCCGGCATCCTTGACACCGAGGCGGTACCAGTGTTTGCCGCTGAAGACTTCCTTCGCCTCGCCGGACTGGCCGCGCAGCATGGCCTTGGTGAAGCGGATCTTGATGAAGTTGCTGCCGGCGGCGACCCGGATCTGGACAGGGAACGTGTCGTCGTCGTCCTTGACGGAGATCTGGAAGTCGGCGCTCCTGCTCGGCGCGTGGACCAGGACATGCGAGGTGCTGCCGTCGGGCGCGTCCACGTAGTAGCCGTAGACGCCCGCCTCGATGCCCGAGGCCGCGGCGGCCATGGTCTTCACCGGATCGAAGGGTGCGCTGGGCGAGGAGGACGGGGCGGGAGACGGGTTCGGTGTGCTGCATGCGGCGAGCGGCAGGAGCAGCAGGGCGGCAAGGGTGCGGCGCGGAATCACCGCGGCATCCTAGGGAACTCCCGCCCGGGGTCGCCGGGCGGGAGTCCACTGTGGGGATTTAGCTGGGGACGGTCCACTTCTGGTTGGCGGCGCCCGTGCAGGACCAGATCTGCAGCTTCGCACCGTTGGCCGTGTTGTTGCCGATCACGTCGAGGCATTTGCCGGCGCCGGCGTTGACCAGGTTGCCGTTGGTGGCCGTCCAGCGCTGGTTGGCGCCGGCGAAGCAGTCCCACAGCTGGACCTGGGCGCCGTCGGCGGTGCCGTTGTCCTTGACGTCCAGGCACTTGCCCAGGGCGCGGACCGTACCGTCCGTACCCAAGGTCCAGGTCTGGTTGGGGCCCGCCGAGCAGGACCACAGCTGGGGCAGGTTGCCGTTCGTGGTCGAGCCGTCGGTCACGTCCAGGCATTTGCCGCCCAGGCCGGAGATCGCGCCGGTGCGGCCGTCCGGCGGCGGGGTGGTGCCGCCGTCGCCGGGCCAGGTGAAGGTGGCCATCGCGCCGCCCGCCAGCTGGTAGCCGAACGACTGGCCGCCGTACGAGACCTGGAAGTTCTGGGTGCCGCCGGTGTTGACGGCGACCAGCGCGATGCTGCCGTCGGGGTTCTTGAAGGCGACGTTCTCGATGCCGCCCTCGCCGAATCCGGTGGAGTCGATCCGCACCGCGCCGGGCTTGACGAACTTGCTCAGGTGGCCGAGCACGTAGTACTCGGCGTTGTAGGTGACGCCGCCGCCGTTGGTGGTGACCACGCCCATGCAGTTGCCGCAGCTGCCGATGACCGGGCCGTGGTTGCCGTCCAGCGCCATGTTCCAGGTGGTGACGGTACGCGCCCAGTTGCGCGTGGTGCCGACCGCGAGGTTGCGGCCCTGCCAGCGCAGCGAGTCCGCGAACGTGTTGCCGGACTCGGTGCCCGAGCACTCGGTGAAGAAGATCTCCTTGCTCGGCTGGGCGTTGCGTACGGTCGACTGCCCGCTCGGGTTCCCGCCGTAGCAGTGCCACGCCGACCCGACGACGTTGCCGCTCGCCTGGTTGTTGACGGTCTGCGGGTACGTCGTGTCGTCCCAGTTGTGGTCGTACCCGAGGATCTTGGTCGTGATCCCGGCGTTGCGGAGCTTGGGGCCGAGGTTGTTGATGATCGACACCTGCTGGGACGCGGGCATCAGCATGCCCGGGTAGCCCGGCGGGGAGAAGTTCGGCTCGTTCTGCACACTCAGGTACGCGACGGGCACGCCCGCCGACTGGTACGCCTGCACCGATCTGACCAGGTAGTCCGCGTACACCGGGATCCGGTCGTTCGCCAGCGAGCCGCCGACCAGGTTGTTGTTGGTCTTCATCCAGGCCGGGGCGCTCCACGGCGTGACCATCACGGACAGCTGCGGGTTCAGGCTCCGTGCCTGCTGGACCAGGGGCAGGATGTACGCCTGGTCGTGCGCGATCGAGAACCGCGACAGGCTGGGGTCGGCCGCGCCGTCGTCGTAGGTGTAGAACGACCGGGAGAAGTCGGTCGCGCCGAGCGGCTGCCGCAGCCAGCTCATCCCGATGCCGCCGGACGGGCTGAACAGCGCGTTCATGATGGTGTTGCGCTGCGGCGAGTTGAAGACGTTCCACGCCGCGGCGTCGGTGAACGAGGCGCCGAAACCGACCATCGACTGGTACGTCGTGTTCGGGTTGACGGTGATCACCGGACCGCTGCCGCCGGAGCCGAAGTTCACGGCGGGCTTCTGGGTGAGCAGGTTGGCTCGATCTCCGGTGGTGAGCCAGACGTTGGCCGAGGTCGCTGCCTCGGCCGGGGACGGGACCGCGAGGAGGCCGGCGGCGAGTAGTGCCGCGGCGAGGATGTGGCGCTTCAAGGGGCACCTCCGTGGGGATGAAACAGCATGTAACAAACGTGTTACGTGATGCCTGTGAACATGAGACATCTGCGCACGTGGATTCGTCAAGGTTCTTAATTAACCTTGTGGAGTATGGTGAGATCGTGAAACAGATCGATGTAACAAATGGCTAGCCGTCGCGCTTCGGTCCGCGACATCGCCGCCGAGACGGGCGTGTCCATCGCCACCGTCTCCCGGGTGATGAACGGCCACCCGAACGTCGCGGACCACACCCGCGACCTGGTCCGCCAGGCGTACGAGCGGCGCGGCACCCAGCTGCCCGGCCCGGCCATCGCCGCGCCCGTCCTGGTCCGCTGTCCGTACGTGCTGACCGACTACTTCGGCGCGATCGTCTCCTCGGTGGCCGAGACGCTGAACCGCGACGACGTGCGCTGCCTGCTGGACGCCGGCGAACTGGCCCAGGAGAAATCGGTGCTGCCCGGCCTGCCGTCCCGCCGCGACGTCTCCGGCGCGCTGCTGATCCTCCCGCCCGAGTCCGGCGACGAGCTGGTCGCGTTGCGCCGCAACGGTTTCCCGTTCGTCGTCGTCGACCCGCGCACCCAGCCGCCACCCGACATCGCCGCGGTCTCGGCCGCGCACACCACCGGCGCCCGCCACCTGACATCGCACCTGACCGAGCTGGGCCACCGCCGGATCGGGGTGATCGGCGGCCCCGACGAGTGGCTGGCCGGCGCCGCCCGCCGCGACGGGCACACCGCCGCCCTGGCCCGGGCCGGCATGATCGCCGACCCCGCCCTGGTCCGCAGCGACCACCCGACCACCGAGGACGGTTACCGGGCGGCGTTGCGCCTGCTCGCCCTGCCGGACCGGCCGACCGCGATGATCGGCTTCAACGACAAGGTCGCGGTCGGCATCATGGAAGCGGCGTGGAGCCTCGGGCTGAGCGTGCCCGGGGACCTGTCGGTGGCGGGCTTCGACGACATCGACCTGAGCCGTGCGGTCCGGCCGGCGCTGACCACGGTCCGTCAGCCGCTCTCCGAGATGGGCCGCATCGCGGTGGACATCCTCATGCGCCTGATCGCCGGCCACGAGGTCCACGCCCTGCACATCGAGCTCGCGGTCGAGCTCGTCGTGCGCGACTCGACCGCCCCGCCCCGCGCCTAAGTCCTGTCTCGTGGATCACCCAGGGCTGCGGAGGGGTCCAGAGCGCGCCTGACAGCGCCCGAAAACCACCCAAATACAACACCGGTATTCGGGCGGTTTTCGGTCGTTGTCAGCCACCCTCTGGACCCCGCCTCGCACTTGGGTGATCCACGAGACAGGACTTAGGGGGCGCGGCCGCCGACGACCCCGTTGCCCATGCTCGGGCGCGAAGTTCAGGAGTCGCCGCGGGCATTCCTTCGCGGCGCGATGAAGACGGCCCAGGCGACAATGCCCAGACTCGCACCCAGACCCGAACCTAGCGCGACACCGATACCGACGTTGTCAAAGAAGACCCCGACGACGACGCCGGCAAGAGAGCCGAATGCGATCCAGATCCCGAGATTTTCCCAGATCCCGAGACCTGCGGCGGGCTGGGGCGTGTTGTTGCTCGTCATTGCGGCTCTCCCAAGGACGCGGGCGGACAGGGCTGACAATCTGGCGGCCCATCACGGCGGATGACTGCGTTCGCGTGGTCCGGGGCGGCCGAGTGCCCGCCGCGCCTACGCCGTGGCACGGCGGATGAGCAGGTATCCGCCGGCCGCGAACGCGGCGGCCACCAGGACCGGCCAGCCGGCGAGCAGCGCAGTGGGGGACTGGTCGAGCAACCAGCGGCCGATCACGTGCCATTGCCGGGTCCACGTGATCAGCGCGGCGGCCAGCCCGAGCGCTGTGAAGGCCAGGGTGAGGCCGGCGAAGACGCCGGTGGTGCCCCAGCGCAGGTGCACCGTGGCGAACAGGATCCCGAGGTGGATCACGACCAGCATGGGTACCGCGTACCCGAGCAGGAGCAGCACCGGGTTGGCGTCATCCATGAACGGCAGGCCGAAGTAGCGCATCCCCACCCCCCAGTAGCCGGTGGCCTGTTCCACGGCGCGCAGCAGGCAGAGCACCAGCGCGTAGACCACCGACTGGACGACCGCGAGCAGCGACCAGACCAGGTAGAACTCCCGGCGGGTCACGCTCATGCCCAGCGCGTACGGGAAGATCTGGGTGACCGAGACGGTGGCCATCCCGATCGCGACGCCGTACACGCTGGCCAGGCCGCCGGTGGTCGTCACGCCGTCGCCCGGGTCGTGGTTCGCGATGACGCTCAACAGGTTGATGCCGAACGCGACGGCCGTCATGCTCCACGTCCAGCCCGCGATGTACGACCAGGCCGGCATCTGGAGGTGGGCCACCTGACGGAGGCGGTTCATCGGGCGACCTCCCGGTCCGCCGGCGCCGTTGTCGTCGGCGGTGCGGTCAGGCGGACCACGAGTTGCTGCAACGACAGCGGCTCCAGCTCGACGTTCAGAGCCTGCGCGAGCGTCCTCGCGTGCGGTCCGAGCCCATCGAGGATGGTCGACCGGACCAGGCCGCTCATCCGCTCGCGGTGCAGCTCGGTGCGTCCGGTGGCGAACCCGTCCACCGCCTCCGCCCGTCCGGTGGCCGTCACCGCCCGCCCGCGCAGGTCGTCGGCGTCGTCATCGAGCAGCAGCCGGCCGCGGTCGAGGAGCAGCACCCGCTCGATCAGATCGCTCACCTCGTCGATGAGGTGAGTGGACAGGACCACGGTGCGGGGATGTTCGGCGTAGTCGGCGAGCAGGCGGTCGTAGAAAAGTTGCCGGGCGGCGGGGTCGAGCCCGAGGTACGGCTCGTCGAAGAACGTCAGGGGCGCCCGCGCGGCCAGCCCGACGGTCACGCCGAGGGCCGACAGCATGCCCCGCGAGAGCCTGCGGACCAGTCGCCCGGCCGGTAGCTGGAAGTCCGCGGCGAGGCCGTGCGCGAACGTGTCGTCCCAGTTCGCAAACAGCCGGCGTGCGGTGTGAAAGACGTGGCGCACGGTGTAGAAGTGGGGGTAGCGCTGACTCTCCCGGACGAAACAGACCTTCGACAGGACGGCCGGGTTCTCCACCGGTGGCGCGTCGAAGACCGACACGTTCCCCGACGATGCGAACGCCTGTCCGGTGAGGATCTGCATCAGGGTGGTCTTGCCCGCCCCGTTGCGCCCGAGCAGGCCGTAGATGGTGTGCTCGGCCAGCGCGAAGCTCACGTCGTCGAGCGCCGTGACGTCACCAAACCGCTTGGTCACCCCGTGTGCGGTTACCACAGCCGTCATCTGAGGTCCCTCCCGACAACCGCATCGAATGAATCGATCATCTTCATCAGCTCGTCGTGGCCGATGCCGAGCTTGCGCGCCTCGGCGAGCAGGGGTTCCACGTACTGTTCGGTGAACCGTTCCCGCCGCCGTTCGCGCAGCCTGGCCCGGGCGCCACCGGCGACGAACATGCCGATGCCGCGTCGCTTGTAGAGCGTTCCCTCCGACACGAGCTGGTTGACGCCCTTGGCCGCGGTGGCCGGGTTGATCCGGTGAAAGGCGGCGAGCTCGTTGGTGGACGGGACCTGAGCCTCCTCCACCAGCGACCCGTCGATGATCGAGTTCTCGATCAACTCAGCGATCTGAAGGAAGATCGGTCGGTCGTCGTCCATCGTTGGCTTAGCCGCCCAACTGGTTAGCTACATGTGTGACTAACCATGCAACCGCGAGTCCCGGCTGTCAAGGCAGGCCGTGCGCAACGGCATGCGCGAGGAGTAGGTCGTGTCTAGGGGATCAGCCACGCCGTAGCGCCGGCCGGCCCGGGACGCGACCTGGCCGCGGTCACCAGACGCGCGGCTCGGCGGCGCCCGCGCTCAAGTCGCCGGTCGTCACCTCGCGGGTCTCCGGGTCGATGCTGAACGGCATGAGCACCAGGAGCGCCGCGCCCTCGCGGTGTTCGAGCTCGACGCGCACCGCGTCACCCTCCGGGATGGTCACGGTGGCGACGATCGCCATCGCGCGCCAGTCCTCGGACTGGGCCCGTGCCCTGTCGTAGAGCATGGCGAGCACCTCGTCGGACGCCGGGCGGTCGCCGAGGTCCGGGTCGGTGGCCACCAGCGCGGTCTGACCGTCCGTGGTGACGCCCGCGCCGTACGGGAAGAACTCGCCGTACTTGACCAGGGTCTGCTCGGCGAGCGTCAGGGCCGCGTTGAGCAGCGAGTCCAGGTCGTTCTGGGCTTCTTCGGAGATGGTCTCTCGCCAGGACGTCATGGGCTCAGCATCGCACGCGGGTCACGCGCCGAAGTGGGCGGCCGTGCGGGCTGGAGCGACCACCGCGGGGGAGGGGAGTGGCGGCCGTGCGGGGGCGGTGTCAGGGGCGGAGCGGCGGCCGTGCGGCCGACGATCACTGGCCGAACTGGGCGGCCATGCGGCGGCGGAACGGTGGGACGGCGCTGATCGTGCGCAAGGTCGTGCGGAAGGCGGTGCGGGCGAGGCGGCTGGTCGAGGCGCCCTGGCGGGCGTTGCGCAGCGATAGGCGTACCGCGGCGAAGCCGTAGTTGATCATCTCTTGCTCGTAGTCGTGCAGGGCCGGCAGCAAATCGGCCCGGCCCGCGGTGACCTCGGTCAGCTTGCGGCGCAGCAGGTCAGCGTCGCGCAGAGCCGTGTTGGCGCCCACGCCCGCCATCGGGGTCATGTTGTGGATCGCGTCGCCGAGCAGCGTCACCCGGCTCGTCGGCCACGGCTTGACCGGGGTGGCGCTCCTGATCCGGAGGGCGTTGACCGAGGACGGGTCGGAGCCCGCGACCAGGTCACGCAGCGGGGGCGCCCAGCCGGTCGTGCGCTCCAGGACGAGGGCGCGGAGGTCGGCGTCGTCCAGAGGCGGCAGCGCGGCCGCCTGCTCGGAATATCCCCAGAGGATGTACGGGTCCTCGCCGCGCCAGATGGCCGTGAAGAGCGAGCCTCGGCGCGCCGGGACGACCAGGTTGACGTCGTCGGTCAGGACGCGGGGGAGGGCGGCGCCGTCGAGGCGGTGCTTGCCGGCGATCGCGACGATGCCGGTGTCGGCGCGCCGGGCGTGCGGCAGCAGCTGGGCGCGGACCCGGGAGTTCGCGCCGTCCGCGCCGATCAGGACGTCGGCGGTGTCGGTGCTGCCGTCGGCGAAGTGTGCGACCACCTCGGCGCCGCGGTTCTCGTACCGCACGAACTCCCGGCCGTGGCGGACCACCGGGTCGAGTCCGGACAGCAGCACCTCGCGCAGCTTGATGCGGCTGACCCCGTGGTGCTCGCCGGTGATCTCGGCGGCGTCGAAGCGCAGCAGGTCGTCGAGGTGCTCGGTGGTGAAGCCGAACCCGGCGTCGTCGGGTGAGACGGTGCCCAGGAACGCCGTCCAGTTGCCGGGCGGCAGGCAGTCTCGCAGCGCCCGGCCGCCGTGCGGGTTGATGTGGATGCGGTAGCCCTGCAGCCAGTCGGTGCGGGCCTCGGTGCGCTCGTGCACGGTCACCGTGACGCCGGCCCGGCGGAGCCCGTGCGCCAGGCAGAGCCCGCCGATGCCGCCGCCGATGATCATGATCCGGAGGTTCCCCATGGATCGAGTCTCATGCGAACGAGTGTCTTTGTCAATCGTTCAGTTGATTATTGCAGGTGCTACGGTGATCCGCATGCCGAGGCGTTCACCCAGCGGTGACCAGCGCAAACGTGACCCGGAGCGGACCAAGGAGCGGATCCTCGACGCCGCCCTGATCGAGTTCAGCGAGCACGGTTTCGCCGGCGCCCGCACCGGGGCGATCGCCGCCCGGGCGGGCGTCAACCAGCAGCTGATCTCGTACTACTTCGACGGCAAGGACGGCCTCTACCGGGCGTTGCAGCGCACCTGGGAGACGACCGGCGGCGCCCCGCGGCCGGACCTGCCGATGGCCGAGATCGTCACCGGCTTCCTGCCCGCCGACGAGTCCCAGCGCGCGTGGGCGCGCCTGCTTGCGTGGGAGGGTCTGGCCGCCGGTGAGCCGGACGACGCAGAGACCGGCGACTACTTCGCCGCGATGGTCGACGACGTGCGCCGGCGACAGCAGGCGGGTGAGCTTGCCGAGGATCTGGACCCCGCGTACGTCGGGGTGATGCTCTTCGCGGCGACCCTCGCGCCGTCCGTGCTGCCCCAGATCGTCCGCCGGATGACCGGCCTGCCCGCAGGCTCGCCGGAGTTCCTCGAGAAGTACGCCGACCAGCTGCGTGCCGTGATGGCCCGGCTCACCGATCGGGACTGACCGCACCGAACCAGCGGCCCGCGGCCCGCTCGAACGCCTCGCTGTCCGGGCCGGGATCACCCGCCCAGGCGACGATGCCGTCCGGGCGGACGAGCACGGCGCCCGTTCCGAGGTCGTCGAGCGCCGGCCCGGCCACGTACCGGATCCGGTCCTCCCAGCCCCTCGCCGGCCGGTGCAGACGCCGGTCGGCGCTGAAGTCGAGAACGACACCCCGCCCGTCGCGCAGCAGGTCGCCGAGGGGGGTGCCGTCCTCGAGACGGAACTCCGGGGCGTTCCGGCCGGCCAGCGGATGCCCGTCGCCGAGGTCGTAGCGGATCGACGACCCGGACGTCCGCTCGTACACATAGGTCGTGCCGTCCCGGGTGCCGAGCAGGTCACGGACCAGTCCCTGCCGCGTGCTCCTCCTCCCCGGCCCGCACCACCACGTGGCCGGCCTCCTGCGTGAGGGCGGAGACCGGGACGCCGCGCCGGACCCGCACGCCGAGCTTCGACGCCCGCTCGGCAAGCAGCGTCCCGACCTCTTCCAGGCTGGTCAGCACGCCTTCCATGGCCGGGCTGGGCAGCCGGAACCGCAGCGCGCCGAGGCGTACGGGCGGCATGTCGAGTCGGCCGCCCTGCTCGGCGCCGCTTCCCGGCTGCGCGGCGCCCCCGACCGCACCGATCAGCAGGTCGTCGAGCTCACCCGGCGAGACCGGGCCGCTCTGGGCGACGAGGCTTCGCCGCGGCGTACGCAGAGGGTGAGGAGCTGGACGGAAGAACGGCCGTGACCGAAGTGGGGCGGGCGGTCACTCAGCCAGCGGGAGGCCGGCCGAGGTGAAGGCGCGGCCGTCGTCGGTGACCACGGCCGACTCGTAGCCGTCGGTCACCCGCTCGGCCAGCCAGCCGATGCCCTGCTCGCCCATGGCCAGCGCGGCCGTGGCGTAGGCGTCGGCCACCGCCAGGTCGGGACCGGTCACCGTCACCGAGCGCAGGCCGGTCGCGGGCGCGCCGGTCCGCGGGTTCCAGACGTGGGCGCCGCGCTCGTAGACGCCGGACGTCGCCACCGCGCCGTCGGTGATCGAGAGGACCCAGCAGAGCTGGCCGGCCTCCCACGGGTGGCGGATGCCGACCCGCCACGGGCCGCCGACCGCGCGGATGTCGCCGCCCGCGTTGATGAAGTGGCGGGTCGAGCCGGCCTCGACGAGACGGCGGGACGCCACCTCGACCGACCAGCCCTTCACGTAGCCGGAGGGGTCGAGCGGGCCCGCCGCGTACGCGTCGAAGTAACCGCCCGTGAACTTCCACAGGTCGGCACAGGCGTCCAGCACGTGCCGGAGATCATCGGAGATGTCCGAAAGCGCCAGCGAGCGGCGCTGGAAGCGGTTGACCTCGCTGTCCTCCTTGTACGTGGAGAACCGGGCGTCCACCTCGTGCAGCCACGCGACCACGCCGGGGATCAGGTCGGAGGCGGCCTCGATGCTCACGGCCGTACCCATGACCTGCTCGACGTGGCGCACGGAGAGTGAGCCTACTTCGCGGCCTTGTCCAGTGCCGCCTGCAGACCCTTCACGTACGCCTCGCTGGTCAGCGTCGCCCCGGACACCGCGTCCACGTCGGCACTCTGTGCCTTCAGCGTGGAGGCCTTCAGCGACTCGATGGCCGGCGGGTTGATCGTGCCGCTGTCGTTCGCGGTGGGGTAGCCGGCCTGCACGGAGGCGATCTTGCCGCCGGTGACCTTCAGCGACAGCGAGATCGTGCCGTAGACGTACTTGGCGTCGGCCTTGTAGGTCCCGTTCTTGAACTTGCCCTCGTCCTCTTTCTCTTCGGCCGGAGCTTTCTCGGCCGGGGCTTTGCTCGCCGGCTTCGAGGCAGCGCCGGCCTCGCCGCCGGCAGGCTGTTCGTTGGCGGCGGGCGCGGGTGCGGCGGCAGGGACCTCGGGCGCGGTCACACTCAGCCGGACCCCCACGATGAGGGCGGCGCCGGTCAGTGTGCCTACGGCCGCTGCGGTGCTACGTCGCATCAGAAAACTCCGTCAGAATTCGAAGGGGTCGAGGTGCATCTGGCTGTCCGGCACTTCGAGCTCGCGTAACGTCGCGACGGCCGCGCCCACCAGCCCGGGCGGGCCGCAGAGGTAGATGTCGCGGCGGTTCACGTCGGGGACGAGGCCGAGCATCCCGTTCGGGGTGAACAGGCGGCTCGGGCCGGGGTCGTTGCGGGAGCCGACGATGTAGCGGACCCACGCGTCGCGGCGCTCGGCGAGGTCCTCCAGTTCGGCCCGGAAGACCAGCTCCTCGGGGCGGCTGGCCCGGTAGATCACGATGGTGTCCGCCGGCATGTCCTCCAGCAGCGCCCGGATCGGGGCGATGCCGCTACCGCCGGCGATGAGAAGAGCACGGCGACGGGTACGCCGTTCGGCGGTGAACGTGCCGAAGGGGCCTTCCGCCCAGATCGGCGTGCCCGGCTGCATCTCCGCCAGCTTCGCGGTGTGGCCGCCGACCGCGGTGACGGTCAGCCGCAGCCACTCGGCGTTGGGCGCGGCGGACAGCGAGAACGGGTGCGACTGCCACCAGCCGTTCGCGGTCAGGAAGCGCCACCGCATGAACTGGCCGGCCTGTGCGGGCAGCTTGTCGAGGCGGTTGCCGTCGATGTAGATCGAGAACGTGTTCTGGCCCTCGGCGACCACCTCGGCCACCTCGAAGCGGTGCCGCACGTTCAGCCACACCGGCTCGATCAGGCGGCCCCACGCCAGCGCGGCGATGACCAGGGCGGCAAGACCCGGCCAGAAGATCTTCGCGTACGGGCCGCCGAGGTTGGCGCCGGTCGCGATCTGGTGGCCGTAGCCGAGCAGCAGGACCGCGTACCCGGCCAGGTGGATGAGGTGCCACAGCTCGTACGGCATCCGGGTCCGCAGTGCCCGGATCGAGATCAGGCTGATGAACACGAGCAGGCCGGTCGCGATCAGCGCGCTCATCATGTCGGGGAGCGAGGTGATGATCGTGATGCCCTGCTCGACCACCGGGGTCTCCGCGGTCAGGGCGTACCCGTAGATGATGAACACCGCGTGGGCAAGGACCGTGACCACCAGTGACGTGCCCAGCCACCGGTGCCATTTCAGCAGGTCACGGGATCCGACCCACTCCTCGAGCCAGGACACCCGGCTCATCATCAGCAGCTGGATGAACAGCACGTAGCCCGCGATCAGCCCGAGGATCCGGCCGACCGCCAGCATCAGCGTGGCCAGGTCGTTGACCGTGCCCGCCTCGGTCTCGAAGAGCCACAACGAGACGCTGGCGCCCAGGCCACCGAAGAACAGCAGGACGGTGAGCAGCCGGTTCCCGCTGGTCGCCTCGGCGGGCGGACGGTCGTCGACGGGCGGCAACGACTGCGCCTGCCAGCCGCTCGGATCGGTCTGCGACTCGAGGACGATGTCGCTGCGCTGGTATGCCTCGTCGTTCCACCACTCCAGCGGCTCTTCCCGCTGCCGGTAACGAGGGTCCTCGAAGGTCTGGAACTGCTGGTCAGCGGTGTCGTTGTAGGCCCGCGCCATTCGTCCTCACCCTCAGCATCTGGTCTCGGGTGCCGCACACCCCCCGGTGTCCGGCCGTCTGCAGGTTGTACGCACCGCCGGACGGGATGGCTCAAACATCCGGGCAGAAAGTTCCCTGGGGTAGCGTCTCGTCGTGCTCAAGGTGGTGGGGATCGGTGCAGGTGGATGGTCGGATCTTTCGGGTACGGCCACAGCTGCGCTGAGGTCCGCCTCGGTGGTGATGGGGAGCCGCCGCCAGCTGGATCTGCTGCCTCCCGACGTCACGGCCGAGCGGGTGCCGTGGCCGTCGCCACTGGTGCCGGCCCTGCCCGGGCTGCTCGCCGCCTATCGGGACCGCGAGGTCGCCGTGCTGGCCAGCGGTGACCCGATGTTCCACGGGATCGGCTCCACGCTCGCCCGGCTGCGAGATCTCGGAGTGGTGGGCCCCGGCGCTGCCGGAGCCTCGGACGTCGATTTCGAGGTCATCCCGCATCCGTCGTCGGTGTCGCTGGCCGCCGCCCGGCTGGGGTGGCCGCTTGCCGAGGTGGACGTCGTGAGCCTGGTCAACGCGCCGGTGTCATCCCTGCGGCTCAATCCCGGGCGGCGGTTGCTGATCCTGTCGGCCGGGGCGCGGACGCCGGCGGAAGTGGCGGCCCTGCTCGACGAGCGGGGCTTCGGCGGCTCGGACATTTCGGTCTTATCTGATCTGGGTGGCGTGGGGGAGCGCGTCGGCGGCGATCCGTCGGCACTGAACATCGTGGCCGTCACGTGTCGTGGGCCGGCGACCTCGATAGTGCCGGGATTGACGGATGATTCGTACATATCGGATGGCCAGCTGACCAAGCGTGAGGTCCGCGCCGTCACCCTCGCCACGCTCGGTCCCGCCCCCGGCGAACTGCTCTGGGACGTCGGCGCAGGCTCCGGCAGCATCGCGATCGAGTGGATGCGCGCCCACCCCGCCTGCCGCGCCGTCGCCGTCGAGGCCGACCCCGCGCGAGCCGCGACGATCGAGACCAACGCGGCGCGGCTCGGCGTTCCCGGTCTCACGATCGTCACGGGTACGGCGCCCGCTGCTCTGACCAGCCTCCCGGCCCCGGACGTCGTCTTCATCGGCGGTGGCGTCACCACGGACGGGCTGGTCGAGGCGTGCCTGGCCGCCCTGCCCGCCGGCGGCCGCCTGGTCGCCAACGCGGTCACCCTCGAATCCGAGGCGGTGCTGACCGGCTGGCACGGCAAGCTCGGCGGCGAGCTCACCCGGGTCGCCGTGCAGCGGTCCAAGCCGGTCGGCGGCTTCACCGGCTGGCACACGATGATGCCGGTCACGATCTACGCGGTGGTCAAGCCATGAGTGTTCACTTCATCGGGGCGGGCCCCGGAGCCGAAGACCTGATCACGGTACGCGGCCAGCGCCTGCTCGCCTCCTCACCCGTCTGCCTGTACGCCGGCAGCCTCGTCCCGCCCGGCCTGCTCGCGTACTGCCCGCCGGACGCCAAACTGGTCGACACCTGGCCGCTCGATCTGGACCAGATCGTCGCCGAGATGGTCGCCGCGCACGCCGCCGGCCAGGACGTGGCCCGCCTCTGCTCCGGCGACCCGTCGGTGTTCAGCGCCGTCGCCGAGCAGATGCGCCGCCTCGACGCGGCCGGCGTCCCCTACGACGTGGTCCCCGGCGTCCCGGCCTTCGCCGCGGCGGCAGCCTCCCTGGCCAGGGAGTTCACCGTGCCCGGCGTGGCGCAGACCGTGATCCTGACCCGCACCGCCGAACGGGCCACCGCGATGCCGCCCGGCGAGGACCTGGCCACCCTGAGCGCGAGCCGCGCCACGATGGTCCTGCACCTGGCCATGCAGCGCATCGACGCGGTGGTGGCCGAGCTGCTGCCGCATTACGGCCCGGACTGCCCGGTGGCGATCGTGGCCCGAGCCAGCCGCGACGACGAGGTGATCCTGCGCGGCGCCCTGTCCGACATCGCCGCGAAGGTCCACGAATCCGGCATCAGGCGCACGGCGGTGATCGTGGTGGGCGCGGCGCTCACGGCCGCCCAGTTCCCCGACAGCCACCTCTACTCCACGAGCCGCCCCCGGTGACGCCTCCACCAGCGCCGCCGCCGGTGACGCCGCCTCCACCAGCGATGCTTCCTCGGGGTAAGCAGAGCAAAGCGCCGCTCAAGGTGTTGATCCTCGGCGGCACGACCGAAGGGCGGCTGCTGGCCGCGGCCTGCGCCGAACTGCCGGACGTCGTCACGGTCAGCTCGCTCGCCGGGCGCACCAACGATCCGATCATCCCGGCCGGTGAGCTGCGGATCGGCGGCTTCGGCGGCGTCGAGGGTTTGGTGGCCTACCTGCGCGCGGAACGGATCGACGCGATCGTCGACGCCACGCACACCTTCGCGCGGCGGATGACCGGCAACGCCTGTGCCGCGGCCGGGCTCACGGGCGTACCCCTGCTGATCCTGCGTCGGCCGGGCTGGACCGAAACCGCCGGCGACGCGTGGCACCGCGTCCCGGACCTGGACGCCGCCGCGGAGCTGCTGCCTCGGCTGGGGCGGCGCGTCTTCCTGACGACGGGCCGGCAGGAGATCGGGGCGTTCGCGGCGCTGGACGAGCTGTGGTTCCTGGCCCGGTCGGTCGAGCCGCCGGAGCCGCCGATGCCGCGCCGGCTGGAGGTGCTGCTGGACCGCGGCCCGTTCACCGTGGCAGGGGAGCGGGAGCTGCTCGCCGCGCACCGCATCGACGTGCTGGTCAGCAAGGACAGCGGTGGCGCCGCCGCCAAACTGACCGCCGCCCGCGAGCTGGGTGTGCCGGTCGTGCTGATCGACCGGCCCGAGCCGCCACCCGCGCCGATGGTCGCCACGGTGCCCGACGCGGTCGCCTGGCTGATTGCGCGGACTTGGGGTACGGCGTCATGATTTGTCGATGACTTCCGCAACGACATCGCTCGATGTCCGCGTGACCGGCCGCCGAGTGGTGGCGACGATCATCGACGGCTTCGTCTTCGGGGCTGTCAACAGTGCGCTCGGCTGGGCCACCGGGGCGAAGTCGGCCTCGTCCAACTTCGAGCTCACCACGCTGCCGACGGACGGCAGCCTGTGGTTGCTGGCGTTCGTCCTGGTCTACTACGTGGTGCTCGAGGGCTTCACCGGCCGCACGGTGGGCAAGCTGATCACCGGCATCCGGGTGGTCGACGACCGGACCGGTCACGCCCCCGGGCTGGTCTCGGGCATCGTCCGGACGCTGCTGCGGCTCGTCGACGGCCTCTTCGGCTACATCCTCGGCCTGATCATCGTGGTCAACTCGGACCGGCGCCGCCGCCTCGGCGACATGGCCGCGAAGACCCTGGTCGTCCGCGCCCGCTGACCGAGTGGCCCGGCTCAGCCTGTGGTTACGGGCAGGGAGCGGAGGCTGCGGCTCGACTCGTCCGGCAGCCAGTCCAGTTGATCGAGCGGCACCGCGGGACCGAGCCGCCGGAACCGGCTCATCAGTGCGCCGATCGCCACCTGGGCGGTCACCCGGGCCGGCGCCGCGACCGCGCAGGGGCGCCGACCGTACCCGAAACCCAGGTGAGGGGCGTCGTCCCGGAGCAGGTCCAGCCGGCCCGGCTCGGGAAAGCGGCGCCGGTCCCGGTTGGCCGCGGCCAGGCCGGCGACCACGATGTCACCCTTCGCGATCACCGTGCCGCCGACGGTCAGCTCTTCGGTGGCCCGGCCGGGCGCCGAGCGCGTGAGCGGCCCGTCGAAGCGGACCAGTTCCTCGACCGCGGCCGGCAGCAGCGCGGGCCGGGCACGCAGCGCCGCCCGCTGCGGCGGATGGCGGAACAACGTCACCATCCCGGTCCCGATCACGTCGGCCACCGGACGGGATCTCCCGGGATCCCCGGCCAGCTCGGTGATCACCGCCGCCGCCAGGGGCAGCGCGAAGTCCTCGATGAGGTCACCGCCGTCGCCGAACCCGTCCAGCAGCCCGGCCGTGATCTCCGCGATCCGCGGGCGCAGCTCCTCGGCCCGCTCCGGACGGAACTCCGGCGGCACCGGATCGTCGTCGAACAGCCGCTTGTCGGCGAGCGCCGCGCGGGCCTCCGCATAGCGGGTGACCAGCCAATAGTCCGGTTCGTCGGTCCGTCGCACGAGGTGCATGGCGGCGCCGTCCCGCAGCCGGGCATAGTGCGGGTGCGGATCGGCGATCGACTCTGACGTGTTCACGGCCCGCGAACTTTAGCTCAGTTCGTCCGTACATGTAGGACAGTGTTGCGGCGGTTTGCCCTCCGAACCTGCCTTGACCAGCGCGGCAATGATGCGTAGATGACCGGCTTTCGGTCGCGTCGCAGGAACCTCGCGATCGCGGTCAGATCGCGTCCGCTGCGGGCACGGGAGCGGGGGCGAGCACGATGTCGAAGCGGACCCGGGACCACGCGGCGCCGCCCACGTCGCGGCCGTCCGGCGCCGGCGTCCCGGCGGACTGTGCCTCGAATCGTTTGACGAGCGAATCGCGTACGCCGAAGACGCTGTCGCTCGTCAGGAGCGCGTCGCCCTCGACGAAGATGTGCGTGACCAGCGTGCGGAATCCCTCGGCACGCACCAGGAAGTGCAGGTGCGAGGCGCGCATCGGCGAGCGGCCGGTCGCCTCGAGCAGGCGTCCCACCGGGCCGTCATGCGGGATCGGGTACGGCGTCGGCGTGATCGCCCAGAAGCGGTAGCCGCCGTCGTCGCCGGAGAACAGGTGACCACGCGCCGCCACCCGCGCGTCGGTGTACTGCACGTCGTAGAAGCCCTCGTCGTCGGCCTCCCACACCTCGATCCGCGCGTGCGGGACCGGACTGCCACCGGTGTCGCGGACCGTGCCCTCGACCCAGCAGGGTTCGCCGGGCGCGCCGTGAGCGATGTCGCCGCCCTGCTCGACCTCCGGTGAACCCTCGACGAAGAACGGGCCGACGACCGTCGCCTCGGTCGCGTCGGCGTACGCCTCGTTGTTGACCGTGATGGTCTGCATGGAGAGGCCGAGCACGTCAGAGAGCAGGATGAACTCCTGCCGCCGCTCGTCGGTGAGGTGCCCGGTGGCGGTGAGGAACTCGATCGCCCGCCGCCACTCCGTCTCGGTCAGCCGGGTCTCGCGGACGAACGCATGCAGGTGCGTCGTGAGCGCCCGCATCAGCTCGCGCAGCCGCGGGTCGGGCGTGCCGCCGAAGGACGCCAGGACGCGCTCGACCAGTTGCGCCTCTCGGTCCTGCTGTTCGGTGCTCATCGCGGATCCCCTCCGGACCAGGCGTTTCGGAGCAATGCGGTGAGGCGCGCGCCGTCGACCGGCGCCGGGTTCTTCTCGGGTACGGCGGCCAGCACGGCATCGACCGCAGCGGGCAGATCCGCCTCGCGCAGTCCGAGCTCCCGCAGCGATCGCGGCGCGTCGAGCCGGTTCTTGAGTCGCAGCAAGCCCTCCACGGCCGTCGGCGCCTCGAACGCGGTGGCCAGCGCCGGCGCCGCGAACTCGTTGAGCGCCGTCACATACGGCAGGACGATCGCGTGCGTGGCGGCGTGCGGCAAGGCGAACATCCCTCCCAGGACGTGGCAGATCTTGTGGTGCAGGCCGGATCCGGCCGACGCGAAGGCGACCGCCGCCAGATACGCGCCGTACAGGACGTTCTCGCGTCCCTCCACATCGGACGGCGCGTCGAACACCCGTGGCAGTCCCACGTTCAACGCCCGGACGCCCTCCAGCGCGAAGGCACGGTTGATCGGGTCGGCGCGCGGCGCCCACAGGGAGTCGACGCAGTGCGCGAGCGCGTTCAGGCCCGAGGCGACACTCAGCGGGACCGGCAGCGAGAGTGTCAGGCTCGCGTCGTACACGATCGCCCGTGGCAGCACGCGCGGATCGGTGCCGGTGGTCTTGCGACCGCCCTCGGTCAGGCCCCACACCGCGGTCGCCTCCGAGCCCGCATAGGTCGTCGGCACCGCGATGATCGGCAGGCCGGTGGTCAGCGCGACGGCCTTGGCCAGGCCGGTGGTGGATCCGCCGCCGACGGCGACGAGGATGTCGACCCCCTGCTCGATCGCCGCGACACGGGCGCGGCCGGCGACCTCGACGGGTACGTGCATGACGACCTCGGTATGGCGGACGGCGCCCGCGAGCTCGATCGACGTGCCGGTCGAGATCAGCATCGGCCGCGTCGCCCCGAGCCGCTCCACCTCGGCCGACACGTGGTCGGCGGCGGCGTACGCGTCGAAGATGACCCGCTGCGGAAGTGACTCGTGAGTGAACTTCAACTCCGGCGTCCCGGAATCGTCAGCAGCGCCGAGCGCAACGCGGCCGGCGGATCGGCCGGCGGGTCCGCGGGCAGGCGTGTCGCACGCCAGCCGATGTGCTTGTCCGGCCGCACCAGCACCACGCCGTCCTCCTCGACCTCACGCGCCCGCGTCCAGTCGTAGTGGAGATCCGTGACAGCACGGCCGGGCCCGATCACCACGGCCTCCAACGGTACGCCCGGCGCCGGTCGCGTGCTGCCGTCCGGCACGATCGCCGCCGCCGCGTAGAACTGGCCCATGTCCACGCCGTGCGCGTTGAACTCGTAGTACAAGAACTGGACGAACTCCCGGCTCGATCTGTTCGCCGTACGCTCTCAGTCCCGTTCGAAGGGGTACTGCTCACCCGCCTCGACCGCGACCGGCAGGCGGTTCTCCGGCGGTGGCAGCGGGCACGTGGCGAACTCGGTGTACGCGCACGGCAGGTTGGTGGCCCGGTTGAAGTCGAGGACGACGGTGCCGTACGGGCCCGGCGTGACGGTAACCGAGCGGTTCGCGGCATAGGTGGTCACGCCGGACGTCTCGTCGGTGAACAACGCCAGGTACGACCCCTCGGTCCGGCCGTTGAAGACCGTCAGCGGACTTCGCCTCAGACGAGGCCGCCCATCTGGGGGTCGGTGATGCTGTCGCGGCCGTTCTCCAGGTGGCCGGCGAACTGCTGGGTGTGGCCGCCGTCGAACTTCACCGTCAGGTCGTGCCAGCCGTGGGTGCGCTGGACATTCCATGACCTGGTGACCGAGCGGCCCGCCGGGATCGCCACGGGAGTGCGTTGGCCGGTGTAGCGGTCGGTCACGGTGAGCGTGGCGCGGCGCGTACCCCGGTTGTCGAAGGTCAGGGACACCCGCGAGGCCCGTGCCTCCACGCCCAGCTCGACCCGGACTGCCGGCGCCTTGGACGCGAGCCGGATCGCGCGGAAGAAACCGTTGGGGCCGTGTACCTCGATGTCGTCGCTGGTCCACGTGCCGGAGAGGCGCTTGCTCGGGGACACCGTGTAGGTGCGCGGGTCCGAACCGGTCGCGCGCACCTGGAAGACCGCGGTCTGGCGGCCGGTATTACCGAACTGGATCGTCACGGACGCGTTCGTTGCGGCCCCGTTCGTCACGGACCCGTTCGTTGGGAACCCGTTCGTGACGGACGTGTTCGATGCGGACGTGTTCGTGGGGAGTCCGTTCGTGACGAACGCGTTCGCGTGCAGCTCGTAGGGGAGGGCGCGGGCCGGGCGGACGCCCCGCTCCTGGCGCGGCAGTCGCTGGTCCTCGGGCGGGACCGGCACCTCGTCCGGCTTGCGGACCAGGTCGTCCGGCTTGAAGGCGTCGGTGCCGGGCAGGTGGATCGGGCGCGGGCGGTTGGGCGTACGGAAATCGAAGGCCCCGGTGAGATCGCCCGTGACCGCGCGCCGCCACGCCGTGATGTTGGTTTCGACCAGGTCGGGGCGGCGGTCGGCGAAGCGGGCCTCGAGGAAGCGGATCAGCGACGTGTGGTCGAACAGCTGCGAGTTGACCCAGCCACCGCGTGTCCACGGCGACACGACGATCATCGGGACGCGCATGCCCAGGCCGTAAGGTCCGGCCGGATAGCGCGCGCTGCCGGGGAAGATCTCATGGGTCACGGGTACGGTCGACAGCCCCTGCTCGGGAGTCTGCGGCGGCATCGGCGGCACCAGGTGGTCGAAGAAGCCGCCCTCCTCGTCGTACGTGACGAACAGCGCCATCTTCGACCACACCTCGGGATGCTCAGCGAGGATGTCGATGACCTGCGAGACGTACCAGGAGCCGTAGGACGGTTCCCAGTTCGGGTGCTCGGTGTACGCCTCCGGCGCCACGAGGTAGCTGACGCTGGGCAGCCGGTCGCCGGCCACGTCGGCCCGGAACTGTTCCAGCAGCAGGTCGGGCGACCGGCCGTGCGCGTCGACGTTGGTGCCCGACTTGGCCTTGTCGGCGAGCGGCTCGCCCGGCCGCGCGTTCTGGTACTGGTGGAAGTAGAGCAGCGCGTTGTCGCCGTAGTTGCCGATGTACGGATCCGAGGTCCAGCCCCACGACCCGGCCGCGTCCAGGCCGTTGCCGATGTCCTGGTAGACCTTCCAGGAGATGCCCGCCCGCTCCAGGCGCTCCGGGTACGTCGACCAGTCGTATCCCGCCTCGGCGTTGTCCACGACCGGCCCGCCGCCGCGGCCGTCGTTGCCGACCCAGCCGCTCCACATGTGGTACCGGTTCGGATCGGTCGGACCGAGCAGCGAGCACCGGTAGTTGTCGCAGACCGTGAAGGCGTCCGCCAGCGCGTACTGGTAGGCCAGGTCGTCGCGGGTGTGGTAGGTCATCGCGGTGACGCCCTTGGCGGGCACCCAGCCGTCGTGGTGTCCCTTGTTGACCGCGGCGTGCCCGTCGGACCAGCCGTGCGGCGGGTCGGGCAGGTAGGTCTGGCCGAGGTCACGCACCGGCGGGCGGAACGGCAACAGGTCCCGGCCGCCGGGGCCGTTCGGCTGGTGCCACACCGACTTGCCCGAGGGCAGGCGTACGGGGTGCGGGTCGGCGAATCCGCGGACGCCCCGCAGCGCGCCGAAGTAGTGGTCGAAGGACCGATTCTCCTGCATCAGGATGATGACGTGTTCGACGTCGGCGATCGTCCCGGTCCGGTCGTGCGCCGGGATCGCCAGCGCCTTGCCGAGGTCCAGCGGCAGGGCCGCCGCCCCCGCGATCTTCAGGAAGTTCCGGCGATCGAGAGCAGCCATGTTTCGGAAGCTATCGATGCGATGTGGACCCTAGGTGTCCAGTACGTAGAGGGCGAACGGCTCTCCTCCGACCAGGATGTCCTTCGTGTACGCGAACCCGAGCCGCTCCATCACCGCACGTGAGCGCAGGTTGCCCACCTCGGTGAACGAGACGACCTCCCGGGCACCGAGCTCGCCGAACGCCAGGTCACAGCCGGCCCGCCCGATCTCGGTGGCGTACCCCCGCCCGTGGAAACGCCCGCGCAACGCCCAGCCGACCTCGAGCCGCTCACGCCCGTCGACGGTGGCCCGGGACAGCCCGCCCCGGCCGACGCACTCGCCGCTCGCCCGCTCGTAGGCCATCCACTTGTGCACACCGTCCCGCCGCCAGCCCCCGGCGATCCGCGCGGCCTCCGCGGCGGACGCCTCGCGGGTCCACTCGCCGTACCACTCGGCGACCGCCGGGTCGGTGAGCACGGTGTGCAGGTCATCGGCGTGCCGAGGCTCGATCGGCTCCAGGCGTAACCGCTCGGTGAACGTCAGCGCCGGCATCGCGGGGCGCAGTGCGAGAGGACCCGCTTCCACGCCGGCACGAGCAGGTCGTGACCCCCGCCGGGCTGCATCTCCAGACGCGCGTCCGGCAGAGCGCGCTGCCACCAGGTGCCGTGCCGTGATCCGGTCAGCGGATCCTTGTCGCCGAAGATCAGGAGCGTCTTGGCCGGGACGCCCGGCGCCGGCCGGTCGTCGCCGGGGATCGGGGTCGCGATCAGCGCCACCCGGTCCACCACCTCGGCGTTGCGAGCGGCGAAGTCCAGCGCGGCCAGTCCAGCGTTCGACCAGCCCACGACCGCCACCGGCCCGTCGTCCGGCGGCGCGGACCCGGCGTCGTCCGCGGCCAGCAACGTGACACCCCGCGCCCAGGTCAGCTCCGGTCCGGGATCCGTGTCCGCGCCGAAGAGCACGATCGTCCGGTCCAGAACCCCGTCCACCAGCACCCGCATCGCCGCACCCTAAGCCGTCTCCCGCGCTCCGCGCAGCCCTGGGCGAAGGACGAGCCGCGGCCCAGCTTCTCGCCGGGACTGGCGTGGCCCAGCTTCTCGCCGGGACCAGCTCGGCCTAGCTTCTCGCCGGGACTCGCGTCGTCCTGCCGGTCCGGCGGAGGGCGGTGGCGCCCGCGGCAGCGGTGAGGACGGCGACGGCCAGCAGGAAGGCTCGATCGGCCGGGGTTTCGGCGTTGCCGGCCAGGCCGAACAGGGTGTGGCCGACAACCGCGCCGACGCAGGCGGCGAAGAGGTGCCGCGGCGTCCAATCCGGCGCGGCCGACCATCGGCGCAGGGTGAGGAGCGTCGCGGCCACGACGACGGCGGCGCCGGCCATCGGCAGCAGGGACCAGGCGCCATGCGTGAAGAGCGGTTGGCGGGCGCCGGCGAAGGGCCAGACGAGCGCGAGGAAACCGAATGAGGCGACCGCGGCGGCACCAGCCACGGTCGGCACGCGCGGGGCAGTGGCCCCGATCCGCGGGCGCGGGGAAGCGGCCCCGATCGGCAGGCGCGGGGGAGCGGCGGGCCGGGCGTCGTCGGATTCGGGCTCGGCGGCGCGGGCCGGGCCGACGCGGATCCGGAGCGCGAGCACGGTGACGGCGGCGGCCGCGGCGGCGATGAGCAGCACCGCGAGCAGGGGCATCGTGTAGCCGGGGTCCTCCGACGCGGGCACCACGAGCCGGATCAGCGCGGCGCCGAGCAGGGCGACCACGCCGGTCGCGATCAGGCCGCCGCGGCGCAGGTACGGGCGGGTGCCGTGGGCGGCGAAGAGGAACTCGACCACGACGACGGGCACCGTGATGCTGAAGACGGCGTGGTAGACGAGGTTCAGCTCGGTGTAGGCGGTGTTCAGGCCGAACAGGCTCGGCGCCCAGCCGGCCGCGCCGTACAGATGCGGGCTGGTCAGGCTCTGCAGGGCGAGCCCCTCCTCGACCAGCCCGTAGGCGACGCCCAGAAGCAGCAGGTTGGCGAGGCCGCCGCCGGTGCGCCGGACCACCTCGCGGATGAACAGCGCGCCGCCGCCGTAGATCGGCAGGAAGAACAGCACCACCCACGCCTGCCCGAGCGGGATGTTGCCCAGGCTGACCTCCGCGACGAACGGCGCGACCACGACCAGGAGAAGTGCGGCGCGGCGGTTGCGCGGGCGGGGGTCGGGCTCGACAGCAAAGGCGACGCGTACGACCCGACGGTTGACCGCCACGATCAAGGCGGCGAGGACCGCCAGCTGGACGCCCTGCACCACCCGCAGCCACGGCGGGTACTCGGCCGTCGCCAGCACCCAGCCGACCGCGACGAGACCGGCCACCGAGACGATGCGGACCCGCCGGAACGCCCGCGCGGCGCCGGCCAGCAGCTGCCGGACGACCCAGATGTAGAGGACCGCGACGACGGCGACCGGGATCGGGCGGGTCCACAGTGTCATGGCCAGCGTGTGCGGGTCAGCGTCCGGGCGGCGGGCCTGCTGATAGGCCAGCACGTCGTGCCGGAAGAGCAGCGTGAGCAGGGCGAAGACGACGCTGACCGCGAGGCTGGCGATCAGCAGGGCGACGACGAGGCGGATCGCGCCGCGCTGCGAGGAGGTCATACTCCGACGCTAGGAAGGCGGCGGGCTCGGGGCGTCCGGCAGAGGAATGATCCCTGGTCTACGACTTCAGGATGAGGGCCGGGGGCGGACCAGACCAAGGTCGTACGCGAGCACCACGGCCTGGACCCGGTCCCGGACGCCGAGCTTGCGCAGAATGGCCGAGACGTGGGTCTTGACCGTCGCCTCGGTGACGACCAGACCGGCGGAGATCTCGGCGTTCGAAGCGCCGCGGGCCAGCCGGGTGAGGACCTCGCGTTCGCGGTCGGTGAGCCGGTCGAGAACAGCCGACGACGCCGGCGGGGTCACGTCGGTGGCCACGAAGCGGTCCAGCAGGCGGCGGGTCGCGGTCGGAGCGAGCAGGGCGTCGCCGCGCGCCACCACCCGGATCGCCTCGACCAGGTCGGCCGGGCGGACATCCTTGAGCAGGAAGCCGCTGGCGCCCGCCCGCAGTGCCGCGTACAGCGGTTCCTCCAGGTCGTACGTCGTCAGGATGATCACCCGGGGCGGGTCCGCGGTGGCGGTCAGCCGGGCGGTCGCGGAGAGGCCGTCGGCGCCGGGCATCCGCACGTCCATCAGCACCACGTCCGGGCTGGTCTGCGCGGCCAGCCGGACCGCCTGGTCGCCGTCGCCCGCCTCGCCGACCACGGTGAGGTCGTCCCGCGCCTCCAGGATCATCCGAAAGCCGGACCGGACGAGCGCCTGATCGTCAGCGATGAGCACCCTGATCGTCACGCCGGCTCCCTCGGCACGCCGGCTCCCTGATCGTCACGTCGCTTGCTCGTCACGCCGGCTCCCTGATCGTCACGACGGCTCCCGGGCCGGCAGCCGGGCCTCGACCTCGAAGCCGCCGCCCGGTGCCGGCTCGGCGCGCAGCGTGCCGCCGAGCAGATCGGCGCGTTCCCGCATGCCGAGCAGGCCGTGCCCGTGCCGGTTCACCGGTCCGCCGCCCGGGCCGTCGTCGCTGACCAGCACAAACACCTCCGTCCCGCGAATCCGGATCAAGATCTCCGCGTGCGACGCCCGCGCGTGACGCAAGATGTTCGTCAGGGCTTCCTGGATGATTCGGTACGCCCCCAGCTGCACGCCCGGTGCCACCTCCTCGAAGCCGTCGCCCTCGCACCGCACGGTCACCGGCAGCCCCGAGTCCCGCATCGTCCCGGCGAGCCGCTCCACATCGGACAAAGTCGGCTGTGGCCCGGGCAGCCCGTAATCGTTCGGCGGCCCCGCATCCCCGCCCGCATCCCGGCCCCTGCCCGTGCCCGCATCCCGGCTCCTGCCCGCACCCCGGCCCTTGCTCGTGCCCGCATCCCGGCCCGCATCCCGGCCCCTGCCCGCATTCCGGCCCCTGCTCGTGCGCTTCGGGCCGCGGCCGTCGACCGCTTTCCCCCGGTCGTCGAACGCGTTCCCCGGGCCGCGGCCGTCGACCGCGTGGTCCGGGTGCGGGTCGTCGTCCGCGCGGACGGTGCGCAGGAAGAACCGCAGCTCGGCCAACGCCTCCCGGCCCGCCCGCTCGGCCCGCCGCAGCCCCTCGCGCGCCTGGGCCGGGTTGATCTCGAACACGTCGTCGGCGGCCGCCGCCTGCACCACCATGACCGACACCGTATGCGACAGCACGTCGTGCAGCTCGCGGGCGATCCGGGCGCGTTCCTCCAGCACGGCCTGGCGCCGTTCGGCCTGCCGTCGCGCGCCGCGGGCTCGGGCCCACGCACCCCAGCTCCAGGCCAGCAGGGCCGCGCCCAGCCAGAGCGCGGCCAGATCCCAGCGGCCCCGTGCGACAGCCGGCCCGCACACCGCGAGCACCGCGACCGCCAGCATCCACCAGGTCTCCGCGGCCGGCCGCATCCACGCGTAGGTGCACAACACGACGAACGCGAGACCGGGACCGAACGCCGGGAACAACACCTGGAGCGCGGCACTGACGACCAGCACGCCGAGGGTCGCCGGGGCGGGCCGGTCACCGAGCCACCAGAAGGCCGCGGCCTGCACCGCGACCAGCAGCCCGGCGACCACGCGTGCCGGGCCGGCGCTCAGAACGGCCGGTCCGAGCACCAGAACCGACGCCGACACCAGCACGGACGCCACAGCGAACAGCACCCGCAGCCGCTGCGGGAACCGCGCCGTGTAGCCGTCACCCATGTCGCCCAACGCTACTGCCCCCGGCAGCGAGGCCGCTCCACGCCACTGCCGCTCCACGGCACAGCCGGGCCGGGCCACGGGACTGCCGCTCCACGGCACAGCCGGGCCGGGCCACGGGACTGCCGGGCCACGCCACTGCCGGGCCGGGCCACGCCACTGCCGGGCCGGGCCACGCCACTGCCGGGCCGGGCCACGCGCTGCGGCCGGAACGCGGCAACGGCCGTGACCCACCACTCAGATCCGGGAGATGGCGGGACTCGGCCGTTGCGGTTGCGGACTTCTGTCGCGCGTAATCAAGAAACGGTTTTGATCTTCGACGCGGGCTCGGGAACGCCGCCGGGGTCGGGCTCGGTGGGTTCGGGGATCGGTTCGGGAATCGGCACGGGCTCGATCGGGGGCGGGGGTAAGGGGTCGGGGGAGTCCGGCTCGAGTTCGCCGGGGTCGTCCGGGATCGGCGCGCCCGGGTCCAACGGCGGGTAACGGTCCGGATCGGGCTCTACGTTCCGCAACATCGACCTCGTCTCCTCTCCGTAGCGACCGGCGGCCGCTCGTGACCGGATCCAAGATCAAGCTCCGTACCCGCGACCGGCCCGGATAAACCTGGCACCGGCAGTCCCAGGAAGAGCAAGGCGCTGCCTGTCCGGCGGCGGCGGGCGCACAGTCGATGCATGACGAACAACCTGCCCGGCGGCACCTTCCGCGTCGCCGACCTCGAGTTCACCCGTGTCGGCTACGGCGCGATGCAGCTGGCCGGCCCCCATGTGTTCGGGCCGCCGAAGGACCGCGACGAGGCGATCCGGGTCCTGCGCGCCGTGATCGAGCTGGGCATCCGGCACATCGACACGTCCGACTACTACGGCCCGCACGTCACCAACGAGCTGATCCGGGAGGCGCTGCACCCGTACCCGGAGGACCTGGTCCTGGTCACCAAGATCGGCGCCCGCCGCGACGACCAGGGCGGCTGGCCCGAGGCCCGGGAGCCGCACGAACTGCGCCAGCAGGTGCACGACAACCTCGAGCGGCTCGGCGTGGAAGCCCTCGACGTGGTCAACCTGCGGCTCGGCGGCTTGATGGGACCGGAGCCGGGCTCGATCGCCGACAAGGTCGAGGTGATGGCCGAGCTGCGGCAGGAGGGCCTGATCCGGCACGTCGGCCTCAGCACGATCAGCGCGGAACAGCTGGCCGAGGCGCAGGCGATCGTCCCGATCGTGTGCGTGCAGAACATGTACAACATCGCTCACCGTGAGGACGACGCGCTCGTCGACCGCACCGCGCAACAGGGCATCGCCTACGTCCCGTACTTCCCGCTGGGCGGCTTCAACCCTCTCCAGTCCGAGGGGCTGGCGACGGTCGCGAAGTCGCTGGACGCCACCCCGCTGGCGGTCGCCCTCGCGTGGCTGCTCCAGCGCTCGCCGAACATGCTGCTCATCCCGGGCACGTCGTCGGTCGCCCACCTGCGCGAGAACGTCGCGGGCGCCGGCCTCGAGCTGCCGGCCACCGCGATCGAGGCGCTCGATAACCTCGCTGGATGATCATCCCCCAGATGTACGCCGACCCGTTCCGCCCCGCGGGGTTCTGATGCCCGCGGGGGCGGACGAGTGGTTGCGGGGACCGGCGCCGGAGGGGCGGCTGCCCCGGGAACGGCTGGAGGAGCGCATCCTCCAGCTGCTGCGGTCGCAGAACATGTGCGTGCTGGCGACCGCCGGCCCGGACGGCCCGCTGGCGACGCCGGTGCGCTACTACCCGTACGAGCTGGCTGTGATGTTCACGGCCGGGCCGCGGTCGCCGAAGATGCGCAACATCGAGGCCGACCCGCGGGTGTCGGTCGGCGTGTTCGCGCCGCTGGCCGGGCTGGCCAGCAGCCGGGGCGCGCAGCTGTTCGGGCGGGCGCGGGTGCTCGGCCCCGACGATCCGGAGCGGGAGCGGTACTGGTCCGCGTTCCGCTGGGAGAACGAGCACGTGGAGCGCGGGCGCCCGGTGTCGGAGCCGCCGCGGGACACGCTCGTGGTGATCGAGCCCGACCGGATCGTCTACACCGAACACTGGCTGCGCCGCGAGGGCTTCGCGCCACGCCAGTTCTGGCACGTCTAGAGACTCTTCGCGGTGGAGGTCCGGCTCGCGTTGCCGGTCTCCTCGCGTTGCCGGGTCTCCTCGGGTTGCCAGGGTTCCTCGGGTTGCCGGGGCTCCTCGGGTTGCCGGGTCTCCTCGCATTGCCGGGACTCCTCGCATTGCCGGGACTCCCTCGGGTTGCCGGGGCTCCTCGGTGCGTGCGCTTGTTGCCGGCGCTTTCGCCGGGTGTGGGCTTTCGGTTGGTCTGCCAGGCGCCCGGGTGCCTGCTCACCGTCGCTGCCGCCGCTCGCGGCTCTGCCCGGGCGCGGTCAGTGGTAGCCGGGCACGAGAGTGGTAGCCGTAGCCTGCGGTGGTAGCTGGGCACGAGGGTGGTAGCCGAAGGCGGCATCCGACCTGTTCGGCCCGCCACGACCGCTCTGGCCGACCGTTCTCGCGCGGCCGGTGGTAGGACCAGGCGCTATCCGAGACCGCTGACCGCTCTGAGCTACCACGCGCGCGGACCGTGGTAGCCCAGCGCGGCATCCACGCCGAAATACCGCCCTGGCCCACCACCGCCTGCCTGGTCTACCACTCACGTCCGCTCCTACCACCAACCGCGCCCGGCCACCAACCGCGCCCGGCCACCAACCGCGCCCGGCCACGGCCGCGACCGGCCGCAGCAACGGTGAGCAGGCACCCGGGCGCCTGGCAAGCCGCCCCGACCCCGCACCGGGCGCGGGCGACGGCAATCAGGGTGAGCAGGCACCCCCGCCCCGACCCCGCACCGGGCGCGGGCGACGGCAACCAGGGTGAGCAGGCACCCCCGCCCCGACCCCGCACCGGGCGCGGGCGACGGCAACCAGGGTGCAGCAGGCGCCCGGGCACCTTGCATACCCGGCAGCGCGGCCTGACCAGACCTCAACCTCGAAGGGTCTCTAGAGCGGCAGCAGATCTTTGGCGAGGGCACGCCTGATCCGCCACTCTTCCTGGGAGAAGCCGGTCCGCCAGGGGAAGCCGCCGTTCGCGAAGACGTGGTTCAGGCCCCGGGCCCGCCTGGCCATCTCGTTGCAGACCAGCGCGGCTTCGCCGGCCAGGTCGTCATCCTGCCGGATCGTGGCGCCGAGCTATCGCAACTCGTGCCAGACCTGGTTCCGTCGGCCGGCACGGTACCGGTCGAGCCATCGTGGTGACGTCATGCCGAAGATGATCTCGCATCCCGGTCGTGCGCGGGGGCCTCTCGCGTGGGGACGGTCCGCGCGGGGACTTCTCGCGTGGGGACCTCTCGGGTGGAGGCCTCTCGCGTGGGGACGGTCCGCGCGGGGACCTCTCGCGCGGGGACCTCTCGGGTGGAGGCCTCTCGCGTGGGGACGGTCCGCGCGGGGACTTCTCGCGTGGGGACCTCTCAGGTGGAGGCCTCTCGCGTGGGGACCTCTCGGGTGGGGACCTCTCGCGTGGGGAGCAGAAGCAGGATCGAGAGGATCAGGACGACGCCGAGGCTGGTCACGTTGCCGATCTTGTCGATCATGGGGAAGGCGCTCAGGTGCAGCGAGTGCCACAGGAAGTGCTGCGCGTTGAACATCAGCCAGGCGCCGCCGGTCACGGCCATCGCGGTGGCCGACGGTCGGCGGAACGCCCACACGCTCACCACCAGCAGGGCCAGGTAGAGGGCACCGACGTCGCGGGTCAGGTGCTCGTTGTACGGGCCGAGCATGGACACCCAGTTGCGGCCGGGCAGCGGGAAGTCGCGGTAGAACGACGCCGGGAAGGCCGCCGCCCAGACGCCGACGTAGGCGGCAGAGACGGCCAGCAGGGCGGCGATCACGCGCTTGATCGGAAGGCTCATGCCAAGCGGACGAGACGGCGCCGGCGAGCGTGACAGCCTGGCCGGGATGTGCGGCCGTGATCACATCGGGACGGCGCTCAGGGGGTGTGCGGCGGAGCTCGGGGGCTCAGGGGCGTGCGGCGGAGCTCGGCGGCTAAGGGGCGTGCGGCGGAGCTCGGGGCTCAGGGGTGTGCGGCGGCGATGACGCGGGTCAGTGCCGCGTGCAGGGTCCGCAGGTCCTCGATCGGCAGGCCGAGGCGCTCGACGACCGCGGGCGGGATCTGCTCGGCCCGGCCGCGCAGGGCCTGGCCCTCGGCGGTCAGCGTGATGGCCAGGCTGCGCTCGTCGGCCGGGTCGCGCTCGCGGCGCAGGTACCCGATCGTCTCCAGGCGCTTGACCAGCGGGGACAGTGTGCCGGGATCGAGTTGGAGCAGGTCGCTGAGGCGGCGTACGGACAGCGGGGCGTACTGCCAAAGGGCGAGCATCACGAGGTACTGAGGGTGGGTCAGGCCCATCGGCTCGAGCAGGGGCCGGTAGACGCCGACGACGCTCCGGGCGGCCACCGAGAGCGCGAAGCAGACCTGCTCCTCGAGGGCCAGGGGGTCGGTTGGATCACTCACGCTATGAGCCTACCAACTATTGGTGTACAAATGATTTGTAGGCCAATGGTTTGGAGGCAGTGATGCGTGATCGGTTCGCGGCGTGGTTCCACCGCACGTTCGACGACTGGTTCTTCCGGTCGTTCATCGGGCCGGCCCAGACCAAGGGCGCGATCCACGGCGCCGACCAGGTCGCGCGCGAGCACTGGAAGCAGGACCTGGAGAGGCGCAAGCAGTACACGCGCGAGCAGCGCGCCCTCCGCCGCTAGGTTCGGCCACGGCCGCGAGCGGCGGCAATCAGGGTGAGCGGGCACCCCGGCGCCTGGTTCCACGGCGTCAGGCGGGCTCCGGCCGATCGCGAGACGCGGCCTCGGGGAGGCCGGCCAGGATCGCGTCGACCGTCTCCTCCGGGGTCTGGTCCGAGGTGTCCAGCCACAGGCCGATGCGCGGCGTCTCCGCCCGCAACGAGGAGTCGAGGTCGGCCGGCGTCCACTCGCCGTACCCCTGCTTTGGTCTCAGCTCCTCGCGCTCGGCCAGCACCTCGACCCGCGGCGCCAGCACGACGACGTGACGCGGG
Organism: Actinoplanes sp. NBRC 103695; assembly: GCF_030269485.1. Taxonomy (GTDB): domain Bacteria; phylum Actinomycetota; class Actinomycetes; order Mycobacteriales; family Micromonosporaceae; genus Actinoplanes. The sequence continues at coordinate 10,293 of NZ_BSTL01000013.1, read as the reverse complement.
CGGGCGGTCAGCAGGTCGACGAAACGGGCGAGATCAGCCCCGAGGATGACGTCCTGGACGATCGCGGTGAAGCCGGCCCGCGCGTACTCGTCGGCCACGGTCGCGGCCAGGCGGTATCGAAGCGCGAGCTGCGCCTCTGCCTCCGCGGACGGTGGATGGCCGAAGTCCGCGCGGCCCGAGACGATCATGCGACGGAAGAGGTCACCCCGGACGTGCGCGGCGCGCGGCAGCCGCTTGGCCAGCGCCTGCGCGACCGTCGACTTGCCCGCGGCCATCGCCCCGGTGATCACGATGACGCCCCCGTTGTCCATCCGGGCGATGCTAACCAGTCACTGATCGCAGTTGCTCCATGACGGAGAATGCTCGGCATGACGACTGTGGTGGGTGGCGGGCCGCGCCGAGTGATGGCTCTGCACGGATGGTTCGGGTCGGCACGGGACTGGGGCGGGCTGCCCGGCCTGATCGACATTGAGCGGTTCAGCTACGCGTTCCCCGACTACCGCGGCTACGGCGACCGCAAGGACGTGACCGGCGAGTACAGCATCGCCGAGATCGCGGGCGACGTGCTGGCTCTGGCTGACGAGCTCGGCTGGGACACGTTCTCGCTCGTCGGTCACTCGATGGGCGGGATCGCCGCGCAGCAGGTGCTGGCCACCGCGCCCGGGCGGGTGGAGCGGCTGGCCGGCATCAGCCCGGTCCCGGCGAGCGGCGTGCCGTTCGACGACGACGGGTGGGCGCTGTTCAGCGGCGCCGCCGAGAACCCGGGCAACCGCCGCGCGATCATCGACTTCACGACCGGCGGACGTGCCTCGGCGCACTGGCTCGACACGATGGTCGCCGCGTCCCTGTCCGGCTCCACGGTCGCGGCGTTCGGCGCGTACCTCCCGGCCTGGGCCCGGACCGACATCAGCGCGGAGATCACCGGATCCGGCATCCCGGCGCTGGCGATCGTCGGCGCGCACGACCCGGCGCTGGGCGAGCAGGTGATGACGGGCACGTGGCTCAAGCACTACCCGAACGGCCGGGTGGAGGTCCTGCTCGACGCCGGCCACTACGGGATGTACGAGTCCCCGGTCCGCCTGGCGCGGCTCCTCGACGACTTCCTCGGCTAGGTGGTGTCTCGTGGATCAGCCAGGGCTGCGGCGTGGCCGATCCACGAGACACGACCCCTAGCGGGCCGATCGCCGACGAGTACGTGGCGCGCGGCTGCGCGATCGCGAGACGGAGCTGCCGAGGCTCAGGGAGTCGCGAGCTGGCGGTCGTGGAGACGGGAGAGCAGCAGCAGGCTCGTGACGGCGCCGACGCCGGCCAGGAACATGTCCCACTGGGTGTCCCAGACGTCGCCCTGGGTGCCGAGGAAGTCGTCGGCCGAGGAGCCGCCGATGACGGCGGCCAGCCACTCGAACAGCTCCCAGGTAGCGCTGACCGCCATCACCACGCACAGCGTGAGCGCGAAGAGCCAGCGCCCGGGGCGCAGCGGCGTGCGGCGCAGCAGGACCTCGCGGGCCACGATCGCCGGGATGAAACCCTGCGCGAAGTGGCCGAGCCGGTCGTACGGATTGCGGGCCAGCCCGAGTGCGTCCCGCACCCAGTCGCCGGCCGGCACCTCGGCGTAGGTCCAGTGCCCGCCGATCATCAGGACCACCGCGTGCACCAGGATCAGCCGGTACGCCAGCGGCGTGAGCGGGAACCTCCGGTACGTCGCGACCAGGACGACAGCGGCGATGAGCGCGGCGAGCACCTCCAGCAACCAGGTGCCGGGGGACGCCGCCCCGAACGCGGAGACGACGAGGGCGACGACGCCGATCGCGAGAAGGACGGCGGGTTCACGACGACGCGGCGGGGCGGGGGCAACGGCTGGGGTCACGGTCACCGGGCCAGTCTCGCCGAGCGGCCCGCGACCGCGCATGGGTACGCCTACTCAGGGCGTGGCCGGTATTCGTCCACCAGGGTGCGGACGTCGTCGACGGGCTCGTCGATGGCGGCCCACTTGGCGCGGATGCGGGTGAGGTAGGAGCGGACCGTCGGGATGGTCACGGCCATCCGGCGGGCGGTGGCGGCGAGGGTGCTGCCGGTGCCGTACAGGAAAAGGGCGCGCGCCTCCTGCGGGGACAGCTCCGGAGGGTCGTCGTTGATGATGCTCATCAGCTCGGCCGTGAGCGCCGGCTGCCCGCCGTACACGCTCCGGATGGCGTCGGCGAGCTTGGTCGCGTCGTCGTCCTTCACCAGATACCCGCCGGCGCCGGCGCGGACCGTCGCGCGCACGTGACGCCGGTCCCCGTGCACCGAGAAGACCAGGACGCGGACGCCGTGGCCGCGGAGCTTGGCCACGTTGGCGGCCGCCTCGGTGCCGTCCTCGAGGCGCAGGTCGAGCAGGACGACGTCGGACTCCGGCGCGACGGCCAGGTGTTCGCTCAGGGTGGTGGCGGTGTGCACGATGACGATGTCGCCGGTCCCGGCGAGCAGGGCACGCAGGCCGGCCGGCACCAGCTTGTCGTTGTCGATGACCGCGACCCGGATCACGCCGGCCACCGCAGGTCGACCCGGGTGCCCTGACCGGGATGGCTGTCCACACCGGCCGTGCCGCCGACCTCGTGCATGCGCGCGGTGATGGAATGCCGGATGCCGTAGCCGTACGGCGTCGTGTCCGGGTCGAAGCCCTTGCCCTGATCGACGACCGCGACCGTGACGGTCGGGGTGGACCGCCGGTCGGTCAGGGCCGTCAGCCGTACGCGGCTGCTGCCGGCGTGGCGGGCCACGTTCGCGAGCGCCTCACCGGTCGCGTGCCGGAACGCGTGCAGAACCTCGGCCGGCAGGGCGTCGGGAAGGTTGGCGAAGTGGTACTCCACCCGCAGCCCCTGCGCCGCGCTCTCGTTGCCGGCCTCGATCAGGGCCAGCGAAAGCTCGGTGAGGGTGCCGTCGGGGTCGTCGGGCGTCGCGCCGCGCAGCACGTTGGCACTGATCGCGGCCTGGCGGCGTACGCGAGGATCGGGGTGCCCTGCCGGGCCTTGACCCGCGATCGCCGTGAGCAGACGCAGCGGCCCGTCGTGCAGGGCCCGGTGCCGGCGGAGCTGCTCGTGGAAGTGGCGGATCCGGCTGCGCCGGGCGGCGAGACGCTCGCGCGCGGCGATCACCTGCTCGGTGGCCACGTCGACGGCGTCCGCGACCGCGCGCAGGCGGCGGATGAACAGGCAGCAGCAGGCGGCCGTGACCACCTGCCAGCCGATGATGTTCACCGTGGAGGCCACCTCGGCGTAGTCCATCGACGCGAACTGGGCCACGGTGAACGCCGCCGCCAGCGCCAGGCATCCGGCGATGGTCGCCCGCCACGACGCGGTGGCCAGGGCCACGGCGACCGCGGTGGACACGGCGACCGGTTCGAAGTCGGGCACCGCCACCGTGGCGAACGCCTCGTCGGTCAGCGTCCACGGCAGCACCGCCACGGCGATCGAGGTGACCGCCACATCGGCGGCCAGCACCACGCGCGGGATCGGATCGTGTCGGGCGACGACAGGCAGGAACACCACACTCCACAGTGCAACAGTCAGGTAGGTGATCGCGGCCACCGGCTTGTTCGTGTACCCGTCGGCCCGGGCGAGCGCCGCGATGCTCAGGCCGACCATGCCCAGGGTGCCGAACCGGGACAGCAGGACCACGCCGGTGGTGATCGCCCGGATGCGCTGGTGGAGGTCGACCGCTCGCGGTAAAACCTCCGGCTCGCTGTCCACGCCCGCAGTTTGACACGCGTCCCGACCACGGTCCATGCCGCACAGGTGCGGCATGGACCGGCCCTGTCGCGGGTCTCACACTCGGGGAGCAGGAGCCGAAGAAGGAGGCGTTTCCGTTGTACGAAACCGGTGTCCAGAGCAATCCGGAACCCACTCAGCCCACCCGGCCGCGCAAGGCGACCATGCTGTCCATCCTGCTCATGGCGTTCGGCGGCCTGGGCTTCCTGTTCGCGATCCTGCTGATGTCGCTCGTCACCGACTCGCACGGGGCGTCGGTGCCGGCCTACCTGTACATCCTGGTCTTCGTCCAGTTCGCACTCTCCGGGGCGCAGGTGGTGAGCGGCGTGTTCGTCTGGCAGGGCCGGAACTGGGCCCGGGTCCTGGCGATCGCGTTGTGCTCGCTCAACATCGTCGGCGCCCTGGTGTCCCTGTTCACCGGCGCGATCCTGCAGGCCATCTCCGGCATCGCCATCAACGCCGGCCTCATCCGCCTGCTCAACGACTACGAGGTCCAAGTGTGGTGTGACAAGTAGCGTCCTCATCGCCGGCGGGGCGGGCACGGCGATCCTGCTGCTCACCTACCTGGTGGTCCGCCTCTCGCGGTGGGCCCGCGAGATCCCGACCGATGCCACGCCGGGGCGCGCTGATCTCCTCGGCGCCATCGGCGTCGTGGTCACCCCCATCTCCGAGCACGGGTACGGCGAGGTGCGCGTCCGCGTCGCCGGCCAACCGGTGAAACTGCGCGCCCGGGCGGCGGGTGCGCTTCCGCTCGGCGCCGCGGTCTTCGTGATCGAGGCAACCAGCCACACCAGCGTCGTTGTCGAACCTTTTTGAGCTAGGGGCGTTCTTGATGTCTGTGCTGATCGCCGCCGCCGGCGGCGCCCTGTTCGTCCTCTTCGTCGTGATGTCCGTGCTGTCCCGGATCAAGGTCGCCGGCCCCAACGAGGCGTTCATCATCACCGGCCGCAGAGGACGGTCGGTCACCGACTCGCGCGGCGGCCGCTCCACCGACATGTCCGGTCAGAAGGTCGTGATGGGCGCCTCGGTCTTCGTGGTCCCGGTCGTCCAGCGCAAACAGTCGCTGGACCTGTCCAGCCGGCGGATCTCCGTCGACATCCAGGGCGCGGTCAGCAAGCAGGGCATCCGCGCCAACCTGCACGGGGTGGCGATCGTCAAGGTCGGTGGCACCGAGGACGCGGTCCGCGCGGCCGCCCAGCGCTTCCTGCACCAGCAGAAGGAGATCGAGCAGTTCACCAGGGAAGTGCTGGCCGGCTCGCTCCGCGCGATCGTCGGCCGGCTCACCGTCGAGGAGATCATCGGTGACCGGGTCGCGTTCGCCAACGCGGTCGCCGAGGAGGCCGAGCACTCGATGACCAACCAGGGCCTGGTGCTGGACACGTTCCAGGTGCAGGACATCCTCACCGAGGGCAGCTACCTGCAGGACCTGGGCCGTCCCGAGGCGGCCCGGATCCTCAAGGACGCGGCCGTCGCCGAGGCGCGGGCGACCCAGGCGTCCGAGGAGGCCCGGCTGCTCGCCGAGGAGGCGATCGCCACCGCCCAGCGCAACCTGGAGCTCAAGAAGGCCTCGATCCGCGCGGAGGTCGACGCGGCGCAGGCGCGCGCGGCGCTGGCCGGTCCGCTCGCCAAGGCCGAGCAGGAACAAGGGATCATCTCCGAGCAGCAGAAGGTCGCCGAGCGCCGGGCCGAGCTCAAACAGCGGGAGCTCGACATCGAGGTACGCCGGCCGGCCGAGGCCGAGCGATACCGGGTCGAGCAGGCCGCCGAGGCCGAGCGCGCCCGCCGGTCCGCGCTGGCCGAGGCGGCCGAACGGGAAGGGCTCGCGGACGGCGCGGCGGTTCTGGCCCGCGGCCGTGGCGACGCCGAGGCGATGCGCCTCAAGGCCGCCGCGTTCGCCCAGTACGGCGAGGCTGCGGTCCTCGACCTGCTCAGCGGCGTCCTGCCCCAGGTGGTGGAGGCGGCGAGCCGCCCGATCGGCGCCATCGACAAGATGACGGTCATCTCCACCGACGGCGCGTCGACACTGACCCGCTCGGTCGCGAACAACGTCGCCCAGGGCCTGCAGCTCGGCACCGACCTGACCGGCGTGGACTTCGCCGGGCTGCTGGGCCGGCTCGACCGCACCAAGGACGCCGAGCCGGGCGGGTGACGTCACACTGTCCGGGTGCGAATTCTCAAACGGACAACGCTCGTCGTCATCCTCGTGCTCACCGGACTGACGGTTTCATCGCCGGCGCACGCGGGTGAACGCGGCACCTGGTTCTCCACGCGGGCCGGCATCGCGCTGGACCGGGTCATCAGCGCCGACACCGGGCAGGGGAGCGCCTTCCAGTACGGCGCGGCCCTGTACGCGTCCGGGCGGATCTACGGCTGGCAGCACAGCCGGACCGCCGCGTTCGCCGCGCGGGTGCTCGCCGAACGCAAGGCGGCGACCCCACTCACCACTCACGCCGGTACGACGTGCAACTACGGGCTGGACAGGGAATACGACGCGTTCAACGACGGATCCGTCAACCCGATCACGACCACGTACGCGGTCACCCTGGCCGGCCACGTGGGCGACTCGCTCCGGCTGGCGTACAAGGGTGGCACGCCCGGCGTCGCGCGGGCGGACGTGCAGTGCATCGTCGACGCGCTGACCCAGTTCCCGACGGTGCCGATGGGCAAGGGCGTCTGTGTGGCGTACAGCGATCAGGCGGCGGACGTCGCAGCAGGATGCGTGCACAACGTCAACAGCGGCGTCGCGTGGTTCCTCGGCGAGGCGAACAAGGACGGCTTCGGCGCGACCGGCATGCAGCGGCGGATCACCAACATCGTGCTGGCCGAGGCGGTGGCGTACCACCCGGCGCAGTTCGCGTGGCCGTACATCGAGGGGCAGACCGAACCGCAGGACGTGGACCACGGCTCCTACTCGTCCGAGGCGATGATGTCGCTGGCGTTCTGGCTCGGGCGCGAGCCCACCTACGTGGCCATGACGACGACGGCGCCGGCCGGCTCCAGCGCCACCCAGCTGGACCAGTACGCCGTCGCGCACCTGCGCCTGGCCGGCGCCAACTTCGGCGCGTCCCTGCCGGGCACGACGGTCCGGAACGATCCCGACGTGTCCCTGTGGTGCCAGCTCTCCGACCAGCACCGCGCCGAGATGGACGCGCTGCTCAGCCGCAGGACCGGGCTGGAGGCGGCGCAGTGGGCTCAGTACGGCGCCCGCGCGGCGCGCGCCTGCGCGGCCCAAGAGGCCTAAGAGCGCATCTCAAGGTGGTTCCACACCGCCGGCCCGCCGCCCGGTCCGAGGACGAAGCTGCTCCAGCCGAGGACGTTGTTGACGGGTCAGGATCCTGGACGGTTCAAGCCGGTCAGGCCAAGGAGTTGCGGGTGGCGGTGACGAACCGCCAGAACAAGTCCGTGGTGGTGTTCTTGCGCCCGGCGGCCGTGTTGGTCCCGAACATCGCGTCCCGCAACGGGGTGGTCAGCTCCAGCTGCGCGCCGGCCCCCGTATAGGTCCGGTTGCAGATGTTGCGGGTGTCGGTGCCACCCAGATCCGGGACGTCGGCCGCGTCGATCGCCGTGATCGCGATCTCCGACTTGCCGAACTCGGAGATCAGGCGCGCCTTCAGCGCACCGTCGCGCCCGCCGACGAGCACCGCCTGACTGTTCGCCGGCAGCCCCGCCTGCTCCTCGGTGCACCCGTGCAGCGAAACCGCCCGGGTGGCGCCCGCGGTGAGCAGGACGGCCACCGGGTCATCGCAGTGCGTCGCGGTGACGTGCAGCTGCCCGTTCCCGCTCCGCCGGAGGCCCTCGAACATCCAGAAGTCGTGCGCCGGCGCCGTCACCGCCAGCGTCGCCGGGTGATAACCGGCCACCGCCAGGCACAGCTCCGAACAGCCGAGCTCGATCCCGCCACCGTGCAGCGCGAGGATCACCGTCGCCGGGAACCCGTCCACCGCGGCAGCCGAACTGTCGTCGAAGGCCGCGTGCCGCCTGTAACGCCGGCCGTAGTCGACCCCTTCGGCCAGCTGCGGGGCGGCGTAGAGCGCGGTGTTCGACGCGTACGCGTCATCCGCGGCACTCGCCACCCCCGGCGCCATCCACTCCAGACCCCCGACGGCCGCCGCCGTCCCGCCGAGTGCCACCAACGCCTGCCGTCTCGAAATAGCCCTCATGGCTTTCCTCCCCGTGTCGCTACCCACCCTAGATCCCGGGCGTCGCCGCCGAACCGTTCGATCACTATGGCGTGGTGGGTTGCGGCGGCCCGTCGAATCCGCCGTCCAGCATGCGAGCGACCAACTCGCCGCGACCGCGCACGCCGGTCTTCGCGAAGACGGATTTGAGGTGGTCCTGCACGTGGTGGTCGCGGGCTGCCTGGTCGCCGGTCAGCGAGGACTCCGGTACCGAGAGCTAAGCCACCCGGGCGATGCGGGCCGGGCCGGGCGCGGGGACGGCGTCCGGGTGGAGGATCGCGGCGATGGCCTCGACCCCGTCGACCAGGCGGGGACCGGGACGCACGACCAGGCCGTCGCCGTCGATCGCCCACACCTGGGCGTCCGGGAAGTGCGGCGTGACGCGCTTCGCCTGCTCCGCGGCGCCATCCAGGTGGAAACCACAGGGCGTGACGATCACGTAGTCGGGTGCGGTCGCGGCCAGGGCGTCCCAGGTGGTTTCGGCGGAGCGTACCCCCGGATTTGCGCCCACCGCCTCACCTCCCGCCGCGCTGACCAGGTCGGGCACCCAGTGGCCGGCGGAGAACGGCGGGTCCACCCACTCGACGAGCGCCACGCGCGGCCGCTCACGGTCCGCGACGGCGGCGGAGACCTCGGCGAGTCGGTCACGCAGGGTGCGCACCAGGCTTTCGGATCGCTCGGGTACGCCGGCCCGCGCGCCGACCTCGAGGATCGTGGCGAGTACCTGGTCCAGCGTGTACGGGTCGAGCGACAGCACGTCCGACCGGCAGCCGAGGTGGCCGAGCGCGTCCTCGACCTGCCCGGACGGCAGCGCGCAGACGCAGCAGAGGTCCTGCGTGAGGATGAGTTCCGGGTCCAGCCCGGCGAGCGCCCCGGCCCGCAACGTGTAGAGGTCCTCGCCGGCGGCCATCTGCTCCTTGACGTACCGGTCGATGTCGGCCGGTGTCATCCCGGAGGTGTCCCGCCCGCCGACGACGACCGTCTTGTCCCGGCGGGCGGAGGCCGGCTCATCGCACTCGAAGGTGACCCCGACCAGGTCGTCACCCTGCCCGAGGGCGTAGACGATCTCGGTGGCCGAGGGCAGGAGTGACACGATCCGCATAGGGTCGAGGGTATGACGTGGGCGACGTATGGATCCTGCCTGGTCTTCGCCGTGGTTTTGGGGATGGCCCGGGCGCGGCGCGTGCAGACCCGCCGCCGCGTGGGTCGCGCCCCGGACGCCGTCACCGGGGTGGCCCTGCTCGGCTTCAGCGCCCCGCCGGCGACCGAGTGACCGCCAGCCGCAGCTCGGTCAGGTAACGCTTGACGACGGTCCCGCCGTACCGGCGGTCGATCAGCTGCGCGATGCATTCCAGCAGCCGGTCACGCTGGGCGGTGGGCAGGGCCAGGGTTCCCGAGTACGTGAGGAGGACGTCCACGTACTCCGCGGTGGAGTAGGTGAGGTCCCGCTCGTACCGGTGGAAGGTCGCCGGGCCGAACCACCCGCCGAGGTCCTCGTCATCCTCGGGTATCACCTCCGCGGGTGACAGACGCACCCCGGGCGGCGTGGCCGGGTCGAACCGCTCGTAGCAGCCCTGCGCGTCGGCGAAGAACCGCTCGGTGCCACCGGCGACGTGATGCGTCGCCACGGTGGCGAGGACTCCGCCCGGCCCGAGCGCCGCGGCCGACTTCGCGATCCGGACGACCGGGTCGAGCCAGTGGAACGAGGTCGCGGCGAACACCAGGTCGAACGGCTCGTCCGGCAGCGGCCACTCCTCGAACGCGGCAGTGACCACCTCGACGTCGTCGAAACGGGCCAGGTTCCGCCGCGCCACGTCCGCCAGGTTCGTGCCGAGCTCGACCGCCGTGATCCGGTAGCCGCGCCCGGCCAGCGAGACCGTGGCCTGTCCCGTGCCGCAGCCGATCTCCAGCACCCGGGCGCCCGCCCCGAGCCCCGCCGCGGCGAGATCGTCGAACATCCGCTCCGGATAGCGGGGCCGGGCCCGGTCGTACCGCAGGGCGTCCTCATTGAAGGTTCTGCGCAACTCCATGGCCCTATGGTCCGCTGCTTCAGACATTTTGAGTCGCACAGGGCCACGCTCGGCGGCGCGTAGAGACCCTTCGAGGTTGAGGTCTGGTCAGGCCGCGCTGCCGGGTGTGCAAGGTGTCCGGGTGCCTGCTGCACCCTGGTTGCCGTCGCTCGCGCCCGCTGCGGAGTCGGGCGGGGTGCCCGCTCACCCTGGTTGCCGCCGCCCGCGCCCGCTGCGGGGTCGGGGCGGGGGTGCCTGCTCGCCCTGGTTGCCGTTGCTTGCGCCCGGTGCGGGGTCGGGGCGGCTTGCCAGGCGCCCGGGTGCCTGCTCACCGTTGCTGCGGCCGGTCGCGGCCGTGGC
>NZ_BSTL01000012.1 GCF_030269485.1 Actinoplanes sp. NBRC 103695 | reverse complement strand
TACGGCGATCACCCACCCGCGCGGCGGCACGCTCATGCGCTGACCGACCGGGCGCTGACCGACCGCGACGATCACGGCAGCGTTGCTCGCCTGTTCGGCCGTGAGCCCGTCCGGGGTCGCGCCGGGGGCGGTGAGCGTGGCCCGGCACCCGGCGACTCCGCCACCCCCGAACACCGCCGACACCGCGCCGACCCCGGCCGCGATGATGACCACCAGCAGCGCGACCACTCCGCCGACCGCCCACGAGATCACCCGTCCCATACGGCACCGTTCGAGGTGACCCCCGGCAGGTCGGCCAGCGTGAGGCGTGCAGGGTCGCCGAGAACGCGCCACACGGCCCCGGACGGGCCGCCATGGGCGGCGGCGTAGTCGTCGGCGGCGGTCGCCACGCTCACCCCGTCCGGCACCCCGGCCCGGGACAGGTGCGCGTGCAGGTTGGCCTCCCGGGTGGTGGTCGGTAGCCAGATCAGCACCGGGTATGCGCGGCGGGGGCCGAGTGCCGCGTAGCCGGTGAGTTTGGCCGCGACCCGCGACAGGGCTTCGGTGCCGAGGTCCATCTCGAGCCAGAACGGCACCGCCCGCCCGCCGGTGACCCACACGCCGTGACCGTCCGGGCGCACGAGATTGCCGGTGGCCTCACGGCAGCGTTGTTCGTTCCACCACCGCGCCAGCCGGACCCCGGCACGGGTACGGGCCTCACCGGCCAGCGCCACGAAAAGCCCGTTGGTTGCGAGGAGGTGGTTCAACCTCGGCGAGGTCGCCAGTCGGGCCGTGGTGTCGCGGACGGCGGCCGGGCGGGGCATCGCCTCACCCCGACCGACAGCGACGACGGCCGCGCCGACGGGGCCGAGGGTCCACCTCCAGGATTGCGAGCCGGGCCGGTGGTAGAGGCGGAACCGGTCGAGGATGTCTCGGGCGTGAAGCAGGTTGAGGCGGTTACGGGCTCGGCCGGGGGAACCGAAGGCGAGGGAAACCAGGTGCTCGGTGGAGAACGTGGAGTGCTGGTCGAGCAGGTCGAGCAGGTGCCGGTCTCGGGGAGTGAGCCGGGAGAGTTCGGCGGCGACGACGGACGCCGTGAGGCGGGTACTGCTGGCAGCAGACGTACCGGTAGGAGGGATATTCACTATCAGTCGGTTCCGGTCCACCAGTCCTCCTCACCGTCGTCCAGCAGCGCGGATGACGTGTTCATGGGCGAGGGTTCAGGCGAGCGTTCCGGGCCGTTGGAAACCTCGTGAGAACGCTCGTTAGAACCCTCTAGAGAACCCGCCGGTTGAACAGCGAAAGTGTTGCGACCCACCCACAGACCAGTGCCGCTGTCACCGGCGTCGACCTCAGCGCCGGGATCACTGCCGGGTTGTCCGATGGCCGCATCGCCGAGCAACCGGCGACGCTCACCGATCGGCAGTCCGGTGTGTTCACGAGCCAGCCGGCGCAACTCGGAGGCCCGGCCTCGGATCGGCTCGGGCGGTGCGATGGTGTCCGCGGTGACCGGTGGAGCGACCCGCCCGCCGGCCACCGGCCGAAGGACCACTTCGTAGCCGCCGAGGCGCATCAGGTCGCCCTGCTCCAGGTACGGGCGCACGTGGTGGGCTTGGTCGACGGCGTCTTTCGGAGCGAGCGCGAAGTACACCTTGTTGCGGGCGTTGGCGTCGATGGCCTCGGCCATATCGCCGGAGAGCTGCCCGAGGTATTGATGCGCGAGAACGAACGAGGTGTGCAGGCCGCGGGCCTCGGCGAGGGCGTCATCGATGCCGATGGGCAGGTGCAGGAAGTTGTGGCACTCGTCCAGCACGATGCTGGCGTCGAGGCGGTCGTTCTCGGGGATACGGGCGCGCGCGGCGGTGGCTTGCCACAGTCCGGCCAGCAGCAGCGACCCGACCAGGCGGGCGCCGTCCTCCCCGATGACCCCTTTGGGCAGCCGGGCGAGGAGGACCCCGCCGTCGAGGATGTCGGCGAACCGGAACGTGGTGCTGGGAACCCCGAACAGGCCATTGGCCAAGGGGTGCGCGAGGACCAGCCGCAGCCGGGACAGCAGCGGTGCGACGAGCCCGGCACGTTGCCCGGCGGGGAGGCCGTCGAAGCCTTCCCAGAATTCGCCGAGGGTGTTGCCCTCCCATGCCCCGAGACTGTTCACCACGGCGCGGACCCGCCCGGCCCGCCATTTGGCGTCCGACAGCAGGCGCGGCAACTGGGCCAGGGTGGAGCCGGGCAGGTAGGCCAGGGTGAGCAGGCCGTGGTAGCAGATGTCGGCGGTGCGGTGGCCCCACCATCTCGACCACACCTTGCTCATGACGGAGGTGACAGCGGCGGCCACGTCGTGCGCGGTTCCGCCGTGGACCTCCGGGTCGAGCAGGTTGATCGCCGGCGGCGCCTTGCGCTCGTCGGGATCCACGATGACCAGGCGGTCCCCGCAGTCACTCGGCAGCACGTCGAGCAGGTCGCGGATCAGATCACCCTTGGCCGGGTCGAACGCGGCGACGCCGCGCCCCGCCTGCACGTCATCGAGGATCATCCGCAGCAACAGCGACGTCTTGCCCGTGCCGGTGGGGCCGCAGACGTGCAGGTGGTGGCGGCAGTCCTGAAGGGAGATCCCGACCCGTACGACGGGTCCGGAGTTGGCGACGCCGATCACCTTGCCGGGCAGACCGCGCCGTTCGGACGGCGGCACGAGGTGGAGGCGGCGCTGCGCTCGGGTGGCTGGTGCGGCTGAGCTCTCGGCGGTCGTCATGGCGTACTCCACACGGTCGGCGGGTCGCCTGCCGCCGGGTGGCTCTGGCCCGGGTCGGCGGGCGGGGCGGCCGGGTCGGGGACCGGGCGGCGTTTCGGCCGGGCGGCTGGGGCCGGTCCGGCGGTGAACACTTCGCGGCTGGCCGGGCGGCGGCGCGACGCGGCGGCGGGCATGCCGTGCGCGGACGGCTCGGCGGGCAGCCCGGCGAGGGCGGCGGTCTCGTCCACCGACGCGAGAGTCATCCGCGACAGCGGCACCCACCGCCAGGCCGCGCTCGCGCGGGCTCGGCGTAGCCGGCGGCGGGCGAAGTGCGGGGACAGCAGCCCGAACCCGGAGGTGATGTCGGCGGCGGCGGCCCGCGCCGCCGCGACCGTTGGCCCGGTGGTGGTGGCGTGGACCGCGACGAGCAGGTGCGGCGCGGCGGCCAGCTTGGCGCGCGCTTGGCGGGCCAGCTCGGCCAGGTACGGATCCGCCCGGCCGCTCTGGTGTTTGCGGCTGGTGGGGCCGGGGGTGACCAGGTCGAGGACGCCGATGATCAGCGCCCGGAGGCCGTCGGCGAACAGGCCGATTGTGCGGGATGCGCCGGTGCGGGGGCGGCGGGCACGGTCGGGGTTGGTGGTGGCGCGGCGCAACCCTCGAACCCGGCGGGCGGGGGCGCGGGTGACGTGGACCTGTAACAGTCCACCGCCGGTGCGCCCGGCGGCGGCGAGCCCGTCGTAGACCGCACGCAGGCGGTCCTCCTCCGGCGGTGCCCCGGCTTCCCACCGCTGACCCCGGCTCGGCGCGGCATCGTCGACAAGGGGCAGCCATTCCGGCTGGGTGGGCAGCAACGCCACGGCGGCGACCGGGCTACCGGGCGCGAAGCCCGGCGGGCGGGTCTGTTCGGCGCGGGCACCAGGCCACGCGCGTTGCAGCAACCGGAGCACGGCGGTCGGGTTCACCCCAGGAGGCAGCCACAGCCCGCACCGCATGCCTCGCGGGTCGGCTTCGACCTCCCAGACCAAGCGGTGCGGGCGCCACGACAACCGGTTCGAGACGGGCAACGCTGTGGCGAGCAACCGCCACAACCCGACCGTCGCGGCCGGGGTGGCGGACACCGGCGGGACAATCTCCAGCCAGCGGGCCTGACCGGCGTGGGCACGCCACACCCGCCGCCGCCCCATCGCCCAGCCGAGGCGGGCGGCGATCAGCACGGCGAGCGTGGCGAGTAGCAGCAGCCAGTGCGCCCGGACGAACGCCGACACGGTGGCGGGGGCGTCGTCGGCCCAGGTGCCGCACATGAGGTGCCCGATCACCGAGTCCGGAACGCCGTCGCGGCCGGGGACGCAGGCCACCGAGGGCGGCGCAGACGGTGGTGTCGGGGACAGGGTTGGTGAGATGAGCAGGATCAGCGGTGCAGGCATGGCAGGCTCCAAGAGGGGCGGCTGAGCTTCAGCGGCGGCCGGCGGCCGGGCCGGTGACGATGAGCTGGTGCTCGTCGTCGTCGGCGACGCTGTGAAACGCGACCCGGCTGTTTCCGCAGGCCAAGAGGGCGTCTCCGCGTGCCGCGGAGAGCAGGAACGTCTTCTCGCCCTCGGTGAGCCCGAACGCGTCCGCGACGGCTTGGATGGCTTGCGGGGCTTGCCGCAGCAGCACCTGCGTGGCCGCGTTGGACACCACGGCCCGGCCGACCTCGGTGCCGAGCACGTCGGCGGCGTCCTGGGTGACCACGGTCAACCCGGCTCCGTACTTGCGGGCGGACTTGGCCAGGCGGAAGAGGAACTTCGCGCCGAGCCCGGCGCGCAGCATCAGCCACGCCTCATCGACCAGCACCATGCGGCGCACGTCGGGCGAGGACGAGTTGGCGACCTTGCGCCAGATCGCGTCCAACGTGAGCAGGGTGCCGACCGGTTTCAGCTCGTCCGGTAGGTCCTTGATCGCGTACACGACCAGGTGCCCTTCCGGGGCGGTGGTGGTCGGCCCGTCGAACAGCCCGGCGAACGACCCCGCCACATACGGGTGCAGCCGCGCGGCGAGGGTCCGCCCGGCGTCCCCCATCTCGGTCAACGCCTGCGCCACATCAGCCAGCAGCGGGGCGGGACGCCGCCAGGTACGCAGGTCGGTGGTGATGCCCTTGGCCCGGTACGCCGCCAGCACGGCGGCGTCGAGGACCGGCACGTCGACCGGGTCGAGGGCGGCGGCGGCGTTGTCGCCAGCGGTGAGCACCGCGACGAACGTCTGCATGAACAGGGTCCGCCGGAACAGGGCATCGTCGCCGTCAGCGGCCGACAGATCGAGGGGGTTCATCCGCACGCCCGGCGCGCCGGGCCGGATGATCGTCCCGCCGACCGCCTCGGCGAGGCGGATGTACTCGTCTTCCGGGTCGATGACGAACGCCTCGACCCCGAGGTAGAGGTTGCGCAGCAAATCCAGTTTGGCCAGGTAGGACTTGCCTTCGCCGGAGCGGGCGAGGATGACGGCGTTGAAATTCGGCTGCGCCCACCGGTCCCAGACCACCACCCCGGCCGAGGCCAGGTTCAGGCCGTAGAGCACGCCCATGCCGGTGTCTCCGGCGGTGACCGGCAGGTCCGGGCTGGTGAACGGGAACGCGGCGGCGAGGGCGTCGGTGTCGAACACCCGGCGCATGCCGAGGGCGTCGAACGCCAGGGGCAGGCTGGTGATCCAGCCCTGCAACTGCCGCCACGTCGCCGGGGCCACCTCCAGCAGCAGCGACGACGCCAGCGCCCGCACCTCCGTGACGCGGTCGATGAGTTCGGCTTCGCTGTCGGCGTGCACGGTCAGGTACAGACCGAGGCGGAACAGCCGCGCTTCGCCCCGGGCGACCCGGGCGGCCAGCTCGGCGGCGTCTGCCGCGGCGGCGTCCAACTCCGGGTCGTCGAGGCGTCCCTTCCCGGCGTCGGAACGCCGCGAGGACTCCAACCGGCCGCGCTGCTTGCGTAGCCGGTCGGAGGCGACGACCGGGGCGACGGGTTCGATGTGCAGGGCGACGTCGACGCGGCCGGGGTAGGACAGGATCGGCTCCAGCCAGCCGGCGCCGACCTCGGCCGGGTACCCGGTCACGGCGAGGGTCGCGCAGTAGTCGTCGCCGACGTGTACCGATCGGCCGCCGACTTCCACGGCGTCGGGGCTGCCGGGCAGCACGCCACCGGTCTGATCCGGTGAGCGTCGGCTGCGTCGCAGGGTGGGCAGCTTCACGTGTCGTCACCGTCTTCCAGCTCGCTCATCAGATCCGAGGCGTCGTCGGACGCCGCCCAGGTGGTGGTGGGGGCGGCCGGGTCGAGGCAGGCAGCGAGGGCGGTCTGGGTGTCGTAGGCGTCCAGGACCGTGCCGGCGACCTCGCACCCGGCGAGGGCTCGCACCGCCTCGCGGGCCTGGTGGGCGGTGTGGCCGGGGCCGCGCCGCCCGCGTACGACGACGGTGACCTGCCGGTGCAGCAGCTCCCGCCCGGCCGCGAGGTCGTCGAGGAACCCGGCATGCGAGCGGGCCGCCTCTTCCAGCGCCGGATGCGGCAGGCCCGGGGCGCGGCGCTCGATACGGTCCGCGACGTGGGTCAGGTTGACCCGCTGCGCCCGCACCAGGATTTGCGTCGGGGCGTCCAGGCTGTTCAGCCAGCGGGCGAACCCGGCGACGAGGCCGTTCTGCTCGCCGGGTGAACGCAGCCCGAACGCCACCGTCGACGCCGACACCAGCGCGGTGGTGCCGTCCGGGCCGAGGTCGATCAGCCCGTCGGCGGTGATGCCCTTCGCGGGCAGCCGCAAAGGGGCCGGGAGCGGCAGCTTGTCACCGCGCCCGCCGGTGGTGGCCACCCACGCCGGGGCGGGGTGGATTGGCTCGTCGGTCGGGACCAGGCGATGCGGGGTGCGGCGGTGCCGGAGCGCGGCGAGCAGCCATCCGTCGAGGCTGATCCCGTCGCGGCGGCCGACCGCGAGGAAGAACGCCGCCCCGGCCACCGGGATGGATCCGGCGATGAAGTACAGCGGGTTGACCACCGTGGCGAGAGCGGTCCAGACCGCGTAAAGGATCAATGCGGTGACGGTCAGGACAACGACTTGGCGCAGGGTCAGGCCGAACACGATCCGGTCGGGTCGCTCGACGTCGGCCGGTACGCGTGCTCTTAACGGCTCATCTTCGTGTCGGCGTGCCATCAGTGATCACCCCTTTCGGGACGGCGGCGGACGGGACGCTGCGGGTTGCTCGGCGCGGCCGGGCGCAGCGGACGGGCGGGCGGCTCCACACGCGGCGGAGCCGCCGGGGCGGGGTCGCGAGGCGGTTCGGGTGCCGGAGCCGGAGCCCGGGTCGGGGCGGGGCGGGGCGGGGGCCGGGGACGGGACCGCCGGACGCACCGGCGGGGACGGCCGGGCGGGGACGGCCGGTCACCCGGACCGACCGGGTGGCCGGGGCGGGGCGGCCGGAACCGCGCCGGTGGGCCGGGGCGTGCGTGCGGGCGTCGCCGGGGCTCGTTTTGCCGCTGTCGGACGCGGCCTCGGCGGTGTCGCCGGCGCTGACGAGAACGTCGGCGTGACCGGTGCCGGAGGCCGCCTCGGCGCGGTCTGCCCGTGCGGTGCCGCCGAGAACACCACTGCTGGTGCGCTGGTGGAGACCGGCGCCGAGCCGGTCGTGGTGCTGCTCGTTGCCGGGGTGGTCGGTGGGCGGCTGAACGGCATCGCACTCGGCGGCGCGGACGCCGACGGTGCCGGATGGGCGCTCGGTGCGGCCGAGAACACGGCAGGCGGAGCGGCACCCGCCGGGGCGGCGCTTGCCGTGGCGGGCGGCTCGGCGTGACTGAAAGCCGGGGCGGCCGTGGTTCCGGCGGGCTGCGCGAGGGGCGTATGGGTAGCTGGGGCGTGGCTGAACGCGGCCGGTCCGGCGGGTGCCGGGGACGGGCGGGACGGTCCGGCTCGGGGCGGGCGGGGCGGGCGGGTTGGGCCGGGGCGGGGCGGGCGTCCCGGTCCGGGACGGCCGGGGCCGGGACGGCCGGGGCCGGGACGGCCGGGGCCGGGACGGGGTGCCGTCCCGGGGCCTCGGCGGGCGGCCGTCCCCGCCGCCGCCCCTGCGGCCCTCGCCCCGCCGAGGATGCCGGCCGCCGCCCCGAGGGTCTTGATCGTCAGGATGGTGCTGACGATCTGGCCGAGCAGCCCGCGGCCCTTCGACTGTCCGAGCGGGCCGAGGATGAACATCTTCATCCAGCCGGGCAGTTTGATCTGGACCCACAGCATCGTGAGGCAGACCAGAATGGCGAGGAACCCGTCGGTGGTGACCGGGATGCCGAGGACCGCCGGTCCGGTCGGGGTCAGGAACACCCGGACCGTGGCCAGCATGATGAAGGCTTGGGCGAGTTGCATGCCCAGGCACGCCCCGAACGCCCGCCACCAGGTGTAGGCCAGGCCCTCGGTCTGCGGGGTGGCGTGGCACATGAGCGCGAGCGGGGACACCCCGATGAGCAGGATCGTGGCCGCCACCCGCAGGATGAAGGTCAGCACGACGATGATCGCCATCACCAATGCGGCCAGCCGCATCAGCGTCACCATGAAGCTGTTGCCTTGGGCGGCGCCCTCGATGGCCTGGGTGATCGCGGTCGCGGCGGTTCCGGCGTCGACGCCTTGACCGGCAATCGCGGCGGTCAGCGCGTTGACCGCTTTCAGGATCTGCGCGCACACAAGCAGCGACAGGTTCGCGCCGACCCCGCCGATCACCAGGCGCGGCAGGATCTCCTTGAGCCCGTGCCGGGTCTGCAAACTCTCGCGGGAGGTCACGACGAACCCGCCGATGACCACGAACAGCACGAAGACCGCGTTTGCGATGACCAGACTCGTCGTCCAGATCGCCTTGACCTGCGGATTGTTCGTCAGGTCCGGGGTGGACAACACGGTCTTGCCGAGGGTCTCCATCACCGGGTTCAGGCCGGTCTTGACCATCCAGGCGAAGAAGTCGGTGATCGCCTCACGGATCTGGCCGGGAATGTCGTACCAGGCCGGATCATCGTCGCTCGAGGTGGCGGGCGGCGGCGTCGGGCTGGCACCGGGCGACGGAGCCGGAGCCGGAGTCGGACTCGGGTTAGGACTCGGGTTACCCGTCGGCGGCGGCCCAATCGGGCTCGGCGTCGGGTTCGGGCCGGGGCTTGGCGGGGCGCCCGGTGCCGGGGCCGGGGCAGGTACGGGCTCGGCCGCCGCCGGAGAGGCCGCCGCGACGGCGATCCCACCGGCCAGACCCGCCCCGAGCAGCAGCGCGAGGACCAGCCGGGCAGCGCGGGAGGTACCCCGCCCGGTGTGTATCGGGGTGGCGGTCATGGCTCAGGCCACCCACTTACCGACGATCGTCACGAACAGCGGCGCCAGCAGGGCCAGCCCGTAGCCGATCGCGGCGGACTTCATCGCGAGCTTGCCCTTTTCGGTCTCGCCGGGGTCACCGTTCGCGGCGAGATAGCGCAGGCCACCGACGGTGAGGAACAGGGTGGCGACGGCCACCAAGATCCCGATCAGCCAGACCCGGATGTTGTTGACGACCGCTTGGATCGACTCGGCGGCCAGCGGGACCGGCGCCCCGGCCTGCGCGGCGGAGGCGGCGGTGTCGCCCAGCACCATGACCGTGGCGAGCGTCGCGGCCACCACGATCAGGACCGGAATCATGCGGGTGGCCTGGTAGAGCACCCAGTTGCGAGGGTGCAGCCGTGGCCGGCGCGGATGCCGGGACCACTTGCGCCGCGAAGGGCGCGCTGAAGGGGACTTGTTGCTCATGGGTGGGCACCTCCGGGCGCGGGCCGCCACCGGCCCCGGGCGTGACGGGGCTCGTGGTGCGGCGCGTGGATGGCAGAGGCGGGAGTGAATGGATCCGCACGTGGTGACCTGCGACGTTCCGACCGGCGCGGGGCCGTCCTCCTCACAGAGGTCTGGTGGGCCGGGCAAACGGGGTGTCAGCGCCGTCAGCGGGGCCGGTCGGAAGGGTCACCTACGCGGGAAGTCCCGCACTAAGGGAATACAAATCCGCGGGCAGTTTTGGAGAAGCGCAGCTCAGCGGGGGCGTATCAGGGGCGGCGGCCGGGTGTCACCTCCGGTCCGGTGCCGAGCGTGGCCTCGGCGATGACATCGGCGGTGGGGTCGCTCAGCTCCCCGGCCCGGATCGCCGCGACGAGCCGCTCGACGGCGGCGCTGCGTCGCTTGTAGACGCCCCAGCGGGCCAGGCCGGTGCGCTGCGCGTACGCGGCGAGGCTGGTGTCCTCCAGGTACGTGCCGCCGATCAGGTCGGCCTCGGCGACGCTGAGCACACCGAGGCGCACCGCGCGGGCCAGGACCAGGTCCGGGTGCCCGTACGGGGCGGGCGGCAGCGCCGAGCCGGGCGCGAAGTTCGCCTCCCCGGACGCGGCCGGTTCCTGCTCGCGCAGCGCGGCACGGGCACCGGAGAACGCGGCATTGAGCAGGGCGTTCACGACGCCCGGCTGGTCGACATCGACCTTGCGCAACGCCTTCAGGAACGCCTCGACCAGCGCCGCGTGCAGGTCGCCGGACGACAGCTTCGACAGCAGGTGCGCCCGGTGCCGCAGACCCGGCAGGGCCACCCCGACCGCGCCGACGACCCACCGCTCCCCGCCGGTACGGGCCTGGGTGACGAGGAACCGCCACGCGGCGTCCTGGGCCGCGGTGCCGCAGGAGGGGTGCATGAGGATCGCCGACAGCTCGGTCAGCGGAATCGGACGACGCGGCAGGCCGTGGCCGAGCTGGCGGCCGTCGACCGCCTGCGGCTGCGGGCCTTCCCCACGCAGCCGGAACCGGTAGTCGATCGCGTCGAGCAGCGCCGCGCCGGGCCGCGAGCCCGGGTGCTCGGCGAGCGGGCCGGCGACCGGGCGAGTGTTCGCAGACATGGATGTACTCCCGTGGTGGCGAGGTGGGTGCCGGACCGGCGATCGAGGGCCGGTCGGCGGTGCAGCACCTACGCCACCAGGCAGGTTGAACACATCGTGAACACTGATGATCTTGTTTCAGGTTGAACACAGCGTGCCCGGCCGAGGTCGCGATGACCGCCCTCGATGCGGGCAATCGACCGCCGTGGAACCGGTGTTCACGGCCTGCGCAACCTCGTAGCTGCCTGTTCAACCTGGCGCCCGGCGTGTTCACCGGCCGCCTCGGCGGGCCGTTGCCGGGCCATGAACACGCATGCCGCCGGGAACGCAAAAAGGCCCGCGCCGGAAGGCGCGGGCCAGGGGTGTTCATGGTGGGCGGCGGCCCTCGACGCACAAGTGGATCTTGTTCGAGGAGGGCCGCCGCCGAGTCGATCTTGTTCAAGGTGACGTGCCGATCTTGTTCATGGCACCACCAAGGGCACTGCGGGACCGCCGATCCGCCACCCGCCAAAGGCTGCCATGAAAGTCATCACTCTCAATGGCCGGGTCGCTGTGGAGCTGGTGTGTTCAACGCCTGACCTGCGTGTTCAACCTGCGGTCGATCTTGTTCATGGGGGTTGAACACGTCGAGGTGGACGGTGGCGGCGGCCGGTGCTCGCGGCGGCGTCCTCCAAATCGAGGCCCGGATTTGTATTCCCTTAATGTCAGCGCTTGTCGGCGGACGTGGCCCACCACCCATGCCGCAGACCTCCCCGCACACCCCCGATTCCAGCTCCGAACGCCCGCGCGTCGGGCTGTTCCTCGTCCCCGTCCACCGCCGCGACGCGCCGCTGGCCGACGCGGCGGCCTGGTACGGACTCGACCCGCAGCGCCTCGGCTGGCTGATCCGGCACTACACCCGCGACGGCGACGTCGTGCTGGACCTCGACAACCACCCCACCGTCGCCAGTGCCGCCCGGTATCTGCACCGCCGCCCGGCGACCATCACCACCGACGGTGACCACACCCGGGTCCGGTTCACCGATGACCGGCCCGCTCGCGCCCGGCGTCTCGCTGAAGACGGCGTTGCACTGCTGCTGGCTGGTCTACCCCGACCCGGCGGTGACCGCCTCGGGGTGCTCGCCACCACCGAGGCGATGCACCAGTGGCACCGGCTGCTGCGCCCCGGCGGGTTCATCCTCACCGCACTGCCCGCCGCCGGACCACAGCCGGGCCGGATCTCGCGGCGCAGCACCGTCATCTCCGCCGCTCGCACCGCTGGGCTGCGCTACCACCAGCACCTCCCCGTGCTGCTGGTCCCGCTCCCGGCCGTCGAGCCGCGCACCGACGCGGCTACCGCCGCGAGCACCCGGCCTGCGCTGCTCGACGGGCGGCACGTCCCGATCCACATGGACGTTCTGGCGTTCACCGCGACCAGCATCGATCAGGAGGCCGCCGATGCGTGAGCCCATCTCCTCTGCCTCGTCCACCCTCGGCCCCGACGGCGAGGATTCTCCCCTCGACGTCGGCCGGCTGTTCGCCCTCATCGCCGACGGAGTCCAGGGCTCGGTCCTGCTGACCGGGCAGACATCGTTCCGTGGTCAGCGCAGCGGCCGGTACACCCCGGCCTCCACGGCGCACCCGGCCAAGATGCTGCCCACGATCGCCCGCTACCTCATCGCCACCTACACCGAGCCCGGCGAGCTGGTCGCCGACCCGATGGCCGGGATCGGCACCACCGTCGTGGAAGCCATGCACCTCGCCCGGCACGGCATCGGCATCGAATACGAGACGCGATGGGCACAACAGGCCGCCGACAACATCCGCCTCGCCACCAGCCAAGGCGCCACCGGCACCGGCGAGATCTACACCGGCGACGGCCGCCGACTGCCCGCACTGCTGCCGCCCGAGGCCCACGGCCGGATCGGGCTGGTCATCACCTCACCGCCGTACGGAGCCTCCACTCACGGCCGCGCAATCACACCCGGTCCCGGACAAGGCAAAGTCCGGAAAATCAACAACCGGTACGGCGCCGACGCTGGAAACCTCGCCTACCTCGGACACAACGAACTCGTCGAAGGGTTCACCCAGATCCTTACCGGCTGCGCGGCCGTACTGCGACCCGGCGGTCACCTCGCGGTCACCGCCCGGCCGTACCGACGCCACGGCGAACTCATCGACATCCCCAGCATGGTCGCCGCCGCCGGACTCGCCGCCGGACTGACCCTGGTCGAAGAACTCATCGCCCTCATCGCCGGAGTCCGCGACGGAGTGCTCGTGCCGCGGGCCTCGTTCTTCCAGAGGAAGAACGTCCACGAAGCCGTCAACGCCGGTGACCCACAATGGCTCATCCAGCACGAGGACCTGCTGGTGTTCCGGCTCGTACTGAAGGACGCGCAGTGACCCGCTCGACCACCTGGACGGTGGATGCCGTCCGCGCGCTCGGCACCACGACCGACGTCGTCACCGCTGGGGCGATCCTCGGCATCGGGCGCACCGCCGCCTACCAGCTCGCCCGTGACGGCGAGTTCCCGGTGCCGGTGACTCGGGTCAGCCGCCGCTTCATCGTCGGCGTCCCGCACCTACTGCACGCCATCGGAGCCGCCGAGACCGCCGGCTGACCAACTACCCGGCCGGAGCCGTGGCCGCCGCGCCGAGCGGGCGACAGACCGGCGGAGACCCCTGGTTTGACCAGGCTTGATCCCGCGGCACCGTCCGGCATGGATGGCGTCGACAGGTGTCCCAGCGGATTCGCGAACCGGCGAAATCCGCTGGGACACACCGACCACCGAACGGGACGAACCGCATGAACACCGGAACCACGTACAAACGCTGCTACTGCCGCGACCGCGACACCGGCAAACCGCTCGGCGCCCAGTGCCCGAAGCTGCGCCGGGGCAACACCTGGAACCCGCACCACGGCGTCTGGCAGTACCAGATCGAACTCCCCAAGGCGGCCGACGGCCGCCGCCGCCCGCTGCGCCGAGGCCCCTTCGACGACCAAACCAGTGCGGGCGATGTCCTGCGCCGCATCACCGAGGCCCTTGCCGTCTGCGAACCCGGCGACACCACCAACCTCACCCGGGCCGGGGACATCATCGAGAAGGCGGTCAACGCCGACCGGCAGGTCCCCGACCCGGCTACCGTCCGGCTGCTGCTGTACTCGGTCGAGAAACTCGACAAGATCCCGGACGTGGCCGGTCTGATGAAGATGTTCATGACCAGCCGCGGCGGCAGCAAAGCGAACTCGAAGCGTAAAAAGATCAAGGAGGGCACCCGCCGCTCCTACCAGGGCCACATCGACAACCACATCGTCCCGAACCTCGGCACGATCGCCGCCGACCGGCTCACCGCCGGCCTGATCGAGACCGGCATGCTCGACAAGATCGAGGAACGCAACACCCTGATCGATCAGCTACGCGCCAGCCCGGACCCGGAGAAACGCCGCCAGGTCAAAGGGATGCGCAAGGTCGGCATCGCGACCCAGCACCGCATCCTGGCCACCCTGCGCGCGGGCTACAACTGGGGCATCCGACGCGGCATCATCCCGCCCATCTACCCGGTCAAGCACGTCGAGATCGCCCCCGAGAAGGCGCCCAAGAAACTCATCTGGACCGACGAACGCGTCGCTGAATGGAAGCTCACCGGCACCGTCCCGCAGGACGCAATCATGGTCTGGACCCCCGAACAGACCGGTATCTTCCTCGACCACCTCATCGCCAGCGGCGACCGGCTCTACGGCCTCTACCACACCATCGCCTACCGCGGCCTACGCCGAGGCGAAGGCTGCGGCCTGCATCGCGCCGAGTACGACAGCCGACGGAAGAAGGTCACGATCGCCTGGCAAGTCGTCCAGCACGGCTGGGAAGCCCGGCTCGAGCGACCCAAGACCGACGGCAGCTACGACGACGTGCCATTGGACGACGGTTGCGTCCTCGCCCTCGAGAACCACCTCGTCCAGCAGCGCCGGGAACGGCTGGCGGCCGGCGGCAAGTGGGTCGAGAACGGCCTGATGTTCACCACCAAGACCGGCGAGATGCTGCACCCGGCCGACGTCACCGACCACTTCTACTTCCGCCTCGAACAGGCCGGGCTTCCGCCGATCGGCCTGCACGGTCTCCGGCACGGCGCCGCCACTATCAACCTGGCCGCCGGGGTGGACATGAAGGTCGTGCAGGAACTCCTCCGGCACAAATCCGCAACCACCACCAGCAACCTCTACTCCACCGTCCTGCCCGACCTCGCCTTCGACGCCGCCGAGAAGGCCGCCGCAAGCGTGCCCCGTAAGCGACACCTCAAGGCCGTCAGCTGAGCCGGTTCCGGGCCTGAGCGCATCTCGCAACGTTCAGGCCCGGAGCTTGCCCATGTCATCAACCATCGCGGGATGACCGACAATTTCGCCGGTACCTCGGCACAGGTGCTGGCTGTCCTGATGTTGACGTGCGTCGTCGAGGCGCGGTTGATCACCAAAGCCGCCGAGCGCAAGCCCGTGATGGTCTCAACGATCGGCAACTTCGCGATCTACGTGGGCGCCGGGATCGCCTGGATCACGGTCATGATCTATGACTTCGTGGCGTTGATGTGGTGTCTCAGGTCGCTGGCCGGTAGCCCGGAACCGGGCGTTGACACCGCGTCGGTGCTGCGGGCGATCGGGCTCTCCGCAGGCTCCCTCATCCTCGTTCCGGCGGCGATGGTGATCACCTCAATGGTCCTCCAGGGCGCTAGAGCAGCGACGCAGGCTGCCGAGAGGGGAACATCAACGGGGTCGTCCACGCAACGAAACGGTAAGTAACCAACGGCGCGGGCGCGCCCGAAGCCGACCCGCCCGTCATGCTGTGATGCCGGGCCGGTCCGCATCCTTAGGCAGGCCGCGCCAAACGTCTCCGTGCGCCTGTCCTCGATGGTCGGTGGAAGCACGACGGAGTTAGGGAGCCTTCCGGATGCATGCCGCCCGGCGCTACGGCTCGGCGTCGTCCTGCGGGCGCTTCTCCGCGATCCACGCCTCGACGTCCTCGTTGAACCACACCCTGCCTTGGCTCAACTCGTCGTACGACGCGGGGAAGTCGGGATGGTTCGTGAGCTGGTAGACGCGCTGTCGGCTGATCCCGCCGAGGCGCTTGCGGATCTCGGCCGCACCCATCAGATGCCTCGTCATAGGGCAACTGTACATGAGACTAGATGGGCATGGAATGGCGTTGGTGGCCGGTCACGCCTCGGTGGTCGCGCATGCCTGCCCGCCACTCGGGCTACGGCCGGTTAACGCCCCGATGGACATCGGGCGGACCGCGTCGGGGTTCGGGCGGATGGTGGCCTCGAACGGCGGCTGGTTGTGCAGCCACAGCAACCCCGATAGCCCGGCGGGCATGCTCCAGCGTGCCGGATGACCGGGGTCGAACTGGTGCTTACCGATGAAGGTGTCGCCGAGGTTGAACTGGAACGTAACGGTCGGCTCGCCTGCGAGCAGGCGGTCGACATCCGAGAGGTCGACGCCGGTGAAGCGGTGGGCGCCCACGGCCACAACCAACGGCACGTCGTAATGATCCGCCAGAGCGCGATACCTGCGGACCTTTCCTTCTACTGCGCGGGTGAGCCGCGTGGCGTCGACCGCGCCGGCGATGCCGCTCGGTGCGGCGAAGAAGGCGTAGGGAGCGTTTGGTGACGTCATCGGACCGAAGCGATCGGCGAGGACGACGAACCTGTATCCGTGCGCGTCGACGGACGACGTCCGCGCCGAGCCGAGTAGGCGGGAACGCAGCACCTCGACAATCTTCTTGGCCGTACGCGCGTCCGGTGGCCGCAGCGGCACGTTGGTCCGATCGACCAGCGCGACAACGACGCCGACCGGAATCTTGGCGATGTACTGGTCGAGGACATGCCATCCACGGATGCGACCGAAGGTCTCCTTGGCCGGCTGGTCCGTGTGCACCTCGACGAACATGGCCGGACTGCCGTCCCAGTTCAATACGGTCCAGTCAGGCGTCAAGCCCTCGAATCGGCGTTCGTACGCGATGTCGTAGCCCTCGCCGCGCAGCGCTGCTCCGGCGGCAAGCTCGAAGATCGACGGCCAGTGATGCTCGTCCAACCACAGATTCCGCGCGAACGCGTCGGCGTCACGGGCCGGCAGGAGCGCGACCTGGTCATCGAGCCAGCGCCGCCACGGCTCGTACTCTTCGGACACGGCGATGTCGTACGTCAGTTGCCGATCGGACCGGCGCCGGTGGGCGTACTTAGCCTGGTGCGCCGACACGAAATCCGGGCCGAAGCGCCGTGCAGACTCCATGGTTCCATCATCCACACAAGGTCAACGTGAATACCCACAGAGACCCCTGGGCTCTGCCCGCGCCAGCGCAAGGCGAGTTACCGGACGATCGCGCCGGACGCGCCACGACGGCGCGTTCAGGTTCTCCGACGGCCACAGTCATGTAAGCGCGCCGCGTCGTGATCACGCACGTAAGCCGCCTCACGTTCCAGAGTCGCCGCCACGTGGTGCCGATCCCCTGCGGGCAGATCCTCGCCGGGCGCTCGTCGGTGCGACCGGCACGCCGACGGTGATGAAGACGCCGAAAGCGTCGGCAATCGTCGAGCCGTCGCGACGTACTCGATCCGGGCGCAAGCGTCTTCCCGCTGTGACTTTCGGTCATAGTTGTCCCCATTGGGGGACTCCGACAGCAGCGGCCGTGATCGAGTTTCGGCGGTAGTTGTCACCGATTTTCGGTTTTAGGTGTCACCGGTACGGGTTTTCGGCGCTGATTGGCACTGAATTGCTCCCGCCCCGCGTCGGACGCTCATCACTCTCGGTGACACGGGTGCTATTCAGGTCTTCGGCAGCGAGCACGATCGGTGGCAGAGGCGGACAGGGTCCGACGGGGGCCGCGCATGCCTGCCCTCCGCGAGGGCGGGGCCAAAGCGGCGCTCGTCGCAGCAAGCACATAGCACTGCCACTCCGTCTACGGAATGATCGGACCATGACCTCGACGCCCCACCGGCCGCACCGTGCGGCGGGATGGCCGCTTTCGATTGACGTCGTACCGGTCAGGGCCCGCACATACCCTGGCAGGCGGTTGTGACGACATCTCCCACCGCGCCCTTGGGGCCGCAGCCGACGGCCGCCCCGGCTGGCCCGACGCCTGAGCAGTCCGAGCGGTTCGCCCGAACCAACAACCGCCTGACCGTAGGGGATTATCTGCCACGTGTGTCTCACGATGGTGCCGCCGCGGCCGGTAAATGCGAGTGGAGTTCGCACGTCGCCGTCAGCCTTGGTGATCAGGAGACCGGTGCCCTGGCCTGGGTGCTTATCGACACGATCATGCAGGCCCGGTTCGGCCCTGCGACTCAGTTATACGATGCGTGGCGACAGCACACCCTTGCCGGTACAAAGATTCCAGCGCCGACCAGCGTGACGGTCGGCTCGTTCGTGGAGCCGGTGTTTGGCCTGCCGGGAGCCGAAAAGAGCGAGACCCACCTGCAAGGGCACGTCGGCGAGTGGCTCTGGCACCTGCTCACCAAGGACAACCCAGTGGTGCGGGTACAGCCCGACCCGAAGGGTGACGTGACCGACGCCGGCGGCGACGCCTTCACGATCTACGAGCCCATCGCTGGGACGCTGCGGTTTCGGCTCTGGGAGAGCAAGAAGAACACCGGAAAAGGTCCACTTTCGACAAGCCTGAACAAGGCATACAAGCAGCTCGCGGACCACGGGCAGCGGTACGTCGCCAAGATTGTCGGCACGTTCGCCCAGTCCTCGAACGGCACCTCCGACGCGATAGTTACCTTCATCGCCGAGGTCCCCGGCGCGTGGGTCCAAGGTGACGAGCTTGTCGGCGCTGGGGTGACCCTTGCGACGCACCAGACGCTGCCCGCGACGCCGTTCACCAACATGGCCTCCAAGCTGCCGCTGCTGAACAAGCCGGGTCAGCTGCGCGGCCTCGCCACGAGCATCGACGGCTACGACGAACTCGCCAGGACGGTGAGGAGGTACGCGTGGACCGCGCTCTAGCTGCAGAGCACCTCGCAGGCGCCTTCGGTGATGTCCAGCTCAGTGAGCTCCCGACGGTCGCCGAGCTGACCGCCCTCATCGCCGAGCTGGAAATCGAGCTCGTCCGTGGCCTCACCGAAACGGGATTCCGGGCCGACCTGACACCGTTGCGCCGCGCAGCTTGGTACCTGCACGGCATCGCCTCGACCGCCGAAACATCTCACTACCCGGCTGCGCAGCGTCGTCGCGCGTTCGCCGTCAGCGCCCACGTCCTCGACCTGCTCCTGGATGACCCCGCGGAGACCGGCTCGGTGCGTCTGGCCACCGCGTTCGCCGCGCAGGTTGGGTACCACCTGGCCGACGAGAGCCCGAACGCCGGCGCCGTCCACCGCAAGCTTCGGGACCTCCTCGCCGAGCCCGCCGAGTTCATCGAGAGCGGAGACATCGCGCTACACGCCGGGATTTTGTTCCTCGGCCTCGACATGACCACCCTCAATCGACACCTGCGCACCTGGGCCTCCGCCGCAGCCGCGCTGACCCGCGGCGCTCAGCTTGAAAACCTCGACGGGACCATGTTCGGCCCGACGCAGCGGCTCCTGCGAGGCGTCGCCGACCTCGTCAGGTATTTGCGAGAAGGCGCTACCGACGCTCTTGAAGCAGCCCGCGGCCATCTACGGCGCGTTGTGAATAACGAGGTCGGCCTCAGCGACTTGGACACCCGCTGGGTCGCCGGGCACCTGCTCGCCCAGACGGACGGGCTCAGCGAAAGCAGCGTCTGGGCAGTCCTTCCACCAGACCTCCCCGCAGCTGTGAAGCAGGCGTTCACCCTCGACCGGCAGCCCGTTCTGACGCTTTGGCCGCCGCAGCGCGGGCTTATCGCCCACCCGACGATCAGCCCGCTCAGCCAGACAACCTCGCGGCTGCTGGTGTCGGTCCCGACGAGCGCCGGCAAAACACTGCTCGCCCAGCTGGTCATCTGTGCGCACACGGCACAAGACGACCGCGACGTCTGCTACGTCACCCCGCTGCGTAGCCTTGGCCGGGAGATGCGCCAAGCGCTCCGGTCCCGCCTTCGCTACCTCGGCCGGAGGCTCGGCGCAGACCTTCCCGACGGCTTCGGCGTGCAGGACGTCGGCGGCGCTGCGGAGCCCGGTGGCCGCGAGGGTCAGCTGCCGCAGGTTGAAGTGATGACCCCCGAGCGGCTCATGAACGCGCTGCGACAGTCGCCGCAGGACGTGCTCAGCCGGTTCAGTCTGTTCATCATCGACGAGGCCCACCTCATCGCTCAGTCCGGTGGACGCGGCCTGCTACTCGAAGGACTACTGACTCTTCTAGACGCCAGCGGCGCCAGGCTAATGCTGCTCTCCGGCGTAATAGGCAACGCCGCTTCCCTCGCCGCCTGGACGTCGGCCGGGCAAGGAGAGGTGCTGTTCACCGACGAGTGGCGGGCCCCTCGGCGCCTGAGCGTCCTGACCACCACCGAGAAGATCGAAATGAGCCGAACGGTCGTCACCGGGAGGCGTGGTGCGGCGGACAAGACCCGGTACGACCTGCGTGCCCGGCTCGCCGTCCGCCCGACGAGCGCCACAGAGAAGCACCTCGTTACTAGTGACGACACCCCGATCGGCCAGCTCGTCCTCGGCGCGGATAACAAACGCGTTACTGGGAAGGGAAACACGTCACCCAACTACGTGACGACCGCCAAGACAGCTACCCTGCTGCTTCGAGCGGGGAGCCTTTTGATGGTGGTCACCCAGCGAGCGACGGCACGCGACGCAGCCAGCACGATGGCCGCCGAGCTGGACGATGACCCCCGCTCCCAGGGCCTAGCCGACGCGCTCGCCGCCCGGCTCGGCAGCGAGCACCCCATGATCAGGTGCGTCCGCAAAGGCGTGGCGTACCACCACGCCGGGCTGCCCGTTGAGGTGCAGGAAGCCGTCGAGGACGCGATCCGCAGCGAGACGATTAGAGCGGTCGTCGCA
The DNA here is from genome assembly GCF_030269485.1 of Actinoplanes sp. NBRC 103695. GTDB lineage: Bacteria > Actinomycetota > Actinomycetes > Mycobacteriales > Micromonosporaceae > Actinoplanes. The sequence goes on along the minus strand of NZ_BSTL01000012.1, from coordinate 302,801 downwards.
ACGAGCACCCTCACTGACGGGGTGAACCTGCCCGTCCGAACCGTCGTCATCGCGACGACCGAGTACGACGGGCAGGATCCTGGTCAGCAGATGTCCGCCGCGCAACTGCTCAACGCGGTCGGCCGGGCCGGCCGGGCCGGCAAGGAATCCGAAGGCTGGATCGTGCTCGCCGTGTCAAGGAAGCTGAGAGGCAGCGACTTCGACCGACTGGCACCCGCACCGAGCGACTTGGAAGTCCGCTCCACCCTCGATTCCCACACCGCGCTGACCGCTCTCGCCGAGGCAGAAGCCCTGGTGGCCAGCACACAGGATGCGATCCTCCAGCTTCCCTACGACGGGGAGCCTGGAGGATTCGTCAACTACGTCTGGTTCGTTTTGCACGCCCTCGATCTCGTCCCCAGCCTCGCCGATACTCGCACGTGGCAGGACATCGTCACCCGCCTGTTCGCGTTCACCCAGCTGCCTGACGATCTAAAAGCGCGATGGCTTGCCCTCGCGGATGCCGTCGCTGTCCAGTACGCGCAGACACCGCTGGCATCCCGCCGCCGTTGGGCGCAGGCCGGGACGAGTCTTGGGTCGGCCGCTGTCATCGAGTCGATCGCAACGAGCCTGGCCGACGAGGTGCAGCGCCTCGGCGGTTTCGGCGAGTACACGCTCGACGAGACGCTTGACGTGTTCGCCAACCAGGACGTATACACCCGGCTCCTGCAGCTGCCGGAGGCGAATAGGCACTGGCGCTTCCGCAGCTCACCTAGGGGCACACCGGTTGACGTGGATGTCGACGCGATCGTACGCGACTGGATTGCCGGTCGTGATCTCACCGAACTCGCCGACACGCACCTCCACGAGGTCGCCGACGCGGGGTTCCGGCTCGAGCAGATGGTCGACGGGATCAGTGAGGGTATACAGCACTACCTGGCGTGGACCGTCGGTCTCCTCATCGCCCAGGCGAACGACATCCTGCTGTCACGCCTTAGCCCCCTGCAGCTGTTGGCGAGCACCGCCGCTCACCTGCGCTACGGCGTCGACACGCCTCTGGCGATCGACCTGCTCGTCCACGACGTGAAGTCTCGGACGCTGGCACGTGACCTCGGCCGGATCGCACGAGACGGCGAGCTTGATGAGCCCAGTCTGCGCGAGTACCTGAGCGAGCAGCACATCCACGGCTGGCGCGCCAATCTCGGTGCAACCCCGACGGATGTCCTCGACTTGCTGCAGTACGTCCAGGGCGGAGACCGGCACAAGCTCGGCGAGATGATGGCAACCGGATCTGTCACTGCGCAGGTTCGTCTCACCGCGGAGCCAACTGCTGAGCCCGTCCCGGTGACGATCGCCGCTTCGAACGACGGGGATGAGCTCAACATCCTGGCCGAGAACAGATCGGGCCTCGGCGTGGTCGCCGCACGTGATCACGCGGGAGTCTCCGCGGTTCTCGACAGTGGCCTACCCCTCGACTTCAGCCTCTCGGGGACGACGGTGACGATGACACGAGCAGCGGCAGGGCAAATCAGCTTCACCTAGCCCAGTCGCGTCCCGTCACAACAGGTTCGTGAGACGTCCGCTCATCGGCGTATCGACGGAATCAGCGCGCCGTGACGGAGGGTAGCCGTGAAGCCGCAAAGGCGACCTTCTTTGGGCACCTAGTGGTGCGGGCCGGTGACAGCTCTCGCCGAAGGTGACAACTGACGCCGAAAGTCACACCCGCTCTGGCCGAGCGGGTCCCACGGCGACACCGTAGGCCGTCGTCGTACACATGTTCCATCCGCAGCCTGTGCACAAGCGGCGAGCCGCCCCAGACGTCCGACGCGGCAGCTCTTAGGAACGCGAATCGACTTCGCTCGTGCGAAGTGCCCGAACGGACACCTGATCGATCACCACCCTGCGGATGAGGATGATCACTCAGGGTCGCTATCCTGCTTACATGTCGGTGGCGGAACCCATACAGCAGAAGGGCATCGATGGCGCCGACCTGGCCAAGCGGTGGTTGGAGAGTACGACGTGGATCGAACTCCCCTTCGACGCTTACCACAATGCTCCGATTTGTCAGCTGACGCGTCTTGACGGGAAGAAAAAGCTCTACGACCTGTTCGGGTGCATCTACGGGAGCCCGAAGACGCCCCTGTACATCGAATCCAAAGGCTACGACTCGGTGGGCGGGAAGCAGGCGAAGGAGTACTGGGAGTTCCTTGCCAACGCGTACAGCATCACGGCTCAGGACCTCAAGGACGGATTGGACGCCCGCCGTGAGTTCTGGTGGATCACGCGTATGCCATTCAGCTCGACGGACTGGGCTGACTTGACCACGGCTGAGCGGATGAAAACGGCACTTGAGGCTCATCACCCGGAGGCACTTGCGGACAACGAGATCAACGTCGACACGTTGGCCATCGCTGCCGCCCGGGTTGAAGTGTTCGTCGTCAACCGGCGCCAGGAGGACTTCATGCTCACACCCCAAGAGTTGGCCCTGGTCGAGAGCACGCTTAACCGGAAGGGTATGAGGTGAGCACGCGCAGCCTCGCCGTGACCGAGCAGATCCGCTCAGCGATGGCGTCGAACAACCCGGACGACATCGTCAACGGTGTCAAGCAGGCGGTTGCGCAAGAGGTCACGTCACTCAGCCCCGATGCCAACGTCGTCCTCACGAACTACTTCAACCACACCTACATGCCGGATCTCGTGGTGGAGTGGAACGATGCGGGCAAGCGAGACGAACGGCCGATCTTTCTTAGGAACGACCTTCGGCCCGAGGCGACCGAACGAGATGTGCGAAGCCTGGCCCGCCAGGAACCCGTCGTCCTCTCCCTCACCGCCCTTGACGAGCCTTCCGTTGCGTCCAGCCCACTGCGCGAGCAAGCCCGGGAAGCTAATCGCGTACTCGTTACCGATGTGGTCTCGCTAGCGGACATGGCGACGCCATTCGATACTCAACGCTCCACCTCGCGTGGCCGGGAGGAGGCCCCGCTGCTGCGTCTGGTGCAGGCGAACCTCCTCAAGGGCGGTCGCGGCCTGCTGACTCCCCATGACATCGAACGGCTTGCGCAGAGCGCCACGCCGCCGGAAACCGGCACCGCCCTCACCGAACAATTCCTGGCGACTTTCCAGGAGACCGCCGACGAGATGTTCGCTCCCGACGCCTCTCTGCGTCTGCGGCGCTCGGCCGAGCTGCTCAGGCTCGGGCTCGGGCTCTCGACCGACATCATCGACTCTATTGCCGGCGGAAGCGGAGAGCTATCCGAAGTCGAGCTTCGTGTCCTCATCCCGTATCTGCTCGTCGACGAGACCGCGCGCGCCAACACGCGGCTCTGGCACTACATCGGGTCGATGATGTCGCTGGAGAGGCTCGAAGAGCTGGGTAACGCGCTGGCGGAAATGGACGTAACCCCTCTCGTCGTGCCGAACCTTGAGACTTGGACGGGCAAACGAGCGCAGCTGGTGCTCAACAACTCGTACGATGAGGATTCCAACGTCGCGATCTCGGCCTCAATGTTGCGGACCGCTGACTTTGAGATGGAAGACGAGTCCGAGCTGGCGGGCCTGAACCGCGGCGACTCCTTCTGGTCCATCAACAACCGGCTGCTTACCGCCGACGCGGGTCCGTGGCGGCTATTCATCGCATCCGATGCTCGTAGGTTGAAGGGACGCACCGCCAGCGCCGCCGCGAACTGGGACGACATCTCGCCATTGATCAGCGAATTCGCGCTCGACTCAGTCGACCTGCGCGGCTTGTCGCGGCGGATCTATGTCGGTGCCGAAGGGAGCGGTGACGTCAGTTCAGACGTTGTGCGGATCCGGTCATCGATCGATGACAGTTACCAAGTCACCAAGGTTCACGTCCGCCGGCCCGACGACGACGAGAAGCTCGGGAACTTGAACGTTGACTTTACGGAAATGACCGTAACCGCCGGGCGCGGAGGTGCATCGATCGCCTCACTGGTCCGAGCCGCAGAGCTGCTCGCCCATAGTCAACCGTCCGACTTTTCCGCGCTCACGGCCGCCCAAGCCCTGCCTCTCACCGGCGCAACCGACCCCGAATCCGAGAGCGCCTAGGCTCCTCGATCGGACGATCCTAAGGATCAGGAACGGGGCGGCACGCGGGCCCGCGAACCACGGATCCGGGCGACGACGACGGACCATTTTCCCGGGTGGCCTGGATCACCTGGGGACCGCCGTGGCGGCGAATGCCACCCGCTGCCCCCAGGTGTCAGCGTCTCCAGATCACGCACGGATCACGCATTCGTCCACAAGGGACGAAAAATGGCCATGACCAGGCATAAAACGCCTGGTCATGGCCATGATCACCCGTACGCCGCGTAGGACTTGAACCTACAACCCGCGGATTAAGAGTCCGCTGCTCTGCCAGTTGAGCTAGCGGCGCTCCCTGACAACGGATGAAACCTTAGCACGCGCGAAAGTCGTGCTTCCAATCGGGCAACGCCAGGGGTGTCACGACGCGTCAAAGGAACCGACGGGTTGACACCGGAAGTTGCGTGCGTAGGGCAGTATGTGCGCGCGACAACACGAGAACGGGGATCAAGGATGGTCAGCAGGCGGCTGGTGGCGGTCGTTGCGGTGGCGGTACTCGCCCCGCTGGGACTCGCCGCGTGCGGTGACGACGACAAAGACTCGTCCGCGTGGGTCGGCAGCACGCCGGGCGCCTCGTCGGGTCCATCCGAGGTCGCTCAACAGCAGTCGGCGCCGGCCGGTGACGTGCAGATCGCTGTGACGCCTGCCACGGGTAAGAAAGACGTGCCCATCAGCGCTGAGATCGGCGTCACAGTCACCGGCGGCACGGTCAAGAGCGTCGCGCTGCGCGACTCCAAGGGCGGCAACGTCGCGGGCGAGATGCGCGAGGACGGCTCCAGCTGGATCCCGGCCAAACCCCTCAAGACCAAGCAGGCGTACGCGGCCACGGTCGTCGCCGCCGACGCGGCCGGCACCGAGAAGACCGCCACCACGAGCTTCACCACCATGGGCAAGGCGGGCAAGGAGACCGGCACCGGCCTCTACCTGTTCGACGACCGGACGTACGGCGTGGCGATGCCGGTGGTGGCCGAGTTCAACCCCGGGATCAAGAAGAAGGACCGGGCCGCCGTACAGAAGCGGATGTTGGTCAAGACCGAGCCGGCGCAGCCCGGCACCTGGTCGTGGACCTCGAGCGGCACCCAGGCCTACTACCGGGCGCCGGAGCACTGGAAGCCGGGGACGACCCTGACCGTGCGGCTCGCGGTGGGTGGCCTGCCGACCGGCGGCGGACGGTACGGCGACCAGGACCGCGCCGCGAAGTCCAAGATCGGGCGCGACTTCGAGATGAAGGTCGACAACAAGACCAAGAAGATGACCGTGGTCCAGGACGGCAAGACGATCAAGACGATGCCGGTCAGCCTGGGCAAGAGCTCGACCCCGTCGTCCAGCGGCAAGATGGTCGTGATGGAGAAGAAGGCGTCGACCGTCTTCGACACCACCGACACCGACGGCGCCAGCGGCTACCGCACCAACATCGAGTACGCCCAGCGTCTGACCTGGTCGGGGCAGTACATCCACTCGGCGCCGTGGTCGGTGGGCTCACAGGGACGCAACAACGTGTCGCACGGCTGCGTCAACGTCTCGCCGTCGAACGCGCGGTGGCTCTTCGACAAGACCCTCATCGGTGACCCGGTCACCGTTACCGGTACCGGCGACAAGCTGGACTACGGCAACGGCTGGACCCCCTGGAACGTCAGCTGGAAGGAATTCGCCAAGGGCAGCGCGCTGCCCGTGCCGGATGACCTGGGGTGACGCCTCGATCGCGTTCGGTGCCTGGCACGAATGCGGGATTGGTCGCTCGGCCATTCATGACGGAAGATGGTCGGCGGATGAGGCGCCAGGTGTGGCCCTGATGAAGGAGACGAAGGTGACTCGTACGACTCGGCTCGGCGGGCGACGCGGCCTGCGGTACGCGATGGCTTTGGTGGCCACCGGTGCCGTCCTGCTCGGCGCCGGTTGCAGCGGCGACAAGTCGCCCTCCTGGCAGGGCGGATCGGATGCCAACGGCGCCCAGGGTGGCGGGCCGGCGGAATCGCCCGCTCCCCCGCCCAGCATCGTCAAGGTCAGCTCGCCCGAGACCGGCGCCAGCGGCGTCAAGGCCCTCGAGCCGGTCAAGTTCACCAGCGAGGACATGGCCAACACCAAGGTCACGGTGAAGGACGCCGACGGCAAGGAGGTCGACGGCGAGACCGACACCGACAAGGGCACGTGGACGCCGGCCAAGGGCATGAGCTGGGGCGGTAAGTACACGGTGACGGTCAGCGCCCCCGAGCAGGAGGGCAAGACCACCACCACCGAGAGCAGCTTCACGGTGATGAAGAAGCCGTCGAAGCTGGTCAAGGTCTCCAGCTTCCTCGGCGACAACTCGAGCGTCGGCGTGGCGATGCCGCTGATCATGCGCTTCGGCCGCTCGGTGCCGGAGAAGTACCGGGCCGAGGTCGAGCGCCGGATGAAGGTCACCTCGTCGCCCTCGCAGGAGGGCACCTGGCACTGGTACAGCGCGACCGAGGTGCACTACCGGCCGAAGACGTTCTGGAAGGCCGGCAGCAAGGTGTCGTACGACGCCAACCTGCAGGGCGTGACCATGGGCGACGGCTGGTACGGCCGCTCGAACATCAGCGTCAACCTCAAGATCGGCCGGTCGTTCGTCATGACCGTCGACAACAAGAACAAGCGCATGCAGGTCCGGGAGAACGGCAAGCTGATCAAGACCATCCCGGTCAGCCTGGGCAAGAAGTCGACCCCGTCCTCCAGCGGCACGATGGTCGTGATCGAGAAGAAGCGGCACACCGTCTTCGACACGATGGACGAGCTCGGCCCGGAGGAGGGCTACCGCACCGAGATCGACTACGCGCAGCGCCTGACCTGGGGCGGCGAGTTCATCCACGCGGCGCCGTGGTCCGAGGGCGTGCAGGGCCGCAGCAACGTCTCGCACGGCTGCGTGAACGTGTCGATGGCGATGGGCGCGTGGTTGTTCGCCCGCACTCGGATGGGTGACCCGGTCACCGTCAAGGGCACCGAGCGCCGCCTCGCGCAGGGCAACGGGTGGACCGACTGGAGCCTGAGCTGGGACGAGTACAAGAAGGGCAGCGCCCTCTGACCCTCCCTGCCCATGGGTGCGAAACCGGCATACTGCCTTTATGCCCCGACGTTTGATGTTGCCGCTCGTGACCGTGCTGGTGCTGCTCGCAGGATGTTCCTCGGGTGATTCCACCACCGGCACGGGCGGCACTCCTTTGTCGCCGGCACCCGGCGGCGCTCCCTCGGTTCCGCTGGCCGGTCCTTCGGCAGACCCCTCGGCCACCGAGGACGAGCCGGGCACGGTGGCCTGCGGGGAACTGGCCGCGGCCATCAACGACGGAACGCTGATGAACCCTGGCGTGGTCGACGCCATCGTCGCCGCGTCGGGGACCGCCGACGCGCCCATCGCCGACGCGTCCGCGCGGCTTGCCGCCGCCTACGTCACCGCCAAGGCGTCGGCCGGCTCCGAGGGTGAACCCGATGCCGTGGCGGCGGTCAGCGCTGTCGCGGCGGAGATGTCCGAGGTGTGCGGCGAGAGCGGGCTCGACACCGTCGGCTGAGTCCTGTCTCGTGGATCACCCAAATGCAAGGCGGGGTCCAGAGTGATCCACGAGACAGGACTCAGGTGACGTGGTTGATCGCGGCACTGCGCAGCGCTTCCGGACAGCGACGGTGTCGTGCCCGGGTCAGGGGTTCCCCAGGCCGGCCTCGTAGGCCAGGATCGCCGCCTGGACCCGGTTGGTGAGCGTCAGACGTTGCAGGATGGCGCTCACGTGGGTCTTGACCGTTCCCTCGGCGAGGTTCAGGGTCTTCGCGATCTCCTGATCGGACGCGCCTTGGCCGACCAGGGTCAGGACGGCCTTCGGCCAGCACGACCTGCGGCCCGCGCGGGCCGCGGTGTGCCACGCGTCGGTGGTGCCTGCGGTTGGAGCAGCGAGCCGCGCGTACGCATAAACGGTCTTGATCTTGAAAGAGCCCCCCGCGCTGCCGACGCGGAGGGCCCTTTACCGGGGGAAACGGAGTAACCGAAGGGGGGCTTCGTCCGTTAAGCACCACTTTAGCCGGTAGACCGCACAAGTAGGAAGGGCCTGCCTGAAACGGACAAAAGAAGTAGCTGCCGCACACAGCGACCGGCGGGGACTAGGCTGAGCGGCGTGGCGGATCTTCTGGTGTGGATCGACTGTGAGATGACCGGCCTGGACCTCGGCAAGGACAAGCTGATCGAGGTCGCGGCATTGATCACCGATCCGGAGCTGAACGTGCTCGGTGACGGCGTCGACCTGGTCATTCATGCCGACGACGCCGCGCTCGAGTCCATGCCCGACGTGGTGCGCGACATGCACGCCAAATCCGGGCTCACCGACGAGGTGCGCAGGTCGGTCGTCACCATGGCCGAGGCCGAGGAGGCCGTGCTCGCCTACGTGAAAGAGCACGTCCCCAACCCGCGGACCGCCCCCCTGTGCGGCAACTCGATCGCCACCGACCGCGGCTTCCTCGCCCGGGACATGCCGACGCTCGACAACCACCTGCACTACCGCATGATCGACGTGTCCTCGATCAAGGAACTGGCCCGGCGCTGGTACCCGCGCGTGTACTTCGGTCAGCCGTCCAAGGGACTCGCCCACCGGGCCCTCGCCGACATCCGCGAAAGCATCCGTGAGCTGGAGTATTACCGCCGCACCATTTTCGTGCCGCTGCCCGGACCGGACGTCGAGCAAGCGAAGGCCATCGCTGCCGAGTTGTAGGTCACCACGCCACACCCAAACCCGCTCGACGAGGGCCGGTGGGGTGCGGCTATGATTGCCGGGCGCCACGGTGATTGCTTCCGTGCGCCGCGATGGTGGTCGTAGCTCAGCTGGTAGAGCACCGGGTTGTGGTCCCGGGGGTCGCGGGTTCAAGTCCCGTCGGTCACCCCATCTGTGGAAGGGCTCCCTTGGTGGGGCCCTTTCGCTGTTTCCGGGGGTAGATCCGGCAGCTGCAGGCCGGGACGTCATGGGCTTCTAAGTGGCGCAGCAGCGCGACCGCGTCAGCGGCGGACATGGTGTGCGCGGAGTCCGGGATGCGACGAAGGCCGCCCCGGTGGGTGGGGCGGCCTTCGTGGTTCGCTGGGATCAGTCGGTGGGCTGGTCGGGCTTCTTCTTCGCCGAGTTCTTTGCCGAGTTCTTTGCCGAGTTCTTTGCCGAGCGGGAGCCGCCCAGCAGCTTGGCGGCCTCCGCCTTGTAGCTGGAAAGGCCCTGTTTGGCCTCGTCAGTGCCCTTGGTGGCGGATTTGCCGGTGGCCGGGTAGTCCCGCCGCAGCGACGAACCTGGGCGGCCCAGGGCGTTGAGCTCGCTCCGGGCGGGGGTGTCCGAGGCGGGGGTGTCCGAGGCGGGCGGTGCTGCGCCTCCTGAGCCCGTCCGGGTGCCCGGCTGGGTCGTCGGGGTGGTGGCCGCCGGGCGGGTCGGTGTGGGTTCGGGGACGACCGGGCGGTTGGGTGAGGTGGGCCTGGCCGGTGACGGGACTGTGGGTCGGGTCGGGGCCGGCATGGGCTTGGGTGGGGCCGGGGCGGTCGCGGTGCTCTGTTGTGCCGGGGCGGTCGCGGTGCTCGGCGAACCGGACTCGTTCGCGGCGGGGTTGCCGGCCAGCGTGGTCAAGTCCCGGTAGTGCGTGGGCTGCACCGCTGACGCCCTGCCGCCGGGCGGTGTGGACGACGCCACGCCTGTGGTTCCGGGGCGGGTGGATGACGTGGCGCCCGGCGTTCCGGGGCGGGTGGATGACGTGGCGCCCGGCGCTCCGGAGCGGGTGGACTGCTGCATGCTCCTCGTCCCCGGGGGCGTCGAAGTGGCAGCCTGGGCGGAAGCGCCGGGACGGGTCGGGCGACTTGCCTCGCCGCCGGCCGGGTCCTGGCCCGAATTCGAACCGGCAGCCTGCGCGGGAACCGGCTTCGGGCTCTCAGGGGCCTGCGCCGGCTTGGTGGTGGCCGCGCTTCCGTCACCGGGCTTCACGGGTGCGCCGGTACCGGTGGTGGTCGGTCGCTGGGCTGACTGCTCCAGGACGGTCTTGCCCGCTGTGGGCTGGCCGGTACGAGCCATGGCCGCCCCCAGCAGCGAACGACCCGGGCCGCCCAACGTGGGTTTGGCGGACGTCTGGAACCGCCCCGCGTCGGTCGCGGGACGAGATGTGACCGTGGGCGCGGCCGGAGTCCTGGCCGTGCCCGGGACCGCACCCGCACCCGGGGTCACGGTCGTGCCCGGGGCCGGGGTCGCGGCTGGGGTCGCCGTCGGCGCCGGTGGCGCGGTCGGGGGCGCGGCGGGCTTCTTGGGCAGGCCGATGGCTGCGCGGAGGGCGGCCGCGTCGGCGGCTCCCTGGCGGAGCGCGGCGGTCTCGCCGTCCGACTTCGACGGCATTGTCGTCGTGGCGGTGTTCTGCTGGCCGGTCGTGCCCTGCTGGGCTGCCGACGTAGCGCGCGTGGCCGTAACCTGCGTGCCACGATCCGGTCCCGCAGAGGGTTTGCCCGCCGCCGAAGTCTGCCCCGGCAGCGCGGGCGACGCCGACAGCGAAGCCAGCAACCGCGCGAAGCCGGACGGCTGACCCTCATCCGCGTCGGTCTTGCTCTGCGCGGCAGCACCGGCATCGGCAGTCGGCATCGACTCACGCCGCGGGCCAGGGGTTTCACTCACTGGAGGTTTGGCTGTCGCCGCCGCACCGGTCGCCTTGTCCGACGCGGGCTGAGCAGCCGAGGCGGCCGGCGCGGCAACCGGCTCGGGCTTAACGGCCGGCTTGGGCTCGGTGGCGGGCTTCGTGTCGGCGGTCGCCTTGCGCTCCGCGACAGGCTTCGACTCCGCGACCGGCTTCGCGCCGGCGGTCGTTGCCGAAGGAGACCCGGTCGTAGCGGCAGGCTTGGCCGGACCCGCGAGCGGGGACACCGCCGTTCCCCGCCTGGGATCCGGCGTTTGAGTCACTGAAGACTTGGCATCCGCAGCGTTCTCGACCGGCTCGACCTTCGGCGGCGGCTGGGTCAGCCCGGTGGGCTTCGGCTCGCTGGGCTTGACCTCTGAGGTCGGCTTGATGGACTCGGCCTCAGAGGTCGGCTTGATGGACTCGGCCTCGGAGGGCTTGACCTCGGAGGTCGGCTCGGCTGGCTTGACCTCGGACGGCTTGACCGCGGCGGTGGGCGGGAGCGTCAGGCCGACCCTGCGGTCGTCAATGCGGCGCAGAGCGGTCGCCTGCCAGGCACCGGCAGCCGCGGCGGCCGCGGCCTGGGTGGCGGCGTTGCGGCGTTCGCGGGCCAGGGCGGCGGCGGCACGCGCCTCGGTCTCGCGGGCCCGGGCGGCGGCGGTTTCCGCGACCCAGGCGCCTACCGCGGAGGCTTCGAAGACGGGCACATCCTCGGACGGCTGGGCCTGCTTGCGACGTGCCGGCCGGCCGAACAGCGCATCGCCCGACGTGGTGGCGGGACTGGGCGCACCCACCAGGCCGGCCATCGGCGGCAGGCCCGAAGCGGAGGCGGCACCCCCGCCGATGAACTCCAGCGGCTCGCCGGGGGCGGGAGACTTGGATCCGGCGACCGGCTGGCCGTGGACACCGGGCCGGCCCGGGAGCGCGGTCGCTGCCGCGTAGGCCGCGGGCGACGGCGGACCAGCCGGCGGCCAGGACGGCGGCACGGTGTCCACCGAGGAGCCCCCGGCGGCGAGCGCAGCCGAGGCCGCGGAGATTCCAGCCCGGTAGGCCGCTTCGGTGTCGGCGGCCAGGGCAGGAGCCGGACCGGCGAGCCCGCCAGAGGGAGCTGTCGCGGTGGCCAGACCGGGAGCGGTGACGGCAGCCAGACCGGGAGCGGTGGCGGTGGCCAGGGCGGGAGCGGTGGCGGTGGCCAGGGCGGGAGCGGTGGCGGTAGCGGTTGCCAGGGCGGGAGCCTCGGCCGTCGCGAGTGCACTGCCGGAACCGACAGCGCCCGACCCCGCGTAGGAGCGGGTGCCAGGAGAGTCGGCGAGGCTGCGGGGACGGTTCGTGGCGGCGTGGCGGCCGCCCATCCGGGCCAGGGGCAGGGGGGCGCCGAGGACCTTCATCAGGTCGGGGACCTGGCTGGGCTCGACGACGTAGACGACCTCGCGGCGGCTGCCGGGCCAGGCCAGGACGATCAGGCCGGACATCAGGGTGAGGCTGCCGAGCATGAGCAGCGCCCAGGAGGTGGAGTTGAGCCAGCCGGGGCGGAACTCGGCGGTGCTCGTCAGCTGCATGCCGGGCTGGGCGGCGCGGTTCATGATGACCAGGCTGTACGGGCGGCCTTCGAGTGCTTCGGGATCCCAGTCGAGGGTGCCGAGGCCGGAGCGGAGCCAGAACTTCTCGGCTGCGGGCACTCGGGCGGGGGCTTGGATGCCCGCCTCCCGGATCGTCTTGACGGGTAGGGCGCCGGTACCGATGTCGACCGTGCCCACGACCGAGCGCGGCACGCCGTTGAGGTAGCGCGCGGCGTCGGCGCGGGGCGCGAGGCCGATGAACGCGGGAGCGCCGGACGAAGTCGCCGTGAGGCGGAGCCGGGTGCTGCCGATTCGGGTGAACGGAGCATCGTTGCGGAGCAACGCGTCCACGTCGTCGACGACCACGGCATGGCCGGTCGTGGCGATGGTCTGCAATGGTCCGCCGTAGGCGCCGCCGGGGTCGCGGTGCTGCATCGCGGCCCAGAGACCCGCCCCGATCAGCAGTGCCGGAAGTCCGATGAGCAGCAACAGCATGCCGAGGATCGTGCGCAGCGCCCGCATGAGCTTCTCCCCCTTCTCGGGTGTCACTGCGCAGACGATACATACCAAAATGTCACCAAAGTGGTCAAACGGACGCTAACAGTCCGATCGGTGCGGCGCGGAGCAGTCAGAAAGGCCGGTTCAACCAAGATCAAAATCAGGAACAGGCTGTCCCGGGTCCGTCGTGGACCGGACCGTCGCTCCCGCCGGGGACCGGTCGCTGCGCTCCCTGCCAGGTGCGTGAGCGGTTGCGCCCCGTCCGCTCCGCGGACAAAACCGCTCCGTCCGCTCCGCGGACAAAACCGCTCAGCCGCTCCGCGGACAAAAGCCCGCTCCGCGACAAAAAGCCCGCTCCGCGGACAAACCCCGGAGCGGATCCGCAAGGTCATCAAGAAGACGGTGACCGAAGGAGGACCCGATCCGGACGCGCTCCGCGATGCCCGCGTGGAGATACCCGCGCTCAGTTGACCTTGACTGTTGTGGACAGCGTCGAGCGGTCGATGTCGCTGGTGCGGATGGTGAAGGTCAGCTTCCAGTCGCCGGCCTGGGGCAGGGCGATGTCGCCGATCGCGTGGAAGTCCGTGATGCGCAGGAGCGGGATCTCGATCGGCTCGATGTTGGCGGAGGCCAGCGCCGCCGTGGCGGTCCACTCGACGACCGGCAGGGGCTTGTTGTCGAGCGTGTACGCGTACAGATGGATGCTGTTGTTGCCGACGGTCGCCGGGAACACGTCCACCTGCAGGGACATCGTGCTGTCCTTCACGGTCTGGGTCACCGTGGTGCTGGTGGTGCCGGTCTGCGCCGCCTCGGCCGTGCGCGGAGGCGGGATCTGGACCAGCGCCGACGTGACACCCAGGATGACCGCGGTGATGGCGAGCTCGACGAGCACCGCCTTCCGCAGCCGGCCGGGGCCGCCGGGCGTCGAGCGGGACAGCACCATCCTGCGGGAGAGGGCCGCCACCCCGATCGCCAGCGCCGCCAGGCCGGCCTTGACCAGGATGAGCTGTCCGTACGTGGACTTGAACAGCCCGGAGAACGAGCTGACCTCGATCAGCGCCTGGATCACGCCGGCCAGGATCAGCGCCCCGACGGCGGTGAACGCCCAGCGGGACCAGATCGGCAGGATGGCGCCGAGTTCGCGCTCGTCGGCCCGGGGCAGCAGGAACGCGACCAGCATGACCAGGCCGCCCAGCCACACGGCCATGGCGGACAGGTGGACCGCGTCGACGACGACCGAGACACCGGCCACGGGGGACGCGGTCGGGTGGCCGGTCAGCGGCCAGGTGGCGAGCGCGGCGACACCGAGGACGCCGAGCAGGGCCAGGTCCGCCTTGGACTCGCCGCCCTCGCCGCGCAGCAGGGGGCGCAGCAGGAAGGCGGCCGCGGCGATGACGCCCAGCCGGACCAGCATGACCGCGCCGAAGGTGCTGCCCAGTACCTCTTGAAGGTCGCCCAGGGAGGCGCCGAACACGCCGGCGCCGGTGGCGTAGGGCGCCTGGAGCCACATGCTCAGCAGCGTGCTGAACGCGATCAGGCCGAGGCCGGTCCAGACCAGACGGGCCGGTCCGGTGCGGGACAGGCGGTGCGGCCACAGCAGCGCGAGGACCAGGACGGGGCCGACGAGCAGCACGAGTCCGGCGTACCCGAGATATTTGCCGATCGGGATCAGCGTGCGCACCACCGGGTCGACGTCCTCGGCGACCGCGCCCTCGCTGGGTGTGGCCGACGGCGCGCCGACCGAGAAGGTGATGCTGCCGGCGACCGGGTGGCTGTCCGCCGAGATGACCCGGAAGCTGACCAGGTAGGTGCCGCGGGCGCCGCCGGCGCGCAGCGGGATGGTGATCGAGTTGCCGGCCGCCTGCGGGTCGCCCTGGTCGGCGCGGCTGCCGTCCGGGGCGAGCACCTGGATCTTGCCGGCCAGCAGCTGGACCGACTCACTGAAGGAGAGGGTCACGCGGTTGGGCGCGTCCGGCACCACGGTGCCGTTGCCGGGATCGCTGCCGACCAGCGCGGCGTGGGCGCTGGCCGGGGAGGCCGGGCCGAGCAGCGTCAGGAGCAGGCCAAACAGCAGACCGGCACCGGTCGCGAGGACACGGCGCAACGATCGTCGATCACCAAACATGCGAGCCATGTTCCCCGATTGCTCCAAGGTCGCCCAACGTGGGTACGCCTGCCAGTTTCGCCCCGCGTACCATTTGCGGTCGTGACACCGGCGGAAAACGGCCTGGACGAGGCGACGATCTTGGCCCTGAGGGCGCGTGACGGCGGGGCCGGCGCGCAGGCCGGTTTCGTGCGCGCGACCCAGTCGGACGTCTGGCGCTTCACCGCCGCGCTGGTCGATCCGGGCGTCGCCGACGACCTGACGCAGGAGACCTTTCTGCGCGCGTTCCAGGCATTGCCGCGCTTCGAGGGACGGTCCTCGGCCCGCACCTGGCTGCTCGGCATCGCCCGCCGGACCTGCGCCGATCACCTGCGGACGGTGGTGCGCGGGCGGCGGTTGCGAGCCCGGCTGACCGCTCAGGCCTGGATCGACGGCCACGTCCCGGACCCGTCGGGGCGCCTCGGCGCGGCGGACCTGCTGGCCCGGTTGTCGCCGGACCGGCGGACGGCGTTCGTGCTGACCCAGGTGCTGGGCATGTCGTATGCGGAGGCCGCCGAGGTCGAGGAGGTCCCGGTGGGCACGATCCGCTCGCGGGTGGCCCGGGCCCGCGACGATCTGGCCGCCGCAATCGCCGACGAGCGCGCGAGCTGAGCCAAGCGCGCGCAAGCAAACACGCGCGAGTCGAGCCAAGCGCGCGCAAGCAAGTGCGCGCGAGCTGAGCCAGTGCGCGCGAGCAAACGCGCGCGAGCCGAGCCACGAGGGCGCAGGCTGAGGTACGAGCGCGCAAGCTAGCTCCCAGCCAAAAGTCAGCAAACCCCCAGGCGTAAACGGGGAACCGCAGCCGCGCCCCGGCCGACTAAGGGGACGTGATGACGGAGACCGCACAGCGGGTCGCGGCGTGGCCGTGGATCTCCACGGTGGCCCGGCTCGGCCTGGCCGCCGTGTGGCTGATCGCCGGTGGGCTCAAGGTCGGTGACCTGGCCGCCAGCGGGCGCGCGGTGAACGCGTACCGGCTGATGCCGTTCGAGGCGGCCCAGGTGGTCGGCGCGGTGCAGCCGCTGGTGGAGATCGCGCTGGGCCTGCTGCTGCTGATCGGCCTGTCGGTGCGCCTGACGGCGGTGCTGTCCGCGCTGCTGCTGGTCGTGTTCATCGCGGGGATCGTCTCGGCGTGGGCCCGCGGGCTGCAGATCGACTGCGGGTGCTTCAGCAAGGGCGGCGACCTGGGCGCGGGTCAGAGCCCGGCGTACGGCTGGGAGGTCACCCGGGATGTCGGTTTCCTGGCGCTGGCGGGGTTGTTGGTGTGGCGTCCGCGGACGAGGTTCTCGCTGGACGGCCTGTTGATGAGGGGTCGCGATGAGTAAGGGCACCAAGCAGCGGACAGCCGCGAAGCGGATCGTCGAGCAGCAGAAGGCGGCGGAGAAGCGCCGCACGGTGACCATCTGGACCACGGTCGCTGTCGTCGCGGCGCTGGTGCTGGCGGGGCTGATCGGCTGGGGCGTGGTGTCGAGCCAGCGCTCCGACACGGCCAGTGCCGCCGTTCCCTCGGGCACGGTCGACGAGGGCACGGCCTTCGCGGTCGGCGGCGGGCCGGTCATGGTCGACGTGTACGAGGACTTCATGTGCCCGATCTGCAACGAGTTCGAGAAGCAGTCCGGCGCCACGCTCCAGCAGCTGATCAGCGCGAACAAGGTGACCGTGCGCTACCACCCGATCGCGATCCTCGACGACAAGTCAAACGGCACGAAATACTCGACGCGGGCTGCCGGCGCCGCGGCCGCCGCGGCCGAGGGCGGCAAGTTCCAGCAGTACCACCAGGCGCTCTTCGACAACCAGCCGGCCGAGGGCAGCGACGGTCTGGACAATGCGAAGCTGGTCGAGCTGGGCACGTCGGCCGGCCTCGGCGACGCGTTCGCCACGGCGGTGAACGACGGCAAGTACGACGGATGGGCGGGCAAGGTGACCGACGAGGCGTCCAAGCGCGGCGTGACCGGCACACCGACCGTCCTGGTCAACGGCAAGCAGCTGCGGAACCCGACCCCGGACGCCCTGACGAGTGCCGTCGGGTGAGACGTGCGTTCGTGGCCGTCGCGGTCGTCGCCGGTGTGGTGCTCCCGCCCGCACCGGCGTTCGCGCACGGCGGCGACACCCCCGATGCCACTTCCTTCCGTACGACGGTGAGCGGCATCGCCCCGGCCACACCGGGGCTGGCGGTGAAGGCGATCGAGGCGGGCGCCCGGCTCGAACTGACCAACGGCACCGGGCGCACGGTCGAGGTGCTGGGCTACGCCGGTGAGCCTTACCTGGAGGTGCGCCCGGACGGCACGTACGAGAACGTGCACTCGCCGGCCGCGTACATCAACCAGACCTTGGAGGGCGGGACCGCCCTGCCGGCGGCCGCCGACGCTGCCGCACCCCCGCAGTGGCGGCGCGTCTCCGGCGATCGCACCGTGCGCTGGCATGACCAGCGCACCCACTGGCTCGGTGACGGTCTGCCGCCGGCCGCGGCGGCCGCGCCCTACCGCGAGCACCGCCTCCGCGACTGGGTCGTCCCGCTCCGGCAGGGGACCACGGAGCTGCGGATCGGCGGAACCCTGGACTATCTGCCGCCGCCGACGGAGTGGCTGTGGTGGGCCGGCGCCGCGGTGATCATGCTGGGCGTGGCGGCCGCGGGCCGCTGGTCGGTCGCCGGCGGGGCGGTCGCCGGTGCGGCGCTGCTCTCGTACGCGATCGTCCGCACCCTGGACGCGCCCGCGCCGATGGCGACCTACGCGGCGGGCCTGATCGGGCTGGTCTCGGCGTTCGCCGCCCGCTCGGCCTTCCTGACCACCCTGGCCGGCGCTGTGGTGGCGGTCTTCGGCGGCCTGATCGACCTGGGCGTCCTGCAGCAGGCGGTGGTGCCGGTGGCCGGGCCCGCGTGGGTGGCCCGGGTGGCCGTGACGCTCGCCGTCGGAGCGGGGCTGGGCATGGTCTTCACCGGGATGGTGCGATTGCGTCGTGCGCCTCCGGCCAGGGATGAGCAGGGCACCCGCGGCCGAGGCTAAGGTCGGGGCATGACCGAGAACCGCCTCGCGCACGGCGACGCCGCCCCCGACTTCACCCTGCCCACCGACTCCGGCGACAGCCTGGCGCTGAAGGATCTGCGGGGCCGCAAGGTGGTGCTGTACGCGTACCCGGCCGCGATGACCCCCGGCTGCACCAAGCAGGCGTGCGACTTCCGTGACTCGCTGGCGTCGCTGCAGGCGGCGGGGTACGAGGTGGTCGGCATCTCCCCCGACAAGCCGGCCAAGCTGGCGAAGTTCCGCGAGCGCGACGCGATCACGTTCCCGCTGGTCAGCGACGAGGACAAGAGCGTGCTGACGGCGTACGGGGCGTACGGGGAGAAGCAGCTCTACGGGAAGACAGTGACCGGAGTGATCCGTTCGACCTTTGTGATCGATGAGGACGGCGCGATCGACCGGGCCATGTACAACGTGAAAGCGACTGGTCACGTAGCGAAGTTGAGGCGTGATCTAGGCCTGGACTGACGTTCCTTCTCTCACGTTTCCGGGGTCGGCTCCGATAAGGGCAGGTGCAACCGTCCCGAGACCCCCGGAGAACGTGATGTCGAGCCCGCTGCGCCACCTGCCCGTCGCGAAGAAGCTCGCGCTCAGCTTCGGCGTGCTGTGCTCGCTGATGATCGCCGTCGGAACGACCGGCCTGATCCAGATCGCCCAGGCCGACACGAACCTCGAGGACATGACGTCGGGGAACATGCGTGCGGCCACCCTGCTCGGCGAGGTGCGCGCCGACGTGCAGCAGTCCCGGGTGATGTCCGGGTCGCTGATCCTGCACTCGCCGGCCGCCGACGTGAGCAACATCGAGACGGCGATCAAGCGGCTGGACACCGAGATCGACGCCAGCTGGGAGGACTACAAGGTGGCCGGCGTCGAGGGCCGCACCGCCGACCAGAAGGCGTTCGACACGGCGCTCGTCACCTACCGCAAGGCCCGCGACGAGGGCCTGATCCCGGCGGCCAAGGCCGGCAATCTGGACCGCTACCTGGCCGCCCAGGGTTCGGCCGCCGACCCGGCCGCGGACGCCATGACGTCCGCGCTCAACGCCCTGGACCGCGCCGAGGAGAAGGACGCACATTTCCAGACGGGACGGGCCAACAAGGCCGCCGACACCGCCCAGGTGATCGTCATCTCCCTGATCGCCGGCGCCCTGGTGGCTGCCGTGGTGCTCGGCCTCGTGGTCAGCCGGGCGCTGTCCCGCCCGCTGCGGCGCACCGTCGAAGTGCTGGAGGGCCTCGCCGAGGGCCGGCTCGACCAGCGGCTCGAGGACACCGGCCGGGACGAGGTCGGCCGGATGGCCACCGCGCTCAACACCGCCCTGGACCGGCTGACCGGCACCCTGCGCGGGGTGAGCGACAACGTGACCACGCTGGCCTCGTCGGCCACCCAGCTCACCGAGGTAGCGGGCCAGATGAACGCGTCGGCCTCCCGGTCCGCCGAAGGCGCCAGCACGGTGTCCGCCGCCTCCGAGCAGATCGGCGCGAACATCACCACGGTGTCCGCCGGCGCGGAGGAGATGAGCAGCTCGATCGGGGAGATCGCCCGCAGCGCGAACAGCGCCGCCGAGGTGGCCGGCACGGCCGTCAAGCTCTCCGGCGTCACCGGCGACATCCTGCAGAAGCTGGGCACGTCGTCCGGTGAGATCGTCTCGGTCATCAAAATCATCACTTCGATCGCGGAGCAGACCAACCTGCTCGCGCTCAACGCCACCATCGAGGCGGCCCGGGCGGGCGACGCAGGCAAGGGCTTCGCGGTCGTCGCCAGCGAGGTGAAGGATCTGGCCGCCGAGACGGCCCGGGCCACCGAGGACATCCGCACGCGGGTGGGCGCGATCCAGACCGACTCGGCGGCCGCGGTAACCGCGATCGGCGAAATCGGCGCGGTCATCGAGCAGATCAACCAGACTCAGCAGGCCATCGCCGCGGCGGTCGAGGAGCAGACCGCGACCACCGACGAGATGACCCGCAACGTGGCCGAGGTGGCCGCCGGCACCAACGACATCGCGTCGAACATGTCCGCGGTGGCCCAGGCCGCGGGCGAGACCACCGGCGCGGCCGCACACACCGAGGCGGCGGCGGACGAACTGTCCCGCGTCGCCACCGACCTGCGGACGAGCCTGTCGATGTTCCGCTTCTAGCAAATCGGAAGCCCACAGACCCACGGCGGTCGTCATGCGGCTCGATCCGCAAGGCGACCGCCGTGGCCTGTGCATACGTCCCGTCGGCCAGTGTTTAGACTCGGCGGCACGCGGGAGTGGCGGAATGGCAGACGCGAAGGCCTTAGGAGCCTTTGTCCTAACGGGCGTGGGGGTTCGAGTCCCCCCTTCCGCACAGCTGATCGGTGCGGCGGGTCAGCCGGTGACGGCGACCATCGCGATCGAGACCAGCAGGCCCGGCCGGTCCACGCCGATCCGGCTGCCGCCGGGGTCGGGGCGGTCTCCCAGAAACCCTCGCCGACCAGGAGTACGCCGTCCGCGTTGACGTGCCGGCCGGCCAGGTCGAGGGTGCCCGCGAAGCCGCCGAACGCGTGCGTGGCGCCGACGCACATGACCAGGTCGTAGTCGCCGTCCGGGACGTAGGAGCGGGCGTCCCGCTCGTGCAGGGTCAGGCGGTCGGACAGGCCGCGCACGGCGGCGGCCTCGGCGCCACCCCGCGAGTCTGACCGTGCGGCGGGCGTCCCGCCAGGCGATTCACCGCGCGAGCGCGACCGTCACTGCGCGAGTGCGACCGTGCGGCGGGCGTCGCGCCAGGCGACCCATGCGGTTCGGAGCCTGGGAGACGTGATCTGCTCGCCTCGGCGGCGGGCGGTCAGCTGGGCGATCAGCCACGGCGGGGCGGCCGCCCGCTCGACGGCTCGGGACTTGGTGAGCAGGGCGCCGTGGCGGAGGGCGTACCGGCCGCGGGCCATCGACGTGAGACTCAGGTCGGCCATCGTCGGGTCCAGGAAGATCCACGGGCGGCGGGCCGCCCACGACCAGTAACCGGTGAGCTCGGCGCGGGCGGCGTCGCGGATGTCGTCGTCGGTCATCGCGGGGAACAGCTCGGCCGGCGGGCGGCCGAAGACGGCGTAACCGTGCCTGACCAGCTCGGCGCGCGTGACCCCGGAAAGGATGCGCTGCACCAGGAGGTCGTGCGTCCACGTCGGATGGCGGCGGGACCGGTCATCGACCGCGGAGGCGGGAACGTAGACGCAGCCCAGCTTGAGCGCCGGGTCGATGCCGGCGTGCAACGCGCGGACCTCGTCGTCCCCCAGCTCGGCGGACGTGATGGCCACCAGGTCGAGGTCGCTGACGCCGGGGATGTGGTCACCGGTCGCCAGCGAACCTGCCACGAGCAGATCGGTGACCTGATCATGAGCCGCGAGCCGAGCGGCGAAGTCGTCCAGCACACGCGCATGATGCCAGGTCCGATTCCCGCCGGATTCCCGCGCGGCGCCGGGACAGGATCGAGGCGTCAGCCGGGTTTCCTGGGCGTGATCGGGGCCGCCCGCGAGCGCCTGACCGGCGATAGTGTCCCCCCATGACGGAGTTCATCAAGCAGGACCTGAGCGGCTCCACGTTTCGCGAGGTCAACCTGGCCGACACGGATTTCCGGGGTGTCAACTTCTACCGGGTGCGGATGCGCGGCGTCGAGCTGTGCGATGTGGAGATCAGCGGCGAGCTCAAGAACGTCGTGATCAACGGGATCGACGTCGCCCCGCTGGTGGCCGCCGAGCAGGAACGCCGCGACCCGCTGCTGGCCAAGATGCGCCCGGCCGACGCGGACGGCTTCCGGGAGGCGTGGGCGATCCTCGAGGACCTGTGGGCCGGCACGATCGACCGCGCCCGCAAGCTGACGACCGAGCAGCTCAACACGTCGGTGGACGGCGAGTGGTCGTTCCTGCAGACGCTGCGCCACCTGGCGTACGCCACCGACGCCTGGGTGGGGCGTGCCTACCTGGGCGATCCGGAGCCGTGGCATCCGCTCGACCTGCCGTGGACCGAGGCGGGCGACCTCTGCAGCTTCCCGCCGCTGTGGGATGCGCGGCCGTCGCTCGACGAGGTGCTGGCGCTGCGCGAAGACCGCACTTCGGGCGTACGCGAAGTCTTGAGGTCTTTGACCGACGAGCAGCTGAACGGGCAGACGACGCCGGTCGACGCACCCGGCTGGCCCCCGCCGGAGGCGATGCCGGTGCGTGAGGTGCTGGGCACGGTGCTGATCGAGGAGTACCTGCACCGCCAGTTCGCCGAACGCGACCTCAACAAGCTGTTGCCCTGAGCAACCGGTTGCGAATTGCCTACGGTTACCCGTAGGCTCCTCGGCATGGGCAAACTCATCTGCACCGACATCGCCTCGCTCGACGGCTACATCAACGACGAGCAGGGCAAGTTCGACTGGAGCGAACCCGACCCCGAGGTACACCAGTTCGTCAACGACCTCGAACGGCCGATCGGCACCCACCTGTACGGGCGCCGGCTCTACGAGGTGATGAGCTACTGGGAGACGGCGCTCGAGCAGCCCGGCACGCCCGAGGTCGAACAGGACTACGCCCGCGTCTGGCAGTCCGCCGACAAGATCGTCTACTCGACGACGCTGGCCTCGCCCAGCACCGCCCGCACCCGGATCGAGCGCACCTTCGACCCGGCCGCCGTGCGCCACCTCAAGGAGACGTCCGACCGCGACCTCAGCATCGGCGGCCCCGGCCTGGCATCCCACGCGCTCCGAGCCGGCCTGGTCGACGAGATCCGCGTCCTCTTCTCCCCCGTGATCGTCGGCGGCGGCACCCGCTTCCTCACCGACCGCATCCGCATCGACCTCGAGCTCACCGACGAGCGCCGCTTCGACAACGGCGTCGTCTACCTCGCCTATCGCGTACGCGGCTAGATGTTCACGACCGACGACCGGAATCGTCTGCGGGGCAGGCCGAGCACTGGGTCAGCGCCATCCGCGACCACGTGATCGCACTCGCCTGCCTGCGGCTCGGTCATCCAGCCGCCTACGCCAAGGGCGCACACCTGCTGCCCGACGAGATGACCGCTGGCCGGCACTCTCGCCCGCGACGTCACCGAGCCGGAACTACGCCACGCCCTCGACGCCGTCATCATCGCCGCGGCGAACGAGGTGGGCCACTCGGACCCAGCCGTGGCAGCCGTCCTGCTGTCGGAAGGTCTCGGGGGTGCTCATGAGCGCGATCTACGTCGAAAGTTCAGAGGGCTGGCGGTTGGTGCCACCGGCAGATTTTCCTGACGAGCGCAATCTGCGGGAGATCGTCAGCCGCTCCCCCGCTCTGCCCGACGCACTCCTCATCGCCTACCGGGAGGCGGCGGCCACGAGCGAGTGGAGGGCGCCCGCCGACGCGCGGGCGGATTGGGCCATGGTCTGATCCGTCCTCGGTTTCGGCGCGACGTCAGATGTTGTCGCGGTCGATCTCGATCCGGCGAAGTGACGGCACCAGCGACGCCAGCAGCATCGCGGCCGCTGCCACGCCGCCGGCGGTGAGGGCGACCGCCGCCGTTCCGAACGCCGCAGCGAGCAGCGGTGCGGACAGCTGGCCGATCGGGGACGACACGGACGACCAGAACTCGTCGTGGGCGCCGACCCGGGAGAGCAGACGCTCCGGGATGTGGGTGTAGTTGACGGTCTCCCAGACGACGGTGAAGAACTCGGCGGCCACCCCGGCCAGCAACGACGCGGCCGCCAGCCAGAGTGTGCCGGCGCCGGTGCCGAGCAGGATCAGCGGCAGGGTGGCCACCGCCATCGAGGACAGGGCCGGCGTCATCGGCCGGCGCATGATGGTCAGCTTCACCAGCACCACGCTGGCCAGCAGCGCACCGACCCCGCGGGCGGCCAGTACCAGGCCCCAGCCGCGGGCGCCGATCGTGTCGTTCGCGATCACCGGGCCGAGGATCTGCCAGAAGCCCATGTTGGTGGCGTTGAAGACGGCGAAGGCCAGCGTCACCGACCAGATCCACTGCTGGGACCTGAAGTATCTCCAGCCCTCCCGCAGATCGGCGAGCATGGTCGGGCCGTCCTTGGCGCGCGGGGGCAGATCCGGCTGCGAGATCCGGGCGAAGCAGGCGGCCGCCAGCAGGAAGGACGTGGCGTCCGCGGCGAGCGCCCAGCCGCCGCCGACCGACGCGGTCAACAGGCCGGCGACGGCCGGGCCGGCGATCCGGGTGGTGTTGCGGGCGGAGGCAAGCAGCGAGCTCGCCCGCTGGAGTCCGCGCCCGGCGATCAGGCCGGCGACGATGCCGCGCAGGGCGGGCGTGGTCAGTCCCTGGAAGACGCCGGTGCAGGCGGACAACGGCAGCAGCAGCGCCGGGTGCTGACCGGTGAGCAGGACGACCGCGACGCCGGCCTGGGCGACGCCGGCGCCGATGCTGGTGAGAACCAGCACCCTGTCGCGGCGGTAACGGTCGGCGATGCCGCCGCCGAGGAGCATCGTCGCGACCATCGGAACCAGGGCGGCGGCGGTGACCGCGGACAGCCAGGCAGCGCTGCCGGTCAGCTCCAGAACACCGAACGCCAGCGCGACGGGTGACATGAAGCTGCCGGCCATCGAGATCGAGCGGCCGGCGAAGAACCACCTGAAGGCTCCGGGCACGAGGTGCCACGCTGCCAGCCCTCACCGGGGGGATCAAACGGGACAGCCGGGCGGGGCACTGATCCGTATGCT
This sequence comes from Actinoplanes sp. NBRC 103695, assembly GCF_030269485.1. Lineage (GTDB taxonomy): Bacteria > Actinomycetota > Actinomycetes > Mycobacteriales > Micromonosporaceae > Actinoplanes. Next base: position 278,232 of record NZ_BSTL01000012.1, on the reverse strand, counting down.
TCGACGGTCTTCAAGGGGAGGATCGCGTGTACGAGCAACAACAGCCGACCGGCGCCATCGCGGTGACCGCGCGGTACTGGTGGATGAGCTTCCTCCTCGGGCTGTTCAAGCCCCTCCTCGCGATCAACGGGCATCCGGTGCAGGCGGCCTGGGGGCGCACCGTCGTGCCGATGCCGCCGGGGCAGCACCACGTGCACATGCACATCCCTTATCTTCTGCCGTCGCGGATCGGGAACGCCGACACCGTCGTCACGGTGCATCCCGGCCAGGTGGTCGAGCTCGAATATCGGGCGCCCGCCATCGCGTGGCTGGACGGGGCGATCGGCGCGCCACCGCAGAACCACAACGGCAAGACCGCGGCCATCGTGCTCGTCGCACTGCCGCTGGTCGTGCTGATCCTGTGCCTGTGCGGCGGCATCGCCATCTCGCTGTTCAGCGACGGCAACAGTGACGACGAGGTGACCCTGCCGGCGCCGGTGCGGACGTTCCCCGCCGCCGAGCCGTTCGAGCCGGCGCCGACGAGCGAGGCGCCCGACCCGGACAAACCCGCTCTTCGGGACATACCCAGCCGTACCCTCGTGGGGCCTGCCAAGGGCCGCTACACGCTCGACCTGAGCCACTTCTTCGGCACCGGCGGCGGCGAGCCGAAGTGGCAGGTCGGCGTCGGCGCGTTCACCCCGCCGGCCACCAAGGCGAACATCCAGAAGATCTTCAACGACGTCCTGACCCAGACCGGCTGACGGTGCCCGGCGAGGAGCGGCTGAGGTCGGCGCTGTCCCGCAACGAGGTCCTGATCGAGGTGCTGGAGCGAGCCGCGGCGCTGGACCTGCCAGGCTGGTACCTGACGGCCGGCTGCGTGTTCCAGACCGTGTGGAACGGCGTCACGGGCCGGCCGCCGGGGCACGGGATCCGGGACTACGACCTGTTCTACTTCGACGCTGGTGACCTGTCGTGGGAGGCCGAGGACCGGGTGATCGCGGCGTCGGCGCGGGTCTTCGCGGACCTGCCCGCCGAGGTCGAGGTTCGCAACGAGGCGCGCGTCCACCTCTGGTACGAGCAGAAGTTCGGCGTTCCCTGCCCGCCCTACTCCTCGACCGAGGCGGCGATCGACTCGTTCGCCGCCACCACCTGCTGCGTCGGGGTCCGGCTGGAGCCGGACGGGCAGTGGCGGGTGTACGCGCCGCACGGCCTCGCCGACATCTTCGACCTGGTGCTGCGGCCCAACCCGGTGCTCGCGCCGCGCGAGGTCTACGAGACGAAGGCCGCCCGGTGGCGTGAGCTGTGGCCCGAACTCACCGTTCTGCCGTGGCCGGCGTAACAAGTGACCGGCGCCGCAGAACGACAGGCGCGGTCCGGGCGATGATGGCCGGATGGGCTTGGAGTTCTCGCTTGATCCGGTGGTGACCGACGCGCTGCGCGAGGAGGTCGTCGCGCTGTGGACCGCGGTCGTCAACTCCGGTGGGGCCGTCGGGTTCGTGGCGCCGGTCGTTGCCGATGACGTGCGGCCGACCGCCGAGAGTTCACTCGCCGCGGTCGTCGCCGGGACCGATCGGCTGGTCGCCGGGTTCGAGGACGGGCGGCTGGTGGCGCTGCTGTTCGTCGCGGACAACGGGCATCGGCTCAAGAACCATTGGCGGACACTCAAACGCGTCATGGTCGACCCCGCAAAGCAAGGCCTCGGGTACGGCGGGGCGATCATGCGCGAGGCGGCGGCGGCCGGGCGGAAGATGGGGCTGGACGCGTTGCAGGTGACCGTGCGGGGCGGGACGGGGACCGAGGATTTCTATGCGCGGCTCGGCTACCGCGAGGTGGGGCGGGTGCCCGACGCGCTGCGGGTGGCGCCGGGCGACGACCGTGACGAGATCATCATGTGGCTGGAACTAGCAGGACGCGGGCCGGGCGACTAGCGCGACCGGGGGTTCGACGACCGGGGGCGGCGCGGACGAGGCGGGCGCGGATTCCAGGATCGGCGGCTTCGGCGCCGGTGCGGGCTTCTTGGCCGGCGTGCGTTTCGGTGATGGTTTCGGCTTGACGGCCTTGATCACGCCGCGCAGCTTCTGTGTCAGGCCCGGCTTCAGTTTGATCCCGGGCACGGTGGTCGTCTTCCCGTACGCATCGGTGAACTTGATCGTGAACGGCCCGCTCCCCGCGCCGCCGTCGACGATCCAGTAGTTGAAGTCCGTACGCGAAGCCGTCTTGCCGTTGATCTTCACCGAGCGCAGCGGGCTGCCGTGGTTGTCGATCAGCGCCGCGAACCAGTACTGCGACGAGCCTTCCTTCAGCCGCACACTGACCGGCCCGGGCACCTTGGGCGTGCGCACCTTCGTGAACGAGATGGGCACGATGCCGTCGACCTCGTCCGCGATCTTCTTGAACGCCGTCCGGCTGAGGTCGATGTGCCCCGCCTCGCACGGCGGGCACGAGTCGATCACCTTGACCCGCACCTTGCCGTTGGGCCCCTTCACGTCCAGGTAGCTGCCGCACATCGCACCGTCGTCGTAGTCCTCCTCGCCGAGCGCGACGAACAGGTCGTCGGCCGGCGCCGACGGGAACGAGCAGTTGCCCGGGCCGTCGCCGAGGTCGTAGAAGGTGGCCTTGTCGCCGGCGCGGGCGGCAGCGCAGGCGGCGCCGCCGTCCCGCAGCAGCAGGGCGACACCGAGGATCCCGGCCAGGACTACTGCGCCACCGGATGCCAGCCAGCGCTTCGCCAAAAATGGATTGGAGGGTGCGGTCACGCCGGTGAATGCTTCGGCCTTGCGTACGGAAGGGCAACGGTCCTAAGCGAAACCTAAGACGCGAGAGTGACCTCGTCACCCACCCGGAGGGTTCCGGTTGCGTCCGGGAGCAGGTTCATGCCGAAGAGCAGCCCGCCGCCGATGTTGCGGAACCGGCCCAGGATCCGCAGCGGCTGCGAGCCTTTCACACCGGTCTCCTGGTCGATCGTGGTGACCAGGCAGCGCGCGCACGCATTGGCCGCCAGGAACGGCACGTCACCGATCGTCAGCCGCCGGCCCACCCAGTCGTCCTCGGCCCACGGCGTCGCGCCGGCCACCACGATGTTCGGCCGGAACCGGGTCATCGGCACCGGCTCCTCACCCGCCTCGACCAGCCAGTCGTTCAGCGCGGCCAGCGACCCCTCGGTGGTGACCAGCATCGGGTAGCCGTCGGCCAAGCTGACCCGGTCGTCGTCTCGCGAAGACCCGTCGATGGTCCGCCCGCTCGGGTCGGCCTGCCACGCCAGCCGCACCGGCCGCCCCAGAAACCGAGCGAACCACCCGCCGTCGTCCGCGATCCGCGCCGGCACCGGGGACTTGCGCCGGAAGACGCGCACGAACTCCTTCGGCCCGACGGCGGGCTCGGCCACGTGCAGGTCCGGCATTCCTGGCGTACGCACGACCAGCCCGTCGTCGACCGGCGTGACGTGCAACTGGCTGAGCACCGAGGTGTCCCGCTGCGTCACACCGACCCCGTCGTGATCGACGACGATCCAGCGCCGATCCCCGGCGAGACCTTGGCGCTCCACGACGGCTTCGTCGTGGTCATTCCGGTGCGACCCCTTGATCGGGTACGTGTGCAGCGAGGCGATTCGCATCCTGTCAGCCTGCCACGCCCGCCCCGGCCAGCAGTCGCCCGCTCGCGGACCACAACGCGGCACCCGCCTCGGGGTCGGTCGCGCCGCGCGGCAGCCGGGCCGGCTTCGGGGCGCCGCTGTCCTGGCGGCGGCCGGCCGGCCCGAGGAAGGCGCCGTTGGGCACGCCGGGATCGGTGGCGGCGAAGAGCGAAGGCCACGCGGCAGCCTCCTCGGAACCCATCGCCACGCGGCTCAACAGGGGGAGCAGCAGGCGCTGGAAACCGCCGCGGGTGTGCTGCTGCAGGTTGGTCATGGCCGAGCCGGGGTGGACGGCGATCGCCCGCATCGGTGTGCCGTCGAGGCGACGGGCCAGTTCGAGGGTGAAGACGATGTTGGCGCGCTTGGACTTCGCGTACGCGGTCATCGGCCGGTAGGAGCGCTCGCTCATCAGGTCGGTGAGGGCGGCGCTGGGCCAGCGGGCGGCGACGGCGCTGACGGTGACGATGCGGGCGGCGGGCGCCCGGCGCAGAACCGGCATCAGGTACGAGGTGAGGGCGAAGTGACCCAGGTGGTTCGTGCCGAAGGTCAGCTCGAAGCCGTCGGCTGTGGTCCGGCGTTCCGGGACGTTCATCACCCCGGCGTTGTTGATGAGCAGGTCGAGGTCGGTGACCGTGCCGGCCGCCGCCTCGATGCTCGCGAGGTCGCTCAGGTCGAACTCGAGGATGACCAGGTCGGCCCCGGGCGTCTTGGTGCGGATGGCGGTGGCGGCCGTCTCGAGGCGGCTGCCGTCACGGCCGGCGAGCAGCACGCGTGCGCCGTGGGCGGCGAGGTGCCGTGCGGTGTGCAGACCGATGCCGCTGTTGGCGCCGGTGACGAGCGCGGTGCGGCCGGTCAGGTCGCCGATGTCGTCGGGGGTCCAGTGCGTCATGACAGCTCCCTAGTAAATGAACACTCATTCAATAGTGTTCGCAGGTGCGTCGAGTTGTCAAATAAATGTTCATTCAGTAACACTGGGCGGCGTGCGGACACGGGATCCTGAGACCAAGCGCCGGCAGCTGCTGGAGTCGGCCCTGACGGAGTTCGCGGCGTACGGGGTGTCCGGCGCCCGCGTCGACCGGGTGGCGAAACGGGCCGGGATCAGCGCCGGCCTCGTCTACTCGTTCTACGAGAACAAGGACGGACTCTTCGAGGCGGTTTTCGACCTGATCGTCGAGCAGACCGTCACGACCGTGCCGATGAACGCCGACGACCTCGGTGAGTACGCCGGCCGCCTCCACGACGGCGGCACGACCCACCCCGAGATCCTGCGTTTCGTAGCGTGGTACCAGCTGGAACGCGGCGAGACCGCAACCCGCCGGGCGTCCACCACGGCCGCGATGGCCGACAAGGTCGCCGCGATCGCCGACGCCCAGAAACGCGGCACGGTCACCGAGACCCTCGCGCCGGGCGAGGTGCTGGCGCTGGTGCTGACCCTGGCCAACATGTGGCAGCTCCGCGAGCCCGACTTCCAGGACCTGGTCCCGCGCTCCCGCCACCGAGCCACCGTCGCGGAGGCGGTGAATCGCCTCACGGCGCCGGAGACGCATCGCACGACGGCACCCTCGGGCCGCGCGCACGGCGGAGACCGCAGCGATCCATCGTCTTCGTCGACCGCGGCGACCGGCGGCTTCCCCGTGCGGGGCTAGCGGACTGAAAGTTCTTATGCATAGTCTGGGCGGGTGAATGAAACAGCCGTCAAGGTGGGGGATCTGTTTCACGGGACTCGGCTCACGCCCACGCAGCGGCGGATCGCGCACAGCCTCGTGCAGCATGCCGCCACCGCGGCCTATCTGTCGGCCGCGGAAGTCGCCGAGCTCGCGGGTGTCAGCCAGCCCTCGGTGACCCGGTTCGCGATGGCGCTCGGCTACACCGGCTACCCCGCGCTGCGTCGTGAGCTGCGCGGGCTCGTCGGCTCCGCGTCCGCGCCGGCCACCGCGGCGGCCAACGAGATGCAGAGCGCGATCTCGGCGGAGGCCGGGCGGCTGGGGCGGTTGCGGGATCAGCTCGACGATCTCACCCCGGTGCGTACGGCCGCCGGACTGCTCGTGCGCAGCCGGCCCCTGCCGGTTCTCGGGCTGCGGGCCGCGGCGCCGCTGGCGGGGTACTTCGGGTATTTCGCCGCCAAGGTGCACCCGGACGTGCGGGTGCTGGACTGCGGCGGGACGCAGTTGCTGGACCGGCTGGATCAGGCCCGCGCGGCCGGTGCGACCGCCATGCTGGCGATGGTGCTGCCCCGCTATCCGCGGGAGAGCCTGGCCGCGATCCGGGAGGCGGGTATGGCCGTGGTGGCGATCACCGACTCGTCCGTGTCGCCGGCCGCCGAGGTGGCGGATGTGGTGTTGCCGGCGGCGGTGGGCACGGATCTGGTGTTCGACCTGCACACGGGGCCGATGGCGATGGCGATGGTGTTGCTGCAGGCGATGTGCGACGCGGCGCCCGAGGTGGCGCAGCGCCGGTTGGAGGAGTTCGAGGCGACGGCCGGGCGGCGGCACATTTTCGAAGCGTAAAAGGCGTAAAAGGCGTAAGAAGCGTAGGGGGCAGCACGGCATGGAGATCAGGGCTCAGCGGGGTACGACGCGCACGGCACTGGGCTGGCCGCAGGAGGCCGCCAAGCGGATGCTGATGAACAACCTGGACCCGGATGTGGCGGAGCGCCCGGAGGACCTGGTGGTGTACGGCGGCACGGGACGGGCGGCGCGGGACTGGCCCAGCTTCCACGCGATCGTGCGGGAACTGGACGTGTTGCGCGACGACGAGACTCTGCTGGTGCAGTCGGGACGGCCGGTCGGTGTCCTGCGTACCCATGAATGGGCTCCTCGGGTTTTGATCGCGAACTCGAATCTGGTCGGCGACTGGGCCACGTGGCCGGAGTTCCGCCGCCTGGAGAAGCTGGGCCTGACGATGTACGGCCAGATGACCGCCGGGTCGTGGATCTACATCGGCACGCAGGGCATCCTGCAGGGGACGTACGAGACGTTCTCGGCGGTGGCGGCGAAGAGGTTCGGCGGCGACCTGGCGGGGACGTTGACGCTGACCGCGGGGTGCGGCGGCATGGGCGGCGCGCAGCCTCTCGCGGTGACGATGAACGGCGGCGTCTGCCTGATCGTGGACGTGGACCGGACCCGGCTGCAGCGGCGGGTCGACACGCGTTACCTCGGCGAGATCGCGGACGATCTGAACCAAGCGGTGGCCCTGTCCGAGGCGTACAAAAAGGACAGAGTTGCCAGGTCCGTCGGCGTCGTCGGGAACGCCGCCGAGGTCTTCCCCGAGCTGTTGCGTCGCGGGGTCGAGATCGACATCGTCACCGATCAGACCAGCGCGCACGATCCCCTGAGCTACGTGCCTGTCGGGGACATCACCGGCCTGAAGCCGGACGAGCACACCGACCGCGCCCGGGCGAGCATGGCGGTTCATGTCGAGGCGATGGTCGGGTTCCTGGATCGCGGCGCCGAGGTGTTCGACTACGGCAACTCGATCCGCGGCGAGGCGAGGCTCGGCGGCTACGAGCGGGCGTTCGATTTCCCGGGCTTCGTCCCGGCGTACATCAGGCCGCTCTTCGCCGAGGGCAAGGGCCCGTTCCGCTGGGCGGCGCTCTCCGGCGATCCGACCGACATCGCCGCGACGGACCGGGCGGTGCTGGATCTGTTCCCGGACAACGACCCGCTCGCGCGCTGGATCCGGCTGGCCGGCGAACGTGTTGCCTTCCAGGGGCTTCCGGCCCGGATCTGCTGGCTGGGCTACGGCGAACGGGACAAGGCCGGCGTGAGGTTCAACGAGATGGTCGCGAGCGGCGAGGTGTCGGCGCCGCTGGTGATCGGCCGCGACCACCTGGACTCGGGGTCGGTGGCCTCGCCCTACCGGGAGACCGAGGCGATGGCCGACGGGTCGGACGCGATCGCCGACTGGCCGCTGCTGAACGCGATGGTCAACACGGCCAGCGGCGCGAGCTGGGTGTCCATCCACCACGGCGGCGGGGTGGGCATCGGCCGGTCGATCCACGCCGGACAGGTGTGCGTGGCGGACGGGAGCGCACTCGCCGGTCAGAAGATCGAGCGGGTGCTGAGCAACGATCCGGCCACCGGCGTGCTGCGACACGCGGACGCCGGCTACGACTCGGCGGCCGCCGCGCACGTCACCGTCCCGATGCGGCAGTCGTGAGCTTCGCCGAGCTGTGGGCCGAGATCGCGCCGATCGGCCTGACCGACAAGGGATATCTCCGGTACGCCCTGGGCGAGGCGGAACTCGTCCTGCGGGACTGGTTCCGCAATCAGGCGTTCCGCCGCGACATGACGGTCACCGAGGACGGGAACGGCAACCTGTTCGCGTGGTGCGGCGAACCGTGGGCGGACGGCGTGGTGCTGACCGGCTCGCACTTCGACTCGGTGCCCTACGGCGGCGGCTACGACGGGCCGCTCGGCATCGTGTCCGCGTTCCTGGCGGTGGACCGGCTCCCGCCCGGCCGCAACGTGGCCGTGGTGGCGTTCTGCGAGGAGGAGGGTGGCCGCTTCGGCGTGCCGTGCCTGGGGTCGCGGCTGCTGACCGGCGCGATCCCGGTGGACCGGGCGGCGGCGCTGTGCGATCGGGACGGGATCACCTTCGGGCAGGCGCTGGGCGGCCGGCCCACCGGAGAACGCGCGTTGAACAAGGTCAGGGCCGTGGTCGAGCTGCACATCGAGCAGGGCCGCGCCCTCGAGGTCCCGGTCGGGGTGGCCGGCGCGATCTGGCCGCACGGGCGGTGGCGGCTGGACTTCCGGGGCAGCGCCGACCACGCCGGGACCACGCGCATGGCGGACCGTCGGGATCCGATGCTGACGTACGCGTACACGGTGCTGGCCGCGAACAAGGAGGCGCGCCTGTCCGGCGCCCACGCCACGATGGGCCGGGTATCGGTGGAACCCAATGCCACCAACGCGATCCCGTCCCTGGTGACCGGCTGGCTCGACGCCCGGGCCGCCGACGAGTCCACGTTGGATGCTCTGGTGGCCGCGGTGACGAAGCGGGCGGAGGATCGCGCCGGCCGGGACGGCACCGAGGTGTCGGTGACGGCCGAGTCGGTCACGGCCGAAGTAGCCTTCGACAGCCCGCTGGCGCTGCGCCTCTCGGCCATCCTCGACGGCGCGCCGATCCTGCCGACCGGCGCCGGCCACGACGCCGGGGTGTTGTCCGCGCACGTGCCGACCGCGATGCTCTTCGTCCGGAACCCGACCGGGGTGTCGCACTCCCCCGCCGAGCACGCGACCGACGCCGACTGCGAGGCCGGGGTGGACGCGCTCGCCGCGGTGCTGGAGGAGCTCACGCGCGCCCCGGCGGCGGAGGAGTTGACGTGAGCTTCAAGTGGCACGCCGCGCACGCGCTCGTCGGCGGCGTGATCGAGGACGACGTCCTGATCGAGATCGTGGACGGCCGGTTCGCATCCGTGACGCCCGGTTCGCCGCGAGGCGATGCGAACAAGCTGCCCGGCCTGGTCCTGCCCAGCTTCGCCAACGTGCACTCGCACGCCTTCCACCGGGCTCTGCGTGGCCGCACGCACAGCGGTCGCGGCAGCTTCTGGACCTGGCGCGACCGGATGTACGAGGTGGCCGGCTCGCTCGACCCGGACGGCTACCACCGGCTGGCGCGGGCGGTCTACGGCGAGATGGCGATGGCCGGGATCACCGCGGTCGGCGAGTTCCACTACCTGCACCACACGCCGACCGGCGGCCGTTACGCCGATCCGAACGCGATGGGCGAGGCGCTCATCGCGGCCGCCGCGGACGCCGGCATCCGGATCACCCTGCTGGACACGCTCTATCTGACGTCCAGTGTGGATGGTAAGCCTCCGGAGGGTGTGCAGCGCCGGTTCAGCGACGGCACGGCCGATGCCTGGATCGACCGCGTGACGGCGCTGAAACCGTTGCCCCACGCACGGATCGGCGCCGCGGCACACTCGGTCCGTGCCGTGCCGGAGCGCGAGCTGGCCGCGTTGGCCGGCCGGGCTCCGCTGCACGTGCACCTGTCCGAGCAACGCGCCGAGAACGAGCAGTGCCAGGCCGTCCACGGCTGCACGCCGACCGAGTTGTTGCGCCGCAACGGGATCCTCGGCCCCGGCACCACTGTCGTGCACGCCACGCATCTCACCGACGGCGATGTCGGGGCGCTGTCCGGGACCGGCGTGTGCCTGTGTCCCACCACCGAACGGGACCTCGCCGACGGGATCGGCCCCGCCCGCGCCCTGACCGGGCTCTCCCTCGGCAGCGACAGCCACGCCGTGATCGACGTCTTCGAGGAGATGCGCGGCGTGGAGATGAACGAGCGGCTGGCCACCGAGAGGCGCGGCCACTTCACCGTGGCCGAGTTGCTCGCGGCGGCCACCAACCATGCGGCGATCGGCTGGGACGACGCGGGCGAGATCGCCGTCGGCATGCGCGCCGACCTGGTCGCCCTCTCCCTGACGTCGGTACGCACGGCGGGCACCGATCCGGCCCAGGCGATCCTGGCCGCCACCGCCGCCGACATCACGACCGTGATCGCGGACGGCCGGCTGATCGTGGCGGACGGCCGGCACCTCGAGCTCGACGTGGCGGCCGAACTGGGGGAGGCGATCCCGGCATGACCGACAAGAGCGGCACGAGCAGCATCCTGATCGACAACATCGGCGAGCTCACCACGCACGACGGGCCGCCACGCACGAACGCCGCCCTGCTCGCCGAGGACGGCCGCGTCGCCTGGGTCGGCTCGGCGTCGGACGCGCCCTCCGCCGACGAGCGGATCGACGCCGGTGGCGCGGCGGTCATCCCCGGCTTCGTGGACAGCCACGCGCACCTGGTGTTCGCCGGGGACCGGGCCGCCGAGTTCGCCGCGCGGATGGCCGGCCGCCCGTACACCGGTGGTGGAATCCGCACGACCGTGGCCGCGACCCGCGCCGCGACCGACGACGACCTCCGCGCCAACGCCTCTCGCCTGGTCACCGAGGCGCGGCGGCAGGGCACGACCACGATCGAGATCAAGAGTGGGTACGGCCTGAGCGTCGCCGACGAGGCCCGCAGCCTGCGCATCGCCGCCGAGCTCACCGAGGAGACCACCTTCCTGGGCGCGCATCTGGTCCCGGACGGCGACCCGGACGACTACGTCGCGCTGGTCACCGGCGAGATGCTGGCGGCCGCCGCACCCCACGCGCGGTGGATCGACGTGTTCTGCGATCGGGGCGCGTTCACCGGCGAGCAGTCGCGCGCGATCCTGACCGCGGGCCTCGCCGCCGGCCTGCTGCCCCGCATCCATGCGAACCAGCTTCAGCACGGACCCGGCGTACGCATAGCCGTGGAATTGAAAGCCGCCAGCGCGGACCACTGCACGCACCTGGACGCGGCCGACGTCGACGCGCTGGCGAGCGGCGACACCGTTGCCACGCTGCTGCCCGGCGCCGAGTTCTCCACCCGCTCGCCCTACCCGGACGCCCGGCGGCTGCTGGAGGCGGGCGTGACCGTGGCGCTGGCGACCGACTGCAACCCCGGCTCGTCGTACACGTCATCCATGCCCTTCTGTCTCGCCCTGGCCGTCCGCGAGATGCGCATGACGCCGGCCGAGGCCCTGTGGTCGGCCACCGCCGGCGGCGCGCGTGCCCTGCGCCGCGACGACATCGGCCACCTGCGCGTCGGCGCCCGTGCCGACCTGGCCGTCCTGGACGCGCCGTCCTACCTGCACCTGGCCTACCGGCCGGGCGTGCCACTGATCCGCACCGTTCTGCACCACGGAGTCCCGCTATGACCGTCGTCGTTCAGCCCACCGGCGTCACCGCCGACCTCCTGCGCCACGGGGTCGCGTCATGACCGTCGTCGTTCAGCCCACCGGCGTCACCGCCGACCTCCTGCGCCACGGGGTCGCGTCATGACCGTCGTCGTTCAGCCCACCGGCGTCACCGCCGCCGACGTCCTCGCCGTGGCCCGCGGCCGCGCCCGGGTCGAGATCGCCGACGAGACCATCGCCTCGATGGCCGCCAGCCGCGCGATCGTCGACGGCATCGAGGCGTCCGGCCGGCCGGTCTACGGCGTGTCGACCGGATTCGGCGCGCTGGCCAACACGTCGATCGCGCCGTCGCGGCGGGCCGAACTGCAACACGCTCTGATCCGCTCGCACGCCGCGGGCATCGGCGCTCCGATGCCACGCGAGGTGGTGCGGGCGATGATGCTGCTGCGGGTGCGGTCGCTGGCGCTCGGCCTGTCCGGCGTACGCCCGGAACTGGCCCGCGGCCTGGTGGATCTGCTGAACGCGGACATCACGCCGTGGGTGCCGGAACACGGCTCGCTGGGCGCGTCCGGTGACCTGGCGGCGCTGGCCCACTGCGCGCTGGTGCTGCTCGGCGAGGGCTGGGTGCTCGGCAAGGACGGTGCCCGGGCAGCCGCCTCCGAGGCTCTGCACGCCGCCGGCATCGAGCCGCTCGACCTCGCCGCCAAGGAGGGCCTGGCCCTGATCAACGGCACCGACGGCATGCTCGGCATGCTGCTGCTCGCGATCGACGACGCGGCGCACCTGTTCACCATGGCCGACGTGACCGCGGCCCTCTCCATCGAGGCGATGCTCGGGTCGGAGCGGCCGTTCCTGCCCGAGCTGCACGCGATCCGGCCGCACCCCGGCCAGACGGCGTCGGCCGCGAACATCCACCGGCTGCTCCAGGGCTCGTCCATCATGGATTCGCATCGCGACGACCTGGCGCACGCGGTGCAGGACGCGTACTCGATGCGATGCGCCCCGCAGGTGGCCGGCGCCGCCCGCGACACCCTCGGCTTCGTCATCGAGGTCGCCGGCCGGGAACTCGGGTCGGTCGTGGACAACCCGGTCGTGCTGCGCGACGGCCGGGTCGAGTCGACCGGCAACTTCCACGGCGCACCGCTCGGCTTCGCCGCCGACTTCCTGGCCATCGCCGCCGCCGAGGTGGGCGCGATCGCCGAGCGCCGCGTCGACCGCCTGCTCGACGTGACCCGCAACCGTGACCTGCCGCCCTTCCTGTCCCCCGACGCGGGCGTCAACTCCGGCCTGATGATCGCGCAGTACACCGCGGCCGGCATCGTCGCCGAGAACCGCCGCCTGGCCGCGCCCGCCTCGGTCGACTCGCTGCCCACCAGCGGCATGCAGGAGGACCACGTCTCGATGGGCTGGTCCGCGACCAAGAAACTGCGCACCGTCCTGGACAACCTGACCAGCCTGCTCGCGGTCGAGCTGCTCTCCGGCGTACGCGGCATCCAGCTGCGCGCCCCGCTGGTCCCGTCCCCGGCCGGCCGCGCGGCGGTCGCCGCGGTCACACCGTTCGCCGGGGAGCCCGGACCGGACCGCTTCCTGGCGCCGGTGCTGGAGGAGGCCCGTGCGGTGATCGCGAGCCGAGCCCTGCGCGCCGACATCGAGTCGGCGATCGGCGCACTCGGCTAGAAAGGCTCGGTACACGCCTCGACGCCGTCGACGCGCCCGCAGGCTCGCAGCAGGCGCTGAGGGTCATCGGTGGCCCGCACCGCCGCCAGGGGGCCGCAGCGTTCCCAGCTCGCGCCGCCGGTGTCGGACCGGTCGAGCCACGCCTGGCCACCGCGGGCGAATCCGTAGACGCCGCCGCCGACCTTGACGAACTCCAGCGTGACGGCGGACCGGCCCACCTCGACGGTCCGGCCCACCGTCCCCCGTTGCTGCGGTGCGACGGCGACGGACCCGGCACAACCCTGGTCCGTCGCCACCGCGGGCGTTCCGAGAATCGCTGCCCCCACCTGCACGCCGACGGCCACCCCCATGGCCAGTACGCCGGCTGCCCGCACGATGTTCTCCACGCCCATCTCCCCGTCCCCCCGTAGGCCACCGATCCTGCCGAGGGATCGTCGGCCACCGATGCTCCGGTGGTGGGGTCCGGCACGAATCCGGGAGAGCGGGTTAGCGGAGTTCCTTGGCGACGACCTTGGCCAGCTCGCGGAACGCCTTGCCGCGGTGGCTGATCGCGTCCTTCTCGGCCGGGCTGAGCTCGGCGTTGGTCCGCTCCTGACCGTCGCCGAGGAAGATCGGGTCGTAGCCGAAGCCGCCGTCGCCGCGGCGGGCGCGCAGGATGCGGCCGGCCTGGCGGCCCTCGACCAGGTGCTCGCGACCGTTCGGCAGGACCAGCGCGGCCGCGCAGACGAAGGCGCCGCCGCGGTGCTCGTCGGCGACGTCGCTGATCTGGGCCAGCACCAGGTCGAGGTTGGCGTCGTCGTCGCCGTGCCCGCCGGACCACCGTGCGCTGAACACGCCGGGCATGCCGTTGAGCGCGTCGATCGCGATGCCGGAGTCGTCGGCCACGGTGGGCAGACCGGTCCGCTTCGCGCCCTCACGCGCCTTGATCAGAGCGTTTTCGCCAAAGGTCAAACCCGTCTCGGGTACGTCCGGATAGCCCTCGAAGTCGCCCAGGCCGACCAGCTGGACCCGGGACTTGCCGAGTGCCGCGTCCAGGATGCGCTGGAGTTCCACCAGCTTCTTCTGGTTCGCCGTGGCGAGCAGCAGCTTGGTCACGACGCCCGTCCCATCTTCGTCATGCGCTCCTGGCCCTGCGCGCGCCGTGCGCGCTCCGCTGTGCCGTCGTGCTCGGTGCGGTCGGTCATGACAGCGCCTTCTGCTGGGCCAGCGCCAGCTCCGCGCAGCCCGCGACGCCGAGGTCGAGGAGCGCGTCGAGCTGGGCGCGGTCGAAGACGTTGGCCTCGCCGGTGCCCTGGACCTCGACGAAGTCACCGTCGCCGGTGCAGACGATGTTCATGTCGACCTCGGCGGCCACGTCCTCCAGGTACATCAGGTCGGTGCGGGCCTCGCCGTCGATGATGCCGACGCTGACCGCCTGCACCGATTTCCGCATGACGGCCTCCACCTTGCCGGCCAGCGACTTGCGGCCGGACAGCCAGGTCACCGCGTCGTGCAGGGCGACGTACGCCCCGGTGATCGCCGCGGTCCGGGTGCCGCCGTCGGCCTGGAGCACGTCGCAGTCCAGGACGATCGAGTTCTCGCCCAGCGCCTTGAGGTCGATGCTCGCCCGCAGGCTGCGCCCGATCAGACGGGAGATCTCCTGCGTACGCCCGCCGACCTTGCCCTTGACACTCTCCCGGTCGCCGCGGGTGTTGGTGGCGCGCGGGAGCATCGCGTACTCCGCCGTCACCCAGCCCAGGCCGGAGCCCTTGCGCCAGCGCGGCACCCCCTCGGTGACCGACGCGGTGCACAGCACACGGGTGTTGCCGAACTCCACGAGCACCGAGCCCTCCGGGTGGATGCTCCACCGGCGGGTCAGGGTCACGGGACGCAGTTGGCCGGGCTCGCGGCCGTCGGGACGTGCCATGCCCGCAACCCTATGCGTAACGCGGCGTGCCGGTCTCGTCCGCCCCACCGCTGTCGTGGCGGGGCGGCCAGACGTGGGACATCGCGCCCACGGGAACGGCCGGGCGCAGCGAGTCGGCCACCACCCGGGTCTGGCGGGCGATCGCCGGGGCCTCGATGCCGTGCGCGCGCAGGAAACCCTCGACGGCCTGCGGCCAGCCGAACAACTCGGCGCGGGCACGTGCGGCGGCGCGGCGTTCGGCCTCGGGGCGCTCCATCAGATTGCGTACGCCCTCCGCGAAGGCCTCCGGCGTACCCCGGACCGCGACGCCCGCCTCGCCCACCACCTCGGGCAACGCGCTCGCCTGGTTGACCACCACCGGCGTGCCGCAGGCCAGCGCCTCGAGCGCGGCCAGGCCGAAGGTCTCCACCGGGCCGGGCGCGACCAGCACGTCGGCGCTGGCCAGCAGTGCCGCGACGGCGTCCCGGTCGTTCAGGTGACCGGCGAAGCGCACCGGGAGCCGGGCCGCGCGGTAGGCCAGGGCGGCCCGCCGGGAACCGTCACCGGCCACCGCCAGCACCGCGGGCGCCTTGCCGGCCCGCAACGCCGCGATCGTGTCCACGGCCAGCTCGGGCCGCTTGTCGGCGGAGAGCCGGGAGCAGTAGACGACCAGGATCTCGTCGGGGCGCGCGTACCGGGACCGGACCATCGGGTCGGCGGCGCCCGGGTGGTATCGGGCCAGGTCGACGCCGAGCGGGACCTCGACCAGGTTGGGCACGCCCAGCCGGCGGAACTCGGCGGCGGCGAAGGCCGTGGTGCAGACGATCTGGTCGTACATCTCGGCGGTGGCCCGGTTGAGCCGGTCGGCGAGCACCTCGCGGGCGGGCATGCCCCAGACGCCGAGCAGCCCGGCCAGGCTCTCGTGCGAGACCATCATCGAGCCGACCCCGCGCTCGCGCGCCCACTTGCCTGTCCAGCGCAGCGTGGAGCGGTCGGACACCTCGATGCGGTCGGGCTCCAGTTGGTCCAGCAGGCGGGTGATCTGCCGCCGGCCGGCCAGCACCCGGTGCCCGCCGGTGCGCGGCAGCACCGTGCCGGGGAGGGTGATCACCCGGCCCTGGTCGGTCATCTCGTCGGAGGCGTGCCGACCGGGAATGATCAGGATCGCTTCGTGGCCCGCGCGCTGGTAGCCCTCGCCCAGGTAGCGCAGTGCTGTGCGGAGACCACCGGATCGAGCCGAGACGACGTTGGCCAGCCGGACGATGCGCATGCCAGTGCACTCCAAGGGGGGACAGGCTCGGGGGGCTCAGAGATCGTAGCGGCTCCCTGGCCGAACGACCTCAACAGGTCCAGCGAAAGCCGCACATGCGTTATCCACAGTAGATGCCTCGCTTCCCCAAGCGGAGACGAGGTGGGTCAACAGTAGGCGGCCGACATCCGCCTTCGTCGCCGCCTCCCCCGCCTCACCCCCGGTCAGGTGTATGTCAGGTGGATTGTCCACACCGTCCAGGTAGCTGGCCTCGCACAGGAAGATGTCGGCGCCCTGCGCCAGCCGCAGCAGGGCGTCGCAGGGTGCGGTGTCCGCCGAGTACGCCAGGACGTGTCCGCCCTGCTCTATGCGTACGCCATAAGTCTCTATCGGGTGGTTGACCCGGTCGACCGTGACCGTGAACGGACCGATCGGGAAGGTGCCCGGCTCGAGCCGGAAGAAGTTGTAGACGTCGTCGACCGGCTCCGCCTCGGTGCTGTAGGCGGCCGCGATCCGCTCGGCGGCTCCCAGCGGCGCGTAGACCGGCAGTTTGGGCAACGGGCCCTGCGGGTCGTAGCGCCGAACCACCACGTAATCGCATGCGTCGGACATGTGGTCGCAATGCAGATGAGTGAGGAGAATCGCATCGACCGCATCGAGCCCGGCGTAGCGCTGCAAAGCGGACAGTGAACCCGATCCGAAATCAAGGAGCAGCCGGAAGCCCTGAGCCTCCAGGAGATAGGCGGAACAGGCCGATTCGGGGCCGGGAAAACTCCCGGCGCAGCCGAGAACGGTCAGTCGCATACGGATACCCCTGAATCACGCCCCGTCGACC
The DNA here is from genome assembly GCF_030269485.1 of Actinoplanes sp. NBRC 103695. Classification (GTDB taxonomy): domain Bacteria; phylum Actinomycetota; class Actinomycetes; order Mycobacteriales; family Micromonosporaceae; genus Actinoplanes. Next base: position 261,254 of record NZ_BSTL01000012.1, on the reverse strand, counting down.
CACGCCCCGTCGACCAAGCCCCGCTCGACCGGCCCGTGGTGATAGTCAGAGACCAGTCAATCACGCTGCGAAGCGTACGCCCGGACCAGCGCGCCGGGTTAACGTCTGATCGATTTGTCGCTAAATCGACAACGTACATCACATCCCCCGTGACCTCGGTCTCCGTAAGATGCGTGACGCTTCGTGAAGTCCATTCGTTGCACACCGTGAGGCACCTAACCTTACGGAGACGCATGACAACCGAGTTGGACTCACCGACCGCAGTGGTGCCCTTCGGCTGGGAGGGTGATGTCCCGACCACCGGTCCGGACGATCGCGACCTGCTCTTCCGCTTCCCAGCGGCGGACGACCCCGCGCCCGGCACACGGCGGTTGCTCGCGATGTCGCTCTACGCGTCCGCGCTCGGGCTCGTCGGGGTCGGCGTCGGGCTGCGCGTCTTCATCTCGGTGCTCGGCGGCGTGCCCGGCTGGTACGTGCCGGTGCTCGCCCTGCTGGGCCTGACCAGCGTGGCGCTCGTGGTGGGCGCGTTCCTGTCGATCCACCGCAGGGTGCTGCCGTACCTGTTCCTGGTCGCCGCCGCGCTCCCGCTCAGCGGCCTGGTGCTCCTGGCGGTTTCCCACTAAGCCCAGAGCTGGCCTTCGAGGGCGTCCTCGGCCTCGGACAGGGTGCCGCCGTAGGCGCCTGTGGACAGGTACTTCCAGCCGCCGTCGGCGATCACGAACGCGACGTCGGCGCGGCGGCCCGCCTTGACCGCCTCGTGCGCGACGGCCAGCGCGGCGTGCAGGATCGCCCCGCTGGAGAAGCCGGCGAAGATCCCTTCAACCTCGACGAGCTGACGGGTACGCAGGACCGCGTCGCGAGTGCCCACCGAGAAGCGACGGTTGAGCACCGTGGCGTCGTAGAGCTCCGGCACGTAGCCCTCGTCGATGTTACGCAGGCCGTACACGAGTTCGCCGTACCGCGGCTCGGCGGCGATGATCTCGACGCCCTCGACCTTCTCCCGCAGATAGCGGCCGGTGCCCATCAGCGTCCCGGTGGTGCCCAGGCCGGCCACGAAGTGCGTGATCGTCGGCAGGTCGCGCAGCAGCTCCGGACCGGTCGTCTCGTAGTGCGCGCGGGCGTTGGCCGGGTTGCCGTACTGGAAGAGCATGACCCAGTCGGGGTGCTCGGCGGCGACCTGCTTGGCGGTCGCGACGGCCTGATTGGACCCGCCCGCCGCGGGCGAGAAGAGGATCTCGGCGCCGTACATCCGCAGGATCTGGACGCGCTCGGCCGAGACGTTCTCCGGCATCACACAGACCAGGCGGTATCCCCGCAGCTTGGCCACCATGGCCAGGGAGATGCCGGTGTTGCCGCTGGTCGGCTCCAGGATGGTGTCACCCGGGCGGAGCCGGCCCGCCTCCTCGGCCTCGCGCACCATGAACAGGGCGGCGCGGTCCTTGATGCTGCCGGTCGGGTTGCGGTCTTCGAGTTTGGCCCAGAGCCGCACCGGCGGTGCCCCGTCGGGCACCGTCGGCGAAAGGCGGGGCAGGCCGACCAGCGGCGTGCCCCCGGCGGCGTCCAGAAGGCTCTCGTAGCGAGCCATCGGGCTCAGCCCTCAGTCGGGTCAGGGGCGGCGGCGGGGCGGTTGGACGAGTTCCCCAGCAAGGCCGCGGCGGCCGCGAAGCCGAGCGCGCCGCCGGCGACCGCCGGCAGGATGGTGACCGAGTCGCCGTCGGCGACCTTGGCGTCCAGCGCGCCGAGGAAGCGCACGTCCTCGTCATTGACGTAGATGTTGACGAAGCGGTGCAGCCCGCCCTCGGGCGTGATCAGCCGGCCCTTGATGCCGTTGTGCTTGGCGTCCAGGTCGTCGATCAGACCGGACAGCGTGGCGCCGGCACCCTCGACGACCTTCTGGCCGCCGGTGTAGCTGCGCAGGATGGTAGGAACGCGAACTTCGATAGCCATTGCGGAAATGCTCCTTGAGAGGAAATCGAGACAGACGGGTTCGGGGAGTACGCCGCTCAGCGACACTCGTAGAACACCGACGCCGGGCTCTGCCCGAACATGAACGTCTGCACCCAAGTCTCCAGACCAGATCTGGCCATCACACTTCTACCGTCGCATCCACGATGTTGACCTCTTCTTCGGTCACCACACTGTCCACGATACGGAACGAGCGAATCTCCTCAACGTCCGGCTCACGTGTCGAGACGAGGAGATAGTGCGCGCCCGGCTCGCCGGCGAACGAGATGTCGGTGCGCGACGGATAGGCCTCGGTGGCCGTGTGCGAGTGGTAGATGACGACCGGTTCCTCGTCGTTGTCGTCCATCTCGCGCCAGACCCGCAACTGCTCCATCGAGTCGAACTCGTAGAAGGTCATCGAGCGGGCCGCGTTGTCCATCGCGATGTGCCGGGTGGGCAGATCGCTGCCGAGCGGGCCGGCGACCACGCCACAGGCCTCGTCGGGGTGATCCCGGCGGGCGTGGGCGACGATCGCCTGGACGATCGCACTGTCGATGGTCAGCACGCATTTCACATTACCGTGACGAGTGCTTCAACCGGGCGTGGCCGTGGCCACAACCGCGTCAGTCGATCTCCGGCAGGGCGTTCAGCAACGACTCCTGGAGGTAGCCCAGGTAGGCGTACACCGACAGCTGGAAGACCCGGCTCGAGGCAGGGTCGTGCAGCACGGCGTCGTCGAGCTCGTCGCCGAGGTCGGTGTCGGCGGCGATGTCCAGCCGGGTGCCCATCGCCAGCCGGGCGTCGTTGATCGCGCGCAGCCACGCCTCGGCCGTCTCCGCGTCCAGGCGCACCTCACCCGGGCCGTCGTCGGGCAGCGCCGCCAGGATCGCGCCGGCCTGGTCGATCTTCCCGGTCTTCAGATCGCCCTCGGTGTACAGCCGGAACTCGGCGGAATCCTCGGGCAGGTCCGGGTAGATGTCCGGGAACAGCCGGTCGACGACCGGGTCGCCCCGATCGAAGCCGTCGGTCAGCAGGTCGACCACCTCGCCGGCGACCTTGCGGAGCACGCGCACCTCGTCGATGGCGAACGCCGCCACGCACTCAGTGCCGTTGCGTCGGAACATGCCTCAATCCACCCTCACGCCCGGTCGACCGTTGCCCACAGACCGTATCCGTGCAATTGCGAGGCGTCCATCTCCATGCGCTCGCGAGCACCGGTGGAGACCACCGCCTTGCCCTTGTTGTGCACGTCCAGCATGAGCTTCTCGGCCTTCTCCCGGCTGTAGCCGAACTGCTTCTGGAAAACCCAGGTCACGTAGGACATCAGGTTGACCGGATCGTCCCAGACGATGGTCACCCAAGGCCGGTCGTCCGCTGGTGATTCCTCGATCTCCGGCGTCTCGACGGGAGCGACCTGGGGCAGCGCCATGCCCACCATCGTGCCACCGGAACGGCGGAACCGTGGAATGCGACTCTTAAGCGCAGGTCACGAAGCGATCTCCGGCGAACCTCGCAGGGGTACAGGTAGTGACATAACCGTGACGGATCTCGATATGCTGACGGCGTGGGCAACTGGGACTTCGTCGGACGCACCGGCGAGCTGGACCGGTTCATCAGGGCCGCTGACAATGCATCCTCCACCGAGACCAGGGGGTTGATTCTCAGCGGCGATCCCGGCATCGGTAAGAGCCGGCTGCTCTGCGAGGCGACCCGGACACTTCCGGCCGACCAGTACGCGGTCTTCTCCGCCTCGGCCACGATCGGCGCCACCGGCCTGCCCTTCGGCAGCCTCGCCCAGGTGCTCCCGCCCGACCCGCCCGCCGGGCTGTCCGCACCCGGGCTGCTGCGCTGGGCCGCCGGCGCGCTGCGCTCCGACGGGGGCGCACGGCGGCTCGTGCTCGCCGTGGACGACGTACACCTGCTCGATCGCACCTCGGCCGCGCTGATCCACCTGCTGGTCCGGGAGGGCGCCACGCTGCTCGGCACGCGGCGCACCGGCGAACCGGCGCCCGCCCCGATCGCCGCGCTCTGGACCGAGGGTCTGGTCGTCAACGCCGATCTGCTGCCACTGAGCACCGAGGAGTCCCGCGAGCTGCTGACCTCGATGCTCGGCGGGCCACTCGAGACGACCTCGGCGCGGCAGCTGTCCCGGTTCGCCGGCGGCAACCCGCTGCTGCTGCGTGAGCTGGTCATGGCGGCCAGGCAGGGCGGCGAGATCTCCCGCTCGTACGGAATGTGGCGCTGGACCGGCAAACTCACCCTGGCCCCCAGCCTGGCCGATCTGGTCGACGCCCGCATCGGCGGGCTGACCCCCGGGGTCCGCGACGTGCTCGAACTGGTCGCCTTCGGCGAACCGATCGGCCTGCACCTGGTCCTGCAGGGCTGCGTGCCGGCCGACGCCGAGGCCGCCGAGGAACGCGGCCTGATCCGGGTCACCGAGGACGGACGCCGCCGCGACGTACGTCTGGCGCACCCCCTCTACGGCGAGGTGGTCCGCCAGCACTGCCCGGCCACCCGCTCGCGCCGCCTGCACGCCACCCTCGCCGACCTGGTCGGGAGCACCGGCGCGCGCCGCCGCGACGACCTGCTGCGGGTGGCGGTGTGGCGGCTCGACTCCGGCACCGCCCAGGACGGCGGGATGCTGCTGGACGCGGCCGTGCAGGCGTTCGGCCGGTTCGACCTCGGGCTGGCGCAGCGGCTGGCCGGCGCGGCCTGGACCCACGGCGCCGGGTACGACGCCGCCGAGCTGCTCTCGACGGTGCTGCTCTTCGCCGACCGGCCGGACGAGGCGCTGGCGGCGCTGGACCGGGCCGACGGTCCGCCGGCGCGCCGGCTGATCGCCCGGGCCACGGTCGCGTTCTGGGGGCAGGGCCGGGCCGACACCGCCGACGAGCTGGCCCGGGCCCGCATCGACGACCCGGCCGACGAGGCCCGGGCACGCGCCGTCGAGTCACTGATGCGCATGCAGCTGCTCCAGCTCCGGCAGGCCCGCGCGCTGGCCGGTCAGGTGCTCGCGGACCCGGCCGCCGGCACGCCGTCGACGGACATGGCCCGGTCCGTGCTCGCCTTCCTGGCCGCCGCCGGTGGTGATCCGGCGGCCAGCACCGACCTGCTCGCCCCGGTGGCCGCGGACACCGGCGGCTGGCGCCGGGAGAACCCCACCCTGCAGTTCGTGCTGCCGATGGCCCTGGGCACCCGGGTTGCCGTCGCGCTGGACCTGGCCGGCATCGACGGCATCCTCACCGACGAGTTCGCCGACCTGGTGCAGGCCGGCGGGTTCGGGGTCGGCTCGGCCTGGGTGTCGCTGCTGCAGGCGCAGGCGGCGTGGCTGCGCGGGCGTACCGACACCGCCATGGCGGCGTGCGAGCAGGCCTGCGCGGCGCTGACGGCGAACCGGCTCTACGAGGGCAACGTGCACGCGTACCGGGCGCACGTCGCGGCGCTGCGCGGCGAGTCCGACACGGCCCGGGAGGCGCTGGCCGCCGCGGACCGGGCGCCCGGCTCCTGCAACGGCCCCGACTACCCGTGGCTGACCCGCTGCCGGGCCTGGGTGGCGGCGGCGACCGGCGACCTGATCGGCGCGGTCCGCCTGCTCCAGGACGTGGTCCAGCGGCTGCGCGTGGACGGGTTCGCCGGGCACGAGCTGCTCGCCCTGCACGACCTGGTCCGGCTGGGCCGCCCCGAGCTGGCCGCCGACCGGATGGCCGCGCTGCTCGAATCGGTGCCCGGCGGGCCGGTCGCGCCGCTGCTGCTTCGGCACGCCCGGGCGGCCGCCGACTCCTCCGCCGAGGGGCTGCTGGCCATCGCCCGGGACTTCCAGGGACGCGGCTACCTGACCTTCGCGGCCGAGGCGGCGGCCACCTCGGTGCGCCTGTTCCGGGCCGCCCGCGACCCACAGGCGCTCGCCGCGTCCACGCTGCTCGGCGACGTGCTGGCCCGGTGCGACGTGCTGCGTACCCCGGCCCTGCGTACCGTCCAGCCGGCCCTGACCACCCGGGAACGGCAGGTGGCCGAGCTGGCCGCGGACGGCGCGAAGAGCCGGGAGATCGCCGACCAGCTCTTCCTGTCCCCGCGCACGGTCGAGAACCACCTCCAGCGGGTCTACGCCAAGCTCGGCGTCAACGGCCGGGTCGAACTCGCCCCGGCGCTTCGATCTCTGCCGCAATAGGGTGGTGGGGTGACCGACTTCGCCCCCGCGCTGCTCACCGACCACTACGAGCTGACGATGGTGAGTGCCGCACTGCGCGACGGCACCGCCTCGAGGCGCAGCGTCTTCGAGGTCTTCGCGCGCCGGCTACCGACCGGCCGCCGGTACGGCGTGGTCGCCGGCACCGGGCGGCTGATCGATCTGATCCGCGAGTTCCGGTTCGAGCCGGCCCAGCTGGAGGTCCTGCGGTCGGCCCGGATCGTCGACGACGAGACGCTCGCCTGGCTGCGTGACTACCGCTTCACCGGCGACGTCGACGGCTACGCCGAAGGTGAGCTGTTCTTCCCCGGATCGCCCATCCTGACCGTTTCCGGCACGTTCGCCGAGTGCGTGGTGCTCGAGACGCTCATCCTGTCGGTGCTCAACCACGACAGCGCGATCGCGGCCGCGGCGGCACGCATGGTCACCGCCGCGCGCGGGCGGCCGATCATCGAGATGGGTTCCCGGCGCACGCACGAGCTGGCCGCCGTGGCCTCGGCGCGGGCGGCGTACCTGGCCGGGTTCGCCAGCACGTCCAACCTGGCGGCGGGCGCGCTCTACGGGATTCCGACCACGGGCACCTCGGCGCACGCGTTCACGCTGCTGCACGACGACGAGGCGACCGCGTTCGCCTCCCAGGTGGCGGCGCTGGGCAAGAACACGACGTTGCTGGTCGACACGTACGACATCGCCCAGGGCATCCGGAACGCGATCGCGGTGGCCGGCCCCGACCTGCGCGCCATCCGGATCGACTCGGGCGACCTGTCGGTGCTCGCCCAGCACTCCCGCGAGCTGCTCGACTCGCTCGGCGCCACCGAGACCAAGATCATCGTCTCCGGTGACATGGACGAGTACTCGATCGCCTCGCTGGCCGCCGAGCCGGTGGACATCTACGGCGCCGGGACGGCCGTGGTCACCGGGTCCGCGGCGCCCACCGCCGGGCTGGTCTACAAGCTGGTCGAGGTGGAGGGGCGCCCGGTGGTCAAGCGGTCGGAGAACAAGGCGACCGTCGGTGGGCGCAAGACGGCCGTGCGACGCCACAAGCCCACCGGCACCGCCACCGAGGAGATCATCGTCCCCCAGGGCGTACCCGATCATCTGCCGAACGACCGCCTGCTCCAGCAGTCCTTCATCGCCGCGGGCGACGTCCTGCCCCTGCCCACCCTGGCCGAGGGACGGGAGCACTTGCGGCAATGCCTCATCTCCATCCCGTGGGAGGGCCTTAAGCTCTCCGCGGGTGACCCGGCCATCCCGGTCACGATCGCCTGAGGGGGCCACCCGGAGGGGAACAAATGTCACGCGCGCTGATCATCGTCGATGTGCAGAACGACTTCTGCGAGGGCGGCTCCCTGCCGGTCGCCGGTGGCGCCGCCGTGGCCGCCGGGATCTCGCTGGTGCTGGACCGCGCCGGCGACCGGTGGGACCACGTGGTCGCCACCCAGGACTACCACGTCGACCCCGGCGCCCACTTCAGCGCCGACCCCGACTTCGTCGACTCGTGGCCGGCACACTGCGTGGTGGGCACCGGCGGCGCGGACTTCCACCCGGAGCTGGCACGGGACCGCATCGAGGCGGTGTTCCACAAGGGCGCGCACGCGGCTGCCTACTCCGGCTTCGAGGGACACACCACCTCCGGTGAGGGCCTGACCGATTGGTTGCGCTCACGCTCGGTCACCGAGGTCGAGGTGGTGGGGATCGCCACCGACCATTGCGTACGCGCGACCGCGCTCGACGCCGCAGCGGCCGGCTTCACCACCAGCGTCCTGCTGGAGCTGACCGCCGGCGTGTCCCGGATCACCACCGACGCGGCGATCGACGCTTTCGCTGCCGCCGGGGTGAGCACCACGGGCGCGCCGGTCGTCGATCCCACGTGATCCCCGTCTAACTGGCTCGAAACTTGTCGTACCCAGCGGCGAGGATGTCTGACGGAGGTTAGGACCCGTCATGACACTCACGCCTTACCGGGAGACCCTCGCGCTGCGGGGCATCAAGTCACTGCTGGCGGTGGCCACGCTCGCGCGTGTGCCGATCGCTGCCGGCACGGTGACGCTCACCCTGCACGTGGTTCAGGACCTCGGCCTGGGCTACTTCCTGGCCGGCCTGGTCGGCACGGCGTTCACGATCGGCGGCTCGTTCGGCGCGCCTGTGATGGGCCGCATCACCGACCGGCGCGGGCTGCGCCCGGTGCTCGTGCTCACCACGGTGGCCGAGGTGCTGTTCTGGTTCTCGGCGCCCTCCATGCCGTATTGGGCACTCCTGGTCGCCGCGCTGGTCGGCGGTTTCCTGGCCCTGCCGGCCTTCGCCGTGGCCCGGCAGTCGATCGCCGCGCTCGCCCCCGAGTCGCACCGCCTCCCCGCCTTCGCGCTCGACTCGATCACCACCGAGATCAGCTTCATGGCCGGTCCCGCCCTGGGCGTCCTGATCGCGACGACGGCGGGCTCACACGCCGGGATGTATGCCGTCGGCACCGGCATCCTGATCTCCGGCGTCGGCCTGTTCCTGCTCGACCCACCCATCCGCTCCGCCGGCGAGGCCCCACCGTCGACCGGCGCCGCCAGCATCCCCCGCAGCCAGTGGCTGACCCCGCGCCTGATCGGCATCCTGGCCATCACGGCCGCCTCGACCCTCGTCCTGAGCGGCACGGACGTCGCGGTCGTGGCGGTGCTGCGCGCCGGCGGCGAGGTCGCCTGGACGGGCGTGGTGCTGAGCATCTGGGCGGCCGGCTCGCTGCTGGGCGGCTTCCTCTACGGCACGATCCGCAAGGGCTTGACCCCGCTCACGCTCTTCGCGCCCATGGCCTTGCTGACGATCCCCGTCGGGCTCGGCGGCGACCACTGGTGGCTGCTGGCCCTGCTGATCCTCCCGGCCGGCGCGCTGTGCGCCCCCACGATCACGGCCACGGCCGACGCGGTCAGCCGCATGATCCCCGCCGCGGCCCGAGGCGAGGCCCTGGGCTGGCACAACTCGGCCCTCACGGTCGGCGTGGCCCTGGGCGCGCCACTGGCCGGCGTGGTCATGGACTGGCAGTCCCCACCCTGGGGCTTCGCAGCCGTCGGCGGCGTGGGCCTCCTGGTCGCCTTGGCCGTCCTCCCCGCCGAACTACGCCGCCGCCGCACAGCCGCCGCGGCTCCCGTCTCCCCCACCCCGGCCAATCCCGCGTCCGCCCACATCTCCTGACGCACCGGACGCCCGTCCTGCGCACAACCGCGCAGGTCGGTCTGGCACTAGGCCGGTCTCGTGCCGACCAGGGATTGACGGCCTTTTCCCGGACCTGAGCAACGCCACGGGCTGCCACTCCACTTCTTGTGGCGGCCCACGGCGTTGCCGCGGATTCAGACGACGCATTGGGCGACCGCCGGTGGTTACCGCTGAGGCACGCGACAGGACCTTCGAGCTATCGCTGTCAAACCCTGTTCGGGCGGCAATACCAAGAGAAAGGATCCCACTGATCGTAATAGGCGGAGAATGGAGCATCGGGGTGGTGTTCGCGGCAATACCGAGCAGGGTCGATGTCGTGTGCCTCAAGGGTGCCGTTGCTCTGATTCCAGGTGTAGCACCTCCAGCCCCAGGCGTGCCAATTCCGCGGGTCGATCTCAGCTTTGAAGGCGTGTTCATACTGGTCCCAGCACGCCTGGTCCATGTTGATGCCGTAGGTAGCCCGCGGCGCCAGCGCCGCCGAGCCGACTACGGCCTCGCCGGCCAGCGCGGGAGCGGACGTGGCCACACTCAGAGCACCAAAGGCGGACAGGATCACCGCGGCGATCATGGTTGCTCGAACGGCAAGCCGCTTGGTCATGGACAAATTGCTTCACCTTTCCGTCGCGCACGAACCTCTTTCGGGTCCGATGCCGGTCGATGGCATCGGCGCGAATGCCGGTGAATCATGAAGTCGATCAGGCACTCACGCCTGATTCAAATTAACCGTCGACACCCCAGCGAGAAACCCGGGCGGTATTTCCAGGCATCAACGTTGCCCGTCGCGCGATCGGAACGCCAGGCACTCGCGAAGTGAGCTTTTGCCGCACCACCATCCGGGCCGGAAATGGCGTGCGGCCTTGACCACGACGACGGTCCGCTGAAACCACGGCTCGGTTTCGGGTGCCCGTACCGTCAAAAGATTTTGACCTTGGGTTTGACGGCGATCAGGTAGCCCTGCGGCACCTTCTCGGCGCCCTCGGCCTCGCGGACGGCTCGGAGCCAGATGTCGAAGCCGGCGTCGCGCAGCAGGGTGACCAGGTCGTCGGGCTGCTGGCGGTACCAGTCGATGCCGATGCGGTGGCCCTGGAACTCCTCCCGGCGCCCCTGCTCGTCGCCGACCTGGAAGACCAGCATGACCAGCCCACCCGGCGCCAGCACCCGGAAGAACTCGGCCAGCACCCGCGCGCGCAGCTCCAGCGGCACATGGATGATCGAGTAGACCGACAGGATCCCGCCGAGCTCGCCGTCGGCCCGGTCGAGTTCCAGCATCGACCCCACCTCGAACGGCACGCCCGGATGCGCCCGCCGCGCGACTTCGACCATCCCCGGGGCGAGGTCGATCCCGTAGGCGTCCAGCCCGAGCTCGCGCAACGCCGCAGTGTGCTGACCGGGGCCGCAACCCACGTCGGCGACCGTGGCGCCGCACCCGGCCAGGATCCGCTCGGCGAAGGCCGCCAGCAGCGCACGCTCGATCAGTTGCGGCCGTTGCGCCTGGCCCGGCACACCGGCGTAGTCCTCCGCGATCCGGCTGTAGGAGTCGCGCATTCCGGCCAGAAACCCTTCGAGATCCACAGATCGCGACCCTAATGTGGGCGGACGTGGATCGGGGTGTGGGGATCGTCGCGGAGGCGTTCGGGCTCGGGCGGCCGGTGGCGGCGGCGGTGCGGGTGACCGGCGGGCTGTCCAACGAGCTGTGGCGGGTGGTCACCGAGCGTGGCGAATGGGCGGTCAAGCGCATGATCGTCAACGCCGGGCGGGCGGGCTTCGTGGCCGCTGTGGAGGCGTCGTTCCAGGTGGAGACGCGTGTGCTGCGGGCCGAGGTACCTATGCCGGAGCCGGTAGATGTCGACGGGCGTGCTCGACCACCTGAGCAGGCTGGCCACCGGGCTGGACGCCTTGCTGTCGGAACTGCGCTGAACGTTTCTTTCCGAGCTGCGGTGATCGGGCCGCAACCCAGTGGCACCCGAGATCGCGCCGGACAGCACCCTGATCCAGAGGCTCGCCATAAGTTCGGCCTGGATCGTGATCTACGCCCCCGATCGCGTCCCCCAGGAGCCCGCCGACATGAAGAAGCGCCTCATCGTCACGCTCGCCGTCAGCGGCGGGATCGCCCTCGCCGGTGCTGCCACCGTCCCGGCGTGGGCCGCGGTCAGTAACGCCGCCCGTCCCGCCGCGGTCAAGACCTCCGCGTCGCCGACTGCTTCCGAGCGGGCCAGTGCCCGGCCGGCCGCCGCACCGAGCACGAGCGCCGGCACCTCGCCCTCGGCGACCCCATCCACCCCGTCCGCCTCATCCGCCCCCTCCGCGCCGCCCGCCTCGCCCGGCGCCGAGGACCGCTCGAAGCCGGGCGACAGCGCCGATGCGACGTCGTTCCGCCTGCACGGGCTCATCACCTCGGCGGATGCCGGCGCTTCGACGATCACGGTGAACCGCCCGAACGAGGCGACCTCCACCCTGTCGGTCGCGAGCACCGCCAAAATCACGGTGAACGGGGCTTCCGTGGCGTTGTCGGCGCTGCCCGCCAACCTGCTCGCCCGCATCTCCGGCACCGTCGACAGCGGCGCCCGGACCGTGACCGCGATCACCGGCTTCACGAAGCGCCCCACCGGCGACCGCTGCGGCGGCGGCCAGGACAAGAGCGACTTCAAGGGCAAGGACCGCAAGGGTACGGACGACAAGCGCGCCGACAAGCCCAAGAACACCGGCAAGCCCGAGAAGGGCGAGAAGCCTTCGAACACCGGCGACCACCACGGACCGGGCAAGGGTCACGGCCCGGGCAAAGGCCACGGCCCGGGCTGCGGCACCCCCACCGCCACGCCCTCGCCCACCCCGACCAGCTGAGGTCCGCCGCCCGGCCGGCCTGAACCACCAGGCCGTGTGCGGGGCCGTGCACCATGGCCGCTGAGCGCGACGCGCCCGGCCGGCCCGAGCTGAGATCCGACGCCGGTCCCGGCACGGACCGCCTTGGTCTCCGCTGACCACCTGGGTCTCCACCGACCATGAAGCGAGCGGCCCGCCGGATGTCCGGCGGGCCGCTCGTTCTGCTGGCGGGGTGGGGCTGCTTACTTCTTCTTGTCGTCGACTTACTTCTTCTTGTCGTCGACGTCGACGTTGCTGCTGACGTCTTCCTGGTAGGTCGCCCCGCCGTCGGACTCGCTGCTCAGGAGACGGGCGCCGCCCTCGGGTGGGCCGGTCAGGTGGGCGCCGGCGGCGAGTTCGGGGAACTTCGCGTCGAAGGCCGGGCGCTCGGAACGGATGCGCGGCATGCGGTCGAAGTTGCGCAGCGGCGGCGGGCAGGACGTGGCCCACTCGAGCGAGTTGCCATGGCCCCACGGGTCGTCGACCGTGACCAGCTCACCGACCTTGTACGACTTCCACACGTTGTAGATGAACGGCAGGGTCGAGGCGCCGAGCACGAACGACCCGATCGTGGAGAACGTGTTGAGGAACGTGAAGCCGTCGTCGGGCAGGTAGTCCGCGTACCGTCGGGGCATGCCCTCGGTGCCCAGCCAGTGCTGCACCAGGAAGGTGGCGTGGAAGCCGATGAAGGTCAGCCAGAAGTGCACCTTGCCGAGCTTGTCGTCGAGCATCCGGCCGAACATCTTCGGGAACCAGAAGTAGATGCCGGCGAACACCGCGAACACGATCGTGCCGAACAGCACGTAGTGGAAGTGCGCGATGACGAAGTACGAGTCCGACACGTGGAAGTCGATCGGCGGGGCGGCGAGCAGGACGCCGGAGAGGCCACCGAAGAGGAACGTCACCAGGAAGCCGATGGCGAACATCATCGGGGTTTCGAAGCTGATCTGGCCGCGCCACATCGTGCCGATCCAGACGAAGAACTTCATGCCGGTCGGTACCGCGATGAGGAAGCTCAGGAAGCTGAAGAACGGCAGCAGCACCTGGCCGGTGACGAACATGTGGTGCGCCCACACGCTCATCGACAGGGCGGCGATCAGCAGGGTCGCCGACACCAGGCCCTTGTAGCCGAACACCGGCTTGCGGCTGAACACCGGGATGACCTCGGTGATGATGCCGAAGAACGGCAGCGCCACGATGTACACCTCGGGATGCCCGAAGAACCAGAAGAGGTGCTGCCACAGCATCGGGCCGCCGGTCTCGACGTTGAAGACCTGCGCGCCGAGCACGCGGTCGGCGGCGAGAGCGAACAACGCGGCGGCCAGGAACGGGAACACCAGGACGACCAGGAGGCTGGTCACGAAGATGTTCCACGTCATGATCGGCATCCGGAACATGGTCATGCCGGGCGCGCGCAGCGTCAGGATCGTGGTGATCATGTTGACGCCGCCGAGGATGGTGCCGAGGCCGGAGATCGCCAGGCCGACCACCCACATGTTGCCGCCGACGCCCGGGGAGTGCAGGCCGTCGCTGAGCGGCGTGTACGCGAACCAGCCGAAGTCCGCCGCGCCACCCGGCGTGAGGAACCCGGCCATCGTGATGGTCCCGCCGAACAGGTAGAGCCAGTAGGCGAACGAGTTCAGCCGCGGGAACGAGACGTCGGGCGCCCCGATCTGGATCGGCACCACGAAGTTGGCGAAGGCGAACACGATCGGCGTCGCGAAGAACAGCAGCATGATCGTGCCGTGCATGGTGAACAGCTGGTTGTACTGCTCGGGCGACAGGAACTGCATGCCGGGGCGGGCCAGCTCGGCACGCATCAGCAGAGCCATCAGGCCGCCCAGCAGGAAGAACACGAAGGCCGTGATCATGTACATGATCCCGATCTGCTTCGCGTCCGTCGTGCGCAGGATCCGCGCGATCGCCGAGCCCTTGACCTGGGGCCGTACCGGCCAGGGCCGGGTCACGATCGGCTTAGGCGCGACGGTCGTCACGAATAGCCTCCGGTGTCTCGTTCGTCCCTCTCAGTACGCCCGAAGGAAAAGGCGTGCCTCGCAGGCAGAATAGTCCCCCGTCCGGTCTTCCCGGGCGGGGGGTGACCAAACTACGGGCGCGCGTTCACAGTGGCTGGACGAGCTCACGGTACTGATCAGCGAAGATCGCCTGACCGCGGCTGCGCAGCATCGAGTCGCGCTCTGCGGGGGGCACGTCCCGGTTGTCGTCCCTCTCCCTGGTCCGGGTGCGCACCTGCTCGCAGCGCGGCCGGCGGCGGGCCTCGAACGCGGCCAGCGCGGCCGGGATGTCGCCGGGAGTAGCGCGCAGCACCTCACCGAGAACCACCGCGTCCTCGAACGACATGGCCGCGCCCTGGGCGAGCGTCGGCGCGGTGGCGTGCGCGGCGTCACCGACCAGCACCACCGGGCCGCGTGACCACGACTCGAGCACGACCTCGTCGGTGCGCGCGACCTGCACCTTCTCGATGGCGTTGAGGATCTGCGGAACCGGGCCGCCGAAGTCGCCGAACAGCTCCCGCAGCCGGGCTTCGGGGTCCGCCGGGTTGGGCGTGCCGGCCTCGGGCGTCTCGTCGGCGTAGCAGTACAGCCGCCGGCTGCCCATCGGCATGACGGTGAACGCGGACCGCTCCCCGAGCAGGGCGGTCCAGTCGCTGAGCTGGGGACCGCCGGTGACCACGCTGCGGTAGACGATCTGCCCGGTGGGTGTCGCCGCGCCGCCCAGACCGGCCTTGGCCCGGACCGTCGAGCGCCGCCCGTCGGCGCCCACCACCAGGTCGTACTCGGCGATCCGGCCGCCGGAGAACTCGACCTTGGCGGCGCCGTCGACGATCTGCAGGTCGGTGACCGCGGTGTCGTAGCGCACCTCGCCGCCCACCCCGGTGAGCAGCACCTGCTGGAGGTCCGCGCGGGCCAGCGCCCGGGACTCGCCGACGCCGGCCCAGAGCGCGGCGACGTCGAGCTCGAAGAGCTGGCCGCCGGCGGCGTCGAGGAAGAGCTGCCGGAAGATCAGGTCGCCGAGCGGCCGCAGCGGGGCGTCGAGGCCCAGCACGCGCAGCGCGCGGGTGGCGTTGCCGGGGAGGTAGATCCCGGCGCCGGGCAGCATGGTGGCGGGCAGCTCCTCGACCACGTCGGGCCGGAAGCCGGCGACCCGCAGGCCCCTGGCCGCGGCTAGACCGGCGATCCCGGCACCGACGACGAGGATGCGCATGGTCATCGGAGCAACGCCTCCGAGGGGAGATGGACACGCGTAGGAGCCAAGACACTACCCGCCGCGACCGAAGCGGGGAACCCGCGATCATGCTGGGGTCCGATTTGTTCAAGACGGACAGAAGACTTTGCTCGTACCGTCACGCTCATGGCACCTACTTTCAACGCGATCGGCCTGGCCGCCGCCGACATGGCGACGACGCTGGCCTTTTACCGTGAGCTCGGCCTGGACATCCCGGCCGAGCAGGACACCGAGCCGCACGCCGAGGCTGTCCTGCCCGGCGGCATCCGGCTGATGTTCGACTCCTACGCCTCGCTGGCGAAGCTTGATCCCGAGTGGACGCCCGCCCCGGAGGGCGCCGGCGGCCTGGCCTTCCTCTGTGACGACCCGGCCGAGGTGGACAAGGTCCACGCCGGTCTGGTGAAGGCCGGATATGAAAGCTACAAGGAACCGTGGGACGCGGTCTGGGGGCAGCGGTACGCCCAGATCAAGGACCCCGACGGCCGGGTGGTCGATCTCTTCGCCTGGACCAGCTGAAACCCTGGGTCAAGTGACGACGAGCGAGGTCAACGGCACGCCGGCCAAGGCTTTCACATCCCTCGAGAGGTGGGCCTGGTCGGCGTAGCCGGACACGGCGGCCACCGAGGCGAGCGGCACGCCGTCCCTGGCCAGGGCGAGTGCCCGCTGCATGCGCAGGACCCGGGTCAGCGTCTTGGGTCCGTACCCGAAAGCGGTCTTGACACGACGCCGCAGATGTCGCGCGCTGAGGCCGAGCCGCTCGGCGATCGCGTCGACCGTCCACCCGGCCCGCGCCCGCGCCGCGACCTCGACCAACGCGAGGTCGGGTGGTTGCCAGCGGGCCGTCGCGACCTCGAGGAGAGCCACGTCGGGCGCGGCGGACTCGGCGACCCGGCGGACCTCGGCCGGCGACCACACCTGGTCGAGCGGGACCTGCCGGTCGGTGAACTCGTCGGCCGGCACGCCCACGACCTGAGGCCCGGTGCCGGCGGCGAAGCGCAGGCCGAAGGTGCGGCCGGGCGGCCTCGCGGGATGCCGCTGCACCGAGGTGTCGGGACCGGCGATGAAGACCTCGCCCTCGTGCCAGATCAGGTCCATGCAGCCGTCGGGCAGGACCCGCGCGGGGCCGTCGCCGGGCAGCTTGCGCGCACGCCAGGCGATGACCTGCGGGAGCCCGGCGGCGGGTCGTTCCGAATACATGCCTGAGACCCTCGCACGGGCGTACGACAATTTCTCCTTTGAGAGAATGACGGGCGTGAGCGACCGCCTCGACGAATACCGGCGCAAACGGGACGCCCGGCGTACTCCCGAGCCGGTCCCTTCGTCCCAGCCGCGTCCTTCCGAGAAGGAGAACCGGTTCGTCATCCAGCAGCACCACGCCCGCAGCCTGCACTGGGACGTGCGGCTGGAGCGCGACGGCGTGCTGGTCTCCTTCGCCGTCCCCCGCGGCCTGCCCCGTGACCAGCGGCGGAACAACCTGGCCAAGCACACCGAGGATCACCCCCTCGAGTACCTGGACTTCCACGGCGAGATCCCGGCCGGCGAGTACGGCGGCGGACGGATGCTGATCCACGACACCGGCACCTACGAAACGGGCAAATGGCGCTCGGACGAGATAAGCGTCACGTTCCACGGGACACGGACCTCGGGGCGCTACGTCTTCTTCCAGACCGACGGCAAGGACTGGATGGTGCGGCGGATGGACCCGCCGGAGCCCGGCTGGGAGAGCATGCCCGAGCTGATCACGCCGATGACGCCGACCGAAGGGTCCGGGCTGCCGCCCGACGACGACGCCTGGGGGTACGAGCTGAGCTGGTCCGGCCGGCGCACCGTCGGGTACGTGTCCGGCGGCCGGCTCAAGCTGCTCGACGCGACCGGCGCCGACGTCACCTCGTGGTACCCGGAGCTCCGCCCGCTCGGCGACACGCTGGCGCCCACCGAGGCGGTGCTGGACGGCGAGATCGTCGCCTTCGAGGGGACCGCGCCGTCGCCCGCGCTGCTCGCGAAGCGGACCAAGCCCAAGGACGCCGGTGCGGCGAAGCGGCAGTCGGAGCGGGCGCCGGTGCAGTTCCTGGCGTACGACCTGCTGTGGCTGGAGGGGCACGCCACGGTGGAGGCGGTCGGCTACGCCCAGCGGCGGGAGCTGCTCGAGGGGCTCGGCGTGGCCGGCGACCACTGGCAGACGCCGCCGTACTTCCCGGGCGGCGGCGGGTTCGCGCTGGAGGCCGCCACGGCGCAGGGTCTCGGCGGCGTGGTGGCGAAACGCCTCGATTCCCCGTACCTCCCGGGACGGCGAAGCCGGCACTGGCTCTTGATCTCGGCCAGAGATTAACGTGAGATTACGGCGGCGTTACAGCAGATAGCATCTAGGTTGGGACGCATCCGTTCCGACAACCCCGACCAGTGAGCCCCTTGATGTCTGCTGAACTCTGGAAATCCGCCGTCAACGTCCTCGACGCCAACTGGTCCGGCGACCACATGGTCCCGTCCCGCCGCCTCTACCCGCACCAGTGGAGCTGGGACGCCGCCTTCATCGCGATCGGCCTCGCCCACGTCGACCCGGCCCGGGCCTGGCGCGACCTGCGCAGCCTCTTCGAGGCTCAGTGGCCGGACGGCCGCGTCCCGCACATCGTCTTCGACCCGTCCGTGCCCGAGGGCGACTACTTCCCCGGGCCGAGCTTCTGGGACGTGCCCGCCCACGGGTCCCGCCCGGCGCGCGGCAGCACCGGCCTGGTCCAGCCGCCGATGCACGCCATCGCGGCGTGGGAGGTCTACAGCCGGTCGGCGTCGCACGAGGCGACCGAGGAGCTGAGGTGGCTCTATCCCCGGCTGGTCAAGCAGCAGGAATACCTGACGGGCCGGCGTGACGCGGGCGGCGGCGGGCTGGCCGCCCTGGTCCACCCGTGGGAGTCGGGCGTGGACAACAGCCCGGCCTGGGACGCGGCGATGTCGCAGGTGCCGGCCGACCACGATCTGCTCCGCCGTTATCACCGCCGCGACCTGGACGTGGCGGACGCCTCGCACCGGCCGACGGACACCGACTACGCCCGTTACGTGCATCTCGTCGTGGCCTACAAGGAGTCCGGGTACTCGGACCTGGAGCTGGCGAAACGGCACGACTTCGTGGTCGAGTGCCCCGGCTTCAACTCGATCCTCGGCGCGGCCGAGTCGGCCCTGGCCAAGATCGCCGAGGTGGTCGGCGCCGACCCCGCGGTGCACCAGGAGCGCGCTCGCGCCGTCACGGCGGCGGTCGTGGACCGGCTCTGGGACGAGGGCTCGCGGACGTTCCGGGCCCGTGACGTACGCACCGGCACGCTCAGCCCGGCCCACTGCGTGACCGGGCTGCTCCCGCTGATCCTGCCGGGCCTGCCCTCCGAGTACACCAAGGCGATCCTGGACGAGGCCCGGTCGGAGCGGTTCGGGCTGCCCGAGGACACCACGCTGCCGGTGCCGAGCTACGACCGGACGGCCGCCGACTTCGACCCGGCGCGGTACTGGCGCGGGCCGATCTGGGTCAACATCAACTGGCTGCTGCGCCGCGGCCTCGATCAGCATGGCTTCACGGGCGAGGCGGCAGACCTGCGTACGTCGATGCTGCGCCTGGTCGGGTCATCCGGGCACTACGAGTACTTCCACCCCGACACAGGCGCGGGCATCGGCGCCGGCCAGTTCAGCTGGACCGCCGCCCTCACCCTGGACCTGCTGGCGGCGGGCGGCTGACTCAGACCGTCTCGTTGGCGATCAGCGTGTCGCGACCGTGGCCCGTGTGGACCACGGTCGCGCTGGGCAGCTTGAGCAGACGCTCCTTGATCGATGTCACGATCGTGTCGTAGTCGCTGAACGACCGTCCGGTCGCGCCCGGGCCGCCGTGGAACAGCGTGTCGCCGGTGAACACGCAGCCCAGATCGGGCGCGTAGAAGCAGACCGCGCCCGGGCTGTGCCCCGGCGTGTGCAGGACCCGGAGGCCGGCGATCTCCTGCCCGTCGGCCAGCGGCGCCGGCATCGGACGGTCGGGATGCGTCAGCTTCCACAGCGGTTCCTCGGCCGGGTGCAGGTACAGCGGCGCCCCGGTGGCCTCGGCGAGCTGCGGCGCCACCCGGACGTGATCGTCGTGCGCGTGGGTGAGCAGGATGGCCGTCACCCGGCGGCCACCGACCACGGCCAGGATCCCGTCCACGTCGTGCGGCGCGTCGATCACCACGCAGGTCTCGTCGTCGCCGACCACCCAGACGTTGTTGTCCACCTCGAACGTCTGCCCGTCCAGCGAGAACGTCCCGTTGGTGACCCCGTGCGAGACCCGCATCAGAAGATCACCACCGAGCGGAGCACGCCGCCCTGGTGCATCTTGGCGAAGGCCTCCTCGACCTGGTCCAGCCGGATCTCCTCGGTCACGAACGCGTCCAGGTCGACCCGGCCCTGCAGGTAGAGCTCGGTCAGCATCGGGAAGTCGCGGGTCGGCAGGCAGTCGCCGTACCAGCTGCTCTTCAGCGCGCCGCCGCGGCCGAACACGTCGAGCAGCGGCAGCTCGATCGTCATCTCCGGCGTCGGCACACCCACCAGGACCACCGTGCCGGCCAGGTCCCGTGCGTAGAACGCCTGCTTGTACGTCTCCGGCCGGCCGACCGCCTCGACCACCACGTCGGCGCCGAAGCCACCGGTCAGCTTCTGCACCTCGGCGACCACGTCGGCGCCCTTGGCGTTGATCGTGTGCGTGGCGCCGAACTTCCGCGCCCACTCGAGTTTCTGGTCGTCGGTGTCGACCGCGATGATCGTGGTGGCCCCGGCCAGCGCCGCGCCGACGATCGCGCCGTCACCGACCCCGCCGCAACCGATCACCGCGACCGAGTCGCCGCGGGTCACGCCACCGGTGTTGATCGCCGCGCCGATGCCGGCCATCACGCCGCAGCCGAGCAGGCCCACCGCGGCCGGCCGTGCCGCCGGGTCGACCTTGGTGCACTGACCGGCGTGGACCAGCGTCTTCTCCACGAAGGCGCCGATGCCCAGCGCCGGTGACAGCTCGGTGCCGTCCTCGAGTGTCATCTTCTGCGACGCGTTGTGCGTGGCGAAGCAGTACCACGGCTTGCCCTTGTCACAGGCGCGGCAGTTGCCGCACACCGCGCGCCAGTTGAGCACCACGAAGTCGCCGGGCTCGACGTCGGTCACGCCGGCGCCCACCGACTCGACGATGCCCGCCGCCTCGTGACCCAGCAGGAAGGGATAATCGTCGTTGATGCCGCCCTCGCGATAGTGCAGGTCGGTGTGGCAGACGCCGCAGGCCTGCACCTTCACCACCGCCTCGCCGGGGCCCGGGTCGGGAACGACGATCGTCGTCACCTCGACCGGCGCGCCCTTGGACCGGGAGATGACACCCTTCACCAGCTGACTCACGACAGACCACCTTTCAACGGATCCGGCTCGAGAATCCAATCACGGATCTCGCATGAGTCCCGAGTTATCCACAGGCGCTCGTGCCGATCGTCGGCCTGCCCATCTAAGTTGTCCTGGTGACTCCGACGCCCCGCCGCGCAATCCTGGCTCTCGTGGCCATGGTCGCCGTGCTGCTCCCGCCCGCGCCCGCGCTGGCCGACCAGCCACAGCGGCTCGCCACGCAGGTGGTCGACCCGGCCGGGGCGCTGGGCAGTGGGCGCGCCGACGCCGAGGCGGCGCTGGCTCGGCTGCAGTCCGACACCGGCATCCAGCTCTTCGTGGTGTTCGTGGAGTCGTTCGACGGGACGCCCGCGCAGGAGTGGACCGACGAGACGGCGACGCTGAGCGACCTCGGCGACCGGGACGCGCTGCTGGCGGTCGCGACCGTCGACCGGTCCTACCAGGTGTCGTTCCCGGCCGACGCCCGCATCACCGACGCCGAGCTGGACGAGGTCGCCGCCCAGCGGATAGAGCCCCGGCTGGGCAGCGGCGACTGGGCCGGCGCGGTAATCGCGGCGGCGGACGGCTACCGCGAGGCGGCCGCGTCGTCCGGCTCGAGCACGCTGATCTGGGTGCTGGTGATCTTCGTCGTGGTGATCGCCGGCGCGATCGCCTGGGTGGTGATCCGGCGGCGGCGTGCCGCGGTGGCCGACCGTCCGCAGGCCACCACGCCTGACCGTCCGCAGGCCACCACGCCCGCCGGTCCGACCGTCGAGGACCTCACCGGCCGGGCGAACGCGCTGCTCGTCGAGCTGGACGACGATCTGCGGACGAGCGAACGCGAGCTGGCGATGGCCACCGGGCAGTACGGCGCCGAGGCGACCGAGCGGTTCCGGGCGGCGCTGGAGGCGTCCCGGCAGGACGTGGCCGAGGCGTTCCGGCTGCGGATGACGCTGGACGAGACCCCCGGGCCTGACCTGGTCACCCTGCGCCGCACGCTCAACGAGATCATCCGGCGGTGCATGGAGGCGGACGCCCGGCTGGACGCCGAGTCGGAGGCGTTCGACGAGCTGCGCGATCTGGAGGGGCGTGCGGCGGAGGTGGCCGCCGAGGTGGATCGGCGGCGGGCCGAGGTCGCGGCGGCACTCCCGGCGGCGGCGACAGCACTTCAAGACCTTTCTTCCCGGTACGCCGGGCCGGCCGTGACCGCCGTCAGCCTCAACGTCGACCAGGCCACCGAGCGCTTGTCGTTCGCGGCGACGGCGCTGTCCCGGGTGCACGCCGCGCTCGAAGCCGCCCTCGAACAACGCCCCGCCGCACCTGAAGACCTCCCCGCCACACCTGAAGACCGCTCCACCGCGCCCGATGCCGCGACGACGAGGGCCGGGGCAGAGGCAGAGGCCGGGGCAGAGGCCGGGGCAGGGGCAGGGGCAGAGGCCGGGGCGACAAGGGCTGGGATCACGACCGCGAAGGCGGCGGGGGCGACGGGCGAGGTGCCCGGCGGGGATCGGGCCGAGGCCGCGCTCGCCGTCCGGGCCGCGGAGCAGGCCGTCGACCAGGCCGAGCAGTTGCTGGCCGCGGTGCATCAGGCCGTGACCGACCACGACGCCGCACGCCGGTCCGCGGACGCGCTGATCATGGAGGTCGAGGCCGAGCTCGCCACCGGCCGGGCCGCCCTGACCAGCCCCGCGAACATCGAGGCCGGCGCCCTGACCACGGCCATGAGCACCGCCGAGCAGACCCTGGCGGAGACGCGGGCCGCACTGGCCGGCGCCACCCCCGACCCGATCGCCGTCTCCGCGCGCCTCCAGGCCGCCGACGCGGCCCTCGACAAAGCGCTGGCCGACGCCCGGGACTCGGCCGAGCGTTCCGCCCGCGCGCGGAGCCTGCTCGCCCAGGCCCTGCCGGCCGCGCGGGCCGAGGTAGCGGCGGCGAACAGCTACATCACCACCCGGCGCGGCGCGGTCGACGCCGGCGCCCGGTCGACGCTGGCCGAGGCGGAGCGGCACCTGGCGCTCGCCGAGAGCCTGGCGGCGGGCGATCCGGTGGCCGCCGTGACCGAGGCTCAGCGGGCACAGAGCCTCGCCGCCACGTCGAGCCGGATCGCGCGCAACGACGTGCTGCGGTTCAGTGACGGCTACCCGGCTGAGGCGCCGGCGGAGGACGACCTGTTCGGGGCGTTCCTGGGTGGCCTGCTGTCCGGTGGGAGTGGCGGGGGCTACCGGTCGCGGAGCGGCTATCGGAGCAGGTCGAGCGGCCGGAGCTCGTGGAGCGGCGGCGGCTTCGGCGGCAGCGGCTCACGCAGCCGCCGCACCGGCGGCGGCGGCGGAGGCCGACGAGGCGGCGGAGGCCGGTTCTGAACGCCAGGCCGTTGGCGACGGAGGCCACTCCAGGAGCGACGGCGAGGGCCGCGGCCGGATCTCCGAGCGGCGGCCGTTCCAGGACTTAGGCCGTTGGCGGCGGGTCGAGGAACGTGTCGCAGAGCTTGGCGAGCTGCTTGATCTGGCCGGGCGTCAGCCGGTCGAAGACGAGCTGCTGCACCGCTTCGGCGTGCCCGGGGGCCGCCTCCACGATCTTCCTGACCCCGGCGTCGGTCAGGACCGCGATCTGCACGCGCCCGTCCTCGGGGTCGCGTTCGCGCCGGACCCAGCCCTGCGCCTCCAGCCGGGCGACCACGTGCGACAGCCGGGACAGGGAGGCCGTCGCCTTCTTCGCCAGCTTGCTCATCGCCAGGCGCCGGTCCGGTTCCTCGGAGAGGCTGGCGAGCACGAGGTAGCCCATGTGGGTCAGCCCGGCGTCGCGCTGCAACTGTGTCTCCAGCGCGGCGGGCAATTTGAACAGAACTGCGACGAAGCGGCGCCACGCTTGCTGTTGTTCATCGGTCAACCACCGTGCCTCGTCCATGGATGGCAGGTTAGTTAAACGTCATCGGACCGGCATCGCCCGGGTGGTCAGGTTGTGTAATCGCAGCCGGGCAAACGGGCAGCTGGATCGACATGGTTGAACGTCGCAGATACTCTGCCTGGGGACTTCACCCCAGGCACGGCGCCGGAACCGGCTGGCTGGGGGGCCTCGGCCGGTTCCGGCGCCGGTAACTTTTGTTAACGATTACGAGTTCGGTGGCTCGTCCTTGCCTGCCTCCTCGAGGGCGTCCGCCTCTTCCTTCGTCTTGTGCACCGCGCCGTCGGCGTGCTCCGCCGGGCCGTAGACGGTGTAGAGCACGAGCGGGTTGGGCCCGTCGTTGACGAAGTTGTGCTTCTTGCCGGCCGGCACGACGACCAGGTCGCCCTGCTCGACGTTGCGGGTCTCGCCGCCGACCTTCGCCTTGGCCATGCCGCTGACGAAAGTCAGGATCTGGTCCACCTCGTGGACCTCCTCGCCGATCTCGCCGCCTGGCGGGATCGTCATCACGACAAGCTGCGTGTGCTCGCCGGTCCACAGAACCCGGCGGAAGTCTGGGCTTTTTTCGGCCTCGGTAGCGATCGTCCACTTCTCCATGACCTAACGCATACCCCAAACCGGCGGCAAAGGAACAGCAGTTCAGGAACGCCGGACGTGGGCCGGTTCCAGCGGTGAGGGATGGCCGACGTGGTAGCCCTGGACGAAGTC
Organism: Actinoplanes sp. NBRC 103695; assembly: GCF_030269485.1. Taxonomy (GTDB): domain Bacteria; phylum Actinomycetota; class Actinomycetes; order Mycobacteriales; family Micromonosporaceae; genus Actinoplanes. The sequence continues at coordinate 236,851 of NZ_BSTL01000012.1, read as the reverse complement.
GACGCCGAGCTCACGCAGCAGGCGGAGGGTCGGCTCGTCCTGCACGAATTCGGCGACCGTGTGGATCCCGTACGCCTGACAGACCTGCACCAGCGCACGGACCAGCACCTGGTCCTGCTGGTTCTGGACGAGCCGGACCACGTACTCCCCGTCGATCTTGACCAGGTCGATCGGGAAGATCCGCAGGTAGCGGAACGACGCGTAGCCGGACCCGAAGTCGTCCAGTGCCAGCTCGCAGCCCAGGTCGCGGATCCGGTCGGCGAAGTGCCGTGCCTCGGACAGGTTGCCGATCAGCGCCGTCTCGGTGATCTCGAAGGTGAGCTGCTCGGGGTTCACGCCGTACCGGTCGATCAGGCGTTCCACCTCGGCGGTGAGGCGCGGGTCGCCGACCGACCGCCCGGACAGGTTGATCTGCAGGTTGAGGTGGTGGTGCTCGGCGGCGAGTTGCATCGCCCGCTCGACCACCCACAGGTCGATGTCGAAGATCGCGTCGAGCCGCTCGGCGATGTCCAGCACCTGGCTCGGCGACTGCGGCCCGTCGTGTTCGTCGAGGACGCGCAGCAGCAGCTCGTGCCGGACGATCTGGTTGCTCTGCAGGTCGAGGATCGGCTGCGAGTAGAGCGTGAAGCGGTCGGTGCCGAGCGCGTCGGCCACCCGCTCGCGGTAGGAGCCCTGCCGGTCGCGGGCCGGCACCGGGTGCGGGACCTGGGTGAGCGGCCGGTCGGCGTGGCGGGCCTGCCGCCATGCCTGCTCGGCGTCGATCAGCAGGTCGTGGCTGCCGGTGTCGCCGCCCGACTGGAAGCGGACCAGCCCGGCCCACGCGCGGGCACGTGACCAGGCGTCCGGCAGCACGAACGGGTGGGCGCGCAGCGACTCGACGAAAAGCTGGGCCTGCCGCCGGGCCAGGGCCCAGGACGCGCCGGCCAGGAGGATGCCGATCTCACTGGGCCCCACCCGGCCGAGGAGGTCGGCCGGGCGGACGACCCCTTCGAGTACGCGAGCAGCACGGTGCAGCAGGTCGGCGTTGCGTTCGGGCCGCAGTGGCTCGTCGTCGCCCCGGTCCGGCTCGACCCGGACGACCAGCACCGCTCCCCCGCCGCGGCGCAGCGCCCGGTCGAGTTCGTCGGCGAACCCGGCCCTGGTCAGCAGCCCGGTCGCCGGGTCGGGTTCGGCGACCGCGTTCTGCACGGTCTCGCCGCGGCGGGCCAGCCGGGCCACCTCGCGCCGGGCGCGTTCCCGGGCCGACACGTCGGTGATGCCGCCGTGAACCCCGCAGATCTCGCCGTCGGGCCCGGGCTGCGGCTCGAGACGGATGTCCACGTCGAACCAGCCGCCGTCGGCCCGGACCAGCCGGATCGTGGTGTGCACGGGCTCGCGGGTGGTCCAGGCACGGGTGATCGCGCCGAGCGCGGTGGCGTGGTCGTCGCGGTGCACGTATCGGGCGAGGACCTGACGGCCGATCTCGTTCTCGCCGAGCGAGTGGCCGAGCATCGTGCTGAGGCCGTCGGACCAGATGACGGTGTCGCCGGTGGCGTCGTAGGAGAACCAGGAATCCATGGGTACGGCGTTCTTCGCGGGCTTGGCGGTTTTACGGCGACGTGGGGTGGCGTCGCGCAACGTGCGCGGGCGCGGGACGCGGTTGTCCGGTGCCGTCATGTGCCCGCCGCCCCTCCCGCATGTGTCGAGCGTTGCCCCTCACTATTACGACCCGTCACGGCTCGGGTTGATAGGGGCGGCCTCCGCCAATGTTTTCGCGGATCACCCAACAAAACAATGATCTGCAGTTTCTCGGCCGATCGAGGTCCCAAAATAACCGATCGGATGACCGCTACGCCGTGTGTTGCACGTCTCGGTCTACCGTCGGATCCATGACGGACAGTCACAACGAGTGCCGATTGCGGAACCGAGCGCTACACCACCACTGATGGCATCGTTGAGCATGCGGAAAGTAACCGGGAGATAGGGTCGAGACCGTGGGCATCATCCGGGACATGCAGCGCGTACACGCCACGCAGACCGCCGCACATCAGCGAGCGGGCACGGCGGCAGCGCGGCAACGCGACCTCATCCGCCGCAACCACGATCTGGCCGTGGCGGCCGCTCAGCAGGCAGCCGCGGCCGCCGCCCAGCAGGCGGAGTCGGACGCCGAACGAAAACGGGAACACCGCCGTCTTTACGCGGAGGCACGAAGCGCGGACGCCGCGTCACTGAACGCCGACCTGCGCGCCCGCCTGTCCGACCTCGACTCGCTCCTGCTGTCCACCCTGGACGTCGACGACCACATCGACCTGGACCAGTTCAAGAAGCCGGCCCAGGCGCCGCCGTTCGATCCGGGTCCGCTCGGCCGGCCCCACCCCGAACCGTCATGGGACAGTTACGCTCCGCCGGAGCCGCGGCGGATCGGCAAGGTGCTCGTCGGAGAGAGGCTGCACCAGCAGCACATGGCGAACGCGCGGCAGGCCTACCAGCAGGCCCGGGAGCGCTGGATCGAGGCGGAGACCCGGCGGCTGCGGCAGCTGGCCCAGCGCGAGCAGGCGTACGAGGAGAGCATCCGCCGCTACGAGACCCGGATCGCCGCCTACAACGCCGAGGTGGAGCGGTTCGCCGCGGCGGTGGCGAACGCGGACCCGGCCAGCGTGGTCGAATACTTCGCGATGGTGCTCGGCAACTCCGTGTACCCGGATGACTTCCCGCAGCACTTCCGCCTCGCCTACCAGCCGAACCAGAAGCACCTGCTGATCGAGTACCACCTGCCGCCGGTCGAGGTGATCCCGGTGGTCAAGGAGTACCGCTACGACCGGGTCCGCGACGACGTGGCCGCGATCCCGCGCGACGAGGCCGAGACCCGCCGCCGGTACACCGAGATCATCGCGCAGGTGTCGCTGCGTACGGTGCACGAGATCGTGGAGGCGGACCGGGGCGGGCTGGTCGCGAAAGTGTCGTTCAACGGCATCGTGGACACCATCGACCGGCGTACCGGAGCATTTGTCCGGCCCTGCCTGGTCTCGCTCCGCACCGACCGGGAGGTCTTCGCCGGGATCAAGCTGCGCCGGGTCGATCCGGTGGCGTGCCTCAAGCAGCATCTGGCGGCGGGCCTGTCCGAGGCGCCGGACGCGCTGACGGCCGTCACGCCGATGCTGGACTTCGACGCCGAAGCCGACCGGGACCTCACCGGCGAGTTCAACGTGCTGGCCGACATCGACGAGCGGCCCAACCTGCTGGCCCTGCCCGAGGACGAGTTCGCGCAGGTGGTGGCCGATCTCTTCGGCAACATGGGCCTGGCGATGGGCACGATCGGCCGGGAGGGCAAGGGGTCGCGGTGGTGGGTCGCGACCGATCCGCGACCGGTCTTCGGCGGCAAGATCATCGTGTACGCGACGCGCGGAGTCCCGGCCGACGCGGACACGTTGCGGGCCCTCGACGAGGAGGTGACCGTCACCGGCGCCACGAAGGGCATCCTGGTCGCCACCGGCGGTTACGAGCACGAGGTGCATGAGGCAGCCGCCGGCCGCCCGCTGGAACTGATCGACGGACCGGCGCTGCTGACGCTGCTGTCCGAGTACAGCCGGCTCAAGGCGCGGCTGGAGCCTCCGAAGGAACGCTGATCTCCAGCTCGGCGATGCGCTGCCAGACCGGGCGCATCGCCGCCTCCGGCTCCCGGGCGAAGATGCTGCCGCGGATCCGCACGAAGACGCAGTTGCCGACGCGTTCCAGCACGGCCTGCCGGCGCATGTCGCTCTCCCACTGCTCCGGCCCCTGGTACGCGTCGCCGTCACACTCGATGGCCAGCCGCCGCCCGTCCGGCGCGTTCAGCACGAAGTCGATCCGGTACGCCCCGATCCGGAACTGCGGCACCGGCCGGTAGCCGCGCTCGGTAAGCCGCCGGTACACGTCCCGTTCGAAGTCGTTCTCCGGTTCCGCGGAGGTCGACGAAGAAGCCGGCTGGTAGTTGAGCAGCAGCGCCCGGGCGTCATCGGCAACCAGCTGCGACGACTGCACCGAGTGGTAGATCCACAGCTGGTCGCGCGCCCGGGACGCCGCGACGTTGATCCGCCGGTGGTACTCACGCCTGGTGAACGCCGCCACCCGCCCGTCCTTCGCCGACACCACCATCGACACCAGCACCACGTCGCGCTCGTCGCCCTGGAAGGTGTACGCGTCGCCGACCCGCAGCCGCCGCGCCTCCATCTCGTCCTCGCCGATCGCCTCGCGCAGCCGTTCCAGCAGCAACGCCGCTTGCCCGCTGGTGGACAGCAGGCTGATCACGCCCAGCGTCTTCCCCCGATATGCCGGGTCCGCGACGATCGCGGCGACCTGCCCGACCAGCGCCTCAGCCTCGGCCAGGTTCACATCCCCGTACGGCGGAAGGCTCTGCCGGTGCCCCTCAGAGAGGAAAACAGAGCGGATGGGCGCCAGGGCCGGCCGGTCCGCGCGCAACGGCATGATCTTGCCGTCGTAGTAGTGCCGCGACGAGAACTCGATGATCTGCGGCACGCAGCGGAAGTGCTCGGTCAGCAGGATGCGCTCGGGCGACCGGCGCACGGCGTGGTCGTAGAGCGACGACTCGGGGTCGAAGTGCTCGGCGGACGGCACGTCCTGCAAGTGGCTGTGGATCAGGCCGGTGACCGACCCGACGAAGCCCAGCTGCGGCCCGATCTGCTGGTCGTCGCCGACCACCACGGCCCGCTCGGCCAGCGCCAGCACCGGCAGCGCGAACAGGTCCGCCTGCGACGCCTCGTCCACGATCACCACGTCGAAGTGCGCGCCACCGGCGAACTGCTCGATCGCCCGGTCGACCGACATGACCCAGACGGGTACGGCCTCGACCGCCGACTCCATCGCCCGTTGCGCGTGCACCTGCCACGCCGCGGCCGTCCGGCCCGTCCCCTTGCCGATCTTGCGCAGTGCCGTGGTCCAGTCGGCGAGCGCCGCGCGACGCCGGTCGTCCAGCGCCCGGGACACCTCCAGCCACGCCGACGCGACGACGAGTTCGCCGGTCAGGCGCCGGATCTTCTCCCGCGTGGCCTCCACCCGCCGGCCCAGCACCGCCGGGTCCACGCTGCCGGCCACCGCGTCGAACCAGGTCTGCGCCCGCCGCCACGCCCACGCCCGCAGGCACGCGTCGCCGGACACCGCGGGCACCTCGCCGGCCTCGATCCGGTCGGCCCACTCCGGCGCCGCGCCGGCCAGCCGGTTGCGCAACCCGATGTACTGCTCGACCTCGGGTCGCAGGGTGTGCAGGCGCCGCAGCTCCGCGATCGCCTCGTCCCAGCCGTCCAGCGACCGCCACGTCGTCAGCAGACGCGGCCAGCGCTCCAACCTTTCGGCGGTCCCGGCGATCCGGGCGTCCGTCTCGTCCAGATCAAAGACCGCCGGACCGGCGGTGAGCAGGCTTTCCACGGCGGCCAGACGTTCAGCGTCCCGGTCCAGCTCCTCCTGGGGTACGAGCAGACGGAGCCGTGCCGACAGATCCGGCCAGTGCTTGGTGTCCCAGTCGAGCGACTGCGCCGCATCGGCGAGCAGCGTGCCCGCCCACGCCTGCGCGTCACTCCCCTGCTCCGGACTCTCCTGCTGTGGGACGGCCAGCCGCTCGATCCACTCCGACCAGTGCTCGGCCAGCCGGCGGCGGGCGCTGCTCCGCTTGACGAAGGCGACCGCGAGGTCCACATCGTCCGTGGTGCGCAACGGCTCGTCGTCCACCCGCAGCTCGGTGGCCAGCTTGTGCAGGCCTGGCTGCATCAGCCGGCTGATCCCGCGGCCGGTCGCGAAACGCTGATGCAGCTCGGCCAGCTGGGCCAAGAGCTGCTTGGGCGCGGCAGCCTGGGCGGCCGGCACGGTCACCCGGTGACCGGCCAGGCCACGGGACAGCTCGGCCAGTTCGCCCAGCAGCGCCGAGGTGGCGGTCACGTGATCGGACCACAGGCGCTGCCAGTGCGGGTCGTCGAGCAGACGACCGAGGCGGCCGGTCCACGAACCCTCGCGGCGGCGCAGCCATTGGACGGCCTCGTGCAGGTCGTTGAGCAGATCGGCGTACGCGTCGCGGCCGTGCTCGCGTACCGCATCGGGGTCGAGCCCTTGCGTCGCGAAGCTCTCGGTCCGCTCCCAGGCCTCGTCCCGCGCGGCCCGGTCTTCCCTCGCTCTGTCCGACGTGGGCAGCACGCTCGGGTCCGGCAGGTGCCGCATCGCCGCGGCCCGGTCCTGAGCGTCGATCCGGTTGGCCAGCTGCAGCAACGTCGCGAACTCGTCGGCGCTCAACGGCGGATCGGCCGCGACCGGATCCGGGATGCCGCCGTCTGCCGCCGCCCGTTCCCGCAGCCAGGCGCCCACCTCGGCCGGCGACTGACTGGCGCCGTCGATCGGGTAGGTGGCCGCCTCGCTCTCGGCGACCGCGCGCAGCCCGGCCAGCGACCCGGCGAGCTCGTGCTCCGCGTCCTCCAGTCGTTTCGTGAGCCGCTCCACCCGGCCCGCCTCGGCGCGTTTGTCCAGCGTGGCGGCCCGGTCGGAGAGCTCTCGCGCGGCCAGCTGCAGCTGCACCAGCTGATCGGTGGTCCGCCCCAGGACGGCCAGGCAGAGCGCCCGGATCTCCTCGGGCAGGCCGTCGCGCAGGACGCGCAGCGGGTCTTCCTTCTGGGCCACGACCAGGACCCGCTTGCCGTTCGCCATCAGATGGCAGATCAGGTTGCGGATGGTGTGCGTCTTGCCGGTGCCCGGCGGCCCCTGGACGGCGACGTTGCGGTGCTGGGCGAGCCGGCGGGCGATCGACTCCTGCGCCTCGTTCGTGGGCAGCGGCATGAGCAGCCGCTCACCCACCCGCGTCCACTCCTCCGGCCGGTCGTCCGGCATGACCAGTTTCGACGGCTCGTGCGCGACGATCGCGGCCAGCGACCCGGCCGTGCCCCCGTTGAGCAGCCGTTCCCGCAGGCTCTCCAGGAAGCCGCGGAGCTGCCGCTGCTTGGGCCGGGCGAAGATCACTGAGGTGTCGACGATCCGGGTGCCCTCGGTCCGGTCCCCCGGGCCGACCACCTTCTTGTCGTAGCCCAACCGGCCCAGCGCCCGTTCGAACAGCTCCCGGCGGTCCAGGTCGTTCCACAGATCGGTGTCCACGATGCCGCCCGGGCCCGCGACCGCGAGCAGCTGCGCGAGGTAGCGGTCGTCGGTGCCCGCCAGCGCGTCGGTCTGCAGCCGCGCCGGTCCCGCCGGCGACACCGTGATCAGCGAGCGGTCCGGCTCGTACTCGATCAGGACCGGCGTCGCGACCAGCGGATAGCGCACCTTCTGATCGCCGATCACGGTCTCCAGGACGCCGTGGCCCCAGACCAGCTCGGTGGTGGCGGCGCTCATGTCGAGCAGGTGCATCAGGTCGAAGAGCCGCCGGTGCAGCACCCGGGTGCGCTCGGCCGCGGCGGTCAGCTCCGTCCACGGCCGCCAGTGCTCGTCCTTCCACTGCTCGAGCAGCTCGTCGTCGGTGTTGTTGCGCTCGAAGCTGTCCCGCAGCTCGGCCGGCACCTCGACCGGGCCGGGCAACTCGGGCAGACCGACCCGCAGCCACGACGGCGTGTCGGCGACGGGCCCGCTCTCCACCTGCTCGGGCAGCCCGTCGATCCACAGCGTGTCGGCGGGCACGGTGCGGGCCGGCCGTTCCATCGACGCCCGCACGGCCAGCAGGTAATCGGCCACCGAGACGGCCCGATCCCGGATGACGAGGGGCGATTCCATTCCCCCGAGGCTAGCCGACAGCTGCTCTCTCCTCGGGGTCGCGGCCGACCGCCGAACGGCCGCCGCCGGTCACCACGTAACCCATGGCGCCGGATTGTCGCAGAACCGCGGTGGGGGCGGGCCGGTTCGGCGGAAGAGGCCACCTTGCCCGCCCAGGAGCCGTTGTCTGGCGTCGAGGTCGGCGCCGGATAAGGGGACACGCGGTGGAGTACTGGACCGGCTATGGGCGGCCCGCGTACGGAGCGCTGCGCGCCGTCGTCGCCGAGCGCAAGAAGGACGACCCGCTCGCCCCGGTCACCGTGCTCGTCCCGGGCAACCTGGCCGGCGCCCACGTGCGCCGCGCGCTGGCCCACGGCGTCGGCGGCGGGCCGGGTATCGCCGCGCTCGAAGTCCTCACCGTGGACCGCCTCGCCGAACGCGCCGCCGCCACCACACTGTCCGGCAGCGGCCGCCGGCCGGTGACCGCGCCGGTGCTGGCCGCCGCCTGGCGGCAGGTGCTGGCCACCGGCCCGGGCCACTTCGGTCCCGTGGCGGAGCATCCCGCGACGGTCCGCGCGCTGGCCGCCGCCCACACCGAGCTGCGCGAGGTGGACGGACCGGGACTGGACGCGATCGCCGCCACCGGTCCGGTCAGCGCCGACCTGATCCGCCTGCACCGCCGGGTCGCCGGCCTGCTCGCCACCGGCTGGTACGACGTGGCCGACCTGCGTGCCGCCGCCCGGCCGGCGATGCCGCCGGACGTGATCTGCTTCCTGCTGGACGATCTGCCGCCCAGCGCGCAGGCGCTCGTCGACGCGATCCCGGGCCGGGTGCTGATCGCGCCGATCGAGGCCGAGGTCGCGCCACAGGCGATCGTCACCGCCTCGGACGCCGACGACGAGGTACGTGAGGTCGTGCGCCGGGTGATGGCCCGGCTGCGGGAGACGCCGGCGCACCGGATCGCGCTGCTGCACGGCGCCGACCGGCCGTACGCCCGCCTGCTCGCCGACCACCTGGGCGCGGCCGGGATCCGCTGGCACGGGCGCGGGGTGACGCCGACCGCCGAGCGCCGGCTGGCCCGGGTGCTGACCAACCTGTTCGCCGCGCATCGGGGCGGCTGGCGGCGCGCCGACGTGATCGGTGTGCTGGCCGACAGCGACGTCCGGGCCACCGCCCGCTGGGAACGCATCTCGCGCATGGCCGGCGTGGTGGCCGGCGACGACTGGGACACGCGGCTCAAGGCCCACGCGGCCCGGCAGAAGGGTGACGCGCAAGCCGCCGACGAGTTGCGGGAGGCGGCAACCGGGTTGCGGGACCGGATGCGGGACGGTGAGGCGCTGGGCACCTGGGCGACGCTGGCCGAGTGGGGCCGCCAGACGTACGCCACGCTGACCGGTGATCTGGACGAGCGGCGGCTGCCCGAGTCGGAGCGGCGCGCGGCGATGACTGTGCTGCGTACCCTCGACGCCGTCGCCGGGCTGGAGACCGTCGAACCCGCAGCCGATCTCACCCTGCTCGACCTGACGCTGGGTCTCGAGCTGGAGGACGACCTGCCGCGGCACGGCCGGACCGGCGACGGTGTGCTGGTCGCGCCGCTGAGCGAGGCGGCCGGGCTGGACGTCGACGAGGTGTTCGTACTCGGGCTGGCCGAGGACATCGTGCCGGGCCGGCGCGGGACCGACGCGCTGCTGCCCGACGAGCTGCGCGAGCTGACCGGCGGCCGCCTGCGCACCACCCGCGACCGCATCGAACGCCGGCGCCGTCAGCTGCACGCGGCGTTCGCGGTCGCGCCGGTGGTGACCGCCTCGTACCCGAGGGGTGACCTGCGGCGCAGCACCGAACGCCGGCCGTCGCGCTGGCTGCCCGAGGCGCCGCTGACCGAGCTGCCGTCCTACGCGTCGGCGCTGTCCGCCGCGACCGAGCTGGCCACCGACCAGGAGTGGCGGATCCGGGCGGCGGCCGCGGACCGGCTGGACGACCCGATCGTCGCGCTGTCGGCGGAGATGCGGCAGCAGCGGGAGAGTCCCGGGCTGACCCGTTTCGACGGCGACCTGTCCGGCCACGACCTGCCCGATCCGACCGCCGGGCGGGTGGTGTCGCCGACCGCGCTGGAGGCGTGGACGCGCTGCCCGCACGCCTACCTGATGGAGAAGCTGCTGCGGATCCGGCCGGTGGAGTCGCCCGAGGAGCAGCTCACGATCAGCCCGATCGAGCTCGGCAACCTCTACCACCACACGCTGGAACGGTTCTTCGTCGAGCAGGACCACGTGGGCGCGGTGCCGGGCGGCGCGACGCCGTGGTCGGCCGGGCAGCGTGCGGCGCTGCGGCAGACCGCGGTCGAGGTCGCTCAGGATCTTTCGGTACGCGGTCAGACCGGTCACCGTCTGCTCTGGCGCCGCGAACTGGCCGCCGTGCTGTCCCGGCTGGACGCGTTCCTAACGCTGGACGACGAGGTGCGCGCCGCGACCGGCCGGCACCAGGTGCGCTCCGAGCTGCGCTTCGGGCTGTCCGACGATCAGCCGCCGGTGCCGGTGCCGCTGCTGGACGGGCGGGTGCTGCTGATGCACGGCAGCGCGGATCGGGTGGACCGGGCCGGCGACACGATCACGGTGGTCGACTACAAGACCGGATCGGCGCACTCGTTCAAGGGCCTCGGCGTCGACGACCCCACGCGGGGCGGGACCAAACTTCAACTCCCGGTGTACGGGCTGGCGGCGTGCCTGGCCCTCGGCGCGCTGGACGTCCCGGTCACCGCCGAGTACTGGTTCCTGCACTCCGACGCGGGCAAGCGGGTCGAACTGCCGATCACGCAGGCCGTGGCCGACGCGTTCATCGCCTCGGTCACCGTGATCGCCGACGGGATCGCGGCCGGGCTGTTCCCGCACCGGCCGCCCGGCGACGACGGGTTCGGCGGGCACATCCCGTGCCGGTACTGCGACCCCGACGGCATGGGCGCCGGTGAGCTGCGCGACCGCTGGTCCCGTAAACGGCAGGACCCGCGACTGGACGGCTATCTGCGGATGATCGGGGACGTGTGATGTTGTCGGACGCTGATGCGCGGCGGGCGATCCGGGAAGACCTCGACCAGACCCTGTTCGTCGAGGCCGGGGCGGGATCGGGCAAGACGTCGTCATTGGTCGACCGGGTTGTGGAAAACGTGCTGACGGAAGGCGTACCCCTGCGGTCGATCGCAGCGGTGACCTTCACCGACAAGGCCGCGGCAGAGTTGCGGGGCCGGCTCCGCCGGGAGCTGCTTCCGCACGCTTCGAGTGCGGCGGCACGCGAGGCGATCAATGAGATCGACACGGCCGCGATCGGTACGTTGCACGCGTTCGCGCAGCGCATCCTGACCGAGCATCCGATCGAGGCCGGGCTGCCGCCGCTGATCGAGGTCCGCGACGAGGTGGCGTCCGGTGTGGACGCCGACGCCCGCTGGACGACGCTGCGCAACGACCTGCTCGACGACGAGGACCTGACCGACACGCTGGTCCTGGCGATGGCCGGTGGCCTGAAGCTGGACGATCTCCGGGCGATGGCCGGCACGTTCAACGCGAACTGGGACCTGCTGCCCGCCCGGGTGCTCGCCGTGCCGGTGCCGGACCTGCCCGCCGCCTTCCGCGGCGAAGCCTTCCACGGCGAGGGCACGGGCGCGGCCTCTCTCGGCGAGGGCACGGGCGCGGCCTCTCGCGGCGAGGGCACGGGCGCGGCCTCTCGCGGCGAGGGCACGGGCGCGGCCTCTCGCGGCGAGGGCACGGGCGCGGCCTCTCGCGGCGAGGGCACGGGCGGCGTGGCCGCGATGATCGCCGAGGCCCGCCGCCTGGCCGCGCTCGCCGACGGGTGCGCGGAGGCCGACGACAAGCTGCTGGAGCCGCTCGCGCAGCTCGGGCTCTGGGCGGACCAGCTGGACCAGGCGCCGGACGACGCCGCCCGGATGACCGTCCTCGGCGACGCGGTCGTCAAGGGCTGGCACCTCGGCCGGGCCGGCAACTGGCAGTTCTACGGCGCGGGCCGGCTCCGCGACGAATGCCGCGCGGTCGGCGAGCGGGCCCAGCGACTGCGCGACGAGATCATCGACGTGACGTTGCGCCGCCTCGCCCACCGGATCGCCGCGGGGGTGCTGGACGCCGCCCGGGCCCGCCGCGCCGAGGGCCGGCTGGAGTTCCACGACCTGCTGGTGATGGCCCGTGACCTGCTGCGCTCGCCGGAGCACGGCGCGGCTGTCCGGTCCCGCCTCCAGCAGCGTTACCGCCGCCTGCTGCTGGACGAGTTCCAGGACACCGACCCGATCCAGATCGAGCTGGCGGTCCGCATCGCCGGCGGCGCCGACGCCACCCAGGACGAGTGGGCCGACGTGCCGGTGCCGGCCGGCAGCCTGTTCGTCGTCGGCGACCCGAAGCAGTCCATCTACCGTTTCCGCCGGGCGGACATCGCCACCTACCTCGAGGCACAGTCCGCTCTGGGCCGGGAGGTGGTGCTGAACGCCAACTTCCGGACCACGGCACCGATCCTGAGCTGGGTGAACGTCGTTTTCGGGCAACTGATCCAGGCCGCCCCCGACTCGCAGCCGCCGTACCGGGCGCTCACCGCGACCCGGGAGGAGGCGCCGGTCGGGCCGCCGGTGGTGACCCTGGGCGCGGCCGGGCACACGGACAATCCGAACGCGGCGACCCTGCGCGAACGGGAGGCCGCGGACGTGGTCGGCGCGATCCGGACCGCCCTCGACGAGAAGTGGCAGGTCTCCGACGGCCCCGGCTGGCGGGACATCACGCCGGGCGACATCGCGGTCCTCGTCCCGTCGCGCACCTCGTTGCCGCAGCTGGAGAACGCCCTCGACGAGGCCGGGGTCGGTTACCACCCGGGGGCGACGTCGCTGGTCTACCGCAGCCGCGAGGTCCGGGATCTGCTGACCGCGGCCCGCGCCTGCGATGACCCCAGTGATCAGCTGGCCCTGGTCAGCGCGTTGCGGTCGCCGCTGTTCGGCTGTGGTGACGATGACCTGTGGACGTGGCGGCAGGCGGGTGGCCGCTTCTCGATCTTCTCCTCGATTGCCGGGGATCATCCCGTCGGACGGGCGCTCGACTATCTGCTGCGGTTGCACAACGAGAGCCGGTGGCTGTCGCCCGGCGAGGTGCTCGGGATGCTGATCGCGGAGCGGCGGATGTTCGAGCAGGCGGTCGGCCATCCGTCGGCGGCTCAGTCGCGGACCCGGGACGTATGGCGCCGGCTGCGTTTCGTGGTCGACCAGGCCCGGGCGTGGTCCGAGTCCGAGCACGGCAGCCTGCGCGAATATCTGGCGTGGGCGGCTCGCCAGGGCAGCGACGTCGCCCGGGTGGCCGAGGCGGCGCTGCCGGAGACCGACACCGACACCGTGAAGATCATGACGATCCACAGTGCCAAGGGCCTCGAGTTCCCGATGGTGATCGTCTCCGGGATGACCACCCGGCTGACCCGGCGCAACGCCGGTCTGCGGGTGCTGTGGCCGCGCGGCGGCGGCTGCGAGATGAAGCTGCACAGCACCGTCAAGACGGCTGATTTCGACGCCGCCCTGCCGGTGGACGAGCAGATGGGTCTCGACGAGAAGATGCGGCTGCTCTACGTCGCGTGCACGCGACCTCGTGATCATCTGGTCGTCTCCCTCCATCGTCGTGGCTCCGGCACGTCCACCAGCGCCGAGCTGCTGGCCGGTGCGACGCCTCCCGTGCCGCGCTTTGCCCCGCCCTCGCTGTCCGCGGTGATTCGTCCCAAGCCGGATGTCCGTTCGCCACAGACCTTTGGGCAATGGGCCGCCGGCGCCGCCGAGTCACGCGCCGCGGCGGCACGGTCGTTCGCGGTCACCGCGTCCGGATTGGAAGGAACGTTGCCCAGTCCCGATCCGGGCCTGGCGAAGGGTCCGCGGAACCTGGAGCTCGCGCCCTGGTTCAAGGGCCGGTACGGCACCGCGATCGGCCGGGCCGTGCACGGCGTCCTGCAGTCGGTGGATCTGACCACCGGCGCCGGCGTGGACGACGCGGTGGCGGCGCAATGCCTCGCCGAGGGTGTCGTCCCCTACGCCGGCCTGGTCGCCCGCCTGACCTCGTCGGCCCTGGCCGCGCCGCTGGTCAAGCGGGCCGCCGCGCGCCGGCACTGGCGCGAGACGTGGGTGGCGACGGCCATCGGCGACCGGGTGCTCGAAGGGATCGTCGACCTGCTCTACGAGGACGATGACGGCCTGGTGGTGGTCGACTACAAGACCGACGTGGTCACCGCCTCCAGCCTGTCGGCGCGGGCGGATTTCTACCGGCCGCAGATGGCGGCGTACGCGGCGGCGGTGGAAGCCGCCACGAGCAGGCCGGTCGCCCGGTGCGTGCTGCTCTTCCTGCACCCGAACGGCGCCGAGGCCTGGGAAGTGCCCGATCTGCAGGCCGCGGTGACGTCGGTACGTGCTCACGTGCTCACCTAGTTGTATATTGGTGCGGCTCTATGGAAGCGCTCCCAAATTTCTGAGGTGACCCCGTGAAGATCCTCGCCTTCCTTGCCGCGGCCCTCGTCGCCGTCACGCCCGGTGTGGCGTACGCCGACGAGACCGACCTCATCATCAACGGCGGCTTCGACACCGAGGTGGCCCCGTGGTGGTCGAGCGCGCAGGCGCCGATCACCCTCGTCGACGGCCGCGCCTGCGTGGACATTCCCGGCGGCACCACCAACCGCTGGGACATCGTCGTCGGTCAGAACGACATCCCGCTCGTCGCCGGTGAGACGTACCGCTTCGAGTTCTTCGCCACCGGCACCTCCATCGTCCGCGCGGTGGTGTCCCAGCCCGATCCGCCCTACGCCACCTACTTCGAGGAGTCGCCGCTGCTCAGCGCGGCCGGCGACGACCACGTGTACACCTTCACCTCGACCGTGACCGGGCCGTCCTCGGTCCAGTTCCAGCTCGGCGGCAGCCCCACGCCGTGGCGGTTCTGCCTCGACGACGTGGCCTTCGTCAAGGGAGCCACCCCCATCCCGTACGAGCCGGACACCGGACCCGCCGTCCGCGTCAACCAGGTCGCCTACCTGCCGGACGGCCCGAAGAACGCGACGCTGGTCTCCTCGTCGCCGACGCCGGTCCGCTGGGAGCTGCGCAATCGCCGCAAGGCCATCGTGGACCACGGCCTCACCAAGCCGCGCGGCAAGGACGTGACCAGCGGCCAGGACGTGCACTCCATCGACTTCAGCCGGTTCCGCGGGCGGGGCACCGGCTTCGAGCTGACCGCCGCCGGCGAGACCAGCCGGCCCTTCGACATCGACCCTTCCGCGTACGAACGGCTACGCGCCGATTCGCTGAAGTTCTACTACACGCAGCGGTCCGGCATCGCGATCAGCGACGAGCTGCGACCGGGGTACGCCCGGCCGGCCGGCCACGTCGACGTGGCACCGAACCAGGGCGACGGGAACGTCCCCTGCCAGGCCGGCGTGTGCGACTACCGCCTCGACGTGACCGGCGGCTGGTACGACGCGGGCGACCACGGCAAGTACGTCGTCAACGGCGGCATCTCGGCGTGGCAGCTGATGAACCTGTACGAACGCCGCCACGGCAACGTCGGACTCGCGATCCCGGAGAGCGGCGACCGGACCCCCGACATCCTGGACGAGGTGCGCTGGGAGCTCGACTTCCTGCTCGAGATGCAGGTGCCGGCCGGGCAGCCGCTCGCGGGCATGGTCCACCACAAGATCCACGACCGGGCGTGGACCGGCCTTCCGCTGCTGCCGCACCTCGACCCGCAGCCGCGCGAACTGCACCCGGTGTCGACCGCGGCCACCCTCAACCTCGCCGCCACGGCAGCGCAGGCCGCCCGGCTCTACCGCCGGTACGACCGCGCGTTCGCCGACCGTTCGCTGGCCGCGGCACGCACCGCGTTCGCCGCCGCGGTCGCCAACCCGGACCGGCTCGCCTCGCCGGACGACGGCACCGGCGGAGGCGCCTACTCCGACGCGCAGGTCGGCGACGAGTTCTACTGGGCGGCCGTCGAGCTGTACCTCACCACCGGCTCACCGGAGTACGCCGACCGGGTCCTGGCCTCGCCGTTCCACACCGCCGACGTCTTCGGGCCCGGCGCGTTCGACTGGGGCAACACCGCCGCCGCGGCCCGGCTCGACCTGGCCACGGTGCCGAGCAAACTGCCCGGCCGCGCCCGGGTGGTCCGCTCGGTGGTGCAGGGGGCCGACAAGTACGTGGCCGTGCAGCGCGCCAACCCGTACGCGATCCCCTACGCCCCCGCGAACAACAGCTGGGACTGGGGCTCGAACAGCCTGGTGCTCAACAACCTGAGCGTCATCGGCACCGCCTACGACCTGACGCGCCGCCCCGCCTACCGCGACGCCGTCGTCGAAGGCATGGACTACATCCTCGGCCGCAACGCCCTGAACTACTCCTACGTCACCGGATACGGCGAGGCGGCCGCCCACAACCAGCACAGCCGGTGGTACGCACACCAGCTCGACCCGACCCTGCCCAACCCGCCGGCCGGCACCCTGGCCGGCGGCCCGAACTCGTCGCTGCAGGACCCGTACGCCCAGAGCAAGCTCGCCGGCTGCGTCGGCCAGTTCTGCTACATCGACGACATCCAGTCCTGGTCCACCAACGAACTCACCATCAACTGGAACTCCTCCCTGGCCTGGGTGGCGTCCTTCGTCGCCGACCAGAACGCCGGCTGACACGTTTCTTCGGAGCCGGGCCCGCCCCTCACGGGCGGGCCCGGCCGATCGAGGGCCATCCTGTCATGATCACCGCTCGCCGCGGCGGGTGAAGAGAACCCCCGCGGTCAGGAACGCCACCACGAGAATGCCGCCGAACCAGGCCACCGCGGTCGCCGCCTCGGCCGCGACCGGCGTGCCGATCATCAGCCCGCGCAGCGTCTCGATCACCGGCGTCAGCGGCTGATGTTCCGCGAAGCCGCGCAGCACCGCAGGCATCGTCTCGACCGGCACGAACGCGCTGCTCAGATAGGGCAGGAACAGGATCACGAAGCCGAACGCCGAAGCGCTCTCCGGTGTGCTCGCGATCAATCCGAAGCACACCGCCACCCAGGACATCGCCAGGATGAAGAGCGTCAGCACGGCCAGCGCGAGCAGCCAGTCGAGCGGCCCCGCCACCGGCCGGAAGCCGATCACGAACGCCACCGCGAGCACGAGCAGCGTGGAGAACAGGTTGCGCACCACGCTCGCCATCACATGCCCGATCAGCACCGCCGACCGCAGGATCGGCAACGACCGAAACCGGTCGACGGCGCCGGTCGTCATGTCGTTCGCGATGGGCACCGCCGTCCCGGCCGCGCCGTAGCCCGCGCACAGCAACACGATGCCGGGCACCACATAGGTCACGTACGCACCGTCCGGCGAGATCGCGCCGCCGAACACGTACACGAAAAGGAAGAGCAACATCACCGGCAGAAGGACCCCGAGCAGCAGCGTGTCCAGCGCCCGGGACGCGTGGCGGAGGCTCCGCCCGATCATGATCGAGGCGTCGTCGATCGCGGCAAGCATCGTCACTCCCATCGTGGTTCAGCCCTTCGTCATCGAGAGGAAGACGTCGTCGAGGGTGGGGCGGTGGACCGCGACCTGGCCGACGTCGACGCCGGCCGCGTCCAGGCGGTTGAGCAGCTCACGAACCTCACGTGCCGTCCCGCCGGTCGGCACCATGAGCCCGCCACGAGCGGCGACCGCACCGGCGCCGGCCAGCTCGAGCGCCCGCCCGGCCGCCTCGGGAGCGTCGATCCGCAGCTCCACCCGCTCCCCTGCCAGCTGCGCCTTCAGGTCGGCCGGCCGGCCCATCGCGATGATGTCGCCGTGGTCGAGGAAAGCGATGCGGTCGGCCAGCTGATCGGCCTCCTCGAGATATTGCGTGGTGAGGAAGACGGTCACCCCCGCGGCGGAGAGCTCGCGGACCGCGGCCCAGGTGGTCTGCCGGCTCCGCGGATCGAGCCCGGTGGTCGGCTCGTCGAGGAACAACACGCGCGGCGCCACCACCAGGCTGACCGCGAGGTCGAGGCGGCGGCGCATGCCCCCGGAATAGGTGCGGACACGCCGCCGGCCGGCCCCGGCGAGGTCGAACTGCTCCAGCAGCTCGGCCGCCCTCTGCCGCGCGCCCCGCCGGCCGAGACGTCTCAGCCGGCCGAGCAGAACGAGGTTTTCCTCGCCGGTCAGCAACTCGTCGACCGCGGCGGACTGCCCCGTCAGGCTGATCGACCGCTGGACCTCGCGCGGATCGGCGGTGACGTCGAAGCCGCACACCCGCGCGACACCGGCGTCGGGCCGCAGCAGCGTGGCCAGGATGCGAACCGCTGTCGTCTTACCCGCGCCATTGGGCCCGAGCAGCGCGAACACCTCCCCCGGCCGGACCTCCAGGTCGATGCCACGGAGCACCTCGACGTCGCCGAAGGACTTCCGCACCCCCGTCAACGTAACTGTGTATGTCGTACGCATATGTTTAGGCTATACGCAGTTTTAAGATGGGGTCAATGGACCTCAGCTGGCTTCCTCCGAACCTGGTCGTGCTGTACGAACCGCGCGACGGCCAGCGCCGTGGCCCACGACCGGCGATGAGCCTGGCCGCCGTGATCGAGGCCGGCGTCGCGATCGCCGACGCCGAGGGCCTGGCCGGGGTGTCGATGGCCAAGGTCGCCGAGCGGCTGGGCCACACGACCATGTCGCTGTACCGCTACGTCCGTAACAAGGACGAACTGCTCCTGCTCATGGCCAACTCGGCGAACGCCGAACCACCGCCCGCCCCCGTGCCGGGTTCATGGCGCGACGGCCTGGAGTCGTGGGCGTCAGGCATCTTCGGCCTTTACCGCCGGCACCGCTGGCTCCTCCAGGTGCCGATCAGCGGCCCACCGGCCGGTCCCGCGCAGCTCATGTGGATGGAGGCCGGCCTGGCCAACCTCGCCGAGCTCGACCTCCACGACGGCATCAAACTGCAGATCATTCAACTGCTTCACGGGTACGCCCGGGGCGAGGCTCAACTGAGCAACGACCTCGACAGTCTCGACCCGGCGGCCAACACCGCCCAGCGGTACGGGCAGATCCTCCGAGCGGTGACCACGCCCGAGACGCATCCCGCGCTGGGCAGGCTGCTGGCGAGCGGGGTGCTCGACGCGCCCACCCAGTACGACGAGGAGATGGACCTCGGATTCGGCCTGCGAACCATCCTCGACGGCGTGGCCCGGCTGGTGGACAGCATGACCACGCCGCAAGCCTGACCTATGGCCACCGCCGCAGACCCGACTGACCACGCCGCAAACCCGACCTATGGCCACGCCGCAATTTGACCTCGCCGCCGGCGACCCGGTCATCCTCGAGCGGATCGAGGCGTCACGGCTTCCGGTTTTACGTCCTCTTGCCGTCACCCTTCGCGGCGTCGCACCTTCGCGGCGTCGGCGCACTGTCTCTCTGCGGGTGGCCGTCAGGGGAACTGCATGCGGCGCGGCCGGGGGATCACCGGCGGAGGCAGCGGCAGGTCGTCGAGGTGGCTCCAGTTGAGGATGCCGTTGTCGGTGGACTTGACCTCGCCGAGGCAGGCGCGGAGCAGACCCAGGTTCGGCGCCCCGGCGAACCCGGCGATGACCACCTCCGGCTTGGGGTCGAGCTGGGCGATCGCCGCGCAGATCTTCGCCACCTCACGCTCGTCGACCGCGTCGAGTGGCAGCGGCGCCTCGGCCGGCGGCCGGCGCCACGGCGGCCCGAAGCGACGAAGCAGCTCGCGGGCGAGCCGCCCGAACGAGCGGCCGACCTCGGCGTCACGCATGGACTCCCGGGCCGACTGGCCGTAGCACCACGGCACCACGACGTGCCCGTTGATCACCACGAGCTGGTAGACCGATTTCGGGACGCTGATGATCTCGGCGCCCGGCAACGTCCCGAGGAAGAGGACGAGCTCTTCGTACGGGAGAGGCCAACGCGGGTTGACGAGCACGCGTTCGGTGGTCTGGGTGGTGTGCGGGTGCGCGTTCACTTCACGGTCGATCGCGGTGCTCAACGCCTCGGGAACCCGGGTCCAGAGTTCGGCGGCGACCTTGTCACCGAACTGCTCGACCACCCACTCGCTCGGACCGACCAGAACGTCTGGACGCATTCCGTACCACCACCGTCCGTGTCGCTGGCGCTACTGCTGGCTAGAAGAGTTCCACCTCCGGTGATCGACTGGAAGAGGGAACCTGCGGTATCTCAAAAACGCTCATGAATGAAATCCAGTCGATCGCTCAATCCGCTGTTTCGACTCTGGATCAGCAGGCCCCAGGGCTGCGAAACATGCAACTTGCACGGCGCACCGCACGTGCAAGTTGCATGCCGGCTTCGCTATTCGCCCCAGTGGATCCATCCAACCGCACTCTTATTTCACTGCGGTGTCCATCATGCAAACAAAGCCTCACCACAACCCTGTGCAGGAAGAATGCCGCGATCACCAAAAACCCCATGAAGATCGACCACCCACTGTGGACAATGATCAAGACGCGGATCCCACCGGCCGACGAAGCCGAACCCTCCCGGCAAGCTGTCATATTGCTGACACTGTGCATTTTTGAGCGACAATCACACTCGCCAAGATCGTCGGCGGGACCAATCAATATCGGTCAGGCAAATACTCTGACAATCCCAAAGGAATCATTGTCAGCCCGGCGCGCCCAACAGATAGGGCAGCCATAGGTCCCGCTGGTCCTCGAAGGGACTCGTGCCCTCCGGCATGGCCACCACCCCGGTCCGCGGGTGGCTGATCGCGATGAGGAAGTCGACCGAGCGGATCAGCGCCAACACCAACGGCGCGGCCGACAACTCGCCGAACAGCACCCGCGCCTCCGCCAGCCGGATGTCTTCGTCACCGCCGGTGTAGTGCACCTCGAACGCCGTGGGGAACGCATCGAACATCGTTCGTTCGCCGTTGGTGCGCCAGTCGGGCTCCCACATGTCGTTGAGGACGAGCTCACCGCCGACGCGACCAGGCCCCAGCCGGGCCGGGCGTCCGAGGATGAGCTGGCCACGGCTCCCGCGCTGGATCTCCAGGCCGGCGAGCGGCGCAAGCACATCGGCGGTGATCTCCGGCGATCGGTCCGTCATCACGAGGATGTTGTCCCACGAAGACACGTGCCACACCCCCTCGTCACGGAAGCTCGATCATGCTGCCGTCGCCCAGAATGACACGGATGCGGTCGGGCAGCGCGGAGCCGTGCGCGACCTGCTTGCCACGTGCGCGTTCGTAGCCTGTCCTTGCCGTCTCCTCGGTCAGACCGACGCCGCGGCCGTCGATCACCATGTCGCCTCCGCCGACATACGCCACCTGCTTACCGGCGTCGGTGATCCGCTGCGAGACAGCACCGCTCGACGAACTCTCCAGTGTCTTGAACTCGGTCACCGTGCCCATGTCGCCCGGGCCCGTCCGCACCATCGCATCCGGACTCTTCTCGCCCTCGGTCAAGCTGCGGAGACGAGGGTGAACCATTTCGCCCTCGGCGGCGAGACGCTCGGCGACTGCTGTTTCCTTCGGCTTGAAGCGTCGCTCCGGATCGTGCACGCCGGGACCGAAGTCGTCGCCGAGTGGGGCCCTGTGTAGACCGCCGTCGAAGTCGGGGTCGCCGGGCCGCGGTCCGGACGGTGCGTCCCGGCCGGCGCCACCGCCCGGGCCGGCGTCGTTGTGCATGGGGTCGGCGCCGAGGAGGCGCTTGAGGAAGTCGATGAGGCGGCGGAGGCGTTCGCCGTCGCCGAGGAGTTTGCGCAGGCTGGCGAGCAGGCCCCGCAGCCAGCCCGCGATCCGCGCGCCCCAGGCCGCACACAACGTCGCCACCTGCTCGGCCACCAGCGGCGTCGCGAGCCCGGCGCTGGCGAGCACCTCGCCCGCGTAGACGATGAGCCGCGACACCACCGTGGCGACCGCGTCCCGGACCATCAGGCGGACCGTGCCGATCAGCGCACCGGCGCCCTCGGTGAGCAGCGCCATCGTCTCCGACGCCTGGCCCAGCGCTCGCAGCGCCTGCTCCCGGCCGGAGGCCCAGCTCCGGTACGCGTCACCCGCCGCGCCCGTCCATCCGGCGACGTCGCCGCGTACCGCCCGGCCGAGCGCCTCCGCCTCGGCGGCCAGTGTCGCCGCCGCCCCGCGCCAGGCCTGCGCGTGCGCGGCGATCGCCGCCGGGTCGCCGGCCAGCCAGTCGAGTGCCTCGGACAGCGGCTTGACGTGCTCGATCAGCCACGCGATGCCGTACTGCAGGAGGGCGCCGACCGGGTCGGAGATCAGCGCGAGTCCGTCCAGGCCGGTGCTGACCACGCCGATGGCGCCGTCCACCCAGTTTCCGTCGCGCGCACCCTGCGCGATGAGCTCGATGTCCTCGGCGATCCAGACACCGGCCCACGGGCTCGGCTCGCTCATGAGCCCGGCGCGCCTGCCTTGGGGGCGGACGAGGACCGCACCGCCGAGGCGTTCCCGGCATCCGTCGTCTCGTAGTCGGTGGCTGTCGCGCGCAGCCGGGAACCGGTGTCCCGCAACGATTCCGCCGCCGATCCGATGCCGTCGACCAGGGTGTCCTGCAGAACGTTCAGCAGGACCGGCACCATCGTGCAGAGTTTCCCGTACGCCTCGTTGCCGGCTCGTGTGGCCGCACCGGCCCGCGCCGCCGTGTCCACCCGCCCGGCGATGTTCTCGACCGCGCCGGCGTGCGTCACGAGGTCAGCGGGCCGCACCCCGAGTTGCTCAGCCATGGCGAGCCGCGTACGAGGCGATCACGGCCTTGCCCGTCTCGGAGTCGGCGCCGACCGTCTCCTCGGTGACCACGGTGGCGGCGGCGGTCAGTTTCACCCGCGCCTCCCGCATGGTGGCGAGGATCGCCGCCGCGGTCTCCGTGGCCGGGCGCCGCCGGATGCCCTCGGCCAGTTCCAGGCCGGTCAGGCCGGTCGCGTCCACGGTGACCGTGACAAGCTTGTCCTCGCTCCGCGCCGACGCCGTCAGCCCGGCCAGCCGGGACGCGAGCTCCCGCGCCTCGGCCGCCCGCCGCTCCAGGCCGGCCTGCCACTCGTCCACCCGCTGCTCCGCGGCGTCCAGGTCGTCTCCGTCGAACATGCGCCCACGCTATCGGCGTGGCACCCCGGCGGTCGTCCGCCTGTGGACAGACATCGGTTGTGGACAACCGCGGCATCCGATCCTGACCGTGCTACCAGCGAGCATCAGCCGGCGACGCGCAGCGCCAGGCGCATCAGCTCGGCCGCCCGATAGCCGTTCCACCCGTGCACCACCTGCAGCCATTCCTCCGGAATGCCCGACACTCCCCACCGCGCGCCGAGCAGCGCCCCTGCGATCGCCGCGACGGTGTCCGTGTCGTTGCCGGCGTACACGGCAGCGGAGGTCGCCTTCCGGAAGTGATCGTCCTCGGGCGTGCGGGTGATCGCCGACCACGCCGCCTGCAACGCGGTGACCACGAACCCGTTGTTCGGAAAGTGATCAGGCGGGAACCGCTCGGCCTCGTCGAGCCACCCGGCCCACTGCTGCCGACGCTCGGCCGTAAGCAGTTCGACGCCGGCCCGCACCCCGTCGAAGGTCCCGTCCAGCACCGCCCGCCGCAGCCCTTCGCACCAGATCACGCACGCCTCGCCGGCGAGCGGATCGCGATGGGTGAGCTCGCTGACGGCCCGTGCCGCCTCCGCCAGCCCCGCCGGGTCGTCGAGGTACGCGACAGCGACCGGCCCGGTACGCATGAGCGACCCGTTGCCCGCCGACCGTCCCGTCTCCGCATGCAATTGCTGGGCGGCCGCGGCCATCGCCGCGCCCAGGCCGACCGTGTTCCGGCCGATCACCGAGTCGAGCACCCGCGCCGTCTGCACGCCGATGTCGGTGGCGCCCTCGGCACGCCAGCGCAGGAACTTGGCCGCGATCAGATCGAGCGCCTCCGAGTCCCGCAGGTCGGCGCCGGTCGCCGCCACCTCCGCGACGCAGACCGCCATCTGGGTGTCGTCGCTGTACTCCCCCGGCGCGTAGTCGCCCAGCCCGCCGCCGAGCATCCGTGGCTCCCCGGCGAGCGCCCGGCTGCCGAACTCGTACGGCACACCGAGGGCATCCCCGCAGGCCCCGCCGACCAGCACGCCGGCGATCCGATCGCTTCGCTCATCCACCGCGCGAGGCTATCCCGTCCCCTCGGCCCCGTCCCCTCGGCTGGAATCGGGCCCGTCACCCGGCCGGATCGGGTGAACCGGCCACCGTCACTATCGCGCCCTCGGCGGTGGCCGCCCACCGTTTGGCCCACCCGTCCCGGCAGGTCTCGAACTCGGCGTCGGACAGCCCGTAGGTCGACACGATGATCTGCATGGCGTTCGGCGGCGACGCGTCCAGCGGCCGGTTGCCCGCCGTCACCACGAGATGCCCGTCCGGGTCGACGGTCCAGGCCACGCGGCTGCCGACCCGCTGCCATCCGGTGTCGGCCAGCCCGAGTGCCTCCCCGCCGGTGCATTCGCCGGTCAGGTAGATCGTCCGGCGTACGCCCTGGGGGTTGTGCTCGAGCAGGAAGCGCAACTGCACCAGGAAGGCCTTCCACCCCTCCTCGATCGCGTCGAAGTGGTCGGGACCGCTCGCCGGCGGCCCTTCCCGCACCACGCGCACCACGCTCTGCCCGGCGTCGCCGATGATCTCCAGATAGGAGCCGTCGGCCCAGCCCATCCGTTTCTCCCGGGCGACCCGCGTCACCGCTTTCACGAAGATCTGCTGGATCTCGGCGTCGAGTCCCACGTAGTCCCAGCCGAACCATCGGTGCAGCACCGGCGGCTTGCTGACCGCCTCCCACACCCGATCGCGACCGGCCCGGACCGGCATCTCGACCTCGTACGCCTTCAGTCTGCGCTCGTGAGTCACGCGTTCCATCCTGGCCGTTCACGGATCGTCACGCCACGCCCTCTCGACCCCATCAGAGAGCCTTCAGTCCGGTTATGGGCGGTGGCGGGGCTGGGATGGCCGGTGAGCGCATGCCGGCGGTCAGCCCGGAGTGGATCGTGGCCCGCGTCTCGGCCCGGCCCAGCCCGCAGCGCCAGGCCGCGGTCTCCAGTTCGCGCCGCACGTCGGCCGACCGCAGCAGGCCCCCGCCCACCAGGCGGCCGAGCCGGAAGGCCGCCCGGTTCAACGTGTCGTTGCGGGTGCCGGCCGGGGCGTTCGCCACGCGTTCGACGGATGCCGTCAGGGCCGCCTCGGCATAGCGCTCCGGGTGGCCGATCGCTCCGCCCGGCGGCTCGTACGCCGGACCGCGCACCAGCTCGCGCAACGTGTCCGAGGCGTCGGGCAGCACGCCACCCGGCCGGCGCACCCAGGAGTAGGCGGAACCACTCGCGTGCCGTGACGGCGGGGCGATCACGTAGCCGCCGGCTCCTCGCCAGTCGAGACCGGGCAGCAGGCGCACCCGGTTGCCGTACCCCAGAGGTCTGAACCAGAAATGCCACCCGCCGCCGCCGGTGCGGACCTCGGGCCCCGCGGGGATCGCGCCTCCGAAGAGGTGGCGCAGCGCGTGCCACCCGGTCACCGAGTCGACGTCGGCGACATCCATCACGACGCCGGTGACCAGGCCCAGGTTGGCCGTCGGCCACCTGTCCCACCACATCTCGATCCGCCGCGGGTCGGTGCTCGCGTCGCGCAGCCCGTGGCGCAGCAGCGGATGCTTTCCGGGCCGGTCGCAACCGGGTCTGCCACATGAACACCCTCCGTCCGCGGCAGGGGCGTGCACCGGCACGACGGGGATGCCGTGCCGGGCGTGTGCGAGCGCCGCGGTGAGGGACATTAGAACAAATGTACGACAGGAACAAGCCGTCAGTCCGGAGTCAGCGAATGCGGCACGTGGGAACCGACGGATCAGCGGCGCCAGGTCCAGGCCGGACTCCATCTCGAAGATCGGCAGGATGCTCGCCGCGGCCGGCGGATCGAGGTGATGCAGCGCCGCCGGCTCGCCGCGGCGCGGTCGCAGAATGGGCCGGTACCTCACGTTCCGCACCGGGGACGTCTACTAAAAGTAGCCGCAGAGGTTTTCCACAGCGTTGCGGGAAACTGTCGGAGGTCCGAGTTACCGTCCTGTCCGTGCCCATCGCAACGCTGCCCCTGAGCCCATCCGCCGAGGCCGACCAGGTCATCGGCGCGGTCCTCGCCGACCTCGCCGAGGGCGACCACCGCGGCGTGGTCGTCGACTCGCCGCCCGGCGCCGGCAAGTCCACTCTGGTCGTTCGCGCGGCCGGTGAGCTGGCCGCCGCGGGTGAGCCCCTGATGATCGTGGCGCAGACGAACGAGCAGGTCGACGACCTCATCGACCGGCTCGGCGTGCGGTCGCCCGAGCTGCCCGTCGGCCGGTTGTCGGCGGTCGACTACGTGCCGGCCGAGCGGGTGCGCAACCATCCGCGGTGCCGGGTGGGCGCCAAGGTGGGCGACCTGGGCAGCCCGCTGATCACCATCGGCACGGCCGCCAAGTGGGCCACGGTCACCGAGGGGCTGTGGCCGTGGGCGATCGTCGACGAGGCGTACCAGATGCGGTCCGACGCCCTGCTCCGCGTCGCGGCGCGGTTCGCCCGGGCGTTGTTCGTCGGCGACCCCGGTCAGCTCGACCCGTTCTCCACGGTCGAGGTCGACCGGTGGACCGGCCTGTCGTGGGATCCGATGCAGAGCGCGGTCGCGGTGCTGCTGCGGCACAACCCCGACCTTCCGGTGCATCGGCTCCCGGTGTCCTGGCGGCTGCCCGCGTCCGCCGCGCCGGTCGTGGCCGAGGCCTTCTACCCGTTCACCGGCTTCCGGTCCGGCACCGGGCCGGGCGACCGCACGCTGTCCTTCAGCAGGCCGGCCGGGTCGCCGCTGGATGAGGTGCTCGACACGGCCGCCGCGACCGGGTGGGGGCTGCACGAGCTACCGGCACGGTTCACCGTGCGCACCGACGCCGAGGCGGCCGCGGCCTGCGCCCAGCTCGCGGCCCGGGCGCTGGCGCGCGGCGGGCACACCGAGGCCGCACCCCTGACGCCGGGCCGGGTGGCCATCGGCGCGGCGCACCGCGACCAGGCCGCCGCGATCCGGGCGTGCCTGCCGCCCGAGGCCACCGGCGTCACGGTCGACACGGCAAACCGGCTGCAGGGCCGGGAGTACGACCTGACGGTCGTCCTGCATCCGCTGTCCGGCCGGCAGGACGCGACCGCGTTCCACCTGGAGTCCGGCCGGCTGTGCGTGCTGACCTCCCGGCACCGCAACGCGTGCGTGGTCGTGGCCCGCGCCGGCATCGCCGACCTGCTCGACGCGCATCCCTCGACGGAACCGGTCCACCTCAACGTCCCGGTCAAGTTCCCGGACGGCTGGGAGGCCAACCAGGCGATCCTCGCCCACCTCGGCACCGTGGCCCGGTCCTGATCATGAGCCGCGTGGCCGACAGCCTGATCAGGAAGCGCGTGGCTTGGGCACCGCCGAACGCACCCGCACCCCGGCGCCGGTGTCGGTGATGGTCGCCATCCACCGGCCGTCGGCGGACGAGATCGAGTCTCCGGTCTCCGCCGCGGGCACCGGCCGGTCGCCGTCGAAGCTCAGGCGGCTGGTCTCGGCCGTGCAGGCGTTCGGCTCCTGGCTGGTCAATACACCCCGGCGCGTCCAGATGCGCACGGTTCCGTCGGCGCAGGCCGTCGCGATGCGGGTGCTGGTCCCGTCGATCGCGACCGCGGTCAGGTCGGCGGGGTGCTGGCGCTTGAGGATCAGCCGGCCGGTGCGCAGGTCACGGACCTTGAGGTGTTCGCCGCCGGCTGCCGCCAGCAGGCTGCCGTCGGGGGCGAAGGCGACCGCGCGGACAGGGCTGCCGAGCAGATCGTGCACGAAATGGCGCAGCGGCCGGCCGGTGTCCACGCGCCAGAGGCCGACCAGGCCGTTCGAGCCGCCGATGGCGAGCAGGGTCGCGTCGGGGCTGAACGCCAGGCTCACGCAGCGGTACTCGTCCAGAGTGACGGCGAACACACCATCACTCAACCACCGGACCGCCGTGAGTCCAAGGGGTCTGTGCCGGGTCGGGGAAGGCGGCGCCGGGGCGGAAGGCGTCGCTCAACGTCGTCAGCAGGAGGCGTTCGCCGACCGCGGGGACGCTGCCGGGCTCGGCCACCAGCTTGCGGCCCATCCCGCCGGAGAGCTCCAGCAGCACGTCGGCCCCGTCCGGGGTGGGCGTGATCGAGACGACCTTGGCCTTCTGCGCGGGGCGGGCCGGGGAGGTCAGGTTGGCGCCGGCCTCCACGCGTACCGGCTCGGTGGTGGCGACCATGATGCGCGGCCGCAGCACCGGGCGTTTGCCGGTCTCGTCGACCCGGTCGTCCTTCGCCATCGTCACGACCCCGGCGAAAGCGGCGCCGGTCAGCCGGTGCTCGGCCATCACCAGCGGGTCGTCGAGGGCGCGCTGGACGCCGTACCGGGTGGCCGCGTTCTCCAGCCGGTGCAGCCGGGACGCCGCGGCCACCGGCCCGTCCCGGCGGGGCTGCGGCGGCAGGCCCTCCTCGATCCCGGCGACGTAGGCGGAGAAGCCGTCCCGGTCGGCGTCCCACCGCGACGCCACCCGTGCGCCCGGCGGCAGGGCGCGCAGCAGGGACAGCGCGTGCCACATCTGGTCCCACACCGGCTGCAGGACGTCGCGCAGCGCCGTCGTCAGCCCGGGCACGTCGTCCGCCTCCATCAGCGGGGCGAGCACCTTGTTGTCGAATTCCGGGTCGGTGGCCGGGCCGGCTGCGGCGCCCTCCGCGGCGCGGGCGGCGTCGCGGCCGGTCATCCCGGGCGGCGGCGAGATCCAGGCCAGCTGGGCGGCCAGCTGCGCGTCCTCGGCGCCGCTCTGCCCGGTGGCCCAGTGCAGCCCCAGGGCCTGCACCATGTTCAGCAGCAGCGACGAGCCGGGCATCTCGGCGGCCTGGCCGAAATAGGTGAGCCACCGGCCGAGCAGCGGCACGCCGGGCGGCACGGGGTAATCGCCGTCGGTACGCCGGAAACGGGTCGACCGGCCGAGCAGCTTGACGAACTCGACGCCGCCGGTGTTCGGCACCCAGAGCTGCGGCGCGTCGGTGAACCGGTACCGCACGTCACGGCCGCGGTCGACGGCGATCGGCTCGGCCATGCCGGTGAACGAGTCCACGTACGGCAGGAGCACCTCGGCCAGCTCGGAGGCGAAGCGGAAACGCTGGTCGCGGTTGCGTGGCTGCGGCACGACCAGCAGAGTCGGCGACATCTGCGAGGCGCCGGCCAGGGCGGCCAGCGGCGCATTGGCCTCACCGGCCATGGTCAGCGGGACCAGGACGAACGGCTTTCGGTGCAGGTGCAGGTGGCGCACGGTGGCGATTGGTTCGGCCTCGCCCGACGCGACGGCCTGGGCGCGGGCGAGGGCGGTCAGCGTGCTCACGGAGGCGGCGCCCCCAGCGCCTCGGCGCGCAACCGCGCGGCGGTCCGGAGCAGGGCGGCCGCCTCGGCCTGGTCCTCGTTCGCCGGGCGGGCGCCACCGGCCAGGGCCAGCGCTTCCTCCACCGTCGCGATCCCGCCCAGCGCGTCGCGGACCGGGCGGCCCAGCGCGGCTGTCGTGCCCGCGGCCTCGTTCCGGCAGTAGGAGGCCAGCTCGCAGGCGGAGAGGCACTCCGGCGCGTAGCGGGCCGACACCCCGGCCAGGGCGTTGGCCAGCGTCTCCGGCGGCAGCGCGAGGTCGAACGAGGTGTCCGGGGGCAGCGCGGCGACCAGGGTCGCGGCCGACGCCATGCGGGCGAGCTGGCGGCGCAGGGTGGCGAGTTGCTTGCGCACGTCCAGCACGACGGCGACCGGGCTGAACGAGAAGTTCTCCGGGCAGACCAGCACGACCTCGTGGCTGACCAGGCCCGGGTCCTGACCGAGCGAGGAGAGGAGGTTGCGCAGGGCGAGGACGTAGACGGCGGCCTGGGTGGCCGCGGCGGAGACCTTCGCGCTGTCCGCCTGGCCGTCGATGATCGCGAACGACTTGATCTCGACGACCTGCAGGCGGCCGGCTCGCTGGAAGGCGATCAGGTCCGGTTCGAGGAAGACGGTCTGGCCGGCCACGTCCAGCATGAGCAGGGGGTGGTCGATCAGGGCGGCGCCGGCCTCGTCGCCGAGCAGTTCCCGGGTGCGGGCGTGGCGCTGGGCGAGCGTCTCGTCGGCGTCGGCGCCGAGGTCGTCGTAGCCGACCTTGAGCGCCGGGTAGCCCAGGGCGGTGAGCAGCAGGGCGCCCTCGTCGGCCTTCAGCATGGCCTCGAAGCCGTTGCCGCGGGCCAGGGCGAACCGCGACTGGCCGAACTGGCCGGGGAACCCGACCCGCTCGGAGAGTTTCGGCTTGTCGATGCCGGCCGCGTCCAGCACGGCGCGCCGGTTGCAGCCGGGATTGCTGGTCAGCGCGGCGATGGTGCGAGCGTTGTGCCGCTTCCGAGGCGAAGACCCGCGAAGTCGCTCGAGCGCGGGATCGACCGAGGGCGGCGCCGGCCGAGCACGGTCGGCCGAGGGTGGCGCGGGGCGAGCACGGTCGGCCGAGGGCGTGGTCTGCGCAGGCTGACGCGGGATGGCGCCCGTCACGCGGGCCCCCGCTGGTGCGGCAGGGCGGGGACGCCGAAGAGGCGGTGGCGCTCGTCGAGGTGCTCCGCGCGGGCGAGGGCGGCCAGCCGGGCCGGTTCCTCCGCGGCGGCGGCAGCGGCCAGTGCCGGGTCGTCCAGCGCGGCACGGGCGGCCTCGGCGAGGTCGAGTGCCTCGGGACCGCCGGGTACGTCGGCGGCCAGCCGGCGCAGCAGCTCGTGCGCACAGGAGCCGGCACCCGAGCGAACCGCGGCGAACTCCGCGATGCGCACGGTCGCGACCAGCGCGTGGGCCCGGGCCAGCGCGGGCGAGCTCAGCCTGTCCTCCACCGACCAGGTCGAGAGCGTGACGATCCCGCGCGACGCCGTCAGATCATGCTGCAGAGCAGGGCAGACGAAGAAGGGTGGCGGCTGGGTGCGCGACCGCTCGTCCTCACGCATCAGCGTGGCCAGCCCCGGCACCGAGAGGTCGCCGTCGAAGAAAGCCGCGTGCACCTCGGCCACCAGACGCGCCGGTGCGGGCACGCCCAGCAGGAGCAGGGCGTGCCGTGCCTGCTCTCGCAGGCTGGGCAGCGTGCTCTGGCGGGTCATCTCGGCAGCCTTCGTCGGGGGGGTTCGCCGGTCGACACTAGATCTTCGCGCACCGGACCGGCAATGTCCGTGCGACGCACCGCGATTCACCCCGCGGAGCTGAATAAACCCCGCATATCGGACCGCGGGCGTCACACGCGCTACGTTCGATCCATGCCGAAGGCCATCTGGAACGACGAGATCATCGCCGAGAGCGACGACACCGTGGTTGTCGAGGGCGTCACCTACTTCCCGCGCGGCTCGCTGCGCGAGGAAGTGCTGCGCCCCTCCGACACGCACACCGTCTGCCCGTGGAAGGGCAAAGCGTCCTACTACACGCTCGAGTCCGGTGACCACGTCACCGCTGACGCGGTCTGGTTCTACCCCGAGCCGAAACCGGACGCCAAGGCCGTTCGCGACCGGGTCGCCTTCTGGAAAGACGTCAAAGTAGTCGCCTGACCCCGCACCCGACACTCTCACCCGAGGCCCGCTCACGCTATGCGTGGGTGGGCCTCCTCGATCGCGGTGACCTCCAGATAGTCGAGCATGTCCCGCTGCTCGGCCGCGTCCAGCGCGTAGAAGGCCTCGTACGCCGAGGACCGCGAGTGCGCCGTCTCCGCCGCGAGCAGCGCGATGATCCCGGACCAGGCGAGCGACACCCGGTCGAAGAGCCGCGCCGTCCGCAGCGAGGACAGGCGGCTGAGCATCGCCACCTTCGTCGCCGCGTCGTCGTCGTGCGCTATCCGGTCGGAGAGTTCGAAGAGCGCCTTCCCCCGGTACGGGTGCTCCGACTCGATCAACCTCGCCAGCTCGGCGTTGTCCATGCTCTCCACCGGCGGCGCAGGCCCGCGGCTCGGCAGCGGTGTGCTCACTACTTCCCGTCCCCTCTCGAAAAGTTTGTCACCTTTGAACCGACCGTAACGGTCGGTCGCCCGGTCCGCTCAGCGCGCTCGGCTGTCCCGCCCACTCTCGAAACCGTTCCCGGGCGACTGATGCGGTAATGACGGCTTGCTCTGGAACGTGGGGAACGGCGGCGGCGAGGGCATCACGGGCGCGACCGGCTCGTCGTCCGGCACCGCCGGGAACCGTTGCGCGAAGCTCTGCAGAACCGCGCGTCCGGTCTCCGACTCGAGCCCGACCGTCTCGGTGACGGCCACCTCGACCGCCTCGGCCAACCCGGCCTGAGCCCGCCGGATGGTGCGCATGATCTCCGCCGCGAGCTCGGCGTCGGGCAGCACCAGCTCGATGATCGCGCCGCCACTGTCCACGCGTACGCGAATCCTGCCGTCCCCGCCGGTGGCGGCCGCCTCCAGCCGTGCCACCCGGTCGGCCAGCGTGGCCGTCGCCTCCGCGCGCCCGGAAGGCTCGGAGCTCCACGAACGCTCTGGCGCCTCCGCGTCGTCCAGATTGCGACCAAGCACAGTTTGTCCTCCGTTGCCGACTTTCATCCTGTGTTGGCGTCCTATGAGATCACGGACGCGCAACCCCCGGTGACCCGGTGTGCGGACGCGCCATGAGGTCACCCGACCTGGCGACCGCTACGTAATCTGGGCGCGGTTTCACATTCGCGTCGGAGGCGCCGGGACCGGGGACGGATGCGGAACCGGGCCAGGCAATACATTGACGATTGCCGTCCGGCAAGTATCCGATCGGCGGAAGGAGCCGCGTTGACCGACCAGGAGCACATCGCGGAGTGGCGTTCGGAGATGGTCGATGTCTCCGGGCTGACCCTCACAGAACTCACCCAG
The DNA here is from genome assembly GCF_030269485.1 of Actinoplanes sp. NBRC 103695. Lineage (GTDB taxonomy): Bacteria > Actinomycetota > Actinomycetes > Mycobacteriales > Micromonosporaceae > Actinoplanes. The sequence continues at coordinate 204,314 of NZ_BSTL01000012.1, read as the reverse complement.
CTCACGAAGGGTGACGAATCAGTTCTGAGCCGTTCGCTGCGACGACTGGCGGACGACCTGAGCGACCCGGACGAGCCGATCGCCGGCTTCAACTCGGCGCTCTGACGTGCGGCGGCACGCGCTCACCGACAGCGATTTCACCGCCCTGGGCGCGGGCCGTCCGTCACCCCACGTGATCGATGAGTTGCGGCGAGGACAGCGCGGCCGGAACCTGCTCCTGCTGCGGGCGCTCGCCGTCGAGGCGTACCCGGAAATTGATCTTGCGGACCCACTCCTCGGAGCGTGGGCCGCCGCACGCCTGCGCAACCGGATCACCTGGCCGGCGCCGGCCGAGCGCCCAGCCGTCAGATTTCTGACGGCCGAGCACGACAAGATCATCATTTCGGTACGCCTGGACGACCGCGACGAGCGCCGAGGCCTGCTGGGACTCACGCCGTCGCCACCGCTCACCGACGCCGAGGCGGACCACTGGCAGCGGTGCCTGAGCGACGCGTGGCGCCTGCTGGTCACCCGCCACCGACCGGCCGCACACCGGCTGGCCGACGTGCTGACCTGCATCGTCCCGGTCGAGTCCGACGCCGGCGCGGCCGGGATCAGCGCCACGTCGGCGGACGCCTTCGGAGCGGTGGCGATGTCCCGCCCCGCCGACCCGACCGGCCTGGCGGTGGCCCTGCTCCACGAGGCCCAGCACAGCCTGCTGAACGCGACCGCCTACCTCTTCGACCTGCACGAGGAGCCGCGCGCCCGGGGCTACTCGCCGTGGCGCGACGACCCGCGGCCGACCTCCGGCATCCTGCACGGCGCCTACGCCTACCTGGCCGTGACCCGCTTCTGGCGGACCGAGTCCCGGGCGGGCGGCGACCCGCTGGCGACGTTCGAGTTCTGCCGCTGGCGGGAGGCGGTGGCGACGACGGCCGAGCGCCTCCTGGCCACGGTCCGGCTGACCGCCGCGGGACGCCGCTTCACCGGGGCGCTGCTCGACGAGGTCCGGCCGTGGCTGGCCGAGCCCGCCGACCCGCGGATCACCCGTCTGGCGCGGGTGGCCAACGACGACCACTACGTGCGGTGGCGGCTTCGCAACATGCGCCCGGATGTCGATGCGCTGCTGACCGCCTACCGACGCGGTGACCCGCCGCCTCCGGTGACGTCCCGCCTGGTCACCGACGACCGGCGTGCCCTGTCTCACAGTCCGCGGTTGAGGGAGATCCACGCCCTGCTGCGCCGGGATGCGCCTGTGGATAACTCGGCCGAACTGTCGGACCCGAGCGCTACATTGACGCCCGCCCAGAGGGGTGGGGGCGGTGGCGGTGGCCGCGACCCGCGCAAGATCGACAACCGGACCGTCGAGACCGCTCTCCTCGCGGGTGATAACGGGACAGTTCGGCACGCGTACACGGGCAAAGATCTCGATCTTGAATTGACCGCACTGATCATCGCCGGTGGGGTGGGTGCGCGGGCCGAAGAGGTTGCCGCTCTGGTGGCGGCCGGGAGCGACGCGGTGGCGGTGGTCGACTGGATTGTCGGCTGACACTTCTCAAGTGGGCGCGTCCGGGACCGATGTGGTCGCTCGGAGGTGAGAGCCATGGGGCAGAGCACGGCAATGGACCGCGTACGCCGGGTGGTCGACGCGGCCATGATCTTCGGGTCTCTGCTCATGCTCACCTGGCCGGTGCTGTTCGCCGCGCCCGGCAGTGAGCGTGGCAGTCTGCTGGTTCCGATCGGCGTGGTGCTGTGTCTCGGGATCGGCGTGATCGTGCTGGCCGGCCGCTGGCCGCTGCTGCAGTACGCCCCGATCGCATCGGCCGTGCTGATGGCCGGCTGGTGGCACTACCACGACGGCCAGGTCACCACGGAGCTCACCGGACTGATCATCGTGGTCTCGGCGATCATCCTGCTGCGCCAGTTCCTCGGCGCCCGCACCAACGACCGGCTGATGCGCGACCTGTCGAAGCAGCGCGCGATCCTGACCCGGCAGGCCCACTACGACCCGCTCACCGCGCTGGGCAACCGGAAGCTCTTCATCAACCACGCCACCGACGTGCTCTCCGACGCCGACGACACCATCACCGGGGTGATCCTTGTGGACCTGGACGGCTTCAAGGAGATCAACGACGCGTACGGCCATGCCGCCGGCGACGAGTTGCTGGTCAAGACCGCCGAGCGGCTCAACGCCAACGTGCGCGGCAACGACACCGTGTCCCGCCTGGGCGGCGACGAGTTCGTCGTGCTGCTGCCCCGGCTCTCCGACGACACCATCGCCGACACGGTGGCCAACCGGATCCTGCGGGACCTGGCCGCGCCGCTGGAGATCGGCGACGAGGTGCTGAGCATCCGGGCCAGCGCCGGCATCGCGTTCGCCCGGGGCAGCGGCGTCGCCGTGGACGCGGTCATGCGCGACGCCGACGTGGCGCTCTACCAGGCCAAGGCCGACGGCAAGGGCGTAGCGCGGCGGTTCGACCCGGCCCAGTTCGCGCTCGCCGAGCAGCGCCGCCGGGACGAGGCCGACCTGCGCCGGGCCGCCGACGCGAACGAGTTCGAGGTGCACTACCAGCCGATCGTCGACCTGGCCGGCGAGCGCACAGTGGGCGTGGAGGCGCTGGTCCGCTGGCGGCACCCGAGCCGGGGGCTGCTCGCCCCGGCCGCCTTCCTCGACCTGGCCGAGGAGATCGGCCTGCTGCCCCGCATCGGCGGCTGGGTGCTGGAGGAGGCCTGTCTGCAGGCCGCCGGCTGGCAGCAGGCGCTGCCCGGCTTCGAGCTGAACGTCAACCTGTCCGCCTCCCAGCTGAGCCGCCCCGACCTGGTCGAGGAGGTGGGCGGCGTCCTGGAGCGCACCGGCCTGCCGCCGCACCTGCTGGTGCTGGAGCTGACCGAGTCGGTGGCGCTGACCGACCTGGCCGAGTCGGCGCGGGTGCTGAGCTCGCTGAAGACCCTCGGCGTCCGGATCGCGCTGGACGACTTCGGCACGGGCTTCTCGTCGCTCAGCCACCTGGGCACGCTGCCGGTGGACGTGGTCAAGATCGACCGTTCGTTCGTCGCCGCGATGCAGGGAACGTCGGGCGCGTCGGTCGCCGAGGCGGTGCTGCAGATCGCCCGCACCTTCCGGTTGTCGCCGGTCGCCGAGGGCGTGGAGGACGCGATGCAGGCGGCCCGGCTCCGCGAGCTCGACTGCGCGCAGGCACAGGGCTACCACTTCGCCAAGCCGATGCCGGCCGGTGAGCTCACCGATCTGCTGACCCGTCAGGAAGCGCTACAAGGGCGGTAGGTCGATCTCGGTCTCCAGACGTTCGCCTGCGGCAGCGCGGGTCAAGATCGGATGATTTTCCCCGTACGCCTTCGTCAGCGCCGTCATCTCCTGTTCCAGGGCGGTCTCGTCGCCGGCGTCGAAGGCGACGTTCCACGCGCAGGCGGCGGTGTCCGGATGATCCGACCCGCGCACCGTCCGCGAGCGCACCAGGGTGTCCGCCGCGATCTCCCGCGCCTGCTGCCCCTCCCCCGTCTGCCGCAGGTCGGCGGCCAGTCCGTTCGCGCAGGACAACGTGAACGGATGGTCCGGGCCGACGCTGCGGCGCAACCCGACCAGCGCCTCGGTGTCGAGCGTCCGCGCCTCCGCGAACCGCCCGCTCGCCCGGACCACTCCGGCCAGGTTCGCCGCCGCGGCCAGCGTGAACGGGTGGTCGTCGCCGAGCACCGCGTGGTAGCGGGCCACCGCGCGCTCCAGCAGCCGATGCGCGCCGTCCAGGTCGCCGTCCACCTTGGCGCAGTTGGCCAGCCCGACGATCGCGCCGAGCGTCTCCGCGTTCAGGTCGCCGAAGCGCTGCCGGAACCGGGCCACGTTGGCCTCGGCCAGCTTGCGGGCGTGCGCCTGGCCGCGGCGGCGGGCGGCCAGGGCCACGTACCGGCGCAGCAGCAGCACCATCGGGTGGTCGGCGTCCAGGCCGTGCGGCAGCCCGAGCACCTCGGCGGCGCCGGCGAAGTCGCCCAGCCCGACCAGGTCGAAGCCCAGCGCCCCGCGCGACGAGATGATCTCCGGGTGGTTCTCCACCAGCACCGACGACCGGTGCTTGAGGGTCTGCTCGTCCAGTGCCCGGGCGCCCCGGAAGTCGCCGAGCAGCCGCAGGTCGGCGGCCAGATTGTTGGCGCAGCGCATCGCGGTCGGGTAGCTGTCGCCGTACAGCCGGCGGTAGCGCACCAGGTTGTCCGAGTCCAGCAGCCGGGCCTGCTCGAAGTGGCCCTGCATGCGCAGGTCGGCGCCGACGCTGTTGGCCGTGGCCAGGGTGGTCTCGTCGTCGCCGCCGAGCACCTCGCGCTGCAGCCGCAGCGTCTGCGAGTTGAGCGCCCGGGCCTCCGGGATGCGGCCCACCGCGCGCAGCGCGTTGGCCAGGTGGAAGGAGACCAGCAGGGTCTGCTCGTCGGTCTCGCCGACGGTGTCACTCCACCGGGACACCGCCTGGGCGGCCAGGTCGCGGCTGGAGTCGTAGTCGCCGCTGGCGTACAGGTAGCGGATGCAGTGCACGACGAGCTGGCGGGACTCCTCGCTGGCGCCGCCCAGCGCGTCGGAGTGCACCAGGTGGGGGACGATCTCGGCGTACCGGAGCCAGGCGGTCGGCGCGTCCGGGTCGCCCGGGTCGGCGGCGGCCAGCATCCCGCGGACGGCACGCATCTGCGCGGAGTGCCGGTCCGAGCTGAGCTCCTGGCCGAGCATGCCGCGGACCAGCGGGTGCACGAGCAGGCGTTCGCCGGAGGGATCCAGGTCGGCCAGCCCGTACCGGCCGATCAGACGCATCGCGGCCCGCAGCCGGCGCTCCAGCCGGACCGTCGGGGCGAGCTCGGCGGGCAGGTCCCGGCCGCGTGCCGCCCACAGCAGCTGCCAGGAGACGGGCGCGCTGGCCAGGAACGCGCACAGCTCCAGCAGCTGCGCGGCCGGGAGCGAGGCGGCCCGCAGCGCGTCCGAGGCCAGCCCCCAGGCGATCCGGATCGGGGTGGGGAAGGTGAGCTCCATGGCACGTTCGTCGTAGCGGCGCACGTACTCCGCCGTGGACCAGCCGGCCGCCTGCCGCACCGCGACGGCCTGGTGCAACGCCATCGGCACGTCCTGCAGCCGGTCGGCCAGGCGCTCGGCGTCCGCGGTGCTCAGGTCGGCGAGGCGCCGGCGCAGGAAGTCCACACTGTCCGCGCGGTCGAACACCGGCACCGGCACGGCCTGCGCGATCTCCGACGTCCAGCGCGGGTTGCGCGAGGTGACCAGCACGTGGCCCGCGCCGCTGGGCAGGTAGGGCTTGATGTCCTCCGGGCGGTTGGCGTTCTCGAAGACGACCAGCCAGTTCCGGTACGGCTCGCCCCGGCTCAGCGCGTCGCGGACCGCGCCCAGCGTGCGGTTGATGTCCCGCGCCTCCGGCAGGCCCAGCCGCTGGGCCAGTCCGACCAGCGAGGCGCGCATCCCGGCGGTCTGTTCCGCGGGAATCCACCACACCAGGTCGTACGTATCGGCGTAACGGTAGGCATACTCGATCGCGAGCTGGGTACGTCCCGTGCCGCCGAGTTGGTGTTCCGCCGCCGGCAAGAGCGCCACCGGACCGTTGCCGAGCAGCCCGCGGATGTCGGTCAGCAGGTCTTCACGACCGGCGAACCGCGGGTTGCGCGGCGGCAGTCCACCACGGATAGGCACGACGGGCCCCTCTCGCACAGAGACATGTTCACTACGAAAGGTAAGGCCTCTCCGTTGTCCGAGGAAGTAGTGGCCAGACTGGACCGTGCGGACGGCGTCACCACCGTGGCCCTGACGGGCGAGGTCGACGTGCTGACCGTCGATCAGGTACGGACGTCGCTGGCCGAGGCGATCGCCGATCGGCCGCGGTCCGTGGTGGTCGATCTGTCCGATCTGTCGTTCATCGACTCGACCGGGCTGGGCGCGCTGATCCTCGGCTTCCAGCGGGCCCGGGACGCCGGCATCGCGTTCCGGTTACGGCGCCCGAGCGGCGGCGTACGCCAGATCCTGGTCGTCAGCGGCCTGCTCGAGGTCGTCGAACTGGAGGACTGAGGTGCCGTCCCTGCTCGAACCCGTCGTGCGCCCCGGCACGATGAAGGCGCGCACCCAGCCGGACATCCACGACGCCGGCCTGACGCTGCGCCCGTGGCTGCCGTCCGACCGGGCGACCGTGGTCTCCGCGTACGCCGATCCGGGCATCCGCCACTGGCACTGCCGCTCGATGACCAACGAGGAGGCCGCCGACTGGATCGCCCACTGGCCGGGCCGCTGGCGGGCCGAGTCCGGCGCCGGCTGGGCGATCCTGGACGCCGGACGCGTCGCCGGCCAGATCAGCCTGCGCCGGATCGACCTGCCGCTCGGGCTGGCCGAGGTGTCGTACTGGGTGCTTCCCGCCGCCCGGGGCCGCCGCGTCGCCCCGCGCGCGCTGGCCGCCCTGTCCGCGTGGACGTTCGGCACGCTGGGCCTGCACCGCATCGAGGTCGCCCACTCGACCGCCAACGAGCCGTCCTGCCGGGTGGCCACGACCGCGGGCTTCCCGCTCGAGGGCACCAAGCGCGCCGAGATGCGGCACGCCGACGGCTGGCACGACATGCACCTGCACGCCCGCCTGGCCACGGACCCCTAGAAAGATCTTGCTGTTCAGGATCGGACCTGCCAGAGGGCGCTGACCGGCATCGCGCGTAGGCGGTCGCCGAACGGCAGGGTCGACGTGCCGGTGTAGAGCACGACGCCGGCGACGAAGTCGTCGCCGAGTCGGTCGGCCAGCCGGCGCAGGCCGCGGAAGTCGGCCGGGCCGACGGTCGTGGCCGCCTTGACCTCGATGCCGACCACCTGGCCGGATCTGTTCTCCAGGACGGCGTCGACCTCGAACTTGCTGTGATCGCGGTAGTGGGAGAGGTCGACGGGCTGCTCGGACCAGGTGAGCTGGCGGGCGAGCTCGGAGATGACGAACGACTCGAGCAGCGGCCCGAACGGTGCCCCGGGCCGGAGCAGGGCGCGAGCGTCCACACCGATCTCGTTGGCGGCGATGCCCGAGTCGACGAAGACCAGCTTCGGGGCGGCCGTGGCCCGGGTGCCGAGGTTGCGGGACCAGCCGGGGATCCGCTTGATGAGGAAGATCTCCTCCAGGGCCTGAAAGTAACGCGCGACCGTCGACCGGCTCAGGCCGAGGGCCGACTCGAGCGCGTTGGGCGCGATGATCGTCGCCGACCTGGCCGCGAGCAGCCGCACCAGCTTGCGTAACTCGCCCTTGTGGTGAATGTCGGACAGTTGCCTGATGTCACGCTCGATGAGCGCTTGGACGTAGGCGTCGAAGAACCTCTGGCGGCGCTTGGCCTCGTCGCGGGATGCCGCCTCGGGCAGGCCGCCCCGCACCAGACGTGCGGCGTAGTCGGCCCGTGTGACCGTCGACTCGTGACGAAGCTCCGGTCCGAGCGTGAAGATGGTGTCGACGAAGCCGTCCGGTCCGCCGTCGAGCTCGCCCTGGGACAGCGGCCAGAGCTCGACCGTCTCCATGCGGCCGGGCAGCGCGTCCGGAGCGGCGATCATCCCGAACAAGCGCGACGATCCGGTGAGTAGGAAGCGGCCCGGTCGTGGATCCTCGTCGACCGACGCCTTGATCGCCAGGAGCAGATCGGGCGCGCGCTGAATCTCGTCGATCGCCAGCAGCTCGGGAGAGTCGACGAAGCCGACCGGGTCGGCGAGAGCGGCGGCCCGGTCCTGGGGACGGTCGAGGTCGCGACGCTCGGCCAGGCGGTCCCCGGCGACGACTCGCACCAGGGTGCTCTTGCCGGTCTGGCGTGCGCCGCTCACCAGAACGACACGGGTGTCGGCCAGCGCGGCAACGACCTGTGCGGCGACGCGACGTGGGATCAGATGGGGCGTGGCCATACCCTGATCCTATCGGCGCCGGTCCCGATCCGCGAGCACCAAACTCTACATATGCGGCGGTGAAACTTTACATATGCGGCGCTCGAACGCGCGATCCGCGACAGCCTAAAGCTCGATCTGCGTCGACTGAACGCTCGATCTGCGGCGCGGCGGTGCAGCGGCGGGGCAGCGGCGCGGCGCGGGCGGCCGTGGGCAGCGGCGCGGGCCGTGGCCCGTCTGCTGTCTTGCGCGCACGGACCCGGAAGGGCGAGGGGCACCGTTCAGGTGGGCCCCTCGCCCGGTGCCCGCGGGAGCATACGGTCCGTACCCCGACGGACGCGGGTAAAGAAAGCACTTGATCTTGATCTGACGGGGTCGGCGAGGGGTCAGGCGGACTTGGCGGGGATGGCGAGGCCGATGCCGGGGGCGATCGGCTTGAGGTGGCGTCCGGCCAGCAACGCCAGGCTGAGCAGGGCGGCGACGATGGCCAGGCCGCCGGCGCCGTACCAGGCCAGGTCGTAGTCGCCGAGGCGGTCGCGCAGCGTGCCGGCTACGACGGCGGCGATGGCCGCGCCGATCTGGTGGGAGGCGAAGACCCAGCCGAAGACGACCGCGCCCCGGTCGCCGAAGTATTCGCGGCAGAGGGTGACCGTCGGCGGGACCGTGGCGACCCAGTCGAGGCCGTAGAAGAGGATGAAGACGACCATGCTCGGATGGGCGGTGGCCGCGAAGAGGGACGGCAGGGCCAGCAGTGACAGGCCGCGCAGCGCGTAGTAGCCGCCGAGCAGCAGGCGGCTGTCGACGCGGTCGGTGAGCCAGCCGGAGGCGATGGTGCCGACGATGTCGAAGAAGCCGACCAGGGCGAGCAGACCGGCGGCCGTGGTCTGCGCCATGCCGTGGTCGTGCGCGGCGGGGATGAAGTGGGTGCCGACCAGGCCGTTGGTGGTGGCGCCGCAGATCGCGAAGCCGCCGGCCAGCAACCAGAACGGGCCGGTGCGGGCGGCCTGCCGCAGAGCGCTCAGGGCGTTGCGGGCGGCGTTCCCGGCGGGCGGCGTGACCGGAGCCGACGGCGGCGTGACCGGGGCCAACGGCGGCGCAACCGGGGCGGCGGCTGCGGCGGCAGACGAGACCGGGGCGATGGGTGCGGTCGCGCCGTAGGGAAGGACGCCCAGGTCGGCGGGGCGGTCGCGGAGGCGCCAGAGGACCAGGGGCACGACCGCGAGGGCGGCGATCGCGACGGTGAGCGCGGCCGTGCGCCAGCCCGAGTTCTGCGACAGGTTGGCCAGCACCGGCAGGAAGACCAGCTGGCCGGCCGCGCCGCCGGCGGTCAGCACCCCGGTGACCAGGCCGCGGTGCTTGACGAACCAGCGGCCGGTGATGGTCGCCACGAAGGCCAGCGCCATCGAGCCGGTGCCCAGGCCGACCAGCACACCCCAGCAGAGGATCAGCTGCCAGCTCGCGGTCATGAAGACGGTGAGCCCGGACCCGGCCGAGACCAGCAGCAGCGCGAACATCACCACCCGCCGGATGCCGAACTGGTCCATCAGCGCCGCGGCGAACGGCGCGGTCAGGCCGTAGAGCAACAGGTTGACCGAGACGGCGGCGGAGATGGTGCCGAGCGACCAGCCGAACTCGTCGTGCAGCGGGGTGAGCATGACCGACGGGGTGGCCCGGAAGCCCGCGGCGCCGACCAGCGCGACGAACGCGATGGCGGCGACGAACCAGGCGGGGTGGATGCGGTGGGTCTTCGACACCAGCAAAGTCTGCGGAATTCGGCACGGAACGACGAGTGGCCGGGAGGCCATGATGCGCAAGAATCAGGCCATGGTCCATCGCATCGCCGTCCTCGCCCTCGACCGGGTGGTCGCTTTCGACCTCGGCGTTCCGCGTCAGGTCTTCGGCTCGGCACGCACGCCGACCAGGCAACCCCTCTATCGGGTACGGGTGTGCGGACCCGGCCCGGTTCGCAGCACGGCCGACTTCACCGTGACACCGGATCATGACCTCTCCGAGCTCGCCGACGCCGACACGGTGATCGTCCCGGGTGTCGGGGAGAGCTCCGCGCCCGCCCGGCTCGGCACCGTCGATCCGGCGGTGGCCGAGGCGCTGCGTGCCGCCTACGCCCGCAAGGCGCGCATCGTCTCGATCTGCACCGGCGCCTCGGTCCTCGCCGCGGCCGGTCTGCTCGACGACCGCGTGGCCGCCAGTCACTGGTACTACGCGGACGTCTTCCGGCAGCTGTATCCGCAGGTGAAGTGGGACTTCGATGCCCTCTTCCTGGACGACGGCGACGTGCTGACCTCGGCCGGGGTCGCCGCCGGGATCGACCTCTGCCTGCACATCGTGCGCAGCGACCAGGGCAGCGAGGTGGCCAACCGGGCGGCCCGCAGCTGTGTGGTGCCGGCCTGGCGGGACGGCGGGCAGGCCCAGTTCATCGAGCGCCCGGTGCCGGTCACCGCCGGCGCCGGCACGGCGGGCACCCGGGAGTGGGCGATGGAACGGCTCGGCGAGACGGTCACCCTGGAGGAGCTGGCCGGGCACGCCCGGATGAGCGTCCGCACGTTCACCCGCCGCTTCCGCTCGGAGACCGGCCTCAGCCCGGCCCGCTGGCTGCTCCAGCAGCGGGTGACGCACGCGCGGCTGCTGCTGGAGTCGACCGATCTGCCGGTGGACGTGGTCGCCCGGCGTACCGGCCTGGGCAGCGCGTCCGCCCTGCGCCAGCATCTGCACGCGGCGATCGGGGTGTCCCCGACGGCATATCGGCGCACGTTCCGGCTATCCACCACGCAATCGTCCGAATAAGGGCAAAATCGGCTGTGCTAGCCGTGCACCGCGCCCTTTGAAGGATGTTGTGGATCAGACCTTTCGCCCGCTGCTGGATGCGCTGAAGCAGATCGGTGTCGACGCGGCCGCGGTGGATTCCGCGGCCGACGAGGCGCTGCGCAGCGGCCGGTCCGTGCGCGCGGTTCTGATCAACGACTCGGTCGTCACCGAGGAGCAGCTGACCGAGGCCGCGGCCAAGGCGTTCGGCATCAACACGCTGGACCTGGTCGGCTACAGCCCGGACCCGGCCGCGCTCAAGCGCATCCCGTTGCCGGTGGTGCTGCGGCACCGGGTGCTCGGCCTGTCGATGAGCGACGGCGAGATCGTGGTCGGCGTGACCGACCCGGGCGACGTGGTCGCGCTGGACGACGTCCGGGCGGCCACCGGCCTCACGGTCCGGCCGGTGGTGGTGGCCCGCAGCGAGGTCCGGCGGATCATCGAGCGCCTCCAGCGCGAGGACAGCGACCTCGGCGACCTGGGCGACAGCTCGCTGGACGACCAGTCCGGGATGGCCGCGCAGGGGGCCGGCGCCGACGACGCCCCGATCGTCCGGTACGTGAACAGCCTGATCGAGCAGGCCGTCCAGAACCGCGCATCCGACCTGCACCTGGAGCCCACCGAGGACGACATGCGGGTGCGGTACCGGATCGACGGCGTGCTGCACGAGGTGGACACCGTCCCGCGCAACGGCATGGCCGCGCTGATCTCGCGCCTGAAGATCATGTCCGGCGTCGACATCACCGAGAAGCGGATCCCGCAGAACGGCCGGATCACCGCGCTGATCCGGGACCGCACGGTCGACCTGCGGACCGCGACGCTGCCGACGGTGTGGGGCGAGAAGATCGTGCTCCGGGTGCTGGACACCGGCGGCATTGACCTGGAGATGACCAAGCTGGGCTTCACCGAGCACAACCTCAGCCGGTTCGCCGAGTCGTTCACCAAGCCGCACGGCATGGTGCTGGTCACCGGCCCGACCGGATCCGGCAAGTCGACCACGCTGTACGCCACCCTGGGCCGGATCAGCCGCCCGGAGATCAACGTGATCACCGTGGAGGACCCGGTCGAGTACCGCCTCCGGGGCGTCAACCAGGTGCAGGTGAACGCCAAGGCCGGCCTGACCTTCGCCGCGGTGCTGCCGGCCATCCTGCGCTCCGACCCGGACGTGGTGCTGATCGGTGAGATCCGGGACAGCCACACCGCGCAGATCGCGGTCGAGGCGTCGCTCACCGGTCACCTGGTGCTCTCCACGCTGCACACCAACGACGCGCCCGGCGCGGTCACCCGGCTCACCGAGATGGGCATCGAGCCGTTCCTGGTCGGCTCGTCGCTGGACTGTGTGCTGGCCCAGCGGCTCGCCCGGCGGCTGTGCGACTGGTGCAAGGAGGCGTACCAGCCGACCGAGGAGGAACTGGTCGGGGCGCGCTGGCCGTACCAGGACCTGGCGGTGCCGGAGATTCTCTACCGCCCGGTCGGCTGCCGGAACTGCGCCAACACCGGCTATCGCGGCCGGCTCGCGCTGCACGAGGTGATGCCGGTGTCCGCGGAGATCGAGTCGCTGACCATCCGGCGGGCCTCCTCCAACGAGATCCGCGAGGTGGCCGTCGCGCAGGGCATGTACGACCTGCGCGCGGACGGCCTGGCCAAGGCCGCGGGCGGGCTGACCAGCGTGCGCGAGGTGTCCCGGGTCGCGATCTGACGACGTTACCGGGTCCGGATCGGCGCCGGGCCAAATCCCCTGAATAGCCCCTAAACCACGGCTCGTCCGTGCCGAATGAGGAGGCGTCAGAACCCGCGAGAGATTGTCGGTGCCGCAGATGTACCAGCTCGACCACGACGTGCCGCAGCAGGCGGCGCCGGTGGACGCCGTACCGGCGGACGACCTGGCCATGCTCGACCACATGCTCGTCTCGCTGGTCGAGTCGCGCGGTTCCGACCTGCACCTCACCGTCGGCTCGCCGCCGATGATCCGGGTGGACGGCAGCCTGCGCCCGCTGCCCGGCTACGGCAAGCTGAACTCCGCGGACACCGCGTTGCTGGCCCGCGCGGCGGTCAACGCCGAGCAGTGGGACGTCTTCCAGCGCGACCACGAGATGGACTTCGCGCACAGCATCGTCGGCGTCTCCCGGTTCCGCGGCAACCTCTACATCCAGCGCAACTCGTGCGGCGCGGTCTTCCGGGCCATCCCGCACAAGATCAAGCCGCTGGACGAGCTGGGCATGCCGGAGTCGGTGTCCCGCTTCGCCCACCTGCCGCGCGGCCTGGTGCTGGTGACCGGTCCGACCGGTTCGGGCAAGACCACCACGCTGGCCTCGGTGCTGGACCTGGCCAACCGCAGCCGCGCCGCGCACATCATCACCATCGAGGACCCGATCGAGTTCCTCCACCCGCACAAGCGCAGCGTGGTGAACCAGCGTGAGGTCGGCACCGACACACAGACCTTCGCCCAGGCGCTGAAGCACGCGCTGCGGCAGGACCCGGACATCATCCTGGTCGGCGAGCTTCGGGACCTGGAGACCACCGCGACGGCGCTGACCGCCGCGGAGACCGGTCACCTGGTGCTGGCGACCCTGCACACGCAGAGCGCCACGCAGACCATCGACCGTGTCATCGACATCTTCCCGCCGCACCAGCAACTCCAGATCCGGGCTCAGCTCGCGGCCTCGCTGCAGGGTGTGGTCACCCAGGCGCTGGCGCCGAAGTCGGACGGCAAGGGCCGCGTGGTGGTCAGCGAGATCCTCACCGCGACGCCGGCCATCCGGAGCCTGATCCGGGAGGGCAAGTCCCACCAGATCCCGTCGTTCATGCAGGCCGGTGGCAACGAGGGGATGTTGTCCTTCGATCAGCACCTGGCCGAGCGCGTACGCGAGGGACTGGTCTCGATGCCGAACGCCTTGGAGATCTGCCACTCGGCGGAAGAGCTCAAGCGCCTGATCGGACGGGTGTGATCGCATGCCGGCCACCAAGACCTTCCACTACAACAGCATCGACTCGACGGGCCGCAAGACGAAGGGCACCGTCGAGGCGGCCAACGAGGCCGCGGCGATGCACATGCTCAAGACCCGCGGTGAGGTTCCGCTCGAGCTGAGCGCGGCCGGCCGGGGCCTGCAGTCGGATCTGAAGATCCCGGGCCTGGGCGGTCGCACCAAGCTCAAGGACCTGGCGGTGTTCTCGCGGCAGTTCGCGACGATGACCTCGTCGGGCATGTCACTGCTGCGCTCGCTGTCCATCCTCGAGGAGCAGACCTCGGCGCCGGCGCTGAAGAAGGCGGTCGCCGAGGTCCGTACCGACGTGGCCGGCGGTGTCTCGCTGTCCTCGGCGATGGCCAAGCACGACAAGCAGTTCCCCCGCCTGATGGTCGCCATGGTCCGGGCCGGCGAGGCGGGCGGCATGATCGACCGCGCTCTCGAGCAGATCGCGGACAGCCTGGAGAAGGACGCGGCGCTCCGCGGCAAGATCAAGAGCGCGCTGACCTATCCGGCGATCGTGCTGGGCTTCACCTTCGTGCTGATCGCGCTCGTGCTGATCTTCATCGTTCCGATCTTCGAACAGATGTTCAAGAACCTGGGCGGCGAGCTGCCGGGCATCACCCAGTTCCTGGTCGACGCCAGCCACAACATGTGGTGGATCGGCCCGCTGTTCATCATCCTGGTCGGCGGCACCAGCACGGTCATGAAACGCAAGCTACGGACGAGCGCGGAGTTCCGGCTCACCATGGACCGGTTCAAGCTGCGGCTCCCGGTCTTCGGATCGCTGTTCCGCAAGCTCGCGATGAGCCGCTTCTCCCGCAACCTGGGCCTGCTGCTGAACGTCGGCGTTCCGGTCATGCAGGCGCTGGCCGTGGTCGGCGAGACGACCGGCAACGAGGTCATCGGACACGCGATGAAGGACGTGCAGGCGGCGGTCCGTGAGGGCCAGCCCATGTCGTCCGCGCTGCGCCGCCACAAGATCTTCCCCGAGATGGTCACACAGATGATCGAGGTCGGCGAAGAAAGCGGCCAAATCAGTCAGATGCTGGACAAGGTTGCCGATTTTTATGACAGGGAAGTCGACAGCGCCGCCGAGTCCCTGACCGCATCGATCGAACCGATCATGGTCCTCGTCATGGGAGCCGTGGTCGGCGGAATGGTGATCTGTCTGTACCTGCCGATGTTCACCATCTACCAGAACATCCAGAGCAACTGACGCCCTGGTGAAAAGTACGGCCGGTCCCTCCGGTCGACGTCGGGCACCCGAGCCCGAAAGGTTCCATCCCCGCCACACCCCTGACGCCATACTGGAGGCACCCCCAATGCAGGACATCATTAAGCGGCTGCGCGCCAAGAAGGACGACGAGGGCTTCACCCTCATCGAGCTCCTGGTCGTCGTGGTCATCATCGGTGTGCTGGTCGCCATCGCCGTCCCGGTCTACCTGAACTACCGGGCCGGAGCCGCCGACAAGTCGGCCCAGTCCGACGTGCGCGGCGCCATCTCGGCGATCGAGCAGTACTACACCGACAACGGCAACTCGTACCCGGCTGCCACCTCGGGCGACAACACCGCCGGCGCCACGCCGTCGATCTCGGTCGGCTCGCAGAAGATCACGCTGTCGGACAAGACGATCCTGTACTACGCGTACGTCGCCAACGCGACCTCGTACAAGATCTGCGCCCGCAACGCCGGCGGCACCACCGGCAAGTGGTACCTGTACGACAGCTCGGTCGGTGGCTCCGTGAAGTCGATGGCCGCCGCCCCGGCGACGCCCGCCAACTGCGGCGCCTGATTCCCGGATTCATCGCTCCCGACGGGTGGCGGCGCACTCGGCGCCGCCACCCGGCACCACCTCGACAACCCCACGCGTACGAGAGGAGCCGGCCATGCTGCTCAGCATCGCCGCCCTTTTCGGTCTCGCGATCGGCTCGTTCCTGAACGTCGTGATCCACCGGGTTCCCGGGGGCGTGTCGCTCTCGCACCCCGGATCGCACTGCCCGCACTGCGATCACGCCATCCGCAACCGGCACAACGTCCCGGTGCTCGGCTGGGTGCTGCTGCGCGGGAAGTGCGCGGACTGCCGGGCGCCGATCAGCATCCGGTACCCGCTGGTCGAGGCCGGCACCGCGGCGCTGTTCGTGGCCGTGACCGCCCGCTTCGGGCTCTCCTGGGAACTGCCGGCGTACCTCTACCTGGCCGCGGTCGCGGTCGCGCTCGCCATGATCGACATCGACGTGAAGCGGCTGCCCGACGCGATCGTGCGGCCCTCGTACGTCGTCGCCCTGGTCCTGCTCGTGCCGGCCGCCGTGCTCGGGCACGACTGGCGGGCGATCGCCCGCGGCCTGATCGCCGCCGCCGCGATGTGGATCTTCTTCGAGATCGTCGCGTTCTTCGGCGCGATGGGCGGCGGCGACGTCAAGCTCGCCCCGCTGCTCGGCTTCTACCTGGGCTGGCTGGGCTGGGGCGCGGTGGCCATCGGAGCCTTCGCCGCCTTCGTGCTCGGCGGCGCGGTCGGCGTCGTGCTGCTGGCCACCCGGATGGCCAAGCGCAAGACCCGCATCCCCTTCGGTCCCTACATGCTCGCCGGCGCTTTCCTCGCCGTCTTCGCCGCGGCGCCGATCGCGAACTGGTACCTGCACCTGCTCACCACACCCATCGCCTGAGGGAAGGGAACCGATGGCTGGCATCACTCCGATCGGGCTGGACATCGGCTCGTCGTCCATCCGCGCGGTCGAGGTCCGCCGCGCCAAGGACGAGCACACCCTGACCAACTTCGGGCAGGTGCCGCTCCCGCCGGGCACCGTGCAGGGCGGCATCGTCCAGGACCAGGTCGTCGTCACCACCGCCCTCAAGCAGCTCTGGGCGGCGTGCAAGTTCGACACCAAGAAGGTCATGGTCGGCGTGACGAACCCGCAGCTCGTGGTCCGCGAGATGTCGGTGTCCAACCTGCCGCCCAAGGAGATGCAGAAGTCGCTGCCGTTCCAGGTGCGCGACGCGCTGCCGCTGGCCGTCGAGCGGTCGGTGCTCGACTTCCACCCGCTGGAGGACCCGGGGACCAACCCGACCGTACGCGGGCTGCTCATCGCCATCCCCAAGGACGCCGTGCTGGGCGCGGTGCTGGCCGTCGAGAAGGCCGGCCTGCACGTGGTCGGCGTCGACCTGGCCTCCTTCGCCCTGCTGCGCGCCGCCTCCCGGCTGGACGCCCAGGTCGAAGCGATCGTCGACATCGGCGCCGAGGTGACCAGCGTGGTGGTGCACGCGGACGGCGAGCCGCTGATCGTGCGTACCGTGCCGCGCGGCGGCCACGAGGTCACCGACAGCATGGCCACCCGGCTGGGCATCCCGGTGCCGGAGGCCGAGGTCCTCAAGTGCCGCTTCGGTCTGCACGGCGACGGCCGCCCGGACACCGCGACCGCGGCGAGCGACGCGATCCGGCCGCTGGTGAACGAGCTGCGCAGCTCGTTCACCTACCTGGCCTCGGGCGAACGGCAGAAGCAGGTCACCCGGATCTCGCTGTGCGGCGGCAGCGCGCTGATGCCCGGCCTCCCCGAGCACCTCCAGCAACAGCTCAACGTCGCCGTGATGTACGCCGACAGCGCCGGCCGCCTGCGCGACACGCGCAAGGCCCGCCAGCGTGGCTTCGACAGTTTCGTGCCGTCGGCCGCCGTGTCGATCGGCCTGACCCTGGGAGCGGCAGCCTGATGGCGCAGACCACCCTGATGCCCCTGGACCCGGCGCTGTCACCGCAGCAGGTCACCAGGGTGCTCACGATCACCGCCGATCTGCTGCCCGAGGAGGTGACGGCGGCCCGCCGCGCCCGCAAGACCCGCGGCTGGGTGCTCGCCGTCGTCGGTCTGGTCGTGCTCGCCCTGGTCGGCTGGTACCTGGTCGCCGACAAGGGCACCAGCGACGCCAACGCGGAGCTGGAGACGATCACCGCCGAGCAGGCCCGGCTGCAGCGCAAGCAGACGAGCTACGGCGACGTGGTGAACACGCAGAGCGAGAACGCCGCCATCACCAAGCAGCTGAGCACGCTGATGAAGTACGACCTGCGGTGGGCGGCCCTGCTCGACACGGTGCGCGACACCGCCGCCGACAGCGACGCGACCGTCGAGGGCATCAGCGCCACGCTGACGGCGAACACCGGCACCGCCGCGACGACCACCACGCTGCCCAGCACCAGCGGCGCCGCGTCGGTCGGGACGATCACGCTCACCGGCTCGGCACCCGACAAGCCGTCGGTGGCCAAGTTCATCGACTCGCTCAACGACATCAATACCCTGGCCAACCCGTACGTGAGCAGTGTGGTCCAGCAGAAGGACAAGACGGTGGACTTCATCATCACCGTGGACTTCACCTCCGAGGCGCTGTGCGGCCGGTTCACCACCAAGTGCAAGACCGGAGGCAACTGATGGGTGCCCGTCACGCCGACCGGCTGTGGATGATCGGCGGCGCCGCCGTGATCGTCGCGCTGGCGCTGATCAGCTGGTTCTTCCTGATCAACCCGAAGTACGCGGAGGCCTCCGACGTCCGGCGGCAGGCCGAGGACACCGAGATCCAGATCACCATGCTGAACAAGCGGATCGCCGAGCTGGAGAAGCAGAAGTCGAAGCTGCCGCAGTACCGCGCGGCGCTGAAGGTCAGCCAGCGCGCCCTGCCGGCCGACTCCGGGGTGCCGGACCTGCTGCGCCAGCTCCAGAAGTCCGGCGACGACCTGGACGTGACCGTGGGCGGCGTGGTCGTGAACGGCGCGTCGGTGCAGAAGGACCTGCCCAACGTCTACGCCCTGCCGATCAACCTGACGCTGGAGGGCAGCGCGGAGAACCTGGGCACGTTCCTCACCCAGCTCCAGCAGTCGCAGCCCCGGGCGGTGCTGATCAATTCGGCGGCGATGACCACTCAGGTCAGCACGGAAGGTGCCGAAAACACCGGGCAGCCGACGATCAACCTGTCCCTCGTGGCCTTCGTCGCGGTTCCGGCGGGGCAGGGTGCTCCGTCGATCGCCACCACCACGCCGAGCAAGTAGTGGAGCCCGCGATGCGCAGACGAACCCGCAAGAAGGACGACGGCTTCACGATCGTCGAGGTGATCACCGGCATAGCCGTGATCGCGGTCGTGCTGGCCGGCGCCACGGCGTTCTTCATCCAGTCGATGAGGACCGTGGACCTGCAGGGCCAGAAGCAGGCCGCCGTCCAGGTCGCGAACAGCGAGATGGAGACGGTGCGGCAGATGCCGGGCTCGGATGTCGTCGCGTACATCAACGCGCACCGCACCGACACCGCCACGCTCAACAACGTCGTTTACACCGTCGAATGGGACTGCGTCGACGCGTCCAGCAGCAGCCCCTGTGTCGGGGCTCCGTCCGCCGAGGCCACCTGGACGAAGGTTCTGCAGCCCGAGCTGAAGGTCACCTTCCGGGCCGGGGGCTGCTTGGCCGCCGGCTGTGTCTTCGCGATGAAGACACAGATCAGCAACAGCACCACCAAGTCCGACCCGATCTTCTGACCGAGGGACAACACCGTGATCGCATGCATCGGGCGTCTGGTCCGCCGCCGCCGGGACGACGCCGGCTTCTCCATGATCGAGGTCATGGTCGGCGCGGCCATCATGTCCACCGTCATGGCGATCGCCAGCCAGGGCTTCCTGAGCATGTACCAGTCGGCGAACCGGGCGGAGGCCGCCGCGGTCGCGCAGACCCAGCTGGCCACGGCCTTCCAGAAGATGGACCGCGAGATCCGGTACGCCTACCGGGTCAACGTCCCCTACACGTCGGGCGGCGACTACGCGGTCACCTACGTGGTGCCGGACGCCAACAACAGGCAGCTCTGCGTCGAGCTGACCCTGCCGACCGGCGGCGGCACCATGATGCGTACGCAGTGGGTCCGCAAGCCGAAGCAGGGCGAGACCTACGAGAAGTCCACCGGCGCGGTGGCCACGAGCCTGGTGCCGTTCACCGCGGGCAGCACCCCGTTCGAGCGCATTCCGAGCGGCACCGCCGACGACGGCGCGTCGAGCAACTTCGACCGGCTCAAGATGAATGTGGTCAGCACCATCGGCCTTTCCACGAAGAACGCCCGCCGCGAGTACAAGCTGAAGTTCACCGCGGTGAACACCGCGGGCGCGGACGCCACCAACGACTACAGCTGCGTCAAGCCGGCCTGATGGCGTCCGGCGGCGTGGTCGAGGGGGCCATGCAGACCCCCGACGGCGCCTGGCGGGTGGAGATCGTCCGACGTGGACGCGCCCGCTGGTACCGGGTGGTGCACGGCGACGAGGTCGTCGACTGGCTCTCGATCAGCTCGGTGGAGCGAATCCTGCACGACGCGGGTGTGGATCGCGACCAGCTGATCGATGCCCATCCACCGATCGGTTGACCGCGGCCGCCTGCCGCTGGTTGATGGAACCCGGTGTGCGCGCCACGAGGCTGGACGCATGCCAGTCATCGATGTCAGAAACTTCCGCAAGGAATACGGGGCGACCGTCGCCG
Source organism: Actinoplanes sp. NBRC 103695 (assembly GCF_030269485.1). Lineage (GTDB taxonomy): Bacteria > Actinomycetota > Actinomycetes > Mycobacteriales > Micromonosporaceae > Actinoplanes. Next base: position 184,182 of record NZ_BSTL01000012.1, on the reverse strand, counting down.
CCGCCGATGTGACGTTCTCCGTGGAGCGCGGCGAGATCTTCGGCATCCTGGGCCCGAACGGCGCCGGGAAGAGCACCACGGTAGAGGCGATCGCCGGTCTGCGTAAGCCGGACGGCGGCACCATCGACGTGCTCGGCCGCAAGCCCGCGGACCCGGCGCTGCGCCGGCTGGTCGGGGTGCAGCTGCAGGAGTCCGAGCTGCCCGACCGGATGACCGTCCGCGAGGCCCTCGAGCTGTTCAGCGCCTTCTACCCCGACCCGATCGACTGGCACGAGCTGGTCCGCGACCTCGGCCTGGGCGAGAAGCTGAAGACCAAGTTCGGCAAGCTCTCCGGCGGCCAGAAGCAGCGGCTCTCCATCGCGCTCGCCCTGATCGGGCGCCCGGAGGTGGCGATCCTCGACGAGCTGACCACCGGCCTGGACCCGCAGTCCCGGCGGGACACCTGGGACCTGATCGAGGGCATCCGCGACCGCGGCGTCACGGTTCTGCTGGTCACCCACTTCATGGAGGAGGCCGAGCGGCTCTGCGACCGGATCGCGGTGATCGACCACGGCACGGTGATCGCCCTGGACACGCCGGCCGGGCTGGTCGCGCGGGTCTCCACCGAGCAGCGCATCCGGTTCCGCCCGTCGGCGCCGCTGAACGAGAAACTGCTGACCGACCTGCCGGAGGTGCGCGAGGTGCGCCGGCACGGCCCGTCCGTCGAGGTGATCGGCACCGGCGGGCTGCTGCAGGCCGTGACCAGCGTGCTCGCCACCCACCAGATCATCGCCGCCGACCTGCGCCTGGAGCAGGCCAGCCTGGACGACGCGTTCGTCCAGCTCACCGGCCGCCCGGCCGAGGACTGAGAGGACACGTCATGCATGCCTTCACCAAACTCACCGTCTCCGAGTTCCGGCTGCTGCTGCGTGAGCCCGTGCTCGCCTTCTTCGGCCTGCTCTTCCCGGCGCTGCTGGTCGCCATCCTGGGCAGCATCCCGGTGATGCGCGAGCCCAGCCCGGAGATCGGCGGCCTGCGGGTGATCGACCTGTACGTGCCGATCGCGCTGGTCCTGTCGATCGCCTCGCTCGGCCTGCAGGGGATGCCGCAGATCCTCGGCACCTACCGGGAGCGCGGGGTGCTGCGCCGGATGGCCACCACCCCGGCGTCCCCGGTCATGATGCTCGGGGCACAGGTCACCACGGCCGCACTGACCTCGATCGGCGCCGGTCTGCTGGCGCTGCTGGTCGGCCGGATCGCGTTCGACGTGTCCTTCCCCCGCAGCCCGTTCGTCTACCTTGTCTCGTTCCTGCTCTGCGCGGCGGCGGTGTTCGCGATCGGGCTCTTCGTGGCGGCGGTCGCGCCGAGCGGCAAGGCCGCGAACGGCATCGGGATGGCGCTGTTCTTCCCGCTGATGTTCTTCGCCGGGCTGTGGACTCCGCGGGAGGCGATGCCGGGGTGGCTGCAGCGGATCGGCGAGCTCACCCCGGTCGGCGCCGGGCAGGCCGCCATCCAGGCCGCCTCGGTCGGCGACTGGCCGCCGCCGCAGTGTGTGATCGCGCTGCTGGCGTACCTCGGGATCTTCTCCTACGGCGCCGTGAAGTTCTTCCGCTGGTCGTGAACACGGGTTACGGTCCTGGATCGCGGAGGGCAGGGTGCGTCCCATGACCGCTTTCGCCTTCCAGGCCGTACCGCTGAACGCCGCCGAGTGGATCGAGACCGCACGCAAGGCCGAGGCCAACGGCTTCGACACGCTGCTCACCCCGGACCATCCGGGCATCTGCGCGGCGCCGCACGTCGCGCTGGCCGCGGCGGCCGCGGTGACAACCACGATCAAACTCGGCGCGTACGTCGTGAACGCCGGCGTCCGCGAGCCGATGCTGCTGGCCGCCGACGTGGCGACGCTGGACGTCGTCTCCGGCGGCCGGGCGCTGCTCGGCATCGGGGCCGGGCACAACCCGAACGAGTGGCGGTGGGTCGGGCAGACCCGGCCGGACGTGCGTGGCCGCGTCGACCGGTGCATCGCGGTGGCCGAGGCGACCCGGCGGCTGCTCACCGGCGACGAGGTCACAGTGGACACCGAGGAGCTGCGGATGTTCGGCGCCAAGCTGGACCAGCCCCGCCCGGTGCAGGAGAAGATCCCGCTGCTCTTCGGCGGGGGCAACTCCCGGCTGCTGCGCTGGGCCGCCGAGGAGGCCGACATCGTCGGACTGTCCGGGCTCGGCAGGACGCTGGCCGACGGTCGCAACCACGACGTCCGCTGGGCGCTCGACCAGATCGACGAGCACGTGGCGCCGTTGCGCGGCAAGGTGCTCGAGGCGCTGGTGCAGAAGTTCGAGATCACCGACGATCCCGAGGCGGCCCTCAAGGACCTGAACGACACCGGGCTCAGCATCGACGAGCTGCTGCGGGTTCCGTTCCTGATGGTCGGCACGATCGAGGAGATCGCCGGGCGGATCCGCGAGCACGAGCGGCGCTGGGGCATCACCCGGTACGCCCTGCGCCGCAGCTCCTTGGACCACCTGCCGGCCCTGCTCGAGGCGTTGAAGAACTAGTCGAAGAGCTCCTGCTCGACCTTCGCCCGGTAGTCGATGTAGATCTGCTTGTAGCGGGCCACCGCACCGGCCCGGTCGCCCGCTTCGAGCAGTTCCAGGATCGCGTCGTGGCCCTCGATCCAGGTGCTCCACAGGTTGCTCTCGGCGGACATCGCGAGGATCCGCATCGTCCGGGCGACGACCAGGTCGACCATCGACTGGAGCTCGCGGTTGCCGCTGGCCAGGATCACCGTCGTGCTGAAGTCGGCGCCGGCCGCACCGGCCGCCAGCACGTTGCCGGCGGCGAGCGCCTCGACGAACTCCTTCTGCCGCTGGCGCAGCATGTCGAGGTGGGTCTCGGTCAGGTTGTCCACGCCCCACTCGAAGCCCGCGCAGGCCAGCACGCTCATCACGTCGACCAGTTCGAGCGCGTTCTTCTGGGTCACCTTGGTGACGTGCCGGGTCCGGTTCGGCGCGATGTCGATCAGACCCTCGACGGAGAGCTGGGCGATCGCCTCACGCACCGGCGTGATGCTGACGCCCAGGCGGGCGGCCAGTTCGGCGTCCTTGATCAGCGTGCCGGGGGGCAACTCGCCGGAGACGATCTCGTTGCGCAGCTGCCGGACGACGGCCGCCGTTCTCGTCGGCGGCACCGCATAAGACATACGGTAAGCCTACTCACCGTGACCTACCCCTCGCGGCCGGGGCAGGCGCAGAATGTGACCATGGCGGGCATTCCCCTCATCGACCTGGACACGGCCCCGCCACCGGAGCGGGTCCGGTCCCCGGTCGGCGGGTTGCGACAGTTTGCGCCGCGCCCGTTGCTCGCCGTGATCTTGGCCGTCCTCGTGCTGGCCGGGCTGGCCGCCTCCACGGCGCCTCGGCCGCTTCTGCGTCAGGTGCTGGCCGCGGGAGGCACCGCGGCGGCGGCCTTCGAGCTCGGCCGGGACACGCTCTACACCGCCCACTACGGGAGCAACCCCAACAGCGAGTCCGCGGTACGCCGGTACGACCTGCTCACCGGGCACGAGGTGTGGGCGGTCGCGCTGCCGCAGGGCGTACAGAATCTGGTGATCGACGACGCGTCCGGGGTGCTGATGGCCCGGTCCGGCACCGACCCGCGGATCAGCTTCCTGGACGCCGCCACCGGCCGGGTGCTGTGGACGAGCAACGAGGTGAACACCGCGGCGATCACCATCGACGGCGCCGGCGTGCTGTTCACCACCGACCAGGCCGAGGGACCGGCGCTGCGGCTGGCCGACCCGCGTACCGGAGGAACGATCTGGACCCGGACCATCGGCACGCGGGTCTACTTCGGACCGCAGCTGGTGCCGCTCGGCGGAGCCGAGCGCATCGTGCTGGCCGACGCCGCCGGCGCGGTCCGGGTGATCGACTTCGCCACCGGCGCCGAGTTGTCCACCGGCAACCTCGGCGGGCCGCTGAATCCGGCGCGTTTCCCGGACGTCGGGGGGTCGCTGCTCGGCACGGTCGGCGACAACCGGCTGGTGCTGCGGAGCAAGACCGGCGGGCAGGCGTCGATGACCGCGTTCTCGCTGGTGCCGTTCGCCCGGCTGTGGGAACGCACGTCCGGGCCGACCGGGCTGGCCGAGGACTGCGGCGAGGTATGGTGCGTGGCCGGCGCGGTGCCCGGGATCAGCGCCCTCGGCGACCCGTCCGCGGTCGGCGTCAGCGCGGTCGATCCGGGTACCGGGGCCCCGCTCTGGACGAACGACAGCCTGGCGTTCGCCTTCCGCTTCGACGGGCACACCGTGCTGGCCGGCGACGACCAGGAGACGCCCGAGGTCACCCTGCGCGACCAGCGGACCGGCCGGCTGCTGCAACGCCTCGGCGCCACGGTCTGGGCCGGTGACCTGCTGCTACACCCGGACACCGAGGCGCCCGGCTGGACCTGGGTCCAGACCCACGACCAGGGCCGGGTCCGCCCGGTCGGCGTGGTGCCGGTCGCCGCGCCGTTCGGCTGCGAGCCGCGTGACGACTACCTGGCCTGTCCCACCATCAACGGCCCGACGCTGGTCTGGCGCATTCCGCACCGGTGACCACCAAATCGGCGGAACCCCGGCGCGACGTACGCCTCTTTTGCTAGCTTTTCACCCGGTTAGCTCAACCAGGAGGTCATCGACCGTGAGAGTCCAGCGCCGGACCCTGCTCGGCGCCGTCGTCGCGGCGGCCGGGCTCAGCGCGTGCGGAGACGGCGACAAGGCCGGCACGAGCAACGGCAGCACGTCCATGTGGATCTGGCCCGGCGGGCTCGACGCCGCCATGGTCACCCAGGCGGTGCAGCATTTCGCGTCGAAGACCAAGCTGACCGTCACCACGCTCGAGGGGAACTACCAGGACCAGCTCTCCCCCGTGCTCGACGGCTCCGGCGTACCGGACATCGCCGGCATCAAGGGCGAGGACATGAGCGCCGTGCTCCCCCGCGCCGACCTGTTCGTCGACCTGAACACGCTGGGCGCCCGCGAGCTCCAGGACAACTACCTGGACTGGAAGTGGCAGCAGGGCAGCACGCTGGACAACCGGCTGGTCGGCTTCCCGATCGACACCGGCCCGACCGCGCTGTTCTACCGGCACGACGTGTTCCAGAAGGCCGGGCTGGCCGCCGAACCCGACGACGTCGCAGTCGCGATCAAGGACTGGCACGCCTACCTCGACTTCGGCCGGAAGCTGGTCAGGAAGGTGCCCTCGGTCCGGCTCTTCTGCAACGCCGCCGACCTCTTCTCCAGCTGCATAGGGCAGAGCAACCGGCGCTACGTCAGCGAGTCGAACAGCTACATCGGCGACACCGACACGGTGCGCACCGCCTGGGACCTGGCGGTCGAGTCGATGGGAATGGGCATCAGCGCCGGGATCCCCAACGCCTCCGACAAGCGGTTCCCCGCGTACGAGGCCGGTAAGGTCGCCAGCGACACCGGCCCGGCCTGGCTGTCCCAGGACCTCGCCAGCTCGTGCGCCAAGTCGGCCGGGAAGTGGCGGGTCGCCAACGGCTGCGCGGACGGCGCCAACCAGGGTGGCTCGTTCCTGTCCATCCCGGCGAAGGGCGACGACCACGAGACCGCCTTCGAGGTGATCCAGTGGCTGCTGTCGCCGGAGAACCAGGCCAAGATGTTCGCCGGCGCCAAACTGTTCCCGTCCGCACCGGCCGCGTACCAGATGCCCGAGCTGCAGGCGCCCGACCCGTTCTTCGGCGGGCAGCGCACCACGCCGGTCTTCGCCACCTCGGCCGGCAAGGCCAAGCTCTCCTACGAGGCGCCGTCCGACTTCGCCATCGAGCAGATCTTCATCACCCAGCTGGAGAAGCTGGAGTCCGGCGGCACCACCGCGGCGGCCGCCTGGCGCGACGCCGTCGACGGCGGCCGCAAGCTGGCCGCGAGCAAGGGCGTCATCACCGGATAGGTCGTGTCTCGTGGTTCATTCAGCCAGGGCCGCGGCGTGGCCCACGAGACACGACCTAACGTGCGTCGGCGAGAGGCAGCAGGTGGTCGCTGAGGTGCGTGACGATCTCGCGTACGACCAGCTGGGCCGCCTCCGCGCGGGACTTGGTCGAGGACTGCCGGGCCAGGATATCCGCGGCGTTCGACCGGGTGATCGGCAGCGCCGGGGTGACGACCCATCCGGACGGCAGGGTGAGGCTGCGCTTGGCGTACCCGGCCTGCAGATGCCCCGCGACCGCGCCCTGAACGAACGTCTCCGGCGACACCAGCGCGTAGTCGCCGCGCTGGACCGCACGCACCGAGATGTCGTCCAGCCCGAATCCGGCGCCGATCCACGGCCGGGTGGCCTGGCCGCGCAGCCGGGCCAGGTTGCGGGCGTCGCTGTCCCCGGTGCCGACGAACGCCACCGCCCCCGGGTTCGCCTCCACCATCAGCTGCCACGACTTCATGTTGGCCGCCGGGTCCTGCTTGGTGTCGAACGGCCCGAGCAGCCGGACCTTCGGGCGCACCAGCGGCAGCCGCGAGCGCAGGCCGGCGATGCGCTGGTCGAGGGCTTCCGCCCCGGGCACCGAGGTGCCGAGCACCACCATGCCGTCGGCCGCCGGGGGTAGCAGCGCGGCGATCTGATCGGCCAGCAGCTCGCCCATCGCGAAGTTGTCGTTGCCGACGTAGAGCGTGACCTCGGAGCCGGGCGCGGGCGGTGTGTGCACGGCGATCACCGGTGTGCCGCTCTGCTCGGTGTCCGCCATCGTCCCGGCCAGCAGTTCCGGATACCAGGTGAACACGGCGATCCCGTTGCGGGCGTGGCCGTGCAGTTCCTGGAGCATGCTCATCTGTCGGGCGGTGTCGCCGATCGGCGGGCCGGCCTCGGTGTGCCGTACCCCGCCCGACTCGGCCACGGCGACGGCGAAACCGGCCGTCATCTCGCGGACGTAGCCGACGCCGGCGTCCGCGGTCAGGAAGCCGACGGCCGGGTTCTGGATGTCACGGCGCAGGGTGCACCCACCCAGCGAGAGCACGAGCGTCACGACTGTCACAGCCACCACGATCTTGCGGGTCGGCACCATGCCTTCTTCTTCGGCACGGGCGCGTCCGGCCTCCAGCGTTTTGGTGACGAACCTCAAGCCCAGGTCAACCCGGCCGAAGTTGAGGCGACGGATCCACGGCGAACGAGGGGGACCGACAGAGTGCGAGCGACCTGGATGCAGCGCAGAGCGGTGGCTCGAACGGCCATCGCCGCGCTCGCCGCAGGTCTCACCCTGCTCGCCGGCCTCGCCCTGTACAGCAGCCGCAACACCGCGCAGGCCACCGCCAAGATCGCCGCCGCGGAGCAGGTCACCCAGCAGTGGAGTCAGGTTTACCTGCGGATCGGCATCGAGTACGAGCAGCTCGTCGACTTCGTCCGGGCGGACAGCGCGTCCGGCCGTGGCCCGCTGATCTCCTCGATCGGCTCGGCCGAGGAGAACCTGCGCTGGCTGCACGCGCACGGCGGCCCGTCCGACTCGTTCCAGGCGCAGGCCCTGCAGAACACCTACGGCGGCTACAGCTACACGCTGCGCGACCTGGTGGACGCCCAGAAGCACGGCGATCGCGTACGGATGGAGGAGGACGCCAAGCTGGCCGCCCTCAGCGCCTCCGCCCTGCGCAAGCAGGCGTCGGTGAACATCGCCCGGAACAACCTGGAGATGAGCGGGCTCCTCAAACAGGCCCAGGAGGACAACGAGGCGGTGTTGCTGGCGGTCGAGGTGATGTCCGTGGTGGACCTGCTGCTCGTGGGGTTCTGCGCGGTGGTGCTGCTGGCGTACCAGAAGAGCACCGAGCGGCAGGCCCGCGAGAGCCGCTACCAGGCCATGCACGACAGCCTCACCGGCGTCGCCAACCGCAGCCTGCTCCTCGAACGGCTGGACGAGGCGGTGGCGACCACCGCCCGCCCGGGCGCCGGCACCGGCCTGCTACTGCTCGACCTGAACCACTTCAAGGAGGTCAACGACACGCTCGGCCACCTGGCCGGCGACCGGTTGATCCAGGAGGTGGCGTCCCGGTTGTCCGAGTCGGCCCGCGACGAGGACACGGTGGCGCGCCTGGGCGGCGACGAATTCGCGGTGGTGCTGCCCGACGTCAGCTCGACCGAGGACCTGATGAAGGTCGGCCGGCGCATCCTCGACCAGCTCTGCCGCCCCGTCGACCTGGACGGCTTCCTCGTCGACGTGAGCGCCAGCATCGGCGCCTCGCTCTACCCGATGGCCAGCGGCAACGCCGCCGAGCTGCTCCAGCACGCCGACGTCGCGATGTACGCGGCCAAACGCAACCGCCTCGGCGTCGCCCTCTACGACCCGCGGCACGACGAGAACACCACCGAGCGACTGGCGGCCGGCGCCGAGCTGCGCCAGGCCATCGAGGGCGGCGAGCTCGAGGTGCACTACCAGCCCAAGGTCCGGGTCTCCGACGGTTCCCCGACCGGCGTGGAGGCCCTGGTCCGCTGGCGGCACCCGATCCGCGGCCTGCTCGGCCCGGACCAGTTCATCCCGGTGGCCGAGCAGAACGGCCTGATCCGCCCGCTCACCGACGTGGTGCTCTCCACCGCGATGGAGCAGATGCGGGCCTGGCGCACGGCCGGCCTGACCATGCCGGTCGCGGTCAACGCCGGCGCCGACTGCCTGCACGACCTCGGCTTCCCCGCGCACGTCGCCGAGCTGATGGACCGCTACGACACCCGCCCCGGCGAGCTGACCGTAGAGATCACCGAGAGCATGGTGATCACCGACCCCGAGCGCGCCGCCTCGATCCTGGCGGAGCTGCGTGTGCTGGGCGTCCGGGTCTCGATCGACGACTTCGGCACCGGCTACTCGTCGATGAGCTACCTGCAGCAGATGCCCCTGGACGAGCTGAAGATCGACCGCCGCTTCACCGCCCGCATCGAGCAGGAGGGCAGCGGCCGGGCCATCGTCGCCGCGATCGCCGACCTGGCACACGCCTGCGGCCTCCAGGTCGTGGTCGAGGGCGTCGAGCACGCCGACACGGTCCCGATCCTCGACGAGATCGGCTGCGAGGCGGCCCAGGGCTACCTCTTCTGCCGCCCGCTGCCGGCCGACGACCTCACCGCCTGGGCGATCGCCCGAGCAGCCGTTCCCGCCTGACCCCGTCGAGGCGGACGCCGCGTAACAAAGGGAAAGAACGTTCGTTCTTCCGGAACGTCGTCCGGTTACGCTGCCGGGTCCAGGTCTTTGGATCAGCCGGGAAGTTCCGCCCCCTGGCGCCGTCGCGCGGCACCGGGTGCGTACCGCTCCCGCATGATCGGTCCGGCCGCCGGGCCCGCGGTGAACACGTGCTGGTCGTGTCGACGCGCTCGCCCGTGGCGGCGTCGACCACGACCGGCTCGACCTCGCGCCCGGTGTCCGCGTCGATCAGGATCATCGCCCGTTCCTCCGGCGCCAGTTGCGCGTTGCGCCAGGCGGCCATCGCCACCAGCACCGGGCGCAGCGACCGGCCGAATTCGGTGAGCACGTACTCGTACCGCACCGGCCGCTCCTGGTAGGCACGGCGCTCCAGGATGCCCCGCTCGACCAGCGACCACAGCCGGCTGGTCAGCATGCTCGACGACAGCCCGACGTTGGCCTGGAACTCGTCGAACCGGGAGTACCCGTCGAAGCAGTCGTGCAGGATCAGCAGCGTCCACCACTCACCGACGTAGCTGAGCGCCGTGGACAGCGGGCACTCCCGGTCCTCGAGCCGAATCTTCCCGCCCATGCCGGCGACGCTAGCCGACCGGACACCGGTTTGAAGATCACCGCTCGCCGCCCGTTGTCCCGGGCATGACCGGCAAAGCGACCCTGTACGCCTCCCGCACCATCGAGGCGCTCCTCATCCTGTGCGGCATCATGATCTTCGTGGCGCCGACCACCATCGGCACCTTCCTGTGGACCGCGCTGTGGGGGGTGCTGGCGGTGCTCTACCTGGCCATCCGCGTCACCCGCCTGCGCCGGAGCAAGCACGGCACCCGGATGGAGTGGCTCACCCGCGGCATCGGCGGCGGGTACGGCCTGCTCTTCACCGTCCTCACCAGCGCGGTGGGCATCGGCTCGGGCTTCGCCATCGTGCTGAGCGAGAACGAGGACGACAAGTTCCTCAGCTCCGCCGCCGGCGTTCCCTGCGTCCTGCTCGCCTGGGCGATCCTGCACTTCGGGTACGCCGAGCGCTATGCGAAGAGCTACTACCGGGCGCCCGAAGCCGAACGCCCCCTGGCCTTCCCCAACACCGAGGCCCCCACGTTCGTGGAGTTCAGCTACTTCGCGTTCACCATCGGCACCACGTTCTCGGTCTCCGACGTCGAGACCCAAAGCTCAGCGATCCGCTCGCAGATCCTGGCCCACTCGATCCTCTCCTTCCTTTACAACACCGCCACCATCGCCATCGTCATCGGTGTGATCTCCGGCTGACCGTGCGGGATTCGTCGCGTCCTCCGTGCCACGCCCGGGCGTTCAGCCGCGTCTTCCACTGAGGACATGTCCCGCTCTCCGTGGAGGACGAATGCGACACGCAGTGATGGCCGCCGTGGCGGCCGTCGGCATCGGCATACCGGTCACCGTCGCCGGCATGCCGGCCTGGGCGGCCGACGGGCCGGCGACGATCGTGGTGAGGGACGGCGCGACCCAGCCGGTCTTCGACTACGGCCAGGCGATCAATGAGGAGATCTGGGTCGAGGTTCCGCTGGACAGCGACGGGGACGGGACGCGGGACCGGGTACACCTGGATGTCACCCGGCCGGGCGAGACCGAGACCGCGGGACTTCGATCCGGGGCGCTGATGATCGCCACGCCGTACATGGGCGACTTCGTGGACGTGCCGTACCACTCGGTGGATGTCGACGGGCTGCCACAGAAGAGGAAGAGGGCAGCCGTCGCCCGCGCGGGGGACGACGAGCAGGGCTACCCCGAGGAGGGTCTCTGGGAGTACTTCGTCCGGCGGGGCTACGCCATGATCACGATGGAGAGCCTGGGCACCGCGCGGTCCACCGGCTGCCCGGACGCCGGCGGCCCGCACGAGGCGGCGGCGACGCGCGCGGTGATCGACTGGCTCGGCGGGTCCGGCCGGGCCTACGACGCGGCCGGGAAGGTGGTGTCGGCACACTGGTCGGCGCACTCCGTGGGGATGTACGGCGTCTCGTACAACGGCACTCTGCCGCTGGCCGCCGCCGTCACCGGCCGCTCCGCCCTGAAGACCGTCATCCCGATGTCGGCGGTCTCCAGCTGGTACGACGAGTACCGCGCCAACGGGCTGGTCGTGGCGCCGTACGAATGGCAGGGCGAGGACGTCGACATCCACGCCCGGGTCGTCCTGACCCGGGAGAATCCGGAGCTCTGCGCGGCCGCCATGGACCGGCTGACCCGCGAGCAGGACCGCGTCACCGGCGACTACTCCGCATTCTGGGCGTCACGTGACTACGCGTCGAAGGCCGGCAACATCGAGGCCAGCGTGTTCATCGTGCAGGGCATGCGCGACTGGAACGTCAAGACCAAGCAGGGCCTCCAGCTGTGGGACGCGCTCGGCCGGCACGGCGTCGACCGCAAGCTGTGGCTCTACGACGGCGGCCACGGATCGGCGAACGCGCCCCAGTTCTTCCCGGCGATGCGCCGCTGGATCGACCACTACATCTACGACGTCGACAGCGGCATCGAGGACGAGGCGCCGGTCACCTTCGAGGACGCCGACGCGGCGGTGACCGGGACGACGTCGGCCTGGCCGGTCCCCGGTTCGGCGCCGGCCACCCTGCCGCTGGCGGTGGGCAAGCCCCGGACGGACACCTTCGTCGACAGGGGCCGCGACGTGGTCGCGGAGGAGCTGCTGCAGCCGTCCGGCAACTCCCTGGCCTACCTGACGCCGGCGTTGCGCACCGCGGCCCGGCTCAGCGGCACGCCGCGGGTCACGCTCGACGTCAGCATCGACAACCGCACGGCCGCCAACCTGACCGCGTTGCTGGTCGACTACGGCCCCGCCGGAACGGATCCCGTCATCGTCACCCGTGGCTGGATCGACCCGCAGAACCGCGGATCGCTCACCCGGTCGTCGCCGGTCACTCCCGGCAAGACCTACCGCTTGAACTGGGACATGCAGCCGCAGGACCACACCTTCGCGTCCGGTCACCGCCTCGGCGTGGTGGTGCTCTCCACCGACTACGACTACACCTTGCGGCCGTTGCCCGGCACGCGGATCTCGGTGCGGCCGACCAGCAGCTCCATCCAGCTGCCGATGGTCGGGGGTCGCGCCGCGCTGAAGTTCTAGGACGGCCGCCGGCCGCCGTCCGAGGAGGCCGACCGGCACGCGGGTCACGCCGACATCATCCGCGAGCAGCTGGACAACAGCACCGGCCGTCAGGTCGTCTTCTTCGGGTAGCGGCAGGCGGTCATCGCGCCGGCGGCGGACGCGTCGGGGGACAGTTTCTGCTGGTCCAGGTGCTGGACCGAGCCGGTGCTGGTGGCCGCGGCCAGGTGCATCGCCGCGCTGGGCGCGCTGCCGCCCAGGCAGGCCACCGCCATGATCACCCGTTGGCTGGCGCCCGTGGCGGGCGCGGCGGCACTGCTCCAGGAGGCGCGGAAGTTGTCCTCGTCGGTGAAACCGGTCTGGCGCCACGGTTTCTCGCCGATGCCCTTCCCCGTCTCGTCGACCCACTGCTCGGCGAAGCCGACGATGTCGACGTGCACGCCGCTGGCCGTCGCGGTGATGCTTTCCGGATCCAGTGGATCGGCGGTGATCGACACCGTCAGACTCTCCGGCGGCGGCCGGTCGCCCCGGCATCTCGTCGGGCCGACGGTGCGCGGCGGGTTGCCGTGGATCCGCCCGGACGGGACCATCGAGCCGTCGGTGAGAATGAACCAGCGCACGTCCGGTGTGTGCGCGGTGGCGTCGGTCTGCTTCTCCCCCACGCAGTAACCCGTGAAGCCGAGCACGCAGTTCTCCGCGATGGTCTGGGCCACCGGCGCGGTCGTCGACGCCGCGTCGTACGCGAGAACGCCGGCGCCGTAGGTCTCGCCGGTGAACAGCGACCGCCCGCTCAGCTTGGGGCAGGCGGCCGCCCGGCCGGGCTGCTGGAGGACGACGGTGACCGCGATCGCCGCGGCGACGAGGACGACCGCGGCGAGAGCGAGCAGCCTGGTCCGCCTCTTGCGCGGCGGATCCTGCACGCTCTCCCGGACCTCAGGCTCGGCCTCCTCCGCGGTGAACAACGCGTGCCACCGCTGGGTCCAGAGTTCGCGATCACCGTCGCAGGCGCCGACGTACGCGAGTACCACCTCCAGCGTCGGGATGCGTACCCCGCGCGCCGCGTCCGACAGGCTGGTCGCGCTGTACCCGGCGCGTTTGGCCAGCACCCGATAGGTCGGGTTGCCAGCCGCCGTCCGCACCTGCCGTAGGTCGTGCGCGAACTTGTGCAGTTGGTCCGTCTCCGGATCGAGCAGCCGTTCCCGCCGAGCCATCATCGACCTCCCCCGATATCGACCTGTCGGGGCAGAAGCCTGGCCGCACGGCCCGAATGGCGTCAAGGTCCGGGCCGGGCGCTCCATTACTGATTCCGGCAAAGCCCCAGGCGGGGGCTTTGCCGGAATGACGAGCCGCTACTCGGACGCTACTCAGCCGCCGAGTTCAAAGGGTCAGCCACAGTGCTCGAAGGGGCTGTCGTAGGTCGATCCACCGACGGCGCCGCCCCACTTGACGCAGGTGTTCTCGGCCGCCGCCCGGACGGGTCCGGCGTAGTAGGAGAAGGAGCCGGAATCGGTGACCCGGGACTTGCCCTGGACCTCCAGGTACGCCTTGACGGACGAGGCCTCACCGACGTTGGAGGACTTGATCGTGGTGACGCAGTTCCTGCCGTTGTCACCGTTGTAGAGCAGGTAGACGGTCCCGCCGGTCAGGCCCTTCTGGTCGATGACGGAGTAGCCGTCGCCGCAGACCTCGACCGGGGTGTACGGGTTGCCCGAGCCGCTGCAACCGTTGCGCGAGGTCAGCGTCTGGTTCGTGTAGCCGAAGACCGAGCCGTTGAAGTAGGCCCTCTCGATGTTCGACGGGTACGACGAGTCGGTGGTGCGGACCTCGTAGTGCAGGTGCGGGGAGAGGCTGCTGCCGGGCCGGGTGGTGTTGCCGACCTCGCCGATCTTCTGCCCCCGGCCGACCGAGGCGCCGACGGACACCGAGCGAACCCGCAGGTGGGCGTAGTAGGACCGCCAGCCGCCACCGTGGTCGATGACGACCAGGTTGCCGTAGCCGTTGGCCGAGCCCTGGTGCGCCGAGGTGATCACGGTGCCGTTGGCCGACGCGCGGACGTTGTCACCGAGGTCGTCCGAGCCCGACCCGCGGTTGAAGTCGATCTCGTACGACTCGTGGGCGCTGCTGTTGTTCGAGTCGCCGGTCCAGGTCGTCCCGCAGTCGAACGGGAGCTGGAAGGCCGGACGGGGCCCTGCCGCCTGAGCCGCGCCGGGCAGCACCGTGATGCTGCCGACGACCGCGACCGCAGCCGCCGCGACGGCCAGTAGCCGATCTCTGAGTCTCATCTTGCTGTCTCCTCCTGGTTGGGTTGTCAGCCGCAGTGTTCGAACGGGCTGTCGTAGGCGTTGGCGCCGACGGCGCCACCCCACTTGACGCAGGTGTTGCCGGCCTCGGCTCGGACGGGTCCGGCGTAGTAGGCGAAGCTCCCGCTGTCGGTGACCCGGGACCTGCCTTGAACCTCGAGGTACGCCTTCGTGGCGGAGGCCGTACCGATGTTGGTGCGTTTGATCGTGGTGACGCAGTTGGCCTGGTTGCCGGCGTTGTAGAGCAGGTAGACGGTGCCCGACGAACCGCCGAGCGCGGCCTGGTCGATGACGGTGTAGCCGTCGCCGCAGACCTCACCCGGGGTGTACGGATTACTCGCCCCGCCACCGGCCAGAGCCTGCAGCTCCGCCACCGTGCCGTTGAAGAAGTTGTGGTCGACCGCCCCGGTGATCCCGGAGACGGAGTACGCGTTCGTGTTCTGCCAGAACGTGTAAGCCGCCCAGCCGCCCGGGATGCTCGGAGCACCGGTCGTGTAGTGCGCGATCCACAGCGGATGGCGGGTGAAGGCGTGCGAGTCCGCCAGCTCGGTACGCCAGAACGACGGCGAGGTGTAGATGACCGGAACGCGCCCGGTCAGCCGCTCGACCTCGCCGAGGAACGTCCTGGTCCAGGTGATCAGCGCGGCCGAGGAGAGGCCACCGTCGTCCTCCAGGTCGAGCACGGGCGGAAGCTGCCCGGTCAGCGAACGCCCCACCACGCCGACGAACTGCTCCGCCTCCGCGAGGGCATCGCCGGCTCCCGAGTCGGGCCGGGCGAAGTGGTAGGCCCCGTGCAGCAGCCCGGCGGCGGCCGCCCCGTCCCGGTTGGCGCGGTACGCCGGGTCGGAGTACGAATATCCCTCGGTGGCCTTGACGTAGACGAACCGCTGTCCGGCGCTCCGCACCTGCCCCCATGAAATGGCGCCCCGATCACTCTGGTGATGCGAGACGTCAATTCCTTGCGTCTGCGTTGCCGCCGACGCCGGTCCAGCATTGATAAGAGCGGACGCCATAACAACGGAAAGGAAAATACCCGTTCGTAAGATATTCCTTCTCGCCATTGTCTTCCTTTCTTTCGGCTGCCAGAAAGCTAGCACCAGAAAAGGACGCGACTCGGCGCGAAAACGAGGCCTGAAGGTCGACGATCGCCGAAACAGCCACGTCGGAAGGCATTGATCGGCGTTGACCAGGGTTGACCGCCTTTGATCAAGGCGGTCAGAAAACGGACATACCGTTCGGTCCGTTCGACCCATGACGCCGGTGCCTCTTCGCCGGTTGGGCATGTTGCGGCCGAGTTCCGGGCTGGTGCCCGGCCGCGATATCAGCCCGCCACCGGCCCGGCACGGAGCTCGGTGATGTCAGACCCGGACGAGACGCGAGGCTTCGAGCCCCCGCAGCCGTACGGACAGCCCTACGGCGAATCGTCGGGCTGGGCAATTTGCGCGCTGGTGACGGGCATTTTCGGGGTGCTCGTCGGATGGTGCCTGCTCGGCATCCCGTGCATCGCCGCGGTGATCGTCGGGCACAAGGCCCTCGCGGAAACGAGGGACAACATGCGCTCCGGACGGGGAATGGCGATCGCCGGCCTGACGATGGGCTACCTGGGCCTGACGCCCGCGGTCATCCTGTTCTTCTGGGTCGGCATCGGCCTGCTGGGAAGCGCGGTGCTGCCGTCGCCCGACCCCAGCACGGCGCCGTAGGCCGGCCGGTTTCTTCGTCGGTCCGGCCCGACAACCCCAACCAGTTCGAGCTGCTTGGACCGGGACTCGACGGCGGCAGCGCTGGCGCGATCAGGTGCATCTGCTGCAGAGCGACCTGCATAGCCTCGGCGCGGCGGCCTACTTCTGCCTGGTCGGCGAAGCCACGCCCAGCGACCTCGACGAGGCCCGGCGCCTTCTGAAAGCCAGGATCAAAAACTTGCGCGTGCGGCGTGGGCACCGGCTCGCCGGTCACCTGGCCCTGATGCTGAGCGCCGATCCGGTCGCCCGCCCAAACCCGGTCGGCTGGGCCGATCAGGCGATCGCCCACGTCACCAGACTCCGCCGCCGGACCCGCCTGGCTGTCGCCGCGGCGGTGGCCGCCGTCCTTGCCCTGGCCGGTGGCGGGCTGGACGGGCACTCGGTCCCGTGTGGTCCGTCACGCCGCGGGATGTTGGCGCCGGTGCTCTCCAACTTGATCAAAACTTTGTTCCTCATCCGCCTTCGCTGGTCATCGACAAGGTGGCGAACCAGGATCGGGTTCTGCGTGTGCGGGCCCGGACCTCGACGAGGTTGATGTCAGACCCGCAACGCGACGGCCCGATGGTTGGTTCAGTTGCTTTCGGCGGACGTGGAGATTGGGGGGCAGTAGCCGGTGTCCTCGCCGATGGTGTTGATCTCGGCGTTGGTCCTTGAGTCGTTGGCATAGTTGATTTGGTTGGTGCAGCTGACGCCGGCCTTTTTGGGTGTGCCCGACGTTTCGGTTTGGTTGCTCTCGGTGGACGTGGAGATTGGGGGGCAGTAGCCGGTGTCCTCGCCGATGGTGTTGATCTCGGCGTTAGTCCTTGAGTCGTTGGCATAGTTGATTTGGTTGGTGCAGCTGACGCCGGCCTTTTTGGGTGTGCCCGACGGTTTGGCAGGCGCGGAGGCTTGGTTGCTCTCGGCATCGGGTTTGCTGCTCGGCTGCGCGGAACTCGTGGAGACGGACGAATTGGTGGGAGCTTCGGCGCTCGAGGTCGCGTTGCTGGGCGCGCAGGCGGCCAGTGCCAACCCCGCAGCGGCGAGCATGGCAGTCGATAGGCTCCAACGGGCAATTCCAGTACGCATCGGGTCTTCTCTCTCTGTCAACGTCGTCGAGTAACAGCTTCCCGACTCATCGCGCCCAGATTCGATGTGGGCGAGCTACCTGGCACGAATATGGGATCTTGGAGATACGCTGCCTCGCCTGCGAGCGCGATCTCGTCGCACGAATACCTCCCGCCGCTGGTGCGCTCACTGTATTCAGCGGGCACCCGCCGCGCGGCGTGCTTGGTGCGTCCGTACACACTCGAATGCCCCTGCTGGGGTACGGCGCGTGAGGTGGCGCGCGGATACGTCGGAGACCTCGGCCCCGTTGCGGGTGGCCAGGGCCAGTTTGTGGATCTCGTCGACGGCCATGACCGTGACGCGGGCATCTACCGCGACGCCGCAGACGGCCTCGATGATGTCGGTGATTTCGCCCGGTGGGTGACCGGCAGGCCGAGGAACCGGGCGAACTCAGCCGCGACCATCCGGGGTGTCGCTGTTGGCGGGACAGTGATATAGACGACCGGAATCCGGTCGGTCAGGCCGGGATGGCGGGCGGCGTCGATGGCCTGGTGGGTCTTGCCGAACTGGGTGATCGCGGTGAGTTTGTGCGCCAGTACACGGCTACCGGTAACACCCCGATCGGGCGGGGTCAGCGCCGGCCCCATGCGGGCGAGTCCCCGGCCGAGGTAGACCTCGCTGCCCGACACGGGCTACATCCCTCGGCCGTCGCCGGGAACATCCACGCCTACCCGAGCCACAGCAACGGAGTAGGGGACGCTTCAGGGCCGGTACTGCTCGGCGATCTCGTAGATGAAGTCGCCGGTGTTGGCAATGGTGACTGGGAAACCGCCGTGCCCGAGCTGCTGCTTCAGCCAGGCGACGTCGGCCATGCAGCTGCCGGTGGTCTTGAAGCCGCTGCCATCCATGCAGTCCGGGTTGCCGCCGTTGGTCGAGAAGATCTTGGGCGAGGAGTTGACGGGCAGGGTATACCGGCTGCCGTCGCCGTTGACCGCGCTGCCGTCCTTGGTAAACGTGGCAGGCTCGATAACCGCGGTGTGCTTGGCGCTGTTGTAGCTGTGCAGCAGGACCAGGTGGCTTCCGGGGCTGATCGGGAAGGTGGCGTCGCCGTCGCCTTCGCGCTCGCTGGTGCGCTTGGTGGACTTGCCGGTCCCGGCGTGCGCAGCCGTCTTGGTCTTCTTCACCGCCGGCGCCGGGGCGTCCTCGGTCTTCTCATCCTGGTCAACCGAGTCGTCGGTGTCCGTCGGTGCGGCCGATTCTGTCCGCGCGGCGGCGGCCGGCGCGGCGCTCGGCTGGATACCCGAGCAGGCGGTCGAGAGAACGAAAGCGCTGACGATCACCGGAATTGCCAGAAGTCGGTTCATGTCGATGACCTTGCCGCTCTGGGCCGCGCGCCGGACGAGCATCAGCGACTCCTGGCACGAATCCAGGACACTCGATCGACCTCGCGCAGGCCGGCAAGCTCGCAGTCGTGCCTCGGTATTGGGCAGCGGCGCGTGGTGTAGCCGCTCGCCGTCCGGGGCCAAGCCCGACCGCGTGGTGGTAGCTCTTGCCCACGTCCAAGCCGAGGAACACGCCGTACTCCGCTCACCGACCACCTTCGTGGCGGGCATGGTGATCGCGCTCTGGCCACCCCGGTGGGCCGGATCCTCCGAGGCGGGTCATCACCCCGTGATGTTCCCGCCGCCTGGTGGCGTGTATCACCGCCGGAACCGTGAACCCGACTGAGTCCGCAGGAGTCTCTGCGGGAGCAGGCTCACCCCTCGAGACATAGCTGAGGAGCTCACCCATGCGGACCGGCATCGCATTGCCCAATCAAGTTCGCGACGTCCGGCCGGACGTCATTCCGGTCTGGGCCCGCCAGGCCGAGGAGGCGGGCTTCTCATCGCTCGGCACGATCGGCCGGATCGCGTACCCGGGGGTGATGGACACCGTGGCCCTGGCCTCGGCGGCCGGCGCGACCTCGACCATCGGGTTGCTCTCGGACGTCATCCTCGCGACCACCTGGCCGGGGGTGCTCCTGGCCAAGGAGGCGGCGTCGATCGACGGTGTCTCCGGCGGCCGGTTCACCATGGGTATCGGAGTCGGCCTGCGGGAGGACGACTTCGTGGCGTACGGCCACGGGCCGCGCGACCGGGGCGCCCGGCTGGACCGGGACCTGGAGGAGTATCTGTCGGTGTGGGACGGGCAGCCGGTCGGCGGCGGGGAAAACCCGGCCGTCCCGCAGGGCACCCGGCGGGTCCCGCTGATGTTCGGCGCCTTCAGCCCCATCGCCATGCGGCGTATGGCCAAGTACGGCGAGGGATACATCGGTGCCACGGTGCCGCCGGCCATGGCGGCCGAGGCGTTCGCCGGCGCCCGAGCAGCGTGGCGTGCGGCCGGGCGGGACGGCGAGCCTCGGCTCATCGGCTGTGCCTACGTAGCGGTCGGCGACGTCGATCGGACCCTTTTCTCGGTCGGTGACTACTACGCGGCCGCGGGTGCTTTTCAGCGGGTGGCCCTGGACGCCGTGTGCACCACGCCCGGCGCGATCACCGACTTGATCAAGCAGTACACCGACCTCGGCGCGGACGAGGTGATCCTCAGCGTGGGCACCGACGACATCGACGACGTCGCCCGGCTGGCCGACATCGTCCTCTGAGCGGACATCCGGCGGCCGCCGGCCGGGCTGCCGCCGGACCGTATGACTTCATCAGCCGTCCGGCCAACGCCGCGCGGGCGCTCCAGCGGTCCTGATGAAGGTTTCCGGCCCACAGTTCTGCGCCCCAGCGGCGTCAGCGCCGTGTCCGAAAGGGCAGATGTGCTCGCGCCGGACCTGGCGTGAGTCCGATCCGCCTAAGGTTCAGATCCATGAAGATCAATGTACGTCCGCTGGTGTCCGCGGCGGCCGCCACCGTCGTGAGCATCGCGGCCATCGTCGCCCTGCCTGGAGCATCCCAAGCGCAGCCTCGCGCGGCCTGCCCCAGCGGCGAGCTCCAGGCGTCCAGTCTTCCGAAACGGATCGTGGCCGGCGCCTGCGCCGTGCCGGGCCGGACGATCCGAGGCGCCAAGGTCGCCGCGGTGATTCCCCGTCCCGGCCACGGCGTTACGGCGAACGTGCTGAGTCTCGAGGGCGAAGAGACACTCGCGATCGACACCGCTCTGGACGGCACTGTCACCGTAGCGACCACGACCGAGCCGGTCGGGACACATGCAGCCGTTCAGGACGCCCTGCCCGCCTGTGCAGACGACGCCAATACTCTGCTCAACTATGACTACTTCAGCGGCGGCAACTTCTACTGGTACTACGCCCCGGCCGGTGTGCAACGGTCCGGGCTGTCCGATCCCGACGCTGAGGCCGCGCTGATCAACGGCACTCGCCATATCACGGTCGGGAACAACGACTGTGGGTTCGGTGGCCAGCCCAACGTCAATCACACGTACGGCGGCCAGGTCGGTGTCGGGCCGAACATCAACGCACCGGAGAACAAGTGCACGGCCGAGGACGCCTGGAGCATCACCGGCTGGGGCAACGCGACAAGCGACGTCCTGGCGAGCACGTGCACCTGGTCGGTCTTCCGTGAGGAACCGTTTCCGCATCGGGTGGTCACCACGTCGGACATGGTCGCCAACTACAACTTCGTGTGGTGGAACGGCTCGGGAAGCTGCCCGAACAACGGCGACGCATACGACCTCGAGGGGGTCACGACTCACGAGCGCGGCCACACCTTCGGCCTCGGCCATCCGTCCGAAGGGCACGAAAACCTGACGATGGCCCCGCGAGCCTTCCGGTGCGACACGCGGATGCGCACCCTCGGACTGGGTGATTTCAACGGCCTGATCACCCTGTACGGATACCGCTGACCGACCCGGCACTTGCACGCGCGCCCTTTCACCGGGTCGGCTCCGTGAACCTCGGCACCTGTTTTCGCGTCCTCGCTGTCGGGGCTCCCGGTCAGGCGATAGCCGAGATCGGTGGGGGGTCCGGGTGGACCATGCACAGTCGCGTGGTGGCCTCGTCGGCGGTGGGAAGGAACCACGAAATGTTGGACGTTCTGGGAGCGGGCTTCGAACCAGAGACGCTCGAGCTGGGCAGCGATGATGAAGGTCGGGTCGTGGCCACCTTGGTCCGGCACCGGAGCGGTCACGCCGGCGGCCGGGCGGTGCTCTACGTACATGGTCTGGCCGACTACTTCTTCCAGCTCCACCTGGCTGGCTTTTTCGTTGACCAGGGATGGGACTTCTATGCGCTGGACCTACGGAAGCACGGCCGGAGTCTGCTGTCGCACCAGACCCCGAACTTCATGCGGGACGTCAGTGACTACTTCCCGGATATCGATCGCGCCGTCGAGCTGATCCGCGAGCGCGACGGCCACCACACGCTGGTGATCAACGCGCACTCGACCGGAGGCCTGATCACGCCGATCTGGGCGGAGGCCCGCAAGGGCGACCACGTCATCGACGGGCTCATCCTCAACAGCCCCTTCTTTGAGCTCAACGAACCGTGGGTGGTGCGCCGCCCGATCGCGGACGCCATCTCCGCACTCGCGCCTCTCGCACCACGCGTCACGGTCAAGCCGGGGCTGGATCCGGCGTACGTGAAGAGCTTGCACGTCGATTTCGGTGGTGAGTGGAACTTCAATCTCGCGTGGAAGCCAGTGGACGGTTTTCCCGTCCGGGCCGCGATGATCCGCGCTTTCCGCACAGCTCAGGAGAAGGTCCAGGCCGGCCTCACGATCGACGTCCCGATTCTCGTCGGAGCGTCGGGCCTCAGCCCCGGCGCCCATGGCTCAGCGGCCGCCGCACGGACCGCGGACGTGATTCTGAACGTGGCGGACATCGTCCAATGGTCAGGCGGACTCGGCGCCGACGTACGTGTGCTTCGTTTCGAGCACGCCGTGCACGACCTCGTCCTTTCCCGATCCGACGTGCGTGCCCGCGTCTTCACCGCGTACGGCAGCTGGCTCCGGGAGGTCGTAACCTCCCAGATCCACTAGCCGGGCCTCGAACGCGCCATCCTCGTCGGCGGTGAGACTCACCGCAGGCCGAAACCTCGCGTGATGCGCTGTTCGACGGTGTTGCCCCGGGTGTCACGAGCGCAGGTGCGCAGCGTGACGAACTGGGCCGCGCGCGGGGCGGAGATCCGGGTGCTCCAGCCCTTCACTCGCGGGCGCACGTCGGCTCGGTGCCAGGTGGCGCCGTCGTCGTACGAGACGTCGAGCGTGATGCTCCGTACGATTCCTGGGTTGGTCGCCGTGCTCAGGGTGGATGCGGCGATCGTCAGGTCGAAGGTTCGTTTCGCCCGGCCGTCCCGGTCGGTGTCCACGTCGTAGTCCAGCTGGATCAGCGGCGGGGAGTCAACCGTGCCGGGCTTCACGGCACCGGAGGTGAACGACCACTCGGTGCGCGTGCTGGTCGAGTAGGGCCCGGCCCACGCGTCCCGGTTGTTCTCCGACACCAGGCGGTAGGTGAGCGGCTCGGCCGGCAGCGGGCCGGCGGCCAGCAGCGTGTTCGACCGGTCGGCGGAACCCACCACCGTGTCGCCCTGGTAGAGGGCCAGCCGGTTGTCGACGTCCGGGTTGTCATCGGTGTTGCCCGCGTGCGCGGTGCCCGAGTCGCCCCAGCCCGGAACGGCGGCGAAGAACCAGCCGTCGTCCTGGCGGAAGACGTTGAGGCCGTCCGGGTTGTCCACCAGGCGGGGCCGTTGCACCGGGCCGAACCACCGTTGCGGGTGGACCGAACCGGCCCGGTACGCGGTCGGAGCGGTGCGCTGGGCCTGCTCCCCCGGGATCATCACGTTCGAGATCCACTTCTTCCCGGCCGTCACCCAGTCCGTGCGTACGCCGCGGGCCGGAGCCTCGGCGTAGTCCAGGTACGTCGTCAACCCGAGCGTGTCGATCTCGTACCGCTGATCGAGCGCGCGCCCCGTACGCCAGTTGTCGAACGACATGTCGACCCGGGCGAGTTTCTCCGGCGTGGCCCGGTAGGACAGGTCTTGCGGCACCCGGCCGACGTAGTCGTGGACCAGGTCGTAGGCGTACTCGGTGACGGGGTGAGAGGTGACGTCCAGCCGTACGCGGCGCTCGCGCTCGATGCGAGCGATCAGGTCCTCGCCCTCGTCGTGGGTGAGGGTGGCGACGGTGACCGGTGGCGGGTCGGACGGCATCCAGACCGAGCCCGGCCAGGGCTCGAGGCGCCCGACACCGTCGTTGACGACCAGGAGCAGCCGGGCTCCCGCCGACGCCGCGGCGGCCGCCTGGTCCTGGATCGAGGTAGGGCCGCCGACCCGGACGACCAGGGCCTTGCCGCGTACGACGCCACCCAGAACCGCGTCGAGGTTGCGCACGCCGGCCGGTATCGGCGTTGTGCCCTGCTGCACGCGCAGGTCGTCGTAGCCGGCGACGGTCAACGCCGGCTGGGCGAGCCGCCAGCGGGCCGACGCGGTCAACGTGCCGTCCGGGACCTTGCCCGTCGGCAGCACCCAGACGCTGTCGTACTGCGGTCCCGGATACCACGCGTCCATCCACGGGTTGCCGGTGATGTCGCGGATCAGCGTGAACCGAGACGCGATCACCGTCGACGGCTGCGGGGTGGTAGCGGTCAACCGGCGGGCCTTGGCCACGTCGAAGACCACTGTGCGGTCGCCGTTCAGCTGGATGCCGGTCACCGGGAGGATGGCCAGACCCTGCGACCTCGGCCCGTGGGTCCCCTCGACGTCGGCGGTCAGATAAGCGGTGTACGTGCCCTCGGGCAGCCGCAGGTCGAGCGCACCCGTCTCGTCGATCATCTGAATGACCGTCCGGTCACGGCTCAACACGACGACCGCGCCGGTGAGCGGCTGGCCATTCCGGTCGCGGGTACGCAGCGCGAGCTGACGGCGTACGCCTTCCCGTCCACCGCCGACCGAGGTACGCAACCCGCCCGTCGCGGTCACGTAGCCGGCGAAGGCCTGGTCGCCCGGCACCCGGTCGAACGATGTCGTCGCGGTCACCGTGGCGGTGCCATGGGCCGGGACTGTGATCCGCTGCGCCGACAGGGTGATCAGGTCGAGGGAGGAGTCCAGGTCGAGCGTGACCGGAGCCGCGCCGATGTTGGTGTAGGTGATGTCCCGGCCGACCGGCCCCGTAGGCGCGGTGGGATAGGGCGGATAGCCGAAGTTGACCGAGCCCGTCGCGAAGACCGTGGCGCTCGCCGTCGACGCCACGTCGAGCCGGCCGGTCCCACCCTGGTAGGCGTTCGTGCCCGGAGTGGCCTTGGTGGTGCTGACCAGGGCGTCCTTGAGCTGCTGGCCGCTGAGCCCGGGATGCGCGGCGGCGACCAGCGCCGCGGCGCCGGAGACGTGCGGCGTCGCCATCGACGTGCCGCTCAGCGACAGGTATGGCCCCTCGCCGAGGGCGCTGAGGCGAGAACGGGCGGCAAGGATGTCCACGCCGGGTGCGGTCAGGTCGGGCTTGACCGAGCGGTTGCCGAGCCGCGGACCCTGACTCGAGAAGGAAGCGAGCGCATCGTGGCTGTCCACGGCACCGACGGTGAGCGCCGTGTCGGCCGCGCCCGGCGCGCCCACGGTGAACGTGCTAGGGCCCGCGTTGCCGGCGGCGATGACGAACAGCGCGCCGGTCTCCTCGCTGAGCTGGTTCACGGCCACACTCATCGGGTCCGTACCGTCGGTCGCGTCGCCGCCGAGGCTGAGGTTGATGACGCGGGCGTGCTGGTCGCGGGCCGCCCACTCCATGCCGCTGATGATCCACGAATACTGGCCGAAGCCTTCGTCGTCGAGCACCTTGCCGACGTGCAGGCGTGCGCCCGGCGCGACCCCGCGCTCCCGGCCACCCGACGCAGCGCCATTGCCGACGATCGTGGACGCCACATGCGTGCCGTGGCCCAGGCCGTCCTCAACCGACTCACCGGGCACGAAGGACGTTGTCGCGGACACCGGCCCGATCAGGTCCGGGTGGGAAGTGTCGATACCGGTGTCCAGAACGGCCACGTCGACACCGGCGCCGACGTTGCCCTTCTGCCAAACCTCGGGGGCGCCGATCTGCGCGGTGCTCTCGGCCAGGTCGGCCCTCGCCTTGTCATCGAGCCAGATCTTCTTCACCGCGCGGGCTGATCGGGCGCCGATCGCGGAGGCCAGGAACCGGCCGGAACGGTCCGCGGTCATGGCGGCGCCGCCGATGCTCGTCAACGGCCGGACGTCGGTGGCCCCGGTCAGTGCGGCACGAGCGGTGGCTGCCGGGTCGTTGTAGGTGACGATCAGCGGTACGCCGGAGCTGTGCGCATCGTCGTAACCGTCGGCCACCAGCTCGGTGACGTTGAACAGGTCCTCGTCGAGTCGGCCGGTAGCCAGATACGGGAAAGCGTCGTGCGGGTAGACGTACGTGTCGCCGTCCTTGACGTTCGTCACGTGCCCGGCGAGATCGCCCTTCGGGTCACGCACCTGGACGCCACCGTCGGGGGCGACCGTCACCTTGTCACCGGTGATCAAGGTGACCGTGTTCACCGGCCGGGACGGTGGCGCGGACATGGCCGCTCGGGCGGCCGCTGGAACGATCGCGACCGAGCTGATGGTCAACGCGACCAGCCCGAATCCACGCAGGCGAAGCAGTGACAACGGAACCTCGCGGTTGATCATGGGATCGAACACGCTAACTATGAAGACCTTCTGTTACATAATGATCACGTACGCCGGATTCACGAGCAGTGCGGTCGGTCAGGCTGGGCCGGCTCGAGGTCAAGCGAAGTGCCACTTCTGGTTGGCCGTGCCGGCGCAGTCCCAGATTTGCAGTGCCGCGCCGTTGTGCGGATTCCAGTCCCGGATGTCCAGGCACTTGTTCGATTGTGGGTTGACCAGGTCGCCGGCGCCGGTCAGCTTCCACTGCTGGGCGGGACCGTTGTTGCACCCGACGATCTGTACCGGTGTTCCGTTCTCCCCTGAACCCCCGGCCACGTCCATGCACTCGAAGTCCAAGGTTTCCAGCTTGTACGTACCCTGATCACTGTCGATCACGTAATGCCAGTCCTGAGCCCAGGTGTGGTCGCAGCCCCACATCTGCAGATGTACGCCGTCGTTGAAGTCGGCGTTGGGCACGTCGACGCACCGGCCCTGCCAGTCGCTGACGAGATTGCGGAACGGCCATGGCTGCACCGGACCGGGGCCGGGGCTCCACTGAGCGAGATCGTTCGTGGCGGCGCTGGCCCGGCCGGCACCGGTGAGGCCGTCGCTGGAGACGATCACCAGCGAGCCCACGGCGACGAGGAGGACCGCCGCGGTGGTGAGCAGGGTTGCCAATGGACGACGCAGAGCGCCGGGAATACGGATGCGCGTCATGTGCCCATTGTGGAAAGACCTCAGATCCGGGTCCATGTCCTCGATCAAGGGGGGTCGAGTCGTCCGGGTCCGCCGGGGCCGGCCGGGTGTGTTCTCGGACGCGGCTCAGTTCAATTGACCGCTCCGGCCGCGACGACCTGCCGATCGCCGCTCGTACCGGCGCGCCCATGCCATCAGACACCGCCGCCGGGATCGTCCTGGGACAGGTCCCCGGATCGCGGAACAGGCAGTTCGGCGCCGCCGTCGACAACGAGGACCTGTTCGAGGGGCTGACGTGCCACGCCGTACCGATCCGGCTGGCGGGCACACAGCCGGCGGCGCTACAGATCGCCACGTCGGCCGACCGCCCGGCGGAAAGAGCGGCAGCGCTGGTCCATCGCGCCGCAACGGAACTCGGGCGTCGTCTGAGCGCCTGACCCGTCACAGGCTCTGACCACCCGAGAGGTCGATGATGCTCCCGGTGGCCCACTGGAAGGAATCGGAGAGGATCGCGGGTACGGCCGCCGTGATGTCGTCGACCGTGGCGATCCGGCCCTGCGTGATGGTGTGTGCGGCCAGGTCCTTGACGTAGTCCGAGCGCATGATGCCACCGGCGAAGTCGGTCTCCACGGCGCCGCCCATGATGGCGTTCACCCGGATGGACCGGGCGGCCAGTTCCTTGGCCTGATAGCGGGTCAGCACCTCGATGGCGCCCTTCACCGCCGCATAGGCCGACATCCCCGGCACGACGCCCCGGGTCACCGCGGTGGTCACGTTGAGGATCCGGCCGCCGTCGCTGATGAGCGGGAGCAGACTCTGGGTCAGGAAGTACGGGCCCTTGAGGTTCACACCGACCAGGTCGTCGAACTGGTCGATCGTCGTCTCGGGGTATGGCGCGTAGACACCGATCCCGGCGTTGTTGATCAGATAGTCGATGCGCGCGCCGGCGAGCCGCGTACGCAGGTCGGCGACGAAGCCGGGGAAGGTGCCGGTCCGCCGGACGTCGAGCGCGAGGAAACCGGGCTGGTCACCGGCACGGCTGGTGCCGATCACCTGAACGCCCGCCTCGGCCAGGTGACGCGCCATGCCTTCACCCAGCCCACGGCCGGCGCCAGTGATCAGTGCGATCTTCGGTTCAGTCATGCGGGAAGGGTGCCGGTGATTTCCGTCCGCTCACGAGATTGTCCGCTGAACGGACAACCGGGTCGGCACCTTCACGGCACCTTCACGAGCGCGTGAAGGTGCGTAGGCAAGTGTTCTCGCCAGACTGAGCTCGCGGGAGCCGCGGTCGGAGTCGGCCGGACGAGTGGACACGAATGGCTGTGCAGACAATCGACAGGAAACGCACCCGGTCCAGGAGCCCTCAGGCGATCAGGGTCGAGGTGCACGCCCGGGACGTGATCGCCGCGGAGGGCGTGCGGCGCATGTTCGACGGCAACGACGGCGTCCTCCTCCAGAAGCCCGCCGCGGTCCACGTCGTCGCCGTCGCCACGTTGACTGACCAGACCCACGATGACCTGGCCGCCTGCGCCGGCGTACCCATCGTGCTCGTCGTCGACGACCTCACCGACCAGGAGTACAAGCAGGTCTGTGACCGCGGGGTCGCCGCGGTCGTCCCCACCGCCGAGGTGACCAAGGAATTGCTGGGCGCCGCCGTGACCGGTGCCGCCCGTCACCCGAGGTCGCCGATTCGGTACGAGGGCACGAGAGTCGTGCTGCCGCGGCTCGACGCGCGAGAGATCCGGCTGCTCACGCTGTTCTCGAACGGCATGAACACCCACGAGGTGGCCGTCGCGCTCCATCTTTCCGAGCGCATGGTGAAGCGCATTCTCGCCAGAGTCATTGACCGCCATCAACTTCGCAATCGCAGTCACGCCGTCGCCTACGCTTTGCGGTACGGCTGTATCTGAGCGCGCCTTCGGACTCGCAGCGACACCCTCATCGGACTCGCGCCGGTGGGCCAGATGGACAGGTCCGAGTCATTTCCGGGCCGTTGAATCAGTCCGTCGCCATCTTCGGTCCGGCCGTGAACGGTTTCCGGCCGCGGCTGGATCCTTGCGCCTGAATCTCGAAGCCCGCCTGAACCGACACGTGGGCCGGCAGTCCGGGTCCGCCGCTGATTGGCGATGCCATCACGCGGGTGGCATCGAACCGTAACAGCTCAAAGGAATCGCATACCTACGTATCAACCACCCGTACCACGATCGGATCGCAGCCCGTGGAACTGGCTGTTGCTGATCCCGGCCGTGGTGCCGCTGATCAACCCGCTTTACAACATCGTCTCACCCCGGCTGTGGGGATTCCCGGCCTTCTACTGGATCCAGTTCCTGCTCATCCTGCTCAGCGTGGCCACCACGACGGTGGTCTACCGGATGACCACGAAGAGGCGGTCGGCCGGTGAGTGAGCACATCACCCAGACGACCTGCAGCTGATCGGTGGCGTGATCATCCTGCAGACCGCCCGTCGGTGGTGCTGGGCTTGTTCACCCGGTGGTTCCACCGCGGTGGGCTGATCGCCGGCTGGGTGGCCGGGATGGGCCTTTCGCACCTGAGGCGTGTGCCGTACCTCGGAGGACGTCCACCGCCGGAGCGTTTGGCGGTGGACGTCCTGCGTTCTCACGGTTTGGCCGTCTGCGTTTCCTCTTCGCCGTCCGTGTGACCGATGATCAGCCGTTCCGCGTTCACCGAGAACGTGGTTCCGTTGGCGGCGGTCGCCAGGAAGTCGTCCGTTCGGACCTCGACATCGGTCAGGAAGAGAGCCGTCCGGCCCTCGACCCACTCGTCAGGGTCGGTGCTCGCGTGGTAGGCGAAGCGGTTCTTGGTGTCGCGACAGATGTAGACGTCTGACTGCGCGGTCCGCAGGTGCAGGGCCATGACCAGCGAACCGGTGTATCCGGCCTGCTCGGCGGCCTTGACCGTCTCCGGGCGGCACGACGGTTCATATTGTGGCGCGGGCTCGCCGCTGATCGTCGCCGGGTTCGTCACCGCGTTACCGGCCTCGGGGCGGCCGGAGACGACCAGCGGAACGGCGACGGCCGTCGCCGCGACCGCGGCCACCACGATGCCGATCAGCACCTTGGACCGTCGTCGGCCTGACAAAGGCCGTCCCGCACCCGAATCCGGGCTCGGTCGGGACGGAGTCTCGGCCCGCGCCGCGATGGGCGTGACCCGGACGGTGGCGGTGGCCCGGATCCGTGCCGGCGGCGGCGGGATAGAAGCCGCCGGCTTCTGTTTCTGCCATCCCGCGGCCGGCCGGCGGGCGATGGTGAGGGTGCCCTCGCCTGATTGCATCTTGCGAGGTCGCTGCGGCGAAGGACCGCTGACGATCCGGTCGTACACGTAGTCGTACAGCTCATCCACGGTGATCGTGCCGTTGTTGCTCACGTCCGCGGCGCCGGTGGCGATGCCTCGGACGATCTCCGCGGTGAAATAGGACGGTCGAGCGGCGGCGGTCGTCAGTTCGTCGGC
This sequence comes from Actinoplanes sp. NBRC 103695, assembly GCF_030269485.1. Classification (GTDB taxonomy): domain Bacteria; phylum Actinomycetota; class Actinomycetes; order Mycobacteriales; family Micromonosporaceae; genus Actinoplanes. The sequence continues at coordinate 154,122 of NZ_BSTL01000012.1, read as the reverse complement.
CGCCTCCAGGCTGAACTCGGTCTCTCCGGATGCCGTGAGTACCGCCACGCCATTGCCCTCGGGCAGGTCTTGGATCAGCGCGTCGACGTGGACGACGCTTGTTCCCTTCGCCTGCATGCCGCGCAGGAAGGCGCCGCTGAAGCAGCAGTCGATCAGTACCGCGGTGGAACGGGAGCGGCTGCCCTGAATCCGGTCGCGAACCCAGCGGGCCGACAGCCCGGTCGCGCCGAGGAACTCCTGTTCCGTGTCGGAGAAGACGAAGTAGAGGTCACCCTGCGGGTTCTGCACACCGTGGCAGGAGAAGTACAGGATGTTCATGTCCGTCGGGCGCGCGGCCCGGAAGAACCGTTCGATCGCCAGCTCGGCTTCCTGCGAGGTGCAGTTGACGATGGTCTGCACCTCGTACTCGGGCTCGGTGCCGTGTGCGAGCACGTCACCCAGCGCATCGACGTCGTGCTTCGGTGAACGCAGCGGCGGGAAGACCGGATCGGTGAACGTGTCACAGGCGAGAAGGAGCGCGCGCCGGCGCCGTGACGTGCTGGTGGACATGCCGGCGTCAGGTCCCGGCCGGCGGTGTCACACCGTTCTGCGCCAGGTAGGCGGCGACGATCGCGTCGCGCTGGGCCGCCGTCACCACGCCCTTGATCTTGTTTCCGGCGATCTCCACCTCGATCTCCTGAGGCTGGCGGCGCAGCCAGGACGCGACGACTTCGATGACGGCTTTCACCAGCGGTGGTGCGACCGTCACCAGAAGGGTGCCGAACGCGATCGCATCACCGGCCTTGGCTCCGGCCGGCGCCGGGCCGTCGCTCGCCGGCCGGACGTCGTCGACGTCCAGTTCGAGGAGCAGGTCCTGAAGGTTGCGGGAGGCCGCCGCCAGCTCCTCATCGTTGAGATCGAGGCCACGGACGTTCAGGCGCATGGGATTGAGGTCCACGAGATTCCTCCTGTGTCTGCCAAGCACCTACAGCAACGAGAATCCAGGAGGTTCGGTTCAGGCCCAGCGCCACTTTTGGTTGGCGGTGCCGGCGCACTGCCAGATCTGCACCGCCGCCCCGTCGGCCGGATTCCAGTCCCGGATGTCGAGGCACTTGTCCGCCTGCGGGTTCACCACGTCACCGGCGGGCGTGAGCACCCACTGCTGGGCCGGGCTCCCACTACATCGGGCGGCTGTACGCCTTCGGGCACTCACCCGTGATCGCGCGGCTGTAGTCGGTCTCCGCGTCCCGCGGTCCGGGTTGACGCAGTTCAGCGGCGTTCCCTGTGCGTCGCGAATCAGGTTGGCCTCCGGGCATGCGTCGATCATCGGTTCGCGCACCCGGCCTCCCCGCATTGCTGGGACCCGGACGCCGGCGCCGGAATGCCGTCGGGAGTGATCGTGATCGGCAGGGACACCGCGTTGACGTAGCTGACGTTGTACCAGGGCGAGCCCCACTGGTCGGCCGGGTCGAAGTTGAACTCGGCGAGGCTGGCCGGCCGCTCGGAGTTGATCGTGCAGTGGTCGGGGGCGTCGCCGCAGTCGCCGACCGCGCAGTGGAAGGTGCTGCCCGGCTCGCCGGTGCACTGCTGCCGGGCGAAGAACCTGCCGCGCCAGTGCCCCGGCTCGCCCGACTCCGGAATCGTGATCGTCGCCCGTTGCCCGGGATCGAGGATCGGCAGGCTGCCGAAGTTCTGCGAGCCGTCGGCGTTCACCGTGCTGCCGATCCAGATCTTCTCGCCGCTGTCGTTGACGAATGTGACCGTGTGGTCGCCGGCCGCGTGCGCCTGGCTCCCACCGGAAAACGCGTCCCCGACGATCGCGACGAGTGCTCCGGCGACGAGCACGAGCATCGCGCCGATGACGAGCAGCCATCGCCGAGGACGGCCTGGAGACGCGATCAGATGGGTGCGCATCACGTCATCGTCACCGCTGCCCCGGGCACAGGGCCACGTCTCCAAAACGATGTCAGCCGCACGTTGCCCGGGCATCCATGCCTCAGGGGCGACGGGCTATCACCGATGTTCCGAAGACGGTGGGTTCGAATCCGGCCGCAGCCAGTTTGATATGAGCCGGATGAACCACGCTCCGGCCCGTCCCATCACGATGGACCTCGGTACCGCTGGCCGGGACCGTAGGTCCTCACTGGCGCATCGGCCCGCACGGATCGATAGATTCCCCTCCCCACCGGTGCGGCGTTGATCGAGAGGCGGCCGGCGGCCGGCAGCAGCCAGGCCCGGGGCAGTTCCATCGTGGCCGGTTCCGGCGGCAGGACCGGTTCCGGCGGCAGGACGGGCGCCGGCGGCGTGACCGGCGCCGGCCGGGGCCGCCACAGCCGCCAGCCCCGTCGCAGGGCGACGACCCGGATCGTCGACCCGACGGCCACGACGGCCAGCGTGGTGACGACGGGAGGCGCCGGGACATCGCGCAGCAGCCAAGCGAGAACGCAGATCAGTAGCGTGGGCACGATGGCGAAGTCGGTATGGAGGAGTTGCGCGGCCCGGCCGGTGAGCAGGTCGCAGAGGACGCCACCCCCGACCGCGGTGAGCGCGCCGCACAGCATCATCCCGCCCAGGCCGAGCCCCTGCTCGGCCGCCCGGTTCGCCCCGAACAGGGCGAAGGCGGCGAGTCCCACGGCATCCAGCGGGACGAGGAACCGATCGACCCGGTCATGATGCCGAGCCAGAGTGACGGCGGTGGCCGCCGCGATGCCCAGCACGGCGACATAGCGATAGTCGACCAGGTAGATCGGGGTTCCGTTGAGCACGAGCTCTCGGACGGTCCCGCCACCCATGGCGACCAGGCCGGCGCAGACGAAGACTCCGAACACGTTCATGTGGACCTGCAAGGCACGGAAGGCGCCGTAACCGCCGAATGCGAAAACGCCGACCAGATCGAGAAGGAAGGACATGAGACTCGGTTCCATTTCTCGTAGATCTTCCCGTGCCGCTGAGGACATCGACAGTTCCCCATGCGGGGGACGCATCCATCTCATGCCCCCGGACTCAGACCTGACGTGGGAGGCGATGATCTGGTTCACGGTGTGAGTCAGGTCATGTCCGAACCGGGAGCGGCCCGGCCCGGGAACCATCCGAGGAGAGACTGATCAGAAGCTGTCGTCCGGCCGGCCACATAGGCCTTGGCCGGCAGATCCGTCCCGGCGAGGAACGCGACGGCGGCGGCGCCGGTCTCGTCCAGCTTGTCGTCGAGGACGGTGTGCCCGGCGCCGTCGATGGTCTGCATGACCGCTCTCGGGAAGGTGTCCCGGTCAAGGAGACGGAGCGCATCACGCAGCCAGTGACATCGGGTCACCGCGCACAGGCCCGCAGCCATCCCCGACAGGCGATCGCCTTGGACCGCGGCGTGCGGCTGGGGCCGTCGTCAAGATCGATCGTGACGGGCACGATCGATGACTTGACTGTCGCCCACTCAGATCCCGGCCTGCCTGCAGAGTCTGACGTACTTGGCGGAGCAGACCTCGGCACGGTCGGCGAATCCAACGTCGAAGACATGCTTGATGTTCGCTCGGGTGATGGCGGTCGGCTCCAGTTTCACGAAGGGCACGAAGGCGCCGGACTCGGGGTCCTTCAGCAGCTCCTTGACAACGGGCCTCTCGCCCCGATGAAGCGCGACGGCCAGAGCGGCCGCCTGCTCCGCCTCCGGCTTGATGTCCTTGAAGACCGTCATGCACTGATCGCCGGTCAGGATGTTCTGCAGACCGCTGACGGTGGCGTCCTGGCCGGTGACCGGAACGCTGCCGTTCAGGCCCTGCGACTTGAGCACCCCGATCGTGGCGTCGGCCAGGCCGTCGTTGGCTGCCAACACTCCCCTGATCAGCGGCTGCTGGGTCAGCATCTGGTCGAAGACCGCCGTGGCCTCTCCCTCGTTCCAGTCCTTGACCCACTGGTCCGGGCCCTTGGTGTACTCCGCGCGGTCGTAGAGAGGCTGGAGAATGCTCTCGTAGCCGTCCTTGAACAGGGTGGCGTTGTTGTCGGTGGGCGACCCGTTCAGCGTCGCGACGACCGGGTTGCGATACTGCTTGGCATTGAGGCACTTCTTGAGACCAACAGCCTGTAGCCGGCCGACGGCCTCGTTGTCGAACGACACGTGATAGTCGGCGCCGCCGTTCAGCGTCAGCCGGTCGTAATCGATCGTCCTCACCCCGGCGGCCTTGGCCTTGTCCAGCACGGCCTTTCCGGTCGGCGAATCCTGGCTGACGATGATGAGGACGCTGGCACCACCGGCAATCATGTCGTCCGCGATCCGCTCGAACTGAGCCCGGTCACCCTCGGCGTTCCGGATGTCCGACGGTACCCCGGCTGCGGCGAAGGCCTCCTTGAGATAGGGGGTGTCCTGGCTCGCCCATCGCTGCGACGAGGTGGTGTCCGGCATGATGACGCCGATCTTGACCCGAGCCGCCGACTCGGTCCGGCCGACCGGATCGGCATCGTTGTCGTCCGAGCACCCGCCAAGGCCTGCGATGGCCAGGATCCCGTTCATTGCGAGCGACCCGATTGTGTTACCCATAAGCAACTTATAGTGATCGACTCAGGTCCTGAGGTAGGTCCCCTTTGCGGGACATGGCCGCCGAGGATGATCACCTAGTGTGATCCCCGTCTCATCTGCGCTCCGGATCGAGCCGTTCGCCGCGGTACTCGTCTATGGGCGGGAACTGTTCTGCTCGCACCGAGGTCGGAGGAAACCTTGTCCACGGCACCCTTCACCCTCGCCGGCCGCTTTGCACTGGAGCGGGTCCTGGGCGAGGGCGGCATGGGCCGGGTCTGGCTGGCCCGCGATCTCCTCCTCGATCGCGAGGTCGCCGTCAAGGAGACGCTGCCACCGTCCGGGCTGAACGCTCACGAGCGGGATCGGCTGCGGGAACGGGTGCTGCGGGAGGCTCGCGCGATCGCCCGGATCGACCACCCCAACGTGATCCGGGTCATCGACGTGCTCCACGAACGGGACAAGCCGTGGATCGTGATGGAGCTGATCCCGTCACGGTCGCTGTTCGACGTCGTCGACGAGGACGGTCCGATGACTCCGGAGCAGGGGGCCGAGGTCGGGCTGGCCGTCCTCGGTGCGCTCCGGGCCGCGCATGCGGCCGGGCTGCTGCACCGTGACGTGAAGCCGGCGAACATTCTGCTGGGCTTCGACGGCCGGGTGGTCCTCACCGACTTCGGGTTGGCGCTGCTGTCCGGCGACAGTTCGATGACGGCGACCGGCGTGGTGCTCGGGTCACCGTCCTACCTGGCGCCGGAGCGCGCCCTGGACCAGCCGGTCGGGCCGGCCGCCGACCTCTGGTCGCTCGGCGCGACGCTGTACACGGCGGTCGAGGGCCGACCGCCGTACGCGAAGTCGTCTCCGGTCGCGACCCTGGCCGCGCTGGCCGCCGGCGAGCCGCACCGGCCGCCGGTCCGGGCCGGGGCCTTGGGCGTGGTGCTGGGCGCGCTGTTGGAGAGGGACCCGGCTCGGCGGCCCGACGCGGAGACGGCCGACCGGATGTTGCGAAAGGTGCTGACCGCCGATCCAGGGATGCCCACCCGGCCACTGCGGTCATCCCGGCGAACCAAGCAGCCCGTACTGATCGGCGCGCTGGCGGTCGCTCTTCTCGTCGCCGCCACGGCGGGGTTTCTCCTGCTCCGGGAAAGGTGGGAACCCATGGCGGAAGCATCCACCATGGAGAATCAGTCCGAGAACGGCACGATCCCGGCGGACGAATTGAAGCCCTCCCCGGACGCACCGCGGGAGAGCGTCTCCTCACCGCCGACGAAGCACCGCCCGGCGCGGCCGGCACCATCGAGGTCCGCCGCGCAGCCGAGCCGGACGGCCGGGCAACCGGCGAAGTCCGCGATCGACCCGCAGACCTGGTACCGATTGATCAATGAGGGCAGCGGAAAGTGTGTGGATGTCCGAGGCGGCGTCCCGGCCGACCGTACGCCCGTTCAGCTGGACTCCTGCGGCTCGGCCGCGAGCCAGCAGTTCCGCCTCGTCCCGACCGGGAGCGGCTACCTGAGGATCGCCAGCCGGCTCGACACCGACAAGAGTCTCGACGTCACCGACCAGCGGCCGGACGACACCGCGCCGATCCAGCTCTGGCCGTACAACGGCAGGCAGCAGTGGCGGGCCGTCCGGGAGAACGACGGCAATTACCACTTCGTCGGCAGGTTCAGCGGCAAATGCCTCGACGTTCCCGGTGGCGCCGCCGCCGACGAGGTTCAGCTCGATCAGTTCAGCTGCAACGGCACGGCCGCGCAGTCCTTCGGGCTCGCTCTGTAGGGCCCAGGGTGGCGGGAGGGTGATCCGTCCGGGCAAGCGCGCGGTCCGTCGGCCTCTAGGGGACGGCTTGCGCTGGCGCCCGGAGCGCCTCGTTCCTAGCCTCACTCTTCTGATGGCTGACGAATCTCCGCTGAGCGGTGAACAATTCGAGCAGGTTACCGCCTACATGCAGGACCGGCTGGCGAAAAATGTAACGGTGGTGAAACTCGCTGCGATCGCGGGGGTCAGCAAGTTCCACTTCATTCGCCTCTTCTCGGCGACGACCGGTCTGACTCCGTACCAATACATGATCCGGCTACGACTGCGATCCGCCGCGCAATTATTGAGCACCACCGGCCGTCCGGTCACCGATATCGCCAAGATGTGCGGGTACGCCAGCGCCGGACAATTCGCCGCGGCATTCCGCCGGCAGTACGGTGCAAGTCCCACCGTCTTCCGCGCCCAGCGTCCCGACCAGCGCACACGGCCTGCTTCAAACGCGAGCGCACTCCGGACGAGGGGACCGTGCGCTCGCTTGTTACTCGGAAACGGTCCTGATGCGCCGCGGGCGCCACACGAGATAGCCAAGGGTGCCGACGACGACGAGCAGCAGCCCGGCGACCACGATGGTGCCGACGCCCGGGCCGGTGAGCGGCAGGCTGCCGCCCGAGCCGTCAGCGACCGGCGGGGGCGTGGTGCTGGACGGTGAAACCGACGGTGACGGAGAGGGGCTCGCGGCGCCGTCCCGCTCACCGATCCACTCGATGATGTCCTCGACCGATCCGGCCTGCTGGGTGAACGCCGCCAGGTATCCCTCGGTCTGCCCGGCCAGCGTCGGGTGCAGCGCCGTCTCGTCGGCGAGCCCCTCGACGCCGACCAGCCACGGCTGGGCCGTGCACTGGGCGTGCGGGGCGAAGATCTTGGCCACGTCGACGAAGGAGGCTTTCACCGCCGCCGCCTGGGCGGCCAGAATCTGGTTGAGGGCGGCGATCGCCTGGTTACCGGTGGTACGCAGGGCGAGCGGCAGAGGCATCGACGGGCACGACGCCACGTCGGCGAACGGCAGCGGGTATCCGGTGACGACCAACTTGGCCTTGGGGGCCTTGGCGCGGACCTGGGTCAGCAGTTCGGCGACACCGGTCGGGACCGTGGTCGCCAGCGCCTGCGGGATACGGGCCAGGGCAGCGGCGCACTGCGCGCTCTGCGGCGCGGGCGCGCAGACGCGCAGCGCGTCGGTAAGGCCGACGTCGTTCGCGCCGACGGTGACGCTGACCAGGTCGGTCTTCGCGTCGAGCGCGCCGAGCTGGGTGCGGGCGACGTCAGCCGAGGTCGCCGCACTGCACGCGGCGAGCGTCAGGTCGACCTTCTCCGATTTCGCCCACAGCCTCGGGAACGCGCCGGGGGTGACCCGGCACTCGGTGGATTCCGTTCCCGCACCGACTCCGGCGGCGTACGAGTCCCCAAGCGCGACGTAGTCGACGGTCACCTTGGGCGCCGCGGCCGTGGCGGCCGTGGCCGGAATGAGCACCGCACCTGCCGCCGCGAGAGCAAGGAGGATTCTGTTAAGCGATTGCATGATCACGGGGACCGAGTATCGAGATATGTCCTCGCGCCGTCAACGAATTCCCCCATAATTGCGGTCAGCGGTGGGCCGGCCGCCACCGGGATGAATATCGTCGCGCGAAAAGGGACGATGCGACAGCCCTCCGGCACGGATTTAGGATTCGCTTTCTCTGGCGTCGGCAGACGCCACTCAACGAGAGGGAGCCTGTGCGTAAAGCAGTCTCGACGGCCGCCATGATGATTATGGCGCTCATCCCCATGGCGGTGGTGTCCGCTCCAGCTCAGGCCGCCGCCACGAAGCGGTATGTGGCACTCGGCGATTCGTACGCCGCCGGCGTGGGCACCGACCCGTCCGACGCGAACGACCCTTGCCGGCGCAGCCCCCGCAGCTACCCGCGGACCTGGGCCGCCGCGCACGCCTCGACCTACACGCTGACCGATGTGACATGCAGCGGCGCGACGATCGCGGATGTGCGAGCCCGTCAGCTGTCGGCGCTGAACGACAGCACCGCCCTGGTCACCATCACCGTCGGCGGCAACGACGGCGGCTTCCGGTCAACCGTCACGAACTGCCTGACCGGCAGCGACGCCCTGTGCTCGGTCTCGACCCAGCTGGGTTCGTACTACGCGACCCATCAGCTGGTCGACGATCTGGTGGGCCTGTACGCCGAGGTCAAGCGGCGAGCACCGCACGCGGCGATCGTCGTCCTGGGCTACCCGCGACTCGTCGCCCTCTCCGGATCCTGCGGCGTCGACGTCAGTCTGGCCAAGCGGAAGGCGCTGAACTCCAATGCTGACGCGATGGCACAAGGCATCGGTACAGCAACCAGCCGGCAGGGAATCTACTTCGTCGACATGACGCCTGTCTTCAACGGACACGAGGCATGCGGCTCCTCGGCGTGGATCAATGGGGTCAACCCCGCGCGCCTGGACGACACCTTCCACCCGAACGCGGCCGGGCATAAGGCCTACTCCGACATCCTGACGATCGTGACCGACTGGCACGCGGCCGCCTGACAGACAGGCGGGGCAGGCTCGTCAGCGCCTCCGACCGTGACGAGCCTGCCCCGCTTTCACAGCGTTCCGCACCGACCGGGCTACCGTCCCTCGGGTTCGAGATCAAGGCTGAGTTTCGTCAGGTTCTCCACCGCGAGCTTGCCCAGCATGCGGGTGGTCGCCGCCGCCTCGGCCACCCTCGGCTCCGTCATGTGCGTCTCGGCGCCGGACGTCAGGTTGAGCCGGGTGCGCTGGACCCAGCTCTGGACGTCGTCCACCTGAGCCCACCGCGCAAGGGCGAGCATGCCGTCGCGGCGGATCGAGATCCAGTCGTTCGCCGTGACTGGGTATCGGCTCGGCGGTGCGAGCCTGTTCTGTTCCGCGGTGTCCTCGCGAGTGGCCTCGATGTAGCCCGTCAGCGCGGCGCTGAACGAGGGAAGCCCGGCCAGGAGAGGCTGAATCGTGACCCGGCCGTCCTCGAAGACGGGACGCACCGGTGGCACCGACAGCGCGGAGGCCGTGCAGTCGACGTACAGCGGACGACCGGTGGTCATGAGGTCACCGTCGTCGAAGACAATTCGATCGCGAACGATGCGCCGGACCCGGCGGCCCCGGATGACGCGGGTGATCCGCCGGAGCGCCTCGAGCTCGGACCGGCTGGCGGTGGCACCGCGGTACATGGTCGGCTCGACCGAGGAGTCGAGCCGGGAGAGGCTTCCGGCAGCCTCCAGACGTTCGAACAGGTCGCGAGCGGAGACGGCGGAGGCGGCCGCCTCGACGATCGCCGCGGTCGAGATGATGGTGTCGCCGGCCTTCACCCGGGGCTGAACGGTGTCCCGGGGCAGGAACCAGGCGTCGCGCGGCCGGATCCAGGTGATCGCGTCCGGATCGACGCCGTTGTCGAGCAGCCACAAGCACGCGTCCATGGACGTCTTGCCGCCGCCGAGGACGATGAAGCCGTCCGCCGCCTCGTCGACCCGGACCAGGTCGTTGACCGCGATGCAGCGGGCATCGTCGTCGACGTCGAAGGAACGCCGGTGCGTGGCCGGGATGGCACCTTCCAGGTAGCGGGCATCGACGACCTTCCGTCGCACCGTGATCTCGCGCACGGAGCCGGTCAGCCGCGACGTCACCGCGACCCTCCCCCGGTCCACTACCGCGTCCGACATCGGCAGGAAGGTCACCTGTCCGAAGAGGCGGAAGTGGTCCTCCATGACCGAGCGGTAGTAGGCGAGGATCTCGAGTCCTGAGGCGCGTTCGTACAGTCCCGCGTTGTAGCCGGTCTCGTCGATCCGGTTGTTGCCCAGTTCCCGCGAGTCGACCCCGTAGAAGGCCGACGGCTGGTGCAGCCGGACGAAGGGGTAGGCGTCGTTCCAGTGCCCTCCCGGGGCGTGCCGGCGTTCGACCATCATGACGGTACGGTCCGAATGGCCGATCAGCGTGTCGGTGAAGGCCATGCCCGCCGTCCCGGCGCCGATGACCAGGTAGTCGACCTCGGTCGTGCTGTCGCTCACCAATGACTCCTCAGTTCAGGACCTGGACGTGACGGCGCTACATCTGGCGCCGCTGGACGCAGACCTGACGTAGTGGATGCCACTCCGGTTCACGGTGTGAGTCGAGTCATGCCGGCTCCGCAGAGCCGCGGTCGGTGGAACCCTCAGCCGGACGCCGACGCCTTGGGCTTACGGCGGCAGCGGCAGCGGCAGCACAGACGGCTCGGCCGGGGCCCGGGACCTACCCCAGGAGAGGCTGATCGGTACGCGTCGTCTCAGCCAGAAACCGGGCGTACGCGGTGCTGACACCCTCCACGTAAAGACCGGCGCCGGCGAGCGGGCCGGCGGAGATGTCCACCACCTGCCATTGTGCTGTGGTCCAGTTTCTGATCAGGTGCACGGCGGCTAGGTCGTACTTCATCGCTCGTGCGGCGGCAACGGCGAGTTCGGCGGCCGATTCCGGAACCTCGTCGAGCGGGAGGGAAGGCGCTCCTTCCCATCGAGGCCGGCGGAGCAGATCGCTCTCCTCGGCCTCGTCGAGTTCCTGCGCCGCCCGGACTCGGCCGCCGAAGACCACGAGCCGGTGATGAGCATCGGCCGGCACCAGTTCCTGCGCCAGCAGGCGCACCTGTTCCCGAGCGGCCCGGCGGACGGCCTCGTCGAAGGTGCTCGCATCGCCGACCACCGTCCTTGACCGGCCCGCCCCTCCGGCCACGGACTTGAGAACGAACGGCAGATCGAACGATTCGGCCAGCTCCGGAAACGCGTTCCGCAGACGGGCGTGCGGAAGGTAGGTGGTCGCGGGCACTGGAATGTCACGATTCGCCATTCGCACGTATTTGTACAACTTCGTCGGCGCATCCAGCATGTCGACGTTGACTCCCCGGACACCTTGCGAGTTCAGGTAGTCGGCCACGGAGTTCAGCAGGTTCGTGGCGCCTCGCGGATAGGACAGCATGTGAACGGAGGCGAACTCACGCAGATCTCGTCCTTCCATGATCTCCGTCATGCGCACGGACCCGGTGATCACCTGGATGGCGATGTCCTCGATGCTGCGGAACGAGACATGCCGGACCGCCAGGCGCAGTTGATCCTCGAAGTCCGCGTCGAGACCGAGCCCGAAACTTCCCAGGAGCAGGACCGGCTCGGAGGCCGGTCGGCCGTCCACTACTGCCCGCCCTTCTGCACGAACCCGGCGACCGCCCTCGCGATCGCCTTCTCCACCTCAGGGTCAGTCATCTTCTTGTCGGCATCGATGCCCAGGTGATCACGCATCAACTGGTCGGCCTCGTCGAGAACATCGTCGATGTCGTCGACCAGCGCCTGGGCCCGCTCCGACGCTTCCTCCGCGGTGGAGCTGGGGTCGTTCGGCGCCTCCGCCGTCGGCTCCGCCGCGTCGCTGCCCTGTCCCGCCTTGCCACGATGCTGCTGCTCGCTGGACACCTCTTACCTCCAGATTTCGGCCGGCTGCCCCTGACAACGGCAGCCGGCCGGGTCCGGTTCAAAAAAGGAGGTTGCGGTGAACGCGGATCCCAGTCACCACTCGACCTGGTCGACAGTCTCGTGCGCCGTGTCCCGGTGGTTCTCGGTGAACAGGGTGGCGACCAGCTCGCCCCGGCTGGTCACGCCGACCTTCACAAAGATGGTCTTGAGGTAGTCCCGCACCGTGTGCGGCGACAGGAAGAGCTCGACAGCGATCTCGTGACTGGAGAGCCCCCGCGCCACCGCCCGGGTGACCTGCTGCTCGCGCGGCGTGAGGGCATAGGCCGCTGCCATGATCGGCGCGATCTGTTCCGACCGCGCCGGCTCCACGGTCACCGCGGTCGGCCCGGGTGAGCCGTCCGGTCCGTGCAGGTGCGAGGCGCGCAGGGAGATCCAGCGACCGGCCGCTGACCGCAGGCGGGTGGCGGCCGGTCCGCGGTCCCGGCCCCGCAGGACCGCGGTGGCTCGTGCCGTGACCGCGCGCACGGGTGTCATGGCGGCCGGAAAGGCCTGCCAGCCCCCGCCGCCGATCTCCTCGAACAGTCGTCCGGCCTGGGCGTCGAACGACATCAGGGCGCCTCGATCGTCGAACAGCGCCGTGCCGGCGCCGCCGATCGCCGCCGGCTCACGCCGCGCGGCCGCGAAGGCGCGCAGCGCTCGCGCCACCATCGGCGCGATCTGCTGGATCTGCTCCCGTTCACGCTTCGAGAAGGGGGTGCGCACCCGATCCCGATACAGGTCGAGGACGCCCCAGGTCGTATTCCCGAGCCGGAAGGCGGCCCGCAGCTCATCGCCGTAACCCTGCGGGGCCAGGTATTCGCGATAGCGCGCGCTGTCGGCCGGCCGGTCGCCGGTGACGTCGAACAGGGTCGCCACGCCTTGCGAACTGCGGGCCACGTCCCGGAACAGCAGAGCGTCCTCCACCAGGTACTCCCGTTCCCAGTAGGTGGCGCAGACACCGCGCTCGACGTTCTCCACCCGCGCGGCGCCGGCGGCCAGCAGGGTGGCCGGATCGGTGGCGAACCAGGCGGCTCCGTCGAACGGGACCAGTTCGCGCAGCTGATCGGAGACAGCCTCGAACAGGGCCAGCTCGGAGGCGGCACCCTCGCACGCCCGGATCAGCGCATCAACCCGGTGCCCACGCACGACGTTCATGACGGTCATGATCCGAGTGTCGGCCGCCTGCTTCGTAACGAAAGCTTTTTGCCCATTCAGGCGCACATCCGGGGCCACGCGGCGCCGGCGCCGCGCCCTTCAACTCAGTCGAGTCGCAGGTCCTGCAGGCGTTCGCTCGTGGGGGTGCCGAGCTTCGGGCGCAGCATCAGCACACGATGCCCGGACGACATGCTGACCACCATGTCGAAGTACAACTCCAGCCGCCCCACCGCACCATGATCGATCGTCAGCGACATCGGCTCGAACCGGCCGACCGGCGTCGTCGCCCAGAGCCGCGCGAATTCGTCGTCGGCCGCGGCCAGGTCGGCCGCCAGCCGGCCGAGGGTGTCGTCGGCACCGTGCCAGGCCACCAGCGCCCGGAGTTCGGCGACCAGCGCCCGGCCGACCGCCGCGCGCTGCTCGGGCGTACCCATCGATCGGGTCTTCTCGCTCGTGAACCAGTGCCACACCAGGTTGGACTGCCGGCCCGGCCGCCTCGTGCACCGGCCCAGCACCGCCTTGGAGAGCTGATTCTGCTCCACCACCGTCAGTTCCCGGTCGAGGACCCAGGCCGGCATCGCCGACAGCGCCTCCAGCAGAAACATCAGCCCGGGTTCGACGTAGCCCGATTCCGGTACGGCTCCGGCCAGTCCCGCCAGCCGGAAGAACGTGTCGATCTCCTCACGGTCCAGCCGCAGGACCCGGGCCAGGTCGCCGAGCATCTCCGCCGACGGCTGCAAGGTTCGCGAGCGTTCCAGACGCTCGTACCGGGCGGTCGAGATGCCGGCCAGGGCGGCCACCTCTTCCCGGCGCAACCCGGGCGTACGCCGCCGGCCCTCGACCGCGAGGCCGACATCAGCCGGCCGCAACGCTTCGCGCCGGATCCGCAAGAAGTTCGCCAGACCGTCGTGATCCATAAAGATCCTCCTCGGCCCGTATTGTCGGCGCGCCTCCGTCAGGTCGGCTCCGTACCCGCCTGAAGGTTTTCCGAAGGTGCCTCCAGTTGCCGGCACAACTCGTCGATGAGCTCGCTGACCGGGGTCGCCCGGCCGGCCTCCCATCGCGCGTCGAATTCCTCGGTGTCCAGAATCACGCGCAGCTGCTCGAGTCGTTTCTCCTGGTACCGGGCGAGCGGGGAGAAGAAGGCGGCACCGGACTTGCGGCGCAGCTCGTATCCGGCGGAGAGAACGGTCAGTTCCCGCCCCGGCCGGCCGAGATCGGCCAGGACCAGTGATGCGTAATGCAGCCCCATGGTGATGCTCCAGGTCATCGCGACCTGATTGAGGAGACGGAGCGCATCGCGCAGCCAGTGGGCGCCAGCGGTCGGACCCGAGAGGTTGCGGGCCGACTCCGCTCGGAGCAGCCAGGCGAAGGCGAGCACCTCCGGATCGCCGAGGTCCAGCACCAGCTTCTCCGCCTCGACGGCCAGCCGCGCCGTGCTCTCCCAGTCGCCGCGAAAGGACGTGACCAGGCCGAGCTGGGTGTTGGCCCACCCGAGCAGCCAGGGCGACTCCGCCTCCCGCGCGGCGTCCACAGCGTTGGCCAGGAACGTCTCGGCCCGGTCGAGATCGCCGGAGAGCGCTTCCGCGGTGGCAAGGCGGCGCATCACCAGGCCGTACCCGCGCACGTCACCGACGCGCCGGAACAGCTCCGCGGCCTCCTCGCCGGCGGCCGTGGCCGCCGGGAGGTCGTGCTGCAGCGAGGCCAGCGCCACCAGCCCGCTCAACGTCTTGGCCCGCCGGGCCGGCGATGACTCGCCACAGGCGTTCAAGGCGTGCTGCAGCCACCGGCGGCCCACCGCGTACTGCCCGGTGATGTGCCAGTAGGTGGTCAGGGCCGAGGCGATGCGCAGGGCCGTCTCCGCGTCGTCGTTGGCGACGGTCCACTCCATCGCGGTGCGGAACTGTTCCATCGTCGTGTCCAGCAAGTGCACTGTCCGGCCGCGTCCCCTGCCGAGGTAACCGCTGCTCAGCTCATCGGCCAGGCCGGCCACCAAGGCGGCGTGCCGGTCCCGGACGGAGGCCAGCTCACCGGTCTCGGCCAGCCGCTCCATCCCGTACGCGCGCAGTGTCTCCAGCATGCGGTACCGGCCCGACTCCCGGAGCAGCAACGACTTGTCGACCAGCGCGGCGATCAGCCGCGCGACGTGGACCGGCGCGTACCGATCGGCGCTGAGCTGCTCCGCCCAGGCCAGGTCGAAGCGGCCGGCGAACACGCTCAGCCGGTCGAGCAGGCGACGCTCGTCGGCACCGAGGAGCCGGTAGCTCCAGTCGATCACGGCGTGCAGCGTCCGGTGCCGAGGCTCGGCCGTCCGGTCGCCCTGACCGAGCAGCGCGAAGCGGTCGTCGAGGCGGTCGGCCATCTCGGTCACGGTGAACGCGTTGGCATGCGCGGCCGCCAGCTCGATCGCCAAGGGCAGGCCGTCCAGCTCCCGGCAGATGGTGGTCACGGCGCCCGCCGTCTCGGAGGTCAGCTCGAAGGCCGGATCCACGGCGACGGCTCGCGCGACGAACAACTGGGCCGCGGCACTCGGCCGGACGGCCTCCGGCGTATCCGCACCGGCCTCGGGAAGGGCCAGGCCGATCAGCGGCAACAGGACCTCACCAGTCACCCCGAGCCGTTCCCGGCTGGTGGCCAGGATGCGAAATCCCGGGCAGGCGGCGAGGAGCCAGACGGCGAAACCCGCGACCGTGTCCACCAAGTGCTCGCAGTTGTCCAGGATCAGCAGACCGCGGCTGTCACTCAGATGCTCCTCGATCAGGTCCTCGCGGGGCCGGGTGCCGTGCGACGGGAGCCCGAGCGCGTCACCGACAGCGTCGGCCAGCAGATCCGGCTGGGCCAGCGCGACCAGTTCGACCAGCCAGACCGGGCAGTCGTCGTCCTCGCCGACCTGCGCCGCGGCCTCGATGGCGAGCCGGCTTTTACCGGCCCCGCCGATGCCGGTCACGGTCACCAGCCGGTGCGATCCGAGCAGCTCGCGAACCGTCGCCAGCTCCGGATCGCGGCCGACGAAACTGGTCAGGGACCGTGACCGCAGCGGTGACCGGGGTGCGGGCCCGGCCGGTGCTCGCGGCGTCAACGCCGGGTCACGCCGCAGAATCTGCTGGTGTAGGCCTTGTAACGGCGTGCCCGGCTCGACGCCGAGCTGCTCGGTCAGCTGGCGGCGGGCCGCGGCGAAGGTAGCGATGGCGTCGCCGACCTGACCGGAGCGATACCGGGCCAGCATGAGCTGAGCCCAGAGGCCTTCGTTGAGCGGATGCTGAGCCACCAGCGCAACCAGCTCGGCGGTCACCTCCTGATGCCGGTCGACGGCCATGAAGGCGTCGATCCGAGCCTCGACCGCCCGCATCCGCAACTCGTCCAGCCGCGCGATCTCGGCGGCGGCCTCGGGCAGTTGGGCCAATTCGGGCAGCGCTGGGCCCCGCCACAGGGCGAGTGCCTCACTGAGCTGCTCAGCCGCCTCGGCGGGCCGATCTGCCGCGGCGGCGGACAGGCCACCGGCGACCATCCGCTCGAAGCGCTGCGCGTCGAGGGCGTCCTCCGCGACCCGGAGCAGATAACCGGCGCTGTGCGTCTCGAAATCGGGCACCGGCCCGCCACTGACCTTGCGCATCGCCAAGCGGATCTCGGAGATCCGGCCGTACATCAGGTCCTTGGATCGAGGCCGAGGCTGCTCCCACAGCGACTCGGCCAGCCGGTCGGCCGAGACGACGGTGTTGGGCCGGACCAGCAACGCCGCCAGCAACGCACGATGACGGGGCCCGCCGACCGAGAAGACAACGCCGCCGAACGACGTCTCCAAGGGCCCGAGGACGCGGTACTCGAAGCGTCCGTCCAGAGCCATGGGACCAGAGGCTATCAGTGCCGGGCCCGCCTGAAGGTTCTCCGAAGGCGGCCTCGTCACGATGACCGATGTGGAGCAAGTACGTGTCGACCTGCTGACCTCGGATCCGCTCAGCGCCGCGGGCATCGCCGCCTTTGCAACGATCCGTCCGGAAATCGCCGTGCTGGGCGAGCACGAGCGCACCAAGGCCGACGTCCGTATTGCCTGCTGCGCCGGCCTGACCACCGACGTGGCCGCCTCGCTGCGCCGGCTCGCATCCGACGGCTGCCCGGTCGTCCTGATCACCGACGTGATCAGCGACGGTGACGTGCTCACCGCGCTCGAGTGCCGGGTGGTCGCGATCCTGTCTCGCACCGGGGTGACCGCCGAGCGCCTGGTGGACCTGACGGTCGCCGTCTCCCGCAACGGCCCCGCCATGCCGCCCGGTCTGGTCAACGACCTTCTGACCCAGATCGAGCGCGTACGGCGTGACGTGCACCCGGACAACAGTTCCGTCCCGGCCCTCACCAGGACGGAACTCGACGTGCTACGCCTGACCGCCGCCGGTGACAGCCCACACGAGATCGCCGGGCGGATCCGGATATCCACGAGCGCGGTCAAGGCCGTCAGCCAGAGGATGATCCAGCGACTCGAGCTGCGCAATCGGTCACACGCCGTGGCGTATGCGTTGCACAACGGCCTGATCTGAGATCTACGCCTTCAGGAAACCGACGACCATGTCCACCACGGCCAGGTCGCGCAGGATCCGGAGATGGCCTCGGCCGGCCGTGGACCGCAGCTCGGCGCCGGGCCACGCCTCGGCGATCTCCACGCCGTCGGAGTACGGATTTCGCCGATCCTCCTTGTCGTGCACCACCATCAACGGTGGGAGGTCCGTCCGCCCGGCCGCCGCGTCCGCGACGTGGAAGTCCGTGAGCGGCCGGCCGGACCGTTGCTCCAGCAGCCGATGAAAGCCGGCGTCGATCCGGTCGCCGAAGCCCAGCGCCGGCCGGAGCTGAGCGGTGTAGTGGAGCAGGTTGCCCATCGGCGCGATGAGCACCAGCCGCTCGGTGACAAGACCGTCCAGCACCGCCCGGGCCGCGCTGGACCCGCCGGCCGAGTGGCCGATGATGCCGTACGCCGGCCCGGACCGCTCGATCACGGCGGTCAGCGCGTCGATGAACTCGGGCAGCAACGATCGCCGGCCGCCTTGCGGTCCGGATGCGGAGTCGCCGTGTCCCGCGGCGTCGAAGGCGACCACCCGGTAGCCGGCACTCACCAGCGCCGGGACGAACGCGTCGAAGTCCCGGCGGGCGCGGCCCCAGCCGTGCATCAGGAAGACCGCGGGACCCTCGCCCCACTCCTCGGCCAGCACGGTGCCGCCATTGACCGGCACGGTGTAGCTGCGGCCTCCGGAGACGCCGAGGGCGGGCAGGGAGGTGTGCGCGGGGCTGAGCCACAGCCGCGTCGCGAGGACGCTGCCCGGCCCGGGAGCCACCCGCTCGAGCGCGCCGAACGCCGTCCGCATCAGGACGGTCGTCACCTTCTGGAACGGTGTCGTGGCCATGGTGTTACCTCGTTTTCGACTACTGCTGCGGACGGCGGATGAACAGTGCGGTGACCGCACCGAGGAGACAGACGACGATCGTGGCCGTCCAACCGCTCTGGAAGGCGTCGACCGTCTCGGCCCGGGTGTGCGGCGAGCCGATGACACTGACCAGCAGCGCGACCCCGACGACCGCTCCGACCTGGCGCCCGGTGTTGAGGATGCCGGAACCGGTGGCCAGCCGGTCCGGCGGCAGCGCGCTGCTGCCCACGGCCATGAGGGTCGGCAGGGCGAGGCCGACACCGATCCCGACCAGGATCAGGCCGGGCAGGAGATCGGCCGCGTAGCGCGGTGTCTGACCGACGTTGAGGATCCAGAGCGCCAAACCGCCGGCCAGCGCGACGTTGCCCACGGCAGCGATCGGGCCGGCGCCGAATCGGCGCACCAGCGGGCCGGCGGCGATCGCGAGGAGGGGCACCATGAGCGGACCGGGGGCCAGTGCCAGGCCGGCCCGCAGAGCCGAGTACCCCCAGCCGTTCTGCGCCCACAGCGCGACCGACAGGACCATGGCCGAGAAGGCCACCGAGAACAACAGCATGGCGATCGTGGCGGGACCGAACTGCGGGGTGCGGAGCAGCGGGAGCTCGACGACCGGCGACGGATGGCGCGCCGATCGGATCAGGAACCAGGTGCCGAGCACGAGCGTGACGGCGAAGCTGCCGACCACCTGTGGCGAGGTCCAGCCCCAGTCGTTGGAACGCACCAGCCCGAGCGCGAGCGTGCCGACGGCGACCGTGAGAAGTGCGGCGCCCAGCAGGTCCGGTCGGACACCGGTCTTCTCTCCCCGAATCTCGGGGAGGACCCTCCGGCTCATCAGCAACGCCGCCACTCCCACCGGGACGTTGATGACGAAGATCCACCGCCAGTCGAGTTCGACCAGCAGGCCGCCGACCACCGGTCCGAGTGCGGCGGCGACCCCGCCGGACGCACTCCAGGCCCGCACCGCACCGGCCCGCCGTTCCAGTGGGGTGACGGCGAGGAGCAGGGCCAGCGAGGTCGGCAGCAGAGCCGCCGCACCGGCGGCCTGGACGACCCGCGCCGCGATCAGGAAGGCCACGCTGGGCGCCACCGCGCACAGCAGGGAGCCGACGGTGAAGACGACGATACCGGCGATGAAGCCCCGGCGGTGGCCACTCCGGTCGGCCAGGCGCCCGAAGACCACCAGCAACGCCGCGAAGGCGATCGCGTACGCGTTGAGCAGCCAGGACAGCGTCACGAGCGAGGTTCCGCCGAAGTCCCGGGCGATCTCCGGCATGGCGACGTTGACGACGAAGAGGTCAAGATTCGATACGAACACCGCCACCAGCACCGTGCCGAAAACGGCACTAGTGTTGACCGCCCGGGTTGCTTCAGTCTTGATTGTCACCGGCGCACGGTATCGGCGCGATCTTCGCCGCCGAGTCCGCCCAGTACGCGCGTACCAGGGGCGCGGGTCGAATCGTGAGGCTCTTGCGAGGCTGTCCCGCGCCGGGCCGGAGGCACCAAGGTCGCTGGCCGTGCCGCAGGCACAGCCAGCTCAAACCGCGCCGGCCTCAGGCGAGAGAGGCCATGTGGGACGCGAAGAACCGGTTGAGCAGTGGGTGCCGGCTGGCGACCGTCGCATCGCGCCAGAAGCGCTGCACCGGGTTCGACTCGGCGAAGCCGCCGAGGCCGTTCAGGTCGAGCATCTTGTCCAGTGCCGCGAGGCTGTCGGTGACGGCCTCGGCCAGCTGACCGCCGTGGGTTGCCGGCGGCTCGTCGACCGTACGAAGAATCTCCTCGATGAGGTTCTCGGACTTCTCCACCAGCCGGGTGACCTCGTCGAGCCAGGCTTGCGCGACTGGCGACTCGGTCAGCGGGGTGGGGGTCATGAAGACCTTCTTGCCCGATTCGAAAAGATTGTAGGTCCGATCGAGCGCACCGCGGGCACTGCCCACGACCGTGGCGAGCACGGTGAGCGCGTACTTCGTGAACTCGGCGCTCTGCAGGTCAGGGGGCGGTCCGAGGTGGTCGTGGGAAACCAGCACGTCCTCGAAGACGACGGTGTGGCTGCCGGTGCCGCGCATGCCGGCCACCCGCCAGGTGTCCTGGATCGTCACCTGGGCGGCTTCGATGTGGGCCATCATCGCCTGGGGCGGCTGGTCGCCGGGTTGTTCGAGAAGCACGCCGAAGCTCATCCACGTCGCGTCCTCGGCTCCGGACACGTTCGCGGAGAGGCCGGAGATCCGGACGCCCCCCGGGGCCGGGACCGCACGGCCGATCGGCATGATGTTGCCGGCGGCGATCGCTCCGGGATCCGCCAGCAGTTTCGACCGCACCGGTTCGGGCAGGCCCTCGGCGAGCATCTTGTGGGTGGTCGAGGTGGCCACGATCCAGGCGGTCGACGGACACCCCCGCGCCAGATCCGCGATGGCGTGGGTCAGATCCGCGATAGATCCGTCGTACCCGCTGAACCCACCGGCCTGCCGAACCGCGTCGAGACTCGCAGCCGCCGGCCGCCGTTGAGTCTCGGTGAGGGCCGCGTTATCAGCAAGGATCCGAATTGTTGCGTTGTCAATCATGTTCGCCGAGGCTAGGGCGACCGATCCCGGCGAGCGAGGAGCCTGCCCTTTCGTACGCGGACAGAGGACTCGAACAAGCGTCGGTTGCCAGGACGGACTGCGCGCGTCGATCATCGCCGTCAGCGGGCCGCCACACTTTTTTAGCCGCTTGACGGTGAACCCAAGACAGCAGCCTCCTGAGACGATGAATTAATCGTGCGAGACGACTGAGCATTACACGTCTCATGACCCGAACGTACGGTCAAGGCATGAAGGAATTCAGTATCGGTGATGTCGACGTGTCTCGGGTGATCGAATGGAGCGGCCCCTTCGCCCCCGCCGGCATCCTGTTCCCCTCGGTGCCCGACGAGCTGTGGCGACAGCACGAGTCCTGGCTGGCACCGGATTTCCTGGACGCCTCGACGGGCGACTACCAGGCGAACTTTCAGACCTGGGTGTTGCGGAGCGACGGCCGCACGGTCCTGGTCGACACGGGTCTGGGCAACGACAAACGGCGTACGCATCCCCTGCTGGACGGGCGCGACGGTGACTTCCTCGCCCAGCTGGAGGCGCTCGGGGTGCAACCGGCGGACGTGGACCTGGTGGTCAACACCCACCTGCATGGCGACCACGTCGGGTGGAACACCCGTCTGGTCGACGGGGAGTGGGTTCCCACGTTCCCCAACGCGAAATACCTGATGAGTAAGGCCGACTACGACTACTGGAACCCCGCCAACGGCCATGGGCAGCGGTCGACGTTCGCGTCACCCACTGACAGCAAGGCCTCTTTCGAAGACAGCGTCCTTCCCGTCGTCCAGGCTGGTCAGGCGGTGCTCTGGGAGGGCGACAGCCACCGCATCGACGGCAACCTGTCGCTCGATCCGGCCCCCGGTCACACCCCGGGGTCAGCCGTGCTGCGACTCGAGTCCGGAACGGATCGGGCGTTGTTCGTCGGAGACATCGTGCACATCCCGCTTCAGATGATCGAGCCCGATCACGACACCTGTCTGAGCGAGGACCAGGCCGAGGCCGCCCGGTCCCGGCGACGCGTTCTCGAGCAGGCGGCCATGACCAACAGCCTGGTGGTGCCGGCGCACCTGGGTGCCGGAGGTGCCGCCGAGGTGACCCGCTCGAACGGGGCCTTCTCGATCAAGCGGTGGGCGAACTGATATGCGTTCCCTCGCTGAGACGTACTTCAGGGCCCTCCAGGAGAAGACACCGGAGCTCGTTGAGCCGCTGCTGGCCGACGACGTGGTCGAAGCCGTCCGGATGTCGCTGGACGGCAGCCTGGAGCCGTGGAACGTCTTCGACGGCAAGGCAGCGGTACTGGGCTACCTGAACTCGATCATGACCCGGTTCTCCACGGTCCGGATGGCGGATCTGGAGTTCTACACCGACGAGAGGGCCGGGGTGGTCTTCGCCGAAGGACGCGGCGAACTCGTGCGGGCGGACACCGGCAGGCCGTACAAAAATCTGTATGTTTTCAAGTTCTTGATCGTCGATGACAAGATCCGCCGCATCGACGCCTACGGGAATCCGATCGCCTACGCCAAGATGGCCGGCTGACCTCGACCGGGGAAGCGACGAGAAGGGATCTCGGCATGGACGTGCTCAGCGACGCGATCGCCGCCATGCGGACCGGCCGGCCCTACTCGTCGCTGACGGCGGCGGACGAGTCCTGGACGATGGACTTCGAGCCCTTCGACGGGGCCCGGTTCCACGTCGTCACCGCGGGCCGTTGCCGGGTGGTCCGGTCATCCGAGCCGGTCCTGACCTTGGGACCCGGGGACGCCGTCCTTTTCCCGCACGGCGAGGCACACATTCTCGAGAACGCCACCGACGAGGCGGCCCAGATCCTGTGCGGCGCCTACCGGCTCGACCAGGCTCGTCCGCACCCGCTCATCGAGGACCTTCCCGACGTGGTGAGCCTGCCCGCCGGCCCGGATCGGTACCCGGGTCTCCAGGCGTCGATCGACCTGCTGCGCACCGAACTCACCGAACAGTCGCCCGGCAAGGACGCCGTTCTGCCCGCGTTGCTCGACGTGCTCCTCGTACAGCTGATCCGTGCCTGGTTCAGCACACGGTCACAGCTTCAGGACACGGGTTGGTGTGTCGCCCTGGGTGATCAGGCGATCGCGCGATCGTTGCGTGCGATGCACGACGACCCGGCCGATCCGTGGACGGTCGCATCACTGGGCGCGCGGGCGGGCCTGTCCCGTGCCGCTTTCGCCCGCAGGTTCACCAGCCTGGTCGGGCTGCCTCCGCTCGGCTATCTGACCTGGTGGCGACTGACCACCGCGGCGAGCCTGCTCCGCACGACCGATGCTCCCCTGTCCGCTGTGGCGCGACGCAGCGGATACGGCTCCGCATACGCCTTCGCCAACGCCTTCAAACGCGAGTACGGCATCTCCGCCGGCGCGTACCGCCGGCAACGCCGCACCGACCACCAGCACATCAGCGAGCCGGGCCGGGTCAGTTCGCTGTAGGCATCACTCGCCGCGGCGGCTCAGGGTTTCCCGGAATCGTCCGCGTCGTTTCCGGGCTTGTCACCCGCGGGCCGGGGTGCGAAATCGAATCCGCGGCTGATCAGCGCCTCACGCAGCATCCGGACGGCGTTGAAGGTACGTGACTTGATGGTTCCGGCCGGGACATCGAGCACGTCAGCCGCCTCGGCCACGGAGAGATCCCGATAGTAGAGCTCGACCAGGGTGCTCCGCAGCCGTTCGGGCAGGGAGTCGAGCGCGGCCCGCACCTCCCGGGCATCGAGCAGCCGTCCGATGGCGTCGTGCGGGTCGATGTGCGCGTCGATGTGGTCGACCGGGACCTCCGGTGGCCGGATCTCGGCCGACCGGCGCTGATCGATGAAAATGTGTTTGGCCACTGTGAACAGCCACGGCCGGTTCCAATGTCCGTCGACGTTCCGTGCGTCCATGTTCCGCCAGGCCCGCACCATCGTCTCCTGCACGATGTCCTCGGCCCGCTGCACGTCACCACGGGTCAGCCGGGTGAGGTAGCTGAGCAGCACCGGCGCATGCATCTGCTGAAGATGGCGCAGGGCGGCGGCATCCGCGCCGGGCTCGCCGACCTGCCGCCCCGGCGGGACGTCCATCACGCGCGCCGTACCCGCACCGTTGTATTCCGGAGAGACTCGCACCAGCCAATGGTGGCAAGAGCTTTGCGGCCGTCCCTACAACGCGAGAGCCGAGAGGTTCAGACGCCCCGGTACCAAGTACCAATGAAGGGTCGGCTGTCACCCTTGGCAGTGACCGAAGTCGGCGAACGGCATTGCTGGCAGGTCTGAAAAACCCCTGCTGAAAGGCCGGCGGAGGCCGTTCTCGCCCACTGCGCACATCACGATCGAACGTGGTGCTTCCCGAGCTACGACGGGCGGGCGCACGACGCGGTTCACGACAGATCGAGAAACTTGCGGCCCGGCAAACCTCGTGACAAGCGTCTTGGTCAGGCGTTCATCGTCCGCTCGGCGGCCGGCTGAAGGCTCTCGATCGTGACGCGGGCCTGCTCGCGCAGGAAAGGCAGGACTTCGGCCGCGCCCGGCGGCATGTTCGCGGCGACGACGGCGAGCTCGTCGGGGGTTCCCACGCGGTCGAAGAAGCCGATGTTGAGATGGGGGGCCACGGGCGGCGCCGACGCGATCACCTCCCGGGAGAACTCGGCCCATTCCTCATCGGACATGTGCGCCGCCAGGGCGGGGAACAGCACGGCCTCTTCGTGCTCGAGGTGCACGTGGACAAGGTCGCGCACCTCCCCCGCCGCCGAGGCCAGCCTGCTCCGGTCCTGCATCGGCGCGTCCGCGAGCTCGTCCAAGGCGGCATCCAGCGCGTCGTGCTCCGGGTCGAGCGCCGTCAGCGCGGCGCCGATCGCCGGGTCGGCCTTCGCCAGCTGCGGCCACAGCACGTCGTCCTCACTCTCGTGGTGGTGCTCCAACGCCGCGACAAGGAAGTCACGCAACTCCTCCAGTGCCTCGGACGGGGAGTCCTCCCGCGATGCCGCCTCGGCCAGCAGAGAGGTCGCGGCTCGATGCATCTTGTGCAGCAGTCGCGTCTCGGCGATCGCCGCCGAGTCCGGCATGGTAGAGGTCATGACTACTCCTTGGTCACCTAATAGCCAATTGGCCATTAGACGGTACGAGCGTTGCCGGCAGTGAGCCGTCCGCCGCCTTGGCCCCGGGTCAGAGGGGCAGACTCGGTGCCCGGCCGGCCGGTCCGAAGGCCGGTCTGCCTGGCCGGTTCCGGCCTACGCGGGACGGAGGACGTAGTCGTAGGTAAGGGCGCGATAGGGCCGGTCGAGTCCCTGGGCGGTGTAACCGGCGGGATCGTCACGAAGAACGGTGGCCTTGACCGCGGCCGCGGGGACGCATCACGGTGCGGAACTCGTGGCGCCCGTCCGCGTCGGCGATGACCGTGGCCCGGAGGTTGTCGGCGGGGATCCCGGTGGAGTCGTTCGGGATGTTGAGGGGTGCGAAGTCGCTGGTGTCGATGCCGGAGTAGACGTTGTCGGCGTCGCCACTTCGACTATTAGGTGCTGGCAGCCCTCTCCGAGGCCCAGCACCGCCAGCTCCTGGAGATCACCGAGCGCATCACCCGCACCCTCGGCCCTTGACGCCCGCAGGGGGTTGACCTCTGCTCAGCCCCACAGAGGACGGAAAACTCCGTCGTCGTCAGCGGAGTTCGCGAAGTCCTCCCAGTCCATGTTCCCTATCGAAAGGTTGGTTTCGACATCCGGGATCGCCTCCGGCACGGCACGGAAAGTGCGGCCGAGGGTGTCCTCATCGAGATCGACGACCAGCACGTGATGCTCCACGGAGCTCATTGCGGTCCGGTCAGCGACGAGCAGCAGCGACCACTCGCGGCCGGGCGGCACCAGACGGCACAGCTGTTCCGCGGTCAGCCCGTCGAACCCGGTGTCGTCGACCGGGTCGACGTACGCCCGGGCGACGTCGCCGTGCGACAGAAGGTGGATGCCGGTGACCTCACGACTGGTCACGGTCCAGGCCTCGTCGTCGGAGAAGTCGGTGCGCACCAGCGGCACCGCCGCCACCGGCGGTAGCTGCGGCAAACCTGCGGGATCCACAGCGTTCCCCTCCCCCGTCGCTGAACCGTCGCGGCCGAGCCAAGTTATCCGGTTCGCCACGAGGGGAGGAGTCGTATGTCGTTTCGGGCACCGGACCGGGCCGGTGAGTCAACCCTCTGCGAGGAGACGCGCCGTCAGGCGGCCAGCACGAAGATCAGAGCGAGCGCCGCCGGCACAGTCTGCACCAGCAGGATCCGGCGACTGGAAGTGATCCCGCCGACGATCCCGGCGACGGCGACACAGATCAGGAAGAAGATGACGGCGCCGCGGTTGCCGGCCACCAAACCCCAGACCAGCCCCGCGGCCAGAAACCCGTTGTAGAGACCCTGGTTGAGCCCGAGCACCCGGGTCTGTTGCGCGAACTCCGGCGTGAAGCCGAACGCACGCTGCCCGCGGGGCGTCGTCCACCACACCATTTCCAGGACCACGATGTACGCGTGGATGAGCGCGACCAAAAGCACCAACAGGTTTGCGACGACCACCATCGCGACAGGTTACCGAGCGGCTGCGCGGCAATGCGCGTTGAGGATCAGCGATCGTCCTTCAGGGCAGCAGGGTTGCCTCGCGGGCCGTTCTCCGCCCGGCATCGCGTCGATCGGCCAGCAGCGCGGCCAGCAGGAGGATGACCAGCTGATAGGCCATCGCCTTGGTCAGGTCGTTCCCGGACACCACGCCGATCATCGCCACCCCCAGGGTGCCGCCGATCTGCTGCGCGGTGGGCAGCAGGCCCGAGACCGAGCTGACCGCCGCCTCCGGCACCCCGGACAACACCTCGGTGAACACCTGTGCGGTGAACACGCCGAAGGCCATTCCGCCCAGCACCAACGACGCCCACAGCGCCCACTCACGGCCCGGTTCACCCAGCGTCACCGCGACCGGGATCGCGATCAGGCCGAACACGAGGGCCGAGATCGTCAGCGCTGCCTTGCCCAGCCTCCGCCGCACCCGACCGGCTCCCAGGCTGCCCACCAGTGCGCCGCCGGCGAACGGCACCATCAGCAGGGCCGCCGCCAGCGCGTCCCGGCCGAGCACCTGCTGCGCGTACAGAGAAAGAACGAGAGTGAAGGACGGAACGCCGGCGTTGAACAGGAGCACCAGGGCAACACCGCGGCGCGTAGCGCGAGTGGCCAGGGCGGCGGGGTGCACGAGTGGATTCCTCGCCCTCCGCTGATACCAGGCGAAGACGGCCAGCAGGGCCAGCCCGGTCAATCCCATCGCCCCGGCCCACGGCGGCCAACCGGCGTCCTGGCCGAGGGTCAGCGGCAGCACGAGCAGCGCCAGCCCGGCGAGGCTCAAAGCCACGCCGGCTGGGTCGATGCGCGTCTCAGTATCGGCGGCGGCCCCGCCCGGCAGGACCGGGCTGAGCACGAGCGCCGCCACGGCGACCGGAACCGCCAGCAGCATCGCGGCCCGCCAGCCCAGGCCGTACACATCGGCATCCAGAACGACCCCGCCGAGCAGCGGCCCGGCCAGCGAAGCGATCGCCATCGTCCCGCCGTAGGCACTCATCACGCGCGCGCGGCGTCCCGGCGGGAAGGCGATCTGGATGATGGAGAGGATCTGCGGAGCCATCAGCCCGCTGCCCAGCCCCTGGACGAGACGAGCGCCGATCAGCACCGCCACGTTCGGCGCCGCCGCCCCGGTCACGGCGCCCGCCAGGAACACCACCAGGCCGAGCACGAAGATCCTCCGGTACCCGTACCGGTCCCCCAGCCTCGCCGCGGTGATCAGCGTGCAGGCGTAGCTCAGCGTGTAGCCGGCCAGGACGAGCCGCCCGGCGCCGGACCCGGCAGCAAGCTCGTTGCTCACCGCCGGCACCGCGATCTGCATGACGGTCACGCTGATGAGCTGCACAAAGACGCCGGACAGCAGCACCGGGAGCACCAGTCGTCCGAGCGCCGGCCGAGACTCGACGGTCATG
This sequence comes from Actinoplanes sp. NBRC 103695, assembly GCF_030269485.1. Classification (GTDB taxonomy): domain Bacteria; phylum Actinomycetota; class Actinomycetes; order Mycobacteriales; family Micromonosporaceae; genus Actinoplanes. The sequence continues at coordinate 126,241 of NZ_BSTL01000012.1, read as the reverse complement.
CGGCGGCGATGTCGGCGAGGAGGGTGGCGAGTTCGGCGGGCCGGGTGACGAAGGGTGAGTGCCCACCGGGTAGATCCCTGACCGCGAACCGGCGGTCCGGGATCGCCGCATCGGCTTCCTGAATCATGAGGTCCTGCGTAAGTACCGGCAGCGCCAGATCGCCGGTCAAGCGAATGAAGGTACGCGCGATGCTTCCCCACCGCGCCGCCGTCACGGGCACCGGGGTGGACGGGATCGCCAGCGGAAGATCCGGTTGCAGCAGCAGCCGCCACCCATCCGTGTCCGGGCTCGCGGGCGCGTCATCGCTCGACGAGCCGAGCAGGGACCGGTGGATCGTCGCGACCACGTCCGGATCGTCGGACAGGGGGTTTATCCGGAACGTGCCGAGGATCGCCGGATCGGCCACCGGCGGGATCCCTACGGCGGTGGCGTTCTCCGGCGACTCCAGGTAGTCGAAGAACCGCGGCCGTCCGGCCGGGACGAATGCGGACAGGTAGATGAGGTGGTCGAGCAGTTCGGGAGCCTCCTCCGCCACCCCCGACACCACTCCACCGCTGGCGCTGTGCCCGACCAGCACCACTCGCCGGAAACGACTTCGCACCTGGGTCAGCACGCTCAGCACCGCGTCGACGTTGTCTCGCATGCTGATGTCGGCCAGCGGCGAGCGCTCGGTGGTGATTCCGGGCTGACCCGCGCGCAGGTAACCGGAGGGAACCGGCGCATCCACTCCGTGCCCCGGCAGGTCGACGGCTGCCGAGGCCACGCCCAGACCGGTGAGGGCACGCTGGGTGGCGACCCAGTGCACGGAGGAATGCCAGGCGCCGTGAACGAGAACGATGAGGGTGTCAGTCACCTCGTCAGCTCACCGCAAGCTGACCCTGCTATCCACTGGCATATATGGCTCACGCCATCCTGATACTTTCAAGATATGGAAGCCCGACACCTTCGGTACGCCCTGGCGCTCGCCGAACACCAGCATTTCGGCCGGGCCGCGGCAGCCCTGGGCATCGCGCAGCCCCCTCTGTCCACCCAGATCGCGGCGCTGGAGAAGGAGGTCGGTGAGCGGCTGTTCGAGCGAACGTCCCGCGGCGTCTTCCCCACCGCCGCCGGCGACGCGTTTCTAGCCCGAGCCGAGCGGGCGCTGCAGGAGATGACCGGCGCCGCTGTCGACGCCGGCCGGGCGGCCCGGGGCGAGACCGGCCGCCTGCGTATCGGATTCATTGGTTCCGCACTTCTCGACCCCCTGCCCACGGTGCTCGCGCCGTTCCGCCGCGCGCATCCCGAGGTCCGGTTGAGCATGACCGAAGCGCCCAGCCCGGAAAGCACGTCGGCACTGCTTGCGGGGTCCCTGGACGTCGCCGTCGGCCGCGGCGCGCCGACCGGCCCGGGAGCCGAGACGCTGGTAACCGTCTCAATCAAGACCGACGACCTGGTCGCAGTCGTTGCCGCGACCCATCCGTTCGCCGGGCAACGTCAGGTCGGCATCGAGCAACTGTCCGGCGACCGGCTCATCATCAGCCCGCCGGAAAGCGAACCCCGGGTCGCCGCGGTCCTCCGCGAACTCTTCCCCGCCCGGTCGCTGGAAGAGGCGATCAGCGCCCGCGACGTCCACACCATCGTCGGCCTCGCCGCCTGCGAGGCCGGCGTGGGCCTGGGACCGTCCGGCATCCGCCGCATCGACCGCCGCGACGTCCGCTTCTGCCGCATCACCCCAGCCGTCCGGCTCCCCGACCTGCACCTGTCCTTCCGGGCCCACGACCCATCCCCCGTGCTGGCCAACTTCCTGCAGGTCCTCCGGCACAACTGCGCCCAGGTGGGCAACCGGCTGGACCGCACACTCACGGCAATGCGAGTCCCGGCGTCGAGCCAGGTCGTCATACCGACAACGGAATAGGCCGCCATCGCGGCTCCCTGGCTAAAGCTCGGCCGCGAAGGCTACGGCGCTGGCGCAACCGGCCAGAACCGTTCAGTGAGCATTGACCGGCCTAGCCTCAGTGAAGCAGCCTCGGGACTTTCTCAATCGATTTCATCAAGCCGGTCGACGTGAACAGGGGCTGCCGAACGCAATACCCCAACCGTCCCGGCGTCTTCGGGTGGACTGACGATCCCGCCAATCCATTCAGCTGGGAATGCCGGCTCCCCTGACGTCCTAAACCGCGCTGTCCACGATGGACCTCAGTGCGGCCTCGTCCCGGATGTCGGCCTTGAACGCCTTGATGCTGCGGCCCCGGTCCCGAACCATCTGCTCGGTGAGGGCCAGATCCTTGTCCGACGCCATCGGGTAGGCGATGTGCTCGACGGGCGCGCAGATGTCGACGGCGATGATGTCGGCGCCCTCCTCGGCCAGCCAGACAGCGTGGTTGCGTCCCTGTCCGCGGGCCGCGCCCGTGATCAGAACAACCTTGTCGGTCATGCGCTCCATGGCAGTTCCCCCTCTTCGTGACCCCGTGCTTCTGCCGTCCATGCTGCTCGCGACCGTCCACTGTGACCCAGCTCCCAAAGCAATGCTGGGCAGGGAAGATGGCAGTCGGCCAGGTGATCACTCGGCACAACGTGATCGGGAAGGGAACGAACGCTGCCCCCAGCGCCAGAGAGCCACCCCTCAGCCGCCCCATCGGTAAGCCCTGCCCCAGATTCAGTCCGTTCTCGGTGAACCACGAACCTCCATCGCTCGTCATGGGGGTGCCCCGATCCCAAGAGCAGTGGAGAGATGCCATGCGCCCAGGCGACACCCGAGCAGCGGGACCGGCACTCACGGAGATCGAGGCACTCCGGCTGGACGCCGAGCAGGCGGCACTCATTCTCGGAGGTTTGGACACCGGCTTCCTGGTCCGGTGTGTCGTGCCGATCACTGTCCCCGACCTGGCCGAGGCGACTGCCTTGGACTTCTCGCAGACCGGGCATCTCTGCACCGCCCTGCAGGCGATCGGCGTCCTCGAAGAAGAGAACGGACGCTATCGGCTCACGCGGCACTACGCCGCGCTCCTCACCGAGGGATCCGACTTGCACGCCCTGAACGTGCTCCACGGCTCCGCGGTCCGCCAGCGCCTGTTCACCACCATGTTCTGGCCGGCGGAGGCCGGCCCGACGGCGTTCTGGCACCTTGATCGGGCCGACCAACAGGCGCTCGCCTCGAGTGTCTCGGTCGATCCGTTCGCTCCCTACGCCCGCTCCGCCGTCGAAGGCTTGATCGAAGGAATCCCACCGTGGCGGGAAGCCTTCGGCTCCGGCGCCCGCTACCTGGAACTCGGCTGTGGGCTGAGCGGCATGCTGCTCACCAGCGCGTCGATCTACCCCGGTCTGCACGGCGTCGGCGTCGACCTGTCCGCGAGCCTCATCGACATCGCCCGTGCCCGTGCCGTCGCATTGGGCCTGGAGCGCCGCCTCACCTTCACCGTGGTCGATGCCGCCGCGTTCACCGATCCCGAACCGTTCGACGTGGTGTTGTGGAGCCAGGACTTCTTTCCTGCGGCAGGCCGCAAGTCGGTCCTCGCCAACGCCTACTCCCGTCTCCGGCCGGGCGGACTGCTCGTCGCCCCGGTCCTCGTCCCGATGAGCCGCCCGCACGACATCAAGAGCGCCCTCGACACGCTGCTGCTCCAGTCCTGGGATGTGCCCAGCATGACGGGCGCCGAGGTCGCGGCCGAGGTGGAGGCGGCGGGATTCACGGACGCGACGATCCATCCGCGGCCGTTCCACACAGTGGTGTTCGCTCACCGGCCTTGAGCCGCTGTCCGACAGATGAACCGTAAACCGATCAGACATCGAGGTGATCCGGCCGTGAGTTCCTTCGCCGAAGCATGGCAGCAGTGGCACGACAAACACGAACGCCAACGGACCGACCCGCACGGGTTCCTCGCCGTGACCAGTCTTAACTTCCTGGACGCGACACCGCGGCGGTTCCCGGACGCGCCCGGCACGTGGCACCTGTCGGCCGACGGCGTGGTCGTCGTCGAGCTGGCCGAGGGTGAATCGCTGACGGTCGACGGGGCCGAGACGACAGGCACCTTCACCTTCCCGGTGATCACCGAGCGGGGCGGCATCAACGCCCGGTACGACGACGCGGTGATCGAGGTGGCCAAACGCGGCGGCCTCCATCTGATCCGGCCCCGGCACCCCGAGAACGAGCTGCGAACCTCGTACCGCCGCACCCCGGCCTTCCCACCGGACGAGAAGTGGGCGCTGGACGCACGGTTCGTCCCGTTCGACCAGCCGCGCGCCGTAACGGTCGGCGCGGCGGTGGAGGGCCTGGAACACGTATACGAGTCGTCCGGCCGCATCGAATTCACCGCCGGCGGGCAGGACCTGGCGCTGACGGTGTTCAACGGCTTCAAACCCGGCTTGTACCTAGCCGTGTTCACCGACGCGACATCCGGCGTAACCACCTACGCGGCAAACCGCTCGGTGATCGTGACCACGGCCGCCGACGGCACCGCGGTGCTCGACTTCAACCGGGCCACGAACCTGCCGTGCGCCTACACGGAGTTCGGCACCTGCCCGCTCCCGCCACCCGAGAACCGCCTGCCTATCGCGGTCGAGGCGGGCGAGAAGTACCCCTTCGAACGAACAGACGAGATCAGCCGGGAACCTCGATCATGAGGTGGCGGTAGTCACCGATCGAGAGCACCTCTGTGGGCCGACCGTGCCGGCCGGCCCACAGACCTTACAAACGACGCCGGCTCAGGCAGCGGCGTACGGCTCCGGCACCCGGCCGTAGGCGACATGCACCTTCGCGGCTGGTCGAGGCCCGACCTCCGCTTCGACCCGGCGAACCTCCTGCTCCACAGCCTCGCTGAGCCGGTGGAGCTGCGCGAAGTTCAGCGCTCGGATGGGCGGGAGCGATTCGAAGAGGGCCAGCACCTCGCGCAGGAAGTCGCGCGCCGGGGGCAACGGGGTGCCCACATCGATGGGCTTCACCCGCACGTCGTCGAGGCCGGCCGCGGACATGAGACCACCGAGCTCATCGGCCTTCAAGTAATCCAGCGGCAGTTCGAGCGGCTCGGGGAACACCTCCGGGATCTCGTGGATCGCCCGGAGAACAATGTCGTGCAGTGGTGAGCCGTTCGCGTCCGCCCAGTGTGCGACAGCCACTGGTCCGCCCGGCCGGACGACCCTGCCCAACTCGGTCAGCGCGGGCAGGGTGGCAGGACCGAAGAACAAGGCGCTGAACAGCGAGAACGCCCCGTCGAAGTGCGCTGACGGATAGGCCAAGGGCGCCGCTCCGTCCATGATCACAGACCTGCTGCCGGTGTAGGGGTGCAGACGGCCGGCCAGATAGTCCGCCTGCAACGGAGAAATGTCGATCCCGTCCACCCGGAAACCCCGTTCGGCGGCCGTGACCGCGAACCCGCCGGTACCGGCCCCATGGTCCAGCAGCGCCGCTCCGGCGGGCAGCGCGCACTCGGCCAGCAGGTGCTCCGCGAGGGCCACCGACACGGGTTCGGCCCAGCGCACGTACGCCGGAATCATCCTGTCGTAGGGCCCGAGTTCGCCGAATTCTGGTTCCTTGCATTCCATGGCATCAAGACAAACATCGGCGGCCGTACGGGAAAATCCGTCAGCGTCCGGGACGGATGCGCGTTCCGCCGAACTAGCCTCGCGACGTGGACTTGATCAGCGACGTCGTCGGCGCCGGACACGCCGGCCCCGCATTTGCCTGCCGGGTCCGGGCCGTCGGCGCCTGGGGCTTCCGCTTCCCGTCGAATACCGGCATGGGCTTCCACGCCGTTCTGGACGGCGCCGGCTGGGTCGCCGCGCCGGGCGCCAAGCCGGTGCGGGTACAGCGCGGCGACATCGTCCTCGTTCCGCATGGCGCCGAGCACGTGCTCAGCCACACCGTGCGACGGTCGATGACCGGCTGGGAGACCCTGTGGGCACCAGGTCCGGTCATGACCGGACCGGCCGACATCGACTTCCTCCTGGGCTGCTACAAACTCGATCACAGTCAGGTCCACCGCTTCATGCACACGCTGCCGGCGGTGGTGCGGATCAGGCCCGACTACGACAACCAGCCCGACCTACGGGCATTGCTGGACCTGCTGGCGACCGACGCGTCGCTCGATCGGCCCGGCGGGACGGCGACCCGGGCCGCGCTCGTCGACCTGATCCTCGTCCACGTCCTGAGACAGGTCGGCGAAGCGACGCGGACCGGCGGCAGCGCCGAGCTTGCCGACCCGGGCGTCGCCGCAGCCCTCGATCAGATCCGTGAGAGCCCCCACCGACCGTGGACCGTCCCGAAGCTGGCCCAGGTGGCCGGCATGTCCCGGACCGTCTTCAGCGAACGCTTCGCTTCCCTGGTCGGCGAGCCCCCGATGAGATACCTCATCGGCTGGCGCCTGACCCGGGCGGCCCGCCTGCTCCGCGAGACCCAGGTGCCGCTGGCGACGATCGCCCGCCAGGTGGGCTACGCCAACGGGTACGCCTTCGCCGGAGCGTTCCGCCGCCAGTACGGGGTCGCACCCGGCCACTATCGCCGCCAGCAGCCGCTGGCGACGGAACGCCCTTCTCTCACCGGCAAATGAAGAACCGCCGGCTGTTCGAGGACGGGTTCACCGATGCTTTTCCTCAGCGGGCAGGATCGCGTCGAGGAGCGGCAGGTATCCCTGCCGGTACCCAACGGCGGTCGGGTGGAAGGTCTCTCTCAGCTGGGAGAGGCTGAACGGGTTGATCCAGGACACCGCCGAGCACACGCCGTGCCCGTCGAAGGCGCTACGCGCGTCGGCGAACCCGAAGCCGGCGGCCTCAGCGCGCTCGGACAGCTTTCCGTCGAGCGCGGCAGTGCCCCGGTTCAGGGCCCGCCGCTTGGTGAGGCTCAGGCCGCACGAGGTCGCTGCCTCGTCGGTGAATAGGGGATAGCCGACGACGGTCACCGACGCGTTAGGCGCGGCCTGGCGGATCGCCGCGAACGTGCTGTCGAGGTCGGTTCCCAGCGTCTGGTCGATGTAGGAAACCGAGCGGTCGACCGCCGCGGTGCAGTTGGCGTCGCTGCCGAGCAGGCAGGCGACCGCGGTCTCTGTGGAGGCGACGTCGTTCCCGCCGATCGAGATGGTCACGACGTCGGTGTCCTGATTCAAGGCGGCCAGTTGCGTCGAGCGGACGTCCGCGAGCGTGGCGCCGTTGCACCCGACGTTGGCGAACGAGGTCACGCTGTGGGCGTCTGCCCACAGTGTGGGGTAACCGTTCGGGCTGCGCTTGCAGTCGCCCGAGGCGGGGTCGTAGTTCAGGGCACCGACGCCGGCGGCATACGAGTCCCCCAGGGCGACATAGTCGAGGCCTTCGGCAGCTTGGGCTGGGGCACCGGATGCCACCAGCAGCGCAATCGTCCCGACGAGGGACATTCTCAGCGTCCGTTGGGCAATACTCCGCATTGCTTCTCCCTTGCAGGCGTTGTGCCCTCGAGACGTGACTGACCACTGTGGAGTTCGCCAAAGTGGTTTTGTTCACTGGAGATGCCGGTGATACCTCGCTACCTCCCGGCCGGTCCCTTCGACAGGTACGCCGTGACGACCGTCTTCGCATCGCGGGTGACGACGAAGTGTGAGATGTCGGCGATCTCGACCGGCAGCTCACCGGTGATCTGCTGCGAGCCCTTACGACCGGTCCAGTTGGCCACCGGCCGCTGACGGCCGTCGAAGGTGTAGCCGAAGAGCCGGTAGCCGGCCCCTTCGTGAAGTCCCGCGATCGTGGCTGTCGTCGTGACGCCCTGGCCGTTGGCGGTGACCGATACCGACAGGGCCACGCCGGTCCGCCGATCGGTGGCCGAGGTCGAGGCGGACTGGGCGGCGCCGGCGGAGGGCTTGGTCTCGGCCCCGGCGAGCAGAGATTTCGCCGAGACGCCGGCCACGGCCAACGCGGCCAGGACGAGGGCGCTCAAGGCGGCCACGGCACCGGTACGGCGGCTGGTGGTGACACCTGGCCGGCGGGTGGGCGGGCGGCTCGGGCTGCCGTGGGAGTTCGGTGTGGCGATTGCTGCCGACCGGTCCACCGCGGTGTTTGCCGGGATTTGCCGGTGCGCCGGTCCGGCCTGCCTCTCGACCGGCTTCTCCGGCGGTCGGACGGCCGGTGCCGGTCGGGCCGGTGCCGGTGCCGGTCGAGGCGGTGCCGACCGGGACGGCGGTGCCGATGGGGGCGGCGGTGCCGATCGAAATGTCGGTACAGCTCCGGGTGGCTCGACGGTGGCCGGTGCCTCGATCGGCCTGACCGACTTGAGCGGGCGAATCTCCGTCGGGGTAGGCGCGGCCTTCGCCTGCCGCAGCGCCGGAGACGGTGCGATGGCAGCCGGCTTTCGCTGCGGGAGTTTGGCCGCCGGCGGGGCGGTCGGTGGACCGACCTTCTCCCGGCTCACCTCGGTGGCATTGCCGTCCTTCTTTCGTCGCACGGCACCGCTGATGCTGTCCCGGTCCGGGCGGACGGCGCCGCTGCTGTGTTCCGGCGCCGACCGGTCAGTGTCGCCGGTGCCGGCGCCGTCCTCGCTGGCCCGGCTGCGGCGACGGAGGCGGAAGCGGCCGCTTTCGCTCGCCTCGGCCATCCTACGGACGAGGCTGTCCGGCTCCGGAATTTGCTGCGGCGCGAACCGCTCCGGGAAGGCCGGTGGCGCGGCCGCACCCAGCGCTCCGTACGCGTTGAGCAGTTCCTCACCCGAGCCGAAGAGCAGGCCCAGCGCGGCGAGCGTCTCGCACACCGCGCCGGCCTCGGCCCGGCAGTCGGCGCACCCCTCGAGATGCCGGCCGACCCGGTCCGCCGAACGCCGGTCCAGCGCGTCCAGATAGTAGAGAGCGAGCAGGTCTGTGAGGTGGGCGTCCGCCTCCACGGCTTCGTCCACACGCATCAGGTCCTCCGTTCGCCGCTCCTAACCAGACGTTGCGAGCTGGGCACAGGTTCACCCGCTCCGGCAGAACATCGGGCGTCAGATACAGTCCGCGATCACATTGGCGAGCCGATCCAGCAGCACCGCATCCTCCGGACTGGTCGACGCCGTTCGGTTGTGCTGCTCGCGCCGGTGGATACGGGTGAGCGGTTCGAAGCCGAGCTGACTGGCAGCCTCGGTCTCACCGGCCGGCCCAAACGCAAACGCAGCCGTGCGGAGATCGTCGGAACGATGGCGGCGGTCGGCCGCGGAGGCGAAGGCGAAGGCGCCGATCGAGTACTCGCGGATCGAGTCGATGTTGCCGGTGGCGCCGACGATCAGCCCGTGCGGGCCGGAGCCGCCCCAGGCCGATTCCTTGATGTCGAGCACCACGGCCTCGCCTTCGCCGTTGGTGCCGATCGGGGCGCGCAGCATCCGCGGGTCTCCGGCGGTTACCCAGCGGCGGGCGATGTCCACCGTGCCGGGGCCGCCGCCGAGCACCATCTCGGTCAGCGGGACGATCCGGGACAGCAGTTGTTCGCGCTCGTCGCTCAGGCGTAGCGGGGACAGTTCGCGGGCGACCAGCTCGGCCAGCCGGAGCGTGACGGTGTCAGCCTGGGGGTGCCCGGCCGGTGAGACGACGTGCTGGGTGCGCCCCTTGAGGCTCAGTTGCCGCCGCCGGACGTCTCGACCGCGATGAGGACGTCGTCGGGAGCGTGCAGCACCGCGACCTGGCAGAGCAGTGCCCGGACGATGTCGCGGACATGGTTCGGCCGGCCGAGCACGCTCAGCACGCCGACCCGGCCGATGTCGACGACCAGGCGAAACTAATGACCGGTTATCCGGTCAGGGCGGGCACCGACCAGAGTTGAAGCGCCGTGAGCCGGCAGCCGTCCAGCTTCAGGGCCGCCCCGTTGCGGAACGAGTCGCTGGTCAGGCACAGGCTGGAAGCGACGTTGAGCAGAGTGCCGTCCGGTTGCTGCCGCCAGACCTGCGTGGCGTCGGCGGCACCGCAGGCCGCCACGGCGAGCGTCTTGCCTCCGTCTTGCGGGGTGAGGCATCTGGTGTCCGGCGTCTGCAGCCGCCCGTCGGAGCGGGTGGTGAACCGCTGGGCGGTGGTGCGGTTGCATTCCCAGCCTCGGACCGTGTCGAAGAAGTCGACGCACCACGAGCCGCTGACGTCGGAGATCACATCGACGGGCGGTGAACCGTACACGGCCCAGAGGAACGACGCGGTGCTGCTGACGCTGCCCTCGGTGGCCGTGACCACGGCAGTGGCGGCGATCGCCTTGGCCGGCGTACCGGAGATGACGCCCGTCGCCGGGTTGATGGTGAGTCCGGCGGGCAGGCCGGTCGCGCTGTAGGTCAACGTGCCACCACCGTTGGCCTTCGCACTGATCGGCAGGGTGACCGCGGTGCCGACAGTGCCCCGCTGCGGTCCCGGGCTTGAGACGTCCGGCGCGGTCGGCGGGATCGTCCACAGCTGGAATCCCGTGACCTGGCAGCGGGCCAGCGTCAGCGCCGCCCCGTTGCGGAACGAGTCACTGGTCAGGCAGCGACCGGAGGCGATGTTGAGCAGAGTGCCGTCCGGCTGCTGCCGCCAGGTCTGGGTGCTGTCGGCGGTGTCGCAGGCCGGCGCGGCGAGCGACGTGCCGCCGTCCCGCGGTGTCAGGCACCGGCCGTCGGCCGTCCGCAACCGGCCGTCGGAGCTGCTGATGAACTGCTGGGCGGCGGTGCGGTTGCATTCGTAACCGCGGACCGTGCTGAAGGTGTCGACGCACCAGGAGCCGGTGACGTCGGTGATCGCGGTCGGCGACGGCGGCGCGTACACGGCCCACAGGAACGAGACCACGCCGTTCGTTGTGCCCGCGGTGGCGCTGACCGTGACCGGGTAGATGCCTGAGTAGGCGGTGGTTTCGGAGATCCGGCCGGTGCCGGCGTCGATCGACAGGCCGGCCGGCAGGCCCACGGCATCGAAGCTCAGCGGACCGGTGCCGCCGTCCGCGGTGATGGCCACGGTTGCGGCGGCGCCGACCGTGGTGCGCTGGGCTCCGGGGTCGCGGACCACCGGAATTCCAGCGGCGGGCTGGGTTACGGGCAGCTTCCACGACTGGGCGGCGGTGCAGGCGGCCAGGGTGAGCTGGGTGTTCGACTCCACCTTGGGCACGGCCAGGCAGCGGCCGGACACCGGGTTGACCAGGGTGCCATCGCTCTGCGGGCGCCAGGTCTGCGAACCTGCGCCACGGCACCGGTAGAGCACGATCACGGCGCCGTCGGTGGTCGCGTCGCCGGCGACGGTCAGGCATTTGCCGACGGTCTCGAGCATGCCGTCGGCCCGGACCGTCCAGCGCTGCGTGTTTCCGGCATTGCAGGAGTACGCCACGATCTTGTTGCCGTCGGCGGTGGCGGCGAGCCAGTCGTCCACGCAAAGGTTGCCCGGCCCGGTGATCTGGCCGTGGTGCACGCTCCAGGCGAACGATGTCCGGCCCGTCGTACCCGCGGTGATCGTCGCCAGGCCCTGTCCGACCGTGGTCGGCGTCCCGGTGATGCGGCCGGTGGTGGCGTCGATCGACAGCCCGGCCGGCAGTCCGCTCGCCCGGTAGGTGACGCCGGTCGCGGTTCCCGCGGTCCGGATGTCCACTGCCGTGCCGACCACCGGGTCCTGTCGTCCGGGGTTGGTGATCGCGGTGGCGCCGGCCGCCGTGGGCAGCGTCCACTGCTGGGTGCCGGCGCCCGTACAGGTGGACTGGATCAGCTGTTCACCCGCGCTCGGAGCCGGGGCGGTCAGGCACTTCCCGGATGCCGGGTTGCGCAGCGTCCCGTCCGTCTGCGGCTGCCACACCTGCGAGGCGGCGTCGCCGCACGGGGCGAGCACGATCGGGTTCCCCTCGACCGGGCCGTCGCGATAAGAGGTCAGACACTTGCCCATCAGTTGCAGCCGGTTGTCCGTACCCACCGCAATCTGTTGACTTTTTGCGGCCTTGACACAGGACCACAGCTGGATCGGGTTGTTGTCGTCGGTCCGGCCATCACGGTCGTCCAGGCACAGCCCGCTGACCCCGCTGACCACGCCGTCGGCCACCTGCCAGCCGAACGACATGGTGGCCGTGGTGCCGGCCGTGCTCCGGACCTCGACCGTGGCGGTGGTCGCCACGGTACGCGCGACGGTCCCGGAGATCATTCCGGTGCCGGGATCGATCGACAGACCAGCGGGCAGGCCGGCTGCGCTGAAGGTCAGCCCCTGGGTGGAGTCGGCGGTGGTCGCGGTGACCTTCTGCCACACCTCGGCGCCCTTGCGGGTTACCTGGAAGCCGGGATTGTCGAGTTGCACGGCACCCGGCGGCACGCCGGACGGCAGCCGCCACTGCTGGCCCGCCCGCCCGTCACAGCCGGCCAGGATCAGCTGAACGTTCTTCTCGGCGGCGGGAGCGGTCAGGCAGTGGCCGGTGGCCGGATTCCGCAGCGTGCCGTCGGCCTGCGCCCGCCAGGCCTGCCGGTCGGCGCCGGTGCAGGCCGACAGCACGATCGGTGCTCCCGCGGCCGGCGACACCGCCAGGCAGCGGGCCTCGGCCCCCTTCACAAAAGCGACGGTGCTGTCGCCCCGCGCGGCCCAATTCTGCTGGCAGGGCGTAAACAGCTGGATCTTGTTGCCCTCGTCGAGCCGGCCCTGGTCGCTGTCGACACACATGCCGCCGACCCCGCTGACCGGCCCGTAGCCGAGCAGGACGTCCCACTGGAAGCTGGTCGACACGGTAGCCGTGCCGTCGGTCGCGGTGACCTGCACCGTGGCCCGCCCGGCGGTGGCCGGCGTGCCCGAGATGACGCCGGTCGAGGCGTCGATCGCCACGCCGGCCGGCAGACCGGTGGCGCTGTATCGCGGCGCCGTCCCGGATGCGGTGGTCGCCTTGGCCTTGGTGATCGTCACCGGCCGGCCCCGCACGGTGGACTGCCGTCCCGGGTTGGTGATCCGGATCGTGGCGCCACAGCTGCCGGCCAGGACCAGCAGCCGGTTCGGTGACCCCGGACCGGGATCGCTGATCAGGTCCGGCTCGGCGCAGCCGACCAAGGCGTCCCGAACCTGCTGCGGGGTGGCGTCCGGATGGGCCGACAGGTAGATCGCGGCGGCACCGGTGACCAGGGGCGCGGACAGCGAGGTGCCGTTGGCCGCGGTGGTCGCGGTGTCGCTGTCCCACGCCGTGGTGGCGATGTCGGTGCCGGGGGCGAACAGGTCGATGCAGGTGCCGAAGTTCGAGAAGCCCGCCCGCCGATCGGTGCGGTCGGTGGCGCCCACCGTGATGGCCTCGGGCGTGCGCTGCGGCGATTCCAGGCAGGCGTCCTGATTGGAGTTGCTGCCGGCGATGACGTACGTGATGCCGTCCCGGCTGGACTGGCTGATCGCGTCCTCGAGGTCCTTCTGGATGACGGTGCCGGTGCCCCAGCTCATGTTCACCACGGCCGGGCGCGGGCCGTTCTTGGTCACCCACTCGATCGCCTTCAGGGCGTTGGTCGCCTGGCCGTGGCCGTCGCAGCCGGTCGTCACGCGGACCGCGTACACCGTGGCGTTCTTGGCAACACCGTAGGTCTGGGATGCGGCGGCGCCGGCCACCGCGGTGCCGTGGCCCTGACAGTCGCCCTGGTCGGAGCCGTCCAACCCGTTCAGCACCCGGCCACCGAACTCGGTGTGCGTCGTCCGGACCCCGCTGTCGAACACGTAGATGTAGGCCTTGGACGCGTCGGCGACGTCGAACGACCCGCTCAACGCCGGCGTGGACTGGTCGACGCGGTCGAGGTTCCACGGCGGGTCGGTCTGCACCGCGTCGAACCCGAGGTAGACGTCCTGGCGCACCGACGCGACCCGCGGGTCATCGGCCAGGTCAGCCGCCTGGTCGGGCGACAGCCGCGCCGAGAAACCGTGCAGCGCGGACGTGTAGACGTCGGTCGGCCGGCCACCGAACCGGCCGGTCAGCTCACGGGCCGCGCCGGTGACCGCCTCCGCGGCCCGCAGTCCCGGGCGGTCGGCCAGCCGCACGACATAGCTGCCCGGAACCGGATCCCCGGCGGCGGGCGCCGGCGCGGCGTGAGCCGACGCCGCGGGTGGACGGGCTGCGACACCGAATGTCACCGCTGTGACCGACAGGAGGGAGAGGACCGTACCGGCCGCGAAGGTGCGATTCATCGGGTTCCCGATCGCTGGATCTGTTACGTCGCCGCAGATCCTCACAAGCGAACGCGGACGCGGACAGTCCTCGGAACGAGGACGTCAGTTTGTCGGCTGGTCCGGCCGCTCGATCTGCGCGGTGACGAAGGGCGCGCCGTCGACCGGGCCGACCGTGAAGAACACCAGCTGGTCGACCGGCACGGTGAGTTCGCCGCTGACGTCCTGATCGGTGGTGTCGCCCGACCAGTCCCGCACCACATGCGTCATGCCATCAGCGGTGGCCGCGTAGAGCCGATGCCGAACGCGCGTTTTCAGGCCGGTGACATGGGCGTCGACCGTCGAGCCGTGCGCGTTGCCGGTGACCGAGACGGAAAGGGTGACCGTCCCACTGCTGGCCTCGGCGCTCGCGGTGACAGAGGCGCCGGCCTGCTGGGTGCCACTGTCGTTGAGCAACAACGCGCCGAACCCGACGACCACGAGAAGAGCAACGGCGGTTCCGGTGTACGCCAAATAGCGGCGCAGACGCCGCCTGCTTGCCGGACGGGTCGAGTCGGTCCGGGCGCCCGCCGGCCGGGGCTGCCTCGGTGAACGCGATGGGCGCTCCAGTACCGGATCGACCGGGGTTTCGTCCAGGGCGAGGACGGCGGCGATGTCGTCGTCCGAGAATTGGCCCAGGGCGCTGGTCACGCTGCCCAAGTCGGCCGATCGGGCCAGGCACCGGTCACAGGTCGCGAGGTGCCGCTCGAACGCGTCCCGCTCGTCGTCGGGCAGCGCGCCGACGAGGTAGAGCGCCAGTGTCTCTTCCTCGTTCACGGCCTGCTCCGGCTCGTGATCAGGTCCCATCGACGGATCCCAACGCGGCTTGCAGCGATCGCACCGCATAGTAGGCGCGCGACTTCACCGTACCCTCGGGAATACCGAGCCGGCTCGCCGCCTCCGTCGTCGAGGCCGACTTGAAGTAGAGCTCGATCAGCACGGCACGATGCGCGGGGGCAATGTGGGTCATCGCGTCGCGGACGGCGTGCACTGTCGCGATCCGATCGGCAGCGTCGCCCTCCGACGGCAGCCGGTTGAGGTCCGGCAGCGCCACCTCGCGCGGCCGGACCTTGCGGGCGCGGGCCGCATCGATGGCAGCGTTGCGGGCCACCGTGTGCAGCCATGCGCTCACCCGCTCACGTTCGGCCGGCAGTACGTCGATGCTGCGCCAGGCTCGCAGCAGCGTTTCCTGGAACAGGTCCTCGGCGAGGTCGCGATTGCCCAGCGTGAGCCGCAACAGGAACCGGAAGACCGGTCCGGCGTGCGTATCGTGGATGCGACGCATGCGTGCCTCGGCGCTCTCGACCGGTGCCCCGTCACCGCCGTCCAGCCGATCCACCGCGTTGTCGGGCACGGACCCCACCGGGCGCCTCCCCAGGATTTCGGATGCGCGCCGGCGGAACCGGCGTGGCGCCATCTCATCACGGGGGCGGGCTGCGGGCCGGACGTCGCTGACGCGACCGGGGCAAACGGCCATTGTTGTGGCGCTCATCGGGCGTCCTCCAGCCAGGCTAGGTCAATCAGGCGGCGGGAAATCGGCGGCCGTCCTCGGACGACATATGACCCAGCTCGATGGCGATGCGGGTCAGCTCAGCCTTGTTGCCCGCGTTGAGCTTGGCGCGGATGCGTTTGGCGTACGTGTTGACGGTCGCCCCGGTCAGGCCCATGCGCCGGGCGATCTGCGAATGCGTGAGTCCACGGGCGATCCAGCGCAGCGTCTCGGCTTCCCGCGGGGCGAGGCCGGCGGGATTGTCGCTGACGTTACGGACCACTTCGGAGTGGAACCGGTCGGTCAGCTCCGGGCATACGTAGAAGCCGCCCGCTCCCGCGGTGATCAGCGCGTGCACGATGACCGAGCCGTCCGAATGGCTGGTCACGTAACCGCGCGCCCCGGCCCGGAGGACGGCGCCGAAGGTCAGCGGCCGCTCCCAGGACGAGCTGACCACCACCGGCCCCTGCTCGGTCGCCTGCTCGATGGCGGCGAGGCCGGGCCCGCCCGGTCCGAGCGGGACGTCGACGATCGCCACGTCGAACGCTGCCCCGGAGGCCAGCAGCTCCTCGACCGAGCGCTCCGACGCGACGACGGAGAGCCGCTCGGTCTCGGACACGAACTTCTCCAGTCCGGCCCGCCGCACCGGGTGGTCGTCGACGATCGCGGTCCAAAGCATGTGCCCTCCAGGTGATCCGAACCGCCGGTGTAACGCGGGCCCCTACCTACGGCGCGCCCGACCGGCCGGTTCAACCCCGGGATCGAAAACTTTTACGGATGTACGTCGCGGGTCCACCCGCGCGCCCGGAGCAGCAGGACCGCGACCGCCACGAGCAGGGCCAGGACCACCATGACGAGCACGACCGTGCGCATGGCGCCGGAGCCGGTGCTGTCCGTTCCGGCCGGAACGGCGTGCTCACCGGCTACCTGGGCGGTCACCGCCGCGGGCGGGTTGATCAGGCCCCAGCCGTACCGCTGGTCGGGGGCGCCGCTGCCCAGCCGGTCGGTGGTGGCCTCGATCCGGTGCTTGACCTGGGCTGCGGACAGCTCGGGGAAAGCGGCCCGGACGAGCGCCGCCTGACCGGCCACGAAGGCGACCGCGTACTGCGTACCGCTCACCTCGAAGGTGCCATAGCCGCTATGGCCCAGCCCGGCCACGCCGACGCCCGGGGCAACGACATCCACGGAGGCCGGGTGGTAGTCGTCGGCCAGCCGGTTGTCGGCGCTCACCCCGCCCACGCTGAGCAACGCGCCTCGCGCCCCGGCGCCGGGCGGGCTCGGCCCTGGCACCGCCTGGACCGGGGCGGGCGCGACGACCAGCACGTCGTGGGTGAGGGCAGCCGACACGGCCGCGAGTACCGAGGCGTCGGTCAGGTCGACGTACGAGCCGAGCGCTATCACCGACGCACCGGCCGCGACGGCCACCGAGATCGCCGCGACATCGTGCGCGGGCTCGGCCTCCGGTCGGGTGGTCACCACCCGGACCGGGAGGATGGTCGCGTCGGGCGCGATCCCGGTCGGGCCGTTGTCCGGCTCTTGGCTCCCGGCGATGAGTCCGGCCATGGCCGTGCCCGTACCCAGGCAGTCGACGTCACCACGGCCGCTGCCCGAGGTGACGTCGGCGCCGACCACCACCCGCCCGCTGAGCTGAGGCAGGCTGGAGTCCACACCGGAGTCGACGACGGCGACCGTGATGCCGTTGCCCCGGGTGCGGCTCCACGCCCGGCCGGGCGCCATGCGCAGCCGCGCCCAGTCGGCCTTTGCACCGGACGCGCCGGCCCGGGCACCACACGCCGGGCCCTCGGAGGAACTCGGCCTACCCCGGTCGCCGGAGGAGCGGGCGGCCAATTTCTCCGGCCACACCGGCGCGGTGGCCGCCGGCTTCGCCCGCTCCGGCAGTTCGCCCTGCTGCACCCCGGCCCCGACCGCGTCCCAGGGAAGGACCAGCAGCCAGCCCGGCCGCAACCGGCTCGGATCGGTCAGGGCCGAGCCGTCGGCCTGCCGCCGCCCGGCGTTCAGGTTGAACACCTCGTGCGCGCGGGCCCCGCTGCCCAGCAGACGCGCGGCGATGCCGGTCAGGCTCTCCGGAGCGCCGTTGTACGCCCTGGTCACCGTGTAGTACTTGACGATCTCGCCGGACCCGGCCGAGGCGGCGACCGCGGACACGCCGACCAGCGCCAGCACCAGGCCCACAGCGACGCCGGCCCGCGCTGCCGACCGGACGATCCACGACATGCACACCCACCTCAACGCCGTCGTCGGGAGCAGGGATCCCGGCAATGAACGTACGGGAGACACGCGGGTTCACCAGAGGCGAGAAATGTCGCAGTGTGCCATTACGGCTCACTTCAGAGGACGGGCCGGGCGGGTTCCGCCTCCCGATCGCCGGACGCCGACGGCTCCCCCGCGTCCGCGCCCTTCCGGACCGCGCTCGCGGCGGCGTCACCGGACCGGGCCGAGCTGGTCACCGGCGGCGTGTTCCCGGCGCGCTTCCACGGCCCGCCGAGGGTGGTGATGCCGTTTCCAGGGGCATCGGTCTCCTCCGCTTGCACCTCAGTCCCCTCCTCCGCACGCACCTCGGTGTCGGGTCCGGCCAGCACTTCGGTCTCCGCAGCGGCCATCCGCGCCGGCTCCGGCCCGGGCGCGACGGGCCGCCCGGCATCCAGGATGGATCGGTCGAGGCGTTCGATGGTCCGGCGCCGCACCGGAAGCTCCGGCACGGCCTCCGAGGGCACCATGTGCGGAACGAAGGGTGGCGGAGGCGGAGGCGGTGGCGGCCCCGACGGGTACGGATCAGCGGCGGGCACCACCCGCTCGCGCGACCCGGCCCGCAGCATCGCCAGTCCGGCCACGATGATCAGTACGGCCAGCCCGAAGACCCCGATCCGGGTCAGACTGACACCGTCGTCGCCGGTACGCCCGGACATCGCAGACGGCCGCTCGTGTGGGGCCTTGGCCGCCAGCCCGGCCGGTCGCGCGGTCAGCACGCCGGCGCCCTCCGCGTCGGCCGGCAGCTCGAGGACCCAGCCCGGCCGGACTTCCATCGCGTCCACCAGGGCACCGCCGTCAGGCTGGCGGCGGCCCTCGTTGAGCTCGACGATCTCCGTGTACCGGTTGCCGTTGCCGAGCGTCTTGAGCGCGATGTCATAGAGATACTCACGCTGCCCGTTGACCGGCTTGCCGACCACGTAGTACCGGCCGGACGACGCCGGCTCGGCCGCCGCCGGGCTGCCTTCACGCACCAGCGAAGGTCCGATCAGGACCACCGCACCGGCCAGGGCCGCGAGCAGGAGCCGTGACACGCCGCGCCTTACGACCGCCATCGTCACCTCCGATTTGCCGGGCGGCCCCCCGTGGAGGCCCGCGAAGTCGTCGACCTAACGACGGCTCCCGGCGACGACCAGTTCACCTGGTTTCCGGTGGAACCTTCGGTCTAGGGTTCGGCTGTGATCGACCTGCCCGAACGCGTGCGCCCGGTGATCGAGAAGTTCCGCGACGAGTCGGACCGGCCGCCTGCCGACCGGCCTGGTCGACGAGCTCCGTGCGGCCGGCGCCTTCCGTCTCTACAAGCCTCGTGAGCTCGGCGGCGCAGAGAGCTCCCGCTGGCCGAGACCCTCGCGGTGCTGGAAGAACTGGCTCGGGCCGACGGCGCGACCGCCTGGACGGTGTGGAACCTGAACATGGGCATGCTCGCGGCCCTGCTCCCGGCGACCGGCGTCGCCGCACTGTGGAACGGGGCCCTGACCCGGGCCGCCGCCCGGATGACCGCGGCCCGGCTGTTGCTGCGCCACTCCGCGATCGGGCTCGACCGTTCCGCCGCAGGGGACGACCCGGTCATGGAGAACGCGGCGGCCGGGACCGGTGAGTCCGATCAGGACGGTTCGGCAGGCGGCTGGGACGCCTTCGCTCCGGCCGACGCGTTCGGGGTGGCCGAGCCGGCCGGTGCGGGGCCGCCGGACGCGGCCGCGACCTCGACCAGCCTCCCGTCCGGTCGGACCGGCGACGACGGCGGCGCCATCCAAGGCAGATGCGCCGCGGCCAGGGAGGGTACGGTCGGCGGTTCCGTAGTGGGACCACCGGCGCCACCGTCGTCGTCGTACTGGTCGTCCGGCTCGGTGACGATCCGGCGGATCCGGAAGATCAGCAGCGCCGCGGCGGCCAGGGCGACCAGGGTGACCAGGACGAGCAGCGTGGTCCGGCCGCCGGACGAGGTGCCCGAGGTCAGTTCCTTGGCGCCACTCCGGGAGCCGCCACCGGCCTCCTCGGACAGCACCGTGGTCACGGCCGCGGCCGGGTTGATCATGCCCCAGCCGTACTTGCCGTCCGGTTGCGGGCCGTCGCCCATCTTCTCCGAGGTGACCTCGATGCGGTGGGCGACCTGCTCGGCGGTGAGGTCCGGGTACGCCGCCCGGACCAGCGCCGCGGTGCCGGCGACCAACGCGACCGCGTACGGGGTGCCGCTGCGGGACACCGACCCGACGCCGGTGATGCCGATGCTGTTGACGTTGATGCCGGGCGCGACCACGTCGATGCCACCGCCGCGATAGTCGGCCGCCCGCTGGCTGTCGGCGCCGACGCCGCCCACCCGGAGCACCCCGTCGCCGATCTTGGCGTCCGGGTTGACCGGGACCGAGCCGAGTGACGCCCCCATCACGACGAGCACATCCCGCCCGGCCGCGGCCGTGATCGCCTTGGCCACCTCGGTCTGCGTGGTGTCCACGAAGTTGCCGAGTGCGATGACGGTCGCGCCCGCACCCACGGCCGCCTCGATCGCCGAGGCGGCGTTGGCCGGCTGGGCCTTGGCGTCGGTACCGACGATCCGGACCGGCATGACCGTGGTCTCCGGCGCGAGACCCTTGACGGTGCTGCCCTTGCCCGGCCGGCCGACGATCAGCCCGGCCATGGCGGTGCCCGAGCCGAGGCAGTCGGTGTCACCGCGGCCCTTGCCGGTGGTGATGTCCATGCCGACCGCGACGTGACCGCTGAGCGCGGACAGGCTGCCGTCCACACCGGAGTCGACGATCGCCACCATCTGGCCCTTGCCCCGGCTCTGCGGCCAAGCCTTGTCCGGGGCGAGGCGCAGGCCGGCCCAGTCGGACCGGCCGCTGGAGGCGGCCGCCGCCGCACACTGCCCGGACTTGGCCGCCGGCCGCTGCACCGGCGCCTTGGACGGCACCGAGGCGGCCGCGGCGAGTTGCTCCGGCGGCACGGTGGTGCGTGGCTGCTGCTGACTGAGCTTCTTCTGCGGCGTGGACGACTTCGGCTGGCCCTGCGTCGTCGGGGCCTTGTCCGGGAGTACGCCGTGGTGGATGGGGCCGCCGACGGCGTCCCACGGCATCACCAGCAGCCAGCCTGCCCTCAGCTCGTTCGGATCGGCGAGCCGGCCGTTGTCGGGCTGCTTGCGCCCGCTGTTGAGATCGAGGATCTCGGCCGAGCGGGCGCCGTCACCCAGGAACCGCTCGGCGATCTCCGTGAGGTTCTCGGGTTTCCCCTGGTAAGACGAGGTGACCGCGTAGTACTTGACGTACTCCTCGGCGGCCAGCGCCGGGCCCGCGGTGACGCCGACGGTGACCATCACCGCGGCCGCCACCGCCAACCTCACTGCTTGACGAATCGCCACTTCTGGTCCTTCTGGTTGTCGTGCCGGCTCAGTTGCTCGACCCAATAGCCGTTCCAGGTGGTGCCGTTGTCCCTCGGCGGGCTGATGTCCTCGCCGAGCAGCTCCATGACCTTGCCGGAGTGGCGGTTCGTCATGACCACCCGGCCGGCGCCGACGTCCTCCAGCAGCCACTGCTGGTTCTCGTTGTTGTCATCGCGCTCGTACACGGCGATCTTCGCGTTCTCCTGGACGGAGTTGTCCTCCACGGACAAGGCCATGTCGTTGAAGACGTTCGCGATGATCACATGCTTCCGGTCGGGGGCCGGCTGGATCTTCCACATCTGGTCGGCGTAGCTCTCGTCCTTCCACATGTGGACCCGGCTGCCGGGCTTGGTGTCGGAGTTGTATCCCGGGAGTTCGAGGAGCGCATCCGCCCAGGCGCTCCACAGTTCATACTTGGCATTGGGGTCGTAGTCGAACAGCTTCGGAGCCTTGGGCTTGTCCTCGGTGGGCTTGCCGTCCTCCTTCTCGCCGGTTTCCTTCGTCGGCTCTTCCACCGGCGGCGCTCCGGCCGATCGGGAAGGGGATGGCTTGTCGTCCGGCTTGGCCGCCGGTGCGGTCAGCCGGGTGTCCTTCTGATATTCGGGAACCAGCTTGGTCACCTCGTCCGCCCACTGACTGACGTTGACCCGGGGCAGACCGTTCGCACGGCGGACGGTGTCGATGCCCCATTGGTACGCGCCAAGTGCCAACCGGTAGGTCTCGTCACCGTTGAGGCTGGACAGCTGCTGGGTCATGTCACACATGGCTACGCCGAGCGCCGGGATCGCGTCCGCCGGACGCCACACCGACGTGTCCCGGCCGGGCTGATACCGCTCCCACATCGCCGCCGTGAACTGGGCGACACCCTGCCGATCGGCACTTCGCTTGTTCACGTCGAAGCCGGACAGGGTCCGCAACTGCGCCGCGATGCGGGCCGGCGTGATCTGCTTGCACATCTTCCCGGCCACCTGGATCGGCTGAACCAGATCGTCCGGCACCTTGAGCGCCGCCTGGGGACTGGCGGCAGCGGCCGGCGTGTCGCCGGATTCAGCGAACGGCGCTTGCTCGGCGTACCAGTTCGCATACCCCTTGACCTTGTCAACGTAGGACTTCGCACTCTTCGGGACACCGTGCGCGTCGATCACCGATTTGAGCCCGCCGCGCTCGGCCGCGACCGCAACCGGCCACAGGTCGCCGTCGATCTTCGCTGCCCGCAGGCGCCCGATGTTCTCGCAGGTCCGGTGCCCGAGCGCGACGATGTTGGCCCGGCGGTCGGCCCGGCTCACATCTGACGACGGCCGCCACTTGCGGAAGGACGCGTCGTCCAGACCGGTCAGCGCATCTCCTTTGCCCTTGAACCCGGATGCGGCCATGATCTGCGCGGCCACCTTCGGCGGGTTGAGGGAAGGGCAGGACAGCGCCGCCTCGGCGATGGCCGAGACGTCACCACCGGGTACGGGCTCACCCTTGAGCTTGTCGTTGTCGGCGGTGGCGGCCATCTCGAACACGACCGCGCCACACCCGACAATGGTCATCACCAGGGCCACGACCTCGACCCGTCGGCGGGTTGACGACATGAGCCGACGCCATGGCCGGCCCTGGACGATTGCGAAGGTTCTCATCGGCTCACTCTTGACTCGGTCATTTCGGGCAGGAAGATGGGAAGCCCTGTGAACGACGCTTCGGCGGGACTTCCGGTTCAAGGCCGAGGGGACTTCTTTCCCGTCACCTCTGGTCGGCCTGGTCAGGAAGGCGACCAGGACCGGTAAGCACCCGGCCGAGAGTGGCAGCGGACCGTCGCGGCGTCCACGGCCGACCGACGAGGGTGCCCGAAAATACCTGCCACCAGATGAGAAGGACATCGGCGAAGCCAGGCTGCTCGGTGCAGAAAACCGCCGCGCACCGCGCGTCAGACCCACATCATCATTCGGATCTCCGGCGCATAACACCACAGTGGACTGCTCTGCCAGAGCAAGACACGTGGCCGCCGACGTCCAGCCCTCAGTTACGCGCCGCCGACCTCGTCCTCACCCTTCCGCACGCCGACCGACCAGGCACGGGCGGCGTTCTCCGCGATCGTCTCGAACCCCTGGCCGCCGATGAAGTGCTGCAAGGCCCCCTCCGTGGCCAGAGCCGCGACCCCGTGTGCGAGCGCCCACAGTTGCGCGGCACATTCGGCCAGATCCTGACCTTCGAGGTACGGCCGCAAGGTGTCCTCCAAGCGCCTCTGCACGCGCTCGGCCCGGTGCAACATCTCTGGGTGACGCTCGCGGTCGATGCCGGACGCGAACATGACCTCGAATCGCGCCGGGTGCTCCAGGGCGAACCGTAGATAGAACACGGCGATCTGCGCCGCGGCGCAACGACGCGAACTTGCCGATGACGGCGATCTCGGGAACGGTCGCCGAATAGTCCGGCAACGGTGTCGCGATGTGAACAAGATCGGATGCGCTTGAGGGCACTGTCACCGGAGAGTGTGGACGCTCCGGAACCATGATGACAGCGTGGCTTTCACAACCGTCAACAGAAAAGGAGCTGTAGTGTGGAATCGCCAGTAGCCGCGCGACCTCGCCGTAAGAAGACCTTCTCACGGCTTGCTCAGCGACTCGCTCTCATTGCCGCTATGCTCGTCAGCGCCGCCGGCGTGACAGCCGTGATGTCAACGCCCGCGCAGGCCGGCGTCATCCTTGGCGGCTTGGAACTTCACTCACATTGCGCACGGCATCAATCAATTCCAACTCTCGGGTGGGTCAGCTATGCTGAGCTGCGCCCGGAGGTCGGCGGCGATTCGGCGTACTGGTGGCGCTGCGTGCGAAACCCGGGCGGTGTCCTGCAGTACTGGCCGATCGACTTTACTTCTGCGTGCCGGGAGCAGTATGGCGCCAACACTTACGCCGGACTGCTGGACGGTATCCCCAATTGGGACAGATGGCGTTGCGTTCGTCCTTGATCCGACTGTGTGACGGTCACCGCCGCGCCTCAGTGGCGTTGAAATACTGAAGGTGTGGCGGTGGCCCCCGCTCACAGAGTCCCCGATGCGATTACCAGGATATTTTCTTCAAGGCAGCGATTTTCTGCCGGAATTATATTCGTCCGATGCAGGATCGCGTTGTCCCGAGGCGCAGTGGCCAGTCCCTTTACTTCCAGCACGGACCAGCGCGGGGGATGGACGAGATCAGGTCGGCGTCTCACCATTCACTCAGAGTTCGAACTTGATGCCGGTCATGTCCTCGGAAGCCGTCCACAGGCGGCGCGCGAGTTCGGGATCCCTCGAGCGTTTGGAGCGGCCGATCAGCTCGGCGCCGCCACGCATGTGCATCGCGTGCTCGGGCCGGTGAACGCGCCCGGGGGAATGGCGGCAGTCGCTGCGAACAGCACGGGGAGCGCGCCCTTCTCCGGGCTCTGGGCCAGGTAGCGGACGATGAGCTGGGTCAGCGTGCCGCCACTCCCCCTGGTCATCGGGGTGGCGACCAGGCCCGGATGTGCGGCGGAGGCCAGGACGGGGGAACCGGCTTCCGTCAGGCGGCGCTGCAGTTCCGCCGGCGGTGACCGCCAGCACCGTCCACCATGGTCGTGAGCGGCGGAACAGCATGGTGGCCGCCACGATGGTGTTGACGGTCCACCACGGCCCGTCGATGGGTTGCGGTATCTGCAACCCGTTCCCGCCGCTGTCGAGTACCCATACCCAACAGATCACGGCGACGAGCGAATCCACCAGCCGAGGATGGCGAGCCCAGAATGCGCGCACCGCGCCTGCCGGTTTCGGCAGGCGCGGCGGCTCAGGTAGTTCGCCCACGGTCATGCATCCCTGCGTACCAGCGCCATCCCGCCGATGAGCAGCGGAACTGCCACCCAGACCGTGACGGTGACCGCATCGGTGAGCAGCGTTCCGATGGACGAGTGGGAGTAGAACAGGCTGTTGGCCGCATCGGTGAAGCCCAGCTTGTCGAGCGTCTGGTGCAAGCCGCCCCCGAGCAGGCTGAGAACGCTCGGGAGTACGAACACGACGCCCAGCCCTATGCCGACACCGGCGGCCGTGCTGCGGACGGCGAGGGCGACGGCGAAGGCGAAGGCCGCCACCAGGATCAGATAACCTACGTGGGCGGCGAAACCGCCGATGATGCTTCGCGAGGCGGGGTGCAGCCCGAGCGAGTTCAGCTTGGGGACGCACACGACGTACGCGACCGGCAGCGACACCACCGCCAGCAACGCCGAAACGGCCGTGACGACCACGGCCTTGGCCGCGATCACCCGCAGCCGCCGCGGCGCGGCGACCAAGGTAAGCCGGATCGAACCGCTCGAGTACTCCGAGGTCAACGCGAGCACCGCGAGCACGAGCAGCGCGATCTGCCCGCCCATCGCCCCGAATCGGAACACCAGCAGGGGAGCCTCTGCTTCGGTCGGCGGGTTGTCTGCCGTGAAGAAGAGCGCCGGCAGGAGGGCGCCTGCGGCCGTGAGCAGGACCACGCCGGCGGCGGCGAACCAGAACGATCGCAGGGACCTCAGCTTCAGCCACTCCGAGGACACGAGATTCGGCAGGCTCAGCTGCTGCTGCTTGTCGGCGGTCATCGGGTCACCTTCGCAATGTGCCGGGTGTGGTCTCGGGTGAGCGTCAGGTAGGCCTCTTCCAGCGAGGCCGTCACGGTGCTGTTCTCCAGCAGCAGGATGCCGTGCCGCTGGGCGAGCATCGCGATGTCGGCCGGTTCCACGCCGGTCACCTCCAGAATCCCATCCGGCAGCCGGGTCACCACGGCATCCTGGCGGCCCAGGAGCGTTTCCAGGTCGGCCGGGCGATCGGGGCGGACACGGCTCAGCCGGGTGCCGTAGCGCGATGTCAGTGCCTCGACCGAGTCGTCCGCGAGCACCCGGCCGCGACCGAGCACGATCAGGCGGTCCGCCGTCTGCGCGAGCTCACTCATCAGGTGGCTGGAGACGAGGACCGTACGGCCTTCCGCGGCCAGCGACCTGAGCAGCGTCCGGATCCAGATGATGCCGTCGGGATCCAGGCCGTTCGCCGGCTCGTCGAGCAGCAGCACCGCCGGATCGCCGAGCAAGGCGCCGGCGAGCCCGAGCCGCTGCCGCATCCCGAGCGAGAAGCCGCGGATGCGCCGGTTCGCCGCATCCGCCAACCCAACGCTGTCCAGCACCTCGTCGACGCGGCGGTCCGGGATCCCGTGCGTACGCGCGAGGACCCGGAGATGGTTCCGCGCGCTGCGGCCGCCATGCGGCGCCTCCGGGTCGATGAGGCTACCGACCACCCGCAGCGGCGCCGACAGCTGCCCGTACGGCTTTCCGTCGACAAGGCAGGTGCCGGACGTCGGCCGGTCGAGACCGACCATCATCCGCATGGTGGTCGATTTCCCAGCCCCATTGGGACCGATGAATCCGGTGACGGACCCGGGATCGAGACGGAAGGAAACCCCCTCGACCGCGGTGACCTCGCCGAATCGTTTCGTCAGTTCGCGAACTTCGATCATGCTTCGAAGCTACGGAAACGGCACCGCCGCGCCATCCACCCACGGTGCCCTCCCGCTGCGGTACCGAGGTACCACAGCGGAAGCCGGTAGGTCAGCACAGCGCCGGGCCAGTCCTGGCGGACCGGCAGCCGCGCGGAGATATCCAGTATCAACCCGACCGCCCGTGGTCGGTGCCACTTGCTGTCACCTACTGGTGCGAATCTCGGTTCAACGCCGTTTCAGTACGGCGATCCGGATCAGCCGATCAGTTCCTGTGAGTACGGAGACAAACACATCTTCGATATTTCGGTGATCTGAACTGGATCGAGATCCTGGTCGGGGTTCGTGGCTTTGACCCTGCTCGGCGGCCTCTGGTAGCGGCCCCTCTTTCCCCAAGGCGTACAACCGTTCCCTCGGCCGCGACGCCGGTGCGAAGCGCCCAGGAAGTCCCGCATGGCAATCACGACTACCACTTACCTGAACTTCCGCGGCGACGCCCGCGCGGCACTGGGGTTCTACCAGTCGGTCTTCGGCGGCCACCTCAGCGTCGTCGCATACGGCGACTTCAGCATGCCCAAGGATCTGCCCGACGCCGACAAGGTCGTCTTGGGCCAGGTCAAGGCGGACAACGACGCAGCAACAGCGAGTCAGCGATGGCTAAGCGTGGACACGAGCTTTCAATACCCTCGTGGTCCGCGAGGTCGCGAACTCGGCCCTCTACCCGGCGAGGGTTGGGCGGTCTGACTCGGTGACTTGGTTCAAGCCTCTTTTGCGGGCAAAGGACGCGCTGAGCCGAGCGGAGGTGGTACGTGGTACCAGACGGCTCGGCCAGGTGAGGGCACGGTTGACGGCCCGGCCGGGGTAAGACGCCGCTCGGCCTCGGGCGTAGTCGTCGAGTGTTTGCGCGGCTATCAACTCGGGTTTCTCCGCCCACGCGGCGATGGGCGCCGTGGAGCCCTCGCCGAAGCTTGTCTGCATGTCGGGCACGTGAGCACCCATGACGTGGACGCCGGTGCCACGCAATTCTTCGGCCAAGGCCTCGGAGAGGTACAGCTGAAATGCTTTGGTCGCGCCGTAGCTTGCCAGATAGGCCATGGGCGCGAACGCCGCCCCGGAGGTGATGAAGATGATTCCGCCGGAGCCACGTGCGGCCATGTCGGCCGCGATCGGATGGGTCACGGCAAGCAGACCGGCGACGTTGACCGCGACCGATCGTAGCTGTGAGGTCAGCGACCGGGACAGAAACGCGCCTTGGGTGCCGATCGCCGCGTTGTTGATGAGCAGATCGATGGCGATGCCACGGTCCTGAAGCCCTTGTAGGGCCTGGTGCGGGCCGTCCGGAGCAGCGAGGTCGGCGACGATCACTTCGACCTGTGTGCCGGCGTGACGCTGCTGGATCTCGTTGGCGACGTCCCGCAGCGCGTTGCCCGAACGGGCCAGTACAATCGGGCGCGCTCCCCGAGCGGCCAGCTCGAACGCGAACGCACGCCCCAAACCGCGGGACGCTCCGGTGATCAGCACATTCTTTCCGTGGAACATGACGCCATCCTTAGTTCGAGTACCAAAGTAAAAATGCTAGCATGAGTACTTCGAGTCTTGAAGTAAAGTGAGGATGGCGCTGTGATCGCACCCGAACTCGCCGCAGCGGTCCTCGCGACCTACCATGTTTGGTCGCGGACCGTCGACGCCGTCGGTCCGGCTCTGGCCGGTCACGACCTGACGGAGGCCACGTTCCAGGCGCTCTGGCTGATCGATCCCGATGAGCCGTCGCCCTCAATGAAGGTCATGGCCGAGCGGCTTCACTGCAATGCTCCCAATCTGACCTTCGTGGCCAGCCAGCTCATCGACCGAGGCCTTGTTGACCGGGCAGTGGATCCGGCCGACCGCCGCTCACGAGTGCTGGTGTTGACCCCCAAGGGCCGCCAAGTCCGCGCGGAACTGGTCGAAGCGGTGACATGTGGCTCTCCGCTGGCCAAGCTGCCAGCCGAGGATCAACTTCAACTCGCAGCCCTGCTAGGCCGCGCACTCGAATAAACGTCGCGGTGACCTGCCGGGATATCTCGCGTGGCCGGCGCTGTTGCGGCTTGTGGATTTGCAGCCAGGCGAGGAGGTCCGCGGCGACGCATCGGGCCGGATTGATAGCGAACTCGCGCGAGGCCAGCTCCGCCGGATGCTCGGCATGCTTACGCACCATCAGCATCTCCGACGACCCGCCGCGCACAGCCAAGGACGGGCGTCCAACGCGGCCAAGGACACGGTCACCGCAGGGTCCGACCGCGCCAAGCGCACCACGCCGGACACTCCGCCAGCAGACAACGCCTGAGATCGGTAACGATGCCAGCCGCCGGTACTGGGCAACTGCCCGAGCCAGCTCCCTCACGTACTCCCGGTGGCGTTCCGCGTCGTCCCAGACCCACCGATGCCCCGAACCGACGCCGCATCCCGAGGTCCTCGGTCCCGCGAGCCGACAGCCGTTGACACGCATCGCGATCAGCGAGGTGCCGGTATGGCGCGGAGGTGGAAACCCCCGCCCGGCGGGCCGCCTCTGACACACTGAACCCGCGCACCTCGCTCCCGAACCAGCTTCAGAACGGCCTCGATGAGGGTTCACCGAGGCGCTCGCGCACGAACTCGGCGATAGTGGGCTCACTGTGATGTCGGTATCGCCCGGGCCAACCGCCACACCGTTTCACGCGGCCTCCGGGACAAGGACCGACGGCCTACGGCTTCAGACGGTCGATCAGGTCTGCACCACCGCTTTCCGGGCCCTGAAGAGCCGCCGTCCTCCCGTCAGCATGATCAGCGGGACGGCGAACCGGTCCGCGCGTCGCGTTGCTGGGGTGCTGCCGAAGCGCACCGTTCTGCGCCCGATGGAGTCCAAGCCGGCAGCCTGAGGCACACAGCCATCCTTAGCTTGTTCTTTACCTGAGCGCTGTTTGTGTTCTTCGAGTGTGATGGCGCGTTAGTTGGTCTTGCCGACGTCGTGGCGGGCGGCTCGCTGACGGTTCTTCGACCCTGCAGGACGTCCGGGACCGGCGGTCGTGGGTTTCGGTGCACCCGCCGGCCGGGTGGTCTTCGCGCGCAAGTTCCGAAACCCGCGACGGACCCGGGCCGGGGTGAGCCGCCCTGGGGTGCAGGGCGTTCCCACGTCCGGCGAAGATCGGCGGTACGGTTTCGGATCGCCGTCACCCGGCAGATGATCCACGACGAGACGGATCAGGGTCCCTTCCAGCACCGGCAGGTCACCGTCATAATCCAGCCAGGCTGCGCGGCGGGTCAGCCGCGGATGCAACCGATCCCAGGCCGTCGCGGACGCTGTGCCGTAGCGGCTGGTGCCGGTGAACGTGACGACGTCCGGATCCGGCCACGTGCCGGGATCGGCGAAACCGAACTCGCCGCCGTGCTTGGCGGGCCGGCCGATCGTCTCGGCCGCGCGCGGCCGGGCCGGCAGCCGGAACACCCGATCCGACCGCAACCGGCCCAGCACCTCTACGGGCATGTCCGCGAGCAGGAACGCCCGGCCATCCCAGAATCAGCTGATCCTTGTTGCGGCCACGGCCATACACGTGGCAGAACAGCCGGTCCGGGCTCGTCGCCGCCTCCGGGCGCAGCCATGCACTGACATCAACCGCCAGCATCAACCAGCCGCCGACAGCACGAGGAAGTGTGAGCCCGGCCACCGCGGTCCGCAACCGCTGCACATCGATCCGACCCAGGTTCAACGCGTCGTACATCGCGCCGTGTCCACGGCGGTGTTCCGGCGCCAACGTCAATCCCACCAACGACTTCACCGGCCCGTCGGTACACAACAAGGCATCGGTCAACTCGAACAACGCGTCCGTACGAGCGGTCAGACACCGGTGCAACTCACGCCGAAACCCTGCCAGCTCCCCGGCCTCGTCCACCAGACACCCGTCATGCACACTATTCAACAAGACAGCCCTTGGTTTGGATGTTCTTCCCTCGACAAGAAGATCATCGACCAAGGGCTGTTCCCATGATCAACCAGGGGTCACCGGCGACCACCACGGGTTAAACAACAAGCTAAGGCGGTGTCCGCGCGCCCGCCGGTGTTCGGCGGGCGCGCGGGAGGGGCTCATCGTTTGCGAGCACGTCGCGGCATGGATCGATACGAGCACTTCCGTGGTTTCGCAGTGGATCGGTGTGCGTGGCGGAATCCGCTTCCGTCTTCATAGGACCGTGCTGCAAGCACGGTCACACGATCTGCGATCATCCCTGTCATGGATCGTTATGAGCAGTTCCGCAGTGCCGCAGTCGATCGGGGCATTCCCGAGGACGAGATCGGCAAGTTCGCCGAGCTGATCCGGTTCGGGGTCTGGACCTGGCTGAGCACGGGTGAGGGCGAAGTCGTCGGTCAGGTCGGCGGCCTTCCCCGGTTGCCGGTGGGCGTGGAATGGCCGGGGGGTAGCTTCCCGTTGCCGTTCGTCGGGTCTGTCGACTGTGCGGCTCTTCCTCGGGCCGAGGGGTTCGGTCTGCCGGAGGACGGGTCGCTGTTGTTTTTCCTGCACCACGAGGAAGACATCGAGGAGTACCCCACTACCGACTACTCGCGGGTTCTGTACGTTCCTGCGGGCACGGAGACCGAGGAGGCGGCGCCGCCGCCCGGCCACGACTCCAGGTCGACCTACATGGACGAGACCATTCCGTTCCTCATCCCCGAGCACTGGATCGTCGCGCGGGTGCGGCCAGAGTTGCCGGAGTGGATCGAGGATCGGGACGTCCAGTTCGCGACGGCCGATGTGAAGAAGTTGTTCGGCTCGCTGAAGCACCTCGACGGGTTGTGCGAGGTCGTCGAGCAGCTCTGGCCGGAGGAGAGGCCGAACCACCACAGCACGCTCCAACTCGGCGGGTACTGCCGCAACATCGGCAGTGGGCACAGCCCGCACTCGCAGATGGCCGGGGTCCACGCGCAGGGGCAGCGCAGGGCGAACCCCGAGATGTCCCAGGACGAGTGGCGGCGCCTGGAGCACGAAGAGGAGGAGCGGCTGGTACGGCAGTGGGTGCCGCTCGCCCAGTTCTCCACGGAGAGCGAGTTCTACTACGGGTGTTTCCTGATCGACGAGGACGACCTCGCTGCCAAGAGGTTCGACAAGATACATTCTTGTACGATGTTCACCGAGTGAAGCCGGTCGGCGCGCCCATCGGGGTCCGGTGGCGCGCCGTGAGGGCGAGGCGTTGCGGGCCGTCGACGCGTTCAGCTGTCGCACGTCGCTGACGATGGAGTACGACTGAGGTCTGCCTTTGAGGTCATCCCGCAGGGGGGTCGTCCGCGCATTTCCGTCCGTTGGAGGCTCTGGGAGATCAAGATCGCTCATCACAGAGGAACCCGTTGCGCTCCGCACTGTCCGCGGCCGTGCTGACGAGCCTCGTGCTCGCGCTGTGCACCGACGGCGTCGTATCCGCCGCGAACCCGCACAGCTGGAAACAGCACGGCCATCGCCTGCGAGCGCGACACGACGCAGCCCGACCTGTCGTTGTCGCCGAAGGAACGCGCCCGGTTCACCGCCGAACGCGCCGAAATCCTGCCGGCCAGGTCCCGGACGCCCAGCCGGGTCACGAAACCGGCTTCCGTCACAACATCATGAGCCCGGCAGGACCTCGACAACGGACATCAAAGTTAAAACTCAAGCTTAGGCATGTCCACGTGCTGGGTTGCTCGGCCGGCCATCACGCTCCGTGGCGAACGGCTCGCGGCTGAAGTATCCAGCTGATCAAGCGGGTAGCGTGCAACGACGCTAGGAGCTGCAGCCGGTCCGCGTCGGCGCTGCCCGGCTCTGCGGTGAAGACCAGCATGACGGGGCCGGGATTTCCCGGCAGCGGGTATGTGTCCCACTCCAGGACGATGTCGCCCGCCTCCGGGATCCGGAAGGTCTTGGCGCCGCTGACCGATTCGCGGACCTCGTGCCGGGCCCACAGCCGCCGGAATTCCGCGCTGCGGATGCTCAGCTCGCCGACGATCGCCGTCGCGCGGGGATGGGTGGGATCGGTCGCCACCGCCGTGCGCATCATGCCGATGTAGTCCAGGGCCTGGGTCTCCCAGTCCGGGCAGCTCCGGTCGGCCGTCAGGGTGTCGTCGAACATCATCAGGAGCATGTTGAGCCGATGAGCCGGATAGCCCGCCAGGTCGCCGAGCAGGGCCTCGGCCATCGGGTTCCAGGCGAGCAAATCCAGGTGACGGCCGAGCACGACCGCCGGGGTGTCCATCAACGGCAGCAGCCGGCGGGTGCTCTCCGGCACGCGCTCTGGGGCCCGGGTGGGCGCGGCGGGCACCGGCCGGCGGGCGGCGTGGGCCAGGGTGAACAGGTGACGGCGTTCCTCGTCGTCGAGGCCGAGGGCACCGGCCAGCGCGTCCAGGACGTCGTCGGACGGGCGTACCTCCCGGCCCTGCTCCATGCGCTGGTAGTAGTCGGTGCTCAGCCCGGCCAGCAGGGCCAGTTCCTCGCGCCGCAGCCCGGTGACCTTGCGCCGGCCGCCCGGCTCAAAGCCGACCTCGCGCGGGGTCAGCCGGTCGCGGCGGGCGCGCAGAAAATCGCCGAGCTCTCGAGCGTATGGAATCGGGCTGCTCATGCCACAAGTTTGCCGCGGCCCGGACGACCGAAGGTAGGTCCGGCACAACCAGGGAAGATCCCCGCGCCGCGGCTAGCGTCGGTGGTCCACCGCACCGACACCCCAGGAGCAGCTGATGACCGGATGGACCGCCGACCAGATTCCGGACCAGCACGGCCGGGTCGCCGTGGTGACCGGGGCCAACTCGGGCGCAGCGCCGAGTTCCGGCGGCTGTGGGCCCGGCACGACGTACGGGCGACGGTCAGCGGCACCAAGACTTTCCGGGTCTCCGAGGTCGGCGACATCGTCCTGGACTGGAACACCTATCCGCTGCCCGGCAAGCCCGGCCCGGTCATGCTGGTCTGGACCGCCGAGCCGGGCAGCGCCGACGCGGACCGGCCGCAGCTCCTCGCGTCGTTGCACGCGACTCGCTTGATCAATTGACCCCCGAAGCGCGCGGCCATGTCGACGCCAGAGCCTTGACGAGCTACGCGGTCGCGTGTCACTACGGCAAAGTCTGTAGCGCCGTTCAGTTAGGGCTTTGTGGTGGCCGTCAAGGGTCCGGTTTGATGATGTCGATGCTGGTGGTGGCTTTGTAGCTGTGGCGGTCGATGTTGGGTCCGCGGGCTTGGTACTTGCTGGTTGAGCCTTTGGTCATGCGGGTTTGGTGCGGATCCTGCGGACGGGCACAGCAGGTTCGCTATGACGTGGGCGCCGATGACACCAACGAGGGTCGATGACGGTGTCGGCGGCGTGGACGATCTGGTCGCGGGCGGTGTTTAGGGCGGTGGTGAAGCTGGCCCGGTCGGGATCTATGCCTGGCTGCCGGTGGCGTCGACCATCGCGTGAGTTACGGAACAGTGTTCTCTTATTGGAGGTTCTCTTGTCTGATGCAACACGACGCGCCGTGGTTTTGAGCGGAGGAGGTCTGCTGGGGGCCGCATGGGAGGCGGGACTTCTGCGCGGGCTGACCGATGCGGGGGTCGACCTCGCTGCCGCCGATAGGGTGATCGGAACCTCCGCGGGTTCGCTCTCTGGCGCTTCGTTCACCATGGGCGGAGATCCGAAGGAGCTGCTGAGCACGCTGGATCTGGCGATAGAGTCGACCGAGCCGCTTGTGACCCCGGAACGATTCTCTACGATGTTCGAGATCATGGCGCAGGCAGCTGCCGAAGTCTCGCCCGAGGCGGGACGTCGCCGCATCGGCCGGGCCGCTCTTGAGGTCGAGAGCATCGACGAACCCGCCTTCGTTGAGAAGTTCTCGTTCCTCGGCGAGAAGTGGCCGCAGGCGTTCGTAGCCACAGCTGTTGAGGCCGCATCGGGCGAGTTTCAGTCCTGGAGCGCCAGTTCGGGTGTCCCGTTGTTTCGGGCGGTTGCGTCGAGTTGTGCCGCACCGCTGGTCTTTCCGGCAGTAAAGATCAAAGGACACTCTTACCTCGACGGTGGGCTCAAGAGCAACCTCAATTCCGATCTCGCACGTGGTCATGGGCGTATCCTTGCCGTTTCCTGCCTTCTGGTCACCACACCGGTACCGGATGCCGGCCCGATGCACGACATTATGGCCGCCCAGGTGGTCGCGGAACTCAAGGAGAGGCGCCAGGAAGGCAGTCAGCTTGAGCTGATCGAACCCGGCCCGGAGTTTATTGAGATCACGGACGGCGGGCGTGACTATATGGTTCGCTCCCGCATTCAGGCCGCGTTTGACGCTGGTCTGCACCAGGCGGTGCAGGCGGCGCAGCGCATCAGCGAGATGTGGACGGCGTAGCGGTTCGGCAAGTACGAACCACGATCACCCGCGCGGGCGCCCAGCCGCGGTTACTTCCAGCCGCAGCAAGATGCCGCTCACCGTCCGGAATTCCAGCGCGAGCGGCAAGCACTCGAAAGATCACTTCCCAATGTTGATGTCAACTGACCGCTTTGCCGAGGATCTGACAGCGGACATGCCGGCGATCGACCTGCTGATCAACAATGCTGGCATCGTGCTTCTCGGCCCCGCCCGAACCACCGCCGATGGTTTCGAGCTGCGATTCGGCACCAACATAGCCGAAGTGACCGTGCGGGCAGGACGCCGACCGGGGGCAAGGCGGCACGTTCGGGTCCTCGGCCTCGGCCCTTTCGATGACCTGGTCGCCGATGAGCACGACCTTCACTGCCGGCCCATCCGACTCCGAGGCCGACCACGACCGCCGGCGCGCCATGCTGCGCGCCCTGGTTGCCCGCGGGTACCCACCGTCGGCCATCTGACGATGAGTGGCCAGCCCGGACGGCCGCAGCGGGAGGTCCGACGCCGCGGCCGTCCGTTCGGCGAGGAAGTCGGTCAGCGCAACAGAAGGTCCGCGTGAGTGACGGTGTAACGGGCGACGTCAACGCCGAGGCGGATGCCGGCCAGGTCGGCGTTGCGGGTGTGGATGCCCGACCAGACGCGGGCGTCGACGTTCTCCAAGCTCGGCTTGTGCCAGTCGGTGTAGGTGCGGGTCACGCCCGGCGCGGTCGGGCTGCCGATGGTGTACGGCTCACTGGCACGCGGTCCGATCAGTGCGGTCAGCACCCCCTCGGCAGCGCCGGAATAGGTGTTGTGCCCGCTCGGATAGTCGGGGTGGGCCGGGGTGGCGTGCAGCGGCAACCATGCGGGATCGCTGTCGGCCCGGATCGCGGTGACCGGACGCCACCGCTGGTAGGCGAACTTGGCGTCAGACGTGGCGATATGGGTGTCGACCTCGGCGACATGGAACAGCGCGACCAGCCGGGTACGGTCCGCGGTCGAAGCGTGCGACTGGGCGACCGCCGCGCGCAGGATCGGCGTATAGAGCGTCAGCGAGGAGCCGTACCAGAAGGTGGCGGTATCGGTCTGCGCCTGCGTCCGTACGCTGCTGGAGGCCGAGCCGTACTCGCGGACCTCGGCCAGGTCCTGCTCGTAGCGCACGGAGCCGAGCGCCGGCGGCGCGGCCGGACGGAACTGCGCGGCCGTGCGGAGCAGGAACGGCCGCGCGACCCGGTTGCCATACGTCACCGCGGGGGCAAAATGCGGCAGGGTGGGCTGCCAAACGCCGGGTGCGGCCGGTGGCACCGGGAAGGGCGTGTTGATCGAGGCCGGGTCGAGGCCGTCACCAATCCGCTCGGTGAGCAGCCGTTGTGCGGCAGCGCGGCCGGCCGCCACACTGTCCCTCGTGGACGGTTGGTCCGGCAGCGCGGCGAGTTCGGCGGCCAGCACC
This sequence comes from Actinoplanes sp. NBRC 103695, assembly GCF_030269485.1. Classification (GTDB taxonomy): domain Bacteria; phylum Actinomycetota; class Actinomycetes; order Mycobacteriales; family Micromonosporaceae; genus Actinoplanes. The sequence continues at coordinate 89,837 of NZ_BSTL01000012.1, read as the reverse complement.
GCATCGGCCGCCGGTTGCTGGGCCGGGATGAGCGTGACCAGCGTCTCGTGTAAAGCACCGGCAAGCGCGGCTCGCTGGTGAACGGTCGAGAGGGATCCGGACTGGGCCCGGGCGGCGGCGAGCCACCCGATCGCCCACGTGCGGTTGTCGGTGACCTGGGTCGGCGCGCCGCCGGCAGCGATCGCCGATGCGGTGGCGTCGTACCAGGCCAGGACGGAGTCGGACGCGGCGGCCCGGGCCGGAGCCGGTGCGGCGACACCAATCACCGCGGCGGTGGCGGCGCAGACCAGCGCGAGGCCGGCCCGGGACGTCGCGGAGGCGAGGACGGGCATGTGTGTCGTGCTCCATTCTCAGTTAGAGAACTAGACCGATCAGCCTCAATGGCGGTTAGTGGTAGTACGCAATCAACAATTGCTGCGGTCAGGAACACGGTCAACCGTGCACCGTCCACATTGCCCCAACATCCCCGCGGCGGGGTCGATGCGCTCGACACCGCGCCAGGGTCCTGCTGGTGTTCCGATTCGGGGCCATGGGGGCAGATCGCGCTGCTCATGCTCGCGGTGCTCGCGTTGACGTCGGAGTATTCGAGAACCCACGTCGGCCGCGTCCTGGCCAAGCTGAACGCCCGCGACCGCGTACACACCGTCGTCTGGGCACACCGGCACGGACTCACCTGGTCAGGCAAGCCCGCGCCGGTACGGCGACAAGACCTACACGGCGCACACCGCGCCACCGCGCGGCGGCGGCACCCCGTCAAGAAGGTAGCGGTCCACCTCCGGGCGGCAGGCGCCGTAGACGTACGATCCGTGCCCGTTGCCCTTGCGCGTCAGCAGTCGGCCGTTCTCCAGATCGGCCGCGGCGGATCGTCCCCATTCATAGAGCGCCGCGGGGTCGCCGGTCCCGGCGAGCAACACGATCGGCACCGAGCCACGGGCGGTGACCGGATGCGGGTCGGACACCCCGCCACCCGGCCACTGCGGGCACGGCGTGCCCGACATGACCTCCGGTCCGAACACCGGCCGCTTTCGGGTCAAGGCGGTCGTGTCGGCCATGACCTGAGCCGCGCTGCGACGGTCCGGGAGATCGAGGCATTGGATCGCGCTCTGATCGATGCGGGTGTCAGGGTCCGGCTCGAGAACGCTGTGATCACCGGCGCGCACCGCCGTGAACAGGCTGTCCAGCTCGGGAGCGCCGGCCGGATTGGATAGGTAGTCCTCCGTCAGGTTGACCAGCTGCAACTGCTCGGCCGGCTGCTGATCGGCTGCCTTGAACAGTTTCGCCACCGCGGCTCGGCTCCGCGCAAGAGACAATCCGTGGAACGGGCAGCCGGCACGGTCGTCGCAGGTGCTCAGGTACGCGTCCAGACCTCGCTCCTCACCCTTGGCCACGTCGGTGAGGAAGGCCCTGTTGTCCTGCGCCGGATCGACGACCGCGTCCAGCACCATGCGCTTGATCCGGGTGGGGAACAGGTCCGCGTAGCGCAGGCCGAGGCGGGTGCCGTAGGAGCCGCCGAAGTACGACAGCTTGTCGTCGCCGAGCACCGCCCGCAACACGTCGAGGTCCCGGGCCGCGCTGACCGTGTCGACATGATCGAAGATCGGCCCCGACTTCGCCCGGCACGCCCGCACCCACGTCCGGGCAGCCGCCTCCCGGGCGATCCGCTCCCGTAGGTCGTCCGGCGACGGATCCGACTTCCGGAACGCCGCGTCGGCCTCGGCCGGGCAGCTCAGGGGCGCGGACTCACCGACTCCGCGAGGATCGAAGCTGACCAGATCGAACCCGTCGATCACCGGCCGGCTGAACATGCGCGCCGCGAACTCCAGGAACGGTTTTCCCAGTCCGCCGGGGCCACCCGGGTTCAGCAGCAGCGAACCCCGGCTGGGGCCGGAGGCCTTGTGCCGATGCACCCGCAACTCGATCGTCTGACCCTGCGGGCGCGACCAGTCCACCGGGACAGTCACGTCGGTGCAGTCCAGCACCAGTTCATTGTCATTGCAGGGCTCCCAGGTCAGCGTCTGCCCGGAGAACCGGTCAGCTCCGGCTGTGGTCTGCCCGGCAACCGCGGCGGGCACACCCATACCGGAGGCCACCACCGCCAGGAACACCATGGCGAACCGACGCCATAGCGTTCCTGGCGGGCGTGCGATTGCACCGTTGCCCGTACGTCCGTCCAGAGGTCTCATGGCTTTGAAACTACGGAGACGGAACGGCTCCGCCATCCACCCGCGGTGCCCTCCCGCCGTGCTACCCAGGTACCACACCGGCGGTGGGCAAGCCCTCCGATCAGGACCCGGACAAGACTTCCTCACGGCGCTGCACCCGGTCCTCTTCTCGCCGCCGGGCCAGGATCCTGGCGGCGGCGGCGAGCCGTTGCCGCGCCCCTTCGCTGCCCGTCCACTACTCGACGAGTTAGTCCCGACCTGTTGCCCTAGTTCACCGGCTGCTTGTTCGCTTCGATGCCGGGTCGGTAGACCTGCGGGCATGGAATCGATCAACGCCGGAACAGCCGGCCTACCCGCTGTCGTCGACCACGTCGTCGTGGGTGCGGGGGCGGCCGGCTGCGTCGTGGCGTCGCGGTTGGCCGAGGATTCCCGGCGGACGGTGATCCTGCTGGAGGCCGGTCCCGTGCTGGACGAGCACCTGGTGTCCACTCCGGCTCTTGCGCCCGTTCTCCAGCAGGGGGCGTCGGTTCATGAGAACTTGACCGTCGCTCAGACTGGTCTCGGCGGTCGCGCGCTGTCGCTGATGACCGGGCGTGGCCTCGGCGGAGGGAGCAGCGTCAATACGCTGGGATGGTTGCAGGGCCAACCGGGCGATTTCGACGGCTGGTCCAGCAGTGGCGCCCTCGGATGGTCCTGGGAGAACATCGCGCCCTATCTGCGGGCGAGCGAGGACCACGAGCTCGGGGCCGGGCCTTGGCATGGTGCCGGCGGCCCGATCGCGGTGTCGACTCCCCGATACATCGCGCCGCTCACGCCGGCTTTCCTGGAGTCGTGCGAGAAGCTCGGGATCCCGGTCAGCGATGATCTCAATGGCGAGCGTCGCATCGCAGCAGGCCTGGTGCCCGGCAACATCCGGGCCGGACGCCGGTCGAGCGTCGTCACCGGCTACCTCGCCGAGGCGATCGACCGAGACAACCTCGATGTACGAGTCGAATGCCCGGTCACGTCACTCATCATCGAGAACGGCCAGGTGACCGGCGTCCGATGTGGAACTGACGGCGGGACCGAGATCCTCGTACGGCGCGGTGTCGTGCTCGCCGCGGGTGCGATTCACACCCCCAAGCTGCTCATGCTCTCCGGTGTCGGGCCTGCCGATCATCTGCGGGAAGTCGGTGTGCCCGTGATCGTGGACCTGCCGGGCGTGGGCGGAAACCTGCGGGACCATCCGCTGCTTCCCACGCTGTGGCCAGTGCTGGACGCGCCGGGACCACGTGAGGACGATCCGGAGAGCTCGTACCGGCTGATGCAGCGAGGACCGCTGTCCTCCTCGGGGCAGGCCCTGGCCGCTGTGCGCAGCTCGGATGCCGGGTCCGGGCCTGACCTGCACCTGGTCATCACGCCGACGCTGCGCGGTGATGCGCTGGCCGCGATGGTGGGGCCGGTGCTCGCCGCGACCCTGGGCGGGGCGGTGCTCGGCGTGGTCGGCCTGCTCGCCCCCGACAGCGTCGGCACCGTGCGGCTGGCCAGCTCCGACTTCCACGACACGCCCCGAGTTGATCCTGGCTACCTGTCCGCGCCCAACGACCTCACCCGGATGACCGCCGGTCTCCAGCAACTCCAGCAGATCTTCACGACAGACCCGCTCGGCAGTCACCTCGGCCCGATGCTGGGTCTGGCCCTGGACGCCGACCGCGAACAGACGGAGGACTTCATCCGCGGGACGACCGGTTCCTACTACCACCCGGTGGGCACCGCCAAGATCGGACTGGACGAAACAGCCGTGTGCACGCCCCGCCTGCAGGTCCGCGGCCTGCGAGGCCTCCACATCGCCGACACGTCGGTGTTTCCCACCATCGTGCGTGCGAACACCCACAGCACCGCCATCGCCGTGGCCGAACGCGCCGCTGAGCTCATTCGCGAGGACAGCTGACGACTGGGGTGAGCCCGTCGTTGATGCGGATGGCGAATGTGCGCCGCCAGGTGAAGGGGTTGCCGGCGTGGGTGGTCGGCAACTGGGTGGCCGTTTCGAGAAGCGCTCTTACCTGGACTCTGGAACGGAGTGCGAACGGTGCCGGCACGAGCCTTCGTCCCGCCCGGACCATGATCGGGTCGTTCATCGCTCGCCGCAGTCGACCCAACGCGCGGCTGGTCGCGGGCTTGGACGACGAGGCGTCCTCGGTCAATTCGAACCTCTCCTCTCCCAGAGGTTGGCCGACGCCGATCGAATGAAGGGAAAACTGTGCGTAGGGCTGACGCGTGCTGACTCTCCTTCTGGCCGTTCCGCTTCTCGGCGTCCCCGCAATAGCGGCGGCCACGATCGGCTGGCAGATGGTGTTCACCCGGCGTGGGATCCCGGTACCGCTCGATCCGCCGCCACGAGGAGACGCGAGTTCCGGTCGGCGAACATCGCACGGCCCGCTCACCCTGGTGCTGCTCGGCGACTCCTTCGCGGCCGGCTATGGTGCCGAGCGTTCGCGGGACATCCCGGCTGCGCTGCTGGCGGCCGGGATATCTCGGCGCGTCGGGCGACGGGTCACGGCCCACACTCTGGCGGTGATGGGTTCGGAGACTCCCGATCTGCGCCATCAGGTGGACCGGGCCATCGGCCTGGCACCGGACATGGCCGTCATCTTCATCGGCGCGAACGACGTCACCACTCTGTCGGCCCAGCGCGATCTCGCCCGACAGCTCGGCGCCGAGGTGCGCCGGTTACGGGCAGCCGGCGCCAAGGTCGTCGTCGGGACCTGCCCCGACCTCGGCGTGCTGCCGCCGTTCCGGCCGCCGATCCGCTGGCTGGCACGGTTCCTGAGCAGACGGCTGGCGGCGGCTCAAACAGTCGAGGTGATCCGCGCCGGGGGCGCCGCCGTGTCGTTGTCCTCCTTGCTCAACCCCTACTTCGAGGCCGACCCGGAACGCATGTTCGGCCACGACCGCTTCCACCCCTCCAGCCTCGGGTACACCCGCGCCGCCGCCGTCATGCTGCCTACCGTGTTGTCGGAACTGCTCTCAACCCGCACGCCATCTTTAACGGACCAACCCGAACAGCCTGGCTGAGGCCGCCGCTTTCATACACCAATTCATGCCCTGAAATACCCGTGCACCATTGTTCTACGATCAGCGCCATGGATCTCTCGCTGGCAATTCTCTTCATTGTGGCCGCCCTCTATTCCGGCGGTGTCACCTTCCTCGCGCTCCTGGCGAGGCGCGGCTTCCGTCCGGCGGCGACAGCGGGCGCCGGCGCGACCGCCGGCATCGCGGCCGCTCTTTTTCTGATCGTCCTGCTGGCTCAGGCCAGCGTCGCCGCGGCCGCGGTCGCCGTCCTGCTGCTCGTCGGTGCGGTCACCTACCTGGCCTTGGCACGTGACCTCGACCGGCGAAAGACGGTGTCGGTGGCCATCGCGGCCGCCGCCTTGATCGGCCTGAGCTTCGCCTTCGTGTCCTATCTCGGCGTGCTCGCCTTCCTCGGCGCGACCGGCGCCTACCTACTGCTCCGGCTCCGCCTGCGGACACGTCCCGCGCTGCTGGTCACGGGCGGGGCACTCGGCTGCCTGCTCGCCGCGTCCGGAGCGGCCTTCGCTCTCGCCCTCAGCAGCATGTAGAAACTGAATGACGGCTCGGACACGGACCCGGTTCATTGGCGCGTCAGTGAAAATCCCCATGAGTGCGGGCCGCCCCTTTCATGACACGCTCGTCGCCATGGAACTCGATCCGCGTGGCGTTCGTTTCGGCGCCACAATCGGCAGCATCATGTTCGCCGTTGTACTGATTACCGGGTGGGCCTGGCCAGCAGTCTTCCAAGCCGTGGTCTTCGCACTGACCGCACTCTCCCCGGGTAACGGCCCGTATTCGCACGTCTTTCGCAAGGTGCTGCTCCCCCGCCTCGAGCCACCTGCCGAGCTTGAGCCGGCAGCGCCCGTACGCTTCGCACAGACCGTGGGTTTCGCCTTCGCGGCCGTGGCCGCCGTCGGATTCTTCACCGACATACCGGCACTCGGCATCATCGCTGCCGCACTCGGCCTGATGGCTTCATTCCTGAATGCCGCCTTCGGTTACTGCCTGGGCTGCACGATGTACCTGTTGATCCGGCGGCTCACCACCTGACCTGCCCGGCGCCCGGAAGCGCTCACATCCGTGCTCAGCGGACACCTTCCCGGCGGCAGCCGCCTGATCTGCCGCCGGGAACGCCGCACCTCGATCGGAACAGTCGTTGTTCGAGCAAGTGACTGGCAAGCGTCACGAACTCTTCGCCACCGGCGCACCCCGCGATGGCGACTCGTTCGAATGAAAAACGGGAACTAGTGAGCGGATGCGGTGCCCGGAACTTCGGCGTAGACGACGTTGAACTGGGCCTGCGGATTGGGCTCGAGTCCTTTCTGGATACGCCGCAGCCGCTCAATCAGCGCGCCTTCGAGTCGAGCCCTCTCGCCGGAGATTCGCGGATCGTCGAGATCACGCGAGGCGTCGACGAGAATCTTGTGTACCGGTGAGGCATGGGCGACAGCCCAATGCGCCACGGCGATGGTCCCGCCGGGCCGGACCACTCGGCACATTTCTCGAGTGGCACCGACGCTGATGGGACCGAGGCTCAGCAGCTTGAGGACCGAGAACGCAGCGTCGAATGTGTCCGCCTCGTAGGGCATAGCCTGTGGATCGACCAGCATTCCCGTGGAGCCGCCGTACGGTGCCAGGCGGCCGGCGAGATAGGTGGCCGTCATCGGCGACATCTCTACGCTCGTGACCTGATATCCGCGCTCTGCGGCGGCGACGGCCAACGCTCCCGAACCACCGGTCAATCGCTCATTCACCTCGAATCGCTGTCTCTGCGGCACCACTACATGACACCCGGCGTCGCGCAGCGAGTCGTAGACGCTTTGCCTGCCACACACGTCGACGTCGCCGAGCCGCGAACAGAAACCAATGGAACACGGTTTTCGTGGAGCAGCGCCGAGCCCGTCTACGAAGCAGAGCATTTACGATGGATCAAGGATTGAAAGTCGGTACGGACCGGTTACTGGCCGGCGCACATCATCCCTTAAGCGTTATCGGCCAGGGCCAGTCGAAAAACAGGCATCCGCCTGGAGGTGGATTTCTCGTACTGGGTCAGCGCTGGATAGCGGGCCGTGAACACCGGCCACACGGACGAGCGTTCGTCATCGGAAAGCTCGTATGCGACCACAGCCATCGTCTCGGCTCCGACCTCGATGGTGATCTCCGGGTGCGCTTTGATGTTGTGATACCAAGACGGGTTGGTCGCGGCAGCACCCGACGAGGCCACGATAAACAGCGTGTCCTGGTGACGTAGATAGCCGAGCGGATTCACGCGTTCACCCCCGGTCTTTGCGCCACGATGGTGAAGCAGCAGCAGATCTTGGCTGGCGAAAGGGCCGGCGACCTTGCCGGAGCTCGCTCGAAACTCCTCGATGACGTGGTTATTCAACTCCGCGACAACGGCGCCGGTCGGATCGGCAGTGGCGCGGGCGGCAAGATCGTAAAGGTCGCGCATTGTTCCTCCTATGAAATCCACACCAGACAACGGACGCACCTGACGGCCTACCGGTTCACGATCCTCGGTGGTGTCGCGCCAGGGACCAGGGACAGAGACCACGGCTGCCATCATGGTCACGCGCCGACTTGCTGATCAACTGCGCGTCGATGACACTGCCCGAACGACCCCGCGGTGAGGTCGATGCGCTCGAGTCATGCCAGGCTCAGCGCACCGACACGGATCGGGCGGTCCTGAGCGCGAGTAGCGGATCCGTTAGGCGCGAGTTCGGATCCAGTGCCTGCACGCGGAGTTACATCGTGCGTCAGTTGTCGTGCGGCGCTCGCCGGCGATTAGAAAGGCGTGGCAGGGAAGGCCGAAAGGCGTGCCAATGGGACTGCGGCTGTTTCGCGTGTAGGCGAGCAGCCTGGTCTCCGTCATCACGGTGGCCAAGTCGTCGGCGGTCGCGGCGAGCAGGTCGATGCCCCTCGCGGACGTGACGCCAGGCCTTCATGACGCCGATCTCGAAGCCGGCGGTCAGGCGGGGCAGGGTGTTGCCGTTGCGCAGGTGAGCCAGCGCGAGCACGGACTGACGGTGAGGCTCGAGGCGCCGGCGGCGAATTCGGATGAGGGCCGGCGAGGTGGTTCAGAACCAAGTCCTGGGTTGGACATCAGCCTCCCGTGCCGCCCGCGACCTGCACCCTCGAGATGAAATGGATCAGTCGCACTTTGTCCGGTCCGTCTTCAGGCACAGGCTCAGTAGCCCACGCGGTCGGTCAGCTCGCGACACACCTCTTCTACGATCTCGCCGATCGGACGCACCCGCCCGGCCTCCCAGCGCGCGGTGAACTCCTCATCACCCAGGCGCTCCCGCAGATACGCGAGCCGTCGTTCCTGTTGCTCGAGGTGGGTCGGGAAGGGGGCGCCGCCGGTCCAGCGGCGTAGCTCGTGCGCGGCCGAGCGGACCATCAGCTCCGGACCAGACCACCCGAGGTCGACCAGCAACAGGATCGCGAACTGCAGACCCAGGGCGATGCTCAGCGGCATCTCCACCCGGACCAGGGCGCGGAGGCCGTCGCAGAGCCAGCCGACGCCGGCGGCCGGTCCGTACAGGGTGCGGGCCGCCTCGGCCCGGACCAGCCGGGCGTAGGCGAGGATCTCGGGGTCGCCTGCCTCGAGCAGCACCGCCTCGGCGGCGGCGGCCAGTTGTTCGACGCCGTCCGTGTCGCGCCGCAGGCCACGGATCATCCCGATCAGCGTGTAGCCCCAGCCCAGCAGCCACGGCCACTCGGTCTCCCGCCCGGCGTCGATCACCGTCGGCAGCAACTTCTCGGCCCGGTCGAGGTGCCCGGCCATGGTTTCGGCGGTGGCGAGGCGGCGCAGCACCAGGCCGTACCCGCGCCGGTCGCCGATCCGTTCGAACAACTCGGCCGCCTCCTCGGCCGCGGCGGTGGTGGCCGCCAGGTCGCCGGTCACCGACGTCAACGCGGTCAGCCCGCTCAACGCCTGGGCGCGGACGGCCGGCGACGAGGGGCCAGGGCCGTTCAGGGCATGTTCCAGCCAACGGCGGCCGACCGCGTACTGCCCGGTGATATGCCAGTAGATGGCCAGGGCAGCCGCGATGCGCATGGCCGTTTCGGCATCGTCATCAGCAACGCTCCATGCCATCGCGGCCCGGAACTCGTCCATCATCGAGCCGAGCTGATCCACCGTCCGGCCGCGGCGGTCGCCCTGGTAGTGCCGGCCCAGCTCGTCGGCCATCCCGGCCATGATCGAGGCGTGCCGGTTGCGGATGGTGGCGAGCTCACCTTCCTCGGCGAGGCGTTCGGATCCGTACGCGCGCAGGGTTTCCAGCATCCGGTAGCGGCCGGACTCCCGCAGCAGCAGCGACTTGTCGACCAGCGCAGCCAGCAGCATGGCCGGTTGGCGGAGGTCGTCGATGAGCTGTTCGGCCGAGGCCAGGTCGAACCGGCCGGAGAACACGCTCAGCCGGGTGAAGACGCGCCGTTCGTCGGCGTCGAGAAGACGGTAGCTCCAGTCGATCACGGCCTGCAGCGTCCGGTGCCGGGGCTCGGCCGTCCGGCTGCCGTGGCTGAGCAGGGTGAAGCGGTCGTCGAGGCGGTCGCCCATCTGGGTCACGGTGAACGCGTTGGCCTGTGCGGCGGCCAGCTCGATGGCCAGCGGCAGGCCGTCCAGTCTCCGGCAGATCGCGGTCACGGCCGCCACCGTGTCGTCGGTCAGCACGAAGGCCGGATCGACGGCGACGGCCCGCGTGATGAACAGTTGGACGGCGGCACTCTGCCGCGCCGCTTCCAGCGTGTCCGCCCCGGCCTCGGGAAGGGCCAGGCCGGTCAGGGGCAGTAGGACTTCACCGGTGACCCCGAGCCGTTCCCGGCTGGTCGTCAGGATGCGCAGACCGGGACAGGCGGCAAGCAACCGGACAGCGAACCCCGCAACCGCATCGATCAGATGCTCACCATTGTCCAGAACCAGCAAACCCTGAGTACCACTCAGATACTCCTCGACAAGCTCCAATCGAGGCCGCGTGCCGTGCGACGCAAGCCCCAGCACATCACCGACCGCATCGGCCACCAGATCCGGTTGCGCCAACGCGGCCAGCTCGACCAACCAGACCGGACACCCGTCCGCCTCTCCGACCTGCGACGCCGCCTCGATCGCCAGCCTGCTCTTACCCGCCCCGCCCACACCGGTGATCGTCACCAACCGCTGCGCCCGGAGCAGATCACGCACCGCCACCAGCTCCGGGTCTCGGCCGACGAAACTGGTCAGCGACCGCGACCGCAACTGCGGCACAGCCGAACCCCCACCCCGCTCACTCACCATCAACACCGGATCACGCCGCAAAATCTGCTGGTACAGAAGCTGCAACGACTCCCCCGGCTCCACCCCGAGTTGCTCGGCCAGCTGGCGGCGAGCCGCGGAGAACGTCGCGGTGGCATCACCCATCAGACCCGCGCGGTAACGGGCCAACATCAACCGCGCCCACAAACCCTCGTTGAGCGGATGCTCAGCCACCAACGCAACCAACTCAGCCGTGACCTGCTGATGTCGGCCACCAGCCAGCAGCGCATCGATCCGCGCCTCCACCGCGCGCATCCGCAACTCATCCAGCCGCGCGACCTCCGCCGCGGCCTCAGGCAGATGCGTCAGCTCAGGCAACGCCGGACCCCGCCACAAGGCGAGCGCCGCACTCTGGGCCTCGGCCGCCTCACCGTGCCGACCAGCCTCGAAAGCCGACAAACCCGCCGCGACCAGACTCTCGAACCGCTGCACATCCAGCGCGTCCGGCCCGACCCGCAACAGATAACCGGTGCTGCGGGTCTCCAAATCAGACACCCGCGCACCACTGGCCTGACGCATCGCCAGACGAATCTCAGAGATCCGGCCGTAGACCAGGTTCTTGGACCGCGCCCGAGGCCGCTCCCACAACGTCGCAGCCAGCTGATCCGCCGACACCACCGCGTTCGGCCGCACCAGCAATGCCGCCAGCAACGCTCGATGCCGGGGACCGCCAACCGGGAAGACAACGCCCCCGAACAACGCCTCCAGCGGCCCCAGGACGCGGTACTCGAAGCGCCCATCCAAAGCCATGAAGCGACACTTTAGCAGTAAACTATCAACCTGAAGGTTTCCTGAAGGCGACCCCGCCACCATGACCGACGGATCGGGCTCGGCGGCAAGTTCGACCAGAACCGGCGCTCGAAGCAGCCTGAGCCCCACGCTGAAGTACTCATTCATCCTCACCCGCTGCCCTGGTGGACACTGTCCCGCCTCGCGGCGTACATCCGGCAAGGTTGAAGCTTGTAGCATCCATGCTCATCGAAGTCGGGCCGTTGGTGAGGCCTGGTCGGCCACTCCATTGGCAGGCTCTGCCCGACTCAGCGCGTCCCGTCGGCTGACACGCGCACCTCAGGGAAGGAGCTGGAAAACCATGCGAAAGATGATGTCCATCGTGGTGGTCTGCGCCGCGTTGACTGCGAGTCTGATCGGAGCCAACGCAGCGCAGGCTGCAACAAAGACCGGCGTGTTGCGTAACAGCGACACCGGCCTCTGTATCGCCCGGCCGCAACAGACCGCCGATCGGGCGCTCCCGGTGTTCACCGCCGCATGCGATGACGCAGCGACACAGAAGTGGGCCTACTCGACGACTGAGCAGACCATTCGTCCGCCCGGCACCGGGCTGTGCCTGTCCACCGGAAGTTCTTCAGGCATCTTCGTCGCGGCGTGCGACAGTGGTCTGCTCGTGCACTGGGAAATCACCAGTGATGGGCGCATCCACCAACTCGACTGGGGGATCGGCTGCGTGGAGGACTACCGCACTCAGCACCTCACCTGGGGGCCCTGTACCAACGACTCGAACGAGGTGTGGTCACTGACGGCCGCCTGACACCGCGGGCCGCGCGGCCGGCGAGGACCCGGAACGGGCCCTGCGCCAGGCCGCGTCGGCCTGCGTCGACCGCATCCGAGCGGCGGAGCCGGGGCCCACCTACGACCCGGAAAGCCTGACTTCGCGATGGGCCTGGCGCCACCTCTGGTTGGCGGAGCCGGTGCAGTCCCAGATCTGCAGCTTGGCGCCGTTACCGTCTTTCCAGTCCTTGATGTCGACGCACTTAACGGACGCCGGGTTGACGAGGTCACCGGCATTCGTCAGCACCCATTTCTGGGCCGGGCTGCCGTTGCAGATGGCCAGTTGGACGGCCGTGCCGTTGTCGCGCGACCCGCCGGCGACATCCATGCACAGGTTGTTGCTCGTCCGCGCCTCCCGGTCGCCGTACTCCCACCGCTGGGCGTCCGTGTCGTCACAACCCCAGACCTGCAGCTGAACACCGGCTTCGAAGTTGGCTCCCGGGACGTCGATGCACCTCCCCTTCCATTGGCTGACGATCTCGCTGCTCTCGCCCGGTGCGCCAAGGTCGGGAAAGTTCTCGACCGGGATACGCTCGCCATTCGAGATGGACCGGACGTCCTGCGCCGGTTGGGGGCCGGCCGCGTGGGCTTCGTCCCCGCCAGGGAATGCGTCCCCGAGCGCAGCGAGGAGCGAGCCGGCGGTTACCGTTAGCGCCGCGGCCACGACGAGTAGGGCTCGAAGTGGGGGGCTAGCTTTCCTAGGCATGCTCTGATCGTCGCGTCCTCGCGGGAGACGATCCAAGTCCCTAAATATGTTCTCCGATGACGCTCGCGAGCAGCTCCGACAACCCGGTCGGCAGCATGACCGAGGTCGGGGCCGGTTCCTCGAGCACCGGGTCGGCGAGATCGGCCGCGGACGTGCTCAGGTGGCCATCGTGGCGCGGGCCCGCTCGCGCAGCAACGGCATTGCCTCGACGGCGGCCAGCAGCGAGGTCGCGGCTCGGCGCATCTTGTGCAGCAGGCGCGTCTCGGCGACGGCGGCACTTAATGGCCAGTTGGCCATTAAAGACGGCGAGGGCGGTAACGTGGGCTCCATGAGGGTTCCGCGATGACCGCCGAAGCAGCGGCTGAGCAGCCGGTTCGCAAACGTCGCCGGGACCCGCAGGGCCACCGGGCAGCCATCCTGGAAGCGGCCCGTGACACCTTCACCGAGCGCGGCTACACCCGCACCACCCTGCGGGAGATCGCCCGGCGGGCCGACGTCACGCACGGCCTGATCTCGCGGCAGTTCTCCTCCAAGGAGCAACTGTTCCTGGCCGCGGTGCCCGGCCACCGCGACCTGGCCTACGTGGCGGCCGGCGACCCGGCGACACTGCCGGAACGTATCGCCCGCGGCTTCGTCGAACGGATGGAGACCAACGCGGCCCAGGACCCGCTGGTCGCCCTCATCCGCAGCGCCGCCACCGACGCGGGCACCGCCACCGACCTGCTGCTGGCCATGCACCAGCGCAGCGCGGCCGTCTACCGGACGATTCTCGACCCCGATCCACCGGCCGACGGCGACGAGGTCGACATCCGGGTGGCGCTGCTGGGATCACACCTGATCGGACTGGCCTTCAGCCGGTACATCACCCGCGCCGAGCCGCTCGCCTCGATGCCACCCGAGGAACTCGTCGACCGGCTCGCGCGGACCCTGCGTCATATCCTGCTCGATTGAGGCTCGGCGGCCCTCAGACCGGACGGAGCACGTAGTCGTATCTGAGGGCGAGGTGATCGCGACGCACGTCAGCGCGAGATGGTCACGCCACGATGCACGCCTGGATGAGCGCGACCAGCGCGACCGACCCGTTCGGGATGATCGTCGTCGCGTCGGGCCGTCGCCGAGCATCCTGGCAAAGGTCTCGCGATCTCCCCCTTTCTCCATGCCCCGACGGCTACTGACGTCTGAGGCGCATGGACTTGCCGGCATCGCCGCAGCAGGCTCATCGAACTGTGACAGGTAAAGCTACGAGCAGAGTCGTACTCATCACCGGAGGCACCTCGGGCATCGGCCTGAGCCTCGCGGACTCCTTCCTGCGGGAGGGCGATGCGGTGGCCGTCTGCGCCAGGTCCCGCGCAGGCCTCGACCGCTTCACCGAGAAGCATCCGGACGGGCTGGCCGTCCAGGCCGACGTGACCGACCCGCAGGCCCGAACCGCCCTGCTGGACGCGGTCGGCGAACGGTTCGGCCGGCTCGACGTCCTGATCAACAACGCCGGCGGCCTCGTCGAACGAGACTTCTCGGCCGACGACGCGACCGCCGCCCTCGACCAGGAGATCGACCTGAATCTCACCGCACCGATCCACCTGACCGGCGAGACGTTGCGCCGCTGGCCGGACCTGTCCGCGATCGTCTTCGTGACCTCCGGCTTCGCCCTGATCTCTCCGACGCGCGCACCGACCTACGGCGCCGCAAAGGCCGGGCTGCACGGCTTCGCCGAGGGCCTGCGCCGCCAGCTCGCGCCCCGCGGCACTCACGTGCTCGAGGTTCTGCCGCCGACCACCGACACACCGGCCACCGCCGCCAAGACCGGACCCAAACTGCCCCCCGCCGAGGTCGCGGAAGCAACGATCAGGGCGCTGCGGGAACGTCGGCCGATGGCGTTCCCGGGCAACGCGAAGCTGATGCCGGCGTTGCTACGAATCGCGCCGCGAACCCTCGATCGAATGGTGGCGAAACTCTGACCGCGCGGACGCCGGCGGGTGTTGTCAGCGTCGCATGATGTCGGCGACCGCGAGTAGGCGCCCTTCCACGAGCCCAGCTCGCCCGGAAGGTCCCGCCACGGTGAACCGGTGCGGTACTTCCACGCGATCGCCTCGATCACCTGCCGGTGATCGGCCCACCGGCCGCTGCGTTACGGCGACCGGTCCGGCAGATACGGCTCGATCCGAGCCCACATGTCATCAGAGATCCATCGACGAAACCGGCCCGCTTCGTCAACGAGCCGCCCTGATCCAAGAGACTGTTTCCAGCGCTATTGAGCCAGCGTGGTCAGTGATTCCTGGTCGAGGATCACTTCACCTGCGGCCAGATTCTCTTCGAGGTGGGCGAGGTCGCGGGTGCCGGGGATGAGCATGGTCTGGGGGCTACGGGAGAGAAGCCAAGCCAGCCCGACCTGAGCGGGCGTCACCCTCAGCCGAGCTGCCACCTCCTGGACTTCGGGCAGGTCGGTGACTTTTGGCAGCCCAGCGATTCCCGACCCGAGTGGGAAGTACGGCACCCACGCGATGTCACGCTCGCGGCAGACCTGCAGCACAGGCTCAGCGGAGCGATCGATCAGGCTGTAGCTGTTCTGGACGCAGACGACGCCTGCTGGTAGAGCGTGGCGCAACTCCTCCGCATCGACGTGGCTGAGACCGAAGCCGCCGAGTCGAGGCGCTCGCTCGTGAAGCCGGCGTCGGGACGGTGTACCGGAACTACCCGACCCGCGAGGCGCTGGTCGAAGCAGTCTACGGCGCCGAACGGGCGGCTCTGTGCGCACGCGCGGACCAGCTGCTTAAGGACCGGGAGCCAGTGGTCGCGTTGCGGACGTGGATGGACTGCTACGGCGATTTCGTCGCCGCCAAACGCGGCGTGGCCGCATCCCGCAAGTCAGCCGGCCCGATGGGCACCGCCCCCTCCGGAGAGGCGAAAGATGCTCTCGTCGCCGCGGTAGCCACCTTGATCAAGGCGGGGGCGCGCGTAGGGAAGCTGCGAGACGACGCGCTCGCGGAAGATGTCGTCGCCACGTTGGTCGGCATTTTCCTCACCGCGGACGACCGTGTCCAAGCTGGACGGCAGTTGCGCTGCCCGCAGGATCGGTCGTGCTCGCCGAGGACGAAACGCACCTCGACCTGCTCGCGCGCGTGCGCTCCGGCTGGATTGCGCTGGGCATCGGCGGCGGTGGGTTGTCGTTGCCGGTTCAAGGTCAAGCGAAGTGCCACTTCTGGTTGGCCGTGCCGGCGCAGTCCCAGATTTGCAGTGCCGCGCCGTTGTGCGGATTCCAGTCCCGGATGTCCAGGCACTTGTTCGATTGTGGGTTGACCAGGTCGCCGGCGCCGGTCAGCTTCCACTGCTGGGCGGGACCGTTGTTGCACCTGACGATCTGTACCGGTGTTCCGTTCTCCCCTGAACCCCCGGCCACGTCCATGCACTCGAAGTCCAAGGTCTCCAGCTTGTACGTACCCTGATCACTGTTGATCACGTAATGCCAGTCCTGAGCCCAGGTGTGGTCGCAGCCCCACATTTGCAGATGTACGCCGTCGTTGAAGTCGGCGTTGGGCACGTCGACGCACCGGCCCTGCCAGTCGCTGACGAGATTGCGGAACGGCCATGGCTGCACCGGACCGGGGCCGGGGCTCCACTGAGCGAGATCGTTCGTGGCGGCGCTGGCCCGGCTGGCACCGGTGAGGCCGTCACTGAAGGCGATCACCAGCGAGCCCACGGCGACGAGGAGGACCGCCGCGGTGGTGAGCAGGGTTGCCAATGGACGGCGCAGAGCGCCGGGAATACGGATGCGCGTCATGTGCCCATTGTGGAAAGACCTCAGATCCGGGTCCATGTCCTCATTCAAGGGGGGTCGAGTCGTCCGGGTCTCGTCGAACGAACGCTCGCCCATCTGCCATACGTTACGTGGCTCTACGACGAGAGCTGCGCCGACCTCGGCACCGCCGAACCGCCCCAAGACCTTTCAGGGCCGGTTAGGCATTACAGTCCGGCTCTTCGGCCGCAAGGCACCTACCGCACCTCAAGATCAAGATGAGGTGGAGCTGAGGGGACTTGAACCCCTTACCCCCACACTGCCAGGCCGTTGGAGTAGGCATTTCCGCACGTCAAATGCGATGCGGACCGTTCCCCGCATGTCAAGTGCGCAGGTCCGGGCACGAGCGCGCATAGCGTGTGGTCCCCAACTGGTCCCCAGCCATCGACACAACCGCCCACGCGAACGGATGCGTGTCAAGTTTTTGAGCCGAGGGTGCTTCCTTCTGGAGCATCCGGGTGACTGGACGAAACAGGGGTCGATGTTGGCTCGACTGCTCTGGTCTTCCTGCGCCTCCAGTCGGCAAGAACGAAGTGCTTGCGAGTAACCAGGAGTTCGGCAAGCCGGGCCCCACGATGAAGTCGTCGGAGAAGCCGCATACGCCGGACAAGACCTCAAAGCCGAGCTGTACGCCGAGGCCAACCGGCACAACAGAGAGGGCCGGTCCCGGATGACCAAGGCCGAGCTGGCCACTGCGCTCAGGAACTAGCCGCCCGCCGCACGGCCAGCACGCCGGCCAGCCCCCCGACCTCCTCGGCCAGGGCCGGGTAGTTGGCCGGATTGGCCAGATCCACGTCGAAGTAGTACGGCAGGGACGCCACCGCGGACGCGGGGACCGGGCCGCCGCCGCAGTAGGTGTCCCGGAAGCCGGCCGAGCCGGGTTCCCACACCAGCTCGCCCAGGCTGCCGGCGCGGCTGCGGAAGATCGCCGCGTCGATGAGCGCCCGCTCCTGCGGGGTGGACGTGTTGCTCACGAAGATCTTGATGTGGGTGCTGTCCGTGGCCTCGGGCTGCTCGGCCGGGAGGCCGGTCGGGTGGCACGGCATGACGCCGGCCTGCCGCACCGCCCACGGCGCCAGGGCCGCGAGCAGGAGGGCCACCGCGACCCCGGCCAGCGCTCGAGGCCGGCGGGCGAGGAACCGGAATCCGGCGCGGACGAACGGCTCCTGAGCCACCGCGGACAGCAGCATCGCGCCGGCGATGATCGCCGACAGCATGGCCGGCAGGAGGCCGAAGTAGTAGAAGCCGCCCCACCACGGGCTGTCCAGCGGCGTCTCCTGACCAGGTGCCACGGTACTTGGCAGCAGCAGGACGACTGCGGTGACAGCGCCACCAGCGAGCAGACCGCGCAGGGCGGGGTGGGCGCGGCGGCGGACGTACATCGTGAGCAGCAGAGCCAGCAGGGCGCCGCCGATCGCGCCGCCCCAGGCGACCGCGGGCATCCAGGACGGTGGCTGCCGCCAGAGGTCGAAGGCGGCGGCGCCGGTCGAGTCGTACGACGGGCGCCCGGTCCAGTAATGGTCGGAGAACGCGAGAACCAGCCCAGGGCGGGTCGCCCAGAACGTCGCTTCGTACGCGTTGCCGCCGTCGTCCAAGGGCTCGGGCGTGGTCACGCGGTAGTCGTGCACGGCCCAGCCGGCCGCCGTCAGCCGGTCACGGACGCCAGCGCTGTACGCCGCCACGTCCTGGGTCGCCGCCGTGTGCTTGACCCAGTAGCCGGCCGAGCCGTACCGGATGCCGTCGCCGTCGCCGTACCGCTCGATGATCCGCGCGTTCCCGCCACCGTAGACCCGTAGGCCGGGAAACGCCGTCTGCGTGAGCCGCCCGGCGGCCGCCCCGGACGGCAGATCCGGGGCGTACCGCCAGGCCGTACGCTCGGCAAGGAAGGCGCCGACCCACCCGCCGGCCACCATCACCAGCGCCGCGACCACGATGATACGGATGCGTTTCGTCATCAGATCGCAGACGATAATCCACTACTGCAACTTCTCTCCACCGGCGACGCCGCCCGGCTCGGCCGTCTCGCGGTGCACCGCGGCCTTGGCGCTGTCCGGCATCACCTTTGGACGCGGCACCCTGGACCTTCCTGCCGCTGACCGCCCCACGATGCCGGGTTGCCGGGAGCGTCATCCGGTGCCGGGGGATCGGCCGGACCGGGTGGCGCCGAGGAGGACCACCGCCAGGGTGACCGGGCCGGGTCCGGGGTTGCGCCAGCCATGGTGGGTCCCGTGCTGGACGAACGCGTCGCCCGCGCGCAGGGTGCGTTCGGCACCGTCGTCGAGGCGCAGGACGATCGAGCCGTCGATCACGATGCCGAAGTCGACGGTGTCGGTGATCTCCATCCCCGAGCCGTCGGCGTCCCACGCGTCGAGCAGACCGGGGAACAAGCGGTCGAAGTCGGCTAGCTGGTCCGGCGTCGGCGTCGACGCGGCGGGGTCGACGGGATCGATGGTAAGGAGAAAATAACGCACCCCGCCGGCCGGCGGGAGCATCGTTGTGCGCGGCGCCCGGCTGCCGTCGTGGGGCAGACCCGGTGGCCGGTCGGAGGTCCAGAGCGGGGTGTTCCGAAGCCCGGGGAAGGCGGCCCCGGCCAGGGGCAGCGGCTCGGACTCCTCGGCCACCGCCGACGTGCCGTCCGACCGTTGCCCGGTCACGATCAGCTTCACCACCTCACCACCGTTCCCAGTGCAGGACCTCGTCGACCGGGACACGGTGCGCCGGCCGGAAGTCGGTGCCGACCGTGTGCGCGAGCGGGATCAGCGCGGCCTGCATGACCTCGGCGTGCGGGATGCCGAGCAGGTCGGCCACGTCCCGTTCCACCGGCAGGTTGGACGTGGTCCAGCAGGTGCCCAGGCCGTGCATCCGGGCGGCGAGCATGAAGCTCCAGACCGCCGGGAGGACCGAACCCCAGGTTCCGGCCTGGTCAGACACAGGTGCGTCGTCTGTCCGACCGGTGATGCAGGGTACGACCAGTGCCGGGACCCGGTGCAGATTGGCGTCGAGGTGGTCGAGCCCGGACCAGACCATCTCCATGGACCGCGGCCTGGCATAGGCGCGCCGCATGTCCTCCTCGGAGATCGGGGTGCCCCCGGCGGCTCGCCCGCGGCGCCACAGGTCGGCGAGCGCGGCGCGCCGCTGCGGATCGGTGACCACGACAAAGGCGGCCCGCTGCCGGTTGCGGCCGGTCGGCGCCTGCAGGGCGATCTCGACGCATCGCTGGATGATCCGCGGGTCGACGGGTTTGTCGAGGTCGAGGCGGTGGCGGACGGCGCGGGTAGTGGTGAGGACGTCCTCGGCGGAGAGTTCGAGCAGGTCGGGCATGGTGCTCCTCAGAAAGTAGGCACGGACGGTCTGCGATGAGCCGCGGTGGAACGGCCACGAGGTTCGATGTTCATGGTTCCTCTCGTCGCGGACGAGTCGCGGTCAGTCGAGTGAGGCGAGCCAGCGTTCGGTCTCCGCGTCGACGAGATCGACCTGTTCTTGGTGGATCCAGTGCCCCGCGCCGGGTACCAGGACGGCTCGCGACGCCGGATGGGTCGCGAGCGTTTCCTCCAGCCGGGCGCGCTCCCCGTCGCGGTGGAAGGACAGGACCGGTTGCGTGCGCCGGGCGAGCACCGGCTCAGCCGCGGGCCGGAAGCGGATCGAACTCGGGTCGTCGATGTTCGCCCGCAGGCTGGCGGTCACGACCGCGGGCGCCACAGCCATGACCTCGCGCCGGTGCCGGTCCCGGAGCTGAGTGGAGGTCGTCGCGGCGTCGATCCGGCGCGCGAAAAGCTCGATCACCCCCACGTGAACGGCGTCGTCGTCGGGCCGGTCGGCGATCGACTGCAGCAGCGCCCGACCCGCCGGGTCGCCCGCGTAGTCAGGATCGATCAGCACCAGCGCGCGCACCAGGTCGGGCCGGCGCACCGCCAGTACGGTGGCCGCGGACGCGCCCATCGAATGGCCGACCACGACGACCGGCGCGATACCGAGGTGCTCGACTGTCTCGGCCAGGTCGGCGGCGAGGTCCGCCGTCCCGTACCCGTGGCCGGGCGTGTCGCTCCCGCCGTGTCCGCGCAGGTCGACCGCGACCGCACGGCGCCGGGAGCGCAACAACGGCAGCTGCGCCGACCAGGCGTCGGACGAGCCCAGCCAGCCATGGACCAGCACCATCGGCGTGTCCGCGGCAGCGGGGCCTCGGTCGCCCGGGCCGCCGTCGTCGTAGTGCAGCACGATGCCGGGCCGGCCGGTCACGGGGTCGCCGCCAGTTGAGCGCCACCGCACACATGCAGCACCTCGCCGGTGACGAAGCCGGCGCCGGGCGAGGCCAGGTAGGCCACGGCGTGGGCGACGTCGTCCGGGGTCGCGAGGCGCCCCAACGGGGTGATGGCCCGGTGCCGCTCGCTGAACTCGGCGAACTCCTGCTCCGAGCGTCCGCTTCGCGTGAGGGGGGTGGCGACCATGCCCGGTGCCACCGCGTTCACCGTGACGTTCAGCGGCGCCAGTTCCACCGCAAGCGAGCGGGTCAACCCCACCATCCCGGCCTTCGACGTGGTGTAGGCGACCGGCCCGCCGCTCACCCAGGTCCGCGAGGTGATGTTGACGACCCGACCGCCGCCGGTCGCCTTCCACAGCGGGATCGCGGCCTGGCACAGCGCGGCCGGCCCCCATACGTTCACCGCCATCACCACCTCCCAGCTCTCCCGGGTCACCCCGGCGAGCCCGCCGTGCCCGGTGACAGCGGCGTTGTTGACCAGCTGATCGAGCCGGCCGAAGGTGTCCCGGACACGCCGCATGAGGATGGCGACGGCGGAGGCATCGGTGACGTCGCATGCCCAGCCCGCCACCGGCCGCCCGGTAGCGGCGGCGATGGCGGCGGCCCGGGCCGCGACGACGCCGGCGTCCAGATCCACCAGCACGACAGCGCTTCCGTTACTGCTGAGCCGGGCACCGATGGCCCCACCGAGCACACCGGCGCCGCCGGTCACCACCGCAACCGGCTCTATCGCGGTCACGACGGCGTCCCGACGCTCAGCCGAGCGAGCACCGCCGCGTTGTGGTGTGCCGTGTCGGCAGGCGAGCGGTCATCGCTGAAGTCCTCCAGCGAGACCCAGCCGTCGAAATCGACCGCGTCCAAGGCCGCCAGCAGCCCCGCGACATCGACCACGCCGTCGTCGAGCGGGGACCAGCGAGGCCGCCACACCCCGCCGCCCGGTGGACGGTCGAACGCGACATTCTTGAGGTGCACTCCCGCCAGGTACGGACCCAGCAGTTCGAGCGCGATCTGATGGTCCTCGTAGCCCTCGATCATCAGGTTCCCGGCGTCATAGAGCACGCCGACCGCGGCCGGATCGGTTCCGGAAAGGAGCCGATGGGCCAGCGACGCGCTCGGGCAGATCGTCCGCTGGTGCAGCTCCAGCAAGGCGCGGACGCCATGGACGGCACCGCGCCGCTCCAGGTACGCGACGAACGCGGTGGCCGCGCTGAACGCTTGCCGGAAACCGGTGCCGTCGCGCCACGGGGCACGGAACCGGATCCACGGCACCCCGGTCGCGGCGGCGAGGGCGAACGCCCGCTCGGCGCTGTCCCGGTCGCCGGAGTCGACGTAGGTGTCGAGGCCGATCACCGTCAGGCCGGCGCTCACGCAACCCGCCACCGCCTCCGCCACCTCGCCCGGCGCTAGGGTGCAGAGATTGGCGTCGAACCGGTCGGTGCCCGCTCCGGCGCCCGCGTCGGTGACCCGCCACTCGATGCCGCCGTACCCGGCGGCCACCGCGGTCGCAATGGCCTGATCCGGGGTGTGGTCGAACAACGACACCGAACAGATCCCGAGATTCACCGTCATGCCTCGCAGTAAAGGTCACGCCGACGGACCGAGTCCAGGACCGATCGCGCACCCCCGGCCATGCCCCGGAGGCATGGCCGGGCAGGATGGCGTGGTGGAGCTACGCCACCTGCGCTACTTCGTCGCCATTGCCGACCGCGGCTCCCTCAGTCGCGCGGCCGCCCACCTGCTGATCGCCCAGCCCGCCCTCAGCCGGCAGATCCGCGCGCTGGAGGAGGAGTTGGGCCACCAGCTGTTCGAGCGCACCCGCACCGGCGTCAGCCTGACGTCGGCCGGCGCCGCCCTGCTGGGACACGCACGCCAGCTCCTGTCCCTCGCCGCCGCGACCGGCGAGGTGCTGGCCGGTGAGGCCCGGCCGCAGGAGATCGTCACTGTAGGCCTCCCACCCGGGATACCGGGTGACTGGATCCTCGCCACCACCCGCGCGCTCGCGACCGACGTGCCCGGCTGCACCGTTCGCTACATGGAAGCCGGCAGCACCGAGCAACTGCGGCTGCTTCAGCGTGGCCGCCTCGACGTCGCGATCGTCCACCAGGTGCCGGTCGGCGACCTGACCGCGCGGCTGCTGTGGCAGGAACCGCTGGGCATGGCGGCGCGCCCCGGCCACCCGCTCGCCGGACGCGCTGCTTACACCGTCGCCGACCTCGACGGTCTCCGCATCCTGATCCATTCGCGCGACCAGGTCCCGACCCAGCAGGACGGTGTGGTCGCCGCCGCCATGGCCGGCGGCGTTCACCCGATCTGGATCTTCGCGCAGTTCGTCGAGCACGCCCTGCCCAGCGCGGAGGCGGCGGACGCGGACGCCGTCCTCGTCGGGTCCTACACCGCCAGCCAGCAGCTGATCGGTTGGCCGTGGCGGCCGCTCGACGGGCTCATCCAGCCGATGAGTACCTGGGTCGTGCACCGCTCCGACACCCGCACCGGGGTCCGCGCGGTTGCCGCCGCCATCGCGCCGGCCGATCGGAGCAGCTGAGCAGCCCGGAGGCCGGCCCAACGCCCAGTGTGCTCGCCGCCAGGTGGAGCAGGGATTCAGCTGCCGCGGCCGGGTCGCCCGGCGCCTACCTGACCCGCTGGCGCATGGATCTTGCCTCGGTCCGGCTCCGCGACACCGACGACCCGGTCGAAACCATCTCGGCCGCGGTCGGTTACAGCTCCTCGCACGCCTTCAGCCGAGCCTTCCGACGTGCCCACGGCATGACTCCCGGCGAACACCGCGCCCGACTCAGATCATCAAGCCACTAGAGAGGGCGTCTGATGCACAAAATTTGTGCGTTATAGCGGTTTAGGTATCTGCCGTGGAACCCTCCCACCGTCAGCGTCGGCCCCGCTCGAAAGCGGGCGTGAGCTCGGCGGGAGGCCGGGGCCCGCTGTTCTTGCCGCGGGTGGGGCAAGCGGTGGCTCCCTTGCCGGTCACCGTCACGCTGAGCCGTCCGACCCGAGTGATCTCGACGGTGATGTCGTCGCCGTCGTGTACCGCGCCCACACCCGCCGGTGTGCCGGTAGCGATGATGTCACCGGGCAGCAGCTCCATGACAGAGCTGACATAGCCGATCAGGTCGGGGACTGCCCAGATCAAGTCGCGGATGTCGGCGCGCTGGCGCAGCTTTCCACCAACCCAGGTGTGCAACTCCAGGTCGTCCAGCGGACCCACCTCCTCCGGTGTCACCAGGTGCGGTCCGGTGGGTGTGAAGGTGTCGAAGCTCTTGCGCACCGATCGGTCCTCGCCGCCGCGCATGGTCATGTCCAGCAGGCAGGTGTAGCCGGCAACGTAGTCGGCCGCGTCCTGCGTCCGCACGTGGCGGGCCCGCCGACCGATCACCACCGCGAGCTCGCCTTCCTGGTCGAAGCGTCGATCGTGGTACGGCAACACGACCTGCTCGGCGTCGGCGATCAGCGAGCTCGGCGCCTTCAGGAAGACTCCGAGCGCTGCGATGTGGCTGTCTTGACTCATCTCGGTCTGGTGGTCGCGATAGTTGACCGGCGCCGCGACGATCTTCGAGGGATCAGGAACCGGGGGGAGCTGCCGTGCGCCTTCGACGACCGGGCCGTCGGTGCGCAAGGTGGTCAGGTCGGTGCCGGCCGCCAGCAGCCGGCGCATGGGACCGCCCGGACCGCCGGCCGGGACCTGTGTGGTGACATCGACGACACCGGCCGCGGTGACCACACCGACCCGGTGCTCGCCGGACGGATCCAGGAAACTGCAGAGCTTCACGGAAGACCTCCGAGGTAACGGTTGCGGGGACGAGGATCAGGCCGGGAGTTCGGCGTACAGCCAGTCGACATCGCTGTAGTCGTCGTCCGCTCGGGTACGGAAGATCCGATTCCGCAGCGCGATCGCGAGCGGGTCGGTGAGGTGCCACACGTCCGCCCAGGGGCGGGCGGTCCGCTGGCATCGAGTCGTCCGTGGGACTCGTGCCTGGTCGTACGAGGCCAGGGCCGTGGCGAGGTCATCCGGGTGGGCGGCGAGCTGATCGGCCAGCACGACGACGTCTTCGAGAGCCTGGCACGCGCCTTGCCCGAGCACCTGCAGCATCGGATGTGCGGCGTCGCCGATCAGCACCAGCCGGCCGTGGACGAACGAGGTGAGCGGCTCGCGGTCGTACAGCGGCCAGTGCCGGATGCGGGAGACCGAAGCCGCGCTGAGCCGGACCGGCTTGACGGTCGGGGCGAAGGCGTCGTCCAGTTCCTCGGGTGTGCTCCCGCCGCCGCCGGCGGCGAAGGTCTTGCTGTGGAAGACGGCGACCTGGTTGTAGAGCGCGCCCGACCGCACCGGGTACTGCATGAGGTGCAGCTGCGGCCCGATCCACAGCACGACGTCGTTGCCGTCGACGTCGGACTCGACGTTCTCGATCGGCATGGTGCCGCGATACGCCACGTACCCGCTGCAGACCGGTTCGTCGTCGACGAACAGCTTGCGCAGCGCGGACCGCAGGCCGTCCGCCCCGACCACCAGCTCGGCCCGGTAGACCTGGCCGTCCTCGCAGGTGACCGTCACGCCGTCCGGCTTCACCCGGCAGCTGGTGACGTGCCGGCGGGTCTCCAGGGTGATCAGCGGATTCGCGGTGCAGGCGTCGAGCAGGATCTGCAGCAGATCGCCGCGGTGCATGACGAGGTACGGGACTCCATAGCGCCGGCGATAGGTGTCGCCCAGGGTCAGCACGGTGAGCGTCTCCCCCGTCGTCGCGTCGCGCATGACCGCCCTTTCCGGGTGGACCGCGACCGCTTCCGCCGCCTCGAGAATGCCGAGCCGGTCCATCACGCGGGTGGCGTTCGCCCCGATCTGCAGCCCCGCGCCGATCTCGGTGAGCTCGGCCGCCTGCTCGATCAGGTGCACCGTCCGGCCGGTACGGGCGATGGCCAGGGCCGCGGCGAGACCACCGATGCCCCCACCGACGATCAGGAGCGGGATGCGCCGCTCGGCCGGGCGCGGGTCGGCGGCACTCACGACAGTTCCTCCTCCCGGTAAAGGCCCAGTGCGTCCAGAACCGGCGCGTCGCTGGTGGAGAACACGTCGAGCGGGTCATGCGCTTCGAGCCGCCACGGCGTCCAGGAGGGAATGGCGAGGATGTCGCCCGGTGCGACGTCGAAGCGGTGTTCGCCGACTACCGCCACCCCGCTGCCCCGGAAGACGGTCGCGATCCGGGAGCCGGTCTGCCGGACGAGCGGGGAGCGCGACCCGCCGCGGACGCGATGGGCTTCGCACCGCATGGTCGGCATGACGTCCGTGCCGCGCGTCGGGTCGACGTACGCCAGGGTGGCGAATTCCGCCCCGGTGGCGTCCAGGCGCCGGGACAACGCCAGGTCGGTGTCGGCCCATCGGTACGCGAGCAGCGGCGAGTGCCGGGGCCGGGCGCGCAGGCCGGGCGGTGGCAGCAGTCCGGGGTTGCCGTAGCGGCGCTCGGAGTCGGAGACGGTCGCGGTCAGCCGCTCCACCTCCTCACTGGGCCCCTCCTCGAAGAACACCGCCTCGAGGGCGGCGACCATCGGCAGGTCCAAGACGTCCATCCAGAGCATCGGCTGGTCGGCGGTGTTGTGATGCTCGTGAAAGCTCCAACTGGGCGTGAGGATCAGGTCGCCGGCCGACATCGCCAGCGGGTCGCCGTCGACCAAGGTCCACACGCCGGTTCCCTCGAGCACGAAGCGCAGGGCTGCGGGCGTGTGCCGGTGGGCCGGCGCCACCTCGTGCGGGCCGAGGTACTGCGCTGCCGCCCACAGTGTCGAGACCGCGTACGGAGCGCCGTCCAGCCCGGGGTTCGCGCAGGCCAGCACCCGGCGGTCGCCGCCACGGTCGATCGGGACGAGATGCCCGGCCCGCTCGCCGAGGGCGCGCAGTTCCTTCGCCGTCCACCGGTGCGGCACCGACCGCACCGTCGGAGTCGGCGTCAACAGGCCTTTGAGCTCCCACAACGGCTGGAGGTCCTGGTCGGCCAGATCCCGGTACAGCAGGTCGAGCTCCGGGTCCGGCGTTTCGAATCGACGTGTGCTCATGCGGTTCTCCTTATCGTCGCGGCGTGGAACGGCTCGTCCTGCGCCACCGGGCCGGCGGGACGTGGGCCCTCGAGGTGACCGGCCAGCCAGTCGTCGATGACCTGCCGGGCACGGATGGCGAGCGGCGCCTGGCAGGCCGGAGTGGCAAAGCCGTGGCAGCCGCCGGCGAAGACGTGAAGTTCGGCCGGGACGCCGGCATCGCGCAGCCGTTCGGCGAAGGCAACGTCCTCGTCGTAGAAGCCGTCCACGGTCCCGGCGATCACGCACGTCGGTGGCAGTCCGCCGAGGTCGGTGGCTCGCGCCGGAGCGGCTTCGTGCGGTACCTCCGGCGTGCCGTCGATCGCGCCCAGATAGGACCGCCACCCGAACCGGTTCGCGACCGGGTCCCAGCGCGGGACGTCGGTCCATCGGCTGGACGGCGTGACCTGCCGGTCGTCGAGCATCGGGTACAGCAGGACCTGGAAGGCCACACCGGGTTCGCCGCGGTCCCGCAGTCGCAGGCTGAGACCCGCCGCCAGGCCACCGCCGGCGCTCACCCCGAACATGCCGATCCGGGCGGGGTCGATGCCCAGCTCGGCCGACCGCTGCCGCACCGCGCGCAGCGCGCGGTAGCAGTCGTCGAGCGGTCCCGGATAGGGCGTCTCCGGGGCCAACCGGTAGTCGACCGAGACCCCGACGCAGGAGAACCGCAGGCACCACTGCTCGAACAACGCGTCGTCCGTGGCGGCGTCGCCCATCACGTAACCGCCGCCGTGAATCGCGAGGATGCCCGGTAACTCGGCCGCGACGTCCAGGCGGCGGTGGAGCCGGACCCGGACCGTGGGGTCGCCGGGGATGGTCAGATCGGCGTGCTCGACCAGTCCCGACGGCGGTGGAGGCGGCGGAATCGCCGCCCGGGCGGCCGCCAGCGTCTCGCCGGTCAGCGGCGGTGAGGCCGGAAGCGCATCAAGGAACTGTTGCACCCCGGGGTCCACGGCAGGAGCGCCCATCGGCCCGGTCCTTCCTACTCGACGACCAGGTCGAGCCCGAAGCGCGGGCTGATCGCATCGCCGTCCTCGGTGAGGTCGGGATCGGTGCGGCGCGGGTGACGCAACCATCTCCAGAGGATCCGCGGGTCGATCGCGCCGTTGGTGGCGCTGCGGTGGAATCCGTTGGTGAAGTAGCTGTTGGCGCGCGGATCGAGGAAGATCTTGGAGACCATGTTGCGGTCCAGCTCGTCGTTGTAGCGCGCATAGGCGTCGCTGGTCACCTCCACGGTGTCCTGGCCTTCGGCGATCAGGCCGGCGATGCAGGCCACCGCGAACCGGGTCACCAGCTCCTCGAGGTGAATGGCGGCGAAGCCGACGTTCGCATTGGTGTTGGGGCCGTAGAGCACGAAGAGGTTGGGGAACCCGGGCAGGAGGCAGCCGAGGTAGGCCCGGGCGCCGTCCTTGGCCCAGAGCTGCTCGGTGGTGACGCCGTCGCGGCCCCGCACCTCCATCGGCCAGAGGAAGTCGTTCGCCCGGTATCCGGTGGCCAGCGCGATCGCGTCCACCTCGTATTCGGTGCCGTCCTCGGCCATGACGCCGGTCGCGGTGACCTTCTGCATCCCGCCGGTGACGAGGGTGGTCTTGTCCTCGTCGAGAATTGCGTCGTAGATGTTGTAGTCCCGGTCGACCAGAACCGGCCGCGCGGACAGCGGCGCCGCCGTCGGCATCATCTTGGCCATCAGGTCCGGGCGGTCGGCTAATTTGGAGCGCATGAACTCGAGCCGCTGGTCGAGGACGGCCTTGTTGGCCGGGCTCAGCGCGATGGGGTCGGTGAAGGAAGGATCGATCTCGTTCGCCGCCCGGGTCGCGTCCGGGCGTCGCGACCAAGACTGCTGGAGACGGATGAAGTTGACCAGGTACGGGAAGTTGCGGTCGAGCCAGTTGACCTGGTGCGGATAGGGGGCAAGGTATCCAGGCACGTCGAAGACCCAGTTCGGGGTCCGCTGGAAGTGGTAGACGTGGCCGGCCCGCTTGATCAGCTCCGGCACGAGTTGATAGCCGGTGCACCCACTGCCGACGACCGCGATCGACTTTCCGGTGAGGTCGAGGTCGGACGGCCACCGCGCCGTGTGGAAGAGCCGGCCCGTGAAGTCGTCCATGCCGGGCACGGAGGGAATGTTCGGCCGCGACAGGAACCCGACCGCGGTGATCACGACGTTCGCCCGCCAGACCCGCCGGCGGCCGCCCTGCAGTGCCGTGATCTGCCAGACCTTGGCGTCCTCGTCCCATACCAGCGACTGCACCTCGGTATCGAACTGGATAGTGCGGCGCAGGTCGAAATGATCGGCGATCCAGTTCACGTACCGCTCGTTCTCCGGCTGCACGCAGAACGGGGACGGGTAGTCGAAGTCCGCGCCGAGGACGTGAGTGTAGGTGCGGCTGGGCGTGTCGACGCGGGCGCCCGGATAGCGGTTCTCGTACCAGGTGCCGCCGACCTCGGAGTTCTTCTCCAGGATGATGAACGGGATGCCGGTGTGGGCGAGTTGCGCCCCGGCGTTCAGTCCGCCCATTCCGGCCCCGATCACCACGACGGAGTACCCGTCGATCTGCTCCTGGGTGGGCGTCTCCCCCCATTCGACGCCACGGGCGAATCGGTCCACGGCGAGTTGCTCCACCCACATGTCGAGTTCGGCCGGGGGAATCTCCTGCCCCGCGACGAGGGCGAGGCTGCGCGCGAGACGGTCCCGCGGGCCCAGCGGGACATCGCCTTCGCCGGCGTCGCGGCACGCCTTCAGGTAGGCCGCCGCCTTCTCCCGGATCATCGCCGCGTCGGCTTCCCGGCGCAGCGTCACGCTCTCCGAGATGCCGAAGTTCGCCATCTCGACCTCGATCGGCAGCAGGTCCGGATCGGCGGTCAACTGATAGACCAGACCGCGCAAGACCAGGGGATCCGCGTATTTGACGGCGTCGTCGATCGTCTGATCGGTCGCGGCCAAAAGCTCGGGCTGCTTCGCCACCATCGTGGGCCTCCTCGTCGGGCGGTGGTGCGGGTTACTCATCGGGGACGGCGGGCGGTGGTCACCAGCGCGTCGAGCGCGACCACCCCTTGCCCCTCCGGAAATACGACCAAGGGATTGATGTCGATCTCGGTGATCTCGGGCGTCGCCAGCACGAGATCGCTCACCAGCGCGGCCACGTGCGCGGCCGCGGCGATGTCGGAGGGCGCGCCGCCGCGGTATCCGCCGAGGAGCCAAGCGACCCGCAGCCGGCAAATCTCGTCGGCGATCGCCGGCTCGGGCAGGTCCGGGGGCAGCAGCCGGACGTCCTCCAGCAGCTCCACCAGGACACCGCCGGCGCCGACCATGACTACCGGTCCCCACTGGGGATCCCGCCTCGCGCCGACGACGAGCTCGATCCCGGGAGCACTCATCCGCTCGATGAGGACGCCGTCGAGGGTCAGCCCCGGTTTCGCCCGCGCGATGCCCTCGTGCAACCGTGTCCAGGCGGTGCGGACGGCGTCCGCGTCGGCGATCGACAGGACGACGCCACCGGCATCGCTCTTGTGGGACAACGCCGCCGACTGGGCCTTGGCCACCACCGGATAGCCGATGCGTTCAGCGACCGCGACCGCCTCGTCCTCGGTGCGCGCCAGCGCGCCGTCCGGAACGGGGACACCGAGCTGCCGCAGTAACTGCTTGCCGGCCCACTCCGGATGGACGCCGCCGTCCGCGGACGGTAAGACGCGAGCCGTCGCATCGACCTCCCGCCGGCCGATGGCGCGACGGGCGCCCGCTTCGGTCGCCCTGGCCAGCGCCCGCAGCGCCCGTTCCGGCGACCGGTGGAACACGACCCGGTGGTCCAGCAGCAGACGCCGGAAGCCGGCCGGCGGGTCGGCCTCGTTCTGGCTCACGTAGACGATCGGCTTGGCCGAGCCGGCGAGCAGCGGGACAAGTGTCTCGAGCCAGATCGAGTCGAGTGGATCTTGAGCATCCGGGTTGGACACGAGGAGGCTGCCGATGGCGGGGTCCGCGAGAATACGCTCGGCCGCCTTGCCGATGATCATGGGATCGGAGATCGTCCCGGTGCCGAGATCCAGCGGGTTTCGCATGTCGTTGACCGGTGGCGGCTCCTGGGTGCCGGCGGCCGCCGGGCTGAGCTCGGGCAGGTCGAGCTCGAGGTCCTCAGCCGCGTCGTTCACGATCGCGCAGATGGCCCCGGATTGGGTGATCACGCCGACGCCACGGTGCGGCGGGGTCGGGAAGCGCAGCATAAGCTGGGCGAGGTCGATGAGCTCCTCGGTGGTGTCGACGACGAGGACGCCCGCGCGGCGGGCGATGGCGACCATCACCGAGTGGTCGCCGGCTAGGGCGCCCGTGTGTGACTCCATGGCCGCCCGGGCGCGGTCGCGGCGGCCCGGGTGCAACAGCACGACGGCCTTGCGTCGATCGTGCACGATCTGCATCGCGCGGAGGAAGCGGCCGGGGTCCCGGATCTGCTCGGCGTAGACGGCGACGGCTCCGGTGGACTCGTCGTCGGCGAGATACTCGAGGAGATCGGTCAGCCCGAGGTCGGCCTCGTTGCCGGTGGCGATGAGGTGGGAGATCGGCACACCGCGCCCGCCGAGGCTGCTCGCGACGAGCGTGCCGAGGCCGCCGCTCTGCGAGATGACGGCCACCCCGGGCCCATGCTCCGGGTCGGGCACGGGCGTTGACGGCATCGGCGCGAGCAGCGCCGACAGGCGGCCCGCCGCGTTCAGCAGCCCGAAACAGTTGGGGCCTAGCAGGCGGACACCGCCGGCCCGGGCGCGCCGCGCGATTTCCTCCTGATGGCGGACGCCGTCAGCGCCGAGCTCGGCGAACCCGGAAGCGAAGCACACAGCGGCGCCGACGTGCCGGGCGGCACAGGAGTCGACCGCCTCGAGCAGCCGGTCGGACGGAACGGCGAGCAGCGCAAGGTCGATCGCGTCCGGCAGCTCGTCGAAGCTGGCGACGCACGACAGTCCGTGGATCGTGGCCGGCCGGCGGCCGAGCACGTGGATCTCGCCGGGGAAGCCGCCGTCGACCAGGCTTCGCACGACCCGGTTGCCCAACGCCTCCGGACGGGCGGATCCGCCAACGACGACGACCGACCGCGGGGCCACCAGCCGTTGCACCGCGGAGCGCGCAGCAGCGGCGTCCGCGGGCAACGGATGTGGGAGTTCAGGGGCCAACGACATGGGGACGCTCCAGAATCGGAAGTCGGCGTTGTGCTATTGAGGGCGGCCGTCGCGGCTATCGAGGGCCCAGCCGGACGGCACCGTCAAGTCGGATGACCTCGCCGTTCAGCATCGGGTTGCGGACGATGTGCTCGACCAGGGCGGCGAACTCCTCGGGCTGACCGAGTCGCTTCGGGTGC
Source organism: Actinoplanes sp. NBRC 103695 (assembly GCF_030269485.1). Classification (GTDB taxonomy): domain Bacteria; phylum Actinomycetota; class Actinomycetes; order Mycobacteriales; family Micromonosporaceae; genus Actinoplanes. The sequence goes on along the minus strand of NZ_BSTL01000012.1, from coordinate 57,588 downwards.
AGCGTCTGCTCGGTCAGCGCGACCTGCGCCGCTTCCGGCAGAGTGGACATCAGGGGGGTGTGGAAGATCCCCGGAGCAATGGCAACGACCCGGATGAGCGACTGCGCCAGGTCGCGGGCCAGGGGCAGCGTCATCGCCGCAACGCCACCCTTGGACGCGCCGTACGCCGCCTGGCCGATCTGGCCGTCGAAGGCGGCCGCGGAGGCGGTGTTCACGATGACTCCGCGTTCGCCGTCTCGCGGCTCGGTACGCGCGATGAACTCGGCCCCGACGCTCAGCACGGTGAACGTGCCCACCAGGTTGACCTTCAGCACGTGCAGGAAAGACGCCAGCGGCTTGCGGGTACCGTCCCGGGACAGCACGCGCTGGGGATCGCCGATGCCGGCGCAGTTCACCACGATTCGGATCGGGCCCAGTGCCGAGGCCTCCTCGAACGCGCGCTGCACCCCCGCCTCGTCGGTGACGTCGCACTCCGCGAAGTGGATCGAGCCGGAGCCGGAGCCGACGGCGCCCGCCGGAGGCTTCTGCCGATCGAGCACCAGCACCGTCGCCCCGGCGCTCACCAACTGGTCGGCAGTGGCCCGGCCGAGTCCGCTCGAACCGCCGGTCACCACTGCGACGCTGCCGTCAATCTGCACAAAACTGCCCTTTCCGGACGTCGGCGTCAAAGGCGCCGGTGAGCGGTGCCTTCATTTCCAGCCGAACAATTCGATCGCGTTGTGCTTGAGAATCAGCGGGCGGACCTCGGGCTTGATCGGAAGCTGGTCGAACAGCTCGAGCCACCGCTGGGGAGTGAACGCCGGGAAATCGGTGCCGAAGAGCACCTTGTGCTTCAGCAAGGTGTTCGCATGTTGCACCAGCTGCGGTGGAAAGTACTTCGGCGACCAGCCCGACAGGTCGATGTAGACATTCGGCTTGTGCAGCGCCACGGCGAGCGCCTCGTCCTGCCACGGCGTCGACGGATGCGCGAGAACGATCTTGAGCTCTGGGAAATCCGCTGCGACGTCGTCGTGATGAATCGGATTGGAGTACTTCAGTCGCAGACCGCTGCCGCCGCGCTGGCCGGAGCCGATCGCCGTCTGCCCGGTATGGAAGATCGCGATCGCTCCGCTGCTCTGGATCACCTCGTAGAGCGGATAGAAGCGCTCGTCGTTCGGGTAGAAGTGCTGCATCGTCGGATGGAACTTGAACCCCTTGACGTCGTACGTTTCCAGCAGCCGCCGAGCTTCGGTGACGGCCGCGGGCCCCCGCCGCGGGTCGACACTGCCAAACGGCACGATCACGTCGGCATGCTCGGCGCCCAGCCGCAGAACCTCGTCGTTGGTCACCGGGTTCTCGGTGCCCATCACGTCGACCATGAAGGTCACGCACATCATGCGACGCTGACGATAGGTCTCCGCGATCTGCGGGACGGTCATCGCCATCTCGTGGCCGAACACCTCGCCGCCGGCCGCCTCCATCGATCTGGGCGCACCCTGGCCATCACGCACCGAGGTCAGGACGTGCGTGTGCATATCAATCGCGTCGATCGATTCCAGATCAATATCCATCGCCACACCTTTCCCTGAAGTGGTTGCGTCGCTCGCTAATCAGGATCCGTTCATCGGAATTAAGCCGAGCCTCGCTGGAATGGGTGAAATTGACGTTCTCGCGAGCCTTCGACGGCCTCATGCCTGTTGAAACAATGGCGAACCGGCAGGCGAAAGTCCATCGCGAACGGCTTTTCGACGCCGTGCGCTTGTTCTATAACCAGCTACGGTTGCAGGCCGCGAAATCGAGGGTTTACGGTGCAGCCGGGTCAGCTCCGGGCGACGGCGCCAGGCGCCGAAGCGGCCTCGTGAACCGCGAGCGCGACCTCGGCTGCGTGCTGCACCGGGAGCTGTGTGGTGGCGATCCGCAGATGGTGCTGCCGGTCCGGGTGGTGGGTGAACGAACTGCCCGCCGCCGCGCTGATGCGATAAGCCCGCAGCACCTGCAGCGCGGTGTGCTGGTCACCGACCGGAACCCACACGGAGAAGCCCTCGGTGCCGTAGGTCTCGATGCCCAGCCGGCCCAGCTCGCCGGCCAGGGCGGCACGCCGCTGACGGTATTGCTCAGCGGCGACGGCGACCGTCGCCGCGACCGCGTCGTCGGCGAGCATCAGGCTCAACGTGCCTTGCAGCAGGCGCGAGGTCCAGACCGATCCCATCGCGCGGCGGCGGCGAGCGAGCCGGACGACGTTGGGCGCGCCACCGATCAACGCCACCCGCAGGTCGGGGCCGTGCGACTTGTTCCAGCCACGGACCAGCACCACGCGATCCCGCAGCCAGGTGCCCAGGGACACGTCGGGACCGGCGGCGAACAGCGGCGCCGGGTCCGACTCGATCACGACCGGCGCCGTCCGCCAGGTGCGCAGGACGCTCGCCAGCTCGGCCGCCCGATCCGCGGTCATCGTGTGCCCGTCCGGGCTGGAGAACCGGGTCTGGACGACCACCACCTGGACATCTCGCGTCTCGGCGAGAGCGGAGGGGATCATGCCGGCGCTGTCGGTCGCGACCGGCACGATCTCGCATCGGAGAAATTCCAGCTGGTCGAGCACCGGCGCGGCGGTCGGGCTCTCCACGGCCACCCGCGTTCCGGCGCGGGCGAGAACGTCGAGCAGCAGGAGCACGCCGTCGTAGCAACCACCGCACGGGACGATCGTCCCGGCATCGAACGGCCAGGTCCGCCGGGCGTAGTCGGCCAGCGGCGCGATCAGGGTCTCCCCGGAATACCGGTTGAAATCGCTGATGGTGCCTGAGCGAAGCACCTCCGCGAGATGAGGCTGGATGTCGGGCAGCAGCGCGGGGTCCGGCGCCGGGCTCATCAGGTCCAGCTGCGTGGGCAGGCCGACGGTCACCGACTCCAGGCGGTGCCCCGGCGGCTCCTCGCCCACCACCCGCGTGCCTTGACTGCCGTTGGTCCGGATCAGGCCGGCGTCGCTCAGCACTCGCCACGCCTTGGCCACGGTGGCCGGGCTGACCTGCAGCGCCCGCGCGAGGTTGCGCACGGTGGGCAGGTACCGCTCCTTCACGTCCGCTCGGTGCCGGATCAGGTCGGTCATCTCGGTGATGATGCCGCGGGCCGTTGCGTCATGAATCTGCTCGGAAAGCCAGCGCGCCGGAATGACATCACCCGGAGGCAGCTCCGCAGAGTCCTCCCCGCCGCCCACGCGCGCACCTCCCGCACTCCGGCCCGCACTCCGCGCAAAAACCCATTTCAACGTATCAGAGCGACGTCCGGGCGGGGTGGGCGCCGGCGCGCGCAGCCGTGGTCCCGGGCCGCGAACCGCGCTCGTTCTAGAACAAGTACGGCGGGACCGTTGGCCCTATCTCGTTGACTTCGACAGTGCTGAGCCGTGACGGTTCTATGAACACGGTGACAGTTCTGCAACTCAGCTCGGCAGGCATGTCCAGTGCTTCGAGCTCGGCCGGACGAGAAGAGTCGACCAGATGAAGAACGAGGCGTGCATCATCGGCGTCGGCCAGACCGAGCTGTCGAGCAACAGCGGACGAAGCGTGCAACGGCTGGCCGTCGAGGCGATCACCGCGGCGCTGGCGGACGCGAACCTGCCCGCCAGTGCTGTCGACGGGATCGTCCCGTCCCCTCTCGGTCCGACGGCCGAGGACATCATCGCCTCGTTCGGCCTCGCTGATGTCCGATTCACCGCCGTTCCTCATCTGGGCGGGGCCGGCGCCGTGGCGTCCGTCCGCCTGGCCGCCCTGGCGGTGGCCGGCGGTCAGGCGGATGTCGTCCTCGCGTTCGTCGCCCGCAACGGCCGGTCCGGCGCGCGGGTCGACCAGCGGGTGGCGGCGGCCATGCCCGGCCAGCAGTTCCGGACGAACCTGGAGTACCCGCACGGCCTGAGCACGCCGGCCCAGTGGTACTCACTGCTCTGCCGCCGGCACATGTACGAGTTCGGCACGACCCGGGAGCAACTCGGCGCCGTCGCGCTCACGATGCGCCGGCACGCCAACCTCAACCCGGCCGCCCAGATGTACCGCAGGCCCCTGACCATGGCGGAATACCTCGCCTCGCCGGTCATCGCGGATCCCTACCATCTGTACGACTGCTGCCTCGAGACCGACGGCGCCGCGGCGGTCCTGGTGGCCACCTCCCAATACGCCGCCCGGGCCGGGGCCACGCCGGTGCGCATCGAGGGGGCGGCCGAGGGTCACGCCGACTCGGCCGACGACATCGGCAACCGGCGGGACTTCTTCAACACCGGCCTCACCAAGGCGGCCCCGCGAGCGTTCGACATGGCCGGGTACGGGCCGGAGGACATGGATTTCGCCATGATCTACGACTGCTTCACCTTCGAGGTTATCCACCAGCTGGAGAGCGCGGGCTTCTGTGCGCTCGGCGAGGGCGGAGCGTTCGTGGCCGGCGGCAACATCGCCCTCGGCGGGCGGCTGCCGGTCAATCCGAGCGGCGGCCTGCTCTCCGAGGGACACCTCGGCGGGATGAACCACCTCGTCGAGGCCGTGCGACAGCTGCGCGGGTCGTGCGGCGACCGGCAGGTGCCCGGCGCCACCCGCTGCGCCGTCACCGGCTGGGGCGACCTCGGCGACGGTGCGCTGGCCGTCCTCAGCACAGCCGACGCCTGACCGCCACCACCACTGTCACGAGATCAGGTGCATCGCATGGTCAACCCGCCCAACCGCCACGATCCCGAACTGGAGCCGTTCTGGGACGGCACGGAGAAGGACGAACTGCGCGTCCAGCGATGCTCGGCCTGCGGCGCCGTCCGCTGGCCGCCCCGCCCGGCCTGCTTCCGCTGCGGGGGGCTGGAGGTCGGCTGGGTCCCGGCGGCCGGGTGCGGCGAGCTCTACTCCTGGACCGTCGTGGCGCGCTCGACGCTGCCGGACTTCGCCGATCAGGTCCCCTATGTGGTCGGCGTCGTCGCGCTCGAGGGACTACCCGTCCGCGTCATCGGCCGGGTCGAGACGGATGACCCCTGGGGACTGCAGGTCGGGATACCGGTCACCGTGGCGTTCCGAGACCACGCCTCCGGCGTCCGGCTTCCGGTCTGGCTGCCGCGCGCCCGGCCGGTGGGCGGCGCGACCGGACCCGAGAGGAGAGCGATGTGACGCCGGAACCGGTCGATCTTGAGGTCGAGAAACTGCTCAGCAGCCTGAGCAACTGGGGGCGCTGGGGGGCGGAGGATCAGCTCGGGACGCTCAACCACATCACAGACGAGTCCCGGCAGGCCGCGCTGCGGACCGTACGCACCGGAGAGCCCGTTTCCTGCAGCCGCGACATCACACCCCGGCCGGGCAGAGAGAACCCCAGCCCCCTCATGCACCACATGATCATGAGTGGTGAGGGTGCGCCCGATCGTGGGCTCGGCATCGCTGCGGACTGGTTCGGGCTGGCGTTCCACGGCTACTCGGTCACCCACCTCGACAGCCTTTCCCACCTGTTCTGGGACAAGCACAGCTACAACGGCCGCCCGGCCAGTGACGTCTCGACCGTGTCGGGGGCTGCGACCGGCTCGGTCGAGGTGGCCCGGAACGGCATCGTCACCAGGGGCGTACTCCTCGATCTCGCCGGAGCACGCGGGCAGGCCTGGCTGGAACCGGGCGAACCGGTGCTGCCGGCCGACCTGGCGCTCGCCGAGCAACGGCAGGGCGTGACGGTCTCCAGGGGCGACGTCCTGTTCATCCGGACCGGCCGCGACGCACGGCGGGCTGCGAAAGGTGCCATCCATCCCGACCACGACGGGGCCGCCGGACTGCACTTCTCCTGCCTGCCTTTCCTCCACGAGCGGCAGATCTCGGTCCTGGGCTCGGACGCGGTCAACGACGTCATCCCGTCCGGCGTCCAGGGGTTCGAGATGCCCGTCCACACGGTCGCCCTGGTGGCGATGGGCCTCTGGCTGCTCGACAACGCCTACCTGGACGAACTGGCCGGCCGGTGCGGCGACCGGGGCTCCTGGGAGTTTCTCGCCGTCCTGGCGCCACTGCTGCTCAAGCGGTCGACCGGCTCACCGCTCAACCCGCTCGCGATTCTGTGACAGGCATCTGGAGGCGTCGTGAAAGTCGGCACGTGGATTCCCCCTAATCGGTCCTGGGTGCGAAGCGCCGAAGTCATGCGGCTCGCGACCAGCGCCGAGAGCATGGCCTTCGACTCGCTGTGGGTGCAGGACCACCTGGTCGCACCCGTGGGCGGACTCGAGGACACGCGTGTCGAGCCGGTGCGGCAATGGCTCGACGTCGAGGAGTACGGCAACAAGGAATACACGGCGGTCGAGTACTACGGCGCGGAGAACTGGTGGCTGGACCCCTACATGCTGTGGGGCTTTCTCGCCGGTTCGACGACGAAGATCCAGCTCGGTAGCTGCATCATCGTGCTGCCCTACCGAGATCCCGTCGTTCAGGCCAAGATGCTGGGCACCCTCGACGTGCTGTCGAACGGCCGGATGCTCTTCGGAGTCGGGGTCGGCCACGTGGAGGCTGAGTTCAACGCCATCGGCGTTCCCCCGGCCGAGAGAGGACCACGCACCGACGAGCACATCCGGCTGATCCGCCAGATGCTCCAGGGCGAGGAGTTTGATTTCGCCGGTCGATTCACCCGTCTGCCCAGGGTCCGGCCGCTCATCAGGAGCCCGCAGCAGCCGTCTCCCCCGGTGCTGATCGGCGGCAACAGCCGGCGGGCGGCGCGGCGCGCCGTGGCACTCGGCGACATGTGGCTCCCGGCCCGCCTGGAACCCGGACAGGTGCGGACCGGACGGCGCTACCTGCAGGAGCAGGCGGCCGAGCAGGGCGTTGCCACACCCGGAATGGCGGTGGCACTGACCTGGGGGTTGTCCGACCCGAATGCGCCCTATTCCGGAAAGAGCCTTCGCACGTTCTTTTCCGTCGAGCAAGCGGCGGAGCTGATGGCCGACTACGCGGACGCCGGGGTGGAGCACCTCAGCATCGATCTGCCCAATCCCAGCGAACGAATCCTCACGCGGCAAATGGAACTGCTCACCGAAGCGGTGGTGAAGTCGGGTGTCCGGGAGAACTGAAATGCGAAACCTCGGGCCTGAGGAGGGCGCCATGGGCCAGGACTGGCTCGGTCATGATTTCTCGCGGATGCTGGACACGCTTGCGGCGCGGTACGGAAAACGAGCCGCGCTCCACGCCGAAGAAGGTAGCCGGGAAGAGGATATGGAGGCCGTCACCTTCGAGGACCTCAGGACACGCTCCTGGAGCATGGCCGGCCGGCTGGCCGCGGCGGGGGTCACCGCCGGCGACCGGGTGGCACTCCTGGCCGAGAACTCGATCGCGTGGGTCTACGCCTGGTTCGGCTCGAACCTGCTCGGCGCGTCGGTGGTGCCGCTCAACACCAAGCTGACCTGGCGAGAAATCGAGTACCAGCTGGCGAAGGCGCAACCGCGTCTGCTCCTCGTCGATGACCCGCACCCCGAGTCGGACGCGGTCACCACCTTTGCCACCGAGCACCTCGTCGACTCGATGGCCGCCGAAATCACCTGCCGGTGGCTCCGTGACGTGCCCGGATCACCGTTCCCGGTGCTTGAGGCAGGCACCGAGGACGAGCTGCCGACGACGGGTGGCGACCGGTCCGGCGAGGTCGGCATGGTCCAGTTCACCTCCGGGAGCACCGCGTCCCCGAAAGGCGCTCTCCTGCGGCAGGACGCCGTGATCGCCACCGGCGCCGCCAACGCGGGTCGCTGGATGGTCGGCGTGGACGACGTCTTCCTCGGGACGTCGCCGTTCTACCACAACTCCGGTGCGGTCTTCACCCTGCTGTCCGCCCTCCTCGGCGGCGCCTCGGTGGCGATCACGTCCCGCTGGTCCGGAGACCGGGCGGCCCGGATGGCCCATCGCCTCGGGGTGACCGTGCTGATCGGGGTCGGTACCGTCCTGCGGGACTTCGTGCGCAGCTGGGCGGAGATCGGGGCCGAGTCGCAGATCCGGCTGGTCGCCACAGCCGAAACCCCGGCCTTCTGCCGGCAGGTGCGCGAGGCGCTCCAGGCGGAGATCACCAACGTGTACGGCCTGACCGAGTGCTCGCCCACAGTCGCGCTCGGGGACCTGCGCGATCCACAGGAGAAGCGCCTGCAGTACATCGGCCGGCCGCACGCCGGCATCGACGTCCGGATCGTCGACGACCACGGCCGGCTCGTCCCGGCCGGCACGCCGGGCGAGATCCACGTGCTGAGCTGGAATCGCATGGTCGGCTACCTCGGCATGTCCCCCGACGAGCAGCCGTTCACCGAAGACGGCTGGCTGCGCACGGGCGATCTCGGAACCCTGTCGGCGGACGGTTACCTCCAGTTCCACGGCCGCATCAAGGACGTCGTCAAGTCCGGCGGCGAGAACGTGTCGGCTCTCGAGGTGGAAATCTTCCTCAAGGGGCACCCGAGCATCGTCGAGGCGCAGATCGTCGGCGTGGAGGACCCGAAGTGGGGCGAGAAGGTCGTCGCCTTCGTGGAGTTCGCTCCGGGGAGCGCGCTCACGCCGGAGCAGCTGAAGGAGTTCTGCCGCTCCGGCCTCGCCGCCTTCAAGCGGCCGAAGGAGTTCATCGCCGTCGAACAGTGGCCGCTGACCGGAAGCACCAAGATCTCCAAGCCCGACCTGCGGCAGCGCCTGACCTCGTCGATGCCCGCGCCCGCCCGGCAAGAAGGCTAGGTCAGTGATGTCAGAGCCGCTCGTCGACTTTCGCTAGCACTTCGTCACCGACGACTACATCGCCGCCGGGCGGGCCGGCCACCCGGTGCCCGACCATATGCCCGCGTAGCCGTCCTGGCCTCCGAAGAAGCACCTCGCGTTGATGGATGAGGTCGGCATCGACCGGGCGATCCTGTCCATGTCCTCGCCCGGTGTGCACTTCGGCGACGACGAACGGGACCGGGACCTGTCCCGCCACGTCAACGACGTCGGCGTCGAGGTCGCCCGGCGGCACCCAGGCCGGTTCGAGCTCTTCGCCTCGAGCAGCTCGCCACCAAGTCGGAGCCCGAGTTCGTCAAACGGCGGGCTGAGGTTCACCCTCGTGCGCAGGCCCGGCCAGGTGCCCGACGTCCCGGTCGCCCGCCAGTAACAGCGCCACCGGCCCCAGCCGGCGCCCCGATCCCGATACCGAACCGCCGATGCAGTTACGGAAGCAGGATCAGTTTGCCGGGCGCGTGGCCGCCGATGCCTACGCGGTGGGCTTCTGCGGCCTCGTCCAGCGGGTATGTGCCGGCGATGATGACCCGCAACCGACCTTCGACGAGTTTTGCGATCAATTCCGGCCTGGCCGCGGCGCGGACCTCGGTGCCGAGGTCGGCGCCGGGTTGGTTGCCGATGACTTTGATGCCTTCTTCGATACGCCGGGGGCCGCCGGCGATGGAAGCGATGCGGTCCGGGTTACCGACCAGTTCCAGTGAGGTGTCCAGAGCCTCCTCGGTGCCGATCAGATCGAGTGCGGCGTCGATGCCCTCGGGTGCCGCTGCTCGTACCCGATCGATCAGGCCGGGTCCGTAGGCCACGGGCGTGGCGCCCAGACGGCGCAGGAGTTCGTGATTGGCCTCGGACGCTGTGGCGATCACGGTAGCGCCGAGGTCGACGGCGAGCTGGACTGCCATAAGCCCGACGCCGCCAGAGCCACCGTGAATCAGGACGAGGTCACCTGGTTGCACCGCGGCGGCGTGCAGCGTGTGCGCGGCCGTGGTGCCGGTCAGCATCAATGCGCCGGCGACCGGCCAGTCCACGGCGTTCGGCTTGCTGACGAGCGAACCGGCGCCGGCCACAACATAGTCGGCGTAAGCGCCGGTCACAGGGTAGACGATGACTTCTTCGCCGACCGACACTCCGCTGAGCTCCTCGCCCACCGCTGTCACGATACCGGCACATTCGAGGCCGATCCGAGGCAGCGCATCCGCGCTGACGCCGGCTTCGTCCTTGTACTTATCGTCGATGGCGTGGAACGAGCCACTGTAAAGCTTCCAATCAACCGGGTTGACCCCTGCGGCCTTAACCCGGACCACGACCTGGTCAGCTGCCGGGACAGGGACCGGCACCTCGACCAGGTCGAGGACCTCCGGGCCACCGTAAGACATCGGTCGGATCGTGCGAGCCATCACCAACGCTCCAAAGACTTCAGTTCGTTTGCCGCGGATCGCGGCGAGCCTGCTTCCGCGGCCCAACATCAACTGAATCGCCTCGCTGACATAACGTCCAGTGCATGGTTGGTATCTTGTAAGTGCGTTCTGAGCACTGGTCGAGGGATCGGAGCAGCGCCTCGATGAATGATCTGGACTTGAATCTGCTCTGGGTCTTCGACGCACTGATGGAGACCGGCAGCGTGGCGGCGGCCGCCGACAAGTTGCACCTGTCAGCTCCCGCGACCAGCCGCGCGTTGGGTCGACTGCGGCGAGCGATGAACGACCCGATCATGGTCCGCGCGGGACGAAGGCTCGTACCGACACCGTTCGCACTCCGTTCCAGAGTCCAGGTAAGAGCGCTTCTCGAAACGGCCACCCAGTTGCCGACCACCCACGCCGGCAACCCCTTCACCTGGCGACGCACATTCGCCATCCGCATCAACGACGGGCTCACCCCAGTCATCAGCTCACGTCTGGCTGGCCCGATTTCCGCCGAGGCGCCTGGCGTCACGCTGCACTTCGTGGCCCAGGACTCCAAAGCCCCCGAACCACTCCGCGACGGCGACCTCGACCTCGACCTCGGCGTCGCGAAGACATCACCACCCGACTTGAACACCCACACTCTGTTCGTCGACCGCGTCGTTGCCCTCGTCGCCGCCGACTCCGACCTCGGGCGGGCAGCCGAGCTGAGTCTCGACGACATGGTGCGCTACCCACACGTCTCCGCCTCCCGGCGAGGACTGGCCTACGGACCCATCGATGACAAACTGCGTGAGGCCGGCTTATCCCGGCGCGTCACCTCGGTGGTCCCGAACTACGCGGCCGCCGCCCTGATGGCGCTGCAACCCGACGTGATCAGTATCGCGCCCAGAGTCCTTGCCGAAGACCTCGTCCAACGCGGTATACCACTGCGCTGGCATGACTACCCACTACCGCTACCGCACGTCGATGTCAAACTCCGCTGGCACCGACGTCTAGACGAAGACCCAGCCTCCCAATGGCTACGCAACCACATACGCGCCGCAGTCAAGCCGCTCACCATGAGACTGGCTCAGCGACGCTCGGCAGCGCAATCATGATGCGCAGCACGCGGACCTCGCATGCCATCCGGTGCAAGCGGGCACGGCCCCGCGAGATCACCATGAGATGCCTGGCGCCTGCCGACCCGCGGGGACCGATCCCCCTGCAGATCGTGGAGTCGCTGACCTAGGACCACTGCTCTGAGACCCCGTACAGCTCCCGGCCGTCGTCTCGCGGGCCGTGGCCGCCGCGAGCACGCAGGCCTTTCTCCGGTGGCGCGTCTCCGGTGGCGCGCCGGGCGCATGTGATGCGATGCCCCGCAGCCAGGGCGTCTGACCACCCGCGCGTCAGCTGATGCAACAGTTTGCCGCTGTCCGGCAATAACAGGTGAAGGGTCCGCCAACCACCTTGGAGGAACGGTGCCTTTACTACCCCGATGGGCCACACCGCCCGAACGCCGCACGCGCCGGGCAGCGCCACCGCGGCCGGACGCAGCCGGATTCTCGGCGTTCTACGAGGAGAACTTCAACGCCGTCCTCGGCTTCGTGACCCGGCGCACGAGCAACCCGCAGGTGGCCGCGGATCTCACCGCCGACATCTTCGTCGCCGCGCTGGAGGCCGCCGGCCAGTACGACCCGAAGCGCGGGGCACCCTACGCCTGGCTGTACGGCATCGCCCGCAACGTCCTGGCCTCGCACTACCGCGGTAGCGCCCGCGAGCAACAGGTGGTGGCCCGGCTGAACGGGCACCGGCTGCTGGACGAGGAGGACATCGCCGCGCTGGAGGAGCGGATCGACGCACAACGCGCCGCACGCGAGCTGACCCAGCGGCACAGTGCGCTGAGCGAGCCGCTGCGCGAAGTCCTCGATCTGGTGACCGTCGACGGCCTCACCCCTCGCGAGGCCGCCCAGGTCCTCGGCATCAACCGGGCGACGGTGCGCAGCCGTCTGCTCCGCGCGAGGCGTGAGCTGGGCGCCGACCGTCCGTCCGTCCTCAAAGACACAGAATCAATCTTGGAGGTTGTCTCATGAATACCCCCACCGGATTCAAGCAGCGCCTGGCGTCGGAACTGTCGGCCATGGCCACGCACCCGGCCCCCGCCCAGGCCGCCCGGAACCCTGCCCGGCGTCTTCGCCTCCCGTTCATGATCGCCACGGTGGCAGCGGCCGCCGTCGCGGTGGCAGTGGTCGTGCCCGCCCTGAGCGGCGCGGGTGATTCGCCCGCATACGCCGTGACCCAGGAGAATGACGGCTCGCTGGTCATGGACCTCAAGCGCGGCGACGGCATGCCCGGCCTCGAGAAGCAGCTGAAGAAGATGGGCGTGCGGGCGGCCATCCTCAAGGGAGACGAGGACTGTGCCACGGGCATCCCGCCCATGGTTCCCGGGTCCTCCCAGCGCGAACCGGTGACCTACTTCGACGACGACCCCGGGAAGGCCCGCATCAACCCGGACCGGATCCGGGACGGAGAGACGCTCCTGATCGTGGCCGAGTTCAGGAACGGCGAGGACACGCCCTTCGCAGTGTCCGACCGGCTGGTACTGAACGTGCCAGCATGCAGCGTGGGCGGGATCGGCACCTTGGTCGCGCACCCGTAGCGCCCCTCGGGCGGATCCACGGGCACTTCCCGTGGATCCGCCATGTCCAGCAGCACCATCACGCCATACCTCCGACGGGCACCCTCGCACACAAGTATTTCGATCTGCGCGACTGAGGACGTGCCGACCGTTGAAGACTGAGTCCCCGAGACCGGGACGTCTGCTGTTCCAGGCCTCAGTCCGCCGGCACCGTGACCACGTCCGGTCAGATCCGAGCTTGCCCGTCGCCGCGCCGCCCGGGATTCCGCTTTCCGCTTCAACGGACCTGGAAGGAACGCTTAGCCAGACCGAAGTTGAAACCGTCGATCGTGGTGATGGCCGGCGTCGTTGGATCGGCGACGGCGCCGAGGGTGACGAATATGGGGACGAAGTGTTCGACGGTGGGATGGGCGTACGGCATGCCAGGTGCGTGGTCGCGGAAGGCGGCCAGTTCGTCGATGTCGCCGCGGGCGAGGGCATCGGCGGCCCAGGCGTCGAAGTCGGCGGACCAGCCGGGAACCTTGTTGCGCTCGATCATGTCGCGGGTGAGGAATGGCAGCCCGTGCGTCATGAACCCGGATCCGATGACGAGCACGCCTTCCTCACGCAGCGGTCGTAGGCGCCGGCCGAGGTCCATCAGCCGGGTGGCGTCGTGGGTGGGGATGCTCAGCTGCAGTACGGGGATGTCGGCCGCCGGGTACATGACTTTCAGGGGCACCCAGGCGCCGTGGTCGAGGCCGCGGCCGGTGTTCTCGATTCCTGGGAGCAACTTGCCAAGCCGTCGGGCAAGGTTGCCCGCGTCCGGTGTGTCGTAGCGCATGCGGTGGTACATCGGGTCGAACCCGCCGAAGTCATAGACCAGTTCGGTCGGGCCATTGCTGGAAAGCATCAGGGGTGCGGATTCCCAGTGGGCGCTGACGATGAGGATCGCCGTGGGCCGGGGCATCTTCCGCGCCCAGTCGTGCAGTTCGCCCATCCACCTGGGGTTCTCGAAGGTGCGCGGTGCGCCGTGCCCAAGGAAGAGAGCGGGCATCGGCCCGTCGGCCGGCGTCCACGCCCGATGTGGCCCGGCTACCTCGACGCGCTTCAGGTGCTCGCGGAATGGATGGTCCGGCGAAATGATCGCGTCGGCACGGGCAGTGCTGCTCAGAGTCATCGGTGTCCTCCCTCAATTCGGGCCCCGGCTCCCGAGAGGGCCAGGGCTGATCATCGTGCTCGAGCGGTCGGGTCCCGAGGCCGCCGGCATGCGGTATTGACCGGCCAGGTGTCATGAGGGGCGTAGGACGTAGTCGTAGGTGAGGGTCCGATAGGGCTGGCTGAGCCCGCGGGCGTTGTAGTCGTCGGGATTGTCGTGACGGGTGGTGGTCTTGACCGCAGCGGCGGGCACGGCGCCCTCGACGGTGCCATCGACCAGTGGGTCACCGTCGAAGTAGATCTGCGTGGTCAGTGGCTGGCATCCGGCGGCCGAGACCATCGAGTGGATGTGGAGCGGGCGCAGGCCTTGGAGTCGCAACGCGTGGACAAGTGTGTCCAGTGGGCTGTGCGGGTTCAGGCCGAAGGTTTCGACGCCGGGCATTACGGTGCGGAACTCGTAGCGCCCGTCCGCGTCGGCGACGATCGTGGCCCGCAGGTTGTAGGTCGGGACGCCGGTGGAGTCGTTCGGGATGTTCAGCGGTGCAAAGGCGCTGCTGTCCAGGCCGGAGTAGACGTTGTTGGCGTCGATCTGCCAGATTTCGAGGGTCGCGCCGGGCACCGGTGCGCCGGCGGTGGTCCTTACGGTGCCGGACACGATGAGCGGCTCGCCGGGTTCATCCGGGCGCATGGGCAGCACGGCGGGGCTGTGCAGGACGGGCGCGCCGGGTAGGTGAGCAGGGCCTTGCATCTCCCAGTAGCTCGCGCCGTCCTTCTCGGGATGGGCGTAGGTGGCGCCGTCGGTTGCCTGCTGCACGGTCTTGTAGAAAAAGATGCTCGCCGCCGTCAACTCACCAGCGTCGGCGACGTGCTGCAGCCAGTCGATCGCGGCGATCAGCTCGTCGAGGGTGACCTGATGTTTTCCGATGACGTCGTCAACGGCTCGGCGCAGGTCGGCGAAGACAATCTGCAGACGGCTCTCGGGTTCGATCACGTGCGTTTCACTCCTGGGCGGTAGGGGCAGGTGGGTGGACGCGGTGGCGTTCCAGGAAGTCGAGGATGGTGGCGTTCCATTCCGTCGCGGCTTCCCAGAACGCCGCGTGGCCGACCTCGTGCAGGACATGGAGCTCGTGGCGGGGCAGGTGCTGGGCGATCTGCCGCATGAGGGCGGGAGGGGTCAGCAGATCCGCCCCGCCAGCGAGTAGGAGGATCGGCGTGGTGAGGGTCATCAGCCGGTCGGCAGTGATCGGCTCTCGTGTCAGTTTTCCGGGAACGACTACCCGGCCTTGGTGAGCCGCGGCGCGAACCGCTTCCCACCGCTCGACCCCCTCCGGATGTAGCGCTCGGTATCCGGCGGACAGTTCCGACAGATGCCACGGCAGCGTGGTGAGTTCAGGTCGCATGCACCTGTCCAGCACCTCGACGAAGTCGGCGTCGGTCAGTCCACCGTTGGTGCCGCTGAGCACGAGCGAGGTCACCTGCTGCGGGTGGACGAGGGTGTACGCCAGTGCGATCTGCCCGCCGCCGGCGGCGGCGACCAGGTGAACGGCGTCCACTCCGAGGTGCTCCACCAGTTGACGCAGATCCGCAACCGAGTCGGCGTCGGCGGCCTCGGCGGGAGCCGACCGGCCGGTCCCGCGCCGGTCGTAGGCGACGACTCGGAAGCCCGCCGCAGCGAACTCGTCGATCTGATGGATCCAGCTGTCCGCCGATCCGGAGGCAGGGTGCAGGAGAACGACCACCTCACCGTTCGTACCGGTATCGGTGACGTGCAAAGCAGCGCCCGCTGTCATCGCCGGATCCCGGCGATGAGTTCTTCCCAGTTGCGGAAGGCGATGCGGGCCCGATCGGCGTCGCTGATCGGCGCCTCGGCCAGGAATCTCCGCGCGGATCCGGCTCGTTCGCGGTTGAACGGATAGTCGGAGGCGTACATGATCCGATCGACACCGACCGTCTCGAGGCTCCATCGCAGATACTTGTGGCTGGAGATGCCGCCGGGTGTGATGTGGATGTTCGATCGGAAGTACTCCGCGATCGGCCGCTGCAGGCTGGTGACGGCGTCCAGGATCGCGATGCGGTCGAGGTAGAAGAGCACGACCTCGCCCCAGTGGCCCAGGATGATTTGCAGGTCGGGAAACCGGTCGAACACACCGGCGACGATCATCCGGAGCACGGTGAGCCCGGCTTCGTAGTGCCAGCCGAAGGCGCCGGTGGCCAGCAGCGCGTCCACCGGGGCGTCGAAGCCGCGGTAGTAGGCGTCGGTGACGACCGGTACGGGTGCACGGGGGTGCAGGTAAATCGGTGCCCGCAGGTCGGCGGCGGCCTCGAAGATGTCCCAGAACTCCGGCGCGTCCAGTGATCGGCCTCCGGAGTGTGCGTTCACCAGCGCCCCGTTGAGGCCAAGCCGGGTGACTGCGCGCCGCAGTTCGTCGGCGGCGGCCGCCGGCGCGGGGGTGGCGAGCGTCGCGAATCCTTGCAGCCGCCCGGGATGACGCCGGACCGCGGCGGCGATCGCATCGTTGGCCGGCCCTTGGAGCGCGGCCGCTTCCGGTCCGTCGAGGCTCTGCAGACCCGGTGTCGTGAAGGACAGCACCGCGGTGTCTATGCCGGCGTCGTCCATCGCGGCGATGCGCCCGTCGTCGAGGTCCAGCAGGTCCCGCCGGGTGTCACCGGCGAGGGCCCATTTCATCATCGGTTCGGTGAGTCCGGGATCGCGTCGCTGCCACGCCTGCATCACCTCGGCGGTGGCCATGTGTTCTTCCAGCCCGTACAGCTTCATCGAGTGCCGCCCTTCCACGCCGATCGGTCAGTGGTCGAGGGTGACGACGGTCTTGCCCCTGGCGCGGCCGGCGGCGATCGCGGCGAGGCCGTCGAGGGCCTGCTCGAGAGGCAGGACCATTCCGACGTCGACGGTGATGGTGCCGGCGGCTGCCTGTGCGGCGAGCGGGCCGGTGATCTCGCCGACCGCCTTGGCCATGATCTTGGTGACGGTGACGCCGGCGGCGGTGCCGGCCTCGCTGTCGGGCACCTGGGCCAGTGTGGCCACCTGGCCGCCCGGGCGGACGGCGGCCAGCGGGACGTCGGCGTTGCTGCGGCCGTACAGGGTGATGAGTGCGTCGACGCCGTCCGGGTACGCGGTGAGGACCTGCTCGTCGATCGGCCCGGCCGCCCGGTCGACGACGGTGGTGGCGCCGAGGCCGGTGAGCCGCTCGGTGTCGGCACCGGTGGCAATGACAGTGACGCCGCGAGCGGCGAGCAGCTGGATAGCGAAGGAGCCGACACCGCCGGAGGCGCCGCTGATCAGGACGGTCTGCCCGGCCTGAGGGTCGATGGCCTCGACCGCCTGGCTGGCGGCCGCGGCGGCCAGGGGCAATGCGGCTGCCTGCACGAAGTCCAGGCCGGCCGGCTTGGGCGTCACCGCGGCGGCCGGAAGCAGCGCGAACTCCGCGAGGGTCCCCGCCTGGATCGGCGGCGTGAGAAGCACGTGGCCGATCACCTCGTCACCCGGCTTGACGTGCTCGACACCCGCCCCGACGGCTTCCACCACCCCGGCGGCGTCGCGGCCGAGCACGAGCGGGTACTCGTGCGGCATCATTCCGGCCAGCCAGCCGGCGCCGATCGCGTTGTCGAGCGGGTTGAGCCCGGCCGCCCGGACCCTGACCAGCACGGTGTTGTCGGTGACGGCCGGGATGGGAAGGTCGCCGATCTGCGGCTTCTCGCCGGGGGCGGGGACATGCAGTGCGCGCACTCGAGCTCCTCAAATTACTTCATTGGTTAACCAAACCATAGACGCCAAAAACTTCATCAAGCAAGTAAATGGTGACTCAGTTCACTTCACTGTGCAAGTTATGCTGGTCGCATGGAACTTGACACGGAGCCGCGCTGGCTCGATCCGGACGAACGTGAGACCTGGCTGGCCGTGGTCAAGGCGCTCCTGCGGCTGCCCGCCACGCTGGATGCCGAGTTGCAGCGTGACGCCGACGTGAGTCTCTTCGACTACCTGGTGATGGCCGCGCTCTCCGAGGCGCCGCAGCGCACCATGCGGCTTAGCGACGTCGCCGCGCGCGCCGAGGGGACCCTTCCGAGGCTGTCACAGGCCGTCAGCCGCATGGAGAAGCGTGGCTGGGTGCGGCGCAGCCCCGACCCGAACGACGGCCGCGCCACCCTGGGCACCCTCACCGATGCCGGCTACGACAAGGTCGTCTCCGCCGCCCCGGGCCACGTCGAATCCGTCCGCCGGCACGTCCTCGACCCCCTGACCAAGCCCCAACAGCGCCAGCTTCGCAACATAGCCCGGCTTGTCACCGGCACGATCAAGCCCACCAGCGCAGGGCGTTGACTACACCGCCCGGCCGACTCTTGATCACCGCCACGACCGATTCATCCGGTCATGCAGTACGACTTGAGCACGGCGCCGCCCGGATCGCACCTCCCGCTCCCGCCGCCAACCCGGTCACCGACATCTCCGGACCGCCCCATCTGTACGCGGCCCACACCATGCTGAGCACCTCCGACGTGGCGGCCGGCCGGCTGTCCCCGACCGCCGGGCCGACGCTGGACGCGCTGGTCCGCGACGCGGTCGCCGCCACCGGGACACGTCGGTGGAGCTCGCCCGTACGGCTCACCATCGCCCAGCACATCGAGGTGTCCATCGGCGAGCCGCTCGACATCGGCACCACCGCGACCGGCGGGACGGAGTCGGCCGCGGAGCGCTCCCGGAAGTAGATCTCGACGAGCGTGCTCCGGAGCCGCTCGGGCAGGGCGTCGAGCGCCGCCCGTACCTCTCGCGAGCTCGATGCCGGCAGCTCAACCTGGTCGGTGAGAAGGCGGCGGGCGGTCGCGAACAGCCACGACCGGCTCCATTGCCGGTCGTTGGCCCAGGCGTCCGGGTTCCGCTCGGCACACGCCACCGTCTCCCGGGCGATCGCCTCGGCTCGGTCCCGGTCGCCCCTTGGTCCAGCGTGTTCAGGCAGGCGACCAGCACCGGGCTGTGCGAGTTTCGTGAAGATGTTTCGTAAATGCCGCGCCACCGTCATGCCGAGGGCTCGCCGCGGCCGTTGTCGACGTGACCGCGGCGATGCGGTTTCGGCGGGTTGCCGGTCAGCACCGGAAGATCTCCTGCTGGAGTCTTTCCATGGAGAGTTTCGTGGCGGCACTGATGGTTTCGTTGGCGTCAATGTGATTGGCGACTGTCGCGCTCATCTTCTTCTGCAGGCCAAGGTTGTTCCGCATGCGGGTTTGGTTGTCCTTGTAAAAGGAATTGATGAGGTTGTCCAGGTCAGCACCGACGTGCTCGCGTTTTTGAAGGGTGTCCAGCGCGGTCAGCAGCGACTGCGTGAACTTCGCGTGATCCTCTTCGGGGCTCCTGGGCTCGTACTCGACGGCGGACCCGGCGATCACCTTGTTGAGCTGATCGACGTTCAGGTCACCGACGTCTGGGTCGTGGGTCTTGATCGAGGTGAACGCCGCACCGAAGATGGCGATGCTCGGGTGCTCGTGGATGGGGATGTTTCCGGCGTCATACTGATCGCCGGCCGCGGCGATCTTGCGGATCAGCTCAGGTTTCACGTTCGCCTGGGCGAAGGTGAAGGCGCCCTTGGCCAACTGAAGGCTGCGGTCCTCGGGCATGAGGTCTGCCACCCGTGTGACCTGTTGCTCATTCTCCGCCGTGTAGTCCGGTTCTGGGGCGGCCTCACGGTCGGCGCTGGTGATCGCGTGCAGCCACGGCGCCAGTTCGGCTGGCACCTGCTCGACCGTCTGGAACGAGGAGTTCTTGGTCAGCCCCACCGCCGCCGGGGAGAGCTTGATGCCGGAAAGATCGACGGAGCCTTTGTCGTCGTTGCTGAGGGTGAGCCGCCAGGACTCCGAGATCCCGACCGTCACCCGATGCATGATCGGTACGTGAAGGCCCGCGTCGTTCAAGGCCTTGCGCAGGCGCATGTCCAGGCCGCCGTCGATCACCAGCACCGGCACCCGCCGATCAGCCTGCGGCAGCAGGTCCTGCGACGAGGCGAACATGTGCAACGTGCGCACCACCCGGCGGATGCTCTGCCGGCCCAGGTCTCGGCCCGCCCGGTTGACGGCGATGAAAGCCTGGTCGCTGTGAGCCGCCGCGGCTGTCTTGACCGCCTCGACGAATCTGGCCTGCCGTTGCAGATCGGCGTTTTGCGGCGCCGCGCCCTGTGTCGCCTTCGGCTCGATCACCAGCACGTTCGGACTGTTCGTGTCCAACCTCGCCAGCTTGGCCAGCGTGGTGGAGAACCATTGCGGACGTTCCGCAACGGTGACGTCGAGGTTCTCGGTCCAGAGGAAGCCGAAATCGCTCGAGTCGGTGAGTGAGCTCGATTGGCGGTGGCTGTGCGTTGTCGCCTCTCGTGCCTCGGCTTGCAGTTCCTCGGGTGCCTTGGACTGCAGAAGGCCTTCGCCCCGGGAGATGGGCTGAGCGACCAGATCGGCGGCCTTGGGCACATCTTTGAGCGGGACACCGAGCGTGGCGGCGTGCATTCGCAGCCTGCGGTCGACGAGGCGGACGACTTGAGCGTGCAGGTTCGCCGCGCGCTCCTGCGAATCGGCCCTGGCCTGCGGGTTGTCGACCGGTGACCAATCCAGCTGCTTGGCCCACTCGTTGAACTGCCCGGCAAGCCTGGAACCCAGCGCTCCGGCCTCGACATGCAGCTGCGGCATCTTCTGCGGGTTCTTGGCACCCTGGTTGATCTGCTGTTTCCTGATCGCTTGGAACGCGAAATAGGAGATCACCGAGTGTGTCCGGTGGTCCAGTGTCGGCTCGTTCGCGGGACCGAACAGCACCATCGAGTCACCCCGGGCGGGCGGATCCCACTGGAACGTGTCGGCTTTCTCGGAGACCCAGTCGTGCTTGGGGTCGCCCAGGATGCGGTGCACCGTACTGCTGCTGGTCTCGCCGCCGACCAGGCCGAACGCGGGAAAGAGTTCCTTGCCGCCGTCGCTGTCGCGAATGAAGAGATAGTCGAACTGTGGCTTGTCGGCCGAGTGGAACGGCAGGTACCACTTGCCGAACACCTCAACGCCGCCGGCCTCGATGTAGGAGTTCTTGGTCAGAACCCGATTACGCAGCGTTGCTTCGTCGACTCGGGCCGACGGGTCGAAACTCTCCGGGGTGAACTTCCACTGACGGTCCAGGGTGCCCCAGACCATGGCACCGTCGATGTCCAGCGCGACACGGTCGGCCCGCTGGTCGGAGGCGTCCGACTTGTATTCGCGTACCGGCCGGCCGAACCTGTCGAATTTACCGGCCAGGCGCGCCGGAATCGCCTCCGCCGCGACCGCCGGAGCCGATGTCGGCTGCGGCGCCACGGTTCCCGCGGGCGACAGCTTGTCCATCTGTTCGACCAGTGCCATGAGTTGCCGGCCGGTGACCGGGGTCGCCGGCTTGATCGGCAACATCTCCAGCACCGCATCGATCAGCGGCCGCAGCACCTGGCCCGCGAACGCACCGGCCCACCCGTAGGGGGTCGCGGCGCCCTTACTGCCCTCGACGATCGTCTTCCACACACCGGCGTTGGTGCCGTTGCTCTTCGCTTCCTCGATAGCGCCCTTCAAGCCCGTCGTCAGAGCCTGCGCGAAGGTGCTCTTGTCGGCGCCGCCGGCCAGCCGCTTCGCCTCGTTCAGCCGGCCGTCGAGCAGCTCGTTGAAGGCCGGGCCGGCGATCCCCGAAATGAGCGGCCAGCCGGGGAAGACGTGAGCGCCGATCTCGATGGCCTCCAGCGTCAGCCGGAACAACGTCTTGGCCGTCTCATACTGCGCCGTCGCCACGGTCAACGGATCGTCGTCGTGCGCGGCGAAGATCGCGGCGGCCGACTTGTCGCCCTCCTGCCGTTTGGCGTCGGCGTGTTCAACCGCTCGCATCACGGCCGTGCGCGCGAGGTCGGCGAGGAAGGTGGTGGTCGCCGGTGCCCAGCCCCAGCCCGTCGGTGCCAGGGCCATGCTCATGGCGCTGAAGCCCGAGTTGAGGACATTCATCGACAACCCGACGCGCGCCTTGAGGGGTGTTTCCGTGGCCGCAACCGCGGAACGCGTGGCGAGCGTGGCGATGACCCGCTGGACTTCCCGGGACAGACTGGTGCTCTTGGTGGTGAAGTCCTCCATCTCGGCCGGGAATTTTCCGAGAACTTCCTCGGCGTCGGCGACTCCCTCGGCCGTCAGGCTGAACAGCGGCCGCAGTTTCTCGGTGTAGTCCTCCAGGTTGTGCTGATGATGCACCATCAGCCGCAGCGTGAGGTGGGCCCGGGCCAGGTCCTTCGGGTGGTCGCGCAGCAGCGCGTTGCTCGGGAAGTCGTGCATGCCCTCGGCCAGGAACCGAGCGTCCTGAAGCTTGCGCTCGACCTGGGCCCACGCTACCGCCAGGCTGTCGGCCAGACCGGCCACGACGGCGAGAGGGCGGGGCAGCGGGTTCGTGACCTTCGCACTCCGGGCGACCTCGTCGAGCCAGGCGTAGGCATGCGCGTAGCTGTTCAGCACGGCCCGGATCGACGCTGTTCCAGGCGCCAGCGACTCGGCGTCCTCCTTGGCCCCGTTCCAGGCGGCTGTCAGCGCCGTCTTGTCCGCGGAATCCGGCAGGGATTCAAGGACGTCCGATACCAGCCGATCCAGGTTCGGATCGGCGGACTCATCAGTCGACGGCCGCAGGGCCGCCTTGATCCGTTGCACCAGCTCCGCATCGGTCAAGGTCGAGCCGGCCATCCGGAACTGCCAGGCCTCGGAGACGGCCTGGGTTGCAACCGTCTGAGCCGTGTCTCTGACCTGGGAGGTGAGAACCGCCCGATGGGTGACCGTCGTCGGCGGTGCACCGACCGGAGCCAGGTGCTGCTCCGCCCGATCCAGCCACTGCGGGCGGGCGTGGGCGGTAGCCTTGAGATTCTCGACCCAGATCAGGCCGAGATCGCTGGCTCCTCTCAGCGACGCGTCGGCCCCGAAGCGTTGCGACACCGTCGCCTTGGCCGCCTCGATCAAGTCCTCGTCCGCCCGGGAACCATCGAGACCGGGGCCTCGTCCGATCGGATCCGCCAACAGGTCATGCACGCTGGGCAGGGCTTTTGCGTCGATCCCGCGTTCGGCGGCCTGCTGATCCAGATGCCGATCGATCAACCGGAAGACCTCATCGCGCAGCACACCGGCTCGATGGATCGAAGCTTCATCGGCCGCCGAATTCCCGGTCTTCAGCCGACCCGACAGACGGTCGGGAAGCACTCGCTTGGCCCAGTCGTCGAGCTGTGCGTTCAGGCGATCCCCGATCGCACCTGCTTCCACGCTCCAATGCGGACGGGTCGTCTGGGCGCCGCCGAGCCCTTCCAGCACCTGGTGCGCCGTCCAGGCGGCCAGCTGATGCACCTGCTGGCCCAGCTGCGGCCGATCGTCGACGAACGGAATCACGAGCTTTCCGTTGGTCGGCGGGTTCCACGCGAAGTCGCCCTCAGTGATCCAGCCTGGGTGCGCGGCGAAGATGTTGTGAATGTTGTCGCGGCCAGTCCTGCCGTTCCCCGGCACGGACATCTCGTGATACCACTCCCAGCCGCCGTCGCTGTCCCGCACGAACAGGTAGTCGTTTCGCGGCTGTCCCATCCGTGGGCTCTTGAACGGCTGGTGCCAGGTGCCACGCACCTCGACCCCGTCCTCCGTGTACGAGGTCTTGCCGATGACGCGCCGCTGAACGGTGGCCTCATCGACGTAGGAGTCGAGGTCCACGTGTTCCGGGGAGAAGATGCCCTTACGGTCGAGCTTGCCCCACACGTGGCTGCCATAGAAGTTGAGCGCGGCGGAGAACAACTGGCCGTCGGAGCCGGCATTCCGATAGGCGACAGTCGCTCGGCCGAACGCATCACGCCGGGGCATGTCCTGGGGGAACGGATCCGAGCGGAAAGCCTCCGCCGCGACCGTCGGCTGCGGTCGCGTCGTGTCCTCGGTCGACAAACTGCCCAGGGCATCGACCCGTTCACGCAGATCCCGGCCGGTCACCACCGCGACCGGACGCAACGGCATGATGTCCAGCATCAAGTTGACCAGCGGCTTCGCGACCAGCGAGGCGAACGAACCGGTCACACCGTACGGGGTGGCACTGCCCTTGATCGCCTCGGTGATGGTCTTCCAGGCGCCGGCGTCGGAGAACTTCTCCTTCGCGTCCTTCAGGAACGTCGCCCACATGCCTTCCAGAGCCTGGACGGCGGTCGGCCGGTCCTTGCCCTCCAGCTGCTGCCGGGCCAGCTCGATCCGCTTGTCGACCACGTTGTCGAACATCATGTTGATCGTGCCCTGGAGCACCGGCCAGGCCGGCCACACGTTCGCCCCGATCTCGACGGCCTCGAGCATCAGCTTGAAGCCGTCCTTCAGGACCTGAGCCTGCGCCTGGGCCACGAGCAGCGGATCGCGGTCGTGCGTCGCGTAGATCTGGTCGTTCGACTGATCCGCTTGAATCTTCTTCGTCTGCGCGTGCTCAACCGCCCGCAGGGCCGTCACTCGGGCAAGGTCGGTCGCGAACGTGATCGTCGCCGGCGCCCAGCTGAACCCGGTCGGCAACAGACCCACCGACGTCGCACTGCCGGCCGAGTTGACGATGTTCATCCACAGGGTCAGCTGCTTTCGGAGCTCGTTGTCCCTGGTCGCCGCGACGGTCCGGGCGGCACGCTGCTCGATGCGTGCCTGCGCTCGTCCGACGATCTCGGTGGAGTTCTGGGTGAACCTCTCCAACCGCCTCATCGAGGCTTTCAGCAGCTGCGAACCGGCACTTAGCTCCATGCCCGGGGCGTGGTAGAGCTCTCGCAGCTCTTTGCTGAAATCTTCGAGCTTGTGGAGTTCATGTTGCATCTGGCGGTAATCGGCAAACGCCACCGCCCGGCGCACCGGACTCCTGAACAGCGGATCGTTGAGCAGGGCCTTCAAAGCCTCGCTGAGCGTACGAGCATCCGAAATCTTGTGCTGAACCTGCGCATGCACCAATGCGGCCTGTTCGGCGAGCCCGCCCATCAGGAAGACCGGACGCGGCAGCACCGCCTCCTGGCCATGCGTGCCCGCGAGCTCCCGCAACTGGACGCTCAACTCGGTGTAGCGCCGCAGAACCGCTTCCACCCGTTCCTCGGGCGCAGTGTCGGTCAGCCCCGCAGCGTCTGCCTGTAGGTCGTTCCATTGGGTGCTGATCTCCGCTTTGACCCCATCCGGCAGCCAACCGAGGGCGCCCCGGACAGCATGATCCAACGGCTGGAGACGTTCATCGGTCGACCGCTTGAAGGCCTCTTTGATCTGGGCCACGTGGTCTGCGGTCGAAATATTCAGAACCGCCGGATCCTGCCGGGCTTCCCGGACCAGGCTCTCCACCGAGCCATCCGGCGCGACCAGCCGTCCCGACGGCCCAGCCGGCAGCCCAGTGACCGGGAACGCGATTGCTGTCGCGACGTCCCGGATTTCCGTCATCGTGGCCTGGTGGATACTGGACAGGATGTCAAAGGTCGAACGCGCAGTTGCAAGATCGACCTCGCCGGAAAGCGTCCCAGCCGCTTCCCGCACCGCATCCATCAGGTCCTCCCAGTGCAGAAGCGCGTTCTCGTGCTCTGTACCACGGATTCCCCGCAAAACCCGCGATGCGTCCTCCATCGCGTCGGACACGACCCCGAAGCTGGCTCTGATGTCGTCCAGAGACGCGTCGCCGGGCAACTCGAAGGACAAGGTCCGGACGAACTCCATCACATCGAGGAAATTCGCCGGGCTCCCGCCGGTCAGATGCGGTTCCTGCTCGAGCGACGGCGACATCCCGAAACTCCGGAGAAGTTCCGAGAAGCTGGGCCGCAGACCAAGATCCTCAAGAACACCATCCGGAAGCTCCTGCGCTGCCTCACGAGCCGGATGAATCGTCAGCGGCACCGTCCCACCCGCGTTCACAGGGGGGAGAGCAGAGTCCGTTCTCCTAATGCGAAGTGCAACTTCTTGCATTGCCTTTCTATTTTGCTGCGCTGTCTTAGACGCATCATAGTCGTGTCCAACTCTTTCCCAATCATGAGGTTTGTCCCCGACGAGCGTCGACATCGCTTTTACGTGCTCTTTAGTTATCCTCCCAGGCTTCAAGGATTTCGACGGCTGGCCGATCATGCCACGAGCATGCAGGAAAGGAAGGCCCGCATAGACGTCCCCTACACTCGGGACGGGCATGGGAAGATTCGTCACGTTCGGCGGAATGTAGGCTCTGACGTCCCGCGGATTAACCGACCACATCTTCCAACGCAAATACTTTTGCGCGAACTGAAGGATGGGATTCAAAAGAATACCTTCTTCACCAGCGGTTGTCTTGCCCCAAACAAAGAATCCTTTCAGATCATGGGACTCCAACATAAAGTTGACCCAGTCGTGCGGCTTCTCACCGATGCTTTCGTGCCCCGGCAGCCTTCTCACCCAGTCGGACAGCTTCTCCAATGGGAATTCCGGGGCCGGGACCGACCAGTCAGCGTTCCGTTTGTACACCTGCATTGCGGCCAGCCATTCCGCAGGCGTTTTGTACTTCTTATACGTCGGCCCGAAAATTTCTTCACTGCTTGGCCGGGCGGTTTCGATCTGTTTCCCGTTGTACCTGTAAGCCGTTACATTCTTTCCGGTTAAAACCGAAGAAAAGGCAGTGGGCTCAATTTTAGCGAACTCGCGCAGTACATAATCAAAGTCTTTAGTCGAGGGATGGCGACCGCCACCGGCAATCTTCTGGCCCTTTATTTGCAACGCCTCATTAACCATGGTTGCAGTGAGGTCGACGGGTGGATGGGCCGCCCGGTTCATACCCATGTCCTGCATTACCCTATGAGACTTGACGGAATCCAGGAAGGTAGACAGTCCATCTGGAGACGGTGCATATACTAATGTGAATGCCCGGTTGTCAGCTGTCCACTGTATTTTCCAGTCTCTACGATGGAGCCCGTAGTGCTGGAGGAAAGGAATGCCATGGTCCTTGTAAATCAAACGCTTCGTTGCTGAAGCCTTTATGTCCGGCCTGAGTGCCAAAAACTCCTGAATCGCCCTGGCGGACGCATCGGGAGGTGACGCGGATATGACGTCCTGATAGTCCTTCAATTCTTTTTCGAATTTTGCCAGCTCTGGATAATTCCTGCTTCCGGCCGGCACGAGGGATCGCCACGTTGCCTGGTGGGTGGCCGGTTGCGTGGACGCCCCTGCGGCGAGGGCAGGGATTTGATCGGCCGGCTGATGCTGCGGTGTCGCAGAATGCTGCTGCCCCCGCTGCCGCGGCTGCAGCGAGAACGGCGGCTGGGACGGTGCTGGTATCTCGCGTCGAGTCTGCGGCTGCGGGTACCTGAGCTCGCGTGCCGCTTCACGCCTGCGGCGCTCAGCCCGGGGTAGACCCTCGTCGCGGGGGTTTGCGTACATTGAATTGTCAGAGTCGTACTCGTCCTCCGCGCCCTGGTTCTCCCCGCCAAGACCAGGCTGGAGCTGCCTGAACTGGTTCTCCTCGTCCGACCCTTCCCAGCCACGAGTAGAGCGCGGCAAACCCACCTTCGGCTCGGAGCTGTGCGAGCTGCCCGAGTCACTGGAGCCGCGGTATTCGGATTTGGCCTCCTCTTCCTCAGTTTGCAGCTTGTGCAGTCGCTCAGTAACGTCCTTCCACTGCTCCAACCACCCGTCGTAGGTGTATTCCCCTCTCCCCTCAAGATAGGTAACCTTTCCGTAGACCCACTGCGCTAGCCGATTTTTGACGTTGACGTCGTCAACCGGCTCATGCTCCTGGGCCGTGCGGTATCGATTCAGCTCGGGCGCATCGCTGCCGGCCTCCCAATACCGGTAGTCGGCATGAGCCACACGCTGCCCGTCGAGAAAGAGAAGACGATCGACAGATTTGTTCAGCTGCTTTTGATTCACCTCCCGCAGCCTCGCGTCTTTATTCCCCTCTGCGGCCAACTCCGCTATCCGCCTAGGAATCTCGGCTTTGAGCGCCGGCTCCAAGAAATCCAGCAGCGCAATGCGCGTCTGGGCGTACTCACGACGTTCGGCGTAGATGCGGTTCATTTTTCTGTGGTACGTTTTTTCAATTTCACGCCGAATGTTCACCATTTCGGCTACCTGAGCATCAGCCCTCCGGAAGATGTCATTTTGCCGGCTCGCGAGATCTCTTACTCTGTCAAGAGACCACTTCATATCCTGTTTCAGGACGGCGAGTCTTGTGGCACGGCTAGCCCAGAGGGCTGCATAGAGTTCGGGAGCGTATCCCGGTACCTTTGCTGCCCCTTTCTCGGCTGCACGGAGATACGAAATTAGGATTTTGGTATCTTTTTCTTCCTTGCGCGAATTCTTAAGGTATTGTGCCCTCTCCTCCTCACTCGCGGCACCGTCATGATTCCAGTACTGGCGGTCACGTATCGCCGCCCGGTCTCGATCCAGCCGACTGAGCCGCTCGAATGCATTCCGGAAATCCGTCATCAAGTATTCAAGATTGTCCTCCATGTCTGGTTCGTGGCCGCGGAGCTGCTCAAGGAAAGGAATCTTACGAATCTCATCGTCAGAGCTGGGCCAGGGACCCGAAATTTCGAAGACTTGCCGGATGCTGTCAAACATGTCCATACGCCGGCGCGACAGAACACGCTGGTCCTCGTAGGCCGTTTGCAAATCGCGTCGAGCAGCATCCGCGGCGGCCCCTTGAGCCGGAGCAAAGGACGACTGCGACGTAGGAGCGGAGCCACGCCGAAGCTCCAGCGGCCTGGATGACGGCACAGGGCCGATCCGTTGCTGCAGCGGATTCGCAGACGCCACCGCCTGCCGCTCCCGGCGCGTCACCTCTTCAAATTCGGTAGCCAATCTTTCGAGATTGCCCCGCTCCTGCTGGATTCGCACCGCGAAGCTCGTCCAGCCGTCAAGCGGGTTGCCGCCTCCCAGCTGGGAAGTCACAAATTGGACATCTTCTAGATATCGAGTCATGCGCGTCATGGCAGTGACCTCTTGCTCAGCCTCCGACGCAAAGAATCCGAAGGTCCTACCGCCATCGAGCCTTGGATCGCCAAAACCGAAACTTTGCCGACCTCTGTTGAGGAATTCCAGCCGCTCCAGCGGTGGAAAAAAGTCATCCGAATCGGGGAGACGACCTCTAAGAGTCAGATATCGGGGATGATCCTGAATAGACTGCATTAGGCCGATGCTGCTGCCACGTATGGCAAGTCCGGCTTTCAGCCGTTCCAACACCTGCTGACGCTCTGCCGACAACCGCTTTCGAGCGTTCCAGGCTTTTTCCGCCGGCGTGAGGTCCGGCGTGAGGTTCGGCAACTGCATCATGTTCACGGTGACGTCAGCCGACGCCGCACCCTCGCCCAGGCTGCTGCCCACCAGCCGCGCGAACTCTCTGCGAAGCCGTCTCTCGTCGAGGGCACTGGGCAGGACAACCTGAACTCTGGCCGGCTGCGCGGGCAACGTCGCGGCAGCAGCCTCGCCGTTCACGGTGTGCCACACGGCAAGACCGGAATCGTGCATCGTGGCCTGGTACTGCACCGCCGCAGTATCGGCGTCGGCTGTCACATAGACGGTCGCGTGGTCACCGATCGACATGGCACCGAGCCAATGCACCAGCTCGTCGTAGCCGGCCACGAAGCCGGTCTCCGGTGCGGGCGACTGCTCCGGCTGGGTGAGGCCTGCGGCCAAACCCTTGACGGCAGACGGTGTCAGGCCGATCTGCACACCGTCAGGGACCTGGCGCAGCTGGGCCTTCCCCGCGGGAAGCGCTGTCGCTCGCGCACCCGTCCGGCCACCGTCGGAACTCGTCCCCTGATGAGCCGGCCTGAGCTCTTCGAGTGTCTCGGCCGCGTCCCGGATGCGCCCCATCGTGCTCTGATGGAGATTACGCAATGTCGCGAACGTCGACCGTACCGCATCGATATCGCCTGAAGGCGACTCGATCGCCACCCCCACCTCGCGGACCAGGTCGTCCCACATCGGAAGGACGTTCACGCCCCACGAGCCGGGATCCGCGCGCAGGACCGGACTCATCGTCGGCCGGGCGCTCTGCAGCGCGCCGGACAAGGCTTCCAGGCTCGCCCTGATCTCGGGCCCGGTAGCTTCGGAGCCCAACTCGAGAGCCCAGGTCTCGAGGCGCACGAATACGTCCCAGAAGTCCGCCGGAATCACGGGCGAATAATCTGCTCGAGGCAGCAGTCCGAGATCTTGAAGAACACCGGCCGGGTGCTGATCATCGAACGAGACCCGATGGATACTCAATGACGCCGTCGCGCTCGCATCCAACCACTCGACACCAGTGGTCAACGTGTTCTCCGACCGGATCGGTCGCCAATCGCCCGCTCGATCGCCGACAAGCGCGGCCACGGCATTCAAATCGCCTTGGTTGACGGTGCTCGGCGACCAGCGGTCCCGCAGTCTTGGCAGCAAACCGACGGCGTACAACACGGGCATGCCCGCGCTGACGAGGGAATGATCCAGGGCCGGGGCGGGAAGGTTCGTGACTCCAAGAGGGATATGTTCACCGGGATGGGTGGGATCCGCTTTCCACTGCTTCCACCGTAGATACTTCTGCGCCCACTGCATGAACGGGTTCAGAAGGACACCTTCACCGCCATCGTTGTTAGTACCGATGACGTACAGGCTGAGCGGGACCCGGGCATCCCGCAAAATGTCTTGCAATTGTTCCGCAGGAGTCTGGTTCGGAGGCGCCACGGAACCGAAGACGTTGGATGCCCGCCACGCGGCCAATTGGTCGAAAGGAATTTCCGGCACCGGCCGCGACCAGTCGCGGTCCGTCATGTACTGCCGTACGGCCGCACGCCATTCTACGTACGAATCATACTGCGTATCATCATACGTTCTGCCGTAGAGCTCTTGACTGTCCCGGAGAACGGTCTCGATCCGATTATCGTTCGGCACCCATTGAGTGACATACGTGCGTTTAGTCGCAGCAACTGGCGAATAGCCGAGGGGATCAATCCTGGCGATTTTGCGTAGCACGTATTTGAAGTCGGCTGCCGAGGCGCGGGTTTTCGTTACGAAACCAAGACGCCTGAGTCCTTCATTGACCGCCACGGCATGAAGGGTCGGAGCGTTTGTCGGCCACGCTGTATCTCGAAAGTTCAGGTGTGACCAGAGAGCATCCAGGAAGGCAGAAAGGCCTTTCGGATCTGGGGAGTACGTGACACTGATCGACGAGGGTCCGCCCGTCTGAACCTTCCAGTCATCGCGATGCAATCCGTAATACTTGAGAAACGGTTCGAGATGAGCACCATGTCTGAACCCGCTGGCGCTTGGCGCACTTGCGCCCGTCCGCCGCGTCAAGTAGATGCGGAAAGCGTCCCTGATGGCCGCCAAGGTGATTACCGGGGCCGGGAGGGCCAACCCACCTGCTTGATAATTTGCAAGGTCCCGCTCGAATTTCCGCAGGTCGGGATAATCCCTGTTGTGCTCCGCCACAAGTGGTCGCCATGGCGTGTAGTAGGTGAACTGGAATGGCTGAGCGGCTGCTCCGGCGGGGCTCCGGCGCGCCTGCGGGTTTGGTTGCCTCTCCGGTATCGGAGCTTGGCCACTCCCGCTCCGGTCATCGCGGTACAGGTCGAAGTTTTCGGAGTGCTGTTCGCCCTCCGCGCCGGCGGCGAACGGGGATGCTTGTCCAAACGCAGGGTGCTGCCTGGAGTGCGACCGCTGAGGCGGAGAGACGCTTTGATCTTGGCTTGCTTGGGCCCGGGCGGGAGAGTCGCCGGAGTCGCTGGAGCTTCGGAAATCGGAGTTGGCCGCGTCCTCGTCGTCCTGTAGCTCATGCAGCCGCCCGGTCAGTCTCCTCCATTCCGCTGCCAGGTTTTCGTAGGAATACTCGTTCCCGGGCACGGTAGAGATCCGGCCGGCGCCGATCAACTCAGCCAACCGGGCCGCTATTGTCATATCGTCAATACTCTCGTGTTGAGAAGCGTCACGATATTGCGCGATCTCGTCGCGGGTGGCCCGGCCGCTGACATTCCAGTGTCGATGATCGGCGTACGCGCTACGTTGCTGATCGAGGAACCGAAGACTCCGGACAGCGGCCTGGAATCGCTTTTCGGAATTGACCAGCCGAGCCGCTTCTCTGTCTCTCGCAGCTCGCGGCTCCTCGATCAGTCGAATCGAGTTGCCGAGCGCCGCCTGAATGCGTTCGAGGGCGTCAAGGCGTTCCCTGGCCAGCGTCCGGCGCTCGCCGTGTATTTCCCGCAGCCGGTCGTTTTTGATTTGTTCAACGGCCCGCCGTAGTCGCACATTTCCATTGCCTTCGCGCTGCCCATCGCTGAAAACTTCATCTTCCTGTCGGCGCAAATCCTTGACTTTAGCGGCATGCTCTTGCATTCTCTCTTTGACGGAGGTCACACCGGCCGCAAGATTCACCCAAAAGAATCTGTTATCCGCGTGCGAAGCGACTCCCGAAAAGGCCTGTTCGGCCAAGCCGAGAAAGCGGGCAACCGTATTCGTATCCTTCCTCTCTCTGCCCGAATACTCAAGATACCGTTTCCGATCTTCCCTGTATCGTTGCGGATCTTGGCTCCTTGCCTCGCCACCTTCATTCCAGTATCGACGCTCCAGGTGCAAGAGTCGGAGGTTGTCGAGGTTATTGAGCCGAATATACGCTCCCAAGAATTCCGGCATTGCTTCGGCCAATTCCGCCGACCGGAACGTATAGTTGGGGTCATCTCGGAGCTCTCGACGTTTTTGACTCTCAAGCGCCCGGAGCTCTGCCACCAGGCCAATTTGGTGATCGGTCGAAAGCGATTCGACGCGAAGCTCGAACAGTCGCAGGATCTCGTCGAGCCCATTCATGCGGCGATCGGACAAGAGCGACTGGTCCTGGTATATTCGCTGCAGTTGTTCCGAAACCGAACCCAGCCTTACCGGCTGCTGCTCACTCCGGGTCCCATGCGCATACTCCTCCCTTGCGGGAGTCCGACCGCTGCCCGACCGCCGAGAGGCGGGGGTGGAAACGTGTTCCAACATCCGCACCACGCTCGTCGACCGAGCGTTGTGGTCCCGTTCGAACCTCCATGTACCGGGAGCTGCGTTGACGAGTTTCGCGATGAGATCGAGAACACCGTCATCGACGTTTTCCTGGTGCGGGCGGTGCGGCAGCGAGCTGCCATAGAACACCGCTTGCGCATAAACGGCTACGCTGAGGTCGAGTTCCCGCCGACGACCAGGATTCAGATAGTCGTACACCCACTCCAGGAATGGGTTACGTACGATTTCCTTCTCAGTTCGCTTGCTACCCTTCATTATCCAACTGTTGGTCAGATCTCTGTGCACGACCTGACCGTGGAGATCAACATAGGTAAAGGGTTCCGGAGCGGTGAACAGCACCGCTTCCATGTCTTTTCCGGTCACGTCTGAAGGCTTACGGAACGATCGCGGCGGCTGCAGAGACGTCAACGACCGGCTAATGAGTTCCCTGGTCGGCCGAGGCACTTCGCGAGAAAGGTCGTTTGCTTCACCGAACCGCCGAATCGCATCCCGGTACTCGCCCAGCACCATGTATTCGTCACCGTTGACGCCGCCCGGCGCGACCTGCGGGTCGGTCGGCGCCTGACGCGCCCGTTCCGCCTCCGGCGCTGGTTGCCGGGGAACGGCGCTGTGGGCGGTGCGTGACGGATCACGGCGAGACGTTGCGCGAGGCGTGGAGGAAGAGATGGATGATTCATTGACGACTGCGTCTTCCTGCTGGAGTCG
Source organism: Actinoplanes sp. NBRC 103695 (assembly GCF_030269485.1). Taxonomy (GTDB): domain Bacteria; phylum Actinomycetota; class Actinomycetes; order Mycobacteriales; family Micromonosporaceae; genus Actinoplanes. The sequence goes on along the minus strand of NZ_BSTL01000012.1, from coordinate 24,064 downwards.
GTTGAGCGGCTCGGTCGCCGCCGACCATTCCGCAGCCAATCGCCCCAGAGTTGCCCGCCACTCGCCCCATCTGGCATCGGCCCAGTGATGCTCGGCGACTTTCGCCGCGGCGCTGCTGAGCCGGTCCAGGTAATCGCCGACGAATCGGTTGTCGCCGTGTTCCCGTGCACTTGCCTGCACGTATGCATCTTGATCTGCGACCGACGCGTCACCGTCGGCATCCCAGTAATCATATGGATGGGACAAACGCTGACGATTGAGGTATACAGCGCTATTTAACGCCTCGATGAAGCCTCTTTGGAAATGACCGACCGGCCTGCCTCCGGACGAGCCGAAAACCCTCTCGCTGCCAAGGTCGGCGGATTCGTCTCCAGACTCTTCCTGCCAATATTTCTCAGTGTCACGAATGAGGGTCACCAGGGCCAGCTGATGGCCGGACGAGACCTGGCCAGAAGGCAACTCGAGGGTTTGCCTGACATCCCGGATGACGGCTCGCCGCTGGGTGGCCAGTCGCTGGCGTTCCGCATGTATATCTCGCCGTTTGATGTCTCTGACCGTTTCCGACCTTCGGTCGGACTCCTCGATCTCAGTCAAGGCGGAAGACCTGCGGATGATGTCCACCAACGACTGAGCATGCTGCCCGGCAACTTGTACGGCCTGCAACATCTGTTGGCTCACGCCGACATTACTGACCACCACACGCGCCGCTTGCACGAATCTGCGAACTGTCTCCAGTTCCGCCAACTCGCGCCTCTCCCGGGAGCCCTGCCGACTCGCTTCCTCGGCGGAGGCCTGCCGCGCCGGCCTGGTCCGGCTCTCGTCAAGATTGATCAGGTTGGTCAGCGCCGACGTGAATGTCTGACCGCCGTCCGACAGAGTCTTGTCGACAAACGTACGGTCTCGTCCTCGCAGCCCTCTCGCCGCCTGCCGCAGTCCGTCGACCAAGTCGCCGAACCCACCACCACGCCCGACACCCATAGCGTTGGCGATCGGTTGCAGGACAGACAGCCGCGCGGGAGCCATTGCCCCACGCTGCTCCCGGAACCAGCCGTTGTGCTCAGCCCGCGCGACCTCGTCCTCGGTCTGCGTCTGACCGAGCCTCGTCAGTTGGTCATTGATGTCCCGGAGATTCGCCAAGTCACCGCTTACGTGGGCCAAAATCGGGGCCGACGCACCACCCTGGACGAAGAGCGAGTTGGCCGAAACGTCGGCGATCGCTCTCAGGAAACCGGCAACGATCCGCTGATTATCGACTTCACTGTTCTGGTAATTCGTATAGTCTTCGTCAAGCGCCAGCTGGTCGCGTTCGACCCGCACACGAAGCTCATCGAGATTGACAAGATCGTTCACCGCGTTCGTGAAGTCCTCGGTGCGGTTCAGAGTTCTCCGGATCGCGTCGGTGCGGTCTCGGGCCAGATTCAGATTCCGCGTTTCTTCCTGGATCTCGCCGAGCACCTCGTCGAAGCGGAAGCCGCGAGAACCGAGACCCAGGTCGGCTTCGACTCCCCGCAGAACCTCCAGTCGCCGCTGCGCCAGGTCACGACGCTGCTCATGGAACCAGGACGGTGTCCGTTCGTGCAACGGAACCTGCTGTCGCGCCCGTTGATCAGGGCGCCCGAACTGCATCATGTTCACGCCGATGTCGTCCGAGGCGGACCCCAGGCCCAAGTTGCTGCCCATCAACCGCGCGAACTCTCGTCGGAAACGCTGCTGGTCGAGGTCAACGGGCAGGACCACCCGCACCTCGGCCGGCTCCGCGGGCAGCGTCGCGGCAACGACCTCGCCATTCATCACGTGCCACACCGCAAGACCGGCATCGTGCATCGTGACCTGGTACTGCACCGCCGCGGCGTCTGCGTCGGCAGTGACGTAGAGGGTCGCGTGGTCACCGACGGACATGGCGTCGAGCCAGTGCAGCAGATCGTCGTAGCCCGCCGCCGCGAAGCCTGTTTCGGGTGCTGGCGACTGCTCCGGCTGGGTGAGGCCGGCGCCGAGGTTGGTGGCGGTGGAGGGGGTCAGTCCGATCTGCACACCGTCACCGGTCCGGCGCAGCTGGCCTTTCCTGGCTTTGAATGTGGTGAACCCGGCGCCTGGATGCTCCTCCCCGGCGACCGGATACTTACTCAGAAGGTGCCTGTCCGGTCGCACCAGCACGCCCGTGGCCTGGTCCACCTCGACCGGCTCCAATCGGTTATTGACCGGAACGAACTGCGCACCACCGGCGTCCGCCAGCGGCTTCACCATCTCCGGATCAAGACCCAGCGTGAAATGGTCCAAGCCGCTCAGATCGGCCAGGTCCTGCAGGCCTTGTGCTCCCCGGCCGACCACCATCGACTGGTCGACGAACACCACCATCCGGGCGACGGTCTCCGGATCCGCACGACGCAGCATGTCCCGCACCGTGAACGCGCCGTACGCACTGAGGTCCATGAACACCGGCCGCACGCCCCGATATAAGGCAGCCTTCACCCCGTACGCAGACGAAGGAACGGCAGCGCGCGGGTCAGCGGTCAGGAAATCCCCGAACTCGGCCGGGAAGTGGCCTTCCAGGCAAAGGATATTTGTAGCAGAAACCATCACACACTCCCGCGCTGTCGGGCCGTCAGTGGCAGAGGCTGAGCTCGTCGCTTATCTGATTCACCGCGAACGCCTCATGCGGCCGGTCGGAATTGGACACCAGCTTGAACAGATAGTGGTAACCGACCCGGATCTCGCCTGTGAAGCAGTCGATGGCATCGACAAGCGTGCGTATCCGATCGGGATCGACGCTGGTAAGGCCCTGGTCGTAGATCTCACCGAGCATCTTTGCCACAGCGGCGTGACCGAGGTCGAGTTCCGGTGCGCCGGGTTGCCGCTGAGCCCGCTCGTCGGCGAACTCGCCCTTCGCACCGAGCAGGATTTCGAGCTCCCGGGCGGTGAGCGGACCATACTCGTCGGTGGTCAGCGGCCGGAACATGTCCCGCAGCCGCACCACCGCCATATTGAATTCAAGTCTCTCGTCCGACGGCAGGCTCATCGCCCGATTGGTAAGGTAACCAAGCACCGTCTGCGCATCGAATCGCACGTTGGCGGGTCTGGTCTCATCGGTGAGAAACGGGCTCGACGGCTCCATCGACTCCTTGTCGGCCCACCGCGGATCCGTCGACACTCGGGCGTCGATCCCCACCAAAACGGACAGCGCCGGCAGTGTCCGGTCAGGCAGATAGAACGGGGCTTCCCCGATCGTTCCGGATCCGAGTGGATTCGGCTGCGCCGCCCTGGCGTCGGCCGCATCCACCTTGCCCTTGAGAATTGCCGCGTTCTCCGGAGTGGAAATCTCCGGCCGATGCGAGTCCATAAGCTGTTGCACGGCCTTCCAGCTGTCCGACCGAATCAGACTTTCCAGCATCGGCGGCAGATTTTCTTTCGCCGAGTCCGCCTGCAGCACGCGGCGAATCAGGTCGGCCGAGAGTTCGAAGTACCTGTCCCGGTTCACCCCGCCGCGGTGGACCACTTCCCATTCGTGCCTGTCGAGGCCGACGGCCTGCGGCGAGATGACCTTGGCGTCGTACTGAACCGTGGCCAATCCGTTCAGATCCTCGAGCGATTCGGTGGAGACGATCACGGGCTCGTGGAGACTCCGCAACGCCTCGGCGAGCTCTCTCTTCAGATTCACGTCCAGGGTGGGCTGGCCGTTCTTTTTCGGGCCACGCCGGACCTGCAGGAGGATCACGTTTTCGTCGTGGATCGAGGCGGCCTTCTCGCGGATGTGATTACCCATGGCGGTCGGCGCCGACCAGGCTCCCAGCTCCGTCACGCCCGGATTCGCACCGTCCCGGACGCGTGCCTGCTGCGCCGGGACGGGAAACGCCTGGTTGTGTACGTCGAGAAGCATCACCCGAGTGGCTGGCTGCTCCATGACGAGCCGAGCATCATCACCCTCGAGATCGGTCTCCACCAGGGCACCGGCGGGTCCTTTCGACACATCGACCCAGTACCTCTGGCCGCGGTCGGCGAAGAACAGGTACGTCTGCGGTTCGGTGTCGCCCGGCTTCCACCCGTGCACCAGCGCGCGTGCCCCCTGGTCCACCTGCGACAGGACCCCGCCCAGGTCGAACCGCTCGAAGCCGGTGGCCAGGCCGCGCTCGGCGGTGAACCTCCCCATCGGGGCGTTCGAGCCGGCCAGGTCTGTCATCCGCAGGCCAGGCAGCTCGCCGCTCAGCGCGGCCAACGCACCCAGGGTCGTACCGATGTCGAAGTGCTCCCCTTGAAGACCGGCCAGGAAATCGACCAGCCGGCTCATCGACGGAGCCGCGGTGTCCTCCGCCAGCGTGCGCAGCGCGCTCTGCCGCCGGACGATCGCGTCGGGAACAATCCGGTTGGCACCGTCGCCCGTGCCCACCGCGACATCGAGCCGTTCGTGCGCGGCGCGGAGCGGCGCGGGGTCGGTCACCAGCTCCTTCGTGCCGCTGTCGAAGAGGTCGACCACCAGGTCGATACCCTTGCTGGTCGCGCTCCGGACGTACTCCGCCAGTCTCGGGTTCTGCACATCCTCGGTGCCGACCAGCAGATGGTGTCCCTCAGACCCGGAGACGGCCCGGACCGCGTCCTCCAGGCCGGGGTCCAACGGCGTGGCCGCTGAACCGGTACGGAATACTGACGCATTGGGGCCGACCGTGTTGATGAACTCGGCGCAATCCTCAAGCACTCCCACCACGGACTCCCATCGAGCATCGCTGAATCTGGTACGTCACCAGAGATCGTCACAGCGCGCCGCGGAGCGTCGACAGTCCTCCATGGGAAGGACGGGCGTAGTCCCTCAGCCGATCCGGATGCGGGCGGCAAGCTCCCTGCGCAGCACCGGGAGCACTTCGGCACCGAGCAGGTTGATCTGGTCGAGCACCGCCGCGAGAGGGAGCCCGCCATGGTCGATGAGAAAGAGCAGACGCCGGTAGTCGCCGACATAGTCCCGGTACCCGAGAACCGCGTCGATGACCTGCTGGGGGCTGCCCACCACGAGCGGGGTGGTGTTCATGTGCTGCTCGAGGGAAGGGCCGTGGCCATAGATCGGTGATCTGTCGAAATACGGCCGGAACTCACTGATCGCGTCCTGCGAGCGCGGCCGGACGAAGACGTGACCGCCGATCCCCACGACCGCCTGCCCGGGTTCGCCGTGGCCGTACTCCGCGTATTTCTCGCGGAACCGCTGAATGAGGGCCGCGGTGTGTTGCCACGGCCAGAAGACGTGGTTGGCGAACAGGCCGTCACCGTGGCGGGCGGCCAGATCGACGGTCTCCTCGCTGGACACTGTCGCATGCCAGACGAACGGCGGCCTGCTCGCGTAGGGCCGCGGCACCGAGGTGAAACCTTCAAGTGGGGTACGGAATTCGCCGGACCAGTCGACCTTCTCCTCGGTCCACAGCCGGCGCAGCAGTCCGTAGTTCTCGGCGGCGAGCCGGTGGCTGTCCCGGGAGTCCCGGCCGAACCACGGGAACACCGGACCGGTGTTGCCCCGGCCGAGCATCACGTCCAGACGCCCGTCGCTCAGGTGCTGGAGGGTGGCGTATTCCTCGGCGATCCGTACCGGATCATTTGTCGTGATCAACGTCGCCGCGGTGGACAGCAGCAGGTGGCTGGTCTGCGCGGCGACGTATCCGAGCAGGGTGGCCGGTGCGGAGGAGGCGTAGGGAGGGTTGTGGTGCTCGCCGACGGCGAAGACGTCGAACCCGGCCGACTCGGCCTGCACGGCGATGCGGGCCAGGCCCTTGAGGCGCTCGTGGTCGGCCGGCATCTGGCCGGTCCGGGCGTCAGCCGCACGATCACCGATGGTGTAAACGCCGAACTGCATCTGATCAGTTCCCCGACAACAAGCCCTTGGTGACGTCGTCGAAGATGTCCTGCATGTCGTTGGCCCGGCGCTCGGTGATCTCCTTGAGCTGCCGTGCGATGTCCTGCAGCGCGGCCAGGACGGCGTCCTGGACGGCCTCCCGGCCGTAGTCGTACACCTCCGGATCGATCCGCACCGAGCGGTACTCGCCGGTTGCGGTGACCCGCACCTTGACCGCGCCGCCGGCCGCCGAACCGATCAGCTCGATCTCGGCCATCTTGTCGCGGATGGCGCTCACCTGGTCCTGCATCGACATCGCCATGCTCATCGCGCGGTTCAGGTCCGGCTGGGTCACGGCAGCCCCTTCCCTCGATGTGGTCCGACGTACGCCAGCCTGTCACCGAGCCGCGGAGCGCTGTAGTCATCCGTGTGGGGACGGTCGATGTCCACCCGTTCAGCAATCCATGATCAGGTACGCGAGGCGGGTGAGCACCTCGCCGGCGGCACCGACGGCCTCCGGACGTTCCAGTACGCCTTCCATCAGCTTCTCCTTGAGCCGGAAGGGCAGATCGTTCTTGAGCCATCCGGGCGCGCGTTCGGTCGCGATCGGCCGGCCGTTGAGGGTTCGGTGGACCAGGTCGAGCGCCCAGCCGGTGGCGCGGTCGACCGCGTCCGGTGCGGGGAGATCATCGACCATCCGGGCCAGCATGGCCAAGGCCGGTACGCCGGCCGTACCGACGTGCTCGATGAGCAGGTGACTACGCAGGTGGGGACCGGACTGGTCGAAGAACCGCCGGGCCACGCCGGGCAGCCCCAGGCCGGCCAGCCGCACCTCCCACTGCTCGGCTGTGGCCGGCCCGCCGGTGACGTCCTCGACGGTCTCCGGCTCGACGACATCGACCTCGGCCGTCGACGCGGTGTGGGCCAGCTCGCGCAGGCGCTCGGTGTGCGCGGATCCGGACCGCTGGACGCCGGTGATCCATTCGCCGGACCGCCCGAAAGTCTGGTCGTACCGGGTCAGCCAGTCCTCGATGAACGACTCGGCCAGTGTCTGCCGAGTCGCTGCCGGCGTCTCCTCCTCGCCCTCGTCCTCGTCGACGAGGCGGGCGAAGGCCGTCGCCGCTCGCGCCGCTTCCACCTCGAGCTGGGCATCCTGCAGGATCCGGAGTGGCACACTGCTGACCAGCGCGGCGGCTGTCCGCCTCAGGCTTTCGCTTCCGGCCCGGATCGCCTCATCGACGAAACCGTCCCGCCGCATGCCCGCCAGCGCATGGTCGATCGCCGCCTGCAGCGCGTCATCGATCTCGGCGGCGATCAACTCTCGGGTCGCCTCCGCGACCATGCGGTCGGGGCGGGCCAGGGCCCCTTCGATCTGTTCCCAGGTTTGCCGGGCGACGTCCTGGATCAGCTCAGCGACATCGGCGGGGGCGTCGGCGCGGTCGGTATCCGGCTCCGACTCCAGCTCCGGCTCGGACCGGGACGGGATCGTGCCGGCTTGGAGGTAGCCGGCGTATTCGGCTTCCAGATCACGGATCCCCCCGGCCAACCGGTGCGCCCGGCCGGCGTCCGTGGCGGAAAAGAGGTCACCGCGGAGGTGCCACGCGTGCACCTCGTCGTCGATCCGGGCGTACAGATGATCGATGACGCCCCGCATCTGCCCGGGCGCGAACCGGATGGCGTGGGCCCAGGCCAGAGCTTCGGCCACCGCGACGGGAATCGTGTCCCGGATCCGGTCGACCACGGCGTCGTCAACCTCGCCGAGGACATCCTCGATCTGGTCCCGCGCCATTTCGACAGCACTGCCGACCGCGTCCTCGATTTGCACGAGCCCGTGCAGCAGGCCGGTAATCGGGACGCGGTGTGAAACCAGTTCCGGGAAATGGGACAGGACGGCCGGCAGAGCGTCGAGCACGCCGGGTCGAAGCAGAACATCAGCGGTCTTCAGTGCGTCGCGCAACCGGTCCAGGGTCGGCTCGTGCAGGAACGCCCGGCCGGCCGGCGACTCGGACAGCAGGAGCAGGGCCGGATGCTCCAGCCACCGTTCGACGAGTGGGGCGATCTGGTCGCCTTCCCGCCGGATTTCCTGTTCGATGTGCTCAGGGGCGTACCTGTGGATGGCGGCCCCGTTGCGGATCTGCTGCAGGACCGGTGCGCGGCTGGGGGCGACGCGGTCGACGAGGAAACGGAAGATCGACTCGGCCTGCTCCGGCGGAAGTTGGGTGAGTGCCGTCTCGTCGCTCACCACGACGTCCGCGATAGCGCCGGCGAGACTCAGGTCCGCCTCACGACGCGCGGGAATCTCCCGGTCGATGGCCGTCAGATGGCGTTCCAGCAACGCCGGCGCGCCCGCTTCGGTCAGCCTTTCACGCATCGAATGCAGAATGGTCCGGGCGTCGTCGACCACCGAGTGGGGCGTGTGCGGCGGCCAGTCCGCCACGAAGGAGTCGTACACGTCAGCCGCGTCCAAGCTGTGCTGGAGTGCCTCCTCGGCCTTCGCATCGGCCGGCTGCACCCGATGCCGGTCGAGGTAAGCCAGGTACGCGTCCTTGGCCGCCTTGCGGGCGGTGTCGTCGAGCCCCGGGTATTCGGCGGCCCGCTCGTCGAATCGGTCATTTGCCAGCGTGCGTCGCTCGTGATCAATTCTGGCCTGGGTGCGACGATAAGACATCCGCTTCACCAGATCCGGGTAACTCGCCGCGAACATGGTCGCCGCGGCGTCCAGCGATTGCGGTGCGAGACCGACGCTCTCCGAGATCAGTTGCTGCACCCACGACTGGAATTCCCGCCGCATTGCCGGGGCCAGGGTCGGATACTGTTCAGCCCAGTCCGAAGGGACACCAGGGTCCGCTGCCTGAATCCCCGACACCCGCCGGTTGAATTCGGCCCGGCTGTGGAACGTCGCTTTGAATTCGTTGATGAGACCGGAGTAGAAGCCCCTCCAGCTCGCATCGGGGTTCACTGTGTACGGTCGCCCCTGGGCGGACGCCAGCCGATCGAACTCGGCGTCCGCACGAGCCTTGAATTGCACTGCCAGCCTGGCCGCGAACTGGGCGAGCGCGGCGTCGGCCGGATCCCTGATGACCCGCTCGGCGAAATCCGCCACGAAATCCGGTCGCTCCACCGTGAAATCCGGTCGCCGTACCTCGAGATCCGGTTGCCCCACCGCTTGGGGGACCGCCGTTGCCGGGGTTTCCTGGACCGGCTCAGCCTGCGCCGCGACCTTCTTCGGAGCAACGTCCTGGGTGTACGCAGCGGCCGCCGCGGCTCGCCATTTCGCCGCCATCTCGTCCGCGGCGCTGGTCAGTCTCTGCCGCACCTCGGCGAAGACGGCACGGGTACCGAGGGTGACCTCAGCGTCATTGGTCCAGTTCGCGGTCCGGTGGAACTCCTCGATGATCTCGCTCGCCCGGGCCGGCAGATCGAGCTTCGGCCTCGGGTGCATGTGGTAGGGCCGCGCGATGTCCGCCCGCAGTCGTCGGCCGAGTTCACCGAGCTGGTCCAGCTCCCACTGCGCCACCCCCTGCCGCTCCCAGATCGTGCGGTAGCCGCCAAGGGCTTCGTCGATCAGATCATCCAGTTCGTGCCTGAGGATCTGGCTTTCGAGGAGGCGTTCCACAATGGACGGCAAATCCGGGGTGATAGCGATGTTGGACTCAGCGAGCAGTGCCTCTCTTGTCGACGCGACCGCGCGAGCCCCGACGTCCTCGGCGACCTCATGCCGCGCCACGGCCGCGCTCAAGCGGCGATCGATCTCCTCGGAGTACGTCCGCACCTTCTCGGCCCGGGCGGCCCGGGCGGCCAGCCAGTCGGACAGCCAGGAATCAGCCTTCGCCAGATGTTCCTCCAGCACCTCCGACCAGGGACGCGCCGAGTTCAGATCATTGGCCTTGACGGCTTCGCGGTGCTTCCTGCGATGCTCGTCGAACTCACTCGTCACCATGGTCCGGAAGGCGTGCTCGGCCTCGGGATCCACGCGGTCGCCGACGTCTCCGCGCGCATCCTGGAACCGGACGTGCATGGCGATCCAGTCGCCGAGCCCGGTCAGTTCTTCCGTGAGGTGCCGGTCCCAGACCTCGCGATCGAAGTCCCACGCTTGACTGTGTCGTCGCTCCAACTCGTGGCCCAGCCGCTCGGCGAACGCGGTGACGGCCCGGATTCCGGCCTCGGGCGATTCGCTGCCGAGGCCGGCCAGCGCCGGCTGCGCTACGGATTCGATCCGCTCCATCAGCCGAGCCTGGTCGGCGGCCAGACCGGCCCCCATCGGCACGGGCACCGGATCCTTGCTGATCGAGCGGACCAGGCCCGACGTCAGCTCATCCAGGTCGAGGCCGGGGGTGTCGACGGTCGCCAGGCTTCGCGCGATGTCGCGTACCAGTCGTACCTGATCCTCCAAGCCCGGTAGGGGCAGAGCCGCCTTCCGGTTCAGATTCAGATAACTCTCCAGTGCGTGATGGATTTGGCTGGAGAGGCGCAGGCGAGCCACGTCGGACAGCCCTGGCACGATCGCATCGACACGATCGCGCACCCGGTCACGGATCTGGGACACGGTGATCCAGGCATCGGCCGACCCGAGTATCCGGTCCAGCCGGCTGCGCCACGAGCGCGCGTCGCTTCCGGAGAACGACGCCTCGTCGGAAGTCAGACTGTGGCTGTCGAGGAAGAGCTGTTCGATCGCGGTACGGAACCGCGCCGCGGCTTCCGGCGCACGGTCGACGAGCTCGGCCGGCAGCCGGCTGTCCAGGAGCGTCCTGGTCTCGGCGAGCGCCGCCGCCCGGCGGTTGTACGAGGCCACCCAGGTCGTCCGGTGCATGAGGTGACGGTGGAGAATCCGCTCCCAGGCGACGTCGGTGAGCTCCCACCATTGCTTGCGGCGCTTGTCGAAATCATCGAGGATGCGCGCCCGCAGCGCCTGGTCGCCCGCACTGTCACCCAGCTGGGCGTCCAGGCTCCGCCACCGGTCACCGATGGGCGGCGCGAGCGGGACCGGGGCGGAACGCAACGACTCCAGGGCCTCGTCGACGGCCTCGCCGACTCGTTGCCCCGTCCATTCGCGATCGCGGAAGGTCACCGCGTCGTAGGCCGACGGCGCGAGGTCCGCTGTCCAGAACGTGGCCAGCCCAGCCAGGTCTCTCTGCTCCAGGTCGGGCCAGAGCGCGAACGACGACGACAGATCGAGCTGACGAGCGACGCGTTTTTCGATCTCCGCGTCGACCGCCCGGACAATCGCCTCCGACGTGGCCGGCCGCTCTCGCAACCTCGCGGCCAGGGCCTGGCCGACATCCCGCCGCAGCCGCTGCCCGAGCAGATGCACGCTGATCCAGGACTCGCGCAGGCGCACCATCGAGTCAAGCGTCTCCGACCGCATCGTTGCACCGCCGGCCGACGCCGGGGCGGCCTGGAGGCGCCGCTCGGCGGCCACGACGAAGGCGTTGACGGCGGCCCGCCTGGCCGGAGCGAGATCCGCGCCGACAGCCAGCGTCGTCGCCGCCAGGGTGGCCCGTTGCGGCACACCGGCGAGCCACGCCGCCTGATCGAAGTTCCAGTCGGCGGCCCGGGCCTCGTCGTACCGGACCAGCTCGTCGTCGACGAACGCGGGAAGCATCGCGATCGAGAATGCCATCGGACCGCTCTGGAGCTGCGCGCTGATGGATCGGCGCAACACGGCTCGGTCGTTCTCGGCATCGGCCGACCGGCCGGCCGGGACCGGTTGACCGGCCGCGATCCGCATCAGCGGCCGATCCTGCTGAGCCTCTGCCCGCATCGCGTTGGCAACCGGCCGCATCCAGGCGAACTGATCTTTTGCGAGCCGGTCGGCGGTGGCGACGAGCTCGCGGTCGATCTGCGCGAACAGGCCCTGCTGCTCCAGCTGACCGAGCGATGTCATGCGCAACGCGTCGAAATACAGGTACGGACGAACGACCGTATCGATGGTCTCGATCAGGGCACTTCTGGCCGCCGCCCGCTCTTGCGGGCCGGCGGCTTCCCGGCCCCAGCGCCGGTCGAAGGCGCGTGTCACATAGTCGGAGGCGCGCTGAGCGACCGCCCGCACCGTCAGCCAGCCGTCGAGCTTCGCGACCAGGGCGTCGTACACGCTGTCGAGGCTCTCGCCGCGGCCGAGCGCGACGCGGCTCCCGAAGATCTGGCGCGCGTACGCCCTGAAGTCCTCGGCCGCTCTCTCGAAGGCCGATTTGTACGACGGCCAGTGGGCATGCTTGCTCAGCTTCGCGAACGCGTCGTCAAGCGCTGTACTCACCATGTGGTCGAGCTCAGCCATCTCGGCCGGGTGAGCCGAGACGTCCGGCGTGAGCTGCGCCGGCTCGGCCACCGCCGCGGGCCGGTCGTCGAGCGCATCGAGTGTCGGCTCCTGGTCCGTGGGGTGGCCGGCCACCCAGGCATCAGCCTGGGCCAGATGTTCCTCTAGTTGCTCCCCCCAGGGACGGATCAGACGGAACACGTCGTGGGTCCGGACGGCCTCGCGAAGTTCCCTGCGATGCTCGTCGAGCTTGCTCAGCAGCATGTCCCGGAACGCCCGCTCAGCGCCGGGATCCGCCTGGTCCTCGACGTCTCCGCGCAACTCCTGGAGCCGCACGTGCGTGGTGACCCAGTCGCCGTACCCCTCGAAGGTGTCCGCGATGTGCTGACTCCAGGCGGCGCGATCGAAGTCCCACTCCCGCGAATGCCGCCGTTCCAGCTCCTGACCGAGCGGCTCACCGAAAGCGATGGCAGCCCGTTCCGCTGCCTCGGACCACGGTCCCTCGAAAAGGTGCCGCATCGATTGGGCCGCCGCCTCGAACTGCTCGTTCAGCCGGGCCCGTTCGCCGTCCAGGCCGGCTCCGGCATGCACCGGAAGAGGGTTCCGGCCCAGCGAACGGCGCACGTCCGCCAGCAGCTCGTCGCTGGTCAGTCCGGTATCGGCGACCTCGGCGGCCGACGTGAGATCGCGGGCCAGCCGATCCTGGTCGGCCGATCCCGGCTGCGGCAGAGCCGTCCGCCGGCTCAGATTCAGATATTGCCCGAGCTCGGCGTCGATCCGGTTGGAGAGACGTTCACGGACCTGATCGGAGAGCCCGGGCGCCAGCGCGTCGACGCGATCCCGGACCCGATCGCCGACCCGCGACACCGTGATCCACGCATCAGCGGAACCGAGTATCTGATCCAGCCGGCGCCGCCACGAGTCCGCGTCGGCCTCGATGAACCGCTGGTCGGCGCCGACCGCGATGAACCGGTCGTGGAACAGCTCTTCGACAGCGGTGCGCAGGCGTGCCGCGGCTTGCGGGGCACTGTCGGCATAAGCGGCGGTGAGCCGGCTGTCCAGGGCCGACCTGGTCTCGGCCAGCGCGGCCGACCGGCGGTTGTACGAGGCCACCCAGTCCGGCCCCTCCTTGGCGTACTTCCGGAGGACCTGCTCCCAGCTGCCCTCGGAGAATTCCCACCACCGCTCTCGGCGCTCGTCGAAGTCGGCCACGATGCGCTCACGCAGCGCCTTGTCGCCCGCGGTGTCACCCAGCATGGCATCCACGGCGGCGTGCCACCGCTCGACCGTCGACCGGGCGACCGGCACCGGGTTGGCGTCCAGCGATCGGAGACTCTCCCCGACCGCCGCATTCGCTTGCCGGAACACCGACACGCCGTCGTCGAAGGCCACCTGCTCCTCGGCGGTCAGCGCCACACGCTCGGTCCAGAACGTGGCCAGCCGGGCCAGGTCGCTCTGCCCCAGGTCGGGCCAGAGCCCGGCCGACGCACTCTCAGCGAGCTGACGAGCGATGCGCCGCTCGAGCTCCGCGTCGACGGCCCGGACGACCGGCGCCGAGTCGATCGGCAGCCGCCGCAACCTCGCGGTCAGGGCCTGGCCGACATCCCGCCGCATCCGCTGCCCGAGCAGATGCACGCTGATCCAGGAGTCGCGCAGCCTCATCATCGAGTCGACGGTGTTCTGGACCGTCCGCTCGTCGGAGAAGGTGTGGGTGGGCCGGATCCGCCGCTCGACCGTGTCGATGAAGGCGTCCACGGCCTCCTGCGCGGCTTCCTCGAGATCCTCGTCCACGGCGATCCTGGTCAAGGCCCTTTCCGCGGCCCGCCGGACCCCGGCCATGACCCGCTCGTGATGCTCGAAGGCCGCGAACCATCGATCTTTGTTCTCGAGATGCTCGTCGAGAGTCCTGCGCCAAGCAGTTCGATCGAAGTTCCAGTCGGCGTCGTAGGCCGTGTCGAACCGGGCCAGCTCCGCATCCACGAATGCGTCCTTGGCCCGGTCGTCCGGCACCTGGGTCGCCGGGGCGGATGCACTCGTCCGCTCGCTGTCGAGTTCGGCCCGGATGGACCGGCGCAACGCGGCTCGCTCGCCTTCCACGCCGGCGTTCCGGCCGACCGCGACCGGTCGGTCGACTGCGATCCGCACCAGCTCGTCGCGCATCGTCTCGGCCATCGTCTGCGACAACCCGAGTCGCCGGCTGGAGAGCTTCCCGGCGTCCTCGACCAGCTCTCGGCCGATCTCCGCGAACAAATGCTCCTGTTCCGGGCGGCCGAGGGACTGCGCCCGCAGCTTGCCCAGACGCAGGTAGCTGTCGATGACCTTTTCGACGCTGCCGGTCAGGGTGGCCTTGACTCGGGCCCGGTCCTGCGGGTCGAGGGCGCGTTGGCTCGAGTCCTGGTCAAAACTGTGTACAACCTGGTCGTGGGCGCGCTTGCCGGCGACTTTCACGGTCAGCCAGCCGTCGAGCTTGGCGATGAGGTCTTCGGACTCACTGTCGATTCGGTGCTCTTGCCGGAGCCTGACGAGGCCCTCGAAGTTCCGCCTGACGTACGCGATGAACTCGTCCGCGGCCCACCTGAATTCGGGATCCTGGCCGGGCGCGCCGAGCTTCGCGAGGGCCTGATCAACCGCCGAGCGCACCTTGGTGTCGAGCTCGGCCAGCTTGGCGCGGAGGGCCGGCGGCATCCAGGCACCCGCGTCGGCGGAGTTCTGCTCATTCTCCGGGGCGCCGGGACGCCAGGCCCGGCGGCCGGCGTGGCCCGTCTCCGGGTCAGCCGGCTCGGTCACCTCGAGACGTAGTTCGCCGGCAATCGACCGGGCGTTCCTCAGCTCGGCGTTGATCTGACTCTCCACCGCGGGCCAGTCGAGGAGCCAATCGATCATCGATCGTTCGTCGGCGATACCGACGATCTTCCGGGTGAAGGCGTCGATGGCCGCGTTCTTGGCGGCGGCGTCGGCCGGGTGGCTCGCCAGTGCGCTCTGTGCGGCGTCACGGGCGCGCTGCCGCAGATCCGCCCGTACGGCCTCCATACCGTGGCCGGCCCGGGCCGCGACCGGACGCTGCTCGACCGATCGGATCAAGCTGTCGCCCAGCTGGGTGAACTCGGCGTTCCCGGGTCCGCCGGGCAGCGCGGCGGCCAGGTCCCGGGCCAGCCGGACCTGTTCGGCCGGGCCGACCGAGAACGACTGGCTCGACGAGCCGGCCTGAGGCGAGCCGGCTCGGGACATCAACTGGTTGCCTGTCCGGACGAGACGCTGCCCGATGACCCGGTCGATGACCGCCCGGGCGGTGGCCTGGTCCTCGGGCCGGCGGAGACCGGACGCGGCGAGCCGTTCGGCCCGGGCGGTGATCAGATGCGTCGAGACCCACGAGTCGAAAGACGTGAGGGCGTCGATGTAGCGTCTCTCCCATACCTCGTGGTCGAGGGAGCTCGGCGCCTCGGGGTATCGCGTCCGGAACATCTCGCGCATGGCGTCCTTGAAGGCTTCGCCCGCCGCGGCCAGGTCGGCTTCCGACGTCCCGTTCCTCGGCAACTGGGCCAGCCGGCCCGGCACGTCCCGACGCAGCTGAGACTCCAACGTGTCCAAGGCGTCGAGCCGCCGGGCCAACCGCGAGGCGGAATCGTGCAGACCGGCCGGATTCACCAGGCTGTTGATCTCCGTCTCGAGCGCGGACCGGTCGACGATCCAGTCGAGCACCGGCCGCCTGTCGATGGCGTCCAGCGCCTTGCTCACCACGGCCTCGACGGCACGCTCTTTCGTGGTTGAACCGGCCGGGTGCCCGGTCATCACCTGGTGAAGCTCACGCCGCATGCGAACCTGCAGCTCCGAACGGAGGTCGTACAGGCCTGCGCCGGCCCGGGCCGCCACCGGACGCTGCTCGATCGACAGCCTCAGCTCGCGGCCGATCCGGCCGAGGTCGGAGTCGGGAACACTGCCCTCCAGTTCGGTGGCCAGCCGGTCGGCCAGACGCCTCTGTTCGGACGGGCCGACCGAGCCGGGCCGCAGCCGGAGCTCCGCCTGCACGAGACGGTCCCCGATGACCGTCGCGGCGATGTCCCCCACCCGCTCTTCGAGGCCCTGAGCCCGCGCGAGCTCTTTCGCCCGGGCCACGACCAGATGCGTCGACAACCAGGTGTCGAGCGATGCGACCGCCTCGGTGTACCGCCTCTCCCAGGCGGCATGGTCCGAGGGGCGGGGCTTCTGCGAATAGGTCGACTTGAACATGTCACGCATCGCCGACTTGAACGCTTCGCCGGCCTGTTCGAGGTCGGCCCGGGAAGTCCCGTACAACTCCAGCTGTCCCAGCAGCGCGTCCACGTCGTCGTCCAAGCGCTCGTGCAGGGCCAGGTCAGCGTGCATCCGCCGGGTGAGCAGGGTGATGGACGTGTCGAGGTGTTCCGGGCTCAGAGCCTGCTCGACCCGGGCGTCCCACTCGGTCCGGTTGAAACCCGCGGTCGCGTACGACGAGGCCAGGTCATCGATCGTCTGCCGGCGCACGATCGAGATGGCCTCCGCCTCCATCGCATCGGTTCGGGCCGGCTCCGGCCGCAGATCGGACAACGCGTTGTCGAACGCCTGCTCCAGCCGCTGACGTGCGGCGCTCAGCCCGGCTCCCCCGGGGAAGACCGGGTTCAGCGTGGACAGCAATACGCCCACCCGTTCGCGGACGGCGACAGCCACCGGCCGGACCGCCTCCAGCAGACGACCCTCAACCCGCGGCGCGATCTCGACGGCCTCACGCCAGATGCCGGACAGCAGGTCCTTCATCTCGGTGACGCCCATCGAGTCCGGTGGGCGGCTCGCGCTCAAGGCCCGTAGCTCGTCGGTGAGGCGAGACTTCAGCCCCTCGGCGTACGCCCGCACGATGGTTACCTGGTCGGCCGGCAAGTGGGTCGGCATCCGATCGGCCACGGCCATGTCCACGGCGGCCGAGACGCGCCGGCCGAACTGCTCCACGGCCAGGTGCAGATCGGCTCCCCGGGACAGCGTCTCGTACTGGCGCTGGACGGTGGCCAGGACCTCGCCGTCGGCCCGAGTCGTCGTCGCGGTCTCGTGGACGCCGTCCAGGAAACGCTTCTGGATCGTCCGGGCCGCTCGACCCGCCTCGGCCCGTTCGCCGTCCGTGCGGTGGTCAAGCCGATTGATCGCCGCCTGGAAGTCCTCGTCGAGGCGCCGGCGCAGCGTCTCCTGCGTCGCCTGCCACTGGCGCCTGCTCAAGGTCTCGCTGTACTCGTCGACCTTCAGCTTCTCGCGGCCCAGCCAGGTCCGCTGGTCCACCTCTCGGGACAGCGACGTGTCGTTCGCGACGAAATATTCCGCACGGTGAGCCTCTCGCATCTCGGCCACGTGCTCCGGGCGCTGAAGGTCCTTGGCCCGGCCCAACGCGTCCGCCTCGATCTTCTGGAACTCCGCCGCGCCTTCGGTCAGCCGGACGCGAGCCTCCGCAGCGGCGTCGACACGGTGCTGCAGGTCGGCTCCGAAGGCGTCCAGCCGGCTGGTCCACTCCTTCCGCAGCTCGCCCAGCGGCACCTCTCCCCGGCCGGCGGAGTGGAAGATCTCGTCATAGACACGCTTCAGGCCGATCGCCAGGTTCTCCACGACAAGTTCCCCGGGCGCTCCGTGCGGGATCGAAGACGGATCTATCGTGTCCAGATGAGCGGAGAGATCCGCGTCGACGGCCTTCGCGCGGGCGATGTTGTCGAGCTCCCGCTGAAGCCGCTCTCCGGTCAGCTCGTCGAGGAAGGCGTACAAGTCGTCGTCGCGGGCCTTCTCCTCGGCGGCCGTCGGCTTTCGCGGCAGGCCGGTCTCGGCGTCGAACGGATCGCTGAAGGTCTCCGAGACCCGGGCCTTCGCCCGGTCCAGCAGAGCCTGCCGGAGGTCGTCCAGCTGAGCTTCGTGCAGGTCGGGGGTTAGCCCCTCCGCCCGGCGCGACTCGTTGCGCAGGGTGACCGCGCGCTCGACGTGATGGCTGAGAGTGTTGTTGAGCGAAAACTTGAGATACGCGTCCCCGCCGGCCGCCGCCGACGTCGACGCGTCCTTGGCCTTCTTGAACTCCGCCTCGATCTCGTCACTCGTCGGAAACAGCGATTTTTCCCCTGTGCCCGGTTCACCGGCCGGCCGAAACGGGCTCTCCCCGGCCCGGAACCATTTATCGACCATTTCGGCCTCTGCCGCCCTGGCCTTCACCGCCGCCTGCGCCGACGCCACATCGCGTTCCGCGCGCGCAGCTGCGTACGCCCGCTCCGCGGCTTGGGCGTCTCGCACCCGCGCCGCCGCCTTGTCGTCCGCGAAGGAACGAGAGATCTTGTCGCCGGATCCAGCGCCCTTCGCCACGTTGTCCGCGAAATCCGGGTCGCGCCGGGCGAGCCAGTCGTACCCGCTGCGGAGGTCCTTCTCGATCAGGACCATCCGGTCGGCGGCCAGGGTTTCATCCACCCGGGCGGCCCACAACCGAGAAACCACGACGTCCGGCGACAATCGTTCCAGGCCGTATTCGCCGTCCGGACCGAACCACGCCTCGTGCTCGGCCCGGACGACGTGGCCCGCGACGGAACGCAGCTCCCGCAGCACCACTTCGGGGATGTTCAGCCCACCGGCCGCCGTGACGCCGTCGGCCGCGCGCCGCCCGTACTCGGCCGCGTCCAGCTCGTCGAGGTATCGCTCGATCCGCCTCGACAGGCCGTGCGGCGCGGTGGGATGAGTGTCGAGCAGGCTGTCCAGGCGCATCCGCACCTGATCGGGCACGGTCAGTTCGAGGCGCCCGGCCAGCTCGGAATCCTCGCCCGACGCGACCCGATCCAGGGACTTGGCTGCGAATGTGTTGAACCGCTCCCAGAACTCCGCGCGCAGAGCCTGCACGCCCCGCTCCCCGAACAGGGCCGCCCGGTCCGACATCCGCGCATGCGTGTCGAACAGCGAATCCACCCGCTGCTTCGCGCCACCGGCCGCGGAATCCCAGAGCGCCCGGGCCTCGAGCCGCTGCGCGAGCGAGCCGTGCAGTTCGTCGTACGCCCGCTGGAAGCCCCCCTGATCGAACGCGTCGTGCCAGGTCGATCGACCCAGGAAACGCTCCGCCGCGGCCCGCACATCGGCGACGAACGAGTCCTTGACCGACTCGAACCCGTCGTCCCAGCGCATGCTGGTGTGCGTCGGAAGGTTGATCTCGACCAGGTCGGCGTCGGCCCGCGCGCGTTTCAGGATCAGCTGATGCACGGCGTCGAGGTCGAACTGATCACCGAACCGCCGGACCCGCATCGCCGTGGCGTTCTCGCCGGTCCTCGCGCCCGCCGAGATCTCGGGTTCCGCGGCCACCGGGCGTTCACCCAGCCAGGTGATCCGGTCACCCTCCCCACCGGGCAGCCGCCTGGCGATCGCCCGCGCCTCGGCGGCCATCGGCCCCGAAACGGGATGGCCGGCCGCACCGACCAGTATGTCGCCCTGGTGGGCGTGGATGCCGCTGCGGATCTGGAAGGCCACCTCGACGGGTACGTCCGCTGGCCGGACCCAGACGCCCCAGTGGTGAAACTCGACCGCCCCGCCGTCCGAAAGCGGATGCGCGGTACGCCCCGCGAGCTTCTCGAACTCCGATGGCGTGGCGTTCCTCAGGTTGTCGCCGCCCCGGAAGTGCCACTCCACGGCCAGGTGCGGAAGGGTGACCCGGCCCGCCGCGTCGATCGGCAGCGCCCGGGTCGCCAGGACCGGATCGGGCCGCGCCGCCATGGTGACCGTGATCCCCGCCCGCTCCGCCAGTTCGGCCTGCTCGGCCGGCTTGAGGTAGGGGGCATGCACGACGGTGTGCGGGCGGAGCGCGGGGCTCAACACCGACAGCGCGGCCTCCGGATCGACGCCGGCGCCGAACACGATCCGCCGGAGGCCGGGAACCTCGGCCAGAGCGGATGCCGCCGTCACCACGTCCAGGTCTTGGCCGGCCTGATAGCGGCTCGCGTGGACGACGGTGCCGCTCCGCACCTCGCTGACGTGAAAACCACCGGCTTTGAGGAGGTCGCGGAGCAGGCCGTCGACCCGAGCCGGCTCTGGCGTCACCGCGTGCAAACTGTGGGCATTCCGCAGCAGATCGGCCACGACGTGATCGGCCGGTGGCGGCATGTCCTCCACCGCGTACCGCTCCTGCACATACGCCGTCCCCAGCCGGACCAGTGTCTCTTCCGGGACGAAGGCCAGGGAGTGGGGGCTGAGCCGCATGAACGCCTCGACCGCGTCGCGGGCGTCAGCCGCCGGCAAGACCGCGACCTCGACATCGTCGGAAAGGCGCGGTGACCGCGGTTCCCCGGCCCGGTCGGCCGGCGCGGCCACGTCAGTCTTCGCCGCCGGCACGGCCACCTCAGTCTTCGCCGCCGGAATGTGAGCGGTCGCCCGTTTCAACGCGCGGTTCTCGGCGATCGCCGCGTCGCTGAAGTGGTGGCGGATCGCACCAACCATCTTCTCTTGGAGGTCGTCCCAGTGCCGGACCGTCGCGACGCCGAGGGAACGGGTGCCGTTTCCACGCATCAGGTCCCCGACGGCGATCCGCACCGTCTCCCGGACCCGCTGCAGGGCGGCGATCCGGTCGGCCTCACCGACGCCACGGGCAGTCGCTTCCGCGTACGCGGACTCAATGTCTCTTTGCAGCCGGATCATCTCATGATGGGCGACACCGTCGGCGATCGTCTGCCGTCGCAGTTCCCGCAGCCCGTCGGCGAAGTCACGCTCGGCCATGTGGAAGTGGGCACCGCCCGGTCTCGCACCGCTCGATATCGCCCGGCCCAAGGTGCTGTCGAACATCGCCTTCACCCCGGCACTGTGCTGTGCGCGGAACCGTACGGCATCCTCCGGGCTGAGCGATTCCAGGGAGGACAGGCGCTGCTCGCCGCCCGTCCGGAGCTCCCGCACGAGCGCGGCGGCATGCCGTTGGGCCTTCGCGTACTCGCCGGCTGCGTCCCGCCACACCGACTGCGCCCGTTCGGCACTCTTCAACCCGGCGGTGTACTTGGCGTTCACCTCCTCGACCGAAGTAGCCCTCACGGTCGGGGTCCTATTACTGACCTGCACATCGCGAAGGGGAAACTTCGAGATGTCGTGCTTGAGCGCGCCGAACTCCTTGTCCCGCGCTGTGGCCCACTTCCGGGCGGCCCGCTCATCGCCGCCGTGCAGAGCACGACCCTCGGCCAGGGTGAGCGACCGGTCGCCGAGCGGCTGGGAGTGCAGCCGGGCGACGGCGTCCGGGTCGGCCGCCCGATGCTGACGCAGCGCGAACCGGAACTCGTCGGCTGCCTCGGCCATCTTGACCGGGTTGCGCGTCTTGAACCCCTGGGCGATGTCGCTGACGAGATCCTCCCGCAGGCCGGCCCTGCGCCCGACATACTTGGTGATCTCACCCAGTGCGTCCGGCAGAGCCTTCGAACCCAGTTCCCGGAACTCGTTGCGGACGACCCGCCTGATCTCGTCGATGTGCTGCGCGAGGCCGGCGTGGCTGACGAAGTTGTCGACGAAGCGGTCCATCACTCGCGCATTGACGGCCGCGAGCTCCGCACGGGGGTCCGAGATGAACTGGCGGTACACGTCCGCCTTGACGTCCGCCCAATAGTGACGCCAGAGATCCCGACTCTCCTCCGCCCGTACGTCTTCTATCCGCGCGGGACGACCGTCGACGGTGTGTCGGTCCATGGCGCCGGCGACGGCGGCGTTCCCCTTGGCGGCCGTCTCCAGATCGGCGTGCGGGTTGCGAGGGACCTCGTTTCCCGCTGTCCGGGGAGCGTCGGCATGCGTCCCCCGACCCTCCGATCCGGTGGGCCGAGACCCGCCGGATCCGCCGGCCATGGTCCGATCCGCGGCCGGCAGTGGATCGCTGTGCAGGGTTCGACCTGCGTTGGCCGGTTCGCCCAGGCCGTCCCGTGACGCCGGCGACGATGGCCGCGACGTGGCGTGGCCACCGGCCTCAACCGGCGGGCGCGATTCGGAACCGGCGGGGTGGCCGGTCGATCTGGGCGGTGCGCCGGCCGCCTGGTCCGGCACATTCGGCAGCTCGGCACCGGGCCGAACCGGCACCCGCGGCGACTCTCCACCGGCCGTGCCGGGCACCTTGACCGGCTCGGACCCCGGCTGGACCGGCGCACGCACCGGCTCCGATCCCGGCTGAACCGGCGCACGCACCGGCTCCGATCCCGGCTGAACCGGCGCACGCACCGGCTCCGATCCCGGCTGAACCGGCGCACGCACCGGCTCGGGTGCTTGCCGGCCGGGGTGGAGATCGCCGCCACCGGGCCGCTCTCCCGTCCCTGCCATGGGCGGGCGGGCCGAAGCTGCCTCCGGAGAAGCGGCGGGGGGATCGACCCGCGGTTGCTCCCCGCCCGAAAGCCCGCCGGGACGCGGGCCGACCGGGCTGGAGTGCGGGGCGGCGTGCGACGGTGTCGAGACATTCTGGTGGAAGTTGCCGACGTCCGACGGAGTCTTCGGGAGCTGCGCCGGCGGCTGGACGTTCGCCTTCGGCGGGGGAAGATCATTCAAGACGCGCGGGGGTACGGACGGTTGCCCGGCGGCACCATGTCCGGTCGAGGGCTGCGCCGTCGGAAGGTCGCCCCGCGGCGCGGCCGGCTCTCCTCCGCGCGCCGCCGCACCCGGGTGTCCGGCGTCAAGGTGCGCGTTCGGGGTTACCGGCTGCGACTTCGGCGGCTGGGGCGGATGCGCCGACATCGAAGACTCGCCGTGGACCGGGTGCGGTGACTCGGGTCCCAGGTTGAGAGGCCGCAAACCGGCCGGCTGCTGGCCGTCGACGCCGGCTTTGGGAGTTTGGGCACCAGCGCCCAGGTCGGCGTGCGGACTCTTCAGCAACGGCGTCTCGGCGCCCGGAGGCCCGCTGACCCGGCGTACTCCCCCCGGTGGTTCCAGGTGTGCCACCTGCGGTGTCGTCCCATGCCCCTCGGTCACATGGGCGACCGGCCGCGCCGTCGCGCCGGGCGATCCGCCCGCAACCGTTTCCCGGCCGAGACCGTCACCCGTTGCTCTCGGACTGAGCCCGGCGCTCCGGACAACCGGCGTCGGCGTCGGCGCGGTGATTCCTTCCGTCCCACGCCCGGTCGGGCCGGCATGTGACTCGGGACGGGGCCCCGTGAGATTGGGGTTGTCGACGTGAACGTCGGGTCCGTGGACCGAATCGGGCGTCTGGCGCGTGGCCGGCTTGACGTCTGGGTTCACGTCGGTGAGATTCGACGGCAGGGACGGCCCGTCTTTGACCCCCGGCGCCCCTCCGCGGAGACCGTTGCGCAGCTCTTTCCAGTTGATCGAGAAAAGGCCACCCAGCAGAGCTCCCAGACCGACCGCGAGCGCTTCCCACGGGGTGAGCTTGAAGGGGGCGCCGCTGGCCCCTGCCCCGATTCCTTGAGCGATCAAGTCGATGGCGAACGCTTCGATGCCGTAGACGACAAAGCCGGCCAGAAATTCCAGGAACGCGCGGCCCAACGCGGCCCCCAGGCTCGCGAGGCGGGTAGCCAGGTTAACCGCCATCCGGGTGATCGCGGCAGGGATGATGATGAAATCGAAGGGCAGCATCCGGAAGAAGAACAGCAACGAGACGAGAGCCTCGAGAAACTGCTTGTTCAGCTCCCGGATCTTCTCCTCGACCTTGTTGGCCATGTAGCGGAGCTGGTTGGCCCACATGCGCGCAGAGTGCACAACCTGCCCGACGGAGTCCCCCAGAGCGAAGGCCGCTCGGAGGGCCGCCTCGTGCGCCTTACCGGACCATTCGTACGGAAGGATGTCGAAGGATCGGGACAGCTCACTGAGCCGATCGGCCTGAGCGTCCCATGCGTCCGCCTCGTTACGCAGATTCTGTGGATCCGGAAGGACCGGGTCTGCCACGGTTCAACGCTCCTCGCCCTAACCTCAGTCTTTCGCTTGGCCGTCGGCCCATAGCTATGATTCGATGAATGCGATTCGCGTGCTTTTAGCTGTTCTGTAGGCATGGTGAGGGCCCGGCGCTCGGCCGGGTTCCTCCGTGTTGCTGGTTG